>NZ_JAFCJM010000001.1 GCF_018130955.1 Bradyrhizobium liaoningense
TTCGGCCACGCTCGTCGCCGCCACGAGCATCAGCGGCAACACGCTGTCGACGGCGACCGGCGCCGGCGCGCTCACCGCGAGCGGTGCGGTCAACTGGAACTCTCTTGATATCGCCAAGGCACTCGGGATCACCTCGAGCCAGGGCAGCATCGTCCTCAAGACGGCGCAGAGCGGCGGCACGCAGACGATCCACGCCCATCAGGACGTGACGTTCAACGCACTGACCGCGACCGGCGTGACCGGCGATGCCGGCGGCATCAACGTCAATGCCGACACCGGCTTCATCCTGGCGCAGACGGTGGCCTCGGGTGGGGTCACCACGCAAGGTTCGGTCGCGGCCCACGGCTCGGCGACACTGGTGGCCGCCACGACCATCACCGGCAACACGCTGTCGGCAGCGACCGGCGCCGGCTCGCTCACCGCGAGCGGTGCGGTCAACTGGAACACGCTTGATGTCGCGAGGGCGCTCGGCATCACCTCGAGCCAGGACAGCATCACCCTCAAGACGGCGCAGAGCGGCGGCACGCAGACGATCCACGCCCATCAGAACGTGACGTTCAACGCACTGACCGCGACCGGCGTGACCGGCGATGCAGGCAGCATCAACGTCAACGCCAACACCGGCTTCCTGCTGGCGCAGACGGTGACCTCGGGCGGCGTGACCACGCTAGGTTCGGTCGACGCCCACGGCTCCGTGAGCCTGATCGCGGCGACCTCCAACACCGGCCACAACCTGACGGTGGCCACCGGCAATGCGCTGCTCCAGGGCCAAATCGTCCGCTGGGATAACCTCCAGGTCGCGGGCACGCTCGGCATCACCGCGACGACCGGCGGGATCACGCTCGGCACGGCCGTCAGCGGTGGCACGCAGTCGCTCCA
Source organism: Bradyrhizobium liaoningense (assembly GCF_018130955.1). GTDB lineage: Bacteria > Pseudomonadota > Alphaproteobacteria > Rhizobiales > Xanthobacteraceae > Bradyrhizobium > Bradyrhizobium liaoningense_C. The sequence continues at coordinate 880 of NZ_JAFCJM010000001.1, forward strand.
GGCCCATGGCGACATCGTCTTCAGCCAGCTCACCACCAACGGCATCCCGGGTGATGCCGGCGACATCAACCTGCGCTCCGACGCCGGCTCGATCCGCGGCGGATCACTGTCGGCGAACGGCGACACGCACTTCGAATCGGCTGGATCGATCGCGCTCGACCGCATTCGCGGCAACACCGTCAAGCTGGCATCGCCCGGCGACCTGACCATCGGCTTCGTCAGCGTGGTCAAGGAGCTGGACCTCGCGGCCAACACGATCAACGTCAAGGGCGAGCAGATCAAATCCAACCCGTCGATCCCGCTGATCATGAACATCACCGGCTACAACGGCGGGACCGCGACGACGGCCAACGTCTTCATCGACCCGGACGCGATCATCATCAACCAGTTCCGGGTAGTGGACGCGAACTTCATCACCGACGCGCCGGCCGTCAGCATCGTGAACGGCTACGTGCCCGGCCAGCTGATGCTGACCACGGCAACTCAGCAAGTGCTGCTGAACAACCGCTCGCCGGCGCCGTCGGCCTGGCCGACTTTGCAGCTCTACCAGCCCGGTGGCGTGTTCACGATGAGCCAGATCGGCAACGCCAACATCAGCAACAGCTATGTCGTGTTCTACACCGGCGACATCTCGGCCACCGTCACCAATTACGGGTCGTCGCACACCTGCTGCAACGCCTATACGGGCGCCAGCATGCTGCGCAACGTGTCGATCGACGGCGAGGGCACCGAGACCATCGATACCTGGCTGGCGCAGAAGGGCGGGGCAGGGACGTTCTACCTGCTCGGCCTCTCCGGCCATGCGCGGCTGGACGCGCTGCTGACGCCGCGGCCGGTCGAGGCGATCGGCGCGGGCCCCGCCGTCAACGTCGAAGGCCTCAGCGACATGCGCAAGCTACGGCGTCATCAGCCGGGCCAGCGCGCCGGTCGTGCGGGTTGGAAGGACGCGGCCGTGACCGGAGCGGCGAAGCCAGACCTCGGCCATTTCGCCGAGGCCAGGTAACGGGATCGAGTAACGACGATGCGGGGGCTTGGGGCAGCGCTGGGGATCGGATTTGCAGTTTCCTGCATCGTCCCGGCGCGCGCGCAGATCCAGCAGATCAATCCCGGCGTGATCCAGAACGACATCGACCGCCAGCGCCAGCAGCTCGAGCAGCGCAGCGCGCCACCGAAGATCCAGGGTCCTGCGGTGATCGGCGGCGAGCGGGAAAAGGCGCCGCTCTTGAAGCCCGGCGGACCCAAATTCAAGCTGCGCAAGGTCGAGTTCGACACCTCGAAGTTCATCACGCCGGCGGAGCTCGACGAGATCGCGAAGAAATATGTCGGCAAGGACGCCGACATCGCGACGCTGCTCCAGCTGGTCGCAGACATCAATGCCATCTATACCGAGCGCGGCATCGTCACGGCGATTGCGACCTTGCCGGAGCAGGATGCCAAGGACGGCGTCGTTCGCGTCAAGCTCACCGAAGGGCGTCTCGAGAAGATGGCCGTCACGGGCAATCAGCAGACCCGCACCGACTACATCCTCCAGCGGGTGAAGGAACCCGTCGGCGAGGTGCTCGACGTTCCCAAGCTCAATCGGGACGTGATCTGGTTCAACCGGACCAATGACGTGCAGATCAAGGCGCTGTTACAGCCGGGAACGAATTTTGGCCTGACCGACCTGCAATTCGCGGTCATCGAGCCGCCGGTCGATACCTGGCAGCTCTTCGTGGACAATCAGGGCGTCCAGAATACCGGCCGGTGGGAAGGCGGCATGTTCTACAAGCGCCACGGCCTGTTCGGCGTCGACGACCGTCTGACCTTCTATGGCGTACGGTCGGACGGCAACCTCAACGGCAACGTCGCCTACAGCATCCCGGTGAATCCGTGGGGCGGGCGCGTCGGCGTCAGCTACACGCAGGGCCAGATCAAGATCATCCAGGGGCCGTTCGTCGCACTCGACGTCACCGGACGCTCGAGCCAGGCTTCGGTCAATTTCAGCCAGCCGGTCTGGGTGACCCAGAACTGGATGCTGCTGCTCAACGCCGCCCAGACCGAAGGCAAGACGATCAGCCGCTTCGTCGACGTCGCCACCACCAACGACCACTATGACAAGGCAACCGGCGGCTTCGCTCTGAGCCGCTTCGGCGACAACTATTCCGTGACCGTCTCGCCTGCCGTGAACTACATCGAATGGCACGACCACGTGCTGGGCAACAACCGCACCTTCAACACCTATACCGGCACGATGATCGCGTCGGCGGCCGGCGGGCCGCCCAACTTCAGCGTCAATTTTTTGGCGAGCTGGCAGTACACGCAGGAAAAACTGTTGCCGGGCGACCAGATCTTTTCGATCGGCGGGCCGACCACCGTGCGCGGCTATCCGACCAACGCGGTCGCGGGCGACAGCGGCTATTATGTCAACGCCGAGCTGCACTACAACTGGTCGAACTGGCTCAGGGGCTTTGATACCTACGTCTTCGCCGATTGGGGCGCGGTCTATTCGACGTTCCCCGGCATCGTCGAACTGGCCTCGGTGGGCACCGGCTTCTCCTTTACCTACGCGCCGTCGATGACCTTCGAGGCGAGCTACGCGACGCCGTTGAAGTACGCTCTCTCGACCCAGCGCCACTACGAGGCCTATGCGCGATTCATCTTCCGCCCGCTGTTGATGTTCCAGAAGCCCGACAGCCCCGACAGCGATCCCGGCAAGCGGAAGTCGTAGGGCGCTTCCACGCACGCCGCTGTCATCGCCCGCGAAGGCGGGCGATCCAGTATTCCAGAGACGGCGACGAATACGGAGAAGCTGCGGCGTACTGGATGCCCCGCCTGCGCGGGGCATGACGGCGGTAGTTGGGGCGCCGTCCTTCCGCAACGACTTCGCTCGTTCCGAGCCCATCTTCCCACGCCGGCTGCGCTCGACCCCGGCCTTCCCCCCAGGCCGATTGACAACGAATTATTACATGTCTAAAAATATGCAAATTCATATAACTCGAGATGCCTGAATGGACGCGCATCCGCTGAGACTCAAGGTGCAGTCGGTCGCTGCGGAGACACCGTTCATTCGGAGCCTTGTGTTCGGCGTGGACGGCGGAAGCGTCCCTGAGTGGCAGGCTGGTGCGCATATCCGCGTGTCGCTTCCGAGCGGGGGCGACCGGCCTTACTCCTTGATGGCCCTGCCGGATTTGCCCGAGGGGACGTTGGCGCTCGGCGTACTGCGTGAGCAACAGAGTACCGGCGGCTCCCAGTTCATGCATGCGCTCAAGGTCGGCGACGTCGTCACCGCGACGGGACCAGTCAACAATTTTGGTTTGCACGAGGACCGTTCGCCGGCGCTGCTGTTCGCCGGCGGAATCGGCATCACGCCGATCCTGTCGATGGCGGCGAAGCTGAAGGCGCAGGGCATTCCTTACCGGGTGCACTACGCCGGCCGGACGGAAGGACTGTTGGCCTTCCTGCCGCAGTTGCAGACGATTTGCGCGGAGAGTCTGTCCGTCCACTACGACAGCGACGACTCCCGGCTTGATATCGCGGCAGCGCTTGGCGATGCGCCCGCAGGCGCGCACGTCTACGCCTGTGGTCCCGCAGGCATGATCGATGCGGTGAAGGCGGCCGCGCTCGCCCGGGGTATTCCTGCGGATCGGATCCATTATGAGCTCTTCAAGGCGGAGCAGCCGTCTTCGCCCGACAAGCCCTTTGAGGTCGAGCTTAAATCGACCGGACAGGTGGTCACTGTTGCGGCCGGCCAGAGCATCATCCAGGCGCTGGAAGCGGCGGGGCTCGACGTTCTCTACGACTGCCAGCGCGGCGACTGCGGCATCTGCCAGTGCGGCGTGATCGAAGGGGTGCCTGACCATCGCGACGTCATCCTCAGCGACGACGAGAAGGCATCGAACAAGGTGATGCAGATCTGCGTGTCGCGCGCGAAGTCGGAACGGCTGGTGCTGGATCTCTAAGGGGAGGTGAGGGACACCATGGCAAGATACGGACAGAATGCCGGCGCGATTCAAGCGCTGGTGCGCGAGGCCGAAGTTCACCGCGACGTCTATGTCGATCCCGAGGTTTTTGATCTCGAGATGGAGCATCTGTTCCCGAACAGCTGGATCTATGTCGGACATGCGAGCCAGCTGTCGAAGCCCGGCGACTTCATCACCGCCAACATCGGCCGCCAGCCGGTGATGGCAAGCCGCCACATCGACGGCTCGATCCACGTCTTCTATAACCGCTGTCCGCACAAGGGCGTGAAGATCGCCTCCGAGCCCTGCGGCCACACCGGAAAGTTCTTCCGTTGCCCCTATCACGCCTGGTCGTTCAAGACCGACGGCTCGCTGCTCGCGATCCCCCTGAAGAAAGGCTATGAGGGCACCGGCTTTGGCGATGCGAAGGCCAATGAGGGGCTGTCGAGGATCAAGAACGTCAAAATCTACCGAGACTTCATCTTCGCGCGGCTGAACGACACCGGCGTGTCCTTCGAGGATTATTTTGGCGAGAGCCTGTCGACCATCGACAACATGGTGGACCGTTCGCCGGAGGGGAAGCTCGCCGTGATGGCGGCACCGATCCGCTACATGCACACCTGCAATTGGAAGATGCTGGTCGAGAACCAGACCGACACCTGCCATCCCATGGTCGCGCATGAGAGCTCGGCCGGCACCGCAGTGAAGGTCTGGAAGTGCGAGCAGGGCGATGCCACGGAAACGCCGATGGCGGTGCAGCTCTACGGGCCCTTCATGAGCCCGTACGAGTTCTACGAGCAGAGTGGCATCCGGATCTGGCCGAACGGCCACGGCCATACCGGCGTCGCCAACTCGATCCATTCGAACTATTCGGATGTCGAAGGCTATCTCGGCCAGATGGTCGCGGCCTACGGTGAACAGCGGGCGCACGAGATCCTCGGCGAAGTCCGGCACAACACCGTCTATTTCCCGAACATCATGGTGAAGGGTGCCGTGCAGATCTTGCGCAACTTCATCCCGATCGCGGTGGACAAGACGCTGGTCGAGAGCTGGGTCTATCGGCTCGTTGGCGCGCCCGACAAGCTATACGAGCGCGCGCTGATGTACAACCGCTTCATCAACGCGCCGACCTCGATCGTCGGCCACGACGATCTCGAAATGTACGAGCGCGCGCAGGAAGGGCTGAAGTCCAACGGCAACCAATGGGTCAATCTGCAGCGTCTCTATGAGGACGGCGAGGAGGCCGATGCGACCGCTGTCATCAACGGCACCTCCGAGCGCCAGATGCGGAACCAGTTTCATGCCTGGGCCAAGTTCATGACCATGGACATGGACAAGCAGGTCGAGGCCGCGGAATGATCACGGAGAAGACGATCACCGACTTCATCTACCGGGAGGCCGAACTTCTCGATACGATGCAATGGCAGGCTTGGCTCGACCTGTTCCATGCGGAGGGACGCTACTGGATGCCGATGGAGTGGCAGCAGCAGGATCCGGTGCTCCAGCCGTCGCTGATGTACGAGGACCTGTTGCTGCTCAAGGTGCGGGTCGAACGCCTGGCCGGCGAACGCACCTTCAGCCAGAAGCCGAAGAGCCGCTGCCACCATCTGCTCCAGGCCCCGCAGATCGTTGCCTGCGACCCGGCGGCCGGCGTTTTCAAGGCGAAGACGTCCTACATCTACACGGAGACGCGCGGCGATTTGCTGGAGCGGTTTTCGGGATGGGCGTCCCACGATCTGGTTCAGGTCGGCGATAGCCTGAAGATCAAGCTCAAGCGCGTCGATCTCGTCAATTTCGACGCGCCGTTCGGCAACATCCAGCTTTTCATGTGAGCAGACCTTGACCGCTGCGACGACGGTATTCGCCCGCTTTCGTGACACCGCGCTGCGCCGGGGCGCGGCCGGCTTCTTCAACGTGCTGCCGGAAACGGCTGGCATCTACGGCATCGCGGCTGGCGAGATTTCTTATGCCGCCATGCTTGACCGCGTCGAGCGCCGGCGCGCGGCATTCGCAGGCCGCGGCTACGGCGAAGGCCACCGGGTTGGGCTGCTGCTCCAGAACCGCCCCGAGTTCATCGAGCTCTGGTTCGCGCTGAACGCGCTCGGCGTCTCCGTCGTGCCGATCAATCCGGATTTGCGGATGAGCGAGCTCGAATACATCATCGCCCATTCCGAGATGAGCGCAGCCTTCGTGCTCGCCGAGCGGCGTGAAGAAGTCGCGACCGCAGCCCGTCAGGCCGGCCGGCCGATTCCGGTCGTGTCCGAGGCCGACGACATTCCCGCGCCCTTCGGCGGTCCGCGGCCGGCAAGCGCCGGTAACAGCGCGACCGAATGCGCACTGCTCTACACCTCGGGGACCACAGGGCAGCCTAAGGGCTGCGTGCTCACCAACGAATACTTTCTGCATTCCGGAAACTGGTATCGCGACGCCGGCGGGCTGATCGGCCTGAAACCTGACAGCGAGCGGATGATCACGCCGCTGCCGCTGTTCCACATGAATGCGATGGCGGTGTCGCTGATGGCGATGCTCTCGGTCGGCGGCAGCCTGACCATGCTCGACCGCTTCCATCCGCGCACCTGGTGGCAGTCGGTGCGCGACAGCCGCGCCACCTGCCTGCATTATCTCGGCGTCATGCCGTCGATGCTGATGAGCGCGCCTGCCTCTGAGCAGGATCGCGCGCACACCGTCCGCTTCGGCTTCGGCGCCGGCGTCGACAAGCTCCTGCACGCGCCGTTCGAGGAACGTTTCGGCTTTCCGCTGCTGGAGGCCTGGGCGATGACCGAGACCGGCAGCGGCGGCGTGATCGCCGCCAATGTCGAGCCGCGCAAGGTCGGCACCTCCTGTTTTGGCCGCCCGGCACCCGAGGTGGACGTTCGTATTGTCGATGACGGCGGGAATGAAGCAGCGGTGGGAGCACCGGGCGAGCTTCTGGTGCGTCGCGCGGGCGCAAACCCCCGGTACGGTTTCTTTCGGGAATATCTGAAGAACCGGGAAGCCACCGACGAGGCGTGGGCCGGCGGCTGGCTGCACACCGGCGATATCGTCTCGCGCGATGCGGATGGTGATCTTCACTTCGTCGATCGCAAGAAGAACGTCATCCGCCGCTCCGGCGAGAACATTGCCGCTGTCGAGGTCGAGTCCGTGCTCAATCGCCATCCCGCGATCCGGCAGGCCGCAGTGGCCGCCACGCCCGACCAGGTGCGTGGCGACGAGGTCGCGGCCGTCATCATCGCCGAGCAGGCGGGCGCGGATCGCGCGCTCGCCGAAGACATCGTGCGCTGGAGCCTGGAGCAAATGGCCTATTACAAGGCGCCGGGCTGGATCGCCTTCGTCGATCGCCTGCCGCTGACCGCAACGGAAAAGATCCAGCGCGGCGGCTTGAAGGATTTTGTCGCCAAACTGATGCGCGAGGGCGCCTTCTTCGATTTGCGTGATCTCAAGAAGCGGCAGGTCTGATCATGAGCGACATCTACACCACGCTCATCACCGGGGGCAATTCCGGCATCGGCGAAGCGCTTGCCAAGCGGTTGGTCGAGAAGGGCCAGCGCGTCGTCTCGGTCGGGCTGGAGAAGCCGGACTGGACGCACGACTTGCTCTCGGCCTATCGCGCGGATCTGACCAGCATCGAGGAGACCCGCACGATCGCGCAAAAAATCTGCCGCGACCATGCGATCGACCGCATCGTGCACAATGCCGGCGTCATCCTGCCGAACCTGCTGCCCGACGCAAAGCCTGAGGACATTTTGACGCTGGCGCAATTGCATCTGGGCGCGCCGATGCTTTTGACCCAGGCCGCGCTGGAGGGCATGAAGTCGCGCCGCTTCGGCCGCATCGTGTTCGTCTCGTCGCGCGCGGCGATGGGGGCTGCGACGCGTTCGGCCTATTCGGCGACCAAGGCCGGCGTGCACGGGCTGGCGCGGACCTGGGCGCTCGAACTGGCGTCCGGCGGAATCACCGTGAACGTGGTCGCACCCGGCCCGATCCTCACCGACAATTTTTGGGGCATCATCCCAAAAGGCTCGGAGCGGCAGGAGCAGATGGCGCGCAACGTGCCGGTCGGACGGCTCGGCTCGCGCGAGGACGTCGCGCACGCCATCGAATTCTTCCTCGACGCGCGGTCCGACTTCGTGACGGGCCAGGTGCTCTATGTCTGCGGCGGCACAAGCCTGGTCGGGCTGGGGCCTTAAATCTGGTTTTGCCGGATGTTTTGCACCATCTTGGCCAGCACGCGCGCGCAGATTTCGATCTCGTCGGGGTCGATGCCCTCGGTCAGTCGGTCGTAGTTGTTTTCCATGATCGGCCAGATCTTGCGCAATAGCGCTTCACCGTCGGGCGTCAGCGCCACGACGCGGCGGCGCTGGTCCTCCTCCGCGATCTCGCGCTTGACGAGGCCCGCGGACACCATCGATTCGACCATGCGGCTCGCCGTCGACTGCTCGGTGACGGCAAGCACGGCGACCTCGTTGACCGTCAGCGTCTTGTAGATGAACAAAACCGACAGCGTCCGGAACACGACATTGTTGATGTTGTGCTCGCTGAGGTCACGGTTCTGGTCGAGATTCCAGCGATTGGCGAGGCGATTGAACAGATAGGGGATGTAGCTCTGCAACTGGTCCTTGGTCCGCGGCGGACCGGACTTCCATTTGCCCTTGGATTCCTTGGCCATTATTTTCTGCGACTCTGCTTCTTGGTCTCGGTGCGAATTTTCTGGGACAGCGACCGCAACACGCCGAGTGCGGTATCGAGCTCCGGGGCCGGGATATTTTCCAGCCGCTTGCTGAGATGCCTCTTGTGAATGTCGGCAGCTTTCCGGAACAGCGTCGCGCCCTTCGGCGTCAGGCGGACGATGAAGGAGCGGCGGTCCTCGCTCGACATCGCCTTGCTGATGAGGTCGTCGGCGAGAAGCCGCTGCACCAGCCCGGAGACGTTACCCCCGGAGACTTTCAAATTCTGCGACAGCTGCCCGAGCGCGAGCCCCTCCGGATAGCGGTCGAGCTGCGCCAGCACGTCGAACTTTGCCAGCGACAGGCCGAACTCCGAGCTCAGCATGGAATTGAGCGAGGCAAAAATCTCGCCATGCAGCGACAGCAATTGCAGCCAGAGCCGGGTCTCGATCTGGCCCTGGACGGGAACGATGTTGTCTTTGAGTGCTGCAGGCATTGCATGACCAATCGCGGACAAGACGTCTCGTCAAGAGGGTGGGGAGGCAGTTGTCGGAATTATCGCTCCGATGAACGGACCGGGAATCGCAGTCGGGATCGCCGATCCTGACGTTGTTCGCCGTATCAGGCAATCCTGGGCGATCCCGGCCGCATCACGCAAACGTCTTGATGGTCTGGATGACACCGTCGAGCTCCTTGCCGGGGCCGTCCTTCAGCGCGGCCTCGCGCAGGCGGCGGGCCCAGTCGGCGGCATCGTCGCGCCGCTCCACCAGCTTGATCGCGGCCAGCGTCTTGTCGAATTTGGAAAGCCCCCGGCTATGGGTATCGGAATAGCCTTTCACCAGCCGCCGGCATTGCAGGATCTCGACGCCGAGCTGGTAGTTGGTGCGAACAGCCTCCGTCGCGGCCTTCAGCCATGCGTCCCGATGCGCCGTCTCGACGGCATGGCGCAGCGAGCGGCGGCGCATGCCGCGCATCCCGCCCACGACATAAAGCATCAGGAACCAGGGCAGCGAATAGGTCCGCACCCTCCGTCCTTTGTTGACCCGGCGATCGAGCCAGCCGAGCAGGCGGGGCCTTGCGCCAAGCCAGCGGCCAAAGCCGGCCGGCAGCATGCCCATCACCTCCTCCATGCGGGGATGCATGAACTCGGTGGTCTGCAGCACCTGGCCCTCTGACAGCTCCAGCTCGCCCTCGATCCTGACACGGCGGCTGGCGCGCGTCTTGAGATCGGCGACGCGGATCACGTCGTCATAGGTCATGGCGTTGGCAAGATACTTTGCCGCCGCCTGCGTAAAGGCAAAGCTCTTGCTGTCGCCGCCGGCATTCCGATCGGCGGCGTGCAGCGCGCCGAGGATGTCGAGATATTCGCCGCCATACGCGACGTCCTGGAAATCGACCACCTTCTTCAGTCCGGCCCGCGCCATGGCCGTCGCAGGCTCCGGCAGTTCCTTCAGCCGCGCGACGAGCCCGGCCAGTCGGGCGTCCGGGGCCACAGGGGAGGGCGCCACCTTGGACGGCGGGGATGCGGGCGCAGCCGCATCGTCAAAGGACCTCGTCTGCACCCGATCAAAAGCCGCCTCAAACGTCCCGATGCTCGCCTTCGCGCCCTTCTCGCCGGCTTTGATCACGTCGAGATAGCTCTCTCGGCTGAACGGCAGCACGCCGGCGCCTGCGAGCGCACCGAACATCGCGGCCGAGATCACGCTGCCATGCGCGATCGCCAGCGCGTTCAAATCGAAGATGATCTCGGTCTTGGCGGCAACCCCGATCGCGCCTGACACGGCACCCTTGTCGGCGATACCATTGCCCGGCGCGATCTTTTCTCCGATCGCAAAGGAGCGATGGTTGGAGGCGATCAGCGTGGTGCGGTCCGGCGTCACCAGGCCGCGCAGGATCGAGCGGCCGGCCTCCATGAACTCTGCGGCCATCACGACATCGACGTCGCCGGGGGTCGGCATCAGCGACAGGATCGGCTTGCGGCCGTCGAGCGGCGGCATCGCCTCGATGTAGTAGATGGTGGCGCCGGTGCGCTGGGCGACGCCGGGCACCGAGGTGGACTGCGCGACCCAGCCGTGGTTCTCCGCGAGCTGCACGATCCAGTCGGTCAAGACACCGCCGCCCTGGCCGCCCATCGCGACGATCGCGATCGAGATCGGCCGCTCGGTTGCGTCTCCAGCGGCAGGCAGCGCCAGTCTGACGGTTTCGTCTCTCATGCCAGCGCCTCGAGCGCGGGACGGCGGCGATCACGCCGCCGCTGCAGCCAGCCGATCACGGCCATGGCGACCTTGGATTTGAACTTGTCCCAGCCGGTCGGATTGTGAATGACGTCGGCGCGATAGAAGGACGGGCAGAGCACGGCGGCTTCAGCGACCTCGCCGCAATTGCCGCAGCCGACGCAGGAATTGTCGATGGCCGCAACAGGATCGTCGCGCAGGGGATCGTCGAGCTGCTTGACGGACAGGGAAGGGCAGCCCGAGAGCCGGATGCAGGCATGGTCGCCGGTGCAGACGTCCTCGTCGACGCCAAAACGCTCCTTGACGATCCGCGCGCCGTCCTTGATCGCCTTTGATATCTGCGGCTTCACGCGGCGCTGCTTGTTCAGCATGCATTCGGAGGAGGCGACGATGACCTTTGGGCCTTCCTCCTTCGTGGTCAGCGCTTCCTTCAGCGTGTCGCGCATCTTGCCGACATCGTAGGTGCGGTCGAGCTGCCGCACCCATTGGCCGCCGATGCCCTTCACCGCCTGGACGATCGAGTTGTTGGTGTTGCGCCGCTTGTTGACCGCGCGCGAGGACAGGATGTCCTGACCGCCGGTCGCGGAGGTGTAGTAATTGTCGACGATGACGAACACGCCGTCATGCTTGTTGAAGACGGCGTTGCCGATGCCGCTGGTCAGCCCGTTGTGCCAGAAGCCGCCGTCGCCCATCACGGCGATCGAGCGCTTGTCGGCCTTGACGTTGAAGGCCGAGGTCGAGGCCGGACCAAGACCAAAGCCCATGGTCGTCGCGCCGATGTTGAAGGGCGGCAGGATCGAGAACAGATGGCAGCCGATGTCTGCCGAGACATGATGCTGGCCGAGTTCTTCTTCGACGAGCTTCATCGCGGCAAAGATCGGCCGCTCCGGGCAGCCGGTGCAGAGGCCGGGTGGACGCGCCGGCACGACCTGCTTGAGTTTTTCGACCGCGGGATGATTGAGCGTAGGGGCTGCGTCCGGCGCCGGCGGCCGGTTGCCGAGCAGCCGCGGCTCGGTCTTGTCAAGAAATTCCCTGATGCCGCCGAGCAGCACCTGCGCGGTGTAGTCGCCGCCCATCGGCAGCACGTCCTTGCCGTGGACGCGCGCATTGATGTCCCTGCGCCGCAGCACGGTGTTGATCGCCTGCTCCAGATATTCCGGCTGGCCTTCCTCGACGATCAGCACCGCGTCCTTGCCGACACAGAACTCCGCGACCTCGGTGTCGATCACGGGGTAGGTGACGTTCATGATGTAGAGCGGCACCTGCGTATTCGCGTAGGCATCCGACAGTCCCAGATATTGCAGCGCGCGGATGACGTTGTTGTACATCCCGCCCTGCATGATGATGCCGACCTTGCCGTCATCAGGTCCCATCCATTCATTGAGCTTGTGGTCGCGGATGAAGCCGATCGCCGCGGGCATGCGCGTCTTGATCTTCTCCTGCTCGTGTTCATAAGCCGCCGGCGGCAGGACGATGCGGTTGACGTCGCGCTTGGGATTGTTGAGCGCGTCCTTGATGGTGTGCGCCGGCTTGACGTTGTCCTTGCAGGCAAAGCTGCCGTGCATGTGGCAGGCGCGAACACGCACCTCCAGCATCACGGGCGTATTGGAGAACTCCGAGAGCTCAAAGCCCTTCTCGATTAGGTTGACGATGCATTCATGGTCGGGACGGGGATCGAGCAGCCACATCTGCGACTTCATCGCAAATGCATGGGTGCGCTCCTGCATGATGGAGGAGCCTTCGCCATAATCCTCGCCGACGATGATCATGGTGCCGCCGGTGACGCCGCCCGAGGCGAGGTTGGCGAGCGCGTCGGAGGCGACGTTGGTGCCGACCGTCGACTTCCAGGCGACCGCGCCACGCAGGGGATACATCACCGAGGCCGACAGCATCGCCGCGGCAGCCGCTTCATTGGCAGAACTCTGGAACACCACGCCGAGGTCGTCGAGCACGTCCTTGGCATCCGCAAGCACGTCCATGAGATGGGAGATCGGCGAGCCCTGGTAGCCGCCGACATAGGCGACACCGGATTGCAGCAGGGCCTTGGTGATGGCGAGGATGCCTTCACCGCGAAAGGTGTCGCCGTCGCCGAGCCGAAGATCCTCGACTTCGCGAGCGAAGGAACGTTCAGCCATTGCACCCTCCAGAAATATGCGTTAGCATACGTTTACATGTGAAGTAAGTCAACGCCGGGCCATGGTCAGTCTAGCGGATATCTGATCCCGCGGGCGGTCGTGCCGGAGCGACAGGGTGGGCCGAATGCTGAAGCTGCCGCGCTTTAAAGCCGCCGCCGTCCAGGCCTCTCCCGTCTATCTCGATGCGAGCGCGACCGCCGACAAGGCCGCTTCACTGGTGCGTGAAGCAGCACGCAACGGCGCAAGGCTCGTCGCGTTCCCCGAGGTCTTCGTTCCCGGCTATCCCTATTGGAACTGGATCACCGATCCCGTCACGGGAAGTGCGTGGTTCGAGAAGCTCGCCAAGGCCTCTGTCCTCGTTCCGGGGCCGGAGGTGGATGTCGTCCGCAAGGCGGCGCGCGATTCCGGCTGTTACGTCGTGCTCGGCGTCAACGAGCGCAGCCCGGTGTCGCTGGGTGCGATCTACAACACGCTTGTGTTCATCGGGCCGGACGGTGCGCTGATCGGCAAGCACCGCAAGCTGGTGCCGACCTGGGCCGAGAAGCTGACCTGGACCGGCGGTGACGGCTCGAGCCTGCGCGTCTATGATACCGAGATCGGGCGCCTCGGAGGCCTGGCCTGCGGCGAGAACACCAACACGCTGGCGCGGTTTGCGCTGCTGGGGCAGGGCGAGCTGGTGCACGTCGCAAGCTACATCTCGCTTCCCGTCGCGCCGCCCGACTACGACATGGCGGAGGCGATCAAGTTGCGCGCGATTGCCCACTCCTTCGAAGGCAAGATCTTTACGGTGGTCTCCTGCTCGACCGTGTCGGAGGAGATCATCACGGCGATGGAGGCTGTCGTGCCGGATGCACGTGCGCGGCTGCAGCGGAAATCCAGCGCCTTCTCCGGCATCATCGGGCCCGATGGCCGGGTCGTCGGCGAGTCCCTGATCGACGACGAAGGCATCGTCTATGCCGAGATCGACCTCGAACGTTGCATCCAGCCGAAGCAGATGCACGACATCGTCGGCCACTATAATCGCTTCGACGTTTTTGATTTGCGGGTCAACCGGCGTCCCCTGGCGCCGCTGGACCTCGCAGGCGGTGAGGGCGCTGCCGCGGAGCAGGGCTTCATGCCGATCCCACTGAGATCGGAATAGGACTTTGGAGGACAGGATGCGCGAGAACGTGATCGGCCGGGCCAATGTCGAGGACACACCGGAACTCAAAGCCTACTACAAGGATCTCGAAAAATACGAGGCCGGCGCGCTCTGGACCGTCGCCAACAAGATCGAACCGTGGGCGCCGCAATCGGCGTCCGTTCCCGTGCTCTGGCGCTACAACGATCTGCGCGAGCACGTGCTGCGCTCCGTCGTGCTGGTCTCGCCGGAGAAGGCGGGCCGTCGCGTGATCTATCTCAACAATCCCGGCCGCCGTGATGTCTCGGCTGCCGTCGGCTGGCTCTATTCGGGCCTGCAGGTGATGCACCCCGGCGAGGTCGCCACCGCGCATGCGCATTCGGCGTCCGCCTTGCGCTTCATCATGGAAGGATCCGGTGCCTACACCATCGTCGACGGCCACAAGATGACGCTGGGCGCGCGCGATTTCGTGCTGACGCCGAACGGCACCTGGCACGAGCATGGCGTCGAGGCCGACGGCTCGGTCTGCATCTGGCAGGACGGCCTCGACATTCCCCTGGTCAATGCGCTCGAAGCCAATTTCTTCGTCGTGCATCCAAAAGTCCAGCAGGAGGAATCCGGCTATCCCGTCGACGACATGACCAAGACCTGGGGCAATCCCGGTCTGCGGCCGGCCGACTCCAGATGGTCAAAAGGCTATTCGCCCATGTTCAAATATGAGTGGGAGCCGACCTACGATTCCCTGCGCAAGTATGGCGCCGCGACCGACGGATCACGCTATGACGGCGTCCTCATGAATTACGTCAACCCGATCACCGGCGGGCACGTGATGCAGACGATCGGCGCCAGCATGCAGTTGTTGCGGCCGGGCGAGCGTACCAAGTCGCACCGCCACACCGGCAGCTTCATTTACCAGGTCGCCAAGGGCCGCGGCTATTCCGTCATCGGCGGCAAACGCTTCGAGTGGCAGGAGCGCGACATTTTTTGCGTGCCGTCCTGGGCTTGGCACGAGCATGGCAATCTCTCTGACAGCGAGGATGCCTGCCTGTTCTGCTTCAACGATCTGCCCGTGATCGAAGGCCTCGGTCTCTACCGGGAAGAGGCCTATGGCGACAATGCCGGCCACCAGCCGGTCGCCGCCTGACGCGTTCACCAACAGAATTCAACCGAAAGAGTCGGATCAAACCTCCATGCGCCTTGTCACCTATACTTTGGGCTCCAGCGGTGCGCGCCTCGGCGCGCTCGTCAACGGATTGGTCGTCGATGTCGAGCACCTCGGTGCGTCCAGCGGCGCGACATGGCCGAGCGACATGCTGTCGTTCATCGACAACAGTGTGACCCTGTTGCCGGCGCTGAGGGATGCTCTGGAGGATGCGAATGGGCGCTTCCCGGCCGGCTCCGCCGTTGCCGTCGAGGACGTCAAGCTGCAGGCCCCAATTCCGCGTCCGCGGAAAAACATCTTTGGCATCGGGCTGAATTACCGCGCCCATGTCGCTGAGTCAGCCAAGAGCCTCGATACCAGCAAGGACCTGCCGAAGCAGCCGGTTGTGTTCTCCAAGCCACCGACCTCGGTGATCGGCCCCGGCGCCGCCATCCAGCACAACGCGAAGATGACCCAGCAGCTCGACTGGGAGGTCGAGCTCGCCGTCATCGTCGGCAAGACCGCAACGCGCATCGCAACCGACAAGGCGATGGATCACGTGTTCGGCTATTCGGTCATGATCGACATTTCCGCGCGCGACAATCGCCGCGCCGGCCAGTGGATTTTTTCCAAGGGTATGGACACCTATGCGCCGTTCGGCCCATGCATCGTGACCGCGGACGAGATCCCAAATCCGCATGATCTGCGGCTGTGGCTGACCAAGAACGGTGTCATGAAGCAGGACTCCAACACCAAGTACATGATCTTCGACATCCCGGTGTTGATCGCCGACATCTCCTCCGGCATGACGCTCGAACCCGGCGATATCATCGCGACCGGAACGCCCGAAGGCGTCGGCGCCGGCATGAGCCCGCAGGAATGGCTGTGGCCGGGCGACGTGGTCGAGGCCGGCGTCGACGGTGTCGGCGTCATCAGGCATCCGGTTGTCGCGATCTGATGACGAGGTTCTCGTTCGATCGCGAGCTGCGGTTCGGGGACTGCGATCCTTCGGGCATCGCCTATTTCCCGTCCTACCTCAACATCCTCAACGGTGTCGTCGAGGAGTTTTGGGCAGGAATCGGATTCCCCTGGCCTGAGCTCATCACGGTCCGCAAGATCGGGACGCCCACGGTGCACCTCTCCTGCGATTTCTCCCGGCCGTCGCTGTTCGGCGATCGCCTGACGTTCGCCTTGCGCATCGGCAAGGTCGGCCGTGCGTCGCTGCATCTGGCGCACGTCGTGTCGGGCGCAGACGGCGTGCGCTGGAAGGCGCGCCAGGTTTTGGCCGCGACATCGCTCGTCGATCACCATGCCATCCCCTGGCCCGACGACATCCGCACTGCGCTGATGGCGCACCTGCACGTGGAGAAGGGAGCGGAGGCGATGTCCTCATGATCTCCTTCTTCATGACCTTCTCCGATCCGGCCGGCGCGCGCCGGATCAGCCCCGGCGATCTTGACGCAGCCGCGGCCATGATCGGATCGGTCCCGCGCATGACCGAAGGCTTGCTGTTCACACCGCTGGAGCATCCGGTCGAGCATCCCTACAGGGCCGATGGCGCCGGGCCGGCCTTCGCCGTCCAATTGCGCTTTCCGGACCTCTTCGCCTGCGAAGCAGCGCTCGACCGCGGCGGAGTTATCGCTGTCCTCGCGGCGGGCGGAGGCCTGCCAAGCCTCGCCGGACTCGACGTCACGCACCAGACCATGGTGACGCGGTCGTTTTCCGTCGATGTCTCCGAGCATCCCGAGGGCACGACGAGCCCGTGCAGCTACCTCGTCCACTATCCCGGCCCGCCCGAGGATCTGAACGCGTGGCATCTGCACTATCTGGAGCACCATCCAAGGATCATGCGGACCTTCCCGAACGTCCGTCAGGTCGAGATCTATTCGGGCATCGACTGGGTCGATCGCCTGCCGTCCCGGCGGGAGGCTCACATGCAGCGCAACAAGCTGGTGTTCGACAGCCCCGCCGCACTCTCGCACGCCCTGACCTCAGACGTGATCCAACGCATGCGCGCAGACTTCGTCCAGTTCCCGCCGTTCAAGGGCGGCAACAAGCATTTTCCGATGCTGACGAGAACGGTGCGGCCGTAGGATGGGTTGAGCTCTTCGCGAAACCCATCGCAACTTGTGCTACGATGTTATCATGACATCGTATCGTCGCAACTTCGTCCCCGGCGGAAGCGTCTTCTTCACCGTCAACCTGGCGGAGCGAAGACGATCGTTGCTGACGATGCATGTCGAATTGTTGCGTTCAGTGTTCCGCGAGACGCATCGCCGTCATCCCTTCACGATCGACGCCATCGTCATCCTGCCGGATCATCTTCATACCGTGTTGACGATGCCTGACGGGGACGCGGATTTCGCGACGCGTTGGCGGCTGATCAAATCGGCTTTTTCCCGCGGCATGGCGCGCAGCGAACGGGTCTCGGCGAGCCGCGCGGCCAAGGGCGAGCGCGGCATCTGGCAGCGCCGCAATTGGGAGCACACCATTCGAGACGAGAACGATTTCGCGCGGCACGTCGACTATGTCCACATCAATCCCGTCAAGCACGGATTGGTGAAGCAGGTCTGCGAGTGGAAGCATTCGTCGTTCCATCGGCATGTCGAGGACGGGATCTACCCGGTGGATTGGGCCGGCGATCCGTCGGATGACGGTAGTGACTATGGCGAAAGGCGATAAAGTGATGGGTTTCGCAAGGGCTCAACCCATCCTACGGGCTGCTCCCTGTCGCTCAACGACTGGGCCCCCTTGAGCTTGTAATATGCTAATTTGAGCCGGCACGATCCCGCGTTCTCAGCCTGGACGTTGCACAGTGACCGATGGTCGTCACCCGGCATGGACCGAGGAAAGCCGCTTCCGCGGCGCCATCGACGATGTGATTATCATCCCACTTGTTGTTGTCGCGCTCGCCGCAAGCAAGACCCTCCGTTTCGTTCTTTCGATCTTGATCCGGATGCTCGACTACGCCTTCCCGTTAGCAATGCAGATTGTCTGGCTTCCGCTCTTTGCGGCCAAGGTTCTTGGCGATGTGATCGTTACCGTCATAAACGGCGCGTTGCGCATCCTTCCCCTATCCGAGGCGAAACGTCGACAGTGGAGTAGATCGATTCGCCGGAACTGGTTGTGGTTCCGGCGGAAGATCAGCTATCGCGCGTTCGAACAAGCTGTACATGATGCCTTTGAAGGCGGCATGGCATGGGTGTTTAGGAGGTGCCGGTATCTTACGCCGAACACCGCATTGCTCGTCATCCTGTGCGCAGTACTTTGGCTGCCGATCTCTTTCGGGGCTGCAACGGCGATGCACGCGGTATTGTTTGCCAAGGTCGCATCCTGGCCAGCATGGATGCAACTCTTGCATCCGCTCGCAACGGTCATCGCGAAGAGCAAGCTTTTGGTGCTACCGGTCTACCCGGCTGCCTGGCCGCAGGCCAAAAAACATCCATTCGTTCAATTCGTTTTCAAGGGCTACGAAACCATCAAGTGCGTGTATGTCATCAGAAAAGTCGGCTTTCGCTATCGGCAGGCAGAGATCGCCGGAATCGCGGCGGTTGAGCGGCTCGAGCGCACGGCCGGCCTCACATCGGCGGTGAGGTGGCTGCGCGAGGCGCATGTCGCCGAACATTTCGGCGTCGAAAAGCCCACTCAGGAATTGCGTTCATTCTTCGCGCGATGGTCAATCAAGTTCTCAGCCGAATACTACGAAGCGAAGGAACGGCAAGCCTCGGGCGTCCCATCATCAAACAGCTCGTAGGATGGGTAGAGCGTAGCGAAACCCATCAATAATAATGCACACGGCACAGCAGCGCTGCTTATGTGATCACGCTGATGGGTTTCGCAAGAGCTCAACCCATCCTACGGCTTCATCGTCCTAGTCCGACACAAGCTGCGAGAATCGGAAATTGCAGTGGCTTGCGCCGCCGGCCAACGTTTGCGTCCTTTCCAGACGAATGCCGCGCGTTGCGTAGGCGTCGAAATCGAGCCCACAAATGTTCGGCAGGATTTCTTTATCTCCATGACGAGCCGCGAATTTGCAGAAGCCGCATGCCTTGTAGTTGATCCCGAATTCAAAATTGTCACCCGGGCCCGGTTCGACGAAATTGTAGACGAAATCTCCCGGAAACTCCTTCTGGTGGCTTTCTGTAGCGCTTTTGGCCGCCTGCGCGCGTAGCAAAGCCTGGTTCTCCGACGACATGAATTGACGCCCCGCGGCGAGACGTTCGGCCTCTGATACGGTGAGCAATTGCGCCTTGTAGGTTTCCCGCTCGATGTCGCCGATCACGGGCAGCGGAACGCCGTGTCGCCGGAGCACCCGGCTGATGGCCATGAAGCCCATGAGACGCATGAAGAAATCGCTCATGCGACTTGCCGCGCCTCCGACATAGGGCATTTGGGTGAGGACGATTTCAGATTCGTCCATCACCTCCTGCCTGATCCCGTCAATATCGGTGAGATGCGCGCGCTCGCGCAACATCGCTTCGGCGAGGTCGAGTCGCTCACGCATGGCGGCCTCCATGGCGCCGCGATGCCGTTCGTAGAAGGGATGGACGGTCTCAGCCATGGGACACCTGAATTGGCTTGTTGGAAAATCGGTGAAGCTGTGTCACTCCGCGGCGATCGCCTCGATCTCCAGCAGCCATTTGCTGTCAACGGTCTCGGCGACCATGACCGTCAGCGCCGGCTGATGGTCCCCGAGCATTTTGCGACGAATGGCGCGGTTGGTCACGACTTGATTCCGGTCGGTCAGGAACGTGGTGACCTTGACCAGATGCTCGACGCGGAGACCAGCGGTGGCGAGCACCTCCGTGACGTTGCGCCAGGCCTGCTCGCACTGCGCCTCAAAACCCTCGGGCACGGTGCCGTCGGATCTCTCGGGCACCTGGCCGCTGATGAACAACAGGCGGCGGTGCTGCGTCAATTCAAGTCCCATGCAATAGCCGCCGGCGGGAGGGTGGACCGTTGCGGGATTGTGGCTGACGATGTGAACCATTTCGGTGCGTCTCCTGCTCGACAAATTTGCGGGCTGACCGTATCCGGCAGCATCGCAGCCGCGCAAAGCATCTTTGCTGCGGCTCAGCGCAAGAAAATCTATTGCAAGGCCGCGGCCTATCGGTGTCAAACTGCGGCGCGATGACCTACACCCTTCCTCCGCTCAACGCGCTCCGCGCTTTTGAGGCCGCCGCGCGGCATCTTAGCTTCAAGCTGGCCGCGCACGAGCTGCACGTGACGCCTGCCGCCGTGGGGCAGCAGGTGAAGGCGCTGGAAGCGCGCCTCGGCGTGCCGCTGTTCGAGCGGCTGCATAAGCAGCTGATCCTGACCGCAGCCGGTCAGGCCTATCTGCCCGGGGTCTCCGAAGGCTTTCGACAGATCGCGGAGGCGACCTCGCAATTGAAGCCGGCAGGTAGCGTGCTGCTCCAACTGGGCGTTCATGCCAGCTTCGACCTGCGCCGCCTCGATCTGGCGGGGTTTCGCAGCGCGCATGTGGAGATCGGTTTGCGCGTGCTGCAGCCCGCCGGTTTGCACGAGCTGGTCGAGGGCAAGGTCGACCTGCTGATAGCCCGCGGTGTTGGCCACCATCCGGGCTATCGCTGCGACCGGGTCAATGCGGGATCAGGTCTGGGTGATTGGCTGATTGCGCCTGAGGGCACCGCGGATTGCCCTGAAATCGTCAGCTTCCGCGAATGGCTGCGCGCGCTGTTGGCCGAGAAGCCGCTCGCAACCCA
Organism: Bradyrhizobium liaoningense; assembly: GCF_018130955.1. GTDB lineage: Bacteria > Pseudomonadota > Alphaproteobacteria > Rhizobiales > Xanthobacteraceae > Bradyrhizobium > Bradyrhizobium liaoningense_C. The sequence goes on from NZ_JAFCJM010000001.1 coordinate 21,835, forward strand.
GCGCCGTCCGCGGCTGGTCGGGTAGCGGACATTGGCTGCGATGATGGCAATATACACCTGATTTGCCCGACGGGTCAAGCGAAATTCGTAAAATACGAAGATGCCTGCCGGCACCCGTCGGCTACTGTGCATGGGGTTGTTTTCGATGTTTTGGTCGGGCGACCGACATCCTCGGGCGAAGCCCGTCATCCTGAGGTGTGAGCCATGCGGCGCGAAGCGGCGCATGGAGAGCCTCGAAGGATGAACGGCGCCGATGCAGCCGGGCCGTCGCCCTTCGAGGGCCGCTGAAGAAGCGGCCGCCTCCAGCGACAATGGCTTCGCCATTGCGCGGGGGTGACGGATCGAGACTTCGGCCCGCAGTGAGGCTGCGTGTCGCCTCAGTGCCCGCCGAGATAGGCGCTGATCAGCCTGGGATCATGGATCAGGTCCTTGGCCGGGCCTGATTGCACGACCTCGCCGGTTTCGAGCACATAGCCGTAATCGGCCGTCTCGAGCGCGGCGCGGGCATTCTGCTCCACCAGCAGGATCGAAACGCCGAGATCGCGCAAGGAGGCGATGGTGCGAAAGATCTCGCGCACGATCAGCGGCGCGAGACCGAGGCTGGGCTCGTCCAGCATCAGGAGTTTTGGCTTCGCCATCAGTGCCCGGCCGAGCGCGAGCATCTGGCGCTCGCCGCCTGAAAGCGTGCCTGCCGCCTGGCGCTGGCGCTCCTTCAGGCGGGGGAAGCGGTCGTAGACCTCGTCCAGCGTCTTCGCCACGCCGGAGCGGTCGCGCAGGCTGTAGGAGCCGAGCAGGAGGTTGTCGGCGACCGACATGTCCGAGAACAGCTCGCGCTTCTCCGGCACCAGGCACAGCCGGCGCTCGACGCGGTCCTCGACCGGGATTTTTCCGATGTCGTTGCCCTGGAAGATCATGCGGCCGCGCGAGGCCAAGAGGCCGATCGCGGCCATCAGCAGCGTGGTCTTGCCGGCGCCGTTCGGGCCGATGACGGTGACGATCTGGCCTTCCTCGACCGAGAGCGAGACGTTCCGGACAGCCTCGACGTTGTCGTAGCAGACGGTCACGTCGGTCATGGAAAACATCGCGGTCATGCGACGCCTCCGAGATAGGCCTCTTGCACCCGTTCGTCGCTGCGGATCGCGCTCGGCGGGCCCTCGCAGAGCTTTGAGCCGAAATCGAGCACCACGATGCGGTCGACCAGCGACATCACGAACTCCATGTCGTGCTCGACGATCAGGATGGTGAGATGATCCGCCCGCAGCGAGCGCAGCAGCTCGGCAAGCCGCAGCTTCTCCTGGCGGCGCAGACCCGCCGCCGGCTCGTCGAGCACCAGCAGCGCCGGGTCGGCGGCGAGCGCGCGCGCAATCTCGAGGATGCGCTGGTTGCCGAGGGGCAGGTTACCCGCGAGCTCAAAAGGCTTGTCGCCGAGCCCGACGCGCTCGAGCTGCATCAAAGCTTCGTGCCGGGCGCTAGCTTCCTCGCGCTGGTTGAGGCGGAAGGCGCCCGCGAAGAGCCCGGTGCGGGTGCGGGCATAGGTGCCGAGCATCACGTTTTCCAAGAGGCTCATGCGCGGCCGCAGCTTCACATGCTGGAAGGTGCGCGCGATGCCGGCCTTGGCGATCCGCGCCTGCGGGTCGCGCGTGATCGGGCGTCCCGCAAACACGATGTCGCCCTTGTTGACCCGGAGCGCGCCGGTCAGGCAGTTGAACATCGTGCTCTTGCCGGCGCCGTTCGGGCCGATGACCGCGAGGATCTCGCCGGAGCGCACGTCGAAGCTGACATTGTTGACCGCGATCAGACCGCCGAACCGGCGTTCGGCGCCGTCGACCTTCAGAAGCAGCTCGCCCGGTTTGGGCTGCGAACGGCGCGGCAATGGCGGTGCCGGCTGCGGCCGCTCGCGCTTGGCCTTCGGCAGGTAGCGCGCCACGAACGGCACGATGCCTTGCCGCGCCCATTGCAGGAACAGGATGAACAGCGCGGAGAAGGCCACGATCTCGAGCTGGCCGGATGCGCCCTTGGCGATCAGCGGCAGATAGTCCTGCACGCTGTTCTTCAGCAGCGTGACGATGGCAGCGCCGACGACGCCGCCGAGCAGGCTGCCCGCGCCGCCGACCATCGACATCATGAGATATTCGATGCCCATGCCGGCATCGAACGGTCCAGGGCTGATGAAGCGGCTGAGATGGGCGTAGAGCCAGCCGGAGAGCGAGGCCAGGAACGCCGCGATCACGAAGGTCGCGAGCTTGATCCGGAACGCATTGATGCCGAGGCTCTCGACCAGCGTGTTGCCGCCGCGCAGCGCGCGCATGGCGCGGCCGAGCCGGGAGTCTAGCAGGTTGTAGCCGAGGACGAGAACCGCGGCGACGATGCCCCAGATCAGGAAGTAGATCTGCGAGCTCGTGACCAGCGCATAGGGCCCCAAGCTGATCGGCGGGATCGACGCGATGCCGTTGAAGCGGCCGAGCCCCTCGACATTGCCGAACAGGAATCCGATGGCGAGACCCCATGCGACGGTAGAGAGCGACAGGAAATGACCCTGAAGCCGCAAGGTGACGACGCCCAGAATGGTCGCGACGCCGCAGGTCAGGACAACGCCGAACAGCAGGCCGAGCCAGGGCGATTGACCGTTGAGGGCGGATACCCACGCGGTTGCGTAGGCGGCGACGCCGACGAAGGCCGCCTGTCCGAACGACACGATGCCGCCGACGCCGGTGAGCAGCGCGAGCCCAATCGCGACCAGAGAATAGATGCCGATATAGTTCATCAGCGTGATGCTGAACGGGCTCAGCACGAAGGGGGCAGCCGCGAGGCACACCACGGCCGCGAGCGCGGCGAGCTGGATCTGAAAACGCGTCATTCCTCGATCTCCTCCTCGGAATGCAGCGAGGCGAGGGATCGCCAGATCAGGATCGGGATCAGCAGCGAGAACACGATGACATCCTTGAGCGCACTGCTCTCGAACGAGGCGAAGCTCTCCAGGATGCCGACGCCGACGGCGCCGATCACGGCCCCGGGATAGCTGGTCATGCCGCCGACGATGGCGCCGACAAAGGCCTTGAGGCCGATCAGGAAGCCGGAATCGTAGAAGACGGTGTTGACGGGCGCGATCAAAATGCCGGAGACGCCGGCCATCAGCGAGCCCAGGAGATAAGCGATGGTGCCGGCGCGCGCGGGCCTGATTCCCATCAGGCGGGAGCCGGTCCGGTTCACGGCGGTGGCGCGCAGCGATTTGCCGACCAGCGTGTAGTCGAAGAAGAGATAAAGGAGGCCACTGAACACCAGCGCTGCGATCACGATCAGCATGGTCTGACCCGAGATCAAGACGCCCGCGAACTCGGTCGAGAGCGAGGTCAGCGGTTCGGTCCGCACACCCTCGGGGCCGAAGAACAGCAGACCCAGGCCGACGAGGGCAAAGTGCAGTGCGACCGAGACCGTCAGCAGCAACAGCACCGTGCCATCAGCGATCGGGCGGAACACGATGCGGTCGAGCAGCGGGGAGATCGGCATGATGAGCATCAAGGCAAGCACGAGCCGGACGGCGAGCGGCGGGTCGAGCCGCATCGTGAGCCAGGCCGCGCCGACCACCGCGAGGGGAAGCACGAGGTAGAAGGCGAGCGCGCGGGGCAGAAGCCGGAACTCGCCGGCGCGCAGCAGCGAGAGGATTTCGATCAGGGTAGCGAGGCAGGCGAGGATCACGACCAGCGCGCCGGTTCCCGGAAAGCGCTTGGCATCGAGCGCCGCCAGCGTCAGCGCGGTAAACGCCGCGATGTCGCCGAAGGGAATGAAGATGACCCGCGTCACCGTGAAGATAAGGACGGTCCCGATCGCCACCAGCGCATAGACTGCGCCGGTGGCGATACCGTCGATCCCGAGGATGGCTGCGATGTCGCTCGTCATGGAGACGTGGTTTCCTCGTTCTGGCCGCCTGTTGCCTTCAGACTACGGCGCGTACTTCCAGGCGCCGCCGGTCAGGCGCACCACGACGAGCGCACGCTCGTCGACGCCGGTCACCGCACCGGGCTTGAAGTTGTAGACGGCATGCACGCCCGGCAGCTCCTTGGTCGAAAGGATCGCGTCGCGCAGCGCGGCGCGGAATTCGGCCGTGCCGGGCTTTGCAGTCTTGAGCGCACGTTCGGCGGCGTTGGCAAAAATCAGCCAGGCGTCGAAGGAATAGGCGGAGAAGCCGTCGGTGGTCGGGATGTTGTGGGTCTTCTGGTAGACGGCGCGGAAATCCAGCGCGATCTTCTTGGCAAAATGCTCGTCGGGCAGCTGCTCGGCCACGATCACGGGGCCGGCAGACACCTGGATGCCGTCGGCCGCCTTGCCGCCGACATTGACGAAATCAGGATTGACCAGCGCCACCGTTCCGTAAGTGTTACCCTTGAAGCCGCGTTCGGCAAGCGTGAGGAGCGGCAGCGCGCCTTGCGTGCCGGAGCCGCCGATCAGCACGGCGTCGGGACGGGCGGCCATCACCTTGAGGATCTGCGCAGTCACCGAGGTGTCGGTGCGGGCATAGCGCTCGTTGGTCTGGATCTTGATGTCGTCGATCGGCTCGGCCGCCTTGGCGCCGTTATAGACGAGGTCGCCCCAGGCATCGGAGAAGCCGATATAGCCGATGTTCTTCATGTTATCGCGCTTCATGCGGTCGGCGACGATCTTGACCAGCAGCGATGCCGGCTGCGGCACCGAGACGACCCACTGTTCCGGCGATTCCGGCAGCTTGCCGATCGGGGAGACCGCGATCATCGGCACCTTCAGTTCGCTCGCGACCGCCGCCATGGCGATGGTGGAGGGGGCAGTGGCCGTACCGATGAGAAGGTCGACCTTCTCTTCCTCGACGAGCTTGCGCGCATTGCGGGTCGCGGCGGACGGATCCGAGCCGTCGTCGAGCTGGATCAGGCGGACTGTCTCGCCGTTGATCGTCTTCTTGTACTCATATGCGGCATTGATGCCGCGCCCGTAGGGGATGCCGATCGACGAGCCGTTGCCGCTCAGTGACGTCACGAAGCCGATGGTGATGTCGGCCTGCGCGGCTGGTGCCGCCAGCACGCCGGCAGCAAGTGCGAGGAAGCTCAGAGTCTTGCGCATACGCGTTCTCCTCCGTTGATAAGGATATGAAAGGCCGATCGGAAAATGTTCCTGCAGCGCCGAACGCCGGGCGCGACCAAAGGCAGTTCGTTTCGCCCGATGTCAGCGGCCATGGCGACGCCGGCCGCTCGAATGGCGAAGATCGGACGATTTGCGGAGCGATGAGAGGTCGTTGCCACGGTCGCGATACGCGACTGGCGATGCTGCTACCGGCCGTTCAGGTCCGGCGACTGTCCGCACGATTGAGTTTCTCAAAATCGGTGCCCTGCAACATCATTGTCATGGCCACCGGCTCCCGACCGGTGGAGGATTACTTAAAGCCTAAAGTAATATCTGGGCGGCCGTCAACAGGTGTCACGGGGCTGTTAGAAAAAAATGTCGTTGCATACAATTTCGCCCGCATCCGCCAAATCCTTGATCACGGACCCTCGCAAAAGGGGCCTACTGGCTGTTGCAGTGCGATGCGCCTCGCCGACGTCGGCGCGCCCATTTGACGCGCCAATTAGTTTATGGTTGAAATATATTCATCGGCAGCCGACGACCGATCCTCCCATGACCGTTTGAGGAGAAGGACGATGCGCATCTTCTGGCAAAGCTTCGTGGATGCGAGCGTGAACGCGCCCTACTTGGCGCTGCTGTCCGAATACCTCAACAACATCGCAGCCCCCGGCACGACGGTGCACGTCGAGGGGATCTCGCCGCCGGACCGCGAGTTCGGCCGGCTCGCCGAAATGCGCTGCGCGATTCAGGCCATCGACAACGGCCTCGCCGCCGAAGAGGGCGGGTTCGATGCCTTCGTCATGGGGCATTTCCAGGATCCCGGTCTGTACGAGCTGCGCTCGGCGCTCGACATTCCCGTGATCGGGACCGGCGAGGCGACGCTGCTTGCGGCCTCGCAGCTTGGCCGGCGTCTTGGCCTCGTGACGCTCGATCCCGTGTTCGAGGTCTATCACTATGAGCAAGCCGAGCGTTACGGCATCGGCGAGCGCGTCGTTCACGTCACAGGGCTCGGCTGCAAGCCGGAGGATTTTGCGAGTGCATTCGCGGGCGATCAGGCCGCGCACGCCCGCATGGTCGAGGATTTCGTCGCTTGCGCGCAGCCGCTGGTCGCGCGCGGCGCCGACGTCGTGATCCCCGCCGGCGTGCTGCCGGGCCTTCTGATTGGACGCGAGCATGGCTTGAAGATCGGGCATGCGCCCGTGGTCAATTGCGCGGCGGTGGCGTTGAAGAGTGCCGAGATGTGGGTGCAACTCCGCCAACTCAACGGTACCGAGCCGAGCCGCGGACCCAGTTTCAAGCGCGCCAGCGCCCAGGCCCGCAGCGATTTCCGCGCGTTGCTCGCGCGTAAGCGAAGTTAGAGTCGGGAGAGCGGACATGATGACGCCTGAAAAAATCCTCTACGAGACCGAAGTGACGGCGACCGGCGGCCGCGACGGCAAGGCCGCGAGCGCCGATGGCCTGCTGTCGGTGTCGTTGTCCCTGCCCAAGTCGCTGGGCGGCCCAGGTGGCGAGGGCACCAATCCCGAGCAGCTCTTTGCGGCCGGCTATGCCGCGTGCTTTCTCGGAGCGGTCAAGCTCGTGGCGCGCACAAGGAAGGTCGTGCCGTCTGCGGAGCCGTCGGTGACTGCGAGGGTCGCGATGGGGCCGGTTCCGGTCGGCTATGCGCTTGCCGTCGAGCTGAAGGTCAGTCTGCCCGGCATCGACAGGCCGACAGCGGAAGCGGTCGTCGCGGGCGCACACGAGCGTTGTCCCTATTCGAACGCAACGCGCGGCAATATTGACGTCAAGCTCACGGTGATCTGAGGCGCATGAGCGAGGCAGGCGAGCTGTGACGACTTCGTTGCGCACACCCTATGACAGCGTCGTGATGGCCGCGCCCGTCACCGTCCCCTATGCGCGCTACTCCATTGAAAGCGCGCAGTGGTGGATCGGTCGCGCGCTCGCCGGGCTCGTCGCGCAGGCCGGCATCAAGGCGTCCGACATCGACGGTCTCTGCGTCTCCAGCTTCACTATGGGTACGGACAGCGGCGTTGGCTTGACGCAGCATTTTGGCCTCTGCGTGCGCTGGCTGGATACGATTCCGCTCGGCGGTGCCAGCGCCATCGCGGCGCTGCGCAAGGCGGCGCGCGCCGTGCAGGCGCGGGACGCCGACATCGTGGCGTGCGTTGCTGGTGACACCAACCACGTCGATTCCTTCCGCCTGACGCTCGAGAATTTTTCGCGCTTCAATCAGGACGCGGTCTACCCTTACGGCGCGGGCGGCGCCAATTCGAGTTTTGCGCTCATTGCCCGCAACTACATGCGGACCTTTGGCGTCACGCGCGAGGACGTCGGCAGGATCGCGGTGGCCCAGCGCGCCAATGCGTTACGCAACCCGCACGCGCTGATGAAGGCGCCGCTCACGATCGAGCAATATCTGGCGGCCCGCCCGATTTCGGACCCCATCCATCTCTTCGACTGCGTGATGCCCTGTGCCGGTGCCGAGGCGTTTTTGGTGATGCGGGACGAGACGGCGAAATCGCTGGGGCTGCCGGCCGCAAGACTTCTGTCGACGATCGAGCGCCACAACGCGTTCGCCGACGATCCCATGCAGGTGCGCGGCGGCTGGGCGATGGATGTCGGCGAGCTCTACACGATGGCCGGCGTAGGCCCCGACGATCTCGATATTGTGCAAACCTATGACGACTATCCTGTCATCACGATGATGCAGTTCGAGGATCTCGGCTTTTGCGCGAAGGGCGAGGGCGCCGCCTTCGTGCGCGCGCATGACCTGACCATCAACGGCGACTTCCCGCACAACACCTCGGGCGGCCAGCTCTCGGCCGGACAGGCCGGCGCCGCTGGTGCCTATCTCGGGCTCGTCGAAGGGCTGCGGCAGGTGCTGGGAACCGCCGGTCCCACGCAAGTGAAGAACGCGAGCCTCGGTTTGGCCTCCGGTTTCGGTATGATCAATTATGACCGCGGCCTCGCCTCCGGCGCCGCGATCTTTGCAGGGCCTTCGCGATGATCGATCCGATTGAGCCGCCCAAGCGCAAGAATCCGCTGTTGCGGACGCGGCTGCCGACGGCGCCGCCGCGGCCGCGCAGCCGGCGATCGCACGGCTTCACCCGCGCCGCCGCCGAAGGCCGCTTCATGCTGCAGCGCTGCGAGGCCTGCGGCAGCTTTGCCTATCCGGCGCGCGAGGCGTGTCCGTCTTGCCTGTCGGCCGATCTCGCATTCGTCGATGCACCACGCCGGGGCGTGTTGCTTGCGGAGACCACCGCGCGCGTACCGAGCGATGTCTACTTTCGCGAGCGGGCGCCCTGGCGCATCGGCCTCGTCAAGATGGACTGCGGCCCGACCATCGTGGCGCATCTCCATGCCGATTGTTCAGAGGGTGCGGCTATCAGCATGTCGCTCCAACTCGACAAGAGCGGTCAGGCGGTGGCCTTTGCCCGACCGGAGGGGGAGACTCCCAACATGGCAGACGACAGGCAGTGGCGGGAAATGACGGCCGATCCAAAATTCAGGCGCGTGCTCGTGACCAATGGCCGGACCGTCGTCGGCCAGGAGGCCGTCGCCGCGCTGAAGGCAGCCGGCGCAAAGACAGTGTTCGTCGGCGTCGCGGAACCGTGGCGGCCGTTCGCCGGCGAGAAGCTGCTGCGAGGACAGGACGGGATCGAAATCGTCGCTTTGGATGCGGCGGATGAGAAATCCGCCGCCGATCTCGCGGCCGATATCGGTGGCAAGGTCGATATCCTCGTCAACACGACGGAGCATGTGCGGCCCGGCGGCTTGCTCGACCGCCGGGGCACGAGCATCGCGCGGGACGAGATCGATCAGGCCTATCTCGGCTTCATCAATCTCGCCCAGGCCTTTGGGCCCGCGATGCGAATGCGCGGCGCCGACGGTATCAACAACAGCGTTGCCTGGGTCAACATCCTCTCGGTCTATGCGCTCGCGAATTGGCCGGCCTTCGGCTCCTATTCGGCGTCGCAAGCGGCGTGCCTGTCGCTGTCGCATTGTCTTCGCAGTGAACTGAGGCCCGGGGGCGTCAAGGTCATGAACCTCTTCACCGGGCCGGTCGATACCGAATGGTTTCAGACCGTGCCGCCGCCAAAGGTCGCGCCGCGTGCGATCGCGCAGGCCATCGTGTCAGGGCTCAGGAGCGGACTGGAAGACATGTATGTCGGGGATGTCGCCGAAGAAATCCGGCAGCGTCTCGCGGCCAATCCGAAAGCGCTCGAGCGTGAGCTCGACAGGTAAAAATCGAAACTTCAACCAAGCCGGAGGATGTGACGATGCAAACCAAGAGTCTCCTGGAGCTGGCAAGTGCGGTTTCTTCCGGCGCGGTGCGCGTCGTCGACCTCACCTTCACGCTCAGTCCGGATTTCCCCGTCATTGTGCTGCCGCCGGAGTTTGGCCAGGCCGCACCGGTGCGCATCCAGGAGATCTCGCGTTACGACGGTCGCGGTCCTGCCTGGTACTGGAATAATGTCACCTTCGGCGAGCACACCGGCACGCATTTCGACGCACCGATCCACTGGTTCACCGGCAAGGATCTTCCGAACAATGCGGTCGACACCATGCCGGCCAAGGACATGATCGCGCCGGCCTGCGTGATCGACTGTTCCGCGCAAGCCGCAAAGGACCCGGACTTTTTGCTGACCGTGCCTGTCGTCGAGGCCTGGGAAGCCCAGCATGGAAAGATTCCCGCACGTCACTGGGTTCTGCTGCGGACAGACTGGTCCAAGAAGGGCTGGCGCGACTATGCCAACCTCAGGGATGACGGCGCACATACGCCGGGCCCGAACCCGGCCGTGATGAAGTGGCTGGTCGAGGAGCGCAGCGTCATCGGCTTCGGCACCGAGACGATCGGCACGGATGCGGGGCAGGCCGGGCATATGGACCCGCCTTATCCTGCGCATCATTTTTTGCACGGGGCCGGCCGCTATGGCCTGCAGTGCCTCTGCAACCTGGACCAGCTTCCTGCTACTGGCGCGGTCATCGTGGCTTCGCCATTGAAGATCCAGAACGGTTCCGGCAGCCCGCTCCGCGTCATCGCGTTGGTCGGCGCGAGCTGAAGCGAACCGATGGCGCTTGCCAAACAGAACAAGAAACCCTCACGAAAGACAGGTGCCATGAACTTGCTCAAGACCCTGCTGGTCTCGACCACTCTGCTCCTCGTTGCGCCCCAACTTGCGCAGGCGGAGATTCTCGTCGGCTTCGTCACAGCCCTCAGCGGGCCGGTGTCGTCGATCGGCATTCCGAACGGCAAGGGCATCGCGGCGGGCCAGGCCTATGTCGGCGAGATCGACGGCGAGAAGTTGCGCATCATCCAGCTCGATGACGCCTCCGATGCGACCGCATCGACGCGCAACGCGCGCAAGCTCGTCGAGCAGGAGAAGGTCGACATCCTCATCGGCACGTCGGGGGCACCGCAGACGCTGGCGATGGCGACGGCCGCGATCGAGATGAAGGTGCCGATGATAGCGGTGTCGCCGATCGCACCCGTGCCGCCAGGCGAGGGCGGGCCGTGGGTGGTTCAGACACCGCAGCCGACGCCGCTGCTCGTCCAGGGCATCGTCGACCACATGAAGGCGAAGGGCCTCAAGACCGTCGCCTTCATCGGCTTCTCCGATGCGTTCGGCGATCTCATGTACAATTCGCTGGAGCAAGCTGCGAAGACGGCCGACATCAAGGTCATCGCCAACGAACGCTACGCACGGTCCGACTCCTCTGTGACGGCGCAGGTGCTGCGCGCACTCGCGGCCAGACCCGACGGAATCATGCTCGGCGGCACGGGAACGCCGGGTGCGCTGCCGGTCATCGCGCTGTCCGAGCGCGGATACAAGGGGCCGCTCTATGGCAATCACGGCCTGATCAGCGCCGACTTCCTGCGCCTGGCCGGCAAGGCGGCCAATGGCATCATCTGTCCCACCGGGCCGGTGACGGCCGCCGAGCAGTTGCCGGCGAGCAATCCGATCCGGAAGGTCGCGCTGGCGTTTCGCGCAGCGTTCGAGAAGGCGAACGGCGAAGCGCCGACCGACTCGTTCTCGTCCTACTCCTTCGATGGCTGGCTGGTGTTCGCTGACGCTGCCAAGCGCGCGATGGCGACCGGCGCTAAGCCGGGCTCGCCGGAGTTTCGCACCGCGCTGCGTCAGGCGCTGTTCACGACCAAGGAGGTGGTGGGCACGCAAGGCGTCTACACCTACATGCCGGCGGATCGCCATGGCGTCGACGACCGCTCGCGCATCCTGGTCCAGATCGAGGACGGCAAATACAAGCTGTTGCCCTGAGCGAACGTTGTGACGGAGGGCAATTTGCAAACAAGGGTCGGAGAGGGCGCCGGGACGCCAGCCTGGGCGCACGCGGTCGAGCTGTTTCCGCCGCCGGACCGCATCCTCTCGACGATCCTGACGCGGCAGGCCGAGCGCTACGGCGACCGCCTTCTGCTGGTTGCCGGTGAGACGCGCTGGACCTACACGCAGGCTGCGGCGATCGCGGCCGCATCTGCGCAGACGCTCATCGACGCCGGGATCAAGCCTGGCGACCGGGTCGCGCTGATGTGCTCGAACCGGCCGGAGTTCCTTCAGGTCTATCTCGGCTGCGCCTGGCTCGGCGCGATCGTCGTGCCGATCAACACCGCGCTGCGCGGCTTCCAGCTCTCACACATCATGCGTAATTCGCGGCCCGCGCTGCTCGTCGTCGAGGCGCCGTTCCTGGCCGCATTTGACACCGTCGATGCAGCGGTCCAACTGCCGTCGCAAACGTGGCTCATCGGTTCTGCCGACACGACCAATGCCACGAGGATTTTGCCAGTACCGTTGCCAGCGATCGGCTCAAGCGCTTCTCCCGGCGCTGTGCGGCCCGGCGACACCGTCGCCATCCTCTACACATCAGGCACCACGGGTCCCGCAAAAGGGGTGTGCTGTCCGCAGGCGCAGCTGTTCTGGTGGGGCATCTATTCCGCGCGAGCTCTGGGCATCCGCGAGGGCGACGTGCTGTTCACGACGCTGCCGCTGTTTCACACCAATGCGCTGAATGCGTTCTATCAGGCCATGCTGAACGGATGCACCTACGTGCTGGAGCCGAAATTCTCGGCATCCGGCTTCTGGGCCGCAGCGCGGCGGCACGAGGCGACCGTCGGATATCTGCTCGGCGCAATGGCCTCGATGCTGCTGGCGCAGCCGGCGACAACAGATGATTCCGCGCATGGCCTTCGCGTCGCGCTCGGCGGCGGCGTGCCGCCGCAGATCCACAAGCCGTTCCTCGAACGGTTCGGCGTGCCGCTGGTCGACGGTTACGGCTCGACCGAGACCAATTTCGTGTTCGCAGGCACGATCCCGTCGGATCGTCCGGGGACGATGGGCTATCTCGCTGACGGCATTGAAGCGCGGATCGTCGATGAGAATGATTCCGAACTTGCCGATGGGCAGGCGGGCGAGCTCGTGCTGCGCGCCAAGGAGCCCTTCGCCTTTGCGACCGGATATTTCGGCATGCCGGAGAAGACGGTCGAGGCGTGGCGAAACCTGTGGTTCCACTCCGGCGATCGCGTTGTGCGCGATGCGGACGGGCACTATCGCTTCATCGATCGTATGAAGGATTCGATCCGCAGGCGCGGCGAGAACGTGTCTTCGTGGGAGGTCGAGCAGACCGTTTTGTCTCATCCAGCAGTCGCGGCCTGCGCGATCTATCCGCTGCCGTCGGAGCTAGGGGAGGACGAGGTCGCAGCCGCAATTCTGCTGGAGCCCGGTCAATCGCTCGATCCCGTCGACATCGTCAGGCATTGCGAAGGGCAGATCGCCTATTTTGCGATTCCCCGTTACGTGCGCATCGTCAGCGCGATGCCGCTGACGGAAAACGGCAAGATCAAGAAGGGCACACTGCGCGAGGCGGGCGTCACCGCGGACACGTGGGACCGAGAAGCCGCCGGGATCAAGGTGCGACGTTAGGACTTGTGCAGGGCGTCCCGGACGGCGCCCTTGAGCTCGTCGAGCTCGTCGATCAAGCCGTCGAGCCGCTCGGTCGGAAATTCGGCCAGCAGTTCGGCAAGCCACGAGCCATGGCTCTTGGCCATGCGGCGGAAAGCTTTTCGGCCCTCGACCGTCATGCAGACGATCTGCACGCGCCGGTCCAGGTTCGACGGCGTCCTTGTGATGTAGCCGTCCTCGACCAGGCGGTCGACGATCGGCGTGAGGTTGCCGGCCGACACCATCAGCCGCTTGGGCAGCTCGCCCAGCACGAGCCCGCTCGGCTCGCGGTCGAGCTGGGCGAGGACGTCGAAGCGGGGCATCGTGAAGTCGAATTCCTCGCGGAACCTTCGCCGCAATTCCCCCTCGATCAGCGTCGCGCAGGCCAGCAGCCGCAGCCACAGCCGGGTCTGGGCCCTGTACTCGGCCTCCTGATCGGCGCCGTTCTTGGGCGAAACGGGCGGGGACTCCTTAGCGACTGCCAAATCGGATCTCCTGGTCCCCGGCCTGTCGTAGGCCTGAGGCGGTTCTCGTGGTTGGGTGGCAAGATAGTTCGTGCCAAAAGTAATTTCAAGGCTCACTCGGCGCGCCGGCGAATCGACTCTTCCTTGCCCTGAATTGCGAGCTTATCACTAGAGTGATGCTGCTGCGCCCGGTTCGCTGGGGAGCCGCCCAGAAGCGCCTTGACAATCGCCTCGTCGAGGAAATATTTTATGCTTAAAATAATTTCGGTCAGCCCACGGCGCGACGCGCGAAAGCGAGGGATCATGCGCATAGTCTGTATCGGCGGCGGCCCGGCCGGGCTCTATCTGGGCCTCCTGATGAAGCGCCGGCATCCCGAGCATGTCGTCTCGGTGGTCGAGCGCAACAAGCCCTACGACACGTTCGGCTGGGGCGTGGTGTTCTCCGATGCCATGATGGCCGCGATGCGGATTGCGGATCCGGAAAGCGCTGTCGAAATCGAGGACGCCTTCAACCATTGGGACGACATCGAGCTCGTCTTCAAGGGCACGCGCCAGCGCACCACCGGCCATGGCTTCATCGGCATCGGCCGCAAGCATCTGCTCAACATTTTGCAGCGGCGCTGCGAGGCGCTTGGTGTCGAGCTCGTCTTCGAGCGCGATGTGGATTCCGATCTCGAATTCCCGGACGCCGACCTGATCGTCGCCTGCGACGGCGTCAATTCAAAGATTCGCGCACACTATGCCGAGCAGTTCCAGCCGGACATGGTGATCCGGCCGAATCGCTACATCTGGCTCGGTACCAAAAAACTGTTCGACGCCTTCACCTTCGATTTCCAGAAGACCGAGCACGGCTGGTTCCAGGCGCACATCTACAAGTTCGACGGCGAGACCTCGACCTTCATCGTCGAGACCACGGAAGAGGCCTACAACGCCCACGGCCTCGGCGAGCTCGATCAGCAGGGCTCGATCGATTTCTGCGAGAAGATTTTTGCCGAGACGCTGGACGGCGCAAAGCTCCTGACCAACGCGCGCCATCTGCGCGGCTCGGCCTGGCTCAATTTCAGCCGGCTGATCTGCGGCAAATGGAGCGTGTTCAACGGCCGCTCGCATGTCGTGCTGATGGGGGATGCCGCGCACACCGCGCATTTCGCCATCGGCTCCGGCACCAAGCTCGCGCTCGACGACGCCATCGAGCTCGCTAACCAGTTCGACCGTCACGGCCACGACCGCGCCAACATCCCGGCCGTGCTGGAAGCCTATGAAGAGGTGCGCCGTGTCGACGTCGCGCGGATCCAGAACGCCGCGCGCAACGCCATGGAATGGTTCGAGGTGGTGGGCCGGCGCTATGCCGATACGCTGGAGCCTCCGCAATTCTTCTATTCCATGCTGACGCGCTCGCAGCGCATCAGCCACGAGAATTTGCGCCTGCGCGACCGGACCTGGCTCGAAGGCTTTGAGCGCTGGTTCGCCGCACGTGCGGGTATCAATCTGCGTGACGGCGAACGGGTGCCGCCGCCGATGCTGACGCCGCACCGTGTGCGCGGGCTGTCGCTTGCGAACCGCATCATGGTTTCGCCGATGGCGATGTATTCGGCAAAGGACGGGCTGATCAACGACTTCCACATCGCCCATCTCGGCGCGCGCGCCATGGGCGGAGCCGGGCTGATCTTTGCCGAGATGACCTGCGTCTCGCCGGATGCGCGGATCACGCCGGGCTGTCTCGGGCTCTGGAACGACGCGCAGGCTGCGCAGTGGCGCCGCCTGGTCGATCTCGTCCATGGCGTCGGACACGCCAAGGTGGGCATTCAGCTCGGCCATGCCGGGCGCAAGGGCGCGACCAGGGTGCCTTGGGAGGGGATCGACCAGCCGCTGGTATCAGGCGATTGGCCGCTGATCTCGGCGTCGGCTCTGCCGTATCTGCCCCACAGCCAGTTGCCGCGGGCGATGGATCGCGGCGACATGGACCGCGTGCGCGACGACTTTGTCGCGGCGACGCGTCGCGCCGCCGAGGCCGGTCTCGAATGGCTCGAGCTGCACTGCGCCCACGGCTACCTGCTGTCCAGCTTCCTCTCGCCGCTGACCAATCGGCGCACCGACGAATATGGCGGCAGCCATGAGAACCGCGCGCGTTTTCCGCTTGAAGTATTCAAGGCCATGCGCGCCGCATGGCCATCCGACCGGCCGATGTCGGTGCGCCTGTCGTGTCATGACTGGACCGAAGGCGGCAACACGCCGGCGGATGCCGCGGTCTTCGCGGGTATGTTCAAGGAGGCCGGCGCCGACGTGATCGACTGCTCGTCGGGTCAGGTCTGGAAGGAGGAGCGGCCGGTCTATGGGCGCCTGTTCCAGACGCCGTTCGCCGATCTGATCCGCAACGAGGTCGGCATCGAGACCATCGCGGTCGGCGCGATCTCCGAGGCCGACCATGCCAACTCGATCCTCGCTGCGGGTCGCGCCGATCTCTGCGCCATCGCGCGGCCGCATCTGGCCGATCCTGCCTGGACGCTGCACGAGGCCGCGCGCATCGGCATATCAGCGGTCGAGTGGCCGAAGCAATATCTGTCCGCCAAGGGACAGTATGAAACCAATCTCGCGCGCGCCGCCGCAGCGGCTGCGCAGTAGGCAGGGGAGGCAACCGATGAGCTCCGTTGTAAAGGCCATCAGGCGCGACTGGCTGGACTGGCCGTTCTTCGAGTCGCGTCACCGCACCATCGGCGAGTCGCTCGACCGTTTCGTCCAGTCGGGCGCGCTCGACAAGATCGACCACGGCGATGTCGACGGCGCCTGCCGCAAGCTCGTGCGGGCGATGGGCGAAGCGGGCCTGCTCGATTGCGCGGTCGCGGCGCCCGATGGCGATGCGGCCACGATCGACTCGCGCTCGATCTGCTTGTCGCGCGAGTCGCTCGCTTATGCCGACGGCCTTGCCGACTTCGCCTTCGCGATGCAGGGGCTCGGCTCCGGCGCGATCGCGCTCGGCGGCTCGGCGGAGCTGCGCAAGGCGGTGCTGCCAAAAGTGCGCTCGGGCGAATGGCTCTCGGCCTTTGCCCTGTCGGAGAAGGAGGCGGGCTCCGACGTCGCGGCGATGTCCTGCACCGCCCGTGCCGCGGGCGACGACTATATCATCGATGGCGAGAAGACCTGGATCTCCAACGGCGGCATTGCCGACGTCTACACGTTGTTCGCGCGGACCGGCGAGGCGCCGGGTGCCCGCGGCATTTCGGCTTTTGTCGTATTCCCTGACGATCCCGGGTTCAGCATTGCCGAGCGCATCGACGTCATCGCTCCGCATCCGCTCGCCACGCTGCGTTTTCAGAATTGTCGCATTCCGGCAAGTCGCCGCCTCGGTGCGCCCGGTGGCGGGTTCAAGCTCGCGATGCAGACGCTGGACATTTTTCGCGCGTCGGTTGCGGCCGCCGCCCTCGGTTTCGCGCGACGCGCACTCGACGAGGCGCTGTCGCATGCCCGCAACCGGCACATGTTCGGTGCGACGCTCGGCGATCTCCAGCTCACGCAAGCCGCGCTCGGCGATATGGCGACCGACACCGACGCGGCTGCGCTGCTGACTTACCGCGCGGCGTGGCGCCGCGACGTCCAGAAGCTGCCCACCACGCGCGAGGCTGCGATGGCCAAACTGACGGCCACCGAGACCGCGCAGCGTGTCATCGATCACGCCGTGCAGATGTTCGGCGGTCGCGGCGTGCGCAAGGGCGAGGTCGTCGAAAGCCTCTACCGCGAAATCCGCGCGCTGCGCATCTACGAGGGTGCGACCGAAGTGCAGAAACTGATCGTTGCGCGCGAGCTCTTGAAGCCGCGCTGAGAGGATAGAGAAAGATCGATGAGTGCGATAAGACAGCCGGCCGCCACCGCGTCCGCCAAGAACAACGGTTTAGAGGTGCTTCAGCCGAGCGGCTGGCCGCAGCCGAAGGGATATGCCAACGGTATGATGGCCGACGGACGCTACGTCGTCACCGGAGGCGTCGTCGGCTGGGACGCTTCTGGCCGGTTTGCCGACGGCTTTATCGCACAGGTCCGCCAGACGCTCGAGAATATCGTCGCAATCCTGGCCGAAGGCGGCGCCCGACCGGACCATCTGGTGCGGCTGACCTGGTACGTCGTCGATATGGACGAGTACGTCGCCAATCTCAAGGCGCTCGGCAAGGTCTACCGCGAAGTCGTCGGCACCCACTATCCCAGCATGGCGCTGGTGCAGGTCGTTCGCCTCGTCGAGCCGACCGCGCGCGTCGAGATCGAGGCGACGGCAGTCGTGCCGCGCTAATCGCCCGGCGCGAGAGGAGCGGAACGGCCGACGCAAACACGCCAGACATCCGGGCCTCTCTCGACATAATCCCAGGTGAAGGCGCCTGGGTATCTGACATCGAACAGGTAGCGCAGCGGACGCGGGTCGTGGTCACTCACGACACAGAAGAACTCTCCCAAGTCCAGCCGATCAAATGTGCCGAAGATCAACGGATGACGCCTCGGCCGCGGGATTGTGCGGACATCGATCATTGCCCCTTCAGGCGGGTGATCGACAAGCTGATGTTGTTTCATGAACGCAACGTCGGCCGAGATGGCGATCACGTCTTTGTCGCAGCGCAACCGCTGGAGACGTTAGCTGCCTATCATCGAGCTAGGGATGCGATGGTCCGAAGGTCCGCCAGCCGAGCGATGGAGCGCGCCGCGAGCTGCTGAGCCAGTTCCAGCCGGGATTGGTCGACGGCTTTGTCGGCTTCATTTAGATAAATCGAAGACAATTGCTCGGCGTGGCGAAGCGCGCGACGCTTGATCTCGTCGAGTGACTCGACGTGCGGCAGCTTGTCATTTGTCTCGGGGATCGGCCCCTGTGAGCCGATCATGGACAGGAGGTGTTGTCGCTGCGGCGCGGGCGCGTCCTGCAACCACCGATAAATGTCCCGGAGAAGAAGGCTTTCAAGCAGCGCTGCCGAGGACAGCTCAGCAGCTGCCGGCGCGTCTCCGGCAAGAGCCTCTTTTCGTTCAGTCCGCCATGCCTGGCGGCGTTCGCGGCGAAGCAGATTGCCGTCGCGCAACGCCTCGCGGGCCATACTCTCGGCAGCGGCGCGTACGTTTGCCGTTTCCGCGAGCGCTGCAACATAAGTCCAGAAGATGAAAGCACGTTCGCGGTGCCTGACGGCAAGGGCCCATGCGCCATAGGCAGTTGAGAGAAGCGAGTTCTCGAGATCGGAAAGCTCTTCCGCGGGAACCAGGTCCACCGGTATCCAGCGGAGATCGGCCGAAGCCGTCGGACGTCCAATGGCAGCGATGCAGGCTTCCTCGATCGCCTGGGCGCGGTCTTGTTCCCGCTCGCTCAACACTTCGAATACGCAGCGGACGGGCTCGAACGCCTTGTCTCCGGCCGCCGCGAGCTTGCCATAATGCTGCGCGGCCTTCTTTGTTTGGGTGCTTGCAATCGCAAAGAGTTCGCCGATGTTCCGGACCGGAGCGGGCGGTTCTGCGGCCAACAGGGGTTCGCTGCGCATCTTGGGTTCCAATCAGGCCACCGAGCTTGGCCTGATCCGCGCCGCACGTCAATTTGAGATAGCGCAAAGGGGAGCCCGGTCGAGCTGTTACAAGGAGCGCGATTCAGAACAACGGCGTTCTGCTAACTGGAAGCGGCGCCCTTGAGAAAGTACTTCAACATCCAACTGTTTTTGGGTGTGGCCCTGGCCATTTTCGGCTGGATCGCCTTTGGCTGTCCGGCTCATGCGGCCAGCAGATTGACTGACTATCTGCCGAAGGCGGAACCGGGCGAACTGGTTCCCGGTGCAAACCGATTGGGATCGCCGCAAGGCGATCCGGCAATCGTACCGGCATACCGAGACGACCGGCTTCTCGGCTTCGTGTATCTGAACTCGGACTTCGCCAACGCAACCGGCTACTCCGGCAAGCCGATTCAGCTACTTGTCGGAATCAACCCGAAGGGCGTGCTTACCGGCCTCAAGCTGGTCGAGCACAAGGAACCCATCGTTCTCGTCGGTATTCCGGAAAAACGTATCCTGGAAGCCGTCAACAAGCTGATTGGCACCGACATGGATCCCGTCGTGCGCGGCGTGGTGCCCGCGCCGCAGGTCGATATTGTCAGCGGCGCGACGGTGACCGTTCTGGTGATGGGGGACAGCATAGTCCGATCCGCGACCAAGCTCATCAAGAGTGGTCGTCTCGGTGCTCCGGCCAATGCGCCCGCCGGTGCAGCGCCTCAAGCCGCCAAAGCGATTGATCCCGGCAAGAGCGCGATCCGCGATTGGCAAAGCCTGGTCGGTGACGGCTCCGTTCGCCGCCTCACTCTCTCCCTTGCCGATGTTAATCAGGCATTCGAGAAATCCGGCAACGCGGCCGCAGCTGCCCGTCCGGAAGAGGGAGAGCCTGGCGACACCTTCATCGACCTGTATGTCGCCGACGTCGCGGTGCCGACCATCGGCCGCAGCCTGCTCGGCAACGACGGGTACGATCGCCTGAGCGCGAGGCTCAAGCCGGGCCAGCAGGCTCTCGTCGTTGCGGGGGCAGGCCGCTACTCCTTCAAGGGGGCCGCTTACGTTCGCGGCGGGATCTTCGACCGGATCGAACTCATCCAGGAAACTAACAGCATTCGTTTCCGCGATCGCGACCACACCCGGCTGGGCAGCCTCGAAGCCGAGGGCGCGCCCGACTTTCCCGAGATTGCACTTTTCATCGTGCCGGCTGAGTTCAATTTCGATCCGACTGAACCGTGGACGCTGCAACTGCTGGTGCAGCGCGTCGTGGGCGCGCGCGAAAAGGCATGGGTGACCTTCGAACTGGGATATGCGTTGCCCGATGTCTACGTGAAGCGCGAGCCGGTCAAGCCCGCGGCGCAACCGTCAGCAGCCCAGCCGGCCAAGATGCCGGGCGGGGCGCCCGTATCGACGGCAGACCAGCACGGCGCCGCGGCGACCCCTGCCGCCGAGGACGAGCCGCTGTGGATGAAGATCTGGCGAGGCGACATCGTCAAGATCGGCACGACGGTGCTTGCGCTTGGCGCGCTCACGCTGATCTTCTTCTTTCAGAATCAACTCGTGCGCCGCCCGCAGGTCTACACCTGGGTGCGCCGGGCTTACCTCGCGTTCATCCTGGTATGGCTTGGCTGGTACGCGAATGCACAGTTGTCGGTGGTCAACGTCCTGACGTTCGCCAATTCACTATTGACCGGCTTCAGCTGGGAATACTTCCTCTCCGCGCCGCTGATCTTCCTGCTGTGGTGCTCGATCGCCGCCGGGCTGCTGTTCTGGGGACGCGGCCCGTTCTGCGGCTGGCTCTGTCCGTTCGGCGCGTTGCAGGAGCTGCTCAACAACGTCGCGCAGGCGGTGAATATCCCGCAATATCGATTGCCATGGGGTCTTCATGAGCGGCTGTGGCCGCTCAAATACATCATCTTCCTCGGCCTGTTCGGGATGTCGTTGTACTCGACGGCGTTTGCGGAGCAACTCGCGGAAGTCGAGCCTTTCAAGACGGCGGTCATCCTGAAGTTCGCGCGCGAATGGCCGTTCGTCATCTACGCGTTGACACTTCTATCGGCGGGATTGTTCGTCGAGCGCTTTTTCTGCCGCTACATGTGCCCGCTCGGCGCGGCGCTGGCGATTCCGGGCCGCGTCCGCATGTTCGAATGGCTGCGCCGCTGGCCTGAATGCGGCTCGCCCTGTCAGCGCTGCGCCAACGAATGCCCCGTGCAGGCGATCCATCCCGAGGGACACATCAACGTCAATGAATGCATTTACTGCATGCATTGCCAGGAGCTCTACTTCGACGACCACCGATGCCCGCACATGATCCAGGTTCGGCTGAAGCGCGAGAAGCGCGAAGCGCTGTCGTCGTCGTCGATGCGTAGCGGCGGCAAGGGACCGAGCACGATCATCACCGCGTCCGGCAAGCCAGTTGGCCTGCCACGCGCAGAAGCCGTCACCCCACCGTCAACTTGAGAGCCCAGGAGGCCAACATGAGTGAGAACGAAAATGGAAAATCCGTCAGCCGACGCACTTTGTTAGGGACCACGGCGGCGGCGGCCGGTGTAGGCCTTGCGGGCGGGGTCGGCCTGTCGAGCGACGGCCGCGGCCTCGTTACGACTGCGGATGCGCAGACCAAGACGGCGCCCAAGGCGCCGGCTGCGCGCCCGGCGGTGCAGAAGACCGAGGTGGCGCCAGGCGAACTCGACGAATATTACGTGTTCTTTTCAAGCGGCCAGTCCGGCGAAATGCGCATCGTCGGCCTGCCCTCGATGCGCGAACTGATGCGCGTTCCCGTGTTCAATCGCTGCAGCGCCACAGGATGGGGGCAGACCAACGAAAGCCTCAAGGTGCTGACCGAAGGGATGCAGCCGGCTACGCGCGAATTGCTCAAGAACCGCGGCGGCACGTTCATGAACGGCGACCTGCATCACCCGCACATCACGTTCACCGACGGCACCTATGACGGCCGATATGCGTTCATGAACGACAAGGCGAACACCCGCGTCGCGCGTGTGCGCCTCGATGTCATGAAGTGCGACAAGATCATCGAGTTGCCCAACCAGCATACGGTTCACGGTCTCCGGCTGCAAAAATATCCCCGCACCGGATATGTGTTCTGCAACGGCGAGGACGGCGTGCCGCTCCCGAACGACGGCAAGGTGCTCGACAAACCGAAGGAATACCAGGCGATCTTCACGGCGCTGGACGCCGATACCATGAAGGTCGCGTGGCAGGTGATCGTCGACGGCAATCTCGACAACGTCGATGCCGACTACCAGGGCAAATACGCGTTCTCGACCTGCTACAATGCGGAAGGAGGCGTCACCCTGGCCGAGATGACGGCCAACGAGCAGGATTGGGTCGTGATCTTCAACCTCAAACGGATCGAAGAGGGTGTGAAGAAGGGCGACTTCAAGGAAATGAATGGTGTGCCGGTGCTCGACGGCCGCAAGGGCTCGCCCTACACGCGTTACGTCCCGGTCTCGAACAATCCGCACGGCATGAACACCGCGCCCGACGGCATCCATATCGTTGCGGCCGGAAAGCTGTCGCCGACCGTCACGGTGATGGACGTTCGGCTGTTCGACCAGTTGTTCGACGACAAGATCAAGCCGCGTGACGTCGTTGTGGCCGAACCGGAACTTGGCCTCGGGCCGCTGCATACCGCCTATGACGGCAAGGGCAACGCCTACACGACGCTGTTCCTCGACAGCCAGGTCTGCAAGTGGAACATTGATCTCGCAAAGCGCGCCTTCAAGGGCGAGAAGGTCGATCCCATCATTCAGAAGCTCGACGTTCACTATCAACCCGGTCACAACCACTCCTCGATGGGCCAGACCAAGGAGGCCGATGGAAAGTGGCTGATCTCCCTGAACAAGTTCTCCAAGGACCGCTTCCTCAACGTCGGTCCGCTGAAGCCGGAGAACGATCAGTTGATCGACATATCGGGCGACAAGATGACTCTGGTCCACGACGGTCCGAGCTTCGCCGAGCCGCACGACGCGACGATCGTCCATCGATCCAAGATCAACCCGATCTCGATCTGGGATCGGGCCGACCCGATGTTCGCTGACGCGGTGAAGCAGGCGAAGGCCGACGGGATCAATCTCGAAGCCGACTCGAAGGTCATCCGCGACGGCAACAAGGTCCGCGTCTATATGACCTCGACCGCGCCGGCGTTCGGCCTCGAGACCTTCCAGGTCAAGCAGGGCGACGAGGTGACCGTCTATGTCACCAACATCGACGCCGTGGAGGACCTGACACACGGCTTCTGCATCGTGAACTACGGCATCCAGATGGAGGTTGCGCCGATGGCGACGGCCTCGGTGTCGTTCGCGGCGGATAAGCCCGGCGTCTACTGGTACTACTGCTCGTGGTTCTGTCATGCCATGCATATGGAGATGAAGGGCCGCATGTTTGTCGAGCCAAAGATGGTTTGAACGAGGACAGAACGTGCGTCTTCTGCAACATCTCATTCCGGCGGCGATCTTCGCCGCCGGAGTCATTGGTTCCGCCACCGCGGCGGAGCTGAAAGCTGTTGCGGACCAGCCGCTTCAAGCGGTGCTGGACCGCGCGCAGGACGGCGACGTCGTCAAGCTGGCGCCCGGCGTTTACAAGGGTGGGATCAAGATTGACCGTCGCCTCGTTTTAACTGGGGGACCCGGTGTCGTGCTCAGTGGCGGCGGGTCCGGCAATGTCATCACCGTGGCCGCGTCGGACGTCATCATCCGCGGCATCACCATCAGGGAATCCGGCCGCGATCTCCAGGCCATGAATTCCGGGATATTCCTCGAGAAGACCGCAGAGCGAGCGGTGATCGAAAACAACCGTCTGGAAGGAAACCTGTTCGGCATCTACGTTCACGGCGCGGCGGGCTCCCGCGTCGAACGCAACGTCATCGAAGGAATGCGCGACGAGGGTCGCCGCAGCGAGAGCGGGAATGGCGTGTCGCTCTGGAACGCGCCCGACGTCACCATCGCGGAAAATAGCTTCCGCTATGGTCGAGACGGCATCTTCACGATTTCCAGCCGCAAGGACCGCTTCATCAATAACCGTTTTGAACAGGTGCGCTTTGCGGTTCACTACATGTACACCAACGACAGCGAAGTCAGCGGCAACGTCTCCGTGCGCAACACTGTCGGCTACGCCATCATGTATTCGAACCGACTGGTGATCCGCAACAACATCTCGGATCGTGACCGGGACTACGGGATACTTTTCAACTACGCCAACTACGCCGAGATCGACGGCAACCGGGTCGTTGGCGGACCGTTGGGCAATGTTGCAGTCGACCGCGAAGGTGCGGACGACGAGAAGGAGATGGTGCCCGACATAAGGCCAGTGCGGGATGTTCGCAGCGGGCCGGAAAAGTGCGTGTTCATCTACAACACTAACCACAACAAGTTCCGTAATAACTGGTTCGAACGTTGCGGTATCGGCGTTCACTTCACGGCCGGCTCGGAAGGCAACGAAATTTCCGGCAACGCCTTCGTCGGCAACCGCAACCAGGTGAAATATGTCGGTACGCGTGATCTCGACTGGTCGAAGGGCGGCCGCGGGAACTACTGGAGCGACAATCCGGCATTCGACCTGAACGGAGACGGCATCGCTGACACCGCTTATCGGCCCAACGATCTGG
The DNA here is from genome assembly GCF_018130955.1 of Bradyrhizobium liaoningense. Lineage (GTDB taxonomy): Bacteria > Pseudomonadota > Alphaproteobacteria > Rhizobiales > Xanthobacteraceae > Bradyrhizobium > Bradyrhizobium liaoningense_C. The sequence goes on from NZ_JAFCJM010000001.1 coordinate 46,454, forward strand.
TCGATCGCGTGCTGTGGACGGCGCCGTCCGCCAAGGTTTTGATCAACAGTCCGGCGGTGCAGGTCTTGCGCTGGGCGCAGGCGCAGTTTCCCGCTCTCTATCCCGGCGGCGTCGTCGACAGCCATCCGCTCGTGGCGCCGCCGCCGAAGCCCTCGCTCGCGTGGAGCCGCAGATGACCGCTACCGTGTCCGTGACCGGCGTCGACAAGAACTATCGCAAGGTGCGCGCGCTGCGCGATGTCTCGTTCTCTCTCGTTCCCGGACGGCTGAGCGCGCTGGTCGGCCACAATGGCGCCGGTAAGACCACGCTGATCAAATTGATGCTGGGGTTGATCCGCTCCGATCGCGGTGAAATTCGCGTGATGGGGCAGGACCCGGCGGCGGGCGAGTTTTCGGCACGGCGGCTCCTTGGCTATCTTCCTGAAAACGTCGCCTTCAATGCGGCCCTTACTGGGCGCGAAACGCTGGCGTTCTACGCGCGTCTGAAGCAGATCAAGCCAGCCTCGGCATGGGCGCTGCTCGACCGAGTCGGACTGAGCGATGCCGCCGATCGTCGCGTCGGGACTTATTCCAAGGGCATGCGGCAGCGATTGGGTCTGGCCCAGGCGCTGCTCGGGCAGCCACGCGTGCTGTTGCTAGATGAGCCGACCACCGGACTCGATCCTGCACTGCGGCAGACGTTCTATGAGATTCTGAACGAATTGCGGGACGGTGGCGCCACCGTCCTGATCTCGTCCCACGCACTCAACGAGCTCGAAGATCGTGCGGAGCATGTCCTGATCATGAACCGGGGCCGGCTGGTCGCACAAGGCACTATGGCGGAGTTGCGCTCGCTCTCGCAGTTGCCGATCCGGGTCTCGCTCGATCTGGCGGCCGGCGCCGATGACGCAATTGCCGTCCCGACAGCGGACGAAGCCATTTTTGCCGCGGGCCGCAGAACCGTGCTGGTGGCTGACGAAAAGGGGAAAATGGATCTGCTGCGCGCGGTTGCGAATGATCCCCGTGTCAAGAATATCGAGATTGCGGCACCGACCCTCGATGATCTCTACGCACACTTTCTCAATACGCAGGAGAGGGCCGCGTGAGGACAGTCGCAATCATCGCCTTCAAGGAGATCCAGGAGGGTCTGCGGAATCGCTGGGTATTGGCGACAACACTGCTGCTTGCCGCGCTTGCCTTGTCGCTGACGTTCCTGGGCAGCGCGCCAACAGGCAACGTGGGGGCCGGCGCCCTCGACGTGGTGGTCGTCAGCCTGTCCAGCCTGACAATCTTCTTGTTGCCGCTGATCGCGCTTCTGATCTCGCACGATGCGGTGGTCGGTGAAATGGAGCGGGGCACGATGATCCTGCTGCTGAGCTACCCGGTAGGCCGCGGCCAGGTCATCCTTGGCAAATTCTGCGGTCATGTCCTGATCCTGGCCTTCGCGACGATCCTCGGTTACGGCGCGGCGGCCGCCGCGCTTGCGATCACCGGCGCCTCCGTGTTGGCGGCGAGCTGGTACGCCTTCGCTTCCATGCTTGGGACGTCGATCATGCTTGGGGCTGTGTTCGTGGCGATCGGATACCTGATTAGCAGTCTGGTCCGCGATCGCGGCACCGCGGCAGGTCTGTCGGTCGGCATCTGGCTCTTGATGGTGTTGGTGTTCGATATGGCCTTGCTTGGCATCCTGGTGGTCGACCAGGGACAGATTATCTCGGCGACGGTCCTCGAATGGCTCCTGTTCCTCAATCCCACTGATCTTTACCGTCTGGCGAATCTCACCGGTTTCAATGTGAGCCAGTTTTCCGGCATGGCCGGGCTGTCGGGAACGGCGACCACCGGCATTGCTGCGCTATTGCTGGGGCTGCTGGTCTGGATCGTGGCGCCGCTCGGGCTTGCGACAACCTTCTTCGCACGGAGGGAACTATGACCCCAAGATCGGTCGGTGCGATCATCATCGCGGCGTTGCTTCTCGTTGGCTGCAATCCGGACAGCGGCAACACCAACATGCCGCCGCCATTTGCGCTGACCCGCGATGCGATGGGCGTCTTTTGCGGCATGAACCTGACCGAGCATCCCGGACCCAAGGGGCAGATCATCACGGCGGGCCGCATCGATCCGTTCTGGTTCTCCTCGGTCCGGGATACCGTGGCGTTCACGTTGATGCCCGATCAGCCACGCGACATCCGTGCGATCTATGTCTCGGACATGTCCCGCGCGACGAGTTGGGAGGACCCTGGCGCAACGAACTGGATCGACGCGCGGAAAGCGTTTTTCGTGATCGAAAGCCGCAAGCAGGGCGGCATGGGTGCGGCGGAGGCGGTCCCATTCGGCAACCGGGCGGCAGCCGACGGCTTCGCAGCCGACAATGGCGGGCGAGTGGTGACGCTTGCGGAAATTCCCGGCGCGTACGTGCTGGGGAGTGATACGGCAGGCGGGTCGGTCGAACATGATCGTGGGGATGTCAGGCTCAACTGAGGATCTCGATGATGCAGAATCCCAATCTCACGCGGCGGCGGATGATTGCAATCACGGCGGCGGCAGCCGGTTCGGCTTTCGTGGGTGGTGCCCGCATCGCTCGGGCGGGAGAAGCTGTCCGCTGGCACGGATCGGCGCTTGGGGCACAGGTCTCGATTGAGATCTATCACCCGGACCGTGCCGAGGCAGCGCGATTGGTCGATAGCTGTCTTCTCGACGTGCGCAGGCTGGAGCAGCAATTCAGCTTGTATCGTCAGGACTCCGCGATAAGCATGCTCAACCGCACGGGCATCCTCGTTGCACCGGATCCTGACATGGTGGCGCTGCTGGAGGCCTCGCTGATCTTCGCCGACCTGACGGGAGGCGCATTCGATCCGACTGTTCAGCCGTTGTGGCGGCTCTATGCCGATCATTTCTCATCGGAGCGTCCGGATCCGACCGGTCCGCCGCGGGAGCATCTCGTTGAAGTGCTGACCAGGGTCGGCCATGGCGGACTGCTGGTGAGCCCGGATCGCGTCGCTCTGGCACATCGCGGCGCTGCGATTACTCTGAACGGCATTGCGCAGGGGTTCGCGACCGACAAGGTGGTCGAGAAACTGCGCAAGGCGGGCCTGTCGACGACCCTCGTCAATATGGGAGAGATACGTGCGATCGGGCCGCGACCCGGGGGTACGCCGTGGCGTGTCGGTCTTGCGGATCCGGACCGACCTGGCGCTCTCACGGAGACGATCGATCTCGTCGACCGCGCCGTCGCGACAACAGCCGGTGCTGGATTCCGTTTCGACGCCGCCGGTCGGTTTACGCACCTCTTCGACCCAAAAACGGGAATCAGTCCCTCCCTCTATCGAACGGTCAGCGTGGTGGCGCCGAGTGCTACGGAGGCCGACGCTCTCTCGACCGCGTTTAGCCTGATGACCATTCCACGAATTCTGGACATCGTCGCCACCCGTCCGAATGTCCAGGCGCGCTTGATCGATGCAGATGGTCGTATGACCGTGTGTGGCGCGTGAGACGTCGTTATCGCAAGAACTCCCTGAATCGCCGTAAAGAGAAGAAGAACAGGATCCCTCCGATCGCCAGCAGGGCGGCAATCTGCGGCCAGACCACGGCTATCCCTGCGCCGCGGAATAGCACGGCCTGTGCGAGGATGACGAAGTGGGTGTTGGGGGCGGCGAGCATGATGTTCTGGATGATCTCGGGCATGCTCTCCCGCGGCGTCGTCGCGCCCGACAGCATCTGAAGCGGCATCAGGACGAGCATCAGGAGCAGGCCGAACTGCGGCATGGTGCCCGCGGACGTGGCAAGGAAGATGCCCAGGCTGGTGGTGGCGAAGAGATAGAGCGCGGTGCCGAACAGGAACAGCGGGATCGAGCCGCTGATCCGGACCGCGAGCAATCCCTGCACGATGAAGATGAGCGACACGCTCGCGGCCACCAGCACGACAAGTCCCATCGACCAGATCTTGCTCGCCATGACCTCGAACGGCGTCACCGGCATCACCAGGAGATGCTCGATCGTGCCGTGCTCGCGCTCGCGGATCAGCGCCGCCCCGGTCAGAATGATCGACAGCATGGTGACCGAGGAGATAACGTTGTTGATGGCGCCGAACCAGCCCTTGTTGAGCTCGGGGTTGAAGCGCGCCCGCAAGGCCAGATCGATCGGCAGTGGTGCGGCCGAACGATAGCGGGACAAGAACTCCCCGACCTCGTCGCTGACGATGGACTGGATATATCCGCTACCCGTGAACGCCTGCGACATGCGAGTCGCATCCACGTTGAGCTGGATGGCGGGCGATCTCCGCGCCAGGAGATCACGCTGGAAGTTCGGCGGAATGTTGAGCGCGAAAGTATCTAGCCCTGCATCCATGCGGGTCATCATCTCCGACTGCGGGATCAGCCGCGGGACCATGAAGAAAGGCGGGCTGAACGCCGTGATGATGCGGGTCGCGGCCGGCGACTTGTCCTCGTCGACGATGGCAAGCGCTGCCTGGTTGAGCGTCTCGGGCTGCGCCCGGGAGGCGGTGTAGATCGAGACCGTAAAGGCATAGACGATCAGGGCCAGCATCATGGGGTCGCGGACCAGGCCGCGCAATTCCTTGATGCCGAGCTCGACGATGTTACCGATACGCATGACTAGTTCGCCTGTTTCTTCAAGAGCGCGACGCCGAGGCCGAGCAGCACTGGTATGGTGATCAGCAGCGCAATGAACGGTCCGGACAGATCGCCGAAATCGAGTCCTTTCGAGAAGGTGCCGCGGGTGATCGTGACGAAATGGGCGGTCGGGTAGATCCGTCCGATGACGGCGCCGGCGCCCTGCAGCGACGACACCGGGTCGACCAGCCCGGAATATTGCGTCGCCGGGATCATGGTGAGCAGCGCAGTCGCGAAGATGGCCGCGATCTGGCTTTTCATGAACGCCGAGATCACGAGCCCCATCGCGGTCGTGACGATGGTGTAGAGAAGCGCAGCACTCGCGAAGGCCGCGAAACTGCCGGTGAAGGGAACACGGAAGATGAAGACGGCAAAGGCCGTCAGCAGGAAGAAGTTCAGCATGGCCAGCGCGACATAGGGAAGCTGCTTGCCGACGAGAAACTCCAGGCGCGTGACCGGCGTGACGTAGAAATTTATGATCGATCCCAGCTCCTTCTCGCGCACGACGCTCAGCGTCGCCAGGATCGCCGGAATTATCAGGAGCAGGATCGGGATCACGGCCGGCGCCATCGCGACGATGCTACGGATGTCGGGGTTGTAGAGGAAGCGAACCTCGATCCCGAAATCGCCGGTCGCGGCGGCATTGCCGTAGAGCTGCCGCGCCCGCTGCGTCAGCCAGGTTGCGTGCATCGCCTGCACATAGCTTCGCACCGTCTCGGCGCGCGAGGGCATCGCGCCGTCGACCCAAGCGCCGATCGTTACGTTTCTACCGCGCGCCACGTCGCGGCCGAAGCCCGGTGGTATTTCGATCGCAAGGCTCAGTTCGCCGCTCCGCATGCGGCGGTCGAGATCGTCATAGTCGGTGACCGAGGGAAGTTCCGTGAAATAGCGCGAGCCCGCGATTTGCAGGACGTAGTCGCGGCTGATCGTGGTGTCGTCGCGATCCATGGCGGCGAAGGAGAGATTCTCGACGTCCATGTTGATGCCGTAGCCCATCACGAACATCAGGATGAGGCTGCCGACGATCGCGAGGGTGGCGCGGATCGGATCGCGCTTGAGTTCGAGCGCTTCGCGTTGCGTATAGGCAAACATGCGACGCGGATCGAAAGAGCTCGAGGCGCCGTGCGCCGTACCGGGTGCCTGGGCGGCTGCGTCTTCGGCGAGCATCTGCGGTGCAGCCCCCGCCAAGGTCGCTTCGGCCGGTCCGATCGCATCCTTGAGATAGGCGACAAAGGCCTCTTCGAGGCTGCCGCCGCCACGCCGCTCCGCAATCCGGGCCGGTGTATCGCTGATCATCACCTTGCCGGCATGCATCAGCGAGATGCGGTCGCAGCGCTCCGCCTCGTTCATGAAGTGGGTGGACACGAAAATCGTGACGTTATCCTGCCGCGACAGGTCGGACAGGATCTGCCAGAAACCGTCGCGTGCCACCGGGTCGACCCCGGAAGTCGGCTCGTCCAGGATCAGGATATCGGGCGCGTGAATCATGGCGACCGCAAGCGACAGACGCTGGCGGACGCCGAGCGGCAGCGCGTCGGGCAGGGCGTCGATGACCTTGGTCAGGTCGAAGCGCTCGACCATGTCGCGGATCCGGCCCTCGATCGTGTCGGGCGCGAGCCGGAACAGGCGGGCATGCAGTTCGAGGTTCTGCCGGATCGTCAGCTCGGAATAAAGCGAGAAGGCCTGCGACATGTAGCCGACGCGACGGCGAATATCCATGTCATTGGGATCAACCTCGTGCCCGAACAGCTTGGCTTCGCCTTCGCTGGCCGGCAGAAGACCGGTCAGCACCTTCATGGTCGTGGTCTTGCCGCAACCGTTCGAGCCGAGGAAGCCGAAGATCTCGCCACGGGCAATGCGAAAGCTCACACGATCGACTGCCGTGAAATCGCCGAACCGCACCGTCAACTGCTCGGCTTCGATGGCGATGTCGCCGTGCTGATCGCTCACGCGAGGCGGGATCACCACCTCCTTGTGGTGCCGCCGCTGCTCCTCGGGGAGCAGGGCGATGAAGGCTGCATCGAGAGTGCCCGTGCCGGTCTGCCGCAGCAGCTCGGCGGGCGTGCCGGTCGCCAGCACGCGCCCCTCGTCCATGGCGACCAGGAGATCGAAGCGCGCCGCCTCCTCCATATAGGCGGTGGCGACGATCACGCTCATGCCGGGACGGCCTTCGCGAATCCCCTCGATCAGCTCCCAGAACTGCCGGCGCGAGAGCGGGTCGACACCGGTGGTCGGCTCGTCGAGGATCAACAGGTCGGGATCGTGGATCAGCGCACAGCAAAGGCCGAGCTTTTGCTTCATGCCGCCGGATAGCTTGCCGGCGGGCCGGTCCGTAAAGGGGGAGAGGCCCGTGTCCTTCAGGAGCTGCTTGATCCTTTCCTCGCGTTCGCGCCTGTTGTGGCCGAACAGGCGGCCGAAGAAATCGACATTCTCGAACACGGACAGGGTCGGATAGAGGTTCTTGCCCAGGCCCTGCGGCATGTAGGCGATCTGGGGACAGGTCCGCCGCCGGTGCGCGGCGTCGGCCATATCGCCGCCGAGCACGTGAACCCGTCCTTCCGCGATCGCGCGCGCTCCTGCGACCAGCGCGAGCAGGCTGGACTTGCCGACGCCGTCGGGGCCGATCAAGCCGACCATGCGCGCCGAGGGAATATCGAGCGTGATGCCGTCGAGCGCGCGCGTCGCGCCGTAGGACAGCCCGACCGCCGCAAGGCTTATCACGGGCGCAAAGGGCAGGGATCGCGCTCCATTCGACGCGGTGCTCATTTGACCAGATGTTCCGTCAGTTGGGCCGGCCACTCGGCATTCGGATCAAGGCGAATGAAGGCGCGGCCGGGCAGGCCGGTCTTGACCTGTTCGATGTTTCTCCGCAGCAGGTCTGGTGAAATATGAGCCCTGACGCGGAACATCAGCTTTTGACGCTCCTCCTCGGTCTCGACCGTCTTGGGTGTGAATTGCGCAACACTGGCGACGAACGTCGCCTTGGCGGGAATGACCCATTGCGGAGCGGCGTCGAGCACGAGGCGGACTTCCGAACCAATGGCGACGCGGCCGGCCTGCGCCGTCGGCAGGAAGAAGGTCATGAAGACGTCGCCGAGATCGACGAGGTTGAGCACGCGTCCGCCTGCGGTGAGCACTTCTCCCGGCTGAGCCACGCGGAACTGGACGCGTCCGTCGCGCGGTGCACGCAGCGTCGAGTCGTTGATGTCGGCCTTGATGCTCTCGATCGCGGCCTTTGCTGCCTCGACGGCGGCTTCCGCATCGACCACCTGCGCCTCGGCGGCGCTGATGGCGGCTTCCGACCCCGCGAGCTGCGCCTCCGCCGCCGCTACGGCCGCTGTTGCTCCGTTGGCAGCCGCGCGGTCGTCATCGAGCACCTGCTGCGACACGGCGTTGGTCCTGATCAATTGCTCGGAACGCTGGAGCTTGCGGGCGGCCGCATCCAGTTCGGCGCTGCGCTGCGCGATCACCGCGGTCGCCGTCTTCTTCTCGGCCTCGCGTTGGGTCACGAGACTTTTCGCAGTGTCGATACCGATCGTAGCACGCCGCAACTGTGCCTGGGCCTGACGGTACTGCGCCTCGAGCTGCACAGTATCCATCTGCGCCAACGCCTGTCCCGCCGAGACCAGATCGCCTTCTCTCGCCAGGATGTCCCGGATGCGCCCGGCCGTCTTGGTCGCGATATCTATTTCGACGGCCTCGATGCGGCCGTTGCCGCTGGCGAAACCGGACGGAAGGCTGTCGCCGCTGAGCCTCTGCCAGGCAAAGTAGCCGCCTGCGCCAAGGACGACGACAAGAAGGGCGATCAGCCAGCGTTTTCGATTGCTTGTCATGTCTAGACCGTTTCATCGACAGGCGGCGTCAGCCGATTGGTTGGTTTGGTAGCCTCCTTCGCGCGCTCGCGCAGACGCTGGAACGTCACGTAGAGCATCGGGATCATGAAGATCCCGATCGAGCTTGCGGCGAGCATGCCGGCGAAGACGGCGGTACCGACGGCTCTGCGGCTGATCTCAGCGGCGCCGGTTGCGATCACGAGCGGCAGGAGACCCAGGATGAAGGCGACCGAGGTCATCATGACCGCACGGAAGCGCATGTGGGCCCCCTGGATCGCGGCATCGTTGAGTCCCACGCCGGCCTCACGTCGCTCCTTCGCGAATTCGACGATCAGAATGCCGTTCTTGGCGGCGAGCGCGATCAGCACCACGAGCCCGATCTGGCCATAGAGATCGAGATTGAGGCCCGCGAGCTTGATGCCGACATAGGAGCCCAGCACGCCGACGACGACCGACAGCAGCACAGGTATCGGGACGATCGTGCTCTCATAGAGCGCGACCAGGAACAGATACGCGAACAGCACGGCAAGTGCGAGCACGATGCCGGTCTGGCCGGCGGCTTGTTGCTCCTGATAGGCGGTGCCGGTCCATTCAAAGCTGTAGCCCGGAGGCAGCACCGTGTTGGAGATGTCGGCCATCGCAGCAATCGCCGTCCCGGAGGAGACGCCCGGCGCCGGGCTGCCATTGACCGTCACTGAGCGATAGTTGTTGTAGCGGGTGATCACCTGAGGTCCGGTCACGACCTTGATGCCGGCCAGTGATCGCAAAGGCACCATGTCGCCCGAATTGTTGCGCAGGTAGATCCGCCAGATGTCCGAGATATCGGCGCGGTCGAACGCTTCACCCTGGACGTTCACTTGCCAGGTGCGGCCGAACAGGTTGAAGTTGTTGACGTAGATGCCGCCAAGCGTCGCCTGCAGGGCGGTAAAGATGTCGGTGACGGTGACGCCGAGCGCCTGCGCCTTGCGACGATCGATGTCGAGATAGAGGGACGGATTGGTTGCCGTGAAGGTCGAGAACACGCGGGCAAGCCGTGAATCGGCGTTTGCGGCACCGATCAGCGCGCTTGTGACGCTGGAGATCGCGGCCGGGCTCTGCCCTTCCAGCGCCTGGAGCTGGTATTCGAATCCGCCGCCGGTCGAGAGCCCGATGATGGGCGGCAGGTTGAACGGGAGGACGTTGGCCTGACGGATCTGCGCCCCGGCCGCGAAAGTGCGTGCGATCAATGCCTGGGCCGAATCGGCGGCCGCCTTTCGATCGGCAAACGGCTTCAGGCGCGTGACCACCAGCGCGCTGTTTGGTTCGGATGCGCCGTCGAGCAAGGAAAAGCCGATGATGGCAAGGACGTGGTCGACGGCCGGCATCTGCTTCAGGACGTTTTCGATCTGTTGGGTGACTTCGCTGGTTCGCGCCACCGATGCGCCGTCCGGCAGTTGCACCGAGGTGAAGAAGGCGCCTTGGTCTTCCTCCGGCAAAAACCCCGTTGGCGTGATCAGCGACATGCCGAAGATGCCGGCGGCGAATACCGCGACCAGGAGGAGCGATAGTCCGGCCACACGCACCAGCCGGCGGACGCCGCCGCTGTAGCGATCGCGCAGCCAGTCGATGCCGCCGAGGACGCGGCCCATCATGCCGCGCCGAGGGCCGGTGTGGCGCAGGAACAGCGCGCACAAGGCGGGCGACAGCGTCAGTGCATTCAGCGCCGAGATCATCATGGCGGCGCTGATCGTCACCGCAAACTGACGAAACAATGTGCCGGAGATGCCGGGGATGAACGCGATCGGCACGAATACGGAGAGCAACACCAGCGTGATCGCGATGATCGGCGCGCTGATCTGCGTCATGGCTTTCTTGCTGGCCTCGCCCGGAGAAATATCCGGCTCTTCCTCCATCACGCGTTCGACGTTCTCCACGACGACAATGGCGTCGTCCACGACGATGCCGATGGCGAGGACCATCGCCAGCAGCGATACCGTGTTGACCGTGTAGCCGAACGCCAGCAGGACGGCGAAGGTGCCCACCAGACTCACCGGCACGGCAATGGCCGGAATCACGGTGGCACGGAGGTTGCCGAGAAAGAGGTAAACCACGATCACCACCAGGACGAAGGCCTCGCCCAGTGTTCGCAATACCTCCGCGATCGTATCCCGAACAAAGCTCGTGGAATCGTATTGCACGAGGTAGTTCAGGCCGGCGGGAAACCGCACGGCCAGGCGCTGCATGGTCGCCGCCACCGCCTGCGCCGTGGTCACGGCATTGGCGCCGGGCGCAAGGTAAATCGCGACCGGCACGGCGGCGCGCCCATCGATGCGCGCTTCGCTGTCGAGACTCTGCGCCCCCATCTCGACCCGGGCGACGTCCTTGACGAGCAGTGACGAACCGTCGGGATTTGAGCGCAGAACGATGTTGGCGAACTGATCGACCGTCGCCAACCGGCCGAGGGTCTGCACATTGAACTGGAATTGCTGCTGATCGCTGATCGGTCGGGCCCCGATGCGGCCGACGGGCGCCTGGACGCTCTGCGTGCGGATTGCGGCGATGACATCGGCCGCCGTGAGATTGAGGCTGGTCAGTCGCTGCGCATCGAACCAGATGCGCATTGAATAGTTCATCTTGGCGAACAGATTGACCTGGCCGACCCCGGGCGTGCTGGCGAGGGCATCGAGCACGTTGATGATGGCGTAGTTGGTGATGAAGAGCGGATCCTGCTGTCCGTCGGCGCTGTAGAGCACGAGGAACTGCAGGATCGCCGAAGACCGCTTGCGCACGGTCACGCCCTGCTGCTGCACCTCTGTGGGCAGTTGCGACAGTGCACTCTGGACTCGGTTGTTGACGTTGACCGTATTGATGTCGGGGTTGGTGCCGAGCGCGAAGGACACCGTGAGCGTATAGGTGCCGTCATTGGCACTGGCCGATTTCATGTAGAGCGCGCGGTCGACGCCGATCACCTGCGCTTCGAGGGGCTGGGCGACGCTGCTCTCGACGACCTCCGCGGAGGCGCCGGGGAAGGTGCCGGAGACGGTAACCTGCGGCGGCACGATATCCGGAAATTGCGCCACCGGGATTTGCGTGAGCGCCAGCGCACCGGCGATGGTGATGATGAAGGCGATCACCATCGAAAGGCGCGGGCGATCGATGAACACGCCGGATATCATGGCTTGGTGTCCGCCGGGAGCGCCTTGCCGGAGGCGCCGCGATCCGCGCGCGGAGCCGCATCGGCCGCGCCGGCCTTCATGCTCGACAGGATCATCGGACTTGCCGGTCCCGGCGATACGGGCTGGCCGGGACGAACCCGCTGCAGTCCCTCGGCGATCACCTGATCGCCGGCGGCAAGGCCGCTGATCACGGCGGCGATGGTGGGGGTCGACTGTCCGAGCTGGATACGCCGCTGCTCGGCCTTGTTGTCGGGACCGACGGTGAGAACGTAGTCGCCCCGCTGGTCGGAGAGCACCGCGGAGCGGGGGATTGCCAGTACCTCGACCGGCTGCACGCCTTCGAGCACGACGGTGACGAATTCGCCGTCGGTCAGCTCGTGAACGGTCACGCCTGCCGCCGAAGGCGCACGCAGGATCGGATTGGCAATCTCGCCCCGCACGGTGATCGTGTCGGTGTTTTGCGCGATGGTGTTGTCGACGAAGTTCAGCTTGCCGGATTGGCCGTATGTGCGGCCGTCCGGCAGCCGCAGCCTGATCACCACGGCTTCCAGGCCCCTTGCGGTCCGTATCGTTCGCGCAGCTCCAGCCCCTGGCGCAGCGGCACCGGAAAGGTGACATGCATGGGGTCCTGGCTGACGATGGTGGTCAGCACGCCTGAGCTCGGTCCGACGACGTTGCCTTCCGTCACCGCCGTGCGTCCGATCTTGCCGTCGATCGGCGCGCTGATCAGCGTGTAGTCGAGATTGATCCGGGACGCCTGGGCCTGCGCCTGCGCGGCCTGCACCTGGGCCTCCAGGCTGCGTTGGTTCGCGACTGCCGCGTCGTAGGTGGATTGTTGCCCGGCCGGTCCCCCGAGCAGGGTGCGCGCGCGCTCGGTCGTCAGCTTGGCGTTTTCGAGTGTTGCCTGGAGCTGCGCGACCTGCGCCTCTTTTGATGCGAGGTCGGCCTCGAATGGACCGCGCTCGAGCCGATAGAGCGCATCGCCCTTCTTGATTTCGGCGCCCTCGTTGAACAGGCGCTGTTCCAGGAACGCGGTGACTCGAGCGACCACGTTGACCCGATTGATCGCCTCAACGCGCCCAAGGAATTCGCTGCTCTCGGTAATCGGTCGCCTGGTCGCTTCGACCACGCCGACCGCGGGCGGACCGGCTGGAGCTGGTTGGGTCAAGCCCGCCCCGCCGGTGGCGATCGTGACAAGGCTCGCCGCGAGCAGTCTGAGCGAGACCTTAGCAAGGTACATCTTGCACTCCTTGCTCCAAGCTCGGAAAGACTGAGAGGATCAGCGCTCCCCGAAGACCTCGCTCACTCCCGCGGTGGCCGATTGCTGCGCGCAGATTCGTCGTCACCCTCGCGATAGCTGTAGAACATGAGCGTGATCAGGCCGCCCCCGGCCACGAGAACGAGTATCGCGGCAACTCCCATGATGATGTTGCCGGAGCGGGTCATTGACGGCGCCGCTTGCCATACCGACACGCAGTACCAGGTTGCCCCAACGAGAAGAGCCGCCAGAACGGCGGCGACAAGCCGTCGGTTCTTGTTGCGTACGGTTCCCTTCTTCACCGGGGCAAAGGCTTCTGGAATCCTCATGACAAACCGCCGCTGATGCATTGCGTGGAGTGCGCTCTAGTACCACCGCCATCCGCAATGCCGACGACCGCGATGCCACCAGCAAGCCCAGCGGCGTCTGCGCGGCGGTGGGCGGCCCCAACCCGGGGCGGGGCCCCAACCGGGAGTAGTCCCCCAACCGGGAGCAGCGCCCCAGCCAGGCGCGGGCCCCCAACCGGGAGCGGCGGCCTGTCCCCACTGCCATCCGCATCGGCGACGACCGCGATCCCACCAGCAAACCCAGCGGCGCGTACGCGGTGGCGGTCGACCCCAGCCGGGGCCAGGTCCCCAACCGGGAGTGCCCCAACCGGGAGCAGGCGGTTGTCCCCACCACTGCGCTTCAGTCAGGAGGTCTTCCGGCTTGCCGGCCAGGCCAAGACCGGGAGCAATCGGCATTGCTTCCGCGGCCTCGATGAGACGGACTCCGATGGCGCCGATCGCTGCAGCGGCAACGGCATTTTGGGCAAAGCCAAGGAAAGCGCGCCGGGTAGGAGTGGTCATCGTCTTCTCCTCTCTTGCTACGCAGCGCGCCGCACGGACTGAACCGCATAGAGCAGCCACGCCAGGCCATGCGAGATCAGGTCGACGCCAAGCAGGAATCCAAGGAGCCAGACGCTGATGGTGGGGAAACCGAACAGGATCAGAACGCCGGCGAGCAATCCGAAGATGCCGGAGATGAGCATCATCCAGCCGCCTTGTCGCCAATGGGCGAAGCTCAGTACGGACCGAATGGCGCCCGACGCGATCAGCACAGCGCCGAGGAGATAGGTCAGGATCAGGGCGCCGGACGCCGGCTGCGTGAGCAGCAGGACTCCGAAAGCGAAATAGAGCGCGCCGAGGATCATCTGCCAATGGAAGCCGCCCCATCCCTTGGTCCAGAACGCATGCAGGATCTCGAACGCGCCGGCTGCGATCGCCGTCAGCCCGATCAGCTTGACGCTGAGGATGGTCGCAAAGGCGATGTCGCCGAGCGCGAAGAGTCCGGCGGCGATCAGCACGATGCCAAGCAGTGCGCAGACCCAGAGTGGAGGCGGACCCAGAGCTTCGATGCCGGACTGGCGTTCATAGACGGTCATGCCATGCTCCTGATCTCAGTCATGATCGGCACACGCGCGATGGTATCTTCCGACCCGCAACGTCGACATCCGACGAAACCCTGAGCGACGGGGCGGGAATGTTCCCATGCAGCCAAACGGAATAGCGGCGATCCCGAGTGAGATCGTCACGCCAGATCTATCGCCTGCCTCGCGGACCCAGCGTCAGGTTGGTCACGCCTGCCGCGAGATTGATCCCGATCGACCGTTCGATCGAGATTGGTTGCAGCATGACACTCCGGCGCGAGCCGCCGATCAGCACGTTGGCGCCGAGGCCGGGGCCGAAGGCGAGGTTGCCGCTCGCGCCCACATAATTGCCGCGCAGGGTGGCGGAGCCGACCTGGGAATTCTTGGCGAAGACGGCCCAAGACAGCGTGCCGGCGCTGGTGACGCCGAGATCGAGACCGACGCGCCGGATCCGTCCCTCGTAGATGTATTGTCTGCCAGATCTGGCGACGAACACGCAGCGCAACTCCTGCGCTGACCCGAGGACCAGTCCAACGCGTGGTGTGCTCGTGCACAAGAGCCTGCCGACCCTGAACAGCTCGGCGCGCGCGGGCGGGGCGGTGGTGCAAAGCAGGGCCAATGCGCCCATGGCCGCGGAAAGTCGCATCATTCGCATTCAAACCTCCACGTGGTTCTTGGTGTCCGCAGGCGAGGGGGCGGGCCGTCGGTCCTGGCTCAGCCAAAAAGTAAGGCCGAGGCCGATCAACAGGACGGCACCGAGCAGGAAGAAAAAGATGGATTGCTTCAGCCAGGATATGGCCGGAACCGCCACGCCCATCGCAAGGCCGAGGAAGGAGATTTGCAGCGACAAAAGGCTCACGCCCGCGAGGAACGTGCCGAGCGCGAGCAAGGTCAGGAGGACGAGACCGGTAGCCGGTGTTGGGAGCAACTGCTGGACGCCCGATACCAGCATGATGTTCATCGTGACCAGCACGGCAACCCAGTGCAGTGCCTGGGTCCAGATCAATCGAAGCTGCGCCTGCTTGCCTTCGACCTCCGGCCATTTGGTGATGACGCAGACCACGCCGATGGCCAGCGCCAAAAACTCCCAATAGCCGACGAGGGGCTGGTGAGAGACGTTTGTGTAGGCGACGCCGGCGACCGCGAGCACCAGCGCCACGACGTAAGGCAACTGCTGCCACAGGAAGTGGGCCATTCCCGAACGCGGCGCGGGCAGCTCCACACCCTCGTTCCGCTGCACATCCATATCGCTCATGACCATCCACTCACGATTGTTCGCCGTTGAATGTCTGCTTGGGGTCATCGCCAAGCCAGTCCTCGACATAGAACCTGATGATCGCAACCCGGCCGACGGCGACGAGCGGCATGGCGAGCGCGATGCCCATGACGCCGAACAGCGCGCCGAGCAGGAGGATCGCGACCAACGTCCAGGCCGGAGGGATCTCGACGGCCTGGCGCTGGATCAGCGGGCCGATCACATAGCCTTCGATCGACTGGATGATGGTGTAGATGACGACGGCCCAGATCAGCAGCGAGGCACCGAGCGGCATCGCCACGAGCGCGATCGGAATCGCGGCGACGATCGGCCCGAGATAGGGGATGAAGTTGGACAGGCCCGCCTGCAATCCAAGCACAAAAGGTCCGGGGAGCCCGATCCAGTAAAGCGCAATCCACACGCACAGCGTCATGAGGATGATGCGGATCAACTGCCCGACCAACCACAACCGCATGACGCTGCCCATCTCGTCCATGACGGCTCTGGTCCGCGCGCGATAGGATTGTTTCACCAGCATGACCAGGCTGTTGCGGTGGCTGGTCGGATCAAACGCGAAGAGGATCCCGAGGAACAGGATCACGAGGACGCCGGTCAGCAGGCTTGATGCGCCACCAAGCACGAATTGGGCATGGCTGAGAAACCTGCCCTGGTCGGAGAAGAGCCATTGCGAGAAATTGCGGCCACCTTCGGGTCCGAGCAGTTCCACGCCGTACGACAGCAGGTGTTCCTGGACGACGTCGAGTTGCGTATCCATCACCTTGATCAAGTTCCGCGTCTGCTCCGGCAGCTTGCCCGCTCCCCAGTCGAGCCCAAATCCCACGACGCCGGAGAGAAGTAGCAGCACCAGCGTGAGCCGCCAGACGCGATTGAGCGGAATGACCGGCGCAAGGGCCCTGGCGGACGCATCCAGAAGCGCCGCAAACAGCACCCCGGCGAAGACGATGAGGAGGCTCGAGATCGTTTGCCAGACCAGGAACAGCGCGACGCAGGCGGCGAGCAGCATCAGCCCCGTCGCCAGAAAACCGCGCGGTCCGGCTTCGCGAGGACGCTCGGCTGGGTCATCGCGCCGTGCGACCTCGCGGTAGCTCTCTCCTGTGCTCGCGTCATTCATCGGTCGACCAACATGCTGGGATCGATTCTGCCTACTGCGGCGCCTGAACCTGGGTGCGCACGCGTCGGCTGCCAAAGTGGGGATGCTTGCCGCCGCGATGACGCCAGTAACGGTGCTTCGTCGGGGTCATGTTGGTATTGGGTGTCGCGCTTCTGGTCTCGGTCTTCGCCTCGCTCTTCGTCTGGTTCTTGGGTGCGGACGCGCCAGTGTCCTTTGGAGGGGATGCGGCAGGTTCATTCGACTGGGCCAGGGACAGGGTTGGCGGTGCGATAGCCGCCATCAGTCCGGCCAGGATCAGGGTGCCGCAGAGAGTCCGGATCTTCATGTTCTCCTCCACGTGATCAAGAGGTGGTCAGGATTCAGATCGAGATGGCTCCGATGGCGAGCGCGTAGATGCCGGCACACGCGGCGATCGTGATCGCCGCAAACAGGGCGGCTTCGAACGGCGTGAAGGCCGTCTCCTTGCGCTCGCGTTTCGCAAGAACGAACAGCAACGTCCCTGGCGCATACAGGATGGAGGACAGCAGGAGAAACTTTGGCCCGCCGGCGTAGATCATGCCGGCCGCGTAAAGCGTCGCAATGGCCGAGCGGATCCAGTCGACGACGCGCGCCCGCTCAAAGGCGTTGTAGGTCTCGCCGCGCCAGGCCAGTTTCAGGCCGTAGGCCGCGACAAAGAAATACGGGACCAGCGTCATCGCGCTCGTCATCTTCAAGGCGAGCGTGAATGCGTATTCCGCGAACCAGGTCACGAGGAGGAAGAGCTGGATGGCGCAGTTGGTCAGCCAGAGCGCCCCCGTGGGAACGTTGTGTACGTTCACGCGGGCGAGAAAGGAGGGCATGGTTCGATTGACGGCCGCCGAATGCAGGACCTCGGCAGCCAGCAGCGACCACGACAGGTAGTTGCCGAGAATCGAGATCAGCAATGCCACGCTGATGAACACGCCGCCCCAGCGACCGACCATCGCTTCCATCACGCCCGCCATCGACGGCGTCGGCAGGCTTGCCAGGCCCTCGCGCGGCAGAACGCCGTAGGACAGGAGCGTCACGAGGACGAGAAGGCAGAGGACCGACAGAAAGCCGACGACGGTCGCAAAGCCGATGTCGGCGCGATCCCGCGCATAGCGGGAATACACGCTTGCGCCCTCGATGCCGACGAAAACGAAGACGGTGAGCAGCATCGTGCTGCGGACCTGGGTGAACACATCCGAGAGGTCCGGCTGCTCCGTTCCCCAGAAATTGCGGGCGAACAATTCGCTGTCAAGGAGGATCGCCGCCACGACGATGAACAGCAATATCGGGATGATCTTGGCATAGGTCGCGACGGTGTTGAGCGCGGCCGCGCCCTTGATGCCGCGCAGCACCAAGAGGTGCACGCCCCACAGGAGCAGGGTTGCCGAAGCGATGGCGACCGGCGTGGTTCCGTCGCCGAAGACCGGGAAGAATTTCCCGAGGGTCGCCTTGATCAGAATGAGACAGGCGACGTCGGCAAGGCAGCAGCCGATCCAGTAGCCTACGGCTGAAGCAAACCCGATATAGTCTCCGAACCCGGCCTTGGCGTAGGCGTAAATGCCGGCATCGAGGTCAGGCCTGCGCTGTGACAGCGACTGGAACACCAAAGCCAGCATGAGCATGCCCGCGCCCGCTATCACCCAGGCGATGATCGCTCCGAATGCGCCGGTGGCTCGTCCGAACGATGCGGGCAATGCGAAGATTCCGGAGCCGACCATCGACCCGATCACAAGGGCAATGAGCGCGCTGCGGGAGAGCTTCTGATCGGCCTCGTTCGACGAAGGCGCCATGGGATGGCCGTCCAATCCGGGATGAGGCCGGCACCGATGCCGGCCAATCCTGGCGAGGACCTTAGAGGCGGCCCTCCCGCTCGCACATCAGGGATTCTCTGTAGGAAGCAGGGGCAGGAAATCGGCGCGTGCCGGAGCTCCGTGAGCCGCCGTCAGATCTTCGCGATGGGGCCGGCCGAGCCCTGGTTCGCGACCGCATGATGCTGGTTCGGGAACGGCGGCACGAGCCACAAATACGACGCTGTACCGGAAGAATTCGCCGGCTCTCGCGAGCTCGGCGGCTATGCGCTGGGCATGCAGGATCGCGGCATCCTGATCGGTATGGTCGCACCCGATGCCATCGGGAGAAAGGCCGTATTTGTCGACGATGTGGAAGAAGAAGCGCATGTCGCCCGATTAAGCCGGACGACAACCGGCTTCCAAGTGACAAAGCTGTAAGAGGCCTGCTCCAAAGGGATGAGAGGTGAGCGGCGGTTCCAGATTGCGCAATTGTAACGGGCGGGATGATTGAAGGGCCCGCGCGCGGGGCCGCTGACGGGTGTAGCGGAATACGTGGTTTTCGCCGCCGGCACTCGGGTCATTGTCGGATGCCGTCGCCTGGGGCTGGGGAGTAACGTGGCCTGGCTCCGCGAGTTCGGGAGGAGGCGAGCGATGTCCAACCTTGATCAGAATCTCACGACTTCGGGCGCGGTCGGCGGCGCGACCGTGGTGGACGCCGGATTGCGCAGTTACATGATGCGCATCTACAACCACATGGCCGCGGGCGTCGGTCTCACCGCCGTCGTCGCGTGGTTGACCTACCAGCTCACCGGTCCGGAGCTGCTGCAGAATCCGTTGATGTGGGTCTTCATCCTGGCGCCGCTGGCGCTGGTGTTCTTCATCGGCGCGCGTATCAATACGCTGTCGGTGTCAACGGCGCGCCTCCTGTTCTTCGTCTATGCGGCGCTGGTCGGCGTCTCGCTCTCGACCCTGTTCCACATCTATACCAATGCGTCGATCACCCGCGTCTTCGTCGTCGCGGCCGCAACCTTCGGCGCGCTCAGCATTTTTGGCTACACGACCCGGCGCGACCTGTCAGGCCTCGGCACCTTCCTGTTCATGGGCCTGATCGGAATCATCATCGCAAGCCTGGTCAACCTGTTCCTGCGGTCGACCGGGCTCGACTGGCTGGTCTCAATCGTGGGCGTCGGCGTATTTGCAGGCCTCACGGCCTACGATACGCAACGGATCAAGGCGATGTACGACAGCAGGGATGACGAAACGGCCGCCGGCCGCAAGTCCGTGATATCAGCGCTGTCGCTCTATCTCAATTTCATCAACCTGTTCATGATGATGCTGCGCCTTGCCGGCGGCCGGCGCTGAGCGGCGAACGGCAGCCCTTCAGGCTGCCGGCCGTTCCGCCGCGCTGGCGAGTGCGTCGCGCAGTGCCTTTTCCTTGGTCTCGTCCAGGGAGGTCTTCAGCACGATCCCACCGGCGTCCTTGATCTCCTTCAGCACCTTGTCCGCGGTCATGTGCTTGATCAGGACGAACAGGGCCGCGTTGCCAGGCTGAAGGCTCGTGGACAACTCTTTCATGAAGGCGTCGTCGATGCCGAAATCGGACAGCGCACCGCCAAGCGCGCCGGATGCAGCGCCGATCGCGACCCCGACGATCGGATTCAGGAACAGCACGCCGATCAGCAGCCCCCAGAAGCTTCCGGTCATGGCGCCGACCGCGGTGGTGTTGACGAGCTGATTGAGCTTGATGCCGCCCGCGTCTGTTTTGACTGCGATCACGGCGTCGCTGAGGGTGATGAGATATTCTTTCTGCAGCTTGAGGAGGCGCTGACGTACCTCTTCGGCTTTGGCTTCAGACGGATACACGATCGCGACGAGATCGGACATGGACACCTCCTGCTGGACCGTTTTCCGTCGGCTCGACGGAATGCCGCTGATGGCACGATGGCGTCAACGCTAATGCGCGGCCAATAGTCCCGACATCAGAGAAAACCCTCGGTGCCGGGGATGAATCATCCAAGTCTCGCGCCATCGGCCCCAATTGAGATTGTGGCGCTGAAACTGCCATCGCGTTGACGCGAACGTGACGGTGAAAGTCGTCGCTGCGAGGGGAATCCTTACCCTCGACTAGGTAATCACCCGATATTCCGCTGCCCGTCGCGGGCGCATGGTCCGGACCTCGGAAAAGCCGACTGGCCGAGCCGTTGCTCGCGAGGCCTTCACATGACCGCAACGCCATCAATCCAAAAACTCTCGCTGTTCGCGCTGACCGCGATGGTGGTCGGCTCCATGGTCGGCTCGGGCATCTTCTCGCTGCCCCGGACCTTCGGCATCGCCACCGGCCCGTTCGGTGCGATCTTCGCCTGGTGCATCGCCGGTGGGGGCATGTACACGCTGGCGCGCGTCTTCCAGTCGCTGGCCGAACGGAAGCCCGATCTCGACGCCGGCGTCTATGCCTATGCGAAGGAAGGCTTTGGCGACTATCCCGGTTTTCTCTCGGCATTCGGCTACTGGGTCGGGAGTTGCATCGGCAACGTGTCCTACTGGGTCCTGATCAAATCGACGCTGGGCGCGTTCTTTCCCGTGTTTGGTGACGGCAATACGATCACCGCGATCATCGTCGCCTCGATCGGGATCTGGCTGTTTCACTTCATGATCCTGCGCGGCGTGCAGCAGGCGGCGGCGATCAACACCATCGTCACGATTGCCAAGATCGTGCCGATCCTGATCTTCATCGTCATTCTCATCTTCGCGTTCAAGGCCGACATGTTCCGCGCCAATTTCTGGGGCGGCGAGGGCATGCCGGACAAGGGTCTTTTCGACCAGATCCGCGCGACCATGCTGGTCACGGTGTTCGTGTTTCTCGGGATCGAGGGCGCCAGCGTCTATTCGCGCTACGCCAAGGAGCGATCCCATGTTGGCGCTGCGACGATTATGGGCTTTGTGATCGTCACCAGTCTCATGGTGCTCGTCACCATGCTGCCCTATGCGGTGCTTCCCCGTGCCGAAATGGCCGACATGCGGCAGCCCTCCATGGCCACGGTGCTCGAAGCAGTGGTCGGGCATTGGGGCGCCGTCTTCGTCAGCATCGGGCTTCTGATCTCGGTGCTCGGGGCCTATCTTGCCTGGTCCCTGATTTGTGCCGAGGTGCTCTCGGCCGCGGGCCGGACCAGGGACATGCCGGCCCTGTTCGGCACCGAGAATGCAAACAAGGTCCCCGCGGCGGCGCTGTGGTTGACGAACATCATCGTTCAGCTCTTCGTCATCAGCACCTATTGGTCCCGGGACGCTTTTGCCCTGATGCTCAATTTGACGAGTGTCATGAACCTCATCCCGTTTTTCCTTGTCGCCGCCTACGGGCTCCTGCTGGTCAGGCGGGGCCAGACCTATGAGAGGCGTCCGGATCAGCGTAGACGCGACCTGATCTTTACGGGTATCGCGGTCATCTACACGCTGTTTCTGATCTATGCGGCCGGAATGAAATACCTTCTGCTGGCTGCCATTCTCTACGCGCCCGGCACGGTGCTGTATTTCTGGGCCCGCCTCGAACGGAAGGCGAAGGTCTTTACGCCGGTCGAGTGGGCCATCTTCATCGCAGTCGCGATCGGCGCAGCGGTCGGGATTCACGGATTGGCCACCGGTTACATCACCATCTAGGCATGTCCCGAGGTATCTCCCATGGCAAAGCAGATGTCGGAATCCTCGATCCCCTTCGGCGTTCATTCGGAGGTCGGCCAACTGCGCAAGGTGATGGTCTGCTCGCCCGGCCGTGCGCATCAGCGGCTCACGCCGTCCAATTGCGACACGTTGCTGTTCGACGACGTGCTATGGGTCGATAACGCCAAGCGCGATCATTTCGACTTTGTGCAGAAGATGCGTGACCGCGGCATCGACGTCGTCGAGATGCATAATCTGCTCACGGAGACCGTGGCCATCCCGGAGGCGCGGAAATGGATCCTCGACAACCAGGTGGTTCCCAACCAGGTTGGGCTCGGTCTCGTTGACGAGCTCCGCTCCTATCTCGAAGGCCTCGCGCCGCGCGATCTGGCGGAAACCCTGATCGGCGGCGTATCGACGCATGATTTTCCGGACGCTCATGGCGGCGAGATGCTCAAGCTGGTTCGCGAAGCCGCAGGCATGACCGAATACCTGCTGCCGCCGCTCCCCAACACGCTGTACACCCGCGACACGACCTGCTGGATTTATGGGGGTGTCACACTGAACTCGCTCTATTGGCCGGCGCGGCATGAAGAGCCGATCCTCGCCACGGCCATCTACAAGTTCCACCCGGATTTCGCCGGCAAGGTCAACGTCTGGTGGGGCGATCCGACGCAGGACCATGGCCTCGCCACGCTGGAGGGCGGTGACGTGATGCCGATCGGCAAGGGCAACGTCCTGATCGGCCTCAGCGAACGCACCTCGCGGCAGGCGATCAGCCAGGTCGCCGCGGCCTTGTTCAAGAGGAAGGCGGCCGAGCGCGTGATCGTGGCCGCCATGCCCAAGCTACGCGCCGCGATGCATCTCGATACGGTGTTCACCTTTGCCGACCGCGACTGCGTGCTGCTCTATCCCGACATCGTCAACAACATCGCGGCATACTCCTATCGGCCGGCGAACAATTCGGCCGGCATCGAGCTGCGCAAGGATGAAAAGCCGTTCGTGGATGTCGTCGCTGAAGCGCTCGGTCTTAAAAAGCTGCGCGTCGTCGAGACCGGCGGCAATGCCTATATGCGGGAGCGGACGCAGTGGGACAGCGGAGCCAATCTCGTCTGCGCGTCCCCCGGTGTCGTGTTCGCCTATGACCGCAACACCTACACCAACACGTTGCTGCGCAAGGAAGGGATCGAAGTGATCACCATCGTCGGCGCAGAATTGGGCCGCGGCCGTGGTGGTGGTCATTGCATGACCTGTCCGATCATCAGGGACGCAGTGGATTACTAGGCGGATCGAGCTATTCGCCTGTGACGACCGGCGCGTCACGGTCGACGGGGACGATGTGGGGTACGGTGTGTACCGGCTCTGCAACGCCTCGAGCCTTTTATGCAAGGGTAATTTGCCGGATCAACCGAAGATTTCGAATCATATCACTAACACGCCACAATTTCTGCCTAGCGTGACATAAAGTTCCGACGGACTCAGGAGCCATCGAGGAACGCCATGCGCCGCTCTCGAATTCTCTTGTCGGCTGTTGGATTGTTCGGCGCCAGCGGCGCATGGGCAGCAGACCTTGATCTGACGGATCTCAAGGCGAGCAGTGTCTCCGTTCCGTATTACTTCGTGCCTTCATGGAGCGTCGTTGGTTCGGTTTCGCCGACCTTCACCGACAATGCCCTGTTCACCCGTGACAATCGCAAGTCGGATGTCTACTACGAGCCCGACGTGAGTGTCAGGTTGGATGGCAACATCACGAACGATCTGTCATACCGTCTCTATGCCCGTGCTCAATACGAGGCTTTCGCAACCGAGAAAGACGGTAACTTCGCGATCGCGCGGGTGGGGGCGCGGCTGACCGAGAATTGGAACGGCTGGCGCTTCTCGGCAATCTACGAAAACCGATACGATTTCGATGGCGTGTACCGCGATCTTGCCTTCACGTCGCAGGACGTGATGGGATCCGTAGCGCGCGACGTCCAGTTCAACAACGTGACCTTGTCGCCGCTGCTGCTCCTGACATATCGCTTCTCGGACCTCGCGGAAGCCCGCCGCTGGCGCTTCGATGCCGTGCTTGGTATCGAGGTCAAGCTCGATCCCAGATGGTCCATCGTGAGCACGCCGTTGTTCGAGGCCTACTGGTTCACCGACGGGTTGAACGCCGGTCGGCAGGACGAACTCTACTCGGCGGACGTTGGGCTGAAGTACAATTTTGCCAGCAACGTGTCGTTGACGACGACGGTGCTGTATGAGGCGCGAACGTCCAACGTTCCGCTGCGGCGATACAGGGATCTCCGGATCGGTCCCCGGCTCGACTTCGCCTTTTGAGAGGTTCCTGAGAGATGATCATGCGACGCGCATTGGTGTTGATCGGCGCCGTCATCGGTGTTGCAGCGGCGTCCGTCGCGGCCGCAGATCCGCGTGATGCCGTGGATCGAGGCCAGCGCCTGGACACTGACGCGCTTCGCGACGACATGGGCATAAACCGGCTCCGGGTTCCGTCTCATCCTCTTGTGATCGCGCCGACCCAGCCTGCGCCAAGCGTTGAGGGCGCGAAGAAGAGGAAGAAGTCCAGCGCGACCAGTGGCAGCAATCGGTAGCGCATGCTGTTTGTGATCCGATCCCTGCGTATCGCTCGATTGTGTGTCAGCAAAGATGCGCTCGCACGAGCAGCTTATCCGAGGCAGTTTTAGTATCTGTTGCATCGTTTTGAGTGTCGCTGCCACACGAAACTGGCACGAACTGCATAGTCGGCCCTCTCGCATCTCACCTCACAGATTCGAGATTTCAATCGGATAAGAATTCTACCTTGTGGTGTAGTGCACGGTGCCGTGTATAATGGACCGGCCCAAGGGCGCGCGTCTTCTGATCCGGTGATGCGGGATGTCTCGCCGGTGGTGACACGGAGGAGAGCCTCGATATTGCGTTTCAATGTCAGGTGTCGCCGGAGAAGAGTGAGCGTACCGTGAAGCTAGATGCCTCCCCCGCCTGTGAGGCGAATGGAACCAGCCTCGGACAATGGCTCCGGATTGGCGCAGAAGACACGAGCGACCGGCTCTACTGGAAGTTCTCAGCAGACCTTCTCTTCGCAGTGCGCCCCTCGCTCGGAGGACGTTTCGTGTACGAGGGGATCAACCCCGCGTTCGAGTCCGTTCTCGGCATCCCAACGGATGAGATTGGGGAGCTGGATGTCTCCGACTGCATGGGCACGGACGACGCGGAAGCCGTCTGCGAAGCCCTTCGGACGTGTCTGGCGGAAGGCACGGAGATCAGAATCCGCCATCAGCTCGCACTTGGCGGCGCGCGACGAGACATGGAGACGACGATTGTTCCCATCATCGATCCGGCTGGCGGCGGCATTGTCCGGCTGATCGGCAGCCATCGTGCGGCGGGCAAGGGTCCTTTCGAGAGCTTGAAGGGGATGGACGACGTCCCTGTGAACGTCAGCCTGATTTCCATTCAGGAAGACATCCAACAGCGGATTGCGTCCGACCTTCACGATTCGACCTGTCAGCATTTGATTGCCGCAAGCCTTGGCCTCATGCGAGTCCGGACCAGTCTGGGCGACCCGGCCGGTGCCGAGCGGATTTGCGATGACATCGATGCGTCGATTGATGAAGCGCTCAGGGAAATCCGCGCATTTGTCTATCTGCTGCATCCGCAGAACCTGACGGTCGATGGTCTGAAAGCTACGATCGAAAATTACGCGGCGGGATTCGCGGTGCGCACCTCGCTACGGGTCGCGACCAGAATCGCGTCCGAGATCGATCGTTTGCCTTACGAGACGCAGCGCTCATTGTTGCGGGTCATTCAGGAGGCCCTCACGAACGTGTTTCGCCATGCGAAGGCGACGAAGGTGCGGATCGACATTGATGCGACAAGCGACCATTTTCGGCTGACGATCAGTGACGATGGACGTGGCCTTTCGGTTCATCCCGCAAAGCCCGGCGCGAAGGCGATATCGATGGGTGTCGGAATTCCCGCGATGAAAGCGAGGCTCCGGGAGATCGGCGGCACGCTCGATATCCAGTCCGATTCGGCCATGCGGCATTCCGGAACCGTCTTGCGCGCTGTATTCCCGCGTGGTCTTGCAGCGAACAAGCGCAACCGACGAAGGACCACTTCGGTCGTGGAGGGCCACGCAGGCACCAAATGAAGAACACTGCTGACCGGTGGCAAGCGGATATGGTTCATCCGTTTCAGGCGCCTGAGTGCCGCGCCGCCGTGTAAACGACCTTGGAGTGCTGTGCCATGAAACGATTTCTTATCGCTGACGATCACGAAGCAGTGCGGTCGGGTCTGCGTGCGGTGCTCGAGCAACGGGCGGATTGGGAGGTGGTGGCCGAGGCCAATGACGGTGGCAAGGCGGTGGCCGCTGCAATCCAGAGCCGGCCTCATGTCGCGATCGTCGATTTCTCCATGCCGCGAATGACTGGCGTGGAGGTCGCCCGACGGATCCGGGACTACCCGCTCGAGACGGAGGTGCTGATCTTCACGGTCCACAACTCCAGTTTGCTGGCCCAGCAAGCGTTCGAGGCAGGCGCACGTGCCTTCGTCATGAAGTCGGACGCCAGCAAGCTGCTGTTGGCGGCAGTCGAGTCGCTTCTGCAGCACAGGCCGTTCTGTACCAGAAGCTGCCGGACTGAATTGGATCACGGATCGGGCGCACGAGACGGGCACCACGAGCTGACGCCGCGCGAGCAAATCGTCGTCAAGCTGGTTGCGGAGGGTTACAGCAACAAGAGCATCAGCGCCGTTCTGAACCTCAGTGTCAAGACGACCGAGGCGCACCGGGCGGCCGCGATGCGCAAGCTGAGCGTCAATTCGACCGCGGGCCTGGTCCGATACGCAGTTCGGGCGAGGCTGGTGGAGGATGATAACGACCTGATTGGGCTCCGGTCACGTTAGTACATTCGCCGGGCTATCTCGGGGTTTTGTGGGATAACCCTCTCAATTGCGATCAGTATGATCGTTCGACTTTGCTGCCGGTCGTCTCCGGCAATCGTTCGAAGGGTCGGTGCCGGCATACGGGAACGACGCCGTGAAACGCATCGTGATTGCGGATGATCATGAAATCGTGCGTTCCGGGCTTCGCGCGATCGTTGAAGCGCGCTCCAACTGGATCGTATGCGGAGAAGCGACCAATGGTGAGCAGGCGGTGGCGTTGACCGTGGAAACCAGACCGGACGTCGTGATCGTCGACTATTCCATGCCCATCATGAACGGATTGGAGGTCAGTCGCCGCCTCAGGGCGCTCCATGTGCGCACTGAAGTACTGATCCTGACAATGCACGAAAGCGAGGAGTTGCTGACGGAAGCCATTCTGGCGGGCGTCCGTGGCTTCTTGTTCAAGTCGGATGCCCGGAAGCACCTTATTTCCGCGATCGAAGCCTTGCTCGACGGCAGGCCGTACTTCACCAGCGTCTTGCTTGAGAAGCTTCTCCACGACTACCAGGTCAACAAGCAGAACAAATCGGACATGGTTCTGACGTCACGCGAGCAGAGCGTGGTTCAGCTTATTGCGGAGGGACATACCAACCGGTCGATAAGCACCGTCTTGAAACTGAGCGTGAAGACCGTCGAGACCCACCGCGCGTCGGCCATGCGCAAGCTCAGGATGTCGTCGACGGCAGAGCTGGTCCGCTATGCCATCCGCAAGAGATTGGTTGCGCCCTGAGGGGCGCGTGTGACGGTGCCTGGCGAAGAAGAGGCAGGGCGTTGAAAACGGAACAAGGCGTCCTCCGCATCTCCATTGCTGCCGCGATCTTGTTGGCCGCTGTCGGCATCCTGTTCGGCCTGCTGTCGGGCTCCTTCGTGATCGTGTTTGACGGCGTTTACGGTCTGACAGATGCGACCATGACGATCGTCGCCTTGTTCGTTTCAAACCTGATCGTATCGTCAACGGCGAGCGGTCCCGCCAAGAGTAAACTGGTCCAGCACTTCACCATGGGCTTCTGGCACCTGGAACCGATGGTCCTCGGCCTGAACGGCATTCTGCTGACAGGTGCCGCAATCTACGGCCTCATCAACGCGGTCGGCAGCATCATGGCAGGCGGGCGGCCGCTCGCGTTTGATCATGCCGTCATCTATGCAGTGGTGACGTTGGGCATTGCGGGCGCCATGACCATGTTCAGCCGCGCAGCGAACCGGACGCTCAAGTCGGAGTTCGTCGCACTCGATGCCCAGTCATGGCTGATGTCGGCGGCCGTTAGCGCCGCTCTGCTCATAGCCTTCGTCTTCGGCTTCTCGATCCAGGGATCAAGCCTCGAATGGCTGTCGCCCTATATCGACCCGGTGGCGTTGGCGCTGGTGTGTCTGGTGATCATCCCAATCCCGGCCAAAACGATCAAGCAGGCGCTGGCTGATATCCTGTTGGTCACGCCGTCCGATCTCAAGCAGCATGTGGACGAGGTCGCGAACGAGATCGTGCGGCGCCATGGCTTCCTGTCGTACCGGGCTTATGTGGCCCGGGTCGGCCGCGGCAGGCAGATCGAGCTCTATTTCATCGTGCCGACGGACTGGCCACCATGCAGGCTGCAGGATTGGGACCGCATTCGCGACGAGACCGGTGAAGCGATCGGCGACGATAGTCCCGATCGTTGGCTCACCATCGCCTTCACGACAGATCCCGAATGGGCCGATTGAACCGCCGAGGAGGTTGCTCGCGCCCTCGATCGCTGTGTTGTTGGCCGTTCAGTAAATATGTTTGCTAAACATGCCTGCCGCGGCCGACCGTCTGGCTCCTCGGTCATCCGGCTGCGCTGGATTGCTCCCGCCGAACAGATCGGCGATCACGAAGGCTGACAAGAATCGCGTATTTTGCTGCATTGCGGTCGCCCTGGCGTGCGCGCGCGAACGTCGCAGATCTTTTCGCAGGGCTCGCAAGAAACCGGCTTGACGGCCTCAGAAATTTAGTAATACGTTTAGTTCTACAAAAAACTAAACATCACGCATCGAGCCGATGTGTGGGAGGAGCCCAAGCCCTTCCGGACCCGTTTCCGGAGATGGTTCGTCTCGTTCCTCACTCATCGCTCCTCAAACTCGGTTTCAGGGTCTTGGCGTCGTTCCGGCAGGGAGCGCCGAGCGGGTTAGATGCTTCAACGAGAGAGGAAACAGATATGCGGACATCCAATTGGTTAAGAAGCTCGGCGGCAACCACGGTCCTCGGGGCGGCGCTGCTGGGGATATTTGGCGGAGGCCAAGCCGCGGCCCAGAGCAAGCAGCTCACGCTGTGCTGGGCGGCATGGGATCCGGCGAACGCGCTGGTCGAACTCGGCAAGGACTTCACCAAGCAATCCGGGATCGAGATGAAGTACGAGTTCGTCCCGTGGACGAGCTATGCCGATCGCTTCCTCAACGAGCTCAACTCCCACGGCAAGCTGTGCGACTTGATCATCGGCGACAGCCAGTGGATCGGCGGGGCCGCCGAGAACAAGTGGTACGTCAAGCTCAATGACTTCTTCGCCAAGGAGAAGATCTCGATGGACGATTTCGTCCCGGCGACGGTCGTCGGCTATTCGCAGTGGCCGAAAAACTCGCCGAACTACTGGGCGCTGCCGGCAATGGCCGATGCGGTGGGCTGGACCTATCGCAAGGACTGGTTCTCGCGGCCCGAGATCCAGTCGGCCTTCAAGGCCAAGTACGGCCGCGACCTGGCGCCGCCGAAAACCTATGACGAACTGAAGCAGATTGCGGAGTTCTTCCAGAGCCGCGAGATCGACGGCAAGAAGGTCTATGGCGCCTACATCTTCACCGAGCGCGGCTCGGAAGGGATCACCATGGGCGTGACCAACGTGCTCTACAATTACGGCTTCAGCTACGACAACCCGAAGAAGCCGTACCAGATGCAGGGCGTCGTCAATTCGGCCGACGCAGCCAAGGGGCTCGAGTTCTACAAGGAGCTCTACAAGTGCTGCACGGCGCCGGGCATGACCAACGCCTACATGCAGGAAGGGCTCGATGCCTTCAAGTCCGGCCAGGTGGCGATGCAGATGAACTGGTTCGCCTTCTTCCCTGGCCTCTACAAGGATCCCAATGTCGGCGGTGACAAGATTGGTTTCTTCGTCAATCCGGCCGGCCCGAACGGACACTTCACCCAGCTCGGCGGACAGGGCATCTCGGTGGTCGCGACCTCCGAGCGCAAGGACGACGCGCTCACCTACATCAAATGGTTCGCTCAGCCCGCCGTGCAGCAGAAGTGGTGGCAGCTCGGTGGCTACTCGGCCTTGAAGGCGGTGGTCGATGCACCCGACTTCCCGAAGAGCGCAGCGTTCGCTCCGCAATTCCTGGAGTCGATGGGTATCGTCAAGGACTTCTGGGCCGAGCCGTCCTACGCGCAGCTGCTGCTCGACATGCAGAAGCGCGTGCATGACTACGTCGTCGCCGACAAGGGCACGTCGCAGCAGGCGCTCGATCTCCTGGTCAAGGACTGGACCAAGGTCTTCAAGGAGCAGGGCAAGCAGGTCGCGTCACAATAGCGGCGCCTGCCTCACCCCAAACGGTCTCCCCGGAGGTGTGCTCCGGGGAGGCGGAATCCAGCCAGCCGATGGACAAGATGACCACCATCTCTCAACCCGATGATGCTACGATCGCAAGCATGAGCGAGCCCGCCAGATCTCGCGCCACGCGCCGCGTCCGCGGCTTGTCGGACCGTACCATCGCATGGCTGTTCGTGGCGCCGACGATCGCGTTGCTGCTGGCGATCAACATCTTCCCGCTGGTCTGGATGATCCGGCTGTCCTTCACCAGCCTCAACCTCAGCATGTCCTATCTGCCGCTGCGGTTCGTTGGAACAGACAATTTCACCGACATTCTCGGCGACGAGGACGTCTGGTTTCGGCTTCAGACCACGGCGCAATTCGTGATCTGGTCGGTTACGTTCCAGGTGATCATCGGGTTCGGCCTGGCGCTGCTGATCAACCGCCAGTTCCGCGGCCACAGCTTCTGGACCACGATCATCCTCTTGCCGATGATGCTGTCGCCGGCGGTGGTCGGCAATTTCTGGACGCTGCTGTTGCAGCCCCAGATCGGCCCTTTCAACTACCTGATCAGCCTGTTCACCGGCGTGGCGCCGAGCTCGTT
Organism: Bradyrhizobium liaoningense; assembly: GCF_018130955.1. Classification (GTDB taxonomy): domain Bacteria; phylum Pseudomonadota; class Alphaproteobacteria; order Rhizobiales; family Xanthobacteraceae; genus Bradyrhizobium; species Bradyrhizobium liaoningense_C. The sequence continues at coordinate 77,629 of NZ_JAFCJM010000001.1, forward strand.
CAGCATGACCGGGCAGGTCTCGCTCGCGCCCTGGACCATCGTGCTGGTCGATACCTGGATGTGGGCGCCCTACGTCATGCTGATCTGCCTCGCCGGGCTTCGCTCCATTCCCGACTACATCTATGAAGCGGCCGAAGTCGACCGCGCCTCGGCCTGGCGGCAATTCTGGTCGATCACGCTGCCGATGGCGGTGCCGTTCCTGATGCTTGCGGTGCTGTTCCGCGCGATCGAGAATTTCAAGATGTTCGACATGGTGAACCTCCTGACGTCGGGAGGGCCGGGATCGACCACCGAGCTGGTGTCGATCACGCTCAAGCGCGCGGCGTTCGAGAAATGGCGGACCGGCTACTCCTCCGCGCTCGCCATCATCCTGTTCGTGACTGTGTTCGGTGCCGCCAACATCTACGTCAAAGCGCTCAACAAGGTGAAGCAACGATGACCGCCGCTGTCGCCAGATCCACCGCCCACTCCATCGTCGAAGCCTCGCCGCGTTCAAAGGCCGTGGCCGGCGGTCTCGTCATCCTCTACGCCGTGATCACGATCCTGCCGCTGCTCTGGATCGTCGCCACCGCGTTCAAGTCGCAGAGCGACGCCATCGCCTATCCGCCCAAGGTGATCTTCGAGCCGACGCTCGAAGGTTACGTCAATTTGTTCACGGTGCGCACCCGCCAGACGCCGGACTTCATCGCAAAACTGCCGCCGCCGGAGACCTGGTACGACAAGCTCGTGCGCCAGCGCGACATGGTCATCGCCGGGCCGTCGAAGGTGGTGCCGCGTTTCGTCAACTCGTTGATCATCGGCTTCGGCTCGACGTTCCTCGCCGTCTTCCTCGGCACGCTCGCGGCCTATGCTTTCTCGCGCTTCCGCATTCCGTTGGCCGACGATCTCCTGTTCTTCATCCTTTCGACGCGCATGATGCCGCCGGTCGCGGTCGCGATCCCGATCTATCTGATGTACCGGCAGCTCAACCTGACCGACACCAGGCTCGGAATGATCCTGCTCTACACCGCAGTCAACGTCTCGCTCGCAGTCTGGCTGCTCAAGGGGTTCATCGACGAGATCCCGCGCGAGTATGAGGAGGCCGCTCTCGTCGACGGCTACACACGGCTCCAGGCCCTGCGCAAGGTGGTATTGCCGCAGGCTGTCACGGGAATTGCGGCGACCGCAATCTTCTGCCTGATCTTTTCGTGGAACGAATACGCCTTCGCGGTCCTGCTGACGAGCGGCGAGGCGCAGACCATGCCGCCCTTCATCCCCTTCATCATCGGCGAGGGCGGGCAGGACTGGCCGGCGGTGGCGGCTGCGACCACGCTGTTCGTCGTTCCGATCGTCCTGTTCACCGTGTTGTTGCGCAAGCACCTGTTGCGCGGCATCACCTTCGGAGCTGTGCGCAAATGAGCAGTCCTGCGCTTGCCAAGGGAATGTCGGGCTGGTTCCGACGCGGGCCGTGGGAGGCTGGTGCGATGACCCTGATCGGCGGCGGCATCATCATGCTGGTACAGCCCTGGTCGATCGATTTGTACAGCTATTCCTTCGTGACGATCCTGGCCGGCACGGTTGGTTACGTCATCGTGAGCCATTTTCCGGAATAGGGCGGCAGACATGGCACAGATCCGCGTCGAAAACCTGCGCAAGTCGTTCGATCAGTTCACCGCCGTGCAAGGCTCGAACTTCACCGTCGACGATGGCACCTTCTTTGCGATGCTGGGGCCCTCCGGCTGCGGCAAGACCACCACGCTGCGCATGATCGCCGGGCTCGAGCTGCCGACCGAAGGGAAGATCCTGCTCGACGGCGAGGACGTGACGTTCCGCCGCGCCGCCGCGCGCGACATCGCCTTCGTCTTCCAGCTCTTCGCGCTCTATCCGCACATGAACGTCGCCGACAATATCGGCTTCCCCCTGAAATGTCAGGGCATGGGCCGGACCGAGGTCCGGCAGCTCGTGCAGGAGACGGCGCGGCTGTTGCGGATCGAGCATCTGTTGTCGAGCAAGACGTCAAAACTCTCGGGCGGCGACCGGCAGCGCGTCGCGCTCGGACGCGCCATGGTACGGCGGCCAAAGGCCTTTCTGATGGACGAGCCGCTGGGCGCGCTCGATGCCGAGTTTCGTCACCTGATGTGCGGCGAGCTCCGCGACCTGCACGACCGCATCGGCGCCACCACGGTCTATGTCACGCACGATCAGCTCGAGGCGATGTCGATGGCGGATCAGATCGCGGTCATGAACAAGGGGCGCGTCGAGCAGATCGGCTCGCCGCAGGAGATCTATGACCGGCCCGCCAGCATGTTCGTCGCCGACTTCATCGGATCCCCGCCCATGAATTTTTTGCGCTTCGAGGGCGGTCTCAAATCCGGCGATCGTGCCATCAGCTTTCATGACGCCAGCATTGCGGTGCCGGAGATCCGCGAGGATCGCGCGCGTGCGCCGCTGGCGCTCGGGGTCCGCCCGGAGCATATCCGCTTCGCCGACGCGGCTGCCGTTCGCGGCGAGGTGTTCGGCGCGGAATATCTCGGCACCACGCAGATCGTCACCGTCGACACGGCGCATGGACGCCTTGCGGCGCGGCTGCCCTCCAGCGCGTCGGTGCGGATCGGCGAAAGGGTGGGGCTCGAATTCCGGTCCGAACGACTGGCGCTGTTCGATGTCGGCAGCGGGCTTGCGGTTCGGACCGCCAATGATGGGAGTGCGGGCCATGGCTGACGTCGCCTTACGCAACATCAGCAAGCGCTTTGGCGCGACGGAAGCCGTACGCGAGCTCTCGCTGACGGTCAATGACGGCGAGTTCTTGGTCCTGCTCGGGCCGAGCGGTGCCGGCAAGACCACGACGCTACGGCTGATCACCGGGCTGGAAAAGCCAGACGCCGGTTCGGTCATGATCGACGGCCGCGACGTGACGCAGGATCCGCCGGGATCGCGGGACATCGCCTTCGTGTTCCAGCAATACTCACTGTATCCGCACCTCACGGTCTACGACAATCTGGCGTTCCCGCTGCGCTCGCCCGCGCGGCGCGTGCCGGAGCCGATCATCCGCAAGCGCGTCGAGCAGACGGCGGAGCTGCTGCACATCGCGAGCAAGCTGAACAATCGTGCGACCCGCCTGTCCGGCGGTGAGATGCAGCGTGTCGCCATCGGCCGCGCGCTGGTCCGCGATCCCGCGATCTATCTGATGGACGAGCCGCTGTCGTCGCTCGATGCGAAGCTTCGCGCCGAGCTTCGTCTCGAGCTCAAGCGGATCCAGCTCGAGCTTGGCGCGACCATTCTCTACGTCACCCACGACCAGGTCGAGGCTATGACGATGGCCTCGCGGATCGGCGTGATCAGGGACGGCCGGCTCCTTCAGCTCGGCACGCCCAGGGAGATCTACGAAAGCCCGGCCGACAGCTACGTCGCCTCGCGTCTCGGTACGCCCCAGATCAACTTCCTGTCCGCGGGCCTGCTATCCGACGTGCCGGTGCCGCCGCGAACGGAGACGGTCGGCATCCGCACCGAGCACCTGCGCCTCGCTGCGCGCAACGGGGGAGGGATGGTCGGCCGCATCCACCGTGTCGAGCACCTCGGCGAGCAGAATCACGTTCACCTGGACTATAAGGGTAAGATGCTGGTGACGCTTGCGGATCCGCATCAGCCGCTGCAGGCCGGTCAGGAGGTCGAATTGCATCTTCAGAATCCGCTCTGTTTCGATCGCGCGGGGCAGCGCATCCCCGCGATGGTTCACTAAGAGGATCAAGCGCGATGTCGCTGCAACCCGAAACGTTCAAGTCACTGGTCAAGGTGGCCGCCGAGCAGGTCATCTCGTCCGCGCCGGAGCTCACGAGCCTGGATCAGGCGATCGGCGACGGCGACCACGGCATCAACATGAAGCGCGGTTTTGAAGCCGTGCTCGGCAAGCTCGATACGATCTCGGCGCAGCCACTCGACGAGGCGCTGATGATGATCGGCAAAACCCTGGTGATGACGGTCGGTGGTGCCTCCGGGCCGCTTTACGGCGGCTTCTTTCTGGCTGCGGGGGAGGCGCTCTCGCACGACAAGCATTTGCCTGACGACCTCGCCGATGTCTTCGGCAGCGGCGTCAACGCGGTGAGCGCACGCGGCCGGTCGCAGGCTGGCGAGAAGACGATGCTCGACGTGCTCGTTCCCGTGCTGGAGACGCTGAAGACGGCGGCCGGCCAGCCCGATCTGATCGAACGTGTCCGCACCACCGCGGCCGAGGCGGTCGAGCGCACCGCGCCGATGCAGGCCACCAAGGGCCGCGCGTCGTTTCTCGGACCGCGCAGCGTCGGACATGTCGATCCCGGCGCGCGATCGAGCTGCGTTCTCGTGCAGGCGGTCTGCGCGAGGTTGGAGGAACAGAAATGAATGACACTGTGGGCATCGTGATCGTCTCGCACTCGAAGGACATCGCCAAGGGCACCGCCGACATGGTGCGGCAGATGGTCGGCAACGAGGTCAAGGTGGCATTCTGCGGCGGCAATCCCGACGGCGGGCTGGGTACCAGCGTGCCGTCGATCATCGCCGCCATCAATGACGCCTGGTCCGCCAAGGGGGTGGCCATTCTCGTCGACCTCGGCGGTGCCGAGACCAACAGCGAGATGGCAGTCGAAATGCTGGAGCCTGTGCGGCGCGATCTCGTTGTCGTATGCAACGCGCCGATCGTCGAGGGCGCCGTGATGGCGGCGACCGAGGCGGCCGGCGGCAGCTCGCTGGCCCAGGTCAGGGCCGTGGCCGAGGAACTCTCTGCCGACTGACGCGTCGGCGAAGCGATGATGGATGATGAGCATGCTGGACAAGGCGGACGGACATATCTTCACCGGCAACGTGCGGCTGGTGCACGCGGTGGGCATGCATGCGCGGCCCGCGGTGAAGCTGACCAAGCTTGCAAAAAGGTTCCAGGCCCAGATTTCCGTCCGGGTCGCAGGCGCGCCCGAGTGGATCAATGCCAAGAGCGTCGCCAAGATCATGGCGATGCGCGCAGCGCACGGCAGCACGATCGAGATCAAGGCGTCGGGCAGTGACGCGGAAGCCGCCGTTGCCGCGCTGGTCAATTTGATCGCAACCGACTTTCCGGACGAGGCGTCATAGCATGCAGGGGAGCGCTGCAGGACTGGCGTACCGCGGCAGGACCGCCTCGATCGGTTTTGCCCATGGCCCTTTCGTCCGTGTCGATGTCGACACCAAGGACGCGCGGGTGGCCGGTACGCTGGTCGAAGAGGCGCTCGCCTTGCGCAACGCGATCGACGTGGCAAGCCGGCAGATCGCCGATCTCGCCGAGATGGCCGGAGGCGAAGCCGCGCAAATTCTCGAATTCCAGGTCGCGCTGTTGGATGACGAGGATTTCCTCGAAGCGATTTTTGCCGCGATCGGCGAGGGTGACGCTGCCGATGTCGCGTGGCGCTCAGCGCTCGACGGGCAGATCGCGGACTACGATTCGGCGGAGGACGAATATCTGAAGGCACGTTCCTCCGACCTCGCTGACCTGCGCGACCGCGTCATCAACATTTTGCGGGGCGGCGAGGGCCAGGCGCCCAAGATTCCGGGCGGCTCCGTAATCTGCGCCGACGATCTGCCGCCCTCGCGATTTCTGGAGATCGACTGGTCCGCCGGCGGCGGCCTGGCGCTGTTGCGCGGCAGCCCCACCAGCCATGTTGCGATGCTGGCGCGGGCCCGGGGCATTCCCATGGTCGTGCAGCTCGGCACAATTCCCGACGTCGGCGCTACCGCGCTGCTCGACGGCGAAGGCGCAACCCTCGAGCTTGATCCCAGCGCCGAGCAGCTTCGCCTGTTCGAAGCGCGGCGCGAAAGCCATCGCAAGAGCCGCGCGTCAGCGCGCGCGATCCTGCGGCGGCCGACGGCGTCGTGGCGCGGCGAGCGGATCAGGCTCTTGATCAATATCCAGAGCGTCGACGACCTCGCACATGCGGACGCTCAATATGCCGACGGCATCGGCCTGATGCGCACGGAATTCCTGCTGACCGACCGCGGCGGTCTCCCCGACGAGGAGGCGCAGTTCGGGGCATACGATGCGGTCTTGCGTTGGGCCGACCGGCGCCCGGTCACCATTCGCACATTCGACGCCGGCGGCGACAAGCCGGTGCCCGGCTTCACGATGGACGGCGAAGCTAATCCCTTCCTTGGCGTGCGCGGCCTGCGGCTGTGCCTGGCCCGGCCCGAGATCTTTGCCGTGCAGCTCCGCGCGCTGGCGCGGGCGGCCGTGCGGGGCAACCTCAAGGTCATGTTTCCCATGGTGACCTCGGCGGACGAGCTTGAGGCCGGACGGAAGCTGTTTGCCGATATTGTGCAGCGCTTGCAGGCCGAGGGCGTTGCCGCGATGCTCCCCGAGCTGGGAATCATGGTCGAAGTCCCCGCGGCGGCCCTGGCGGTTGCGACGTTCAAGGCCGCCTTCTTCTCGATCGGCTCGAACGACCTCGCGCAATATGTCCTTGCCTGCGATCGTTCCAACGGAGCTCTCGCGCCCTTGATGGATCCCCTACATCCGGCCGTGCTCGAATTGATCGCGCGCACCGCCGAGCACGGCCGCCGCGCCGCCGTCAGCGTCAGCCTGTGCGGCGACATGGCAAGCGACCCGCGCTGTCTTCCCGCCTTGCTGAACTGCGGCCTGCGAGAGCTGTCCGTGAACCCATCGGCGCTCGCGCAGATCAAGCAGACCATCGATCGTCTCAGCGGCGGAGGCGGCCTTGGCTGATACGGCGATGGACGAGCCGGCCGAAGCCGGCGCAGTTGCGGTCTACAAGCGCATCTTCAAGGAGGTGCTGGAGAGCCGCCCGTCGGGCATGCGGTTGCGCCTTGCGCATGCCATGGGCAAGAACCGCAGCTTCGTCAGCCAGATCAGCAATCCGGCCTATCCGGTGCCGATCCCCGTGCAGCATCTCAACACGATCTTCGACGTCTGCCACTTTCCGCCGCAGGCAAAATCCGCGTTTCTGCGCGCCTATGCGCGCGCGCATCCGCGCCGTATCGGCCGCTTGAGCGAAGGCGCGCATGAACGGACCCTGACGCTGCATCTGCCGGATCTCGGTGATGCGAAGCGGAATGACGAGCTCGATGCGCTGCTCCAGGAATTCGCCCGACGCCTCAGTGCGATCATGCGTGAGAAATAAAAGCGTTTTCGAGCGAAGTGGAAGCCGGTTCGCGTGAAGAAAACGCGTCAAAGCAAGAAAGCGCGGGCGAGCGAGACGAAGGGGGAAGCGGGGAGGAGACAATGAAGAAATTCATCAATTCAGTCGACAGCGTGCTCGCGGAGAGCCTGGATGGGCTTGCGGCCGCGCATGCGGATATTCTCGCGCTCGGCGAGGGGCGCAAATTCGTGCGGCGCCGCGAGCTGAACCCGAAAAAGGTCGCGCTGGTGTCGGGCGGCGGCAGCGGGCATGAGCCGCTGCATGCGGGCTTCGTCGGCCATGGCATGTTGGATGCGGCCTGTCCGGGACAGGTTTTCACCTCGCCGACGCCGGACCAGATCGTCGAGGCTGCCCAGGCGGTTGCAGGGGACGCCGGCGTGCTGTTCATCGTGAAGAACTATGCGGGTGACCGCATGAATTTCGAGATGGCGGCCGAGATCGCCGAGGGCCGCACCACCACGATCGTGACGGATGATGACGTCGCGGTCGAAAACTCGACCCACAGCATCGGGCGCCGCGGCGTGGCCGGCACCTTGATCGTCGAGAAGATCGTCGGCGCCGCCGCCGAGAAGGGCGCTGACCTTGAGGCCTGCGTCGCGCTCGGCGCGCGCGTCAATGCGCGGACGCGCTCGATGGGCGTGGCGCTGACGAGCTGCACCGTCCCCGCCGCTGGTACCCCCACCTTCAAGCTCGGTGAGGACGAGATGGAGATGGGCGTCGGCATTCACGGCGAGCCCGGCCGCCGCCGCGTCAAGCTGGAGCAGGCCGATGCGATCGCCCACGAGATGATCGCTGCCATCGCCGGCGATCTCGACGCACGCGCCGGCACCGAGGCCCTCCTGCTCGTCAACGGCTTTGGCGGCACGCCCACGATCGAGCTCTATCTGATGTACAACGCGGCGCGCCAACTGCTCGAGAAGCGCGGCCTGCGCATCGCCCGCTCGCTGGTCGGTAGTTTCGTCACCTCGCTGGACATGGCGGGGTGCTCGCTCACCGTAAGCCTGCTCGATAGCGAGACCGCGGCGCTCTGGGACCATCCCGTGCGCACGGCCGCGTTGAAATGGTGATCGCGGCTGCGAACGGCCGCTGAATTTATCGCGCCCCGGCGGACGATCGGCCGGGGCCGTTCCTCACGCATGTACTGGTGGTCTCCCGGTTCACCCTCCCTGAAACTTGCCGTGTCCCTCGGGCACGGCATTCTTTTTGCGGACGACAAAACGCCTTTTTCCCAGAAGCGCTCTACCGACCGCCTGACGCGTAAATGGCTCCTGTGAGAAATTCGGCCCAGTCGCGTTCGAAATAGGCGGCTTGCGAGTGGTCGTGTCGGCGGATCCGCGGAAAGGAACACGTGAAGGCTCCGTTTTCATAGCGTATCGCGATCTTTTCGCACTGGTCCTGTTTTCGTTCGGCGCGGAACCGAAACGCCTCAAGCGGGCCCGTCCTGGTGATGGGAACGTCCAATCCGTCGGGATCGCAGATCGCACGAGCGCCGCGGCTGCCCCCACCGCGCGACAGATAGGCGTCGAGGGAGGTCAATACCGCCTCGGAGGCAAAAGCCATTTGCCGCCATTGCAGGCATCGTTCGGCCTGGTTGGCCCGGTCCTGGCGCAATCCGCGTGATCGGATGTCACCGTTTAGCTTGCGCGCCCCTTCCAACGCTTTGCGGACACCCTTGGCGGAGCACACGAACCCGGCGTCTTCGCTCATGCGAGCCTGGACTTCCCGCGCGACGTCGCGCCAGTCGAGGCCGTCATCGTGCAAGCCCGACGTAATGCCTTGAACGGCCGCGCGAACCATTTCTGTCGGCAAGGCATCATCGCTTGGCTCTGTCCGTTTGCAGGCACGGATATGTTCCGCGCAACGCTGACCCATCACCTGGCCCGCGTTGAGCGCAGCGCCGCCGGGGCGCGTAACGCCATGGGTCCCGGCCGCCTCACCGATGGCGTAGCAGCCCTCCAGGCTCGAACGACCCCAGATGTCGACGGCGATACCGCCGTTCATGTGCTGGTTGTTGACGGCGAACTCCAGCGGATCGTGCGTGATGTCCTTCTTGTAGCGGCGATAAAGCTCGATCGACAAAGGATTCATCCTTGCGAGTCGCTCGATCGGGAGGTCCAGCAGCGCGCCATTGTTTTCGAGATAGGCCCTGACGTCTGCATCGAGGCGATCGAGCGAGAAGGGCGCGTCACCCGGAGCAGGCTCCGGATTCCGATTGAAATCCATCAGGACTTTGCGTCCCATCCGGGTTTCGCGAAAGATCGCAAGATCGACAAGGCTAGAACCGAAGTCGAGCATCCGCGAGGCATGGAACGGCCACTGATAGCCCTTGCGGAAAATGTTGGACGCGAGCTCCTGCGTCGTTCGATAGTAATCGCCTAGAAAGTTGCGCTCGATACCATCAGTATCGACGGAATAGATGTAAGGCAGGCACTGCGCGTACGTTCCCGACAGATTCCACGGAAACCCATCGCGCGGCGTACCGATCCCGAACTGACTTTCCGTCAGATTGATCGCCTCGACGCCCGCCTCCAGCGCAAGTCCGAGGGCGCCGAAGCAATGCTTGGGGTAGACGCTGTCGCGATAGAGTTCGCCGGGACCGCCCGCCGCAATGACGAGGTCGTCGCATCGGATGACGGCAAGCCCGAGCGGGTTTTGGGCAGTGCGATCTGCGGCGTGAAATGCCAGCAGGCCGACGACGCGCTTCGGCGCATTGTTGGTCATCAAAATCTTCGCGCCGACGCAACGATTTAGCACCGGTACGCCGAGACGCGCCGATTCTTCGGCGAGCACCTTGACCATCAGTCGAGACGTGCGCGGCCCGCAACTCGTCGCGCGTCCGGCTTCGTCATGATCCGTTTGATATCTGAGCACCGCACCCAGCCGATCGAGCGGGACGGGCAACCCGAGATATTGCAGGGACGACAGCGCGCGAAGCGATCCGACGGCTTCCACATAGGCGGTGTCTTCGTCCATGGCGCCGCCAGCGCCGAGGGCTGCGGCAAGCGCGATGAAATCATCGCCGTGGCGGCCGGTCGCGGCCGTATGCAGGGTCTGCTTGTCCGATCCCGAGCACGCGGAAGTACCGCCGTAAAGATTTTGCGTGGCAACGATCACGTCGATCCCGTGCCGCTTCAACTCGATGGCGGCGCGAAAGCCCGCTGCCCCGCTACCGAGCACGAGGGCGTCGCAGGCGTAAACCGGCAGCGAAATGCCGTCAGCCTCGATCGATCGCTGAGCCCTGCGAGTGGGATGGCGTTTGGGCATATCAACGTCGGTGAGGGCGTCGAGCACCGACTGGCGGGGCGAAGCGGCCACGGACATTCCCTCTGATTGATCTTTGTTGACGATCCCAAAATGTTGCGATAGGCTTAATTTGTCACGTTCCAAATAACAAGGTCAAGGCGCGCTAATTTCCCGAATTATTCAGGGAAATGAGGCTAGTTTTTGTGACTCGATAGAATTTTGGAACGATCCAAAATGGGAGGGCGAATGCCTTCGGCGCCAAAGGGAGATTCTGCCGATCGCGTGGGGCGCGTGACGATCGTCGACGTGGCGCGTCGCGCTGGCGTCTCAAAATCGACGGTTTCCCTGGTCCTGTCGGGCAGCGAATTGGTCGCTGAGGCAACGAAATTGCGCGTGAACGAGGCCATGGGGGCGCTCGGCTATGTCTATCATCGCGGTGCCGCCAGCCTGCGTGCCGCATCATCCGATCTGGTCGGGATGATCATGGGCGACCTCAACAACCCCTTCTTCGCCGAACTCACGGCGGGGATCGAGGACGCGCTCTTTCAACGTGGCTTTACGCCGATCCTGGCGAACACCAGCGAAGATATCGTGCGCCAGGCGCAGGTGCTGCGGGCGATGCGCGAGCACAATGTCGCCGGCATAATCATAAGCCCTGCTCGCGGTACCGACACCTGGGCGCTGGCTCAGCAATGGCCATCCCATATCCCGGCCGTCATAACGATGCGCCGCATGATCGGCAGTTCGCTGCCCTATATCGGTCCCGACAATCAGAAGGGCGAGCGTGACGCGGTCGAGCACCTTCTCAAGTTGGGCCATCGCCGTATCGCCTTTATCGGGGGCGACGACAGCATGACGACGCAACGCGAACGTGTTGCCGGTTGGCGCGATGCGCTCAACGGCTGGGGCCTTGCCGCCGACGAATCCTTGATCTTTGAAGTCCCGCCGACGCGAGACGGCGGTCGTGTGGCTATCGAGCGCGCGCTCGACGGCCCGCAACCGCCAACCGCGTTCGCCTGCTACAACGATATCGTCGCGATGGGGGCGACGCGGGCGCTCGCCTTGCGCGGAATTGTGGTCGGCCGCGATGTCGCTGTGGTTGGATTCGACGATATCGCCGACGCCGAGCACAACGCGCCGCCGCTGACGACAGTGAGTGCCCATACGAGGGAAATGGGCATGCGCTGCGCCGAAGGCTTGCTCGGGCTGATCCGGCGCGAGGATCCGGCCAGCCTGTCGTTCGCGGGCGATGCCAGTTTGATCGTGCGCGAAAGCTGTGGCGCCAGGTTCCAGGGTAGGGGGGTGTCATGAGCAAGGGTCTGCGTTGGGGGCTGATCGGCGCGAGTACCATCGCTTCGGAACACATGATCGGCGCCATTCGTGCGAACGGCGGCGAAGTCGTCGCAGTGCTCAGTTCAGATGCGTCACGTGGACGAAACTACGCCGAGACCCATGGAATTTCCCGCTCGACGACCGATCTCGCCGCGCTGGTGGAAGCCCCCGATATCGATGCGGTCTATATCTCGACCACCAATGAGCTGCACCGCGACCAGGTATTTGCGGCGGCCGCCGCCGGAAAGCACGTGATGTGCGAAAAGCCGCTCGCGTTGACGCTTGCCGATGCCCGCGCGATGGTCGCAGAATGCAAAGGCCGGGGTGTCGTCATGGCGACGAACCATCATCTACGCAATGCCGCGACCCACCGCGCCATGCGCGATGCAATCGCCGAAGGACGCATCGGCAAGCCGCTGTTCGCCCGGGTGTTCCATGCGGTCTATTTGCCGCCGCATCTGCAGGGCTGGCGCATCAAGGCGCCTAGAGCAGGCGGCGGCGTGATCCTCGATATCACGGTGCATGACGCGGACACGTTGCGCTTTGTGCTCGGCGATGAGCCTGAAAGCGTCAGCGCGATGGTGTCTCGCGCAGGCATGGCCGAAGCCGGCCTCGAAGATGGCGTGATGGGCGTGGTCCGTTTCGCCGGCGGCGCGCTCGCCCAATTCCATGACGCGTTCACGACACGCTACGCAACGACCGGCTTCGAGGTCCATGGCGATGAGGGATCGCTGGTCGCGACCAACTGCATGACTCAGCAGCCGATAGGCGAGGTCGTGCTGCGTACAGGCGACGGCACCGTACCGCTGTCACTGATGCATGAAAATCTTTACGCACGTTCGATCCGGCTCTTTCAGGACGCTACCGCAGGCCTCGGCACACCCGCCGCAACGGGTGAGGACGGCGTGTGCTCGTTGGCGCTCGCGCTTGCAACGGTCGATGCCGCCAAAACGGGCCGGGAAACTTCCGTAGCGGGCCAGGGCTGATCAATGGCAAAACCGAGGGTACTTTCCGCCAGCGACGCAGCCGAACTCATTCCGGACGGCGCAATCGTCACGGTCTCGTCCTCGTCGGGTCTCGGTTGCCCCGACGCGGTTTTGGCGGCGATCGGTGCGCGCTTCGACGCGCACGGTCATCCCCGCCATTTGACGACGCTGCATCCAATTGCCGCCGGCGACATGTGGGGCATCAAAGGCATCGATCACATCGCAAAGGCCGGTTGCCTCGCGCGCGTTCTTGCCGGCTCCTATCCTTCCGGGCCGTCTTCAGCGGAGCCGCCGGCGATCTGGAAGATGATCAGCGACGACGCGATTCCCTGTTACAATATTCCCTCCGGAATTCTGTTCGACATCCATCGCGAGGCGGCGGCGAAGCGGCCTGGCGTCCTGACCAAGGTCGGCATGGATACGTTCGTCGACCCCAACCATGAGGGGTGCGCGATGAACGCAAAGGCGCGTGTCGCCCCGATCGTCACCCGCGTGAATTTTGCCGGTGACGACTGGCTGTTCTTTCCGACCATCGTTCCCAACGTTGCCATCATCCGCGCGACCACGGCCGATGAGCGCGGCAACCTCTCCTACGAACATGAGGGAGGTATTCTCGGCCCGCTCGATCAGGCACTGAGCGTGCGCAACAATGGCGGCCTGGTGATTGCGCAGGTCAAACGCCTCGCCGCCGCCGGATCATTGCGGCCGCATGACGTCGTTGTGCCGGGAGTCCTGGTCGACGTGATCGTCGTCGCGCCAGATCAGATGCAGACCACCAACACGCCCTATGACCCTGCGATATCCGGCGAAATCTTCCACCCATTGTCGGCCTTCGGGGCGCCGGCGTTTGGCGTCGGCAAGACGATCGCGCGTCGCGTTGCCCAGGAACTGCGGGATGGCGATGCCGTCAACATCGGCTTCGGAATCTCCGCCAATGTGCCGCGCATCCTAATCGAGGAGGGCCATCACGGTGCCGTGACCTGGATGATCGAGCAGGGCGCTGTCGGCGGCGTTCCGCTGCTCGATTTCCAGTTCGGCTGCGCCTCAAACGCAGAAGCGATCGTGCCGTCGCCGGCGCAATTCACCTATTTCCAGGGCGGCGGCTTCGACATGTCGTTGTTATCCTTCCTGCAGATCGATCGCCATGGCTGCGTCAACGTCTCCAAGCTTGGATCGCGTCCCCACGTGACGGCCGGTGCTGGCGGCTTTGTCGATATCACGGCGCGGGCGAAGCGGATTGTCTTCTCGGGCCTCTTCACGGCCGGCGCCGCGCTCGAAATCGAGGACGGTACGCTTCACATCCGGCGCGAAGGCAAGGTCAGGAAGCTTGTCGAAGCCGTCGAGCAGATCTCCTTCTCGGGTCCCCGAGCCGTTCAGCAGGGGCAGGAGATTGTCTATGTCACCGAGCGTTGCGTGATGCGACTGGAAGCAGCGGGGCTGACCGTCCTGGAGATCGCACCGGGTGTCAATCTTGAGCGTGACGTGCTGGCGCAGTCCGAATTTCCGCTGCGCGTCGCGCCACAGCTGAAAACGATGGATGCAAACCTGTTCCATCCCGAGCCGATCAGGTTGCAGCTGCGTCCGGCAATGGAGGCGGTGCAATGAGCCCGTTCGTGCAGCTTTCATTCGACGGCCCGTTGGCGCGATTGACGCTGACGCGTGGCGACAAGCTCAATGCGCTCGATCAGGCCATGATCCACGCGCTTGCTGATGCGGCGCGTACGATCGAGGAGACGGATCAAGTGCGCGTCACGATCCTGAGTGGTGAGGGCAAGGCGTTTTGCGCCGGCGGAGACATCGGCGCCTGGGGTGCCCTGCCGCCGCTTGAGATGTGGCGTAGCTGGACACGTGCCGGTCATCGCGCATTCGAAGCACTGGCGCGGCTACGCACGCCCCTGATCGTTGCGCTGACGGGTCACGCCTTCGGCGGCGGTCTCGAACTGGCGGCGGCCGGCGATTTTCGTATTGCCGAGCGCGGCGTCCAACTGGGCTTGCCCGAGACTGGCCTCGGCATGGCGCCCGGCTGGTCGGGATCGCAGCGGCTGGTCCGCCGTTTCGGTGCGTCGGTCGTTCGCCGCATGGCACTGGCCGGACAACTGTTCGAGGGCGACGCCGCGCTTGCGCTCGGCCTTGTCGATGAGATCGCAGAACCCGGTCAAGGATTGGCGCGCGCGGAGGCCATGGCTGCCGATGTCGCCCGGCGCGGTCCGATCGCTGTCCAGATCGTCAAGGCAATGATCAACTTTGCTGAAGGCGAGGATCTCGATGCACCGATCGAGGGGCTCGCGGGCGGGCTGACGGCGATGACACAAGATCTGGCGGAAGGCGTTGCGGCGTTTCGAGCCAAACGCCCGCCGACGTTCCGCAACATCTGAAGGATCTGGAGCCGTGAGCGCATTCTCGTCAGGATTGTTCAATGACCGGATTTTGCGGTCCGCGCTCGGGCGAGGCGCTGTCGGCGCCATTCCGAGCAAAATCAACGTTCACAAAGGTTCGCGCATGAGCTGATGCTCCCGCGGATCTGACCTGAACCAAGAAAATCGGAAGTCAAGCAAGGCTTCCAAAACGGTGCCGGACCGAATCCGGTGGGAGTGTACGCCCTGGAAGGTAGAACAAATGAAACCTCGTAGTCTGTTATTGACGAGCGCGATGGCCGCTTCGGTCCTCGGCTTTGCCACGGCCGCAACCGCGGCCGACCTCAAGGAAGTGCAGATGCTGCACTGGTGGACCTCAGGCGGCGAGGCGGCTGCGCTGAACGTCCTGAAGCAGGACCTCACCAAGGAAGGATATACGTGGAAGGACGTGCCCGTTGCCGGTGGCGGCGGGGCAGGCGCCATGACGACGCTGAAGGCGATGGTCGCCGCCGGCAATCCGCCGACCGCGTCCCAGATTCTCGGCTATTTCGCGCTCGACTATGCGGAGGCCGGCAAGCTCGGCGACATCACGGCGATCGCAACCAAGGAGGGTTGGGACAAGCTCGTCCCGACGGCGTTGCAGAAGTTCACGACCACCAACGGCAAGTGGGATGCCGTGCCGGTCAATATCCACTCCGTCAACTGGATCTGGCTCAACAAGGCCGTGATGGAGAAGATCGGCGGTACCGAACCCAAGACCTTCGACGACTTCGTGGCGCTGCTCGACAAGGCAAAGGCGGCGAACGTCATTCCGCTGGCGCTTGGCGGTCAGCCCTGGCAGGAAGCCACCATGTTCGACTCGGTCGTCGCATCCACCGGCGGCATCGACTTCTACAAGAAGGCCTTCATCGATCTCGATGAATCGGCCCTGAAGTCGGACACCATGAAGAAGGCCTTCGACAACCTCGCCAAGCTTCGCTCCTACACCGATCCGAACTACGCCGGCCGCGACTGGAACCTGGCCACGGCGATGGTGATCAAGGGCGATGCGCTCGTGCAGGTGATGGGCGACTGGGCCAAGGGCGAGTTCAGGGCGGCCAACAAGGAAGCCGGCAAGGATTTCATCTGCTACCGCTTCCCGGGTACCGACGGCGCAGTGATCTACAACAGCGACATGTTCGCGATCTTCAATGTGTCGGCCGATCGCAAGGCGGCACAAGCGGCGATGGCGACGGCGACCATGAGCAAGAGCTTCCAGTCCGCCTTCAACGTCATCAAAGGCTCGGTGCCGGCCCGCATGGATGTGCCGGATACCGACTTCGACATGTGCGGCAAGAAAGGCATCGCCGACGTCAAATCTGCCAACTCGAATGGAAAGTTCCTTGGATCGCTGGCGCAGAACTACGCTCAGCCCCCGGCAGTTGCCGCGGCATATGACGATGTTGTCACCAAGTTCTTCCATGGCGAGATCAAGACGTCTGACGCCGCTGTGACCGAACTGGTCAAGGCAATAAAGAGCGCCAAATAGCGCGTTCGTGCTCATGCCTCTCTCCCTCGTTGGGGAGAGGCATGGACGATCGGTTTGTTGGTAGGCACGTTGCATCCGATCCGCAATTGCCTTCAGAGCAACGGTGCATAGGCGAGCACGATCCGCCGCCTTTAGATGACGGAAGGTGTCCATGGCTGTAACAACCGTTTCCGGCGCCGTAACCGATCGCGGGCGACGCATCACTCTGCGGACGCGCCTTCAAGGTCTCGTGCCGAAGCTCGTTTTGGCGCCTTCGTTCCTACTCGTTTTGATTTTCGTATACGGCTTCAACCTCTGGACGGTATTTCTGTCGTTTACGAATTCAAGGGCGTTCACGAGTACCAAGCTGATCGGCTTCGCCAACTACGAAAAACTTTGGACCTGGACGTTCGAGAGCGACCCACCGTCGAGCTGGTACACCGCGATTGTCAACATCGGCATTTTCGGCGGACTCTATATCGTCTTTTGTCTCGCACTCGGCCTGACCCTGGCGATCCTGCTGGATCAGAAGATCCGCGGCGAGGGAATTCTCCGCCCGATCTATCTCTATCCGCTGGCGCTGTCGTTCATCGTCACCGGTACGGCGTGGAAGCTGTTTCTCGATCCGGGCATCGGGCTCGAAAAAGCCGTCCACGATTGGGGCTGGACCAGTTTCAAGTTCGATTGGGTCGTCAATCCCCGCATGATGATCTACTGCGTCGCGATTGCGGGTATCTGGCAGACTTCCGGCTTTGTCATGGCGATGTTTCTTGCCGGCCTGCGAGGCGTGGACGGCGAGATCCTGAAGGCTGCGCAAATCGACGGCGCTTCCACCTATGCGACCTACCGGCGGATCGTGATCCCGATCATGCGGCCGGTCTTTCTCTCCGCGATTATCGTGCTCGCACACATGGCGATCAAATCCTACGACCTCGTGCTGTCGGTCACCGGCAAGAATCCGGGCGGGGCCGCCGAGCTGCCGTCGACCTTCATGTATTCCTATACGTTCACCCGCAATCAGATGGGGGTGGGCTCCACCAGCGCGGTCATCATGCTGATGACGATCGCCGCGATAATGATTCCCTACCTTTACTCGGAACTGCGGGAGAAGCGTCAATGACCGCCGCAGATCTGGTCGCCGCGCCGCGGCGCCGAAACTACTCGAGCCAATCCATTGTCACGCGCGTTGTGATCTACGGGCTGTTGGGCTTTTTCGCGATCATCTATCTGGTACCGCTCATCGTGATGGTGATGACGTCGTTGAAGCCACTCGACGAAGTCACCGGCGGTAACATGTTTGCGTTGCCGAAATCGTTGACGTTCGCCCCCTGGACCAGGGCCTGGGGGGAAGCCGCCATCGGCGTGTCCGACACCGCGGGCATCAGCGGCTATTTCATGAACTCGATCAAGATGGTCGTGCCGGCGGTCGTGATCTCGACGCTGCTCGGCGCATTGAACGGCTATGTCCTCACCAAATGGCGCTTCCCCGGCCACAAACTGGTGTTCGGCATGATGCTGTTCGCCTGTTTCATCCCGTTCCAGTCGGTCATCATTCCGATGGCGGTGATCCTCGGGCTGTTGGGCCAGATCGGCAATCAACTGATCGATACGTTCGGCTTTTCCTTCGGTTTCGGCAATCCGACAGTCAATCTGGTGCTTTGCCATGTCGTCTATGGCCTTGGCTTCACGACGTTGTTCTTCCGGAATTATTACGAGGCGTTTCCGACGGAACTGGTGAAGGCGGCGATGATCGACGGTGCCAGTTTCTTCCAGATCTTCCGACGCGTCCTGCTGCCGAACTCGACCCCGATCATCATCGTCACCGTGATCTACCAGTTCACAAACATCTGGAACGATTTCCTGTTCGGCTCGACCTTTGCGGCCGGTGACCAGTCGCCGATGACGGTCGCGCTGAACAACCTCGTCAATACCTCGACCGGGGTCGTCGAATACAACGTCAACATGGCTGCGGCGATCATCGCCGCGGCGCCCACCTTGTTCGTCTATGTCGTCGCAGGCCGCTACTTCGTGCGCGGGCTGATGGCAGGCGCGGTGAAAGGATAGAACATGGCGTTCCTCGAGATAAACGGGCTTCGCAAGCGCTACGGGGCGCTGGAGGTCCTGAAGGGTATCGATTTGACGCTCGACAAGGGCGGCTTCCTCGTGCTGATCGGCCCTTCGGGTTGTGGCAAGTCCACTCTCCTCGGCACCATTGCGGGCCTGGAGTCGATCAGTGCCGGCAAGATCAGCATCGAGGGTCAGCAGATCAATGACCTGCATCCATCGAAGCGCGACATCGCGATGGTGTTTCAGTCCTACGCGCTTTATCCCAACATGACGGTCGCCGAGAACATGGCGTTCGGCATGGAAATGCGCGGTGTGGCGAGGCCCGAACGCGAGAAGGCCGTCGCCGAGGTCGCAAAGACCCTGCAATTGGAGCATCTTCTCAAGCGCCGTCCGAGCCAGCTGTCGGGAGGACAGCGCCAGCGCGTCGCAATGGGGCGCGCACTGGTTCGCCAGCCCCGGGTTTTCCTGTTCGACGAGCCGCTGTCCAATCTCGACGCAAAGCTGCGCGTCGACATGCGGGTCGAGATCAAGCGCCTGCACCAGCGAACAGGAGCCACGATCGTCTACGTCACCCACGATCAGATCGAAGCCATGACCCTTGCGACACGAATCGCCGTTCTGAAGGACGGCGAGCTTCAACAGGTCGGCACGCCACAAGAAGTCTACAACACGCCGGCAAATCTGTTCGTCGCCGACTTCATGGGCTCGCCGTCGATGAATTTGCTGGAAGGCAAGGTCTCCAGATCGAACGGCGCTGCCTCAGTCGTCATCGAACGCACGGGAACCGCTCCGATTGCATTTCCGGTTCCCACCAGCGCGAACGTGGAAGCGCTCGGGGAGGGCGCAAGGGTCATCTTCGGCATTCGTCCAGAAGCCGTCAGCGATGTCGAAAGTGTGAGCGCGAAATCGAAGAGCGTCACGACCTTCACGAGCGATGTCGAGATCGTCGAACCGGCCGGATCGGATACGTTCGTGGTCACCTCGATCGCAGGCCGAGAGGTCACCGCGCGGATGCGGTCGGATTCCGACATTCGTGTCGGGCAGAGCCAGGTGTTTGCGCTGAACCTCGACAAGGCAGTCCTGTTCGACCCTGCTACGACGCACCGAATTTAAGCTGCCGCTACCGACCCCTGTTGCTGACCGGCATGGGGACTGTTGGTCACTGCCATGAACGTCCTGTCGCGAGGAGCCGACGCTATTGAGCCAAACCTCAAGTCCCGACGTGATCATCGTCGGATCAGGGATGGGTGGCGCGACGCTTGCTGCCGGCCTCGCGCCGACCGGCGCCCGTATCGTCATTCTGGAGCGCGGCGAACAGCTGAAAGATACGTCTGAGACGCGCGACGCGCGGGCCATCTTCCAAGACGGCTTTTATCGTCCAACCGAAACGTGGACAGACGGAGCGGGTCAGCCGTTCAACCCCGGCAACTATTATTATGTCGGCGGAAACAGCAAGTTCTACGGGGCGGTTCTGATCCGATATCGCGCCTGCGACTTCCATCCGATTGCGCACGCCGAAGGGAAGACTCCAGGCTGGCCGTTCGACTACGACGAATTGGAGCCTTGGTACACGAAAGCCGAGGGCCTTTATCGCGTCTGCGGTGAGCTCGGCGATGATCCCACGGAACCGCGTCATTCCGCACCCTATCCTTTGCCAGCCATCCCTGATGAGCCGGCGATCGCCGCAACCCGCGAACGACTGCGGCGAGCGGGATTGCACCCGGCGTCGCTCCCTCTGGGTGTCGACATCAGGGCCTGGATGAAACGCGCGGCAACGCCCTGGGACGCGTTTCCTGATGCGCGGACCGGGAAGATGGACGCCGAGACATGCGGGCTTACCGCCGCGCTCGCGCATCCCAACGTCACGCTGAAAACGGGCGCGAAGGTCCAGCGCCTGATCATGGCGCCCGACGGCAAGCACGCCGAAGGCGTCGAATGCGACATCGGCGGCGAGCGGCACCTTCTGAAGGCCGGGCTGATCGTGCTTTCCGCCGGCGCGGTCAATTCGGCTGCGCTATTGTTGCGGTCTTCGGAGCGCGGCGTTGCCAACAAAAGCGGCAAAGTCGGCCGGCATTTCATGAACCACAATTCGTCGGCCATATTGGCGGTCGACCCGCGAACGATCAACGACTCGGTCTATCAGAAGACGTTCGGTGTCAATGATTTCTATCTCGACGACGGGGCGGGCGGGCCGCCGCTCGGCAACATCCAGCTGCTCGGTCGGGTAAGCGGTCAGATCCTCAAGGCCAATCTGCGTCAGGTGCCTGAATTCGCATTGAACTGGCTCAGTCGGCACGCTGTCGACTTCTACGCCATGAGCGAGGATCTGCCCGATCCCGACAGCCGCGTCACGCTTGATGGCGCCGGAATTCGGTTGGATTGGAAACGCAGCAACTGGGCTTCGCATCTTGCCCTGGTCGCGAAATTGCGCGAGCGGCTTCGCGCCGCGGGCTACCCGATCGTGCTCGCGCGTGCGTTCGACCGCCGGACGCCGTCACATCAGTGCGGCACGGTGCGGATCGGCCTCGATCCCGCAGAGGCGCCGCTCGATCCGTATTGCCGTGCCCACGACCATCCAAATCTTTTCGTGGTCGACGCCTCGTGCCTGCCGACGTCGGCGGCGGTCAACCCGGCGCTGACCATCGCAGCCCAGGCGCTTCGCGTCGCTAGCCACATTGCCGGCAAGGATATTTGACCGGAGGACCAATGGTCTACGACTATATCATCGTCGGTGGCGGCTCCGCCGGTTGCGTGCTCGCCAATCGGCTGAGCGAGGATCCGACGATCACAGTCCTGCTCGTCGAGGCGGGTGGTCCGGATACGAGCATGCTGTTTCGCATGCCGGCCGGCTTCGCCAAGATGACGAAGGGCGTCGCCAGCTGGGGGTGGAGCACCGTGCCCCAGAAACATCTGAATGGACGCGTCATTTGGTACACGCAGGCCAAGGTTATCGGCGGCGGGTCGTCCATCAACGCCCAGCTTTATACGCGTGGCAACGCGAAGGATTATGACGCCTGGGAGACCGAAGCGGGCTGCGCGGACTGGTCCTATCGCTGCGTCTTGCCCTATTTCAAGCGTGCCGAGGATAACCAGCGGCTCGTCAATGATTATCACGGCTACGGCGGACCGCTCGGCGTTTCCTATCCGGTCAATCCGCCGCCGATCAGCTTCGCGTTCCTGCGCGCGGCGCAGGAAGCCGGCATTCCGTTCAATGATGACTTCAACGGCGCGGTGCAGGACGGCATCGGTCACTACCAGTTGACGACGCGCAATGCCGAGCGCTCTTCGACGGCGAGCGCCTATCTCAATCCGGTGCGCTCGCGAAAGAATCTTACGGTCAGGCTGAACACGCCCACATTGAAGATACTGGTTGAAAACCGCCGCGCCGTCGGCGTGGAGGTCGGGGTCTCGGGCCGCGTTGAGACCCTTCGCGCCAAACGTGAGGTTGTTCTTTGCAGCGGCGCCATCGGTTCGCCGAGGCTGTTGCAGCTTTCCGGCATCGGTCCCGCCGACGCACTGGCGGCAGCGGGGGTCTCGGTCGTTCATGATTTGCCAGGCGTTGGCGCCAATCTGCAGGATCATCTCGATCTCTACGCCATTTGCGAATGCACCGGCGATCACACCTATGATCGCGTGGCGCAACCGCATCGGACGGCTTGGGCAGGGCTGCAATATCTTCTGTTCAAGACCGGCCCGGTCACGTCGACATTGTTCGAGACGGGTGGGTTCTGGTACGCGGACAAGGAGGCGCGTTCGCCGGATATTCAGTTCCACCTTGGGCTCGGATCCGGTATCGAGGCCGGCGTCGCGGCGATGCGCAATCCCGGCGTTACACTAAACTCAGCGTTCTTGCGCCCGCGCTCCCGCGGCACGGTCCGGCTTGCAAACGCGGATCCCGCTGCCGCGCCCCTCATCGATCCCAACTACTGGTCGGATCCATACGACCGGAAGTGCGCGCTGAAGGGCCTGCAGATGGCCCGCGACATCCTCAGCCGGCCGGCGTTGAAACCATTCGTGCTCGCCGAACGGCTGCCAGGCGACGGCATCAGGAGTGAGGAAGACCTGCTGCAATATGCCTACCGGTCCTGCAAGACGGATCACCATCCTGTCGGCACTTGCGCGATGGGCTCGGGCGAGAACGCCGTGACGACGCCCGATCTGAAAGTCCGCGGCATGGATGGCCTGCGTGTCGTCGACGCTTCGGTGATGCCGTTCGTTCCTTCGTGCAATACGAACGCACCGACCATCATGGTCGCGGAGAAGGCGTCCGATGCCATCCTCGGTCGCAAACCGCTGCCGGCGGCGGTTTCTTGACCGGCGCTTGCCCTCCTGTTCGCGCCAGTCCCTGCCGCGACGCGGCGGTTCCGGCCAGGCCCTAGAGCATCGGCTCGAACTGGCAGTGCACGAGCATCTCGGAGACCGACGCGTTGTTCGGCAGCATGAGCGCGGTCTCCGCCAGCCGCGCGATGTCGCCCGGCTGGCTCATCTCATGGCGAGGAATCTCGTCGTCATTCAGCGTCATGTCGGTGGCAACATAGCCCGGGCAGATCACTGTTGCTCGGATGCCTGCCGCGCGCCCTTCCCGGCGAATGCCGTGGGTGAGTGCGACGACGGCGAATTTTGTCATGGCATAGCCGACATTGCTTCCCACGCGCTTTCCGGCGAGCGACCCCAGATTGATAACCCGCCCATGGCCGCAGACGGCCAGATGAGGGAGAGTCGCTCGGACGAGGCGCAGAGGACCCTTGACGTTCACCCGCCACATCTCATCCAGTTCGCTCTCGCCCTCGTCGGAGACGCGGACCCTGGGATTGATCCCGGCCGCGTTGACGATGGCATCGATGCCGCGCCACCGTGCGATCGTTGCGTTGACCCAGGAGATCGGGCTCTTGGCGTCTTCGGCGTCATAGCGGTGCGTCATCAGCCTGTCGGTCTCCTTGAGCCGGCTCGGATCGCGAAGTCCCGCCGATACGCGAAAACCTGACGCCAGGAGCCGCTCGACGACTGCGCGTCCTATGCCGCGCGAAGCACCCGAGACCATGACAATCCGATTGGCGACCTCCAGCATCCGAGTCCGTCTCCCATGGGTGAGCCAAGTGCCTCGCGAAATGTAAGGGGACATGACTGGAGGCGAGTAAGAGAAATTCACTCTGCCGGTATCGGGCGCGCTTATGGCTCCCCGGTGAGTGGCTCCGAGGGGGGATATTGGATGTCCTTATGAGGGCAGAACAAATCCGCTCTATGCGTGCGTCCGCCTCCGCACGTAGCTTTCCGCCGCTCTGCTTGACCGCAAAAGAGCCCGCGGATGGGATTTTCGGACTATCGAACGGCGTTGGTGACGGGCGCATCCTCGGGTATCGGGGCTGCGACGGTTCGGAGCCTCTGCGCCGAGGGGCTCGAGGTTCACGCGCTGGCACGCGACATTCGCCGGCTGGCAAGCCTGTCGGCCGAGACCGGCTGCCGCGTCTATGCCGTCGATGTGAACGACCTCGATGCCTTGACGCAGCTTGCTGCCTCGACCGAGTTCGACGTTCTCATCAACAATGCCGGCCAGTCGCGGCGCAGCAATATCCTGGATACCGCGCCGGACGACGTGGACACGCTGGTTGACGTCAACCTGCGCGCGGTCCTGCACCTGACGCGGCTGATCGTATCAGGCATGGCGAGGCGCAACCGAGGCCACGTGGTCAACGTCTCCTCGATCGCCGGCCACTACGCCTTCGGCGAGAATGCAACGACATTCAATTCATCCGTGGCCTATCACGCGACGAAGGCCGGTGTTCATTCGCTGTCGCAGCAGTTGCGCGTCGATCTCTACGGGACCTGCGTTCGCGTCACCGAGATATCACCGGGGCGTGTCGCGACGAGCATCTTCCAGAACCAGAATGCCGCCGACAACCCGGATGCCCGCTTCGTCGGGGCGTTCGAAACACTCCAGTCCGAGGATATCGCGGATGCCATTGCGTTCGCGATCGGGTCTCCGGCGCGGATGAACGTCGCGATGATCGAGGTCGTACCTACGTTCCAGGTCGTCGGCGAATTGCGATTCGCGAGCCGATCCGAGGCCGCGCGATTGAGAGAAATGACAAGTGGAGCTGACAATGCCTGAACTCGCTAACCGCCTGAAGACCGTGAAGGTGTCGGCTTCGGCGGCGATGACGGACAAGGCGCGCGAGCTTCGGGATGCAGGCGTCAAGATTGTCGGCCTGTCGTCCGGCGAGCCCGACTTTCCGACGCCGCCGCATGCGATCGATGCCGCGCATCGGGCGGCTCTTGCCGGCGACACCAAATATCCGGCGCAGCCTGGGACCGTCGCGCTCAGGACCGCGGTCCAGCGCAAGTTCAAGCGCGAGAACAATCTCGACTACGCCCTCGACGAGATCCTGATCGCGAATGGCGGCAAGCAGATCATCTTCAACGCGCTGTTTGCCACCTGCAATCCCGGCGATGAGGTGGTCATTCCAGCGCCCGGCTGGATCACCTACGCGGACATCGTGCTCCTTGCCGAGGCGATGCCTGTTGCCGTGCCGTGCCCGGAGAACAACCAGTTCAAGCTCCGCCCGGCCGACCTGGAGGCGGCGATCACGCCCAGGACGAAGTGGCTGATCCTGAATTTCCCCAACAATCCGACCGGTGCGGCATGCACGCGCGACGAGATGCGCGCGATCGCCGACGTCATGTTGAAATATCCCGACGTCTGGATCCTCACCGACGACATCTATGAACATCTCACCTATGACGGGTTCGAGTTCTGCACCATCGCGGAGGTTGAGCCGAGGCTGAAGAATCGCGTCGTGACCGTCAATGGCGCGTCCAAGGCGTACGCCATGACGGGCTGGCGGGTCGGCTATTGCGGTGGCCCGAAGGACCTGATCGCGGCGATGAACAACGTCCACGGTCAGGCGACCGGCGGAATCTGCACCCTGAGCCAGGCGGCTGCGGTCGCGGTTCTGGACGGTCCACAGGATTTCCTGAAGGATCGCGCGGATATCTATCGCGATCGTCGCGATCTGGTGGTGAAGCTCCTCAATCAGATCCCCGGCATCACCTGCCATAAGCCCCAGGGGGCATTTTATGTGTTCCCGAACATCGCCGGTTGCATCGGCAAGACCACGAAAGCCGGGCGGCGGCTGGAAACCGATGCCGACTTCATCTCGGCGCTGCTGGAAGAGCAGCATGTCGCGGTGGTGCACGGCGGCGCCTACGGCATGAGCCCTTACTTTCGCATCTCCTACGCGACCGATACCGAATCGCTCAAGGAGGGCTGCCGGCGCATCGCGAACTTCTGCGAAAGCCTGCGCTGACCGGGCATCGAGAGGTCCGGGGGTGAGCCGGCGGAGCGGCGAAAGGTACAGCCAGCGGCATGCGTCGATCAGGATCGGAGCAGGATGCCGAACCAATTGTCATAATCGTTCTTAATGCCCCCAAACGAAGATGTTCTTGGTCCTGTAGGATGCCGACGCATAAGCTTCGTAGAAAGAGGGGTAGGCCTTGGTATCGCGCAGTCGAGGACGGCCAGCGATGACCACCAGCGAGGACGCGGTGGCGGTTTTGGGTGCCCAGGCTCCACCGGCGGCCCGGCGGGGATCGCGCTGGCGTCTGGCTTTGCCGGTCGGGCTCCTGGCCGTCCCGATGCTGGCATTCCTCGCGTACTTCTTCTTTTATCCTGCGATCCAGCTGTTGCTTTCGAGTATCCAGACGCAGGACAGCCGCGGTATCATCGGGCGCCCGTTCACGCTTGCGCACTACGCACGTCTGATCAACGTCGAGCTTTATGCGCGTGTGCTTTGGACGACGCTGCGGATCAGCATCATCACCTCAGTGCTCGCGACGGTACTCGCCTATCCAGTCGCGCTGGTGATGGTCAAGAGCCGTCCGATGATCACGCGGATCATTACGCTGATCGTCATTGCGCCCTTGATCGTCAGTGTGGTCGTGCGCGGATATGGATGGCAACTGATCCTTCAGAATGGTCCGAAGGGGATGTTGAACTGGATCCTGATGACGCTGCATGTCGTCGACGCGCCCTTGTCGGTTCTGTACACCGAAGCGGCCGTCGTCATCGGGTCGCTGCACGTGTTCTTCCCAATGATGGTTCTGCCGCTGGCGTCGGCGCTCGGCAAGATCGATCCCAATCTCGAAGACGCGGCCCGGATGCTTGGCGCGCCATGGTGGAGGGTGTTCCTCCGGGTGACGCTCCCATTGAGCATGCCGGGCTTCGTGGCGGGCTTTACCCTGGTGTTTTCGCTCACCGCCGGCTCCTTTGTCATTCCCGCGATCCTGGGCGGCGCCTCGGCGGTCATGCTCGGTAACCTGATCGAGCAGCAGATCTTCGTCGTCTACGACTGGCCGTTCGGCGCCGCGATTGCCCTCGTTCTCGTCGGCCTCGTCCTCGCGGTCAATGGTGTCTCGATGTGGCTGCTGGAAGGCCGGCGTCTCAGGAGGCCCGAGTGATGGACGAGCGGTTTTCCGGCTTCGGCGCCTTCATCCTCTACACCATCACCGCCGGCATGATGCTGTTCATCCTGGCGCCGCTTCTCCTCGTGATGGCGGTGTCGGTCTCCGATTCCTATTTCGTGACGTTTCCTCCGCAAGGGTTTACGCTGAAATGGTATGCCAAGGTTCTCCAGGACCGCGATTTCCTCGAGGCGATGCGGCTGAGCATCCTGCTCGCGCTTGGCACGACGGCAGGATCGCTCCTGCTCGGTGTACCCGCGGCCTTTGCGCTGGTACGCGGCAACTTCTTCGGTCTGGCGGCGATCAAGGGGTTCTTGCTCTCGCCACTGATCTTCCCGGCACTGATAACGGGCCTGGCGCTGCTTCAGGTCCTGACCAAGCTTGGTTCCCAGGATGCGCGGCTCAATCTCCTGATCGGGCACGTGGTCGTGACCTCGCCCTATGTCATCCGCACCGTCGTCACCAGCCTTCAGCTCGTGGACGAAAATCTGGAGGATGCCGCGCGGACGCTCGGGGCGAACCGGCTCACGACCTTCTGGCGCGTGACGCTGCCGCAGATCGCCTCCGGCGTCGCCGCCGGCGGGCTGTTCGCCTTCATGGTGTCCTTTGACAATTATCCGGTCACGATGTGGCTGGCGAATTCCGAGTACTCGCCCGTGCCGCTCGTCCTGATGCGGCAACTGGTCAATGTCTTTGACCCTTCCGTGCCCGCGATGTCGACGATCATCATCCTGATGGCGATGGTCGGAGTCCTGTTGTTGGAGAAGTTGGTAGGCCTGCGTCGCGCGTTGGCCGCCTGATGTCTATTCGTAGAAGGAGATTGGAATCATGAGCCTTACCCGTCGGACTCTCATCAAAGCCGGTGCATCCGCGGTTGCCTTCCCGACGATTATCAGTCGGTCGTGGGCGCAGGATGCCAAGCAACTGCATGTCGGCGTCTACAACTCGGCGCTGGGCAAACTGATCCAGAAGGAGGTCATTCCCAAGTTCGAGGCCGAGTTCAAGTGCCGCGTCTTCACGATTGAAGGCGCGACCCTC
This sequence comes from Bradyrhizobium liaoningense, assembly GCF_018130955.1. Taxonomy (GTDB): domain Bacteria; phylum Pseudomonadota; class Alphaproteobacteria; order Rhizobiales; family Xanthobacteraceae; genus Bradyrhizobium; species Bradyrhizobium liaoningense_C. The sequence goes on from NZ_JAFCJM010000001.1 coordinate 105,746, forward strand.
TCCAACATCGCCGCGCTGCGCGCGACCCGCGACACGCCGCGCTTCAGCATGATGATGATGGATGACGTAGGCATCCCCCAGGCCAAGCAGGAAGGGCTGATCGACAAGCTCGACGCCGCCAAGATTCCCAACCTCGAGAAGGTCTATAAGCGCTACCTCTTTGAGGACGGCTACGGCGTAGGTTTCTCGATCTCCAGCGCGGCTATGTTCATCAATCCGCAGGTGACGAAGCCGCTCGAGAGCTATGAGCAGATCTTCGACGCGAAGTATCGCAAGCAGATTCTGCTGAATACACCCAAGAATACCCAGAGCGTGCTGATGCTCATCGTGGCGACGGCGCTCACGACGGGCAAGCCGCTGAAGGAAGCGCAATACCTGGTCGACAGCGGTTGGGACAAGCTCGCGGCTCTCAAGCCCAACGTCTTGACGATCTACGACAGCGAGGCACAGGTGCTTCAGGTGGCCCAGGGCCAGGCGACAATCGGCGGCATTGAATACTCGAAGGCGATCTATCCGCACACGGCGAAGGGCATGCCGATCGACATGACGTTCCCCAAGGAAGGCGCGTTCACGGGCATCAACAGCATGACACTGGTCAAGAATGCGCCCGAGCCGGAACTCGCTTGTGCCCTGATCAACCGCATTCTCGAGCCCTCGGTCGCCAAGATGCTGTCCGAGCAGACCCTCAGCGCGCCCTCGGTGGGCGGCATCGACTTCAAGCCGGAGACAGCCAAGTTCCTTGCCTATCCCGACACCAAGGCAACCGATCTCGGGCTGTTCACGCCGGACTGGAACTTCATCGTTCCGCGCCGCGGCCCCTGGCTGGAGCGCTACAATCAGGTGTTCACGAGCTGAGCGGGGGTGCCATGAGGTCGTCCGAAGTCAGGCTTGATCGCCTCTGCAAGGAATACAATCGAACCGTCGCGGTCGATGACGTATCGCTCACGATCGAGCCGGGCCACATGGTGGCGCTGCTCGGTCCGAGCGGATGCGGCAAGACGACCTGCCTGCGCATGATCGCGGGGTTGATCCGTCCGACATCCGGCGATGTCTTCGTGAACGACAAGAGGATGACCGATGTTCCGGTACACCGCCGCAACGTCGGGATGCTGTTCCAGAACTACGCGCTGTTTCCTCACCTGACCGTCGAGGAGAACATCGCATTCGGCCTTGAGATGCGCGGGATATCCAAGGCCGATGCCGCAAGGAAGGTGGGCGAGGCTCTCAATCTCGTCCAGCTATCCAGCTTCGGGAAGCGCTATCCGGCCCAGCTCTCCGGTGGTCAGCAACAGCGCGTCGCGCTAGGGCGTGCCCTGGTGATCGAGCCGGCGATGCTGCTGCTCGACGAGCCGCTTGGAGCGCTCGACAAGGGGCTCCGCGAGAGCATGCAGGTCGAATTGCGCGCCCTTCAGAGGAGGCTTGGCCTGACGACCATCATGGTGACCCACGACCAGGACGAAGCCCTGACGATGGCGGACAAGATCGTGGTGATGCGCGATGGCAAGCTCGAGCAGGTCGGCTCCGCGACCGAAATTTACCAGCGTCCGACCTCGAAATTCGTTGCAAAGTTCATCGGTGCGTCGAATCTGTTTGAAGGCCTCGTCGAACAGCGAAATGGGAGCGGAGCAGTCATTCGTGTGTCGCCTGAATTGAGCCTTCAGGTCGACCAGATATCGCCATCGGCGAATGACGTCATGGTCTCGATCAGGCCCGAGGCGATCGTTGTCGAGAAGGTCGGCCAGAATCCGGCGGCACAGCGCGCGAACAGTGTGATGGCACGTGTCGATCAGGCGATCTATCGCGGATTCGTCAGTCACTATTACCTCAAGACGCCGAGTGGCGGACAGATCGTCGTGTTCGAGCAAAATCAGTCGCAACAGGCCGGGCTTCGATACGCGGTGGGCGAAGAGGTCGTCGCGCGATGGGAGACTCCAAGCAATCACGTCATCGCGCGTCACTGAAGTTCGGAGCGAGCGCTGCAGGTGCGGTTGGGACCGCTGTGTGCGGTATCGGACCGCTCCGCGCGGACGCATGTTGGGAAAGCTCAACCAGTCATCTTGTGGGCAATCGACATCCCTTATACCCGCAGACGAACATGATCTTGGATTGGCTTTTGCTGCTTGGCTAGACTTGAGGGTGGCAGCGCGATAGGCGTTGGACCAGTGAGGCCCTTTTGTCGATTAACCAGTCCAGCGCTCCCTTTGTCGGCGCAATCGAGAAAAGCCCGAAGATCAGCCTGATCGGCACACTGGCGATGCTGGTCGAGGCGCCGGGTGAGTTTGACATGGTTCAGCAGGGACGCATATGGGCGCTCGCCGATGCGCTTTCGTCCTGGCCGAATGTTCAAGAGGCCGTCATCGGCGTCACCAATGTGTTGCTGGTATTCGAGCAGCCGCCTGACGACATCGGCGTGCTCGGTGCGTCGATCGTCGAGCTGTGGCACCGCCTGCCAGGCCGCAAGGCGGACGGCAAGTTGATCGAGATTCCCGTCGTCTACGGTGGTGAGCACGGCTTCGACCTGCCTGCGGTCGCCACGCGCGCGGGACTATCCGAACGGGACGTGATCAGGATTCATAGCGATGGCGAATATACGGTCTGCGCGGTCGCGAGCTCGCCGGGGTTCGGTTACCTCCATGGTCTTGATCCGCGTATCTACATGCCACGGAAGTCCGTACCCTCGTTGAACATGAGCGCGGGCTCGGTGACCATCGGCGGGATGCAGACCGGCGTCGCGGTCTTGACCAGCCCGAACGGCTGGAATGCGATTGGCTGGGCACCCGTTGCGAGTTTCGATCCGCGGCGGACACAACCGTCACTCATGCTGCCGGGCGACCGTGTCAAATTCAGGATCGATCGGATCGAGCTATGATCGAAATACTGACTAGCCACGCGTTCAATACCATCCAGGATCAGGGCCGCAATGGCGCGCGCCGCCTGGGTGTCAGCCCGTCCGGTGCCATGGATCCCGTCGCGCTTGAGGCCGGCAACGTGCTGCTCGGTAACGAGAGCGATGCCGCTGGCATCGAGATCCAGACGTTTCCTTTCCGCCTGCGATTTGGGGCCGACACCACGTTTGCACTCACCGGTGCCGATCACGATGCCACATTGGCGGAAGCCGCTGTTCCATCATGGTGGTGCAGGCGGGCGAGGGCGGGCGACATCCTCGCGATCAGCGCGCCGAAGCGCGGCGCGCGCGTTTACGTGACGTTCGGAGGGGGCGTCGACGTGCCGCGCGTGCTTGGCTCGCGCAGCACCCATTTGCGCGCCGGGTTCGGTGGGTTTGAGGGACGCGCCCTGCAAGCCGGCGACGTCGTGCCGGTCGGCGGGACACAATGCGAAACCGCCGGCCGCTTCGATTTCGGCGTCGCGCCGCCGGATGTCGCAATCGCGGGCGTCGGTCAAACGGATGACCGCGCGCTGCGGATACGCGTCATGCGGGCCGGAGAGTATGATTTGTTTTCGGAGGCGATGCAGGCGACGTTCTGGTCCACGAGATGGAAGATCAGTGCCCGAAGCGACCGGGGCGGATATCGCCTCACCGGAGACAGGCTGACATTGGACACACCGGCCGAGATGCGCTCGCATGGCGTTGTGGCCGGCGTCGTGCAGGTGCCGCCGGCCGGCGAGCCGATCATCCAGATGAGCGACGCCAACACGGCAGGCGGCTATCCGAAGATGGCCGCCGTGATCCAGGCTGATCTCTGGCGCCTCGGCCAGGCGGCGCCGGGGTCGTTCATCGCCTTCAGCGAGGTGAGCTACCAGGACGCGGTCGCGGCCATGGCTCCCGTCAACGACTACATCGCGAAGTTGCGTGCGACCGCGGATCTGTATCGAGCGCTTTGAGTGGACGTCAACAAGAACAAGAGCAGGAAGCGAACATGAAAGTCGGCATCAATTCAGACATGGGCGAAGGCTTTGGCAATTACCGCATCTGCGACGACGAGGCGCTGATGGGCATCATCTCGTCCGCCAACGTGGCGTGCGGCTTCCACGCCGGCGATCCCATCATCATGGATCGTATGGTCCGCCTGGCGAAGCAGAAGGGGGTCGAGGTCGGCGCCCATCCAGGCCTGCCCGATCTGCTCGGATTTGGCCGTCGCGTGATCCTGATGGACGCCGCCGAGCTCGAAAAGCACATGGTCTATCAAATCGGTGCGTTGCAGGCGATCGCGGCCAATGCCGGCCATCGCGTGACCCATGTCAGCTTCCACGCTGCCATGGGCAACATGGTCAATGCGGACGCCGACATGGCCGACGTCGTCGCCCGCGCAATTGCGACCATCAATCGCGATTTCATCGTTTTCTCACAGCCTGACGCCGAGATCGTACGTGCCGCGCGCAAGGTGGGCCTGCGTGTCCTGACGTTGTTCCTGGCTGATCGGGCCTATGACGAGAACGCCCATCTGGTGTCCCGCAAGCTTCCGAACTCGGTGATCACGTCACCGGAGGCCGTGGCTGACAGGGTCAGGCGGTTCCTTGATAGCGGAACGGTGCAGACCATCGAGGGCAAGTCGATCAAGGTTGAGGCACGCTCGATCCTGATCCACAGCGACACGCCTGGATCAGTCGGTCTCGCCGCCACGGTGCGCCGCGTGATCGAGCAGGGCGGCGGCGAAGTCACGCCCGCAACCGTATTGCTCAATTGATCGGGTTGCTTTCGGCGAGCGGGCGGATGCGCGCAATCGGGGTGCCGTAACCGACCGTTGCGCCGGTCTCCGCGATCACGGCATCGACGGTGCCGGCGGCCGGCGCAACGATGGGGGCGTACAGCAATCCGATCTTGACCAAGCCAACGATCGCGCCGGCCTCGATGCGCTGGCCGGGCGCGACGAACGGCTTGTCCCGCCAGGGATGAGCCGCAAGGAAATGTCCTGCGACATTGGCTTTCGCAAGTACGGAATGGTCTGTGGCAGGGCCGGCCGCGGCGGCAGGCGTCGGAGACGCGGCCATCCGGGCGCTTTTCTCCACGACGAGCTTCAGGGACAGTCCCGGCTCCTCGATCTCGATCGCGTCGACACCGGACCTTTCGAGGATCTGCGCTAGACGCTCGACATCGGTCATCTCTATCGGCATGTTCGGATCTCCTCGACAAGACGGACGTTGGTCCTCAGCCGATCGAGATAGGCCGACATCCCATCCTCGGCTGCAAGGGCATCGGCGTAGGCGGTTTGCTCGAACCGCAACCTTCCGCCGAGCCGCGCCTGCCCGACGCGCCACAGGTCGGCCCGGATCACGGTCGCGATCTTTGGATAGCCGCCGGACGTCTGGGCGTCGCGCATCTGGATGATGGGCTGTCCATTGGGCGGAATCTGGATGACGCCGGGGACGATGCCGTGCGAGCGCTTCTCGATCGGCGCTTTCGGCTTCACGGCGGGGCCTTGCAGGCGGTAGCCGTAGCGGTTGCTCTGGGGCGTGATCTTCCAGCTGCTGGACCAGAACAGCTCCTGCGTGGCTGCGTCGAACGCGTCGTATTCGCCGGCGATTACGACCCTGACGATGGTCTCGTCCGCGGCAGCGTTCGACCGCGCCAGCGTGATGTCGGCCGGCTCGATCCCGAGCTCGCCGATGGTCGTGGTGGAGGCCGTGCAGGGCAGGGAGTCGCCGGGCAATAGCGGCCGTCCGTGCAAGCCGCCGAATTCGCCGCGAAATTGCGTGCTGCGCGAGCCCAGCACCACAGGCACGTCGATGCCGCCGCTGACAGTCAGATAGCTTCGTGCGCCGCAGGACATTGCCTTGATGTTCAGAATATCTCCGGCGCGGGCGTGCAATCGCCACCATGGCGGGATTGCGCGTCCTGCGATCTCGGCCTCGACACCGGCCCCCGTGAGCGCAAAGGCCATGTCCCGGCCGAAACGGAGTTTGAATGGCGTCATCGGAATCTCGATGCCAGCGGCGTTCTCGTCGTTGCCGAGAACGATGTTGCCGACGCGCAGGGCGACGTCGTCCATCGCGCCCGACGTGCCCACCCCAAAGCGATACTGGTCGAAGCGGCCGAGATCCTGGACGCTGGCAGGACCTGTGACTGACAGGATCTCGATCAACGGATCACCCGCTTGATCTCGAAGCGGATCGTATCGCCCGGCGCGAGCGCGGCTGGTGTCGGCCGGGACGGATCGAAGAACGTCCAAGTCGTGTGTCCGATGGCGTGCCAGCCGCTGGGGCCGGGTGATGCGGAGACGCCCGTCTGCGATCCGCCGATGGATACCGAGCCGCCCGCGGAACGTTGCAGCGGCGTCTGCCGCCGCGGCATGGTGATGCGCGGATCCATGCCGCCGAGGTAACAGTAGCCGGGATGGCTGCCCAGCGCGAAGACCGTGTAGAGCGGCGCCGCATGGATCGACACGATATCGTCGACCGACAGGCCGCAATGATCGGCGACGGACTGGAGCGATGCTCCGATCTCACCGCCGTAAGTGACTGGCAGCCTGATCTCGCGGCCGCCGATCGCGAGGCCTTCCGCCGCGTCCCAGCCGTCGTTGAGCGCAGCGATCAAGGTGTCCAACTCGCGGGGCGGCGTCTCGAATGTCAGCATCAAATTGGTGATGCCGGGAATGGCCTCGCGGATTCCTTGCCATTTCGACGCCATTGCTGCCAGCGACCAGATGCGCCGCTGATGCGGCAGGTCGAACGCTCCGGGCGCCTCGAACAGGAGAGCTGATGTGCCGAGCAGGCTGATCCGCGGCGTCGTCATTGCGCGGCCACCCGCGCATTCATCCAGTGCTCGAGATGATGGATGTCGTAGCCACCGCCGCAGAACGTCGGATCGGACAGGATCGCCTGATGCAGCGGCACATTGGTTCGGATACCTTCGACGCGCAGTTCGGACAAGGCGACGCGTGCACGCGCCAGCGCTTCATCGCGGGTGCTGCCATGAGCGATCAGCTTGCCGATCAGGGAGTCATAATGGCGGGGAACGCTCGCGCCGGCGGCGATATGCGTATCGACGCGGATACCGATGCCACCGGGAACGTCCCAGCGCGTCACCGTGCCGGGCGAGGGCGCGAAAGTGGTGGGGTCCTCGGCGTTGATGCGGAATTCGACCGCATGGCCGACACGTGCGACGTCGGCTTGCAAGATTTGTAGCGACTTACCCTGCGCGATGCGGATCTGCTCCTTGACGATGTCGATCCCAGTCGTCATCTCGGTGACGGGATGCTCTACCTGAACGCGCGTGTTCATCTCGATGAAGAAGAACTGTCCGTTCTCGTAGAGGAATTCGAAGGTGCCGGCGCCGCGATAGCCGATCCGCCGGCAAGCCTCGACGCAGCTTGAGCCCACCTTCTCGATCAGCGCGCGATCGATTCCGGGCGCGGGAGCTTCCTCGACGACCTTTTGATTCCTGCGCTGAAGCGAGCAGTCGCGGTCGCCGAGCCAAAGATGATTGTCGTGCTGGTCGCACAACACCTGAATCTCGATGTGGCGGGGCTTTTCGAGGAATTTTTCGATGTAAACCGCAGCGTTTTTGAAGGCCTTGCTCGCTTCCGCGCGTGTCAGCGCAAGCGCCTCGTCCAGCGCACCTTCGTTGCGCACGATCCGCATGCCGCGTCCGCCGCCGCCGCCGGCGGCCTTGACGATCACGGGATATCCGATGTCCCGCGCAATCACGCGCACCTCCGACGGATCATCCGGCAGGGCGCTGTCCGGCCCGGGCACGCAAGGTACGCCCGCCATCCGCATCGCGCGCTTGGCCGCAACCTTGTCGCCCATGGTCCGGATACAGTCCGCGGGAGGGCCGATGAAGGTGAGACCGGCGCGCGCGACCCGTTCGGCGAACTCCGCGCTCTCCGAGAGGAACCCGTAACCCGGGTGAATCGCCTGGGCGCCGCTGACCTCGGCCGCTAGCAGGATCGCCGCCGCGTTGAGATACGTGTTGCTCGCCGGCGCCGGCCCGATGCAGAGCGCCTCGTCAGCGAGTGCGACATAACGCGCGTCGCGGTCCGCCTCCGAGTGAATGACGACTGTCTTGAGACCCATCGCCCGACAGGCGCGCTGGACGCGAAGCGCGATCTCGCCGCGATTGGCGATCAGGACCTTGTCGAACATCAGGATGAACCCGCAGGACCGATCCGAAACAGCGCTTGACCCGCTTCGATCTCATCACCGTTCTCCGCCAGGATCTCAAGCACGACGCCCGGCGCCTCGGCGGCGATGTCGATGAAGGTCTTCATCGCCTCGATGATGCAGATCTTCTGCCCGGCTTCGATCCTCGCGCCGACCTCGACAAGCGGCGGCTCGTCCGGCGCTGCGGCCCGGTAGAACACACCGTGCATCGGTGCGGGCACGACAATGTCGGCGATGGCCGAAGCGGTAGCATCGCGAGGAGGGCTCTCTTGGTGATTGGGGGTGGGGGCCTGCGCACTGCCTCCACTTGTGGGATGGGCCGGGACTGGCGGCGCTCCCGCAGACGTGCGCTTGAGGATGCGGATGCGGGTTCCGTCCTGCGTCAGGTCCAGCTCCGCGATGGCGGAGCGCGCAACCAGATCCACGAGTTGTTCGATTTTGGGGAGGTCCACAGTCACGTTCCGCGTTGACGGCCTATCGAGTTCGGGGCGTTCATGCGTCACTCTGCCGGCGGCCGGCTCTTCTGTGCGAAATTGAGGCCGCCGACGACTTGCTGGGTCGGCAGGACTTCCATGAAGGCGACATTCATGCGCGCCGGCGATCCAACCGCAAATGCGATCGAATTGGCGATGTCCTCGGGTTGGAGTGAATCATAGTCGTCGAAGAAGCGGCGCTTGGCTTCGGCCAGATCGCCCAGCAGCCGTCCGAAGACTTCAGTCTCGACCCGGGCCGGCGATATCTCGGTGACGCGAACCCGGGTTCCGAAGAGGTCGACGCGCAGTTGCTGCGACAGCGAGTGAATGCCCGCTTTCGTGGCATGATACACGGTGTTCCCGCCGCCAAACGCGTAGTGGCCGGCGATGGAGGAGATGTTGACGACATGACCGCGGTCGCGGCGCGCCATGCCCGGCACGATGAGCCGCGTCAGATGCAGCACCGCGCGCAGATTGACGTCGACGAGCGCGTCGACATCCTCCGGCGTCGTGTCCAGGATATTGCCACGCCGCGACTGTCCGGCGTTGTTAACGAGGACGTCGAACTCGGACGACTTCGCCAGGGCCGCAAGTGCGTCGAGGTCGCTGATATCAACGGCGCAGGGGCGGCACCCGGTTTCCGCGGACAAGGCGCTCAGGCGGGCCGCGTCGCGGGCCACAGCGTGGACTTCAAGCCCTTCCGCACTCAGGCGGCGAACCGTCGCAGCCCCGATCCCCGAGGACGCGCCCGTCACGAGGGCCGTTCGATAGTCCGAAAATCCCATCCACAGGGCTCCTCTGCTACCGTCCAACCACCCAATGGCGTCGGCTGCAACGCGAGCGGCGGACGAGTCCAGCACTACCTATAGGCCCCTCAGGTTCCAAGTGGTAAGAACATTTCCTTCTGATCCCATAGCTTCAGCCTATTGCTGCTGCATTGCTCCCTGTCTGGATATCCGGAGGCGCCGTATTGGATACGAAACGTTTGGAGGCATTCATCAAGGTCGTGGATCTCGGCAGCATGACGAGCGCGGCAAAGGTGCTGAATGTCGCGCAGCCGGCGCTCAGCCAGCACATTGCGAGCCTGGAAGCGGATTTCAAGTGCAAGCTGCTCGATCGCAGCGCCCGCGGCGTCAAGCCCACTGAGGCCGGACGAATCCTCTATCGCTATGCCAAGTCGATCCAGCGGCAGATTGAAGAGGCCCGGCGCACCATTCTGGACAACAAGCCGGAGTTGACCGGTAACGTGACGATCGGCCTCGCCCCGCTCAGCTCGGCGGCATTGCTCGCGACCCCGCTCCTGATGCAGATTCGCGAACGCTATCCCGGCGTCGTACCACACATTTACGATAGCTCCGGGGTCATGCTCAGCGAAATGATGCTGAAGGGAAGCATGGATATGGCCGTCCTCTACGGCGAACGCCCGGTGACCGGTCTCGATTACAAGCCGCTGATGCGCGAATATTTTTACCTTGTCGCGCCTCGCAGCATGTATCCGGAGCAGATGCCTCCGGAGGAAGTTTCGGCGGCGGAGGTCGCGCAATTCGACCTGCTTCTTCCATATCGGGAATCCTTCCTGCGACAGACGGTCGAGCGGGTCTGCGCCGAGGTGGGACTCCGCCCGCGCATCGTCGCCGAGATCCATTCCCAATCGACCCTGTCTTCGGCGATTGCAGCCGGAGTGGGGGCGGCCGTGCTGCCCATGTCGATCGCAAAGGAGTTGCCGAACCTCGACGAGCTCTGCATTCGGCGGATCAATGCGCCGTCGGCCTCGCAGCAGCTGTCGCTATGCATTTCCGATAACGCTGCCTTGTCCGATGCCGCATTCGCTGTCTACAAGATATTGCTTGAGATCATCGTCAAGACCTGGGGGCCGTTCGATTTCCCTCCCGGCGTGGTTGCGATCGCGAAGGATGAGCCATAACGAAATGCGATGCGGCAATCCTAAAATCTGAATTTGCCGCCTCAAGGCGGTTGGTTATGGAGGTGTAACGGCGATCGCGGCCGCAAGGAGGATATCATGGTGCATGTGATCAGGACATTCGATCGGCCCGCCGCCGACCTTGTCGAGCGCATCAAGAAGTTTCCTCCGTCCACCCTGCACGAGGCGCAGGGGCGATCGGGCGCACTGACCTCCCGGATCAAGCCGATCTATTCCGGGATGCGCGCCTGCGGACCGGCGCTGACGGTGAGCTGCCATCCGGGCGACAATATGATGCTGATCACGGCGATTTCGCTGGCCAAGCCGGGCGACGTGCTCGTGGTGAGCGCAGGCGATCATCCCGAGCAGGGCGGCTTCGGCGAGGTGCTGGCGACGGCCTGCGTCGCCAAGGGCATCGTCGGCCTGGTCACGGATGCCGGCGTTCGCGACGGACTGGCGGTGCGTGACACCGGCTTCAACGTCTTCTCCTACGGCCTGTGCATGAAGGGCACGGTCAAGGAGACCCTCGGCTACATCAATCAGCCGATCGTTATCGGCGGAATTTCCGTCCGCCCCGGCGATATCGTGAGTGCCGACGACGACGGTGTCGTCATCGTGCCGAAGGAGAACATTGCCGACGTTTGCGTCAAGTCCGCGGCGCGCGAGGAGAAGGAAGCCGGCGTGATGAAGGCGCTCAAGGCCGGCGGGGACATCCTCGAACTCTCCGGCATCGGCAAGGTGCTGGAGTCCAAGGGCTGCACCTTCGCCTGAGCGGTCACGCGCCGCAAGCAGGCAATGACGGGAGATCAGGTGTCAGCCATTCTGGGCACGGGGGAGCATCGCTACCGCGTCGTAGACAACTGGGCAAAGCTGCCGGACGGCTGGCAGCTGACCGACGTCGCTTCCGTCGCCGTCGACAGCAAGGACCGGATCTACGTCTTCAACCGCGGCGCCCATCCGATGGTGGTGCTCGACCGCGACGGCAACTTCTTGCGGAGCTGGGGCGAGGGACTGTTCAACCGCGCACACGGCCTGGATATCGATGCCGACGATAATCTCTACTGCACCGACGACGGCGACCACACCGTGCGCAAGTGCACGACCGACGGCAAGGTTTTGCTGACTATCGGCGTTCCCGAAAAACCCGTGCCTTTTATGAGCGGCGATCCCTTCCATCGCTGCACCCACACCGCGCTGTCCCCGAAGGGCGAGATCTACGTCTCGGACGGCTACGGCAACGCCCGTGTTCACAAATTCACGCCCGATGGCAAGCTGATCAAGAGCTGGGGCGAGCCCGGCACCGACCCTGGCCAGTTCAATATCGTGCACAATATCGTCACTGATGCGGATGGCTGGGTCTATGTCGCCGACCGCGAGAATCATCGCGTGCAGGTGTTCGACGGGAACGGCAAATACGAGACGCAGTGGAACAACCTGCACCGGCCGTGCGCGCTGTGCTGTTGCGGCGGCGGCAAGAGCCCGACCTTCGTGATCGGCGAGCTGGGTCCCGCCATGCCGGTCAACCGCAAGGTGCCCAATCTCGGCCCGCGGCTGTCGATTGTGGACGCCAAGGGCAAGCGCCTCGCGCGGCTCGGCGGCGAGGATGGCCCCGGTCTTGCGAGCGGCAAATTCCTCGCGCCGCACGGCATCGCGCTGGATTCGAGGGGCGACATGTATGTCGGCGAGGTCGGCGTTACCGACTGGAAGACGAATTTTCCGGACGAGGACATGCCGGCCGTGGTTCGCACTACGCGTTGCTTGCAGAAGCTGGAGCGCGTGGCGGACGATCCGCGCTAGAGGCGCGCGGCGCATTCGATCGGTGCAGATTTACAGGCGGACGACTTCCCCGCTCCGAACGCTCTCATCGGCGGCAAAGACGATGCGGAGTGAGTTGATCGCGTCCTCGTGATGCTCGGATAGGTCGATCTCGCCACGGATCGCGCTCAGAAACAGCCGCTGCTCGCGCTCGCACAGCTCCTGATGGCCGGGTTCGTCTGCTGTCGAGATCAACTCGTCCGGCTTCGCAAAGCGGTCTTCGGTGTCGCGCGCCGCGTGATGGATGCGAAGGGCGTTGGTCCGCGTATGCGTGTCATGGTCCGCCGAATGCGCGCCCGCATCGGTGCTCTCCTTCGCGACGATCGACACACTGCCGTTCGGGCCGATCAAGTCCTTCACGAAATGAGCGGTCTCGCTCATCATCGGACCCCAGCCGACCTCGTACCAGCCGACGGATCCATCGTCGAACGTGATGTGAAGATGGCCGTAATTGTACATGGCCGGCGCGATCTCGCTCGTCAATCGCGCCCCGACCGCGTGGACCGCGACAGGACGCGCTCGCGTCACCTGGCACATGATGTCGACGTAATGGACGCCGCAATCGACGATCGGCGAAGTCGACCGCATGAGCTTCTTATGAACCTCCCAGAAGGAGCCCGCAGACTGCTGGTTGAGATTCATGCGCATCACGAGCGGCTTTCCGAGCGTCCGGCCGATCTCGACGAAGCGCGACCGGGACGCAAGCTCGTGAGCGCCTCGTCGAAGCTTTCGAAGCGCGGAAGAGCGGGAAACTCGGCCTCGAGATCGTCGCGATCCGCTGCGCGGGAGGTGCAAAGACCGACGAGCTCAAATCCCTCGACCGATCTGTAGGCGTGAGCATGGCTGGTTCCCATGGTGCCGAGGCCAACCACGAGAACGCGAACATTCTGTGCGGTCGAAATGGAGGGCGAGGACATTGCTCGATCGGTCCCTCAGTCAGGTGTTGCCTGCCAGCTCGTCGCGCTTGGAGCGTCGGCGGTTGCACGGCCCTCGATCCAAGTTTCGAGCACGCGCAAACGGTCGTCGAGATGTACGAGGCTCGCGAGATAGCCTGGTGCGATACGGCCAAGTTCCGCGTCGCGCCGGAGAAACGTCGCCGGAACGCGCGACGCCATCGCGAGGGCGTCGGTGAGATCGAGTCGCACGACGTTGACGGCATAGCGTACGGCTTCGTCCATGGTTAGAACCGAGCCTGCGAGCGTTCCATCCTCGAGCCGCAGGCAGCCGTCTGCACGAGACACGCGGCGGCCCTGTAGATCGAATTGATCGGGCCCGCCGGCCGCCGGTGGCATTGCATCCGTAATCAGCATGAAACGATCGTGGCGCTTGGCGGCGAAGGCGATACGCAAGTTCGCCTCGTGCACGTGATGACCATCCGCGATGATTCCAACGAAAGCCTCGGTGAGATCGAGCGCGGCGCCGACCATGCCTGGCTCGCGCCCGGCGGGCGCACTCATGGCATTGAACAGATGGGTAAACGCCTGTGCGCCGGCTTCGACAGCCGCGCATGCCTCCGCGTAGCTTGCATCGGAGTGGCCGAGCGAGACGAGCACACCATGCCGCGCGAGTTCGACAATACTCTCGACGCGGACCCGATTGGGCGCGAGCGTCAGCATGACCGCCCCGCAATTCGCATTGGCGATGGTCGCGAGGTCGCCGGGCTCGAGGTCGCGGATGTATCGGAGCTCATGCGCGCCCTTGCGGTGCGGGTCCAGAAAGGGCCCTTCCAGATGGATGCCGAGGGTCGCCGGGGTCAGATGCCGCGCCTCGCGCGCGGCGGCGATCGCCGCCGCCATCACCTGCGGCGTGTCGGTCACCAGCGTCGGCAGCAGCCCGACGGTGCCGTGCTTGCGATGGGCAGCTGCAATGCGGGCGATGCCTGCGGCTGTCGGGTCCTCGTTGAACAGGACGCCACCGCCGCCATTGACCTGCACATCGATATAGCCGGGCGCGAGCAGGCCGCCGCCGAGATCGCGCACGGCGCCCTGAGGTCTCTCGGAGTGAGGAACGATTGCCGCGATGCGCCCGCCTTCGACGACGACTGAGTGGTCATCGAGAAAACGCTCACCATCGAAAATCCGCGCGCCGGACAGAATGGTCATTAAACAGTCTCCGTCACCTTGCGCAGGTTGCGCGGGCGGTCGGGATCGCGCCCGAGCCGGAGCGCAAGCGCCTCGGCAAGGCGGTAGAAGCGGTGGATCATGACGATGGGCTCCAGCAGCGTCGCTTCGGCTTTCGCCGTAGCGAGACGATCTGCCTCGTCAGCGCCGCCCGCTTCGATTGCAATCACCGTCGCGCCGGCATTGGCCAGCGCCGTGAGCGTCGGCAGCATGCCTTCGCGGGCTGCGTCGGACGGCAGGAAGGCGATGACGGGAAAGTCCGAGGCCACAAGCTCGGCCGGGCCATGCAGCACCTCGGCCGCGGAATAGGCCTCGGCGTGAATCGCGCAGGTTTCCTTGAGCTTCAGAGCCGCCTCCGCGGCGATCGCAAGCGTCGCGCCGCGACCGAGCACGAAAGCGCTGCGGGCATTTGCGAGCCTCTCGAGCATCGCCGCGGGCGGCGGCGTTCCTTGCCCGCGGAGGAGGTCCGGCAGACCGGTGAGGGCGTCTGCGAGCTGCCGATCCTCGCGCCAGGCCGCGACGAGGCTCGCGCCCGCGGCGAGACCTGCAACCATCGATTTGGTTGCGGCGACGGAACGTTCCGTGCCTGCGCACAACGGCAGCAGCAGTTCGGCCTCTTGCGCGAGCGGCGCGGCCACGTCGTTGACCAGTGCGACGGCCAGCGCACCGCCGCGTCGTGCGGAGCGCTGCATTTCGACGATGTCTGGGCTGCGTCCCGATTGCGAGATCGCGACGGAAACGCCGCCTTCGAGCCGCATCGGCGTACGATAAAGTGTCGCGATGGAGGGGCCGATGGAGGCACAGGGCACGCCCGAAACGATCTCGACGAGGTATTTCAGATAGAGCGCGCAGCAATCCGACGAGCCGCGAGCGATGGTTGCGACGAGCGGCGGATCGAGGGCGCGCAGACGCGCCCCAAGTTCAGCGAGCCGCTCCGCGTTCTGGCCAAGCTGGCGCGCGACCGCTTCGCCTGCCTCGCCAATCTCCTGAAGCATGTGAGTCGTCATCGGTGCGCCTTTCGGGCCGGTGGCGACAGCGTGAGTTCGGAAACGAAGTCATAGGCGTCGGCGCGGTACCAGGATTTCGTGAACTCGACGCAGGATCCGTCGGCGAGATAAGCGATACGCTGGATATAGAGCGCCGGGCTGTCCGGTGCGACGCCGAGCAGTTCCGCATCCGCATTATCGACGAGGGTCGCACGCAAGCGCTGCAGGCCGCGGGTGGGCTTGAAGCCCTTCGCCGAGAGCGCCTCGTAAAGCGAGCCGCCGACCGAATTCTGTTCAGGAAGAAAGCGTATCGGCACGGCGGCGCGCTCGATCGCCATGGGCGAACCGTCGGCCAGGCGCAAGCGTCCCAGCCGGAACACGCGTTCGTTCGGCCTTACGCCAAGCATCATGGCCTCTTCCGGCGTCGGCAGGAACACGCCGCGCTCAAGTTCACGCGAGCTCGCCTCCAATCCGCGCAGCCGCATGT
The DNA here is from genome assembly GCF_018130955.1 of Bradyrhizobium liaoningense. Taxonomy (GTDB): domain Bacteria; phylum Pseudomonadota; class Alphaproteobacteria; order Rhizobiales; family Xanthobacteraceae; genus Bradyrhizobium; species Bradyrhizobium liaoningense_C. The sequence continues at coordinate 121,609 of NZ_JAFCJM010000001.1, forward strand.
CTTCCGTGAAACTCGTAAGACGCGACGAGGGCTGTTCGACGCGCGGCGTTGCGCGATGGATGAAGGTACCGGCGCCATGGCGGTGAAACAGCACGCCTTCGGCGATCAGATCGGCAATCGCCTTGCGCAGCGTGGTGCGCGATACGTCGAGCAGCTCGCACAATACGCGCTCGGCCGGAAGCAATTGCGTCTCCGCGAAGCGTCCGGTCTCGATCTCGCGCCGAAGCGCGTCGACCACGGCACGATAGAGCTTCTGGCCCGGCGCGGTTTCGACCGTCATGGACATGCCGCGTCCTCCGCGAGCGTTCCGCCAGCGAGCAGGATTGCGCCGTCGACTGCGTCCCGCTGCGGCGGGGCGAGGCGCTTGGCCACATCAGGCGGCAAAAAGGGGCGCAAGGGCTCACCGAAGCCGCCAGCGAGCGCAATGCGCTCGGCGCCAAGCGCAGCCAGCGCATTCGCAAGCGCCGCTATCGCGCTGGCTGCTTCGCCGACAATTTCGCGCGCGCGCATATCTCCGGACCTGGCGACCTCCAGGATCGGGGGTGCGAACGCGCCGTAGTCTCTGGGCCTCGCGTCTGCTGCCCAGCGGCTCATCCGCAATGGGTCGTCATCGAAATGGCGCGCGAGCGCTTGCGCGAGTCCGCTCATCGGTTCGAGGCCATCGATCGCACGCAGCGTCGCGCGTAACGCCGACTCGCCGAGGCGCGCGGCCGATCCGTCGTCGCCGAGCCAGAAACCGCGTCCGCCGATGATAGTCGTTCTACCTCCCACGCGAGCGATGCCCGCCGAGCCCGTGCCAGCGATGATCAGGCCGCCGTCGCTGAGGCCGTTGGCACCGACGCAGGCGGCGATGGCATCATTGACAGCCACGATGCGCGCAAAGCCGGGCAGGGCGGCGGAGACACGCTCTGCTTCCTCGTCGTCCGAAAGCCCGGCAAGGCTAAGGCCGACCGCGATCTCCTGCCTTGGCGCACCGGCGGCGATCGCGGACTCGATCGTTTCACGGACGACCCGCATGGCCTCGTCAAAATCGAGATAGATATTCGAAGCCGGCCCGAGGCCGCGCCCGAGCTCGCGGCCCGACGAGTCCCGCAGTCTCGCGCGGCAACGGGTCGCGCCGCCGTCCACACCGAGGAAGAACTGGGCCGTCGCCAAGGGGCCTCCTAAAAAAATTCTTAACGCCTCTAGACAAGTGGTATGTCACGTGGCTAAAACAAATACAAGAGGTATCTACCATTGGTATTCACGATGTCGGTACTGACGAGCTTGGAGACGGACGCAGAGAGGTGGCGCGACACCGGCGGTGTCGTGGTGGTCGATGAGGCGATGTTCGCGGAGGCGATGCTCGCATCCTACCGCCGGGCGATTGCTTCGGTCGCGGCTGCCTCCGAAGACATCCGCGCGGCCGCGCTTCGCCTCGCCGCGATCTGGCGAGCAGGCGGGCGTCTGGTCTATGCGGGTGCAGGCTCCTCCGGTCTTGCGGCGGCCGAAGATGCTGCCGAGCTTCCCGGAACGTTTGGCCTTGAGCTGAGCCGCATCGCAATTGTCCTGCCCGGCGGGACCGCCGAGCCATTCCGCATTGATGGAGCCGCTGAGGACGACGCCGCAGCCGGTGAGCGGGCCATAACCGCGTTCGGTGATCTCTCCCGCGACGCCGTGATCGCCGTATCGGCGAGCGGCTCGACGCCGTTCACCGTCGCAGCCGCCGCCGAGGCGCGCCGCTGTGGCGCCTTCGTGATCGGCATTGCGCACCGTCCAGGTTCGCCCCTGCTCGTTGGCGCCGACGCCTCGATCATGCTCGAAAGCGGGGAGGAGGCGCTGCGCGGCTCGACCCGACTCGCAGCCGGGGCTGCGCAGAAGGCCGCGCTCGGCATGCTCTCATCATTGATGGGATTCGAGCTCGGTCACATCCATCAGGGCCTGATGGTCAATCTGAAGGCCGATAATGCGAAATTGCGCGAGCGGGCGCGCGGGATCGTCGCAACAATCGCCGGAGTCAGCAATGCCAAAGCAGAAGCGGCGCTGCGTGAGGCCGCCGGCGAGGTCAAGCCAGCGATCCTGATTGCCTGCGGGATCGTCAGCATGAGCGAAGCCGTCACGTGGCTCGCTGCTGCGGAAGGCCGGATAGACGATGCATTGCGCCGCGCAGGCGTCCACGGGATCAAGGGCGAAGGCCCGAATAAGGGAGCGTAGCATGAGACGGACATTCAAGGCTGCAAAGGGAGCTGGGGTTGCCGCGTTGGCGTTGCTTGCGGGGCTTGCGTCGGCCGAGGCAGGCTCGTTGAAGATCGAGAGCTGGCGCAATGACGACGCCGACATCTGGAACTCGAAGATCATTCCCGCCTTCAACAAGCATTATCCCGACATCAAGATCGAGTTCGCGCCTTCGGCGCCCAAGGAATACAACGCCGCCCTCAACGCGCGGCTCGATGGCGGCACTGCCGGCGATCTCATCACGTGCCGTCCTTTCGACGCCTCGCTCGCGCTCTATCAAAAGCGCCAGCTCGACGGGGTCGACGGCCTCAAGGGCATGGACAATTTCTCCGATGTCGCGAAGGCCGCATGGCAAACGGATGACGGCAAAACCACCTTCTGTGTTCCGATCGCCTCCGTCATCGCCGGGTTCATCTACAACAAGGAAGCTTTCGCCAAGGTCGGCGTGTCCGAGCCAAAGACGCTCGATGAATTCCACGCCGTACTCGAGAAGCTGAAGAAGGACGGGACCTACGTCCCACTGGTGATGGGCACGGCTGACCAGTGGGAGGCCGCGACCATGGGCTTCCAGAACGTCGGTCCCGACTATTGGAAGGGCGAGACTGGTCGCGCCAATCTGATTGCCGGCAAGGAGAAGCTGACCGACCCGCAATACGTCGCGGCCTTCAAGGAGATCGCGAGCTGGGCGCCGTATCTCGGATCGGGCTTCCAGGCACAGACCTACGCCGACAGTCAGAACCTGTTCTCGCTCGGCAAGGGCGCGATCTATGCGGCCGGCTCGTGGGATATCTCGACGTTCCGCGGCCAGGCGAAATTCGCCATGGGTGCATTCCCACCGCCCCAGCCGGCCGGCACGACGGATTGCTATATCTCCGATCACACCGACATCGCGATGGGCGTCAACGCAGCGTCGAAGAATAAGGAAGACGCAAAGAAGTTCCTGGAATGGCTGACGACGCCGGAATTCGCAACGATCTACGCCAATGCGCTTCCCGGCTTTTTCCCCCTTGCCAAGACTCCGGTGAAGGTGGACGACGATGTCGCCGCGACGATGGTCGGATGGCGCCAGACCTGCAAGTCAACGATCCGCAACTCGTATCAGGTCCTGTCGCGCGGCACGCCGAATCTGGAAAACGAGCTCTGGAACGTGTCCGCGCAGGTCGTCAACGGCAAGCTGACGCCCGATGCTGCGGGCAAGCAGCTCCAGGACGGCCTCGACAAGTGGTACAAGCCCGCCAAGTGACGCCAGCCCCTCTCTCCGCTTTCGCGAGGAGAGGGACTTTCCTTGTTTTTCGATAGCTATGCATACTCCGCTAACACATGGCGCGAGCCTAAAGAGCGGAGAGGGACGATAACGCACGGTAGGTTCAATCTCTTTCCGTCATGCCCGAAACGGTCTCGAACATCACCGCTCAGATGCCTCGCGCAAAACTCGCGGGCCTTCTGCTGTTCTTTCTCGGACCGGCGGTCGTGATCTACACCCTGTTCTCGATCTATCCGCTCGTCGCGACGATGGCGCTTTCCACCTACACGAGCGATCCGTCCGGGGCCCGGTATTTCGTCGGGCTTGCCAACTTCGAAACGCTGCTCGGTGACGCGCTCTGGTCGAAGCCGTTCTGGAATGCCCTCGGCAACAATCTGATATTCTTCGCAGTGCACATGTGTGTGCAGAATCCGATCGGTATCGCGCTCGCAGGATTGCTGAGCCTGCCAGGCCTGAGGCTCAAGGGCTTTTATCGCACCGTCATGTTTCTCCCGACGATGCTTTCGGTTGTCATCGTCGGCTTCTCCTGGAACCTGATCCTGTCTCCGCTCTGGGGCGTAGCTGCCGGCGCTTTGAAGGCCGTGGGGTTGGGCTCCCTGTTTGCTCCCTGGCTGGGGCTCGAATCGAGCGCGCTCGTAACCCTGTCCCTCATTTCCGTCTGGCAATTCGTCGGCATCCCGATGATGTTGATCTATGCGGCGCTGCTCAACATCCCCGAAGAGTTAATCGACGCAGCACGCGTCGACGGGCTCGGACATTTCCGCATCTTTTTCCACATCAAGCTTCCGCTCGTCCTGCCGACGATCAGCCTGGTCTCGGTCTTGACCTTCGTCGCCAACTTCAACGCTTTCGATCTGATCTATTCGGTCAAGGGCGCGCTTGCCGGGCCGAATTTCGCGACCGATATTCTCGGCACGTTCTTCTATCGCACCTTCTTCGGTAACCAACTGCAGCTCGGCAATCCGACGATGGGCGCCGCAGTCGCGACTGTCATGTTCTTCATCATCCTCGTCGGCCTCTGCCTCTATCTCTTCCTCGTGCAGCGGCGCATCCGCCGTTACGCTTTCTAGGAGGCGGCATGGCGGCGGAGCAGCGCGCAAGGAGCCTTGGCGTCCATCTCGTCCTGATCGCCTACAGCCTGCTTGCGGTAGGTCCAATCCTCCTGGTGGTGATGAATTCGTTCAAGGTGCGCAGCGCCATCTTCGGTAGCCCGCTCGCGCTGCCGGACGCTGCGACCTTCAGCCTCGTCGGCTATGAGAAGGTTTTTCGCTCCTCTCATATCCTGACCTACTATTCGAATTCGCTGATCGTGACCCTCGTCAGCATGGCGCTCGTGCTGCTGTTTGGCGCGATGGCGGCTTGGGCGCTGACCGAATACCGCTTTCGCGGTTCGACGGCGCTCGCACTGTTTCTGTCAATCGGCATCATGGTGCCGATCCGGCTTGGTTCTGTCGCGATCCTCAACATGATGCGGTCTTCGGGCCTCAACGACACACTGACGGCCTTGATCCTCGTCTACGTAGCGCAAGGTCTGCCGATGTCGATCTTCATATTGAGCGAGTTCATCCAGCAGATCCCTAGGGACTTACGCGACGCCGCGCGCTGCGACGGCGTGCCGGAAACTCGCATCTTCTTCGAAGTGGTCGCCCCTCTGCTGCGCCCGGCGATCGCGACTGTGGCCGTCTTCACCATCGTGCCGATCTGGAACGACCTCTGGTTTCCGCTGATCCTGACGTCAAGCGACTCGACCCATACGGTCACGCTCGGCGTGCAACAGTTTCTAGGCCAATACATCACCGACTGGAATTCCGTGCTGGCCGCGCTGTCGATGGCGATCCTGCCGGTCGTCGTGATCTACGTGATCCTCTCGCGCCAACTCATCGCGGGCCTTACCTCCGGCGCAGTCAAATAGGTTGTCAGAATGGCCAATCTGCGCATCGAGCACCTCAACAAGCGCTATGGCGCGACGACAGTTCTCAACGATGTCAACCTGAACATCGAGGACGGTGAATTCGTCGTTCTTGTCGGCCCCTCAGGCTGTGGCAAGTCGACGCTTCTGCGCTTGATTGCCGGGCTCGATGGCGCATCGGGCGGCGACATCCATATCGCCGGCAAGCTGGTCAACACGCTCGCGCCTGCCGAGCGCGGCATCGCGATGGTGTTCCAGTCCTACGCGCTCTATCCGCACATGAATGTGCGTAAGAACATGACGTTCGGGCTGAAGTTCACCGGAGTGCCGCCCGCCGAACGCGAGCGGCGCGTCACGGAGGCGGCCCGCATGCTGCGGCTCGAGGAGTTGCTCGAGCGCTATCCGCGCGATCTCTCCGGCGGCCAGCGTCAGCGCGTTGCGATCGGCCGCGCGATCGTGCGCGAGCCCGCCGTTTTCCTTTTCGACGAGCCGCTCTCCAATCTCGATGCAGCTTTGCGCGTCTCGACACGCGTCGAGATCGCGAATTTGCATAGGCTGCTGAAATCGACGATCGTCTATGTCACGCACGACCAGGTCGAGGCGATGACGCTCGCGGATCGCATCGTCGTGATGAACAAGGGCTGCATCGAGCAGGTCGGCAGGCCGCTCGATCTCTACTATTCGCCCGCCAATCTGTTCGTCGCCGGATTCATTGGCTCGCCCGCGATGAATTTCTTCGAAGCCAAGGTTGGCAGTGTAGAGCGCGGATGCGCACGTGTGGCTGGACCTGGCTTTCGCAGCTTCGAGTTGCCGGCGACCTCATTGAAGGCTGGCGATGTGCTGACGGTCGGTGTCCGTCCGGAGCATCTTGGCCGGGGCGTCGACGGTCCCTTCGCCGTCGAAGGCATCGTCGAGCTGGTCGAACGGCTTGGCGAGGCCTCCTTCGCCTATGTGCGCGGCGTCGACGGCAGGATGTTCGTTGCAGAGGTCCGCGGCCGCCGGACGCCGTCGCCGGGCGAGACGGTGACGCTCGTTGCGGCGACTCCCGACATGCACGTCTTCGACGCCTCCGGCCTGCGTGTTCCAACACAAGCCGATTGACGGAGGCGACACGATGCCGATTGCAAGCAGGCCTGAGAGCGTGATCATTCAATCATGACGAATGTCGTGCGCTATCTGACCCATCCTCAGGTGAATATCGATCCGTCGATTCCCGTTCCGTGCTGGGGCCTCAGTGAGGTCGGGAAAGCGCGTACGGAAGCCGTGACGACCATGGGACGGCTGTCGGGTACCACGCAGGTCATCTCCAGCGGCGAGCGAAAGGCGATCGAGACCGCTGCGATCATTGCCGCAAAGCTGGGCGTCGACATAGAGGTGCGCGAGGAGATGCACGAGAACGACCGATCGGCCACAGGCTTCCTCGTCCCCGACGAGTTCGAGGCGGTGGCCAATCAGTTCTTCGGGCAACCCCACATCAGCATTCGTGGCTGGGAACGAGCGGTTGACGCCCAGCGGCGCATTGTTGGCGAGGTCGAGCACGTGCTGGCGCGCAATAGGCCGGGCGACGTGCTCTTTGTCGGCCACGGTGGCGTGGGTACTCTTTTGTACTGCCATTATTCCGGCTTGGAGATTGATCGCGGCCATGACCAACCCGCCGGCGGAGGTTGCTTCTTCGCGTTCAGCTCGCATGGCCGTCGCGTGCTGCACGCGTGGCGTCGCCTCGAAGAGCTGTGAGTTCGCGAAGATCAATCCCGCTTGGACGATCTGTCGAGGCCGATACACCACTCCTTGAGAAACCAGCCGCGCGGTACGTATTGCTTCGATCGCACTCTGTAGCTTGACACCCGCCACGAATGTTCTCATTATGTTCTTGGTGCTGCAACGTCCTCGAAACGCCACGGGCAAACGATCGGGATGGCTACGACAGCCACCATCCTGCATGCGGACCTGGACGCCTTCTATGCCTCGGTAGAGCAGCTGCTTGACCCGTCGTTGCGCGGCAAACCAGTCGCCGTCGGAAGTGGCGTTGTGCTTGCCGCTTCTTACGAGGCCAAGGCCTTCGGAGTGCGCGGGGGCATGCCGGGACGACAGGCGCGCGAACTCTGCCCGCAACTCATGTTTGTCGGCGGGCATTTTGGGGAATACCAACGGCTGGGCGACGCCGCCATCAAGGTGATCGGCGATTTCACGCCGCTTGTGGAACGCATTTCCATTGACGAAGCCTTTGCTGACGTTGTGGGCTGCACCCATCTCTTCGGTTCACCTGCCGAAATTGCCGGCGCAATCCGCCAGCGGGTGCGCACTGAGCTTGGCCTTCCGATCTCAGTTGGTGTGGCGCGCACCAAGCATCTGGCAAAAATCGCCTCGCAAGTTGCCAAGCCCGACGGGCTAGTGGTCGTCGATCCCGGCACCGAACTGGAATTCCTCCACCGCCTGCCCGTCGAACTCATGTGGGGAGTGGGCCCAGTCACGAGCACACGGCTCGCCGAGATCGGCGTGCTAACCATCGGCCAACTGGCACAGACACCGGGATGGTCGCTTGAACGGCTGCTCGGTCCCGCGGCAGGAGAGAAACTTGCCGCACTGGCGTGGAACCGCGATCCAAGGGAAATCAAGCCTCACCGCCGGGCCCGATCGGCAGGAGCGCAATCGGCAATTGGCAGGAAGCCTGCCGAAGAGGACGTTTTTCGCCCAACCCTGCTTCACCTCGCTGACCGAATCGGCTCCCGGCTCCGTGCTAAATCCAGGCCTGGTCGCACCGTGACGGTCCGCGTTCGCTTCGCAAATCTGAACTCGGCCACCCGGTCGGTCACGCTCGACGCACCAATCTTCGCGACCGTTATCCTTGCCGAGATCGCCGAGGATCTCGTGCGCGCTGTCCTCGCAGAACACCCTGATCAGAAGACGATTTCGCTCCTGGCGATCTCTGTGTCGCATCTCGAAGAGCGCTGGGATCTGGAGCTCGAACTTCCACTTGGACTTCAAGATGAACGCCGCCGCCCCGGAACCAAGATAGGCATGGCACGATTGGCGGCCGATCGTGCCATCGACAAGATTCGCGGTCGCTTCGGATGGGACGCGATTGGATACGGCTCGGTGGCGCTGGGCATCTCTCGCTCCGTTCCCACGAGTTTCGCGAACTCGCCGAAAAGGAGCTGTGACCGTGCGCCGAGTGATTCAAACCGCGCTCCGGTGCTCGGCTGTGCGTCTCCGGTCGTTAACCGCGCCGGCGTTCGCGGAGCTTGCGAAAGTCGTCTCCGGCGTGGTGCGAGGAGCGTGTCAGCGGCGTGGCCGATACCAGCAGAAAGCCCTTGCCATAAGCGACCTTCTCATAGGCTTCAAATTCGTCCGGAGGTACGAAGCGTACGACAGCGTGATGCTTGCGCGTGGGTTGCAGATACTGACCGATGGTCAGGAAATCGACATCGGCGGAACGAAGGTCGTCCATCAATTGCAGCACCTCGCTCCGGCCTTCGCCGAGGCCGACCATGATACCAGACTTGGTGAATATCTGCGGATCGAGCTCCTTCACGCGTTGCAGCAGCCGGACCGAATGGAAATAACGTGCGCCGGGCCGCACCGTCAGATATTTCGACGGCACCGTCTCCAGATTGTGGTTGAACACGTCGGGCTTCGCAGCAACGACCTCTTCGAGTGCGCTGCTCTTGCGCAGGAAATCCGGAGTGAGGATTTCGATCGTCGTACCCGGACTCGCTGCGCGAATGGCCGCAATCGTCGCAGCGAAATGCGCTGCGCCTCCGTCAGCGAGGTCGTCGCGATCGACTGAGGTGACGACCACGTGTTCTAGCCCAAGCTTGGCGACCGCTTCGGCAACCTTGGCCGGCTCATCGGCGTCGAGCGGGCCCGGCAGGCCGGTGCGCACGTTGCAGAAGGCGCAGGCGCGCGTGCAGGTGTCGCCCATGATCATGAAGGTCGCGTGCTTCTTCGCCCAGCACTCGCCGATGTTGGGGCAGCCAGCTTCCTCGCAAACGGTCACGAGTTTGTTCTCGCGCACGATGCGCCTGGTCTCGGCCCACTCTGCCGAGCCAGGAGCCTTCACCCGAATCCACGTGGGCTTGCTCTGTATCGGCGTATCGGGGCGGTTCGCCTTTTCGGGGTGACGCGGCACCTCGGGCCGTCCCTTCGCCCGTGGATCGTTGCCGAGGAGATCAAGTATGACGGTCATTTGGTCAAGCCCTGTGATGTGCGAGAGCCGAGGATGATGCGTAGCGAAACCACTTGTAATCGCACCGCTCGCGCCGCTGCGCGCTCGAAAATGCAAGAGAATGCCGGTCGCGGACATTCGCGGTCCGAATGAAGCTAGTCAACTCGATTTGTCACACTCGCGCTTGTGCTCGCGGCACGGCGCTTTCGGCCGGGCTGTTGGAAGTTCAAGCGGTCGACACGCGGCGTCATTTGGTGCTCCGCCTGATGATCCGATCTTTCGGGCGGAACCTGTTGGCTGTTTTCCGGAGGGCCAGACAAGTCGCGGGCCGAATATGCCAGATGCCTCGATCAGATGCCCGACAAACCGCAGCAAAATGAATGGCATGGGCATGAACGGCTTGCCCTTCCGGTGGATGGCACGAATGCTGCTTAACAAGCTGCAAAAGAAAAGCAGTTCTTAGAAGCAATGCGAGGGGACGTTCAGATGCCAGCCAACACTCAATCTTTCACCTAGAGCGACGAGCGATATCGCCTGCGCGACATTGCGCGCTTCCGCCTGACCGCGGGGCGCAATGATCAGTGACGTCTGGACTTCGGCTTGGCATGCAATGGAGAGGGTAATGAAAGTTGCGGACGCGCACGATCTGGATCCGCAGGAGACCCGGGAATGGCTCGACGCGCTATCTGCCATCCGGGGTCACCGCGGCAGCGAACGAGCCGAATTCGTCGTCAATACGATGATTGACGCCGCCCGTAGCGGCGGCCTCAATATTCAGCAGACGCTGACGACGCCTTATTGCAACACGATTCCTCTGGACCAGCAGCCGCCGTTGCCCGGCGACCGTGCCATCGAGCACAAGCTGCGCTCGATCATCCGCTGGAACGCGCTTGCCATAGTTCTGCGCGCCAACAAGGAGAGCTCGGAGCTCGGCGGCCACATCGCGAGCTTCCAGTCCGCTGCCACGCTCTACGACATCGGCTTTGGCCATTTCTGGCATGCGCCGACGGAAGATCATGGCGGTGATCTGATTTTCGTCCAGGGCCACTGTTCGCCCGGCATTTACGCGCGCGCCTTTCTCGAGGGCCGGCTGAGCGAGGAGCAGCTTCTCGGCTTCAGACAGGAGACCGGCGGCCAGGGCCTGTCGAGCTATCCGCACCCCTGGCTGATGCCGGATTTCTGGCAGTTCCCGACGGTGTCGATGGGACTGGGGCCGCTGATGGCGATCTATCAGGCGCGTTTCCTGAAGTATCTCCAGAACCACAAGCTGGCCGAGACTTCCAATCGCAAGGTCTGGGCTTTCATGGGCGACGGCGAAACGGACGAGCCGGAATCGCTCGGCGCGATTTCGCTCGCCGGTCGCGAAAATCTCGACAATCTGATCTTCGTCATCAACTGCAACCTGCAGCGGCTCGACGGGCCCGTTCGTGGAAATGGCAAGATTGTCCAGGAGCTCGAAAGCGTTTTTCGCGGTGCCGGCTGGAACGTCATCAAGGTGCTCTGGGGGGCGGGCTGGGACCGCCTGCTGCAGAAGGACAAGAGCGGGCTCTTGCTGAAGCGCATGGAGGAATGCGTCGACGGCGAGTACCAGGACTTCAAGAGCAAGAGTGGCGCCTATATCCGCGAGCACTTCTTCGGCAAGTATGACGAGCTGAAACAGCTCGTCGCCGACATGAGCGACGACGAGATCTGGCAGCTGGCACGCGGCGGTCACGATCCGGAAAAGGTCTTCGCGGCCTATGCAGCGGCGGTGAACCACAAGGGCCAGCCGACAGTGATCCTGCCGAAGACCGTCAAGGGCTACGGCATGGGGGAATCTGGCGAAGGTCAGATGATTGCGCATCAGGCCAAGAAGATGACGCAGGACGCGCTGCGCGGCTTCCGCGATCGCTTTCAGGTGCCGGTCGCAGACGCGGAACTGGCGAAGGTTCCCTTCATCAAGCTGCCGGAAGACAGTCCGGAGATGAAGTACTTCCGAGCCCAACGCCAAAAGCTGGGGGGAAGCCTGCCGCAGCGCCGGCGCAAATCCGCCTCGTTGCAAATTCCGCCGCTGTCGACGTTTCAGCGGCTGCTCGACGCCACCGGCGAGCGTGAAATCTCGACCACGATGGCGTTCGTGCAGATGCTAGGCGCCCTCGTGCGCGACAAGGCAATCGGCAAGCACATTGTGCCGATCGTGCCGGATGAATCCCGCACCTTCGGCATGGAGGGCATGTTCCGCCAGCTCGGCATCTACTCGTCGGTGGGCCAGCTCTACCGGCCGCAGGACGCCGATCAGCTGATGTACTACCGCGAAGACAAGAGCGGTCAGGTGCTTCAGGAAGGCATCAACGAAGGCGGCGCGATGTCGAGCTGGATCGTCGCGGCGACGTCCTACAGCACGAGCAACGTGCCGATGATCCCGTTCTACATCTACTATTCGATGTTCGGCCTGCAGCGCGTCGGCGATCTCGCCTGGCTCGCGGGTGACATGCGTGCCCGCGGATTCCTGCTCGGCGGTACGGCCGGCCGCACCACGTTGAACGGCGAAGGCTTGCAGCATGAGGATGGCCACAGCCACGTGTTGGCCGGCACCATCCCGAACTGCATCTCTTACGATCCGACCTTTGCCTATGAGGTCGTGACGATTGTGCGCGAAGGCATGCGCCGCATGTACGAGGCGCAGGAGGACGTCTACTACTACATCACCTTGATGAACGAGAATTATCCGCATCCCGCGCTCGCCGACGCCGGCGAGGGCGCGGAGGAGGGTATTCTCAAGGGACTCTATCTCCTCAAGAATGGCGGCGAAAGCGCGAAGAAGGGGCTGCGCGTCCAGCTCGTCGGTTCGGGCACGATCCTGCGCGAAGTGATCGCGGCCGCCGATCTGCTCAAGGCGGACTTCGGCGTGACGGCGGACGTGTGGAGCGCGACCAGCTTCAACGAACTGCGCCGTAATGGCATGGCAGCGGAGCGCTGGAACCTGCTGCATCCAACCGAGCCGCGTCGCAAGAGCTGGGTCGAAAACCAGCTTGAGGGCCATGCGGGTCCGGTCGTGGCATCGACCGACTACATGCGCAACTACCCTGATCAGATCCGGGAATACGTCCAGGCGGCCGGGCGGCGCTACGTCGTGCTCGGCACGGACGGGTTCGGCCGGAGCGACTACCGGGTGAAGCTGCGCAAGTTCTTCGAGGTCGATCGGCACTACGTCGCCGTCGCTGCGCTCAAGGCGCTCGCCGACGAAGGCGCAATCAAGCTGGCGGTCGTGGCCGAGGCCATCGCCAAATATCAGATCGACGCCGGGCGCGCTGCGCCCTGGACCGTGTAAGGCAGCGGAGCCGAGGGCAGAGCGATGAGCGGTGTGATCGACATCAAGGTTCCAGATATCGGCGACTTCAAGGAAGTCCCGGTGATCGAGATATTCGTCAAGCCGGGCGACAAGGTGAAGGCTGAGGATCCCCTCGTTGCGCTGGAGTCCGACAAGGCGACCATGGAGGTGCCGTCGCCGCGGGATGGCGTGGTGAAGTCCGTGGTCGTCAAGGTGGGCGACAAGGTGAGCGAAGGCGCCGTGATCGTGCAGTTCGTGGGCGCTGGCGCCGAGCAGGCCGAGGCTCGCCCGGTCGTCAGCGCGCCGCCATCGCCTGTCAGCGCGCCGGCTGGTGTCGCCGAGGTACGCGTCCCCGACATCGGTGACTTCAAGGACGTTCCGGTGATCGAAATCTTCGTCAAGCCCGGCGACAGCGTCAAGGCCGAGGATCCGCTGATCGCGCTCGAGTCGGACAAGGCGACCATGGAAGTGCCGGCGCCGCTCTCGGGCACCGTGCGCGAGATCAAGGTGAAGACGGGCGACAAGGTCAGCGAGGGCGCGATCATCCTCCTGCTCGCGACCAGCGATACATCGGCGGCGGCCAGCTCGGTGGCGCCTTCGCCTGTAGCCCCGTCGTCGGCGCCCGCCGCGGCTCCTGTGGCGCACCCCGGTGGGGTCGACGAAAAGGCGTTCGCGCTCGCCTATGCCGGACCGGCTGTCCGCAAGCTGGCGCGCGAGCTGGCTGCGGATCTCGGCAAGATCAGGGGCAGCGGCAATCATGGCCGCATCCTGCGCGAAGATGTCGAAGCCTTCATCAAGGGCGGGGCGGCAGCTGCCAAGCCGCAGGCCGCGGCTGCAAGCGGAAGCGGAGTCGGCGGCATCGATCTCTTGCCCTGGCCCAAGATCGATTTCGCGAAATTCGGCCCGGTCGAGCGCAAGGAACTCGGCCGCATCAAGAAGATTTCCGCCGCCAATCTTCACCGCAACTGGGTCGTCATTCCGCACGTCACGACCCACGACGAGGCCGACATCACCGATCTCGAGCAGTTCAGGGTGAAGATGAACAAGGAGCTGGAGAAGAGCGGCGTGAAGCTCTCGCTCCTGCCGTTCATGGTGAAGGCCGCTGTCTGTACGCTGAAGAAATTTCCGGAGTTCAACGCGAGCCTCGATGGCGACACGCTCGTCTACAAGAACTACTGGCACATCGGCTTTGCCGCGGACACCCCGAATGGGTTGATGGTGCCCGTGATCCGGGACGCCGACAAGAAGTCGGTGCCGGAGATCGCCAAGGAGATGAATGAGCTCGCCAAGCTGGCGCGCGAAGGCAAGATCAAGCCCGACCAGATGCAGGGGGGAACGTTCTCGATTTCCTCGCTCGGTGGCATCGGCGGCATCTACTTCACGCCGATCATCAACGCGCCAGAAGTCGCGATCATGGGTGTCTGTAAGGGCCATTGGAAGCAGCATTCGGCTGATGGCAAGACCTGGGCCTCGCGTCTGACTCTGCCGCTATCGCTGTCCTGGGATCATCGCGTCATCGATGGCGCGGCGGCCGCGCGTTTCAACGTCCATTTTGCCAACGTGCTCGCCGATCTGCGGCGCGTGCTGTTCTGAGAGGGGAGGGAGCAGCATGGCTCAGCAGATCGAAGTGAAGGTCCCGGATATCGGCGACTTCAAGGACGTTGCGGTGATCGAGGTCATGGTGAAGGCGGGCGAGACCGTCGCGGTCGACACCAGCCTGATCATGGTCGAGTCCGACAAGGCATCGATGGAGATTCCATCCTCGCACGCGGGCGTGGTCAAGGACGTGAAGGTCAAGACCGGCGACAAGGTCAGCGAAGGGACGATCATTCTCGTGCTGGAAGCCACGGGAGAGGTTGCCGCCCCCAAGCCCGCGTCTGCAGCTCCGGCCAAAGCCGCTCCGCCCGTCGCCGCGCCCTCGGCATCATCCTATTCGGGCAAGGCGGATCTCGAATGCGATATGGTGGTGCTGGGTGCTGGGCCCGGCGGCTACTCGGCTGCCTTCCGTGCCGCCGATCTCGGCATGAAGACCGTACTCGTCGAACGTTACGACACGCTCGGCGGGGTCTGTCTCAACGTCGGTTGCATCCCGAGCAAAGCGCTCTTGCATACGGCATCGGTGATCGATGAAGTCAAGCATCTGCCTGATCACGGCATTTCCTTCGGTGCGCTGCAGGTCGACCTCGGCAAGTTGCGCGGCTTCAAGGATGGCGTAATCAAGAAGCTGACCGGCGGCCTTGCCGGGATGGCCAAGGCCCGCAAGGTCGAGGTCGTGAACGGCGTGGGTGCCTTCCTCGATCCGCATCATCTCGAAGTGGTCTCGGCGGGCGGGAAGAAAACGATCAAGTTCGCCAAAGCCATCATCGCAGCCGGCAGCCAGGCCGTGAAACTGCCATTCCTGCCCGAGGACCCGCGCATCGTCGATTCGACCGGCGCATTGCAGCTGAAGTCGATCCCCAAGCGCATGCTGGTGATCGGCGGCGGCATCATCGGGCTCGAAATGGCAACGGTGTATTCGACGCTCGGCGCGCGCATTGATGTCGTCGAGATGCTCGACGGCCTGATGCAAGGGGCCGACCGCGACCTGGTCAAGGTCTGGGAGAAGACGAACGCAGGCCGTTTCGACAAGGTCATGCTGAAGACCAAAACGGTGGGTGCAAAGGCAACCGAAGCCGGGATCGAGGTGAGCTTCGAGGGCGCGCAGGCGCCTGCCGGGCCGCAGGTCTATGACCTCGTTCTCGTGTCGGTCGGCCGCAGCCCGAATGGCAAGAAAATCGGCGCGGAAAGGGCCGGTGTCGCGGTGACCGATCGAGGCTTCATTGACGTCGACAAGCAGATGCGCACCAACGTGGCACACATCTTTGCGATCGGAGACGTCGTGGGGCAGCCGATGCTGGCGCACAAGGCCGTGCATGAAGGCCATGTCGCGGCGGAAGTCGCCCACGGCGAAAAATCCTGTTTCGATGCACGGCAGATTCCGTCCGTCGCCTACACCGATCCCGAAGTCGCCTGGGCCGGCAAGACCGAAGACCAGTGCAAGGCCGAGGGCATCAAATTCGGGAAGGCGGTCTTCCCCTGGGCAGCCTCCGGCCGCGCCATCGCCAATGGTCGCGACGAGGGATTCACAAAGCTGCTGTTCGACACGGCAACGCACCGCGTCATCGGTGGCGGCATCGTCGGCACGCATGCGGGCGATCTCATCAGCGAGATCTGCCTGGCGGTCGAGATGGGATGCGAGCCCGCCGACATCGGCAAGACCATTCATCCACATCCGACGCTCGGTGAATCCATTGGCATGGCGGCCGAGGTGTTCGAGGGCCACTGCACGGACCTTCCGCCGCAGAAGAAAAAATAGTCCCTGCCGCCGACACGGGCAGATGCAACGAGATCAAGGAGGAGACGATGTCTGGAACGATCGCTGTGACGACGACGCAGAAGAAACCTTTCTACCGGATTTTGTATGTCCAGGTGATCGCGGCGATTGTGCTCGGCATTATCGTAGGCTGGATTTCCCCCGAACTCGGCAAGAACGAGTGGATCAAGGCGATGGGCGACGGCTTCGTCAAGCTCATCAAGATGGTGATTGCGCCAATCATTTTCTGCACCGTCGTCTCCGGCATCGCCCACATCTCCGAAGTGAAGAAAGTCGGCCGGGTAGCGATCAAGGCGCTGATCTATTTCGAGATCGTGTCGACGCTTGCACTGGCACTCGGCTTGATCGTCGGCAACGTGGTGCAGCCTGGAGCAGGCTTTCAGGGTCAATCCAACGCCGCTGCTGTCGCGGGCTATGCCAAGCAGGCGAGCGAAATGAAGTCGGTCGATTTCGTCCTGCACGTCATCCCGGACACCGTTGTGGGTGCGTTTGCACAGGGCGAAATCCTGCAGGTCCTGCTGTTCGCAATCCTGTTCGGCTTTGCGTTGATGGGGCTCGGTGAGCGCGCTCATACCGTGCGCGCGTTCATCGATGATGTGGCTCACGCAATGTTCGGCGTCATCTCGATCATTGTGAAGGCGGCCCCGATCGGTGCGTTCGGTGCAATGGCCTATACAATCGGGCGGTATGGTCCGCAGGCACTGGGCAATCTCGCCGGGCTTATTGCAACCTTCTATATCACCGCGCTCCTGTTCGTCTTTGTGGTGCTTGGTCTGATCGCCCGCTTCGCCGGATTCTCGATCTTCAAGTTCCTCAGATATCTGAAGGATGAATTGCTGATCGTGCTTGGCACGTCATCCTCGGAGAGCGCGCTTCCGCAGATGATGGAGAAGCTCGAGCGCCTCGGCTGCTCTAAGCCGGTCGTCGGCCTCGTCGTGCCGACCGGCTACTCCTTCAATCTGGACGGCACCAACATCTACATGACGCTGGCGACGCTGTTCATTGCGCAGGCGATGAACGTGCAGCTCAGCTTCGGCGAGCAGTTGACGATTCTCATCGTCGCCATGCTCACCTCGAAGGGCGCATCGGGCATCACGGGTGCCGGCTTCATTACGCTCGCAGGCACGCTCGCCGCCGTCAGGCCGGAGCTGCTTCCCGGCATGGCGATCGTGCTCGGCATCGACAAGTTCATGAGCGAATGCCGCGCTCTGACCAATCTCTGCGGTAATGGCGTCGCCTGCGTGGTGGTGGCCTGGTGGGAGGGCGAACTCGACCGCGAGAAGCTGCGTGTCGGACTCCAGCGCGAAATTGACCCAACGGACTTCGAGACCGCCGTGGCGGAGGGCAGGGGCTTCTGACAATCGGATTGCGAGAGAACGAACGTAAAAGAGGAATTGGTCATGACTGATGTAGTGATTGTGTCCGCCGCGCGGACGCCGGTTGGCTCTTTTAATGGGGCGTTCGGATCGCTGACCGCCCATGAGCTCGGGGCCGTGGCGATCAAGGGCGCCCTTGAGCGCGCCAAGGTCTCGCCTGAAGATGTCGACGAAGTCATCCTGGGCCAGGTCCTGGCCGGTGGCGAGGGGCAAAACCCGGCGCGCCAGGCTGCGATGGCGGCCGGCATTCCGCAGGAGAAGACGGCGTGGGGCATGAATCAGCTTTGCGGGTCGGGCCTGCGCTCGGTCGCCCTGGGCTTGCAGCAGATCGCCAACGGCGATGCGAAGGTCATCGTCGCAGGCGGCATGGAGTCCATGTCGATGGCGCCGCATCTCTCGCATTTGCGGAACGGCACCAAGATGGGCGACGTCAAGTTCGTCGACTCCATGTTGAAGGACGGCCTGATGGACGCCTTCCACGGCTATCACATGGGGGTCACTGCGGAGAACATAGCCGCCAAATGGCAGATCACCCGTGCGGAGCAGGATGCGTTCGCCACCAGCTCGCAGAACAAGGCCGAGGATGCGCAAAGGGCCGGCAGGTTCAACGACGAAATCGTTCCCGTCACCGTCAAGACCCGGAAGGGCGACGTCATCGTCGACCAGGATGAATACATCCGTCCGGGGACGACGCTCGATGCGCTTGCGAAGCTCAAGCCTGCCTTCAACAAGGAGGGTACGGTCACCGCCGGCAACGCCTCGGGGATCAATGATGGCGCGGCCGCTCTCGTACTGATGAGCGCGGACGAAGCCAAGAAGCGCGGCCTTACCCCGCTCGCGAAGATTGTCTCCTGGGCCACGGCGGGCGTCGATCCCGCCGTCATGGGCTCAGGGCCGATCCCGGCCTCCCGCAAGGCCCTCGAAAAGGCCGGCTGGAAGGTTGGCGATCTGGATCTGGTCGAAGCCAATGAAGCGTTCGCGGCGCAGGCGATCGCCGTCAACAAGGACATGGGCTGGGATCCGTCGATCGTCAATGTCAACGGCGGCGCCATCGCCATCGGCCATCCGATCGGTGCGTCAGGCGCGCGCGTTTTGACGACACTCCTGTTCGAGATGCAGAAGCGCGGCGCGAAGAAGGGCCTCGCCACGCTCTGTATTGGCGGCGGCATGGGCGTTGCCCTGACGGTCGAGCGCTAGGGGGCAATCGCTGCGACCAAAGCATTGGCGTGGGCGGCACCAGCCGCCTGCGAGGAACGCCGGCTCCCGAGAGCCGGCGAATACAAGGTCAATCCAGTTCAGGAGGAGAGCATGTCCAGGGTTGCAGTGGTAACTGGCGGAACGCGCGGCATCGGAGAAGCCATCTCGATCGCGCTCAAGGCGGCCGGCTATAAGGTGGCCGCGAGCTATGCCGGTAATGATGAAGCCGCCGCGAAGTTCAAGAGCGAGACCGGAATCAATGTCTACAAGTGGGACGTCTCGAAATATGAGGCGTGCGTCGCAGGCCTGAAGCAGGTCGAAGCCGACCTGGGGCCAGTGGATGTACTGGTCAACAATGCGGGCATCACCAAGGACGGCATGTTCCACAAGATGACGCCCGACCAGTGGTACGCGGTCATCAACACTAATCTGAACTCGCTCTTCAACATGACGAGGCCGGTGTGGGAGGGCATGCGTGAGCGCAAGTCCGGCCGCGTGATTTGCATCTCCTCGATCAACGGCCAGAAGGGCCAGATGGGTCAGGTCAACTATTCCGCCGCCAAGGCGGGTGATATCGGCTTCGTGAAGGCGCTGGCGCAGGAGGGCGCGCGTGCGGGCATCACCGTCAACGCGATCTGCCCCGGCTATATCGCCACCGAAATGGTCAAGGCGATCAACCCGGAGGTCGTGGCCAAGAGCATCCTGTCGCAGATTCCGGTCGGGCGTTTGGGCGAACCTCACGAGATTGCGCGCACTGTCGTCTTCCTGGCCTCGGACGATGCCGGCTTCATCACGGGTTCGACGATTTCGGCGAATGGCGGCCAGAGCATGATCTGAGCCACCGCCATGTCGATCCAACCACGAGGCGACCTCACGACACGGACACTCGCCATGTCGGCGGATGCGAACCCGAGCGGCGATATCTTCGGGGGCTGGGTGCTTTCGCAGATGGATATCGCCGGCGGAATCCATGCCAGACAGCACTCACAGCGGCGCGTTGCGACGGTTGCAGTCGAGGTGATGCATTTCATCAAGCCGGTCTATGTCGGGGATGTTCTGTGCGTCTACGCAGCGCCCGAGCGGGTGGGACGCGTCGAGATATTGCGCCGGCGTTTCGAAGACAGAACGGCACGCGATGCGCACGCGTGGCGGAAACACCTGACAGGCGAGCGGCGCATCCGCCGCCCGAACAAAGATTAGAATCGGGGAATACGATGGACCAGGATCTGAGGGAAGCCGCACTCGAATATCACCGTCTGCCGAGGCCGGGAAAGATTTCCGTGGTGCCCACCACGGCCATGGCGACGCAGCGCGACCTGTCGCTGGCGTATTCGCCCGGCGTGGCCGAGCCTTGCCTGGTCATCGCCAAGGATCCACTCAAGGCCGATGAGTTGACGGCGCGCAGCAACCTCGTGGCTGTCGTGACCAACGGTACCGCGGTGCTTGGTCTTGGCAACATCGGCCCGCTGGCGGGCAAGCCCGTCATGGAAGGCAAGGCGTGCCTGTTCAAGAAGTTCGCGGGGATCGACGTCTTCGATATTGAGCTGGCCGAGGAGGACCCGGACGCATTGGTCGAAACCATCGCGAGGATGGAGCCGACGTTCGGCGGGATCAATCTGGAGGATATCAAGGCGCCGGAATGCTTCTACATCGAACAGAAGCTGCGCGCCCGAATGAAGATTCCGGTCTTTCACGATGACCAGCACGGGACCGCGATCATCGCCGCGGCTGCGATCCTCAACGGGTTGAAGCTGGTCAAGAAGGACATCGCGGACGTCAAGCTGGTTTGCTCCGGCGCCGGCGCCGCGGCGCTGGCTTGTCTCGACCTCATCGTCAGCCTTGGCTTGCGCCACGATCGAATCATCGTGACCGACGCAAAGGGCGTCGTTTATGCCGGCCGTACGGACGGCATGGACGACAACAAAGCGCGCTATGCGGTGAAAACGGAGGCACGAAAGCTCGACGAGATCATCCAAGAGGCGGACATCTTTCTGGGCCTGTCGGCGGGCAATGTGCTGACGCAAGACATGGTCAAGAAGATGGCGCGCGATCCCTTGATCTTTGCGATGGCCAACCCGATCCCGGAAATCATGCCTGAAGACGCGCTGGCGGTTCGCCCCGATGCAATCATCGGCACGGGACGGTCGGACTATCCCAACCAGATCAATAACGTCCTCTGCTTTCCGTTCATCTTCAGGGGCGCGCTCGATTGCGGAGCCACCACAATCAATGAGGAGATGAAGCTCGCGACAGTGCGCGCACTGGCCGATCTGGCCATGGCGGAAGTGCCCGAGGTGGTGGCCGCTGCGTATAAGGGCGAGAAGCTCCGCTTCGGTCGCGACTATCTCATTCCAAAGCCGCTCGACCCGCGTCTCATCGAGGTCGTGGCACCCGCGGTCGCCAAATCTGCGGCCGACAGCGGCGTCGCCAAGCGTCCGATCGCGGACATGGAAGCCTATCGGCAGCAACTGAGCCGGTTCGTCTATCATTCCGGCAACGCGATGCAACCGGTCTTCTCGGTGGCGAAGGGAAGCGGAAAATCATTGCTGCTGGCGGAGGGCGAGGACGAGCGCGTGCTGCGCGCCGCGCAGGTGGTCGTTGACGAGAGGATTGCAAGACCCTTGCTGGTCGGTCGGCCCTCGGCGATCGAGGAGCGGATCAAGTCTTTCGATCTTCGGCTGAAGCCTGGCAAGGACTGCGAGATCGTTGATCCACATGATGCGGAAATCTATTCCAAATGCGCGGAAGTGTACCATTCGCGGCGGAAGCGCGACGGCGTATCGGCCTCGCTGGCGCTCTCCGAGACCCGGAGCGATGCGACCGTGCTCGCCTCGCTTCTCCTCGAAAGAGGTATCGGCGATGCGATGCTGTGCGGCGTCATCGGCAGGACTGCCGACCACCTGACCGCGATCCGCAACGTGATCGGCACCCGCGATGGCGTGCGGACGCTGGCCGTGATGCAGATGCTCATCCTGCAGCAGCATCAGCTGTTCATTTGCGACACCCATTGCCACATCAACCCGACCGCACAGCAGGTCGCCGACATCGCCTTGCTGGCGGCGGCGGAGGTCAGGCGGTTCGGCATCACGCCGCGGGTAGCGTTGCTGTCGCATTCGAGCTTCGGCAGCTCTGCGGTCCCGGAAGCGAGCAAGATGCGGGAGGCGCGGGCGATCATTCGCGAGCGAGCGCCCGATCTGGCGATCGAGGGCGAGATGCGCGGTGATGCGGCGCTATCGCCATCCGTGCTTCACCACGAGTTTCCCGACTCCGGTTTCGAGGGACCGGCGAATGTGCTTGTCATGCCGAATCTCGACGCCGCCAATATCTCCTACAATCTGCTGCGGATGGCGGCGGGGCAGGGACTGACTGTCGGCGGCATCCTGCTCGGGGCGGCAAAGCCGGCTCACATCCTCACGCCATCGTCCACGGTGCGGCGCATCGTGAACATGGCGGCGGTCGCGGTCGCCGACGCCGTCTCCGAGAGAGCCTGATCAGGGGGATGCGCTCGGACGGTTTGTGAACTTGATTGGTCGAGGCCATCATGGGTAAGCCGCAATTGGGAACACCCCGGATCGTGATCGTCGGAGGCGGAGCCGGCGGCCTGGAGCTGGCGACCCGCCTCGGCGACAAATACGGGCGTAAGGGTAAGCTCGACGTCACGCTGATCGAGCGCAATCGCACGCATGTGTGGAAGCCAAAGCTGCACGAAATCGCCGCCGGCAGCATGGACATCTCCGCCCACGAGGTTGACTACCTCGCGCAATCCTACTGGCATGGGTTCCGCTACCGCATTGGGGACATGATCGGGATAGATCGGGATCGGCGTCAGGTGCAGGTGGCACCGTATTTCGACAGCGAAGGTCGTGAAGTCACGCCGAAGCGAACTTTCGACTATGACGCCCTCGTCGTGGCCATCGGAAGCCAGAACAACGATTTTGGCACGCCTGGCGTCGTGGACCACGCAATCAAGCTTGAATCACAGGCCGATGCGAGGCGGTTCCATGAACGCATGGTCAATGCCTGTATTCGCGCGCATGCCCAATCGGCGCCTCTGGGGGCGCACCAGTTGAAGGTCGTGATCATCGGTGCCGGCGCGACCGGTGTCGAACTTGCGGCCGAACTGCACAGAACGACGCGCGAGGTCGTGGCGTATGGCCTCGATCAGGTCGATCCTCAGAAGGACATCAGGATCACGCTGATTGAAGCCGCTGACCGTGTGCTGCCCGCGCTACCAGAACGTGTTTCAAAAGAGACGGAAAAACTGCTCGCCAGGTTGGGGGTTAATGTTCTGGTCGGCGCCAAAGTTGCCGAGGTCGGTCCCGACCGCGTGAGCCTGACCGACGGCCGGACCATCCCTGCCGAACTGATCGTCTGGGCAGCGGGCGTCAAGGCGCCCGATTTCCTGAAAGATATCGCCGGGCTGGAGACCAACCGCATCAATCAGCTCGTCGTCAAGCCAACGCTGCAGACGACGCGCGACGATAGCATCTTCGCTATCGGCGACTGCTCGGCCTGCCAGTGGGGCGAACGCGGCAACGTTCCGCCGCGCGCGCAGGCGGCGCATCAGCAGGCCTCCCATCTCTATCTACAGATTCCGCGCCATCTGCGCGGCGAGCCGCTCAAGGACTATCGTTACAGGGACTTCGGATCCCTGGTCTCGCTCGGTGAATTCAGCACGGTCGGCTCGATGATGGGAGCGCTCGTGGGTGGCAGCCTCGTTTTCGAAGGCCTCTTTGCACGGATGATGTACCTGTCGCTCTACAAGATGCACGAACACGCGCTGCACGGTTCGGTGAAGGTAGCGCTCGACACGCTGGCCCGCCTGATCACCCGGCGCACCGAGCCGCACGTGAAGCTGCATTGATGCGCATTTGAGTCACGCTGGAGGTGCTGCGTGAACCCGGAGGAATGATGATGGACGCCGTGTTCCTTGCGCGCATGCAGTTCGCCGCCAACATCACGTTCCACATCCTGTTTCCATCGATCTCGATTGCACTGGGCTGGGTGCTTCTGTTCTTCCGGCTGAAGCACCTGCGCGCGACTGATCCCCAGCAGAAACTCGATTGGCTCCGCGCCTACCGCCTGTGGACCAAGGTGTTCGCCCTGACGTTCGCGCTCGGAGTGGTCAGCGGCGTCACCATGAGTTTTCAATTCGGTACGAACTGGCCGGGCTATATGGAGCGTGTGGGCAACATCGCCGGCCCTCTGCTCGGTTATGAAGTGCTGACCGCGTTCTTTCTGGAAGCGGGCTTTCTCGGCGTGATGCTGTTCGGCCATCGCCGCGTCGGCGAGATGGTTCACCTTGGGGCGACCTTTCTGGTGGCGCTGGGCACGCTGATGAGTGCGTTCTGGATCCTCGCGCTCAATTCGTGGATGCAGACGCCGGCGGGATACGAGATTGTCGATGGCCAGTTCCACGCACGGAGTTGGCTGGAGATCGTCTTCAATCCGTCCTTTCCCTACCGCTTCGTCCACATGGTGCTTGCGTCGTCGCTGACCTGCGCGTTCCTGCTGATCGGGATCAGCGCCTGGCAGCTCCTGAAGGGCGTCGCGACGACGAACGCCTCGCGGGTCTTGCGAACCGGGCTCGTGCTCGCGGCCCTGGCCGCGCCCGCCCAGATGGTGGCCGGTGATTTCCACGGGCTCAATACGCTCAAGCATCAGCCGCAGAAGATCGCGGCGGTTGAAGGCATCTGGGAGACGACGCGTGGCGCGCCGCTGCTCCTGTTCGCGATTCCGGACGATGCGACCCGGTCGAACCGTTTCGAACTGCCGGTGCCGAAACTCGCGAGCCTGATCCTCCGCCACGATCCTGACGGGGAACTCAAGGGGCTGAACGAGTTCCCGTCGGCGCATCCGCCGGTGCTGCCGCTATTCTGGTCGTTCCGGATCATGGTGGGAACGGGCATTCTGATGTTGCTCGTCAGCTGGGTCGGCCTCTGGAGGCATTGGCGCGACGGTTGGGAGTTTTCCCTTATGCCGCGACCATTGCTCAAACTGTTCGCGGGAATGACCTTTGCCGGATGGGTTGCAACCATCGCGGGATGGTACGTCACGGAGATCGGACGGCAACCGTTCATCGTTTCCGGCCTTATCCGAACAAGCGAGGTCGCTTCGCGCGTTCCATCGGCGAGTATCGCGCTGACCCTGGCAATCTACGTGACCCTCTATGTGGGCTTGCTGGTGGCCTATGTCGGCGTGCTGAAATACATGTCGGAGAAGCCGGAAAAGAGCTCGGCGGCCGTCACGTCGGAGGATCTTGCACAGGACCCGCTTCGCTATCAGAGCCGCGGAGAGTTCGCATGATGTTGATGTCCTTCGACGAGCTTTTGCCGCTGATCTTCATCGGGCTGATGGGCGTATCTCTCCTCGTCTATGTCGTGAGCGACGGCTACGATCTCGGGGTCGGCATGCTGATGCATCGGGCGACGCCTGACGAGCGGGATACCATGGTCGCCTCGATCGGCCCCTTCTGGGACGCGAATGAAACCTGGCTCGTTCTCGGCGTCGGCCTTCTCCTCGTCGCCTTCCCCAAGGCGCATGGACTGGTCCTGTCGGAATTGTACTTGCCGACCGCCCTCATGCTGGTCGGCCTGACCCTGCGCGGAGCTGCCTTTGATTTCCGGGTCAAGGCGAAGGCCGACCGGAAGGCGATGTGGGATCGCATGTTCATTGCCGGATCGATGCTGGCGTCCGTATGCCAGGGCTGGATGCTCGGTCGCTATATCAGCGGTTTTGGCGAGGGTTGGAATTATCCGATCTTCGCCGGCGCTATCGCGATCGCGTTGCCGACGGCCTATGCGCTGCTCGGCGCGACATGGCTCGTTATGAAGACGCATGGCGAGCTGCAGGAGAAGGCGATCGAGTGGAGCAAGATCGCCTGGGCACCCATGGTCCTGGGCCTGATCCTGATCTCGATGGCAACGCCGTGGATCAGCGAGACGGTCCGCCTCAGGTGGTTCACCCTGCCGGCGATGATCGCGGTGGCCTCGATCCCGATCACGACCAGCGTTGCGCTGCTGACAGTCCGCCTTTTGCTGGGGGCGCCGGCCGTGCGCGGCGCGCTGTGCTGGCTGCCCTTCGCATTGCTGGTTCTCGTGTTCTTCCTGAGTTTCCTGGGTCTCAGCTACAGCATCTACCCCTATGTCGTGATCGACCGGCTCACGGTCTGGCAGGCCGCCAGCAGTCCGGAGTCGCTCCGAGTCATATTGATCGGGGTCTGCGTGACGCTGCCGGTGATCATCGCTTACACCGGATTTTCCTATCGCGTATTCCGGGGCAAGACCATAGAGTTGGACTATGCGTGAGTGGCCTGCCGCGATTGCCGGCGCTCCCGGGTTTGTGCTGGTTCACAAGATGACGGAGCTTTCATCCCTGGTGAACGTCAAGGAGCCTGCCAAGGTCGGTTCGGTGGCGCCTTCTTCCACGCGTTGGTTCATCCGCGGCGCATTTGCCCTTGCGTTGGTCGCGGCGGCAGCGTGGCTCGGATATGCGGTCACGTTCCGCCGGGGACTGGACCATTTGCACGCTGCGGCCCAGCAGCGGTTGGCCGTCGAGGCCGCCAGGCTCGACGGCCATCTTTCGAGATTTGAATATCTTCCGTCTCTCCTGGAGACGTCACCCGGTGTGTTCCGGTTGCTCGAGGCGCCCAGCGATCCCGCACTGCAACAAGCCGTCAGCCTCTATCTGAAATCGATCAACCTGCTGGCGGGGGCCGACAACCTCTATGTTCTCGGGGTCACCGGCGCGACGCTGGCCGCGGCTGATTTCGACCAGCCCGGGACACCCTTCGGCGAAAACCTGTCGTATCGTCCCTATGTGAGCGAAGCTCTCGCGAATGGTCGCGGCGCATTCTTCGGTGTCGGTATCACCACCGCGCGTGCCGGCTATTATCTGTCCTATGCCCTGAAGGACAGCGGGACGACGAAGGGGATCGCGACCGTCAAGGTCAATCTGGATTCGTTCGAGCGGGCGTGGCGCAACACCGACAACGACATTCTACTGGTCGACGAGCGCAAGGTGACGATACTCGCCTCCCGCGACGAGTGGCGCTATCGCCCGATGGCGCCGCTGTCGGTTCAAACACGCGATGACATTGCGCGATCCAAACCTTATGGAAACCACGATCTCGCGCCGCTCGGATGGACCTTCGTCGCCCAGTCCGACAACGGCACTGCACGGATCACCGTGGAAAACGGCACCGCCTATACCGTCAGCGAGCTTCCAATCAACCGCGGTCTGTGGAAACTCGTGCTTCTCGACGACGAGGCGCCCACGCGGGAGACCGCGCTCGTCATCGGGGTCATATCGGGACTCGCTGCCCTCGTCGCGCTGCTGGCGCTTGGTCTTGTCGAGCAACGCCGTAGAGAGATCAAGCAGCGGTTGGCGAGCCAAGCCGCGTTGCAGGCGGCGAACGACATGCTCGAAACCAGGGTGCAGGAGCGCACCGCCGAATTGCGCGCTGCGCAGGATGAGCTCGTTCATGCCGGCAAGCTGGCCGCGCTCGGCCAGATGTCGGCGGGCATCGTGCACGAACTGAACCAGCCGCTGGCGGCCTTGCAGACCGCCGCCGACAATGCAGTTTTGCTGGTCGACCGCGGATCAATCGGCGATGCCCGTGGAAATCTCACCCGAATTGGCGAGCTGGTGCGGCGGCTCGGACGCTTGACCGGCCAGTTGCGGGTGTTCGCATACAAGTCGAGCAGCCCGCTCGGCGCGGTTTCCGTTGAGCAGGCCGCCGCTGAATCGCTCAAAATACTTTCCGGGCGCGTCAAGGAAGGCGGGGTCGCCGTCGCGACGGACATTGACGCGAAGCTCTGCGTCGTTGCCGATCAGACGCGGCTTGAGCAGCTGCTGTGCAACATCGTGGCAAATGCGCTGGATGCCGTGGAGAGCGTCGAGCGAAAGTCGATCCTGATCCGGGCGACCCGGGAGCAGGGACAGGCGGCCCGCTGCCGCATCGCCATCAGCAACAGCGGTCCGGCGATCGCGTCCGATGTTCTGCAGCGGATGTTCGAGCCATTTGTGACGACCAAGCCTGCGGGCAAGGGGCTCGGCCTCGGCTTGATGCTCTCCAACCACATTGCGCGTTCCTTTGGCGGCGAATTGCGTGCGCGAAACCTTCCTGATGGCGCCGAATTTGTCGTGATCCTTCCATTGGCTGAGATGACAGAGGTGGCTTCGCATGGGCGATGACCAATCTATTGGTGTGATCTATGTCGAGGACGACGAGGATGTTCGCATTGGTGGCGTTCAAGCCCTCGAACTTGCAGGTTTTTCGGTCTCGGGATTTGCTTCCGTCGAGACTGCTGGCGTGTCCGTACGCTCGGACATGCCCTTCGTCGTGGTTTGCGACGTGCGCCTGCGCGGCAAGAGCGGCCTTGAGTGGCAGGCCGACCTGCGCAGGTTGGATCAGGATCTGCCGGTGATCCTCATCACCGGGCATGGTGATATCTCCATGGCCGTGCAAGCGATGCGCAACGGTGCCTATGATTTCATCGAGAAGCCGTGCTCCTCGGAACAGCTGATCTCGGTGGTGCGCAGAGCCGCGGAGAAGAGGCGCCTCACACTGGAAGTCCGCTCGCTGCGGTCGGCCTTGGCGGACCGCCAGGGAATCGAGGCGAGCCTGCTCGGCCGATCGCCGCAGATTCAGGAGGTGCGTCGGCTCGTTTCCACGTTGGCTGCGACCAATGTCGACGTCACGATCTATGGCGAGACCGGAACCGGCAAGGATGTCGTCGCGCGCTGCCTCCACAATCATAGCGGTCGCCGCGCCGGCAATTATGTCGCGGTGAACTGTGGCGGCCTGCCGGAGTCGCTGGTCGAAAGCGAGTTGTTCGGTCACGAGGTCGGCGCATTCACCGGCGCCACCCGCCAACGTATCGGAAAGATCGAGTATGCCAATGGCGGAACGCTGTTCCTCGACGAAATCGAGAGCATGCCGCTGAGCGTCCAGGTGAAGTTGCTGCGATCGCTGCAGGACCGGTCCATCGAGCGCGTCGGAACCAACAAGCCGATCTCAGTGGATTGCCGCGTCGTGGCCGCGAGCAAGACCAATTTGTTCGAGTTGAGCGAAAAGAAGCTGTTTCGCGCCGATCTCTACTATCGCCTCGGCGTCGCATTCATAGAACTGCCGCCGCTTCGAGAGCGACGTGAGGACATTCCTCTCCTGTTCGAGCACTTCACGCTGGACGCCGCGAGACGCTTCGAGCGCGATGCGCCGATACTGGACGATCAGACGATGTCGGCCCTGCTGGCTTACTCCTGGCCGGGAAACGTGCGCGAGCTCCGCAACGTCGCCGACCGCTTCGTGCTGGGCGTTCTCGACGGCAAGGCGATCAACAAGTCCGGATTTGGCACGTCGGACCTGTCGTTGCCCCGGCAACTTGAAAATATCGAGCGATCGATCATCGCGGACGCACTGCGGCGCAAGCAAGGCGACGTCCAGGCAACGGCGGCGCTGTTGGGCGTCCCGAAGCAGACGCTGTACGACAAGATAAAGCGTCTTGCCGTGAACGTTGACGGGATCCGTGAAGGTTCGGTCGTTCGCTCCGGAACTTGACGAAGGCAAGCGAACGCTTGTGACTCTCCGGGCGACGCGGTGCAGCCGGCCGGGTATGAAGCGAAGGGCGCCAGATAGAAGCTGCCCGGACCTGGAAACGCGACCCATCATCTTATTTTGCTGAGTGAGGGAAATCTGATGAATCGGCCATTCAATATGCCGGACGAGTTTGTCGAAGGGTTCATGAAGGCGGGCGCGAGCCTGTGGCGGTCGCTGGGATGGCCGGCGGATAGCGATCGCGATGGCGCGAAGGCGAGCTCAGCGCACAGCTCGTCGGCGCGTATCGCTGAACTACAGGCCGAGCATCTAATGCGTCTGTACCAGCTCACAGAGCACCTCATCAAATCAACGGCAGGCATGCAGAGCGAAGGAGGTCTCGAGCCCGCGCGCGGCGACCGCAGGTTCAATGCCACGGAATGGCGGGACAACTCGCTCTACAGCATGCTGAAGCAGTCCTATCTGTTGAACTCGCGCTATTGCACCGACTTCGTGGAAGCCCTGGATCTGGACGAGAAGGAAAAGCACCGCCTGCGCTTTTTCACGCGCCAACTCGTCGAAGCGATGAGCCCAACCAATTTTATGACCACAAACCCTGATGTCATCAAGCTTGCGACCGACACCGAAGGTCAGAGCCTCAAGGCCGGTTTCGACAATCTGATCGCGGATCTGGGCAAGGGCAATTTGACGATCACGGACGAGAACGCATTCGAGGTCGGAAAGGACGTCGCAACTTCGAGGGGCGCGGTGGTGTTCGAAAACGACCTGTTTCAGCTCATTCAATATGAGCCGGCGACGGAGCAGGTGGCTGCGCGGCCTCTGCTGGTCGTTCCGCCCTGCATCAACAAGTTCTACATCCTTGATCTCCAGCCGGCCAATTCCTTCGTCCGCTTCGCGGTCGAGCACGGCCTGACGGTCTTCATGGTGTCCTGGCGCAATCCGGATGCCTCTTGCGGGCATTTTGGCTGGGACGATTACGTCGAGCACGGTGCGATGCGCGCCATTGAGATCGCTCAATCGATATCAGGCGCCGATAAGATCAATGTCGTGGGCTGGTGTGTCGGAGGAACCATTCTGTCGTCGGCGCTGGCGATCCTGCGGACACGAGGCGACGAGTCGGTCGCCAGCGTGACCCTGCTGACGACGATGCTCGATTTCCGAGAGCCCGGCGATCTCGGCGTGTTCGTGGATGAAGGGAGCGTGCGACAGCGCGAACAGACGATCGGCCACGGCGGCATCTACCGCGGCGCCGAGTTGGGATTCGTCTTCCAGACCCTGCGGTCGAAAGAGCTGATATGGCCGAATGTGATCAACAATTATCTGAAGGGAAAATCGCCCGAGCGTTTCGATCTTCTTTTCTGGAACGCCGATGTGACCAATCTCCCCGGTCCGATGTATTGCTGGTACATCCGCAATATGTACCTGGAGAACAATCTCCGGGAGTCCCGCAAATTGACGATGTGCGGCACACCCGTCGATCTGGGACGGGTCGATTTACCTGCCTACGTTCTGGCGACCGTCGAGGACCACATCGTGCCATGGCGATCCGCCTATCGAACGACGGGCCTGTTCGCGGGCGAGACGCGTTTTGTGCTCGGTGCGAGTGGGCACATTGCCGGCGTGATCAATCCAGCATCGAAGAACAAGCGGAGCTATTGGGTTTCGGACAACCGCTGCGATGATCCGGCGACATGGCTCGCGAGCGCTGAGGAGAAGCCCGGCAGTTGGTGGAATAACTGGATCGAGTGGCTCAAGCCATGGGCGGAAGACCAGGTGCCCGCGCGCAGCCAACTCGGAAGCAATCTCTACCCACCCGGCGAATCCGCGCCCGGCCGGTACGTGAAGGCGAGGGCAGGTTGACGGCACTGTCGGGATTCGCGCTCGCCCGGCGCAAGCTCCATTAGTTGCGTGTTCCGGAGGTTTGCGGAGTGCGGTGCTTGATATCGCGCGGGCGGTAACTATTGGAAGTAGCCAGCGATCGCACAAGGCACGGCACAGACATGGGCGTTATACTCAAGTTGCGGGATGAGTATAACCGATGCCGATTTCCTGACCCGAATGCCGAGAAGATCGCTGATACTCGCTGTGCGAGTGGCGTGTGCAGTCTCGCTCTCGTGTGCGTGACGTGTGCACTGAGAATCGAAGAAGTGATTTTCGCTTCCAATTCATGCCTATATGGCCCTAGAACAGCCAGGCGGCGGAAGCCTCGTCAAACCAGATTTCTCAATCGGTCCAATCGCACAAAGGTCGATCAGACGAAGAATCTCTTAGTAAAATGAATAGCTTAGACCACAAGTTTGCCGTGGCGCCCATGATGGACTGGACCGACCGGCAGTGTCGCGTCTTCCATCGCCATCTGACGCGGCGGGCGCTGCTCTACACGGAGATGCTGACCACCGGCGCAATCCTCCATGGCGACCGGGCGCGGCTGCTTGGGTTCGATGCGTGCGAGCATCCCGTGGCGTTGCAACTCGGCGGCTCCGATCTGCGTGACCTCGCGGAAGCCGCGAAGATCGGCGAAGAGTTTGGCTATGACGAGATCAATCTCAACGTCGGCTGCCCATCGGACCGTGTGAAGGACGGCCGCTTTGGCGCCTGCCTGATGGCGGAGCCGGCGCTGGTTGCGACCTGCGTCGCTGCGATGAAGCGCGCCGTGCGCGTTCCCGTCACCGTGAAGTGCCGCATCGGCATCGACGACCAGGATCCGGAATTGGCACTCGATGCGCTGGCGCGCGGTGTCGTGGAGGCGGGCAGCGATGCCCTCATCGTGCACGCCCGCAAGGCCTGGCTCAACGGGCTGTCGCCGAAGGAGAACCGCGACATCCCGCCGCTCGACTACGACCGCGTGTACCGGCTCAAGCGCGCGATGCCGCAGGTGCCTATCATCATCAATGGCGGCATCCTGAGCATCGACGAAGCGAGGGCGCATCTCGCCCATGTCGACGGTGTGATGCTCGGCCGGGCCGCCTATCAGGAGCCGTGGCGGCTGCTCGCGGTCGACCCCGAGATCTTTGGGGAAGCGGCTCCGCACGCGACCATGCAGGGCGCGTTCGAGGCGATGATGCCCTATATCGAGGCGCAGCTTGCGCAGGGGACGCGGCTGCATGCCATCACGCGACATTTCGTCGGTGCTTTCCATGCGGTGCCGGGGGCGCGCGCGTTCCGCCGTCATCTCGCGGAGAACGGCGTCAGGGCGGGGGCGGGCATCGACGTGCTGCGCGAGGCGATCGCGTGCGTCACGCAGCGCGTGCCGGTTGAGGCCGCGGCGTAGTCGCCCTACTGATAGCCGTGCAGCTTCAGCCGGTCGGCGCGCACTTCCAGGCGCTCCAGCCGGTCGAGGAAGCTCATGCCGAGCAGGTTGGTCTTCATCGTGCCGTGCGGCACCACCAGCGCGGGCACCGAGCGTTCGACCAGCTTGCCGACCGCGAGACGGTCGAGCGTGAGCCGCGCCGCCTTGGTGTGACCGCCCGCGGTCTCGACGTCGACATTGTAGTCCAACAGTTCCAGCGGCAGGCCGGCGGCCTTCGCCGTCTCGTAGGTGAGCACCACGGAGGTCGCACCGGTGTCTACCACCATCGGCGCGTTGACGCCGTTGATCCGTGCGAGCAGCGCGAACTCGCCGCCGCGGCCGCGCTGGATCTCGACGGCCTGCGTCTTCACGCTGGTGCGCTTGCGCAGGAAATCGGACACGGTGTCGGTGGCGCGCGCCACCTGCTCGGGATCGTTGTAGGCGACGACCGCGCCTGCGGTTGCGGTCAGAAGCAGCAGGACGAGAATGAGGCGGCTCATCGGACGCCTCCAAAGGCCCGCGCCGTCAGGCCTTCGAACTCGCCAGGGGCTGAAGCCCGGCTTCCGCCATGCGCGCGGGCAAGAGAGACATTACCGCGAGCCGTTCGCTGCGCTCCATCGCATGCCAGCGCGCGATCTCGGGCAGCGTGCGGCCGCAACCGAAACACAGCTTGGTCTTGGGATCGATCATACAGACGGCGATGCACGGCGTGTCTTTGCTCATTCAGACATAGTGACGGATGATCGGGCAGGTCTGCAAGCATCTCTTACGAACCCGTTCCCGCGCTCATGATCGGCTTGTTGCGCGGCCGGCGTTTCTCGTCGGTGACAGCCATGTTGTCCGGCTGAAGGGGCGGAGCTTCTTCCGACATGGGCGCAAGCGCCGACATCACGCGCTCCGGCGGGAAGGTGACGATCACCTCGGTGCCGATGCGCAATTTGGATTTCAGCGTGAAGGTGCCGCCGTGCAGGTCGATCAGGTTCTTGGCGATGGGAAGTCCAAGGCCCGCGCCCTGTTCCGCCGACTTGATCGAGTTGGAGCCCTGGCCGAACGAGGCCAGCACGATGGGGATCTCTTCCTCGGGAATTCCCGAGCCGGAATCCTTGACGCTGAGGTATTGCCCGCCGGAGGCGGTCCAGCCGACCTTCAGCCAGATCTCGCCGCCTTGCGGGGTGAACTTGATCGAGTTGGACAACAGATTGAGCACGACCTGCCGGATCGCTCGCTCGTCGGCCCACAACCGCGGCATGTCCTGCTCGAACACCTCGTGGATGGTGATGCCGCGGTTCGACGCGCGCAGCTTCATCAGGTGATGGCAGTCGGCGACCACGCCGAGCAGCGAGACCGCTTCCTCGTTGAGTTCGTACCGGCCTGCCTCGATCCGCGACAGATCGAGGATCTCGTTGATCAGGTTGAGCAGGTGCACGCCGGAATTATGGATGTCGGCGGAATATTCCTTGTAGACCGGCACCGCATGCGCGCCGAAGATCTCGCTCTTCATCACCTCGGAGAAGCCGAGGATGGCGTTGAGCGGCGTGCGCAGCTCGTGACTCATCTGGGCCAGGAATCGCGACTTGGCCACGTTGGCGGATTCGGCGCGGTGGCGCGCCTCGTCGGAGATCGCCTTGGCCTGTTCCAATTCCCCGATCAGCGCGTCCTTCTCCGCGCGGGCTTCCAGCGTCGCGAAGGTCGAGGAATGCAGCTGGCGCGCCAGCAGCACGAAGTAGAACTCGGCCGCGAGCGCCAGCGCCGCGAGGATGTAGTTGTCGATCGTTCCCGTCACCACGAAGCTCAGCGCCATCGCGACCGCGACGGGCGCGGTGGCCGCAAGTGCCGCGATCGGCAGGTTCGCCGCCAGCATGCTCGACACTGCGATCACCAGCAGCATCAGGAACATCATCAGCGTTTCCGTGACCATGTCGAGCACGGGGTGGATCAGGATCGCCATCCAGCACAGGCCGTAGAGCAGGTCGAGTACGACGAAGCGCGTGCGCCATTTGCGCGTCGCGGCGGGCGTCGCCGGCTCGGCCAGGAAACGACGGCAGCTCTTGATCATTGCGGCATGGATGCAGAGCATGCCGCAGGTCCAGACCGCCGCCCCGATCGGCCGCATCCAGAACCCGAACAACAGGCCGGTTGCGACCACCAGCAGCATCACGACATAGGAAGCCGACAGCCGCGTCTGGGCATATTGCCGGAGCATTTCGCTGTCGAAGGCGGGCCGGGTTCCGCTCGTGGACGTTAACTTGTCGCGAGCCTCGCGCACCCGCTTCGCTGCGGCCTTTCGGCTGCTCGCCGACGGCGGAGGCACCGGCTCGGCCGGAACCTGCACAACCTCGGGCTTTTCAGCGGGGTTACTCATGAAGCAACACAATTCCTGCCCGCGCGCAGACGGGCCTTCTGCATTCTCTATCTCTGGCAACAAATCCTTAAGAGCTGACTTAAGGAGCTAAAGAATTACGTTAACGGGGGGTTAATTTGGTCGCGCGAGGGCAGGCGGCCGAACCTGCCAATCACTGCGTCAGCGCATACTGCGCGATATAGACCGCCGCGCCCGCGAGATACCCGATCAGCGCCGGCCCCGCGATCCGCCGCGCGTACCAGAAGAACTCGATCTTTTCGAGCCCCATCGCGGCGACACCTGCGGCGGAACCGATGATCAGAATCGATCCGCCGGTGCCGGCGCAGTAGGCGATGAACTCCCAGATAAAGCTGTCGGGCGGATAGTGCGCGAGGTCGTACATGCCCATCGTCGCGGCGACGAGCGGCACGTTGTCGATCACGGCGCTGAAAAGGCCGAGCAGGATCACGATGACATCCTGTCGGCCGACGGTCGTCTCGAGCCATCGAGCGAGCATCGCCAGGAGGCCGGCATGGTCGAGGCAGGCGACCGCGAGCAGGATGCCGACGAAGAACACGATCGCGCTCATGTCGATGCGGGTCAGCGCATGCGCCAGCGTGAGCGGGCGGCGGACATGTTCGTCCTTGTTGCGATGAACGAGCTCGCCGACCAGCCAGACGATACCGAGCCCGAGCAGCACGCCCATGAAGGGCGGCAGATGTGTGATCGTCTTGAAGGCGGGCACGGCGATCAGCGTGCCGAGCCCGAGGTAGAACATCAGGTTGCGTTCAAGCAATGCGACGTTCCGCAGGCCGTCCTCCCTCGGCGGAGACGCGATGGTCTTGCCCTTGAGGGAGATGCTGACGAATGCCAGCGGTACGAGCAGGTTGACCAGCGAAGGGAGGAAGACGGCGCCCATGATGTTCAGCGGCGTTATTTGTCCGCCGATCCAGAGCATGGTCGTGGTCACATCACCGATCACGGTCCACGCACCGCCCGCATTCGCGGCGATGACGATCACGGAAGCGAACAGCAGGCGGTCGTCGCGCCTTGCGAGCAGCCGCTGGATCAACGAGACCATCACGATGGTCGTCGTGAGATTGTCCAGGACGGCGCTCAGGAAGAACGCGACGAAGCCGACCAGCCACAATAGCCGGACCTGGCTTGTCGTGCTCATGCGCGAGGTGATGACCTCGAATCCGTCATGCGCGTCGATCACCTCGACGATCGTCATCGCGCCGATGAGGAAGAACACGATCTGCGCGGTGGAGGCGACGGATTCATCGATCTGGCGGCCGACCATGGCGTGGTCGCCGATCGCGATCGCATAGACAGCCCACAGCAGCCCTGCGCCGATCAGCGCCGACGCGCTCTTGTTGACGCCGAGCGGATGCTCCAGCGCGATCGCCGCATAGGCCAGAACGAAGATGGCGGTGATCGCGATGAGCAAGATGCGGCCGGAGCTTCCGGGGTCAGCGCGACAGGCGCGCGAGCAGGCTCGACGTATCCCAACGCTTGCCGCCCATCTTCTCGACCTCCGAATAGAACTGGTCGACCAGCGCGGTCACCGGCAGGTTGGCGCCGTTGCGGCGGGCTTCGGCTAGCGAGATCGAGAGATCCTTGCGCATCCATTCGACGGCGAAGCCGAAATCGTACTTGCCCTCGTTCATGGTCTTGTAGCGATTCTCCATCTGCCAGGACTGCGCGGCCCCTTTTGAGATGGTCTCGATCACGGCGGCGACGTCGAGACCACTCTTTTTGGCGAAATGGATGCCCTCAGAGAGCCCCTGAACGAGTCCGGCGATGCAGATCTGGTTGACCATTTTTGTCAGCTGGCCGGAGCCGGCGGGCCCGAGCAGTTTGCACATCCGCGCATATGAACCTGTGATGATCGGCTCAGCACCGGCGTACGCATCCGCGGCACCGCCGCACATCACCGTGAGCACGCCGTTCTCCGCTCCGGCCTGGCCGCCGGAGACGGGCGCGTCGACGAATTTGAAGCCGGCCTTGGTGGCGGCGGCGTCGAGTTCGCGCGCGACCTCAGCCGAAGCAGTGGTGTGGTCGACGAAGGTCGCGCCCTTCTTCATGCCGGCAAAGGCGCCGTCCGCGCCGATCGTCACCGCGCGGAGATCGTTGTCGTTGCCAACGCAGCACATCACAAAATCCTGGCCTTCGGCGGCGGCCTTCGGCGTCGCCGCGGTCTTGCCGCCGAACTTGTCGGCCCATTCCTTCGCCTTGGCCGCGGTGCGGTTGTAGACGGTGACCTCATGGCCGCCCTTTTTCACGAGGTGACCCGCCATCGGGAAGCCCATCACGCCGAGACCGAGGAAAGCGACTTTAGCCATGTGTGTAACCTTGTTTTGACCCTGGGATTTTGCGGTTTTGCCGGGCCTGGAGCCGGCCGGGCCGTGTTCTGAAGAGGGGTTCCGCCGCGCGGGGGCGGAACGGGCGCACCATAAACCCTAGAGCGAGGAGGGCAACGGCTTCGTTTGGTGACCTCCTGTGCTAGGATGCAAGGACAAGGACAAATAAGGACTTCAAGAAAAGGGAGTGAGCGACATGGGTGTGAGCGTGGGTGTCCTCGATCATTTCAACATCAGGACCCGGAAACTCGCCGATACGGTCCGCTTCTATGAGGACGTGCTGGGCCTCGAGAAGGGCGCGCGGCCGAATTTCGCCTTTCCAGGCGCCTGGATGTACAGCGAGGGCAAGCCGGTGGTGCACCTCGTCGATATTTCCGCGACCTCCGAACCACAAAAGCCCGATTCCGGCGTTGTCCACCATGTCGCCTTCGTCAGCAGCGGCTTCGACGGCATGAAGCAGCGGCTGGCCTCCAAGGGCATGGCGTTCGAGGCCCGGCAGGTGCCTGGCGGCGATCTCTGGCAGATCTTCGTCAACGACCCGAACGGGGTCATGATCGAGCTGAATTACGAGGCGGCCAGGGAGCAGGGAGCTGCGCCTATCGAGGCTGTTGGCGATATGTTCAGGCAGTAGCCTTTTGGGCATTTCCGCTCTAATGGGTCGCATCAAGAATTTTAGGAGATGCGCCTTGAGCGTGACGCAGCAGCAGGTTCTCGAGGTCCTCGGCCGGATCAAATCGCCGCGCGGGGTCGCGCTCACCAATGCCAATGTGCTGAGCGCGATCAGCGCCTCCGACGGCAAGGTCTTCTTCTCGATCAATGTCGATGCCGCGGAAGCTCGGGCCTGGGAAGCCGTCCGCGCCGAGGCCGAAGCCGCCGTCCGCGCCATTCCCGGGGTAACCACGGCCATGGTGGCGCTCACCGCCGAGCGCAAGCCGGGCGCTGCACCGGCGGGCCGCGGCGCGCCTGGCGTCCAGCCCGTGCATGCCCACAAGCCTCCGCAGGGTGGGACGTCGCCGATGTCGCGCCAGGCCGAGATTCCGGGCGTTGCCGCCGTCATCGCGGTCGCCTCCGGCAAGGGCGGGGTCGGCAAGTCCACGACCGCTCTCAACCTGGCGCTGGGCCTGCGCGACCTCGGCCTGAAGGTCGGGCTGCTCGACGCCGACATCTACGGCCCCTCGGTCCCGCGCCTGACGGGCCTGCGCGACAAGCCGGAACTGAACGCCGAGCGCAAGATGATTCCGCTTCGGCGTTTCGGCCTCGCCATCATGTCGATCGGCTTCCTCGTCGAGGAGGAGACGGCGATGATCTGGCGCGGCCCCATGGTGATGTCGGCGGTGACGCAGATGCTGCGCGACGTCGACTGGGGCAGGCTCGACGTGCTCGTCGTCGACATGCCGCCCGGCACGGGCGATGCCCAGCTCACGCTCGCCCAGAACGTTCCCCTCAAAGGCGCGGTGATCGTCTCTACTCCGCAGGACCTGTCCCTGATTGACGCGCGGCGGGGCCTTGCCATGTTCAAGAAAGTCAACGTGCCCGTGCTCGGCATCGTCGAGAACATGAGCTACTTCCAGTGCCCCCATTGCGGAACCAAGTCGGACATTTTCGGCCATGGCGGAGCGCGACACGAGGCCGACAAGCTCGGGGTGCCCTTCCTGGGCGAAATTCCACTGCACATGGCGATTCGCTCGACCTCGGACGCCGGAAATCCGGTGGTCGACAGCGAGCCGGACGGCCCCCACGCAGCGATCTACCGCGCGATCGCCGGGGGGGTCCGCGACCAGCTCAAGGGCGCGATTTCCGCAGGCTAGGCCGGCCCGTCCGGCATGCGACTTTCGTACAGTCCAGTCATGCCATTGTCGCGTTTCGTAACCGGGGCATCCATGTTAAACGCCCCCGGCAGTCAAGCACCTTCGGTTCGATGCGGCTTTCGCAGCGCATCGCCGGAGCGGCAGCAAAAAGAGAAGTCGGGGGAGCGCCCCAGCAAGGAGAGACCTGAAGATGAAGCGTCGTGATTTTCTGAAAGTGTCGGCAGCAGGCGCGGCCGCGACCGCCGCGGTAGCCTCGCCGGCGATTGCGCAATCGATGCCCGAGGTGAAGTGGCGTCTGACTTCGAGCTTCCCGAAATCGCTCGACACCATCTATGGCGGCGCCGAGCAGGTGGCCAAGTACGTCTCCGAAATGACCGATGGCAAATTCCAGATCCAGGTCTTCGCCGCCGGCGAAGTCGCCCCGGGCCTGCAGGCGCTCGACGCGACCTCGAACGGCACGGTCGAGATGTGCCACACCGTCGCGTACTACTATGTCGGCAAGGACCCGACCTTCGCGATCTACTCCGCGGTGCCGTTCGGCCTCAACGCGCGCCAGCAGAACTCCTGGCTCTTCCAGGGTGGCGGCAACGAACTCGCCAACGAGTTCTTCAAGAAGTCGAACGTGATCGGCTTCCCCTGCGGCAACACCGGCACCCAGATGGGCGGCTGGTTCCGCAAGGAGATCAAGACCGTTGCCGACCTCTCCGGCCTGAAATTCCGCATCGGCGGTATCGCCGGCCAGGTTCTCCAGAAGGTCGGTGTCGTGCCGCAGCAGCTCGCCGGCGGTGACATCTATCCGGCGCTGGAGAAGGGCACTATCGACGCCGCCGAGTGGGTCGGTCCGTATGACGACGAGAAGCTCGGCTTCGCCAAGGTCGCCAAGTACTACTACTATCCGGGCTTCTGGGAAGGTGGTCCGACCGTGCACGCCATGGTCAATCTGGACAAGTGGAACGCGCTGCCCAAGAACTACCAGGCGATCCTCACCAACGCGACCGTCAACGCCAATACCTGGATGGCGGCGCGCTACGACATGGTCAACCCGACCGCGCTGAAGCGCCTGGTTGCCGGCGGCACCCAGCTTCGTCCCTTCACCAACGAGGTGCTCGAAGCCTGCCTCAAGGCGACTAACGAGCTGTGGGCGGAGCTCTCGGCCAAGAACGCCGACTTCAAGAAGTCGATCGACGCCATGCAGGCCTACCGCTCCGACGAATATCTGTGGTGGCAGGTCGCCGAATATACCTATGACAGCTTCATGATTCGCTCGCGGACCCGCGGTTGATCAAAGCTTAGGCGTTTACGCCTTAAGTCGTAAGACCGGAAAGCCCGGCCTCGCCAGCGAGGCCGGGCTTTTTGCGTCTGGCAATCGGGAACCGGATGTTCCATTCTCCGGTCGAAGCCTCACCAAGAAGGCGCCTGACACAATCACCAGAGGGAAGGATTCCAATGAAGCGACGAGACTTTATCAAGGTAACCGGCATCAGCGCCGTCGGCGCGGCGACGCTGGCTACGCCGGCCATCGCGCAGTCGATGCCGGAGATCAAGTGGCGGTTGACGGCGAGCTGGCCGAAATCACTCGACACGCTCTGGGGCGGCGTCGAGTTGTTTGCCAAACTCGTTGGCGAAGCCACCGACAACAAGTTCCAGATTCAGACCTTTGCCGGCGGCGAGATCGTACCGGGCTTGCAGGTACTCGATGCGGTGCAAAATGGCACGGTCGAGATGGGGCATACGGCCTCCTATTACTACTTCGGCAAGGATCCGACCTTTGCCTTCGCGACGGCGGTGCCATTCGGCCCCAACCAGCGTCTCAACCAGGCTTGGTACATGCTGGGCGGTGGCAGGGAGCTGATGAACGAGTTCTACAAGGGCTACAACGTCACCTCGTTCCTCGCCGGCAATACCGGTTGTCAGATGGGCGGCTGGTTCCGGAAGGAGATCAACAGCGTAGACGATCTGAAGGGATTGAAGATGCGCATCGGCGGCTTCGCCGGGAAAGTCCTGCAAAAGCTCGGCGTCGTGCCGCAGCAGCTTGCGGGCGGCGACATCTATCCAGCGCTGGAAAAGGGCACGATCGACGCTGCCGAATGGGTCGGGCCGTATGACGACGAGAAGCTCGGCTTCAACAAGGTCGCGCCGCACTATTACTATCCCGGATGGTGGGAGGGCGGCCCGATGTTGATGGGGCTCGTCAACCTGGACAAGTGGAATACGCTGCCGAAATCCTATCAAGGCGTCATCGAGCAGGCCGGCCAGGCGGCCAATAATTGGATGATGGCGAGATACGATCAGGCCAATCCCACGGCGCTGAAGAAATTGCTCGCCGGTGGCACAAAGCTGCACGCGTTTTCGCCGCCGATCATGCAGGCCTGCCTGAAGGCGACCAAGGAGCTGTACGCCGAAACCGCTGCCACCAATCCGAACTTCAAGAAGGTACTGGATTCCATGAACAGCTTCACCGGCAACGGATATCAGTGGTTCCAGGTCGCCGAGCTCGGCTACGACAGCTTCATGGCGCGCAATCCGCAGATCTGATCGTGGCAAGCCACGAGACGGAAAGCCCCGGAGCGAAAAACTCCGGGGCTTTTGCCTTGAACCCGTCCGACCCGTGGGTCAGGATTTCCCGCTCTATCGGAAGCAGCCGGACCTGACGTGACATGCGCCTTCTAATCGTCGAGGACAATTTCGAGCTGTCGCAGCTCGTCGCAAATGGACTGATGGCGGCGGGTTACGAGAGCGACATCGTGAACAGTGCTGCGGAGGCACGCGACGCCGCGCGCAATGTCAGCTATGCCGCCATGGTCCTCGATCTCGGCCTGCCGGACGGCGACGGACTGTCGGTGCTACGCGAGCTGCGCCGGCACGCTGATCCGCTGCCGGTGCTGGTGCTGACAGCACGTGGGGGCCTCCAGGACCGCCTCACAGGCCTGCGCAGCGGTGCCGACGACTATCTGGTGAAACCGTTCGCGCTCGAGGAATTGGTGGCGCGGCTGGAGGCCATCCTGCGCCGTCCCGGCCAGTTGCTCGGCCGCTCGCTGCGGCTGGCCAACCTCATCTACGATACGGAAAGCCGGCAGATCTTCGTCGACGATGCGCCGCGCATCATCTCGTCGCGCGAGACATCCGTGCTGGAGATCTTGCTGCGCCGGCAGGGCAGGGTGGTGCCGAAGAAGAACGTCGAGGATCATATCTTCGGGCTGGAAGGCGAGGTCGCCTCCAACGCCGTCGAGGTCTACATCTCGCGCCTGCGCAAGCAGCTTGCGGAGTGCGGCGCGAGGGTTGTGATCCACACCATTCGCGGCGTCGGCTATCTGATGGCCGAGGAGAAATAGCGTGTCCAATCCGCGGTCGCCGACCTTCAAATCGCTGATCTCGCGGATCGTGTTCCTGCACATCGTCGCGGTGGCGGTCGCCGCGATCTTCCTGCCGCTCGTGCTGTTCTGGCTGCTCAACTCCGAGATCGCGCAGCTGCACCGCGACGCCATGGGCGCGCAGGCCGAAGCGCTGGCCGAGCGGATCGCGGTTCAGGCCGACGGCACAATGACGCTGAACCTGCCGGAGAGCCTCAAGGACCTCTATTCGGAAGCCTATGGCCGCTATCAATACGATATTCGCGATGCCGACGGCCGCGTGCTGTTCTCCTCGCATCGCAAGTCCGGCGCGCCGGTCACGCGGTCGGAAGCGATCTCCGGCGCCAGCGTCAGCCGCACGATCGACGGGAAGGCGGTGCGGATCCGCGTCGCCGAGGACCTCTCGCACCGCGACGTCATCATCGACGACATCGTCGCCAACTTCTTCCGCCGCGTCGGCTGGATCACGATCCCGATCCTGCTCGTCCTGCTCGCAACCGACATCATCATCTTCCGCCGCGCGATCGCGCCGCTCGTGAAGGCGTCGGAGAAGGCGAGCAATATCGGCCCGGCGCGCACCGACATCCGCCTGCCGACCGAGCAAATTCCGCGCGAGATCATGCCGCTGGTGACGGCTGTGAACCAGGCCCTCGATCGGCTCGAGGATGGTTTTCGCGTGCAGCGCCAGTTCACGGCCGATGCCGCGCATCAGCTGCGCACGCCGCTGGCGATCCTGCGCACGCGGGTTGAAACGCTCGGCGACGGCGCGGCAAAAACGGCGCTGCTCACCGACATCGAGGGCATGAGCCGGATCGTTGCCCAGCTCCTGGAGATCGCCGAGCTCGACATGCTGGTGCTCGATCCCGGCGAGACTGCCGATTTGCGCGCGGTCTGCGCCGAGGTGATCGGATCGATCGCGCCGCTTGCACTTGCCCAGCACAAGGACATCGCGCTCAGGGGCACGGATGCTGCCGTCAATATCCGTGGCAATTCCGAGATGCTGCAGCGGGCGATCTTCAATCTCGCGGAAAACGCCATCAAGTTCACGGCGCGCGGCACCGCCGTCGATGTCGAGGTGCGCGACGATGGCTCGGTGCGGGTGCGCGACTGCGGTCCCGGCATTGCGGAAGCCGAGCGCGAATTGATCTTTCAGCGCTTCTGGCGCGCCGACCGTCAACGCTCGGACGGTGCGGGCCTCGGGCTCTCGATCGTGCGCGGCGTCGCCGATGATCACGCCGCGACGGTCGCCGTGGAAAACCTGCCCGGGGGCGGCGCCGAGTTCACGCTGCGGTTCAGATTGGCAGAGGCAGCCGCTTGATGGCCCTTCTGCTGGTCAAAGCCGACCGCCGAGCAAAGCAACGGCAAGAAAAACCCCGGTTCGCAAGCTCCGGGGTATTTCGCTTGTGAATCGGGAAGACGCGGCGAGCGGCGACTATTTCAGCTTCCCGGTCGACAGGTCCATGATCATGCGCGTCGCCAGATACAGGCGCGGCACGATGCTGTTGAGCTGCACATATTCGGCATCGTTGGAGTGCGCGCCGAAGCCCGACAGTCCCATGCCTTCCACCACGGCTCCCTTCGTCTTGAGTGCGGCAAACGCAGCGTCGGTGCCGCCGCCGGTCGCCTTCTCGTCGACCTTGAGGGACATTCCGAGCTCCTGATAGATCGTCCTGCCGTGGGCCGCCACGCGGCGCGAGGCGTCGTTGGCTTCGAGCGGCGGGCGACGCACCTCGAATTTCAGGTCGACCTTGGAGACGGGCAGCAGGCGATTGCTGATCTTGTCCCGTAGCGCCTTCTCCAGCTCGTCGAAATCCGCAACCTTGAGCGCACGCGCATCGGCCTGGGCGGTGGCCTCGGCAGGGATCACGTTGCGGTTGGTGCCGGACTTGGAGACCGTCCAGTTTAGCTTCAGGCCCTGCTCGGGTTTGGACAGGTCCTTCATCTGCAGCACCTGGTGCGAAAGCTCATACAGCGCATTGACGCCGCCCTCGGGCCTTGCGCCTGCATGTGACGACTTGCCCTGCACCGTGAGATAGGCCGAGCCGATGCCGCTGGTGGCAAGGCGCAAGGTGCCGTCGGTGCCGCCGCCTTCAAATGAGAACACTACGTCCTGATCCGAGGCGAGCTTGGTGATGGCGCTGCGCCATCCGGGCGAACTGATCTCCTCGTCGCCGTTGGTGAGCACCGTGAGCGTGCCGTAATCCCTGAAATTCAGCTTCTGTAGCAGCGCCACGGTGTGGAGGATCAGGGCGACGCCCTGCTTG
Source organism: Bradyrhizobium liaoningense (assembly GCF_018130955.1). GTDB lineage: Bacteria > Pseudomonadota > Alphaproteobacteria > Rhizobiales > Xanthobacteraceae > Bradyrhizobium > Bradyrhizobium liaoningense_C. The sequence continues at coordinate 166,390 of NZ_JAFCJM010000001.1, forward strand.
TCGTCGGAAATGCCGAGGCCGTAGGCCTTGTCGCCGTCGATGCGGAAGGGTTGGTCCTTCAACATGCCCTTCAGGTACACCGTGTCCATGTGGGCGATCAGCATGATCTTCTTGCTGCCGGTACCCTTGAAGACGGCGTGCACGGCCGGGCCGATCTTCTCGGGCGTGTCGTCGAGGCGATAGATGTCGGTGGGCTGCAGGATCTCGACGGTGCCGCCGAGTTGCTTGAGCTGGCCGGCGACGCGCTCGGCAATCTGGTTCAGGCCTTCGATGTCCCGGCTGCCGGATTCGATGCTGACGAGATCGCGTAGCGTGTCGAGCAGCGGCTGCTGCTCCTTTTGCGCCAGTGCATGGACATCGGCTAGCGGCTCGGCATGCGCCACGGTTGCGGCACATGCCAGCCAGAGCGACGCGATCAACGGACGAATGAGCGATGGAGCGGGGTACGATCGGGGCATGCGCGGCGGTCCATGGGTTGGAGGATGGTCCGGTATGCCTGTGTTTCCGGCGCCTGTCACCCGCGTCGGCGCGCCCGTCATGCACCGCTTGGGCGGAACATGACGGGGCGGGCCATGGCCGCTACTTCTGCGGCGGTCCCAGATCCAGCGGCGGCAGCTCGATCTGCGGCACCTCGATCTTGACCTTGCTGAGGTCGACATCGACCGGCTTGTCGAGCAGGGCAGTTACGACGATCGGGAAGGCGATCACGATCGCTACCATGATCGCTTGCAGACCGATCCAGGGCAGGGCACCCCAATAGATGTCGGAGCTCTTGACCTCCTTCGGCGCAACGCCGCGCAAATAGAACAGCGCAAAGCCGAATGGTGGATGCAGGAACGACGTCTGCATGTTGACGCAGAGCATGACGCCGAACCAGATCAGCGCGGCATCCGGCCCCACGACCGGCCCCAGCACCTTCTGCGCGATCGGCGCGACCATCGGCAGGATGATGAAGGCGATCTCGAAGAAATCGAGGAAGAACGCCAGGAAGAAAATGAAGAGATTGATGAAGATCAGGAAGCCCCAGACGCCGCCGGGAAGCGAGGTCAGATGGTGCTCGAGCCAGACGCCGCCAGAGACGCCGAGGAACACCACCGAGAAGCAGGTCGATCCGATCAGGATGAAGACCACCATGGTGGAGAGGCGCATGGTCGATTGGTAGCCCTGCTTGATCAGGTCGCGCAGGTCGGGGATGCGGACGGCTTCGAGACATAGCCAGACGACGGCGAGATAGACCACCGCGAAGGTCAGCTTGAACAGTTTGCCATCGCCGAAGAGTGTGCCGATGATCGTGCCGATGCCGGTGGCGATGATGCCGACGATGAGCACCTTGTGCCCGTTGCTGCTCAGATCCTTGTGGTGGACGGCAGCGAGGACGATGGCACCGATGGCGCCCATCGCGCCGGCTTCGGTTGGCGTCGCCAGACCCAGCATCATGGTGCCCAACACCACGAAGATCAGCACGGCCGACGGAATGATACCCATCAGGCATTTGCGCCAGAGCGGCCAGCCTGTCAGCGTCCGCGCTTCCTTCGGAACCGCCGGGACGTGACTTGGCTTGAAGATGCCGAGGAGGAATGTGTAGCCGGCGAACAGCGCGATCTGGAGCACCGATGGCCCCCAGGCGCCGAGATACATGTCGCCGACCGACTTGCCGAGCTGGTCGGCCATCACGATCAGCACCAGCGAGGGCGGCACCAGCTGGGTGATGGTGCCGGATGCAGCGAGCACACCGGTGATGTAGCGCACGTTGTAGCCGTAGCGGAGCATCACCGGCATCGAGATCAACGCCATCGCGATGACTTGCGCCGCCACCGTGCCGGTGATCGCGCCGAGGATGAAGCCGACGATGATAACGGAATAGCCGAGGCCGCCGCGGATAGGCCCGAATAGCTGGCCCATGGAATCCAGCATGTCTTCGGCCAGGCCGCACCGCTCCAGCACCGATCCCATGAAGGTGAAGAAGGGGATCGCAAGCAGCAATTCGTTGGAAAGCACGCTGCCGAAGATGCGCCCGGGGATCGCCTGGAGGAAATTCATGTCGAAGAAGCCGAGATGAATCGCCAGGAAGCCGAACGACAGCCCGAGCGCGGCGAGCGTGAAGGCCACCGGGAAGCCGATCAGCATGGCCAGGATCAGACCGCCGAACATCAGCGGCGGCATCATCTCCAGCGTAATCATTGCAGCGGCCTCTCGTATTTCGCATCGATCATGACGTAGCCCTTCAATGCCGCCATGCGCTTGATCACCTCGGAGACGCCTTGCAAGGCCAGGAACACGAAGCCCACAGGAACGACGGCCTTGATCGGCCAGCGGATCAGGCCTCCGGCATTGCTGGAGATTTCACCGACGGAGTAGGCCTGCATGAAGAACGGCCACGACAGATAGGCCAGCAGCAGGCAGGACGGGATCAGGAAGAACAGCGTTCCGATGAGGTCGAGCCACAGTTGGCCGCGCTCGGACAGCAAGAGATAGAGAATTTCGACGCGAACGTGCTCGTTCTTCTTGAATGTATAGGAGGCGCCGAACATCACGAAGACGGCGAACATGTACCACTGCAATTCGAGCCAGCTGTTGGAACTGTAGCCGAACGCGTAGCGGATCATGGCGTTGGCGGCGCTCACGACGCAAGCCGCCAGAACGAGCCAATTGCAGATGCCGCCTAGTTTCTCATTGATAAAGTCGATGGCGTTACTCACCGCCAGCAATGGACGCATCTTACTTTTCTCCGCCGCGGCCTTGATTCATGGGGCGCATTTGCGCGCATCGCTCGGCCGGCGTGCACGAAGCACGCAGCCCTTACGGCTCGTCGTCCGGAGCGATTGCAGCGACAGTCCTCCCCTCGTGCCCTGCTGTCTTGTTCACGCCCGCAATCGGGCGCGCCGGCTTATTGCTGCCGGGCACGCAAAGGCGCCTGCACCATTTCAGCGGGTTGCGGCGCCGTCAATCGGAAAATGGACAAATTGACGCGCGGCCAGCGGCTTAGGTTAGCGTGGGCGACGTGTGCGATTCCCCCGAGCATGATCCGGAAAAGTCTGCAGCGGGCTTTCGAAAAGATCATGCTCAAACAAGGAGTAAAGTGCGGGATGATTTGAGCCGAATTGGCCGCGCGCTAGCCGCCGGTGACGCTCATATGCCGGCTGACGCTCGGGCGGTTGTGGCGGCGGTCGATGATGAAATCGTGGCCCTTGGGCTTGAGACCGATCGCGCGGTCGATCGCAGCCGAAAGTAGTGCATCCTCGCTCGATGCTCGCAGCGGTTTGCGCAAATCGGAAGCGTCCTCGTGGCCGAGGCAGGTGTGCAGCGTGCCGGTGCAGGTAATGCGCACCCGATTGCAGGACTCGCAGAAATTATGGGTCATCGGCGTGATGAAGCCGAGCTTGCCGCCGGTTTCGCTGACGCTGACGTAACGTGCCGGGCCGCCGGTGCTCTCCTCCAAGTCTGTCAGCGTGAACTGCTGAGCGAGGCGCGCGCGGACCAGCGACAGCGGCAGATACTGGTCGATACGGCCTGTGCCGATCTCGCCCATCGGCATCACCTCGATCAGCGTCAGGCCCATGCCCTTGCCGTGGGCCCATTGCATCAGCGCAGGGATCTCGTCCTCGTTCAGGTTCTTCAGCGCCACCGCGTTGATCTTGACGGCAAGACCGGCGGAACGGGCCGCCTCGATGCCCTCCAGCACCTTGTCGATCTCGCCCCAGCGGGTGATGGCCCGGAACTTCTGGGGATCGAGCGTGTCGAGCGAGACGTTGATGCGGCGGACGCCGCATTCGGCGAGCTCTTTGGCATGTTTGGCGAGCTGCGTGCCGTTGGTCGTCAGCGTCAGCTCGCGCAGTGCGCCGCTTTCGAGATGGCGCGACAGCGAGCGCACCAGCGACATCACGTTACGGCGAACCAGCGGCTCGCCGCCGGTCAGACGCAGCTTCTTCACGCCCTTGGCAATGAACGCGGAACAGAGGCGGTCGAGTTCCTCCAGCGTCAGCAGATCCGCCTTGGGCAGGAACGTCATGTCCTCGGACATGCAATAGAAGCAGCGCAGATCGCAGCGATCGGTGACGGACACCCGCAAATAGGTGATGGTCCGGCCGAACGGGTCGGTCATCGGTCCGGTCAGCGAGGAGAGGGGACTCACGGCTGGTCCGTTCATTCAACAAGGCCTTGTCACTGGCCGCTTGTGCAGCAGGAATACTTTAAAGGCAATCTAAGCATCGCCAATTGCAAGGACAATCTTGCGCTGCACGCGGTCAGAGTTTTGGTGCGGGAGCGGCCGGCGGGGGAGGCGCGGCGTTCGGATCGGGGAACGGCGAGGCGGCCGCGGGCGCGGCGGCGGCCGGCTTCTTCGGCTTCGGCCGGTGCGGTTTCCTGACCTGCTTCGGGATGGCGGGCGCCAGCTGTGCAAACACCGGGTTCGGATCGGTTGTAACGGTCGCGGGCGTCGAGAAGTCGCCGGGATTCTTGATGACGTTCACGGGCACGCTGGCCGGCTGGTGCTTGTTCAGGGCGTAGCTCACCGTGAAAGGGGCGTCCGGTGCCGGGATCGTCACCGAGCAGGGAGTCTTGCAGCCCGGTCCGAGCGAGGTGACGGCGTCGGCACCTGGCGGGCTCGATTCGAGCTGGACCTGGACGGTCGGGGGTGTCGACTTGAACATGTCCCACGAGACCGAGGAACAGCCGGCGAGGCTGACTGCTGCAATGGCGCTCGCGAGCACACGACGCATGACCATCCACTCACCTGCGGCGAACCGCCACAATCCCCGGGCCCGACCATAGGGGCCTGGGTTGGGCGGTGCAACGGGCCGGGTGGTTATAGTTAATCGATGGTTAACGGCGGGTGGATGATAATTTGTTTATATTATCAGTCGGTTACTGAGGCGGCCTCGGTGGCATCAGGCTGCTTGCGGCCTCCGGCAGGTCGCGCATGTGATGGATCAGGCGGTCCGGCTTGAGCTCCACGATGGGCACATCGGTGTAGCCGAAGCTCACGCCAATGACGGGAACCCCAGCTCGCCGGGCGACACCGACGTCGGTTCCGGCGTCCCCGACCATGATGCTGGCCGCGACTTGCCCGCCGGCCCGGGCCACGGTCTCGCGCAAAATGGTCGGGTCGGGCTTTTGCACCCCAAATGTGTCGGCGCCACAGATCGCGGCGAAACGTGGGGTGAGGCCGAGCTGGTCCAGAAGCCGCTTGGACAGCCATTCCAGCTTGTTGGTGCAGACCGCGAGGCGGTGGCCGCGCGCCGAGAGATCGTCGAGCGCCGCCTCCAGCCCCTCGAACGGGCGCGATTCCACCGCGATGTGGTCGGCGTAATAGGCGATGAAATCCGCCGTCATGCGGTCCATGTCCTCAAGGCTCACCATCCGGCCCTCGGCTTCGAGTCCGCGCTCGATCAGCTTGCGCGCACCGGCGCCAATCATGGTGCGGGCTGACTGCATCGGCACCGGCGGCAGACCTTCGCGGTCGAGCACGTGATTGAGCGCGGCGATCAGGTCGGGGGCCGTATCGACGAGCGTGCCGTCGAGATCGAAGACGATGGTGTGGGGAGAGGTCATATGCATGCGCTACCGGTCCGGCGGCGCCGGCGCAAGCGGAGCAGCCATAAGATCCCCTTATAGCCCTGTTCCCGGGCGCAAAACGAGGCTAGACAGGCCACCGAAAAGGACCTGTTTCGGCGGGGTCCAAAAAAGGCAGGCGTGACGTGAACATGGATCAATTGAAACGGCAGGCGGCGGCACGCGCCCTGGAAGAGGTGCGCGACGGCATGCAGCTCGGCCTCGGCACGGGTTCAACCGCAAAACATTTCGTCGAGCTGCTCGGCGAGCGCGTGCGCGCCGGCCTCAAGGTCATCGGCGTGCCGACGTCGGAAGTCACCCGCATGGATGCGGAACGCTGCGGCGTACCGCTGACCACGCTCGACGACATCGACCATCTCGACCTGACCATCGACGGCGCCGATGAGATCGACCCCGCGCTCAACCTGATCAAGGGCGGCGGTGGGGCGCTCCTGCGGGAGAAGATCGTGGCGGCGGCCTCGGATCGCATGATCGTGATCGCCGACGACACCAAATGGGTCCCAACGCTCGGCCGCTTTCCGCTGCCGGTGGAAGTGATCCCGTTCGGGCTGGGCGCGACGCGGCGGGCGATCGAGAAGGCATTTGCAGATTGCGGCGTTTCCGGGCAAATGGCGGTCCGCAATGCCAGGGACGGCCACGTTTTCGTCACCGATGGTGGCCACTGGATCGTCGACGCCCATCTCGGCCGGATCGAGGACCCCGCGCGGCTCGCCAAAGCATTGAGCGCGATCCCCGGCGTGGTCGAGCATGGACTGTTCATTGACCTGGCCAGCTCTGCCGTTCTGGCGGGCGGCGAGGGAATCCGCGTGATTGAACGGCGAAAGCCGAAAGGAGACTAGGAATGAAGAGCGTTTTGAAGATGCTGCCCGTGGCCGGAATCGCCTTGGGACTGGTTTTTGGCGGCGTCCCGGCGGCGGCACAGCAGGCGGCGGCGCCCAAGGCCTCGCCTGCGGCGATCGCGGCTGCCAAGGAAATCCTGACCATGAAGAGCGCCGACAAGATGTATGCGAACGCCGTTCCCGGCACGGTCGAGCAGGTCAAGGGCAGGCTGATCGCGCAGAACCTCAACTACCAGAAGGACCTCAACGAGCTGGCACCGGTGGTGGCGCAGCAACTCGCCGGCCGCGAGAAGGAGATCGGCGAAGGCATGGCGCAGGCCTATGCCGGCCAGTTCACCGAGCAGGAGCTCAAGGATCTTTTGGCGTTCTACAAGTCTCCGCTGGGGCAGAAGCTGATCGCCGCCGAGCCGCGCGCGATCGAACAGGGCATGGCCTTCACGAATTCATGGGCGCAGAATTTCTCCGAGATCGTCGCGAGCGCTTTCCGCGCCGAGATGAAGAAGCGCGGCAAGGACATCTAGCAAGAGTCTGACAGGACCGGCCAACGACGGCCGGTCGAGCGAGAGAGGTCGAGGAATAGAATGGCTGAATTCGACGTCGACCTCTTCGTCATCGGCGGTGGCTCGGGCGGCGTCCGCGCCGCGCGCATCGCCGCCGGCTATGGCGCCCGTGTCGTGGTCGCGGAAGAATATCGCATGGGCGGCACCTGCGTGATCCGCGGCTGCGTGCCGAAAAAGCTGTTCGTGATCGGCTCGCATGTCCGTCACGAGATGGAGGACGCCGCCGGTTTCGGCTGGACCATTCCGCCTGCAACCTTCGACTGGCCGACGCTGATCGCCAACAAGGACAAGGAGATCGCGCGGCTCGAAGCGGCCTACACCGCCAATGTCGAAAAGTCCGGCGCGCGCATCGTCAAGAGCCGGGCGGTGCTTGAAGACGCCCACACCGTGCGCCTTCTCGAGAACGACAAGAAGATCACGGCAAAATACATCCTGATCGCCACGGGTGGCGCACCGAACCACGGTGCCGCAATCCCGGGCATCGAGCACGTCATCTCCTCCAACGAAGCCTTTCATCTCAAGAAGCTGCCGAAGCACATCGTGATTCAGGGCGGCGGCTACATCGCGCTGGAGTTCGCCGGCATCTTCGCTGGCTACGGCTCCGACGTGACCGTGATCTATCGTGGCGACAACATTTTGCGCGGTTTCGACGACGACGTCCGCGCCCATGTCCGCGGCGAGATGGAGAAGAACGGCATCACCATCCTCACGGGCTGCACGGTGAGCCATGTCGAGAAGCACGGCGAGGACTTCACCACGCATCTTTCGAACGGATCGAGCATTGCCTCCGACCAGGTGATGTTCGCGATCGGCCGCCACCCGGCGGTGGCCAATCTCGGCCTGGAGAAGGCCGGCGTCGCCATCAACCCGAAGAACGGCGGCATCGCGGTCGACGGCTTCTCGAAGAGCTCGGCCGACAGCATCTATGCCATCGGCGACGTCACCCACCGTCACAATCTCACTCCGGTCGCGATCCGCGAGGGCCACGCCTTCGCCGATACCGTGTTCGGCAAGCGCGAGGTGAGGGTGGACCACGCCGACATCCCGACCGCCGTGTTCTCGCAGCCCGAAGTCGGCACCGTCGGCCTGACCGAGACCGAGGCGCGCGCCAAATTCGACCGGGTCGATATCTACAAGGCAACGTTCCGCCCCATCAAGGCGACGATGTCCGGTCGCGATACGCGCGTTCTGATGAAGCTCGTCGTGGACGGCTCATCCGACAGGGTGCTCGGCTGTCACATCGTTGGCGATGCCGCCGCCGAGATCGTCCAGGCGGTCGCGATCGCCGTGAAGATGAAGGCGACCAAGGCCGATTTCGACGCCACCATCGCGCTGCATCCGACCGCGGCCGAAGAGCTCGTCACAATGCGAACGCCGACTGCGCGCCACGTGCGGCAGGCGGCGGAGTAGGGCGTCGCGGTTCCCGCGGCGGCTGGTCGCAGCCCGGCTTGCTTGAATCCGGCCGCCAGAACTTTATCTGTCATAGCAACAGAATCCGGGCCCCTCTGGCGAGGACGTCGAACCTGTTCGGCCAACCTCGCGATGTCGGATGACCTGTTCCGCGCCAAGTTGCGTGGGATTGGCTGTCCGAAGGGCTCCTGCAACGTGTCTTTGCAATGCCGTCCGGTCGTCCATCCCAAGTCTCCCAAGCGCGGTAAGTCGCAAGTTTGAGGAGCAACACGATGTCCGACCGAGACCTCGGCCCGATGCAGGGCGAGATCACCGAACCTTCCAGCCTTCACGAACAAGCCGCTGCGGCGCTGGTGATTGCCGGCGCGCTGGTGGCCGTGGCCGACCGCCGCGTCGCATCCGTCGAGCGCGACGAAGTGATCCGCTTCATCAGGGATCGCGCGCTTGCGCCGCATCTCGACGAACAGCGCCTCGAGGCGATGTTCGACGAGCTCGCCGAGCGGCTCGACCGGCCGGATTTTGCCAATGTCGTGATCGACACGTTGCGTCCGGTCTCCGATCTCGCCATCGCCCCGCACCTGATCGATCTTTCGGAACGTGTCGCGGCCGCCGATGACGACGTGCATCCGCACGAGGTGCAGGCGATCAAGCTCCTGCGCCTGCTCACATTGGTGCTGCCGCGTGCGAAACCAGTGACGGCGCGCGGCGTTTTCGACAAGCAGCCCGTCTCCGGAGATACGACATGACCTCAGTTTCCGACGACCATACGCAATCGCGCGCGAGCGCCGCCAGCGAACCCGCCGGCGGCGATCAGCGCCTTGACGCGCTCGTCGGACGGCTGCCGCCGCGTGTCAGCGGCACCGTGAACTATCTGCTCAAGCCGTCCAACCGCTGGGTCAGGATTCCTTCGGGCGCGCTGCTGGTTGCCGGCGGCGTGCTGTCGTTCCTCCCCGTGCTCGGCGTCTGGATGCTTCCCCTTGGCCTCGCGCTGCTGGCCGAAGACGTGCCGGCGCTGCGCGCATCGCGCTCGAAGGCGCTCGACTGGATCGAGCGTCGCAAGCCGGAATGGCTCGCGCCTTCGTCGCCTCCCAATGACAAGTCATGATCGAATTCCTCACCGCCGATGCGCTGACCGCGCTGCTTCAGGTCATTCTGATCGATCTCGTGCTCGCCGGCGATAATGCCGTCGTCATCGGCCTTGCCGCCGCGGGCCTTCCGGCCGACCAGCGCCGCCGTGCCATCATCGTCGGCATCGCGGCCGCGACGGTGCTGCGCATCGTCTTTGCGGGTGTCGCAACCCAGCTGCTCCAGGTGCTCGGCCTGCTGCTCGCCGGCGGCGTGCTGCTGCTCTGGGTGTGCTGGAAGATGTGGCGCGAGCTGCGCGAGCAGGCGGCTTCCGGCGGTGGGCTGGCTCTCGGCCATGCCGGTGGCGGTTCGTCGTCCTCGGTGGCAGCGCAGCGCAAGACATTCCGCCAGGCTGCGATACAGATCGTCGCCGCCGATGTCTCGATGTCGCTCGACAACGTGCTCGCGGTTGCGGGGGCTGCGCGCGAGCATCCCTTCATCTTGGCGTTCGGCCTGTTGCTGTCGGTCGCGCTGATGGGCGTCGCCGCCGATTTCCTCGGTCGTCTGCTGCAGAAGCAGCGATGGATCGCCTATGTCGGCCTCGCCATCATCCTCTATGTCGCCTGTGACATGATCTATCGCGGTTCGCTCGAGCTCGCACCGGTCATCGCGAGCCTGTAATCCCGCCTTCCTACTCGTCCGCAATCTGGAGTGATCAATGAAGCTCGAACCGCCAGCGAAACTGGCGCGCCCAAAACTCGGCCTGTTTCCGAGCCTGATCTTCGGCTCCCGCTGGTTGCAATTGCCGCTCTATGTCGGCCTGATCATCGCGCAGGCCGTCTATGTATTGCTGTTTACCAAGGAACTCTGGCATCTCACGGCGCACTGGTACGACGTCACCGAACAGCAGCTGATGCTGACCGTGCTGGGCCTGATCGACGTCGTCATGATTTCCAACCTCCTGGTGATGGTGATCGTCGGCGGCTACGAGACCTTCGTCTCACGCCTTAACCTGCGCGGCCATCCGGACGAGCCTGAATGGCTGAGCCACGTCAATGCCAGCGTGCTGAAGATCAAGCTCGCGATGGCGATCGTCGGCATCTCCTCGATCTCGCTGCTGCGCACCTTCATCGAGGCCGGCAATCTCGGCACGGCGCGCAGCAACTTCACCGAATCGGGCGTGATGTGGCAGGTGCTGATCCACCTGACCTTCATCGTCTCTGCGATCGGGATCGCCTGGGTCGATCGCCTCGGTGAGCGGCCGCAGCACAAGGACGGCGGGCACTCGTCCAAATGATGACGATTCAACCGAAACTCATTGCGCTTTAGCGCGAGCGGCTCTGCGTCAGCGTTTCCGAGGGCATCTCGCCGAACGTCGCCTTGTAGCCCTTGGCGAAGTCGCCCATGTGCCAGAAGCCGTTGGCCAGTGCTGCCGCCTTGACGCTGAGGCCGGCATTTGCCGTCAGCAGCAGCTTGCGCGTTGCCCACAGCCGCTTCAGGCGGAGATATTGATGCAGGCTCAAACCGTGCACCGCCTGCGTTGCCGTTTGCAGCGTGCGTACGGAAACGTCGAGCGCGGCTGCGAGATCGTCGCTGTAGAGCGGGACGCTGCCAAGCAGATCGACCTGCTCGTCGAGCCGCGCCACGAGCTCGCGGTGCTTGTCGAACGAGCCGGGCCGGGCGCGTCGCACGCTGTCCGGAACGAGGACGGTGTCGAGACCGCCGAGCAGCGTTTCCTGGATCGGACGATTGAGGGCTTCGAACTGCCTGACATCGCCGCAACCGGATGCCACGCAGAACATGTCCAGGAATGCGTGGCGCAGGCGCTGCATCGGCTCGGCTTTCATGCGGTAGAACGCAAGGCCCATGTCGAAATCCGCCCAGCCGCGATGGCGCATGTCGGAGTTGAAGCGCAGCATCAGATAGGTGTTCGGATGTTGCTCTCGCCCCTGCGTCGGGATCTTGCCGCGCGTGACCCCGATCATGGAATTGTCCATCTCGCAGCCGTTGACGATGGCGTGAAAGGCGATCGGAATGACCATGCCGATGCCGTGCGCGGCGCCCATGTTGGCGTCCACGCACCGGGCGAAGGAGCGCTGCATCACGAACAGCCCGTCCTGAAGCGGAAGGATGGCGCGCGAAAAGGAGAAGTTGCGCTCATCGAGCGGCGTGCTCTTGCCGCCGCCGAGCACGTCGTTGGGGCGAAACTCCTCGAAATCGTTGAAGCGTTCGATCGACAGGATTCGCGATGGCTTCAGCCAGCGGACGGGCATCTCGGGGTCCCAAAGGGGGGCGCGCGGTGGCGACAGGCCGCGCGCCGGACTATTTCTGATGGTGATGGTACTGCATCGGGGCAGCGCCTGTGTAACCGCGCAGCTCGGCGTATTGTGCAAGCTGCGTCGCATCGAGCACGGCGGACGTCAGCAGATGGTACTTCAGATGTGCCTCGCGAAGCTCGCCTTGCGTTTTGGCAATCGCAGCGGTGGCTGATCTCAGACTGTCCGGGCTTATCGTCTTGCTGGCGAACTGCTCATCGAGCGCGGTTTCCTCGTCGATGAGCTTGTTCCCAATCTGCGTTGTCTCGGACTTCATCGCCGCGAACATGTCCTGCATCTTGGAGCGCTGATCGGGTGTCAGCCTCAGTTGATCCGCCAACTCCAGCACATGCGAAGGACCCGGATAACCGTTGAGCTCCGCCGCCAGCGCCAGCCCCATTCCGCGCCCCGCGCGGAGATCGGCGATCTGCTGGTCCGACAGGGCTTTGACCTGCCGGGTCTGCATGCCTGCATACGGCGTCTCGGCCCGGCAAACACCAGGGATCAGCAGGACAATCGCGAGGAGGATCAATCTCATTTGCCGTCCCCATGTCGGATCTTCGGGAGAGTGAGTGTAGCCCATGCCATCGGCGCTGCGCTGCGCTGATCGGTCACGATCCCGTCATGAGACCGCGCGCGCCGGGGGATTTGAGGGCTTCCAAACAAAGACGACTGGACCTCGCATTCGACCTTGAATAGTCTCGTGTCGCTATATTTATGAAGATATAGCGAAGGGAGCGTTGGCAAATGGAAATCACGGTCAAGGCCCTCACCACATGCGAGGTGGCTCCCGACGGCGGCGCGATCTCGCTGGGTTTCGAGGATGTCACGGGCAATCCGGCCGCTGTGCAGGTCTCGCTCAACCAGGTCGGCGCGCTGATCATGACGCTGCCGGGTCTGCTGGAGAGGGCGCTCAAGGCGCGCTACGGCGACCAGAGCCTGCGCTACGCCTATCCGCTGGCCTCCTGGGTGCTGGAGCAGTCGACCGACACCGCCCAGCGCATCATCACGCTGGAGACCGAGGACGGCTTCAAGGTTCGTTTCTCGATTCCGGCCGCAGAGCAGAGCCTGCTCGCCGAGGCGCTGGTCCTGCCGGTGGTTGAGGCGAGGGGGCGTCCAAACTAGGCCGCGACCGGGAACGCATCTGGCTGTTCCAGCCGGTCACGGTTATCATGACCGCATGAACGACTGCTGTTGCGACCCGCCACCCCTCAAATTCGGCGGCGATGACAAGCGAAACGAAGCCTTTCGGCGCGTCCTCTGGACGGTGCTGCTGGTGAACGCTTCGATGTTCGCGGTCGAGATAGGTGCAGGACTTGCTGCCGGTTCGGCGTCTCTCCAGGCCGACTCTCTCGACTTTCTGGGAGATGCTGCCAACTACGCCATAAGCTTGCTGGTCGTGGGGATGGCGCTTCGTTATCGCGCTGGCGCGGCCCTGGCGAAGGGCGCCACGATGGTCGCCTTTGGAATGTGGGTTATGGGCACTGTCATTTGGCATGCGGTGCACGGAACGCTGCCGAGCGCGTTCACGATGGGGGGCGTCGGCGTTGCGGCCCTGGCGGCTAATGCTGCGTCTTTTGGACTGCTCTGGGCTTATCGAGATGGCGATGCCAACATGCGCTCGGCCTGGATATGCACGCGCAATGATGTCCTGGGGAACATTGCGGTATTGCTGGCGGCGATTGGCGTCTTCGAGACCGGGACAGGCTGGCCGGACGTTTTCGTAGCCGCGATCATGGCCGTACTGGCGATACAGGGTGCGTCGCTGGTGATCAGGCAGGCAGTTGGCGAGTTGCGCGCAGTTCGGCTCGCAACGGTGAAATAGCCGCTTGGTCAAGACGCCTTACGTGACCGCGCGATATCGGTCTTCAGCGCCATCAATTCCTTGCGGACCGCGCGCGCGGCGTCGCGCTCGATCTTGCGGTAGCGCGCGACGAGGCCGGCGCCGAACGGGGTCAGCAACGCGCCGCCGCCATTCTTGCCGCCGGCCTGCGGCTCGACCACCGGATGCCCGCAGATCCGGTTGATCTCGTCCACGAGATCCCAGGCGCGCTTGTAGGACATGTCCATGGCGCGCCCGGCGGCCGAGATCGAGCCATGCTCGCGGATCTGCTCCAGGAGCTGGATTTTTCCCGGTCCGATCCGGTCCTCGGCATCGAGGTCGATCCGGACGCTCAATTGGGGAAGCGGTTTGGCGTTCGCGCGCGGCATGACGGGTCTCGCGGATTGTCTCGCGGATTCTTGGCCGCGAGCTTGCCACTCTTGCCCAGAGCGAACAAGCAGAGCGGGCGGTTGTCCCGTCAGACGCCAGCCGGCGTCGGTTCCTTGGTTCGCGCCGCGCGTGACCATCGGAGCGTGAGCGGTCCCAGCGCAATGCCCATCGCAAGGATCACGAACGCCGACAGCCAGCCAAGCGCACTTTGCGGACCGCCTGCGAGATCGAGCGCGAGGCCCGTACCCCATGCGCCGGCGGCCGACAGACCAAATCCGACCGTCGAGTGCAGGGCGAGCGTGGCGCCGCGATGCTGCGGCGAGGCCGCGCCCGACATGCCGGCGGTAAGGGCGCCGGAATCGGCGGGCACGGTGAGGCCGTAGAGCAGCAACAGAACGGCCAGCACCCATCCCGGTGCCGTCGCATTCAGTCCGATCAGCAGGGCAATGCAGGCGGACGCGATCATCACGATGGTGATGGCGCGGTGTCGCCCGAAGCGGAGCGCGGCCTCGTTGCCGAGAATGCTCGCGGGCATCGAGATCACGGCGAAGACGAAGCTCACAAGCACTGGCGTCAGCCAGGATGGCGCGCCCTGATGCGCGATGACGAAGGTCCAGAAGCCGACCAGCCAGGTGCGGATGCCGTAGAGCTCGAAGCAATGCGCGCCGTAGCCCAGGATGTAGCCGAGCGCCTCGCGGTTGGCGAACACGGGCCGGAAGTCGAGCAGGCTTCCGGCTTTCGGCGGCGGCTTGCGCGCCTCCATCGAGAGGCAGGCGATTGCCATGGCGACGGGCCCGATCCCGGTGACGATGAAGGCCGCACGCCAGCCCCATCGATCCGCAATGACCTGGGCTACGAGGAAGGAGAGTCCGACGCCGAGCGAGAAGCTCGACGTGTAGAGCGTGACCGCACGCGAGGCATCGCCCACGGGCAGCCGGTCGGTCAGCGCTTTCAGGCCCGGCATGTAGGCGCCGGCGAATCCGAGGCCCGCCAGCGACCAGATCGCGGTTGCAGACCAGAAGCCGTCTGCGAACAGCCCGAACGCGATCGTTGCAAGGCCGCTCGCAATCGATCCGATCAGGAGAACGATGCGCGCATCGATACGGTCGGTCAGCGTGGTCAGCACCGGCACGGCCAGCATGTAGCCGAAGGCATAGCCACTCGCCATCAGCCCGCCTTCGGCGGCGCTCAGATGCCATTGTGGCATCAGATGCTGGGCGAGGTTTGCCGACAGCGTCACGTGCGGCAGCAGGTTGCCGACCTGTCCGAGGCACATGACGGCGATCAGCGACGGACCGTGCAGGTTACGAATGCTCTCTCTCCGTCAGCGATTTCTTTTGCCCGGCGGTAACATCGGTCACGAGCATCCGCAACCCGACGCACCCTTGCTCTTTGCCGTCTCGTCGGCTGCGCAGCACGCCGACGCGTCCACCTTGGCGGGACCGCCGCAACATCCTGCGGCGGTTGACGCAGACTCCACGCCGCCGCGCGTGCAGACGCCGGTCTCGGGAAGCTTCAGCTCGACGCGCGCTGCGGCCGCCTTGTCACCGGCGATGTCGGCCGCAATTGAGCGGACCTGCTCATATCCGGTCATCATCAGGAAGGTGGGCGCGCGGCCATAGCTCTTCATGCCCGCAACATAGAAATCCGGTTCATCGGGCGCCAGCTCGCGCGCACCATGCGGGCGCACGGTGCCGCAGCTATGGATGTTGGGATCGATCAACGGTGCGAGCGCGACCGGCGCTTCGATCGCAGGATCGAGTCGCAGGCGAAGCTCGCCAAGGAAGGAGAGGTCGGGCCGGAAACCGGTGGCGACCACCAATTCGTCCGCAACGACGTTTCGAGTATCGGCTGCGGCGATGCGCAGGCGGCCCTGGTCTTGCGAGATGCGGGTGACGCCAAAACTGGTCTCGACCTTGATCCTGCCGCCTTGCACCAGCCTGGCGAAGGCGGAACCGAGCTCGCCCCGCGCCGCAAGCTTGTCGTTTCGGCCGCCGCCGAACGCCTTGGCGGGGTTGGCGCCGCGCAGCAGCCAGATCGCCGTCGTGCCCGGTGCCTCCTCGGCAAGGCGGGCGAGGTCGATCAGGGTGCCGATCGCCGAGTGGCCGGCGCCGAGCACCGCGACCGTTTTGCCGGCGTAGCGTGCGCGTGCCGTGCCGAGCACGTCGGGCATCCCATAGGCGATCAGCGTCTGAAACGCCTGCTCGCCGATGGCGGGCAGGCCATTGGCGCCGGCCGGATTGGGCGAGAACCAGGTGCCGGAAGCATCGATCACCGCGTCGGCCTGCAGCATCTCGTCGCCCTTGCCGTTGCGGTAGCGGATCTCGAACGGCGCGCGCTCGCGACCCTTGCTCATGGCCTTGTCGAAGCCGAGCCGGCTGATCGCGGTGACGCGGGCCGAGGTGCGGATGACGTCGCGCAGCGCCGTCCTGGTCGCAAGTGGTTCAATGTAGTGCTCGATCAATTCGCCGCCGGTCGGGTAGTGGTCCGGATCGGGAGAATTCCAGCCGCTTGATGCGAGCAGGCGCCGGGCCGCTTTGTCGACATTGTATTCCCAGGGGGAGAAGAGCTGCACATGCTGCCAATGGCGCACCGCATGGGCGGCCTGAGGTCCCGCTTCAAGGACGATCGGGGTGAGGCCGCGCACCAGGAGATGGGCGGCGGCGGCAAGACCGACGGGGCCCGCACCGATGATCGCAACTGACTTTCTCATAAAACACTCCTTCTAGAAAGATAGAAATACGAGATGGACGGAATGACGTTCGAAATCCTCATGCGGCGCGCGTCGGCTTGGCCTGAGCTCCGCAGGCGTCCTCGGTGCAGCACTCCGCCACCAGGAAGGCGACGATGCCGCGCATCACCTCGTAGTTGGCGCGGCAGATCAGCGTTGTGGCCTGCCGTTCCTGCGCGATCAGGCCGACCGTGATCATAGTCTTGAGATGATGGGAGAGGGTGGAGGCGGCGAGCTCCAGCTTGGCCTGCAGCTTGCCGACGCTGATACCGCCATCGCCGGCACGTACCAGCGCGCGGTAGATGCGGAGTCGGGTCGGGTTGCCGAGGGCTTCGAGCCGGGCGGCGGCATCATCGATCTTCATGGGTTCAAGCTAGCCATCGACAGAACGCGTGTCAACGATATTTCCAGAAATATCGAAATAGTCATCCGGAGGCTTATTCGCCCGGCTGCAACGATGGCTTCTGCTCGACGGGCGCGTTGCGATAGAACCACGCCATCAGCGAGAGGCCGATCAGCGCGCCGACGCATTCGGCTGCGATGAAGCCGGGGAGGTCGACCGGGCGTATCCCCGAAAAGGTATTGGTGAACGAGCGCGCAATCGCGACCGCCGGATTGGCAAAGGAGGTCGAGGCGGTGAACCAGTAGGCGGCAGTGATGTAGAGGCCGACGAGCCACGGGATCGCGGCCTTGGCCGCGCGAACTCCGCCGAGGATCGTGACCACGAGTCCGAAGGCCGCCACGGCTTCCGCAAACCATTGCGCGCTTCCGGTGCGGACCTTCAACGACGCTGCAACGAGCGGCAGGTCGAACATCGCATGCGCGATCATGGTGCCGATAATGCCGCCGGCGATCTGCGCGGCGACGTAGAGCGCGAGCTCGCGCGCGGGTAGTTCGCCGCGAAGCGCAAAGACCAGCGAGACCGCCGGATTGAAATGCGCGCCGGAGATCGGGCCCAGCACAGTGATGAGCACAACCAGGATGGCGCCGGTCGGCAGCGTGTTGCCGAGCAGCGCGAGCGCAACGTCGCGGGTCAGCGTTTCCGCCATGATGCCGGAGCCGACGACGGTCGCAACCAGCATCGCCGTTCCCAGGGCTTCGGCTGCGAGGCGACGCGACAGATCGAAGCCCACGGTCAGCTCGCCCGGTCGTGCGGGTTGGTCGCGCCGCTCATGCGGCCGATCTCGCGCAGCTTCGATCCGAGCGTCATCTTGTCGATGCTCTCGAGCGGCAGGCTCGCGAAGGCGCCGATGCGGTTCTTCAGGTGACGGAGGGCTTCGATGAACGCCGTCTCCTTCTCGATCTCGGTGCCCTCGACCGCCGCGGGATCCTCGATGCCCCAATGTGCGCTCACCGGCTGGCCCGGCCAGATCGGGCAGGCTTCGCCGGCCGCGTTGTCGCAGACGGTGAAGATGAAATCCATTTTGGGCGCGCCCGGCTTCGCGAACTCCGTCCAGTTCTTCGAGCGCAGTCCGGCGGTCGGGTAGTCGAAGCGCTCCAGGATGCGGAGTGCGACGGGATTGACCGTGCCCTTGGGCTGGCTTCCGGCCGAGAAGGCGCGGAAGCGTCCCGCGCCGTCCTTGTTCAGGATCGTCTCAGCGAGGACGGAGCGCGCGGTGTTGCCGGTGCAGAGGAACAGGACGCTATACACGCGATCGGACACGGCGTTTCTCCTTTGCTGGCGGGCAACAGGGGGTGAGACTGTCGATGACGGGCGCGCAAACCTCCGGCCGCCCGCCGCAGCAATCCTTCAGCAGGAACAGCGTCATCTGCTGCAGGACGGCGAGGTCCGCCCGGTAGATGATGGAGCGGCTCTCGCGCCGTGAGCGCACGAGGCCCGCCCGGGCCAGCACCGCTAGATGCGCCGACATCGTGTTGTGCGGCACGGCGAGCGCAGCGGCGATCTCGCCCGCCGGCAGGCCGTCCGGTTCGTGCTTCACAAGCAGGCGGAAGCAATCGAGTCGGGTCGGCTGGGCCAGCGCCGCAAGCGCAAGGATGATCCGCTCGGATTCCATATGTCCAGACTTATCGACATATTGGAAGGAGTCAAGCCGGCCCGGAGGCGGGCGCGTTCATTAGAATTTTAGATAATTCCCTGACCTGCGGCCAACCCTCCGGACAAGTCGGCCGCGACCTTAAACCCGGCTTTTGCGGTCGCCGTGCATGCTTCTCGAAAGAAGGGCGTCGGCATGTCTGTTCTCAGGGAGATCGTGGTTGCTGTGGCGGGCGTGTATGCGCTCGTGTGCGTTTGCGACGCATTGTTCATTCCCGGTCGTTTCGACGAGGCCTATTTCGACCGCTCGTTCTACGCGTCGCGACCGACGGAGGTTCGCCTTGCCGGCTACACGCCGCCCGCGGTGCGCGTCCGCGACGTCTTCGCGCAATTCCCGCCCCAGACCTCAAGGCCCGCCCGACGCTATTCCTCTCTGACGACGATCGTTCGCTAACTGGCATTGAGCCGGCCGGGTTTCAGCCACACGCAGCGTTCGCTAAAGTTTTAGACAATCCGCTGACCAGCGGCCAACCCTCCGGACAAATGGCCCGCGGCTTTAAACCCGGAATTTGCGGCCGCTGGGCATGCTTCCCCAAAAGGCTGGGGGGCATTCAATGCCTGATTATCGGGAAGCCGCCATAGCTCTGGTGGCGATGTTGGGGCTGCTGTTCGTGTCCGACGCATTCTTCGGCGACGGCGATCCGCGCTTCGACAACGCGTTCTATGACAGTGCCTTCTATGCGCCGCGTTCGAAGGAATTTCGCTTTGCGAGCGATATTACGCCAGCGGCCCGTGTCGACGACATGTTTTCGCAGTTCTTTCCGAGCGAAGGCAAACGCAACAAGCGCTATTCGTCGTTGACGACGATCATCCGCTAGGCAAGTCCATCTCGCTACTCCCCCTGAATCCACTCCGCGACACCGCGCCAGAGCGTGTCGCGGTGCTCGGGGCGGAAGAAGCCGAAATGGCCGATCTTCTTCACGCCGACATCGGCGGGCCGCACCGACAGCACCTCGGGCTTGACCGCGGTGAAGCCGGAGCAGAGCAGCTCGACCGCGGAGCGCGTCGCCCAGGGATCATCGGTGAACGACAGCGCGCGCAGCTCGCCCTTGTACTTGGCGAAATTCGCGAGCGCCGGCAGCTTGGAATCGAACAGGTAGCGCGGATGGCTCACCCATTCGGCCCATTGCAGGAAGACGCCTCGCGGCAAATCCTCGCCGATGCCGAGCCAGCCCGGGGCATAGCCGAGCAGGCGGCTCATCGGCACGCCGACGAGATTCATCAGTGCGAAAACGCGGTAGTTCTCCGGTGGCGACATCAGTTTCCAGGTCGCGGCCTGCGAGGCCACGAACGCCGCGCGCGCGATCTCGCTGTTGTTCTCGATCAGTCCGAGCGCCTGGCCGCCGAAGGAGTGGCCGACATAGGCGAGCGGCAGCGTGTTGTACCGCTCGCGCATCCAGCGCACCGCGGCCGCAACGTCGAGCGCGGCCCAGTCCGACATCGAGGCCTTGAAGCCGATCAGCGATTTCGGTTGGTTGTAGCCGACCATCGCCTGCTGCCGCGAGCCGCCGATGCCGCGGTAGTCGTAGGTGAGCACGGCGCAGCCGCGATGGGCGAGGTAGGAGGCAAAACCGCGATAGACCTTGCGCGGCACGGCGGTGGCCGAGTTGATCAGCACGGCATGACGCTTGGTCCCGCGCGGCAGGAACAGGCTGCCGGCCAGCGCATAGCCGTCCGTGCCGGGGAAGGTAATATCGTCAACAAAAACGTCGTCGAGTGCCGCGTCCATGGGCAGCGGATATCCCAAACAAATGTCGCGGGTCCTAGCAAATGCGAATTTGGCTTTCCCCGCAAGGGTTTGGACCGGCAAACGGATTTACAACTGGCGGTCGGTTCACAGCCTGTGTATAAGGCGGCCCTCCGCAAGCTCTGGATCGAGTTGCGGTTTTTGCCCTACGGAGAGGATGCGATGTCCGAGCGGTGGACGCCCGAAAGCTGGCGCAGCAAGCCGGTGCTGCAGGTACCCGACTATCCCGACGCCAAGGCGTTGGCCGACGTCGAGGCGCAGCTTGCGACCTTCCCGCCGCTGGTGTTCGCGGGCGAGGCGCGCAACCTGAAGAAGGCCTTAGCGCGCGTGGCGGCCGGCGAGGCCTTCCTGCTCCAGGGCGGCGACTGCGCCGAGAGCTTTGCCGAGCACGGCGCCAACAACATCCGCGACTTCTTCCGCGTCCTGCTGCAGATGGCGGTCGTCTTGACCTATGCCGGCGCGGTGCCCGTGGTGAAGGTCGGCCGCATCGCCGGCCAGTTCGCAAAACCGCGCTCCTCGCCGACCGAGAAGGTTGATGGTGTCGAGCTGCCGAGCTATCGCGGCGACATCGTCAACGACATCGCCTTCACGCCGGAGGCGCGGGTGCCCGATCCGCAGCGCCAGTTGATGGCCTATCGGCAGTCGGCGGCGACGCTGAACCTGCTCCGCGCGTTTGCCACCGGCGGCTTTGCCAATCTCGGCAGCGTGCATCAGTGGATGCTCGGCTTCCTGAAGGACTCTCCGCAGTCCCGCCGCTACAAGGAATTGGCCGACCGCATCTCGGACGCGCTCAACTTCATGCGTGCCTGCGGCCTCGATCTCGAGAGCCACCCGGAACTGCGCGCCACCGACTTCTACACCAGCCACGAGGCGCTGCTGCTTGGCTACGAGCAGGCCATGACCCGCGTCGATTCCACGACCGGCGACTGGTACGCGACCTCGGGCCACATGATCTGGATCGGCGACCGCACCCGCCAGCTCGACCACGGCCATATCGAATATTTCCGTGGCATCAAGAATCCGATCGGTCTGAAGTGCGGCCCGTCGCTGAAGGCCGACGAGCTGTTGAAGCTGATCGACGTGCTCAACCCCGACAACGAGCCCGGCCGTCTCACGCTCATCGGCCGCTTCGGCGCCGACAAGGTCGGCGATCATCTGCCCGGCATGATCCGCGCCGTGCAGCGCGAGGGACGCGTGGTGGTCTGGTCCTGCGATCCTATGCACGGCAACACCATCACCTCCACGACCGGCTACAAGACGCGGCCGTTCGACCGCATCCTGTCCGAGGTGAAATCGTTCTTCGCGATCCATGCCGCCGAAGGCACCCATGCCGGCGGCGTGCATCTGGAGATGACCGGCCAGGACGTCACCGAATGTCTCGGCGGCGCGCGCGCCATCACGGACGAGGACCTCAACGATCGCTATCACACGGTCTGCGATCCCCGTCTCAACGCCGAGCAATCGATCGACATGGCTTTCCTGGTCGCCGAACTCCTGAAGCAGGAACGCGCCGGCAAGGCCAAGCCGATGCCGGTCGCAGCGGGCCTTTAAGACCTTGCTGCGGCTCTGGAAGGCCACGCTCAATTCCCGGAACGGTCTGGCCTTTGCGATCCGCTCGGAGCAGGCCATCCGCGAGGAGATCTTTGCGCTTCTCGTCTCGGTGCCGCTGGCGTGGTTGATCGGCGCGACCACGATGCGCGCGGTGGAGCTCGTCTGCGCGGTTGCGTTCGTGCTGGTGGTGGAGCTGCTCAACACGTCCGTGGAGAAGCTTGCCGATCGCCTTACCATGGAGCACGACAAGCAGATCGGACAGGTCAAGGACATGGGCTCGGCCGCCGTCGGCGTGGCGCTGTTGATGGCCGGCGCGTTCTGGATCTTTGCCCTCGTCGAGCGGCTGGGGATGATCTAGAGCCATGAGCGAACGCGCCTCAAATTTCTCGGTCGCTCTCGCTCAACTCAATCCGACTGTGGGCGACATCGCAGGCAATGCGGCAAAGGTGCGCGAGGCCCGCGCGCAGGCTATGCGCGACGGCGCCGATCTCGTGCTCTTCCCGGAATTGTTCATCTCCGGCTATCCGCCGGAAGACCTCGTGCTCAAGCCCGCCTTCCAGGCGGCCTGTCGCGCCGCGATCGAGGAGCTTGCGCGCGAGACCGCCGATGGTGGACCGGCGCTGTTGATCGGCACGCCCTGGGTCGAGGACGGAAAACTCTACAATGCCTGCGCGCTGCTCGACGGCGGCGGCATCGCCTCGCTGCGCTTCAAATGCAATCTGCCGAATTACGGCGTGTTCGACGAGAAGCGTCTGTTCGTCCGCGGGCCCGCGGCGGGCCCGGTGACCGTCCGTGGCGTGCGGATCGGCGTACCGATCTGCGAGGACATCTGGCTGGAAGAGTCTGAGGACTACGAGAACGTCGTCGAGACGCTGGCCGAGACCGGTGCCGAGATCATCCTGGTGCCCAACGCCTCGCCCTATGCACGCGACAAGGGCGACGTCCGCCTGTCGGTCGCAGTCGCACGCGTGACCGAGAGCGGCCTGCCGCTGGTCTATCTGAACCAGATCTGCGGCCAGGACGAGCTCGTGTTCGACGGCGCCTCGTTCGCGCTCAACGGCGATCTTACGCTCGCAGCGCAACTGCCGGCGTTTGCGGAGACCGTGACCACGCTGCGTTTCACCAAACACGGCGACGACTGGCGCTGTGCCGGTCCGATCGCGCAACTGCCCGAGGGCGACAAGGCGGACTATTCGGCCTGCGTGCTCGGCTTGCGCGACTATGTCGGCAAGAACGCTTTTCCGGGCGTGCTGCTCGGCATCTCCGGCGGCATCGACTCCGCGCTGTGTGCGGCCATCGCCGTCGACGCGCTCGGCGCCGATCAGGTCCATGGCGTGATGCTACCGTATCGCTACACCGCGCATAGTTCGATCGCCGATGCTGGCGAGCTCGCGGGCCATCTCGGGCTGCGCTACGAGGTGCTGCCGATCGCCGACGCCGTAAACGGTTTTGAGACCATCCTCTCCGACATCTTCAAGAACCTGCCGCCCGATATCACCGAGGAGAATCTCCAGGCCCGCACCCGCGGCACGCTCTTGATGGCGATCTCCAACAAGACCGGGCTGATGGTGGTCACGACCGGCAACAAGTCGGAGATGTCGGTCGGCTACGCCACGCTCTATGGCGACATGAATGGCGGCTTCAATCCGATCAAGGACATCTACAAGACCCAGGTGTTCCGGCTGGCGCGGTTGCGAAATACCTGGAAGCCGGACGGTGCGCTCGGGCCGTCAGGCGAGATCATTCCGCCCGACATCATCACGCGTCCGCCGACGGCGGAGCTGCGCGAGAACCAGACCGATCAGGATTCGCTGCCGCCCTATGACGTACTCGACGCGGTGCTCGAACGCCTGGTCGAGCGCGAGGAGCCGCTGGAGGCGATCGTCGTAGCCGGCTTCGACCGCGAGATGGTCGCGCGCATCGACCATCTCCTCAACATCGCCGAATACAAGCGCCGGCAGGCTGCGCCCGGCGTGAAGGTGACACGGAAGAATTTTGGCCGCGACCGCCGCTATCCCGTCACCAATCGCTTCCGCGACAGAGGCGGGCCTTTGCCCGAGCCCGACGAGACGCTGGTCTCGCGCGGCGGCCGCGCCTCGACCGACGCGTTCGAGGGCTGACCCGCGGCCCTTTGCGCGAAGGGCCTACGACGGGGCTGCGAAAAACAGCACCCGAAGGAAGTGCGTATATTCGGATTCCAGCACCATGATCGCGACGAATACCATCACCGCGATCGGCGGCAGCAGAATGGCATAGGCCAGCGCCAGCCGCTCCCACGCCATGTGCATAAAGACCGCGACGATCAGGCCGGCCTTCAAGATCATGAACAGCAGGATCAGCGACCATCTGAGATAGCCGTGCAGACCGAAATAGTCGACGAGGTAGGAGCCGGTACTGAGAACGAACAACCATCCCCAGACCACGAGATAGAGCTTGATCGGGTGCTGCTGCCCCACGGCGTGTGTGGCTGCTTTTGCGACTGCGTCATGCCCATGAGCGTGGATCTGCCCTTCCATATGTATCGCTGCGTTCGTCATGAGCTGACCTCACCAGAGATAGAAGAATGCAAAGATGAACACCCACACCAGATCGACGAAATGCCAGTAAAGGCCCATGATTTCGACGATCTCGTAGTAGCCTTTGCGGCTCGTGAAGAAGCCGCGCCTTTCGACGTCGAAGTCTCCGCGCCAGACCTTCCGCGCGATCGCGATCAGGAAGATCACGCCGATCGTCACGTGGGTGCCGTGGAAGCCGGTGATCATGAAGAAGCTCGAGCCGAACTGCGCCGCGCCCCACGGGTTGCCCCAGGGACGCACGCCCTCCATGATCAGCTTGGTCCATTCGAAGGCCTGCATGCCGACGAAGGTTGCGCCGAACGCCGCCGTGACCAGCATCAGGACCGCGGTTCTGACGCGATCGCGGCGGTAGCCGAAGTTGACGGCCATCGCCATCGTCCCGCTGCTGCTGATCAGGATGAAGGTCATGATGGCGATCAGGATCAGCGGGATGTGCCTGCCGCCGATATTAAGCGCGAACACTTCGCTGGGATTTGGCCACGGCACGGTCGTCGACATCCGCGCCGTCATGTAGGAGAGCAGGAAACAGCTGAAGATAAAGGTGTCGCTGAGGAGGAAGATCCACATCATGGCCTTGCCCCAGGACACGTTCTTGAAGGCGCGCTGATCGGACGCCCAGTCCGCGGCGATGCCTTGCCAGCCCGGAAGTCGCCCGGCGCCTTGCCCTGTATTCGTCAGTGCAGTCTCTGCCATCTGGTTTCGCCCTCCCTAGCGCAGCAACTGGCGACAGATATCGACGAAATCGTCCGTCCAGCCCGTCAGCAGGCCGAGCAGCACCAGCCAGACCAGCAGCAGGAAATGCCAGTAGATGGTGCAAAGCTCGACACTCAGACGCAGCTCGGCCGTCGCGGCATTGTTTCGCCACGCCCGTGCCGTGGTTCTGCCGAGCGCCACGAGTCCGCCGGTCAGATGCAGCCCGTGCACCGCGGTGATCATGTAGAAAAAGGAATTGGCCGGATTGGACGCCATGAAATAGCCCGCCGCGCCCAGCTGTTGCCATGCCAGGAGCTGGCCCGCGAGGAACGTAATTGCCGACGCTCCGCCGGCGAGCAGGCCGACGATGACGCCGTCGATGTCGCTTCGACGCGCGGCGACGTACGCCCATTGCAGCGCGGCGCTGCTCAAGACCAGCACGCCCGTGTTGAACCAGAGCACCTTCGGCACCGGCAGCGCCCGCCAGTCCACCACGGTCATGCGCATCGAATAGGCGCTGATGAAGAGCGTGAACAGCGAACCGGCGACGGCGAGAAACACGCCAAGCCCGACCTTCGCTGCCGGCCAGGTCATTGCGCCCGTGCCGTCGAAGTCCCCGATTGGACCTTCCTCCAGCCAGGGCTTGGCCGTCAGCCGTTGCTGCGAGAGCCACCATCCGACAATGACCGCGATCACCGCCAGGAACAGGATAATGGCACTCACGAAGCAGCTCCCTGAACGGCCCGCGTCGTGGGCGGCTGGTTCTGCGGAATGAAGTCCTCTGCGGCGCCTGGCACGCTGTAGTCATAGGCCCAGCGATAGACGATCGGGAGCTCCTTGCCCCAGTTGCCGTGCCCTGGCGGCGTCTCCGGCGTCTGCCACTCCAGCGATGTCGCACGCCAGGGATTGCCACCCGAGGGCTCGCCTTCGAACAGGCTCCAGACCAGATTGAACAAGAACACCATCTGGGCGAAGCCCACCGTCAAGGCCACCACGGTGATGAAGGCATTCAGCGAGTGGGCTGACGACGGGATGAACGCGGTATCGCCGAGCTCGAAGTAGCGGCGCGGAACGCCGAGCAGCCCGAGATAATGCATGGGGAAGAAGATCAGGTAGGCGCCGAGGAACGTGACCCAGAAGTGAAACTTGCCCAGAAGGCTGTTCAGCATTCGCCCCGTGACCTTCGGGTACCAATGATAGATCGCGCCCAGCACGACCATGATCGGCGCAACGCCCATCACCATGTGGAAATGCGCAACCACGAACATGGTGTCAGACAGGGGCACGTCGACGACGACGTTGCCGAGGAACAGGCCGGTGAGCCCACCGTTCACGAAGGTGATGATGAATCCGAGGGCGAACAGCATCGGCACGGTGAGATGGATGTCGCCACGCCACAGGGTCAGCACCCAGTTATAGACCTTGATGGCGGTCGGGATGGCGATGATGAGCGTCGTGGTGGCGAAGAAGTACCCGAAATAGGGGTACATGCCGCTCACATACATGTGGTGCGCCCACACGACGAAGCTGAGCGCGCCAATCGCGACGATCGCCCAGACCATCATGCGGTAGCCGAAGATGTTCTTTCGCGCATGCGTGCTGATGAGGTCGGAGACGATCCCGAAGGCGGGCAGGGCGACGATATAGACCTCGGGGTGGCCGAAGAACCAGAACAGATGCTGGAACAGGAGCGGGCTGCCGCCACCGTATTTGCTGAGCTGGCCCATCTCGACGAGGGAGGGCATGAAGAAGCTGGTTCCCAGGAGACGGTCGAGCAGCAACATCACCGAGCCGACGAACAGAGCAGGAAATGCCAGCAGCGCCATGATGGTCGCCGTGAAGATGCCCCACACGGTCAACGGTAGACGCATCAAGGTCATGCCGCGGGTGCGCGCCTGGAGCACGGTCACCACATAGTTCAGCCCGCCCATGGTGAAGCCGATGATGAACAGGATCAGCGAGGCCAGCATCAGAACAATGCCCCAATCCTGTCCAGGCGTGCCGGAGAGGATCGCCTGCGGCGGGTACAGCGTCCAGCCGGCGCCGGTGGGGCCGCCGGGCACGAAGAAGGTCGAAGCCAGCACCAGAACCGCGAGCAGGTAAACCCAGTAGCTCAGCATGTTCACATAGGGAAAGACCATGTCCCGCGCACCGACCATCAGCGGGATCAGGTAGTTGCCGAAGCCTCCGAGGAACAAGGCCGTCAGCAGGTAGATCACCATGATCATGCCGTGCATGGTGATGAACTGGAGGTACTGATTGGCGTCGATGAAGGAGAAGGTGCCTGGAAATCCCAGTTGTAGTCGCATCAGCCACGACAGCACGAGGGCCACGAGCCCGATGGCCGACGCCGTCAGCGAGTACTGAATGGCGATGATCTTGGCGTCCTGCGAAAAGACATAGTGCGTCCACCAGCTCTTCGGATGGTAGAGCTCGACATCGGGCACTTCGGCAGGCGGAATGTCTGTCGTCCTGTCATATGGAATATCGACCATAGAGTACCTCCTCGGTCGTTTCCTTCAGGGCGTGATGAGCTGGCTCACGCGCCCCATCTATCTTTGCAGCGGCGTTTCCCTATTTGCCGCCGGATTGGTACGTCGCCCTCACAACGGCGCTTCGGCCTGTCAGTTCAGCAAAGGTTTTCTGCTGCTCCAGCCAGGCGTGATAGTCGCTCTCCTCGTCGACGATCACCTTGGCCCGCATCTGGTAGTGAGCGGCCCCGCATAGTTCCGCGCAGAGAACGTCAAAGGTCCCGGTTCGGATCGGCCTGATCCAGAAATAGGTGACCATGCCTGGCACCATATCCATCTTGGCCCGGAACTCGGGCACATAGAAATCGTGCAGGACATCGACCGAGCGGAGCAAAACCTTGACCGGCCTTCCGATCGGAAGATGCAGGTCGCCGTTCTCGATCACGACGTCGTCCTGGCCATGCGGATCGTCGCGATTGATGCCCAGGGGATTTTCGGGACTGATGTTCCGGACATCGGACGTGCCCAGCCGGCCATCCTTCCCCGGCAAACGGAAGCTCCACTGCCATTGCTGGCCCATGACCTCGATTTCGGTCGCGTCTGCCGGCACCGTCACGAACTGGTGCCAGACGATCAGGCCGGGCGCCAACATGGCTGCGACGCCGATCCCGGTCCCGACGCTGAGCCACCATTCAAGCCGCTTGTTTTCGGGATTGTAGTCGGCCCGTCGTCCATCCCTGTGATGAAAGCGAAAGACGCAATAGGCCATGAACGCGATCACCGCGACGAAGACGAACCCGGTGATCCAGAAGGTGATGTTGATCGTGTGATCGATGTAGGTCCAGTTCGTGGCAATCGGCGTCCACCACCACGGGCTGTAGACGTGAAACAGCACCGAGCCGATCGCAACCAGGAGCAATATCAGTGCGACAACCATCCTGATCCATCCTTGCCGTTTCAGGCTGCGGATACGAATCCAGGGCGGAGCTCACGTCTGTCGCGATGGCCGGCTTTGCTACGCTGGCATGCTCGCCATCGCCGCGTCTTGCCTCGCCCATTCAACCGGTTGCGGTCCCAGAAGAGGCCGCAACCGCCGAACTCAGCGGATTTAGGGCGTCTCAACATTTAAAATGATACCCCGCGGACCCGCCGTCAATAGAGCTGTGGAAGCGAACGTCTCCGCGTTCGTCGGACGCGGACGATCTCTGCTGCTGTGCAACGCGCGCGCTCGACGAACGCAACGCACAAATCGACAAGCTCACAGTTCACCCAACCGTGAGCGCTGCTGCACGTCATGCGCGCTAAGCTGGCGAGGCAGGTCGCGGCGGGTTCCGTCCGGCCAGGCTCGTTTCGTTGAACCTGGGTTGCCGTACTCGACCCATCGCGTTTCTCGCTCGTCAGGCGGACACGCGTGGCTGGAAAGCGCGTGTTATTGAAACCGCGATTTTCACCACAGGAGGGTCCGTTCATGGCCACTCTGTACTCCCACGACATGATCAGGCGGCACGTCTTCGGCGAGGCGGCCTCCTATCCCATTCGCAAGATCAACTTGTCCGACCTGACCGAGGCCCTGCGCCTGGGTTGGGAGGATTTCCAGGCGATGCCGAGTCACGCGATCGTCGTCTGCGTGATTTATCCCGTTCTCGGTCTCGTCCTGTTCAGGATGGTTCTCGGCTATTCGGTGCTGCCGCTATTGTTTCCGCTGGCCGCCGGGTTTGCCTTGATAGGCCCCTTTGCCGCGATCGGTCTCTACGAACTCAGCCGTCGCCGCGAGCGCGGCGAGGAGGTCGATGCATGGGACGCGATCAAGGTGCTGCGCGCACCGTCGTTCGGCGCCATGCTCGAGCTCGGCTTGCTCCTGCTCGTGCTGTTCGGCGCCTGGATCGGTGTCGCAAACGCAATCTACGTCACGATCTTTGGTCACGCGGCGGCCGCAAGCATTCCTGACTTCGCAACGCGCGTGCTGACGACACCGGAAGGCTGGTCGCTCATCATCGTCGGTTGTGGTGTCGGCTTCCTGTTTGCGGTTGTGGCCCTGTGCATCAGCGTCGTGGCGTTTCCATTGATGCTCGACCGGCATGCGACTGCGATCGATGCGATCCGCACATCGCTGCGCGCGGTTGCGGCGAATCCGGTTGCGATGGCTGCGTGGGGCCTGATTGTCGCCGCACTGCTCGTGCTCGGCTCGCTGCCGCTCTTCGTCGGTCTCGCCGTCGTGCTGCCGGTGCTTGGTCATGCTACCTGGCATCTTTATCGCAGGGTGGTCGAGCCGAATCCGAATCCGCCTGACGAACCGCCGCCGCCGCCGCCGGGAAAGCGCTATGCAGCCGACTTCCCGGCCAATCTCTTCCCGTGGAGCCGCGAGCGCGAGTAGTAACTGCGAAGCGGCCGCGTCTAGTGTGGATACCGGTTCGCGGAAAGAAAACGCGTCAAAACAAGAATCCAGGGCCCGTGCCGATTCCATCGAAGCGGAAAGGGCTCTGGCGGCCTCCTCCGCGAGGCGTGACCGAGAGTAAGAGCCTACTTCTGCTGCTGCGGGATGAAGGTCGGCCCGACCGAGCGGATTGGCTTGTTCTCTGATGGGGCTGCTACGGGCGTATCCGCAGGCGGAGGCGTCGCCGGCGCATTCGTTGCGGTCGGCGGCGGGGTCGCGCCCTTCTTGGCGTTGGCAGGCGTACCCTTGGTGAGCTGCCGCTGCTGCATCTTCTTGGCGCTCTCCTCGGTGACGATGATGTCACCCTGCTGCTCGACGGCGGCCTTGTCGTCGGCCGATTTCAGCGCGTCCGCCCAGCTCTGACCCGCCGCCTTGCACGAGCAGGACGGATCGAACGCGTTGCGGAATTTGAAGGCGTTCGGCAGTGCCGTGTAGGGTTGGCCGCTCACCGAGACCGCCGCGTTCATATCCTCGCCGGGATTGCGATAGGCATAGAGGGCGGCTTCTGTCGCCGGGCACAGCGTCTTGCACGCCTTCTCGTCATCGGGGAAGCGCGCGGCCACGGTCGCGAACGAGACCGGGAAATAGGCGCCGTCGCAGGTGCGCACGCACACCGTGCGATAGGTGCCGGAGGGCGGGCCGAGATCGCCGAGCGGTGCGCCGGCGGGATTGGCGTTGTTGCCGCCGCCGAACAGATTGCTCAGGAAGTTGCCCGGTCCTTGCGACTGCGCGGCGTTGGCATATTGCGGGCCGCAATTGTTCTGCGCGAGCGCCAGCAGCACCGAGCGGCGCTGATTGTCGCGCTCGGGGCTGAAGCCGCCGGGACCGCCGGAGCGGAGCCGCTCGAGGTTGGTGGTGATCTGGTCGAGATTGGCGCGCATCTGCTGGATCTGGGTGTTGACCGGACCGCACTGCGCCGACTGCCCGCTGAACAGCGAGAAGAAGCCGGAGCTTTCGCAGCCCATGCGCTTGGCTTGCGCGGTGACGCGGTCGAGCTCGGCCTGCTGCCGGGCCGCCGAATCCTGGTAGCGGCGGATCTGCTCGTCCTTGGCGGGATCGCTGCTGCCGCCGCGATCAAGGGCCGCGAGCTGACCTTCCAGCCGCACACACATCGGATTGCCTGCCGGTGCGGCGCCGCCCGGCGGCGGTCCGGGAGGGCCGGCCTGCGCGAAGGCGGACGAGCCGAGCGCGAGCGTGCTGAGCAGCACGGCGCACGCAAGCATGGGACGAGTACGAGAGAGAGACAAAAATTCCGGCATATCCGCCATTCTAGCGATGTCACGGCCGCGTGGTCCGTGCGCGCCCTCCAATACCCGCTTCTTCGGATATCGTCACGTCGTTTCGGGGCGAAGGTATGGCCCTAAGGCCTGCCAGTTCCGAGAGAATTCAGCGCAGGCAGGTGATTGCGACATAGTCCTCGCAATGGCCATGGGAGCAGTTTGCGCCGGATTTGGGGACGGAGCCGGTAATTTCGTCGGGGTCGACCCGGCGGTAGGCCGAGGCCTGGGCGAAATCGCGCGATTGGCAATAGGCGCGGGCGGCATGCGCACCGCATTTGTCGCCCTTGGCCAGGCACTGGTCGACGCCATAGCCGTCCGCCTGGTTGGCGATGATGAAGACGCGGGTCTCGGCCGACGCGGCGGAGGCCGCAACGAGGAAGGCGCAGAAGACGGGCGCGAGGAGGGATCGCATGGTGCACCGTGAATGTGAGGAACCGCCCGCAGACGAATAAACTCAAAAGGTTAAGGATGATTAACCCTGATGGCGGGCGGGCCGCATTTGGGCAGAGAAAGCGGCTTTTTCGCGGCTCACTTGACGGCGAGGCCCTCTCTGGCCCATATGTTCCCGCATGAACGGTCTCCTCGCCATTTGCGCCATTTGCCGCGAGATTACGAGCTAGCGATTCGCTGGCTGGAGCCGTCTTTTCTCAGAACATTGAGAGCACTGGACGCCCGGCCAACAGCCGATGGGTATCCATATGGAATTGCGTCTCTACGATACGTTGACGAAGGAAAAGCAGCCGTTCCGGCCGCTCGATCCGAAAAACGTCCGCATGTATGTCTGCGGACCGACGGTCTATGACTTCGCCCATATCGGCAATGCGCGGCCGGTGATCGTGTTCGACGTGCTGTTTCGGCTGCTCCGCCATCTCTATGGCGAAGCGCACGTCAAATATGTCCGCAACATCACCGACGTCGACGACAAGATCAACGACCGCGCCGCGCGGGACTATCCCGGCCTGCCCCTGAACGAGGCGATCCGCAAGGTCACGGAGGAGACCGGCCGGCAGTTTCATGCCGACGTCGATGCGCTCGGTGCGCTTCGGCCGAGCGTCGAGCCGCGCGCGACCGAGCATATCGGCGAGATGCGCGAGATCATCGAACGGCTCGTCGCCGGCGGCTTTGCCTATGTCGCCGAGGACCATGTGCTGTTCTCGCCGCAGGCGATGAACGCGGCGAATACTGTGCTGCCGCGCTATGGCGCGCTCTCCAACCGCTCGCTGGACGAGATGATCGCCGGCGCGCGCGTCGACGTTGCGCCGTACAAGCGCGACAACACCGATTTCGTGCTGTGGAAGCCGTCAAAGCCGGGCGAGCCCTCATGGCCGTCGCCGGCCGGCATCGAGGCCGAGGGCCGTCCCGGCTGGCACATCGAATGCTCGGCCATGGCCTGGAAGCATCTCGGCGAGCATTTTGACATCCACGGTGGCGGCATCGATCTCGTGTTTCCGCATCATGAGAACGAGGTCGCGCAGAGCTGCTGCGCGTTCCACACGTCCCGCATGGCGAACGTCTGGATGCACAACGGCTTCCTCCAGGTGGAAAGCGAGAAGATGTCGAAGAGCCTCGGCAACTTCGTCACCATTCGCGACCTGCTGGCGGACTGGCCGGGCGAGGTGCTGCGCCTCAACATGCTGAAGACGCACTACCGCTCGCCGATCGATTGGACGCTGAAATCGCTCGAGGAGAGCTCGAAGACGCTGGACGACTGGTATCGCGTCGCGGCCGACGTGCCGGCCGGCCAGCCGGCCGTGTCCGTGATCGAGCCGCTGCTCGACGACCTCAACACGCCGCAGATGATCGCGGCGCTGCATGGCCTGCGCAACGACTCCGGCTCGGGCGGCGGTTTTGCGGGCTCGCTCCGGCTGCTCGGCTTCCTCTCCGAGAGCGCTGCCGAATGGGATGGACGCAAGCGGCAGGCGAGCGGTGTCGATGCGGGCGAGGTCGAACGCCTGATCGCCGAGCGGACGGCGGCCCGTGCGCGCAAGGACTTCGGGGAGTCCGATCGCATCCGCGATCAGCTCGCTTCCATGGGCGTTGTGATCAAGGACTCCAAGGCCGGTACGACCTGGGAGATTGCGCGATGAAGCGACCCGACACGCCGTTTCCCAGGCACTGGCTCTACTACATCGCCCTCAAGATCCTGCTTCTCGCCGGCGCGCTTGCGCTGGCGCTGAGGCTGTATGGCATGTGGTGACGATGATGGGACAGAGTCTGCCAAAACCTGCGATGCGGCCGTTCCTGCCCGCCGATGTGCCCGTGCTCGCCGCGATTTTTGCCGCGGCCATCGAGGAGCTGACCGGTGACGACTACAGCGAGGCGCAGCAGGAAGCCTGGATGATGGCGGCCGAGGACGAGGAGGCCTTCGGCAAGAAGCTCGCCGGCGCGCTGACGCTGATCGCGACCTTGCAGAACTCGCCCGTCGGCTTTGCCTCGCTGCGCGGCAAGGACCATATCGACATGCTCTACGTGCATCCAAGCGTGGCCGGGCAGGGCGTCGCCACGATGCTGGTCGATGCGCTGGAGAAGCTTGCAGGTAGCCGCGGCGCAACCAGCCTGACGGTCGATGCCAGCGACACCGCGCAGGGCTTTTTCGCCAAGCGCGGCTATGTCGCCCAACAGCGCAACAGCGTCACCATCAACGACGAATGGCTCGCCAACACCACCATGAAGAAGACGCTCGGTGCCTCGCCCGCGTCGGGAGCGCCGCAATGAGCAAAGAGCGCCTTTATCTGTTCGACACCACGCTGCGCGACGGCGCGCAGACCAATGGTGTCGACTTCACGCTTGCGGACAAGCAGGTGATCGCTTCGATGCTCGATGAGCTCGGCATCGACTATGTCGAGGGCGGCTATCCCGGCGCCAATCCGCTGGACTCCGAATTCTTCGCAAGCAAGCCGAAGCTCGATCACGCGCGCTTCACCGCCTTCGGCATGACGCGGCGGGCGGGGCGCTCGGTGTCCAACGATCCCGGCGTTGCCGCGCTGCTGGAGGCGAAGGCCGACGCGATCTGCTTCGTGGCAAAGTCCTCCGCCTACCAGGTGCGCGTGGCGCTGGAGACGACGAAGGAAGAAAATCTCGCCTCGATCCGCGACAGCGTCGCTGCGGCCAAGGCCGCGGGGCGCGAGGTGATGCTCGACTGCGAGCATTTTTTCGACGGCTACAAGGAAGACCAAGCCTTCGCGCTGGCTTGTGCCAGGACGGCGTATGATGCCGGCGCGCGCTGGGTGGTGCTGTGCGACACCAATGGCGGCACCATGCCGCATGAGGTCGAGACCATCGTCACCGACGTGTTGAAGCACATCCCGGGCGACCATGTCGGCATCCACGCCCATAACGACACCGAGCAGGCGGTGGCAAACTCGCTTGCCGCGGTGCGCGCCGGCGTGCGGCAGATCCAGGGCACGCTCAACGGCCTTGGCGAGCGCTGCGGCAACGCCAACCTCTGCTCGCTGATCCCGACTCTCAAGCTGAAGACAGAGTTTTCCGACGCCTTCGAGATCGGCGTCACCTCGGAAAAGCTCGCGAGCCTCGTCAAGGTCTCGCGCACGCTCGACGACATGCTCAACCGTGCGCCGAACCGGCACGCAGCCTATGTCGGCGAGAGCGCCTTCGTCACCAAGACCGGCATCCACGCCTCCGCCGTGCTCAAGGACCCCCAAACCTATGAGCACATCCTGCCGGAGCTCGTCGGCAACCATCGCAAGGTGCTGGTCTCCGACCAGGCCGGCCGCTCCAACGTCATCGCCGAGCTCGACCGCGCCGGCATTCCCTACGAGAAGAACGACCCGAAACTGACGCGGCTGGTCGAGGAATTGAAGGAGCGCGAGGCGGCCGGCTTTGCCTATGAATCCGCCAACGCCTCGTTCGATCTCTTGGCGCGCCGCACGCTCGGAAAAGTGCCTGAATATTTCAAGGTCGAGCAATTCGACGTCAATGTCGAGCAGCGTTACAACGCGCTCGGCGAGCGCGTCACCGTGGCACTTGCGGTTGTGAAGGTCGACGTCGACGGCGAGCGGCTGATCTCGGCGGCCGAGGGCAACGGCCCGGTCAACGCGCTCGACGTTGCCTTGCGCAAGGACCTCGGCAAGTACCAGAAGTACATCGAAGGCCTGAAGCTGATCGACTACCGCGTGCGTATCCTCAATGGCGGCACCGGCGCGGTCACGCGCGTGCTGATCGAGAGTGAGGACGAGAACGGCGACAATTGGACCACGGTCGGCGTGTCCCCGAACATCATCGACGCCTCGTTCCAGGCGCTGATGGATTCGGTGATCTACAAGCTCGTGAAGTCGGGCGCGCCGGCGTAGGCAAAGAAGTAGATGGGGTAACGGGCCCCCTCGGCCTTCCAACCAAGCCGCGCTAGCTACGGCGCGATTTGGTGGCGCGCGTCGCGCGGCTTGGCTGGAAGGCTGGCGGTCGTCCCTCACATTGATGGTGTAACGGAGTCGAGGCTTGGCCTCGCTCCAAGCATCGAGGAGAGACGACCATGGACCATTATGCCGGAATCGACGTGTCATTGGAATGCTCCAGCGTGTGCGTTGTCGATGCGAACGGCAAGATCGTTCGGGAGGTCAAGGTGGCCAGCGAACCGGAGGCGCTGATCGACCGGTTCCGTTCGCTCGGGTTCGATCTCGCCAGGATCGGCCTCGAGGCAGGGCCGCTGTCGCAGTGGCTCTACGCAGCGATGAAGCAGGCTGGCCTTGGGGTTGAGCTTCTGGAGACGCGCCACGTACGAGATGCCTTCAAGGCGATGCCGGTGAAGTCGGACCGCAACGACGCCCGCAACATCGCGCAGTTGATGCGGCTCGGCTGGTTCCGGCCGGTGCATTGCAAGTCGATGAGTGCGCAGGAGATCCGCGCGATGCTGACGGCGCGCAAGCTGATCCAGGCCAAGCTTCAGGACATCGAGAACAGCTTGCGCGGGATCTTGCGTGGCTTCGGGTTGAAGGTTGGCAAGACGACGAAGCGCGGCTTTGCGGCGCGGATCAGCGAGCTGGTGGCCGGCCATCCGGCCCTTGAGACGATCGCCACGGCGACGCTCGCGGTTCACATGGTGCTGCTGCGCGAGTTCAACGGCCTTGAGAAGCGGGTGCGGACAATGTCACTTTTGGAGACCAAGGCCAAGCTGCTGATGTCGACCCCGGCCGTGGGGCCGGTCATCTCGCTGACCTATGCCAGCGCTATCGATGATCCCGCCCGCTTCACCTCGTCGAAGCGGGCGGGGCCGCTCTTCGGGTTGACGCCGAAGAAGCACCAGTCAGGCGAGACCGACTATTCCGGTCGCATCAGCAAGAACGGCGACGCTTCCGTGCGCGAGGCGCTCTATGAGGCCGCCCACATCATCCTAACCAAGCCGATCAAGGGCTGTGCGCAGCTCAAGAGCTGGGCGATGCGGATCGCCAGGCGCGCCGGCATAAACAAGGCCAAGGTGGCACTGGCGCGCAAGCTCGCCGTGATCATGCTGCGCATGCTCAAGGACAACGTCCCCTTCAACCCGGCTGCCAAGGTCGCGGCAGTCTAAACAGGAGCGAACAGGTTTTCGGGTGGGGCACGGCACCAGCCTTCCCGAAGCGAAGTCCCTTCGCCGGGACGATGGATCAGGTCAGGTCGTCATCCGGGTTGTCGACGCATCCCACGATGCGATCACGCTTCCGTAGATTGGCCGGCCTGCTCCTCTAGAACCCCATCAGGCGACGGCCACCGCGCCGATCCCGTACAGAAGCAAGTACCCGGCGAGAGGATGACGCAAAAAGGGATTGACTAACCAAGGCCCGTTACAGAAGCCCGGATGGAGCGCAGCGCAATCCGGGATCTCGTCGAGCGCTCGGCTGTTCCCGGATTTCGCTTCGCTCCATCCGGGCTACGACTGCATCGTCGCGTCAACTACTTCGGCAGCAGGTTCTTCAACTTGTCAGCGTCGCGGATGTTCATCTTGAAGCCGCCGGGCATCACGATGTCGCCGGGCTTCTGGTCCGGCTTGCAGGCGCCAAGCCATTTGGCCTCGATCGTGGTGGTGGAATCGCGGCCCGCGGCGCCCGCCGGCCCGCCCTGCACATGCGCCGTGCTCTTCACCGTGTAGGCCGCGTTGAAATCGCCGGTGATGTCGGCATGCGTGGTCGTGGTCATGCCGGCGACGTTGCAGACGGAATCGCTGACATAGCCGGTCGCGGTCTTCTGGATGTCCTGCTTGGAGCAGACCTGCTTGGTCACCGGGGAGACGTTGTTGTTCATCTCCTTGTCGACGGTCTCGTCGGTGCAGTGCTGCATGGTCATTTCCGGCATCGGCGAGCCGGCCCTGACCATCTTCATCTCCCACAGACCGGCCTTGCGCACGGGCATGTCGACGGCTTGCGCGGCTGTCGCCGCAGCAACCACCAGCAGCAAGGCGGCACCGGTCAGGACAAGAGGCTGTCGCGTCATGCGCCAAGCTCCGGCATTCGAACGTCAGTTGCGGATCAATAGAGCGTGCGGATCGGCCGGTCGGCGGCGCCATAGGGCACCCAGCGGCAGGAGAAGGAGATGTAGCCGCCGTCATAGGGCTGCACGGCGAGGAACTTCACGACCTTGCCATAGCGCGCGCAGTGATCGACCGCGACCTGCCGGGCATCGACCTGGGTCGCCATCGAATAGGCGATGATGCCGCCCGTGTCGTTGCCCTTGAAGGGCGGCACCGGAAGGATATCGGCGCGCGCGGCCCCGCCCGCCAGAACACCCAGGGCAATTAGGCCCGCAACCGCAATGATTCGCATTCCCGTCACTCCATCTCGTTGGGCCCAGTTTACGGTGCCCGGACGACGGAGAAAAGAACGCAAGGCCCCGAGATGCCACATCGCGTCCAACTCGTCGCCAAGTGTTGCCGCGCTGCACTTGACCTGTCCCGGCTCTCGCGGCACGGTCCGATGCTTGCAAACCAAGCCTTCCGGATTACCCATGCGCGCCCTCACCCTTCCCAGATCATTCCGCCTTGCAGCGGTGCTCGGCCTCCTGTGCGGCGCGCTTTCGCTTGGCGAGGCCAGGGCGGCCAATCCGCTGGAGATGAACTTCTGGCTGAGCGGACCGCGCTATGACGGCCGCGTCACCGATTGCGACAAGGCGCTGCCGACGATCTCGACCCAGTTCTGGGAGAAGGAAAGCTCGTTCTGGAATTCCTCGTTGAAGATCACCGGCTTCGCCGGCGTTCGCGAGATCGCCTTCCGGCCCTGGCAGTCCGACAACATCCCGCGCCGCTACTGCACCGGCCAGGCCATGCTCAATGACGGCAAGGTGCGCACGGTGCACTTCTCGATCATCGAGGACGGCGGCTTTGCAGGCTTCGGCCAAGGCGTCGAATGGTGCGTGGTCGGCCTCGACCGCAACTGGGCCTACAACCCGGCCTGCCGGGCCGCGAAACCCTGATTCGGCGGATTTGCCCCGTCTCCGGCGCGCTTCAATTTTGTTCTTGAAATGTTCTCATCGCCTGCTAGGCTCCCGCGCACAGTCTAGTTGAGGGGCGTCGTCATGTTTCATTCCCGATTGCATTCGCTCTCCTGCTTCCTGATCTCGCTGCTCCTGTCCGCAGGCCTGCTTACAAGCCTGTCCGTGCTCGCCGATCCAGCGATGGCCCAGGACAAGCGGCAGAACGCGCCCGGCGAGTTCGATTTCTATGTGCTGTCGCTGTCCTGGTCGCCCTCGTTCTGCGAGGAAGCCGCCGAGCGCGGCGGCCGCTCCCAGATCCAGTGCAGCGGGCGGCCCTACGCCTTCGTCGTGCACGGGCTGTGGCCGCAATATGAGAACGGCTTTCCGGAATACTGCCAGCGGCCGGCGCCGCGGCTGAACCGCAACATCGTCTCCTCGATGCTCGATCTGATGCCAGCGCCGGGGCTGATCTTCAACGAATGGGACAAGCACGGCACCTGCTCCGGCCTGTCGGAGCGGAACTACTTCGAGGCGATCCGCAAGGCGCGCGCGACGGTGAAGATTCCGGCCGAATTTCTCGACCTGTCGCAGGCCAAGACGGTCGCGCCTGGCGATGTCGAGGAGGCCTTCATCAAAGCCAATCCGGGCCTGAGCAGTGCGGCGGTCTCCGTGACCTGCAACCGCACGCGATTGTCCGAAGTCCGCATCTGCATGAGCAAGGACCTGCAATTCCGCGCCTGCGAGGAGCTCGACCGCCGCGCCTGCCGCCGCGACCAGGTAACGATGCCGCCGATCCGGGGCGGGTAGATTTGGTTGTCTTCCCGTCATTCCGGGATGGTGCATAAGCACCAGACCCGGAATCTCGAGATTATCTGGTGCGCAATTGCGCACCATGGTTCGATGCTTTGCATCGCCCCGGAATGACAGCAGTTACTTTCATCGCGTGATGTCGTAACTGTCCGCAATGAACTATCGCCACGCCTTCCACGCCGGCAATTTCGCCGATGTCATCAAGCACATCGTGCTCGCGCGCATCCTGACCTATCTGCAGGACAAGCCGGCCGCGTTCCGCGTCATCGATACCCATGCCGGGGCCGGTCTCTACGATCTCGAAAGCGAGGAAGCAGAGCGCAGCGGCGAGTGGCTGAGCGGAATCGCGCGCATCATGCAGGCGCGGTTCTCGAACGAGACGGTCGAACTGACCAAACCCTATCTCGACATCGTCCGCGCCTTCAACGAGCGCGGCGCGCTCAAGACCTATCCGGGATCGCCGCTGATCGCGCGCGGCTTGCTGCGGCCGCAGGATCGTCTCGTCGCCTGCGAGATCGAGCCCAACGCCCGCAAGGCCCTGATCGCCGCGCTGCGCCGCGACACCCAGGCCCGCGTCGTCGACCTCGACGGCTGGATGGCGCTGACTGCGTTCGTGCCGCCGAAAGAGCGGCGCGGCCTCGTGCTGATCGACCCGCCCTTCGAGGCGAAGGACGAGTTCGAACGGCTCGGCGACGGCTTTTGCGAAGCCTTCGCCAAATGGCCGACCGGCATCTACATGATCTGGTATCCGGTGAAGAACCGGCGCGGCGCCGAAACCCTTGCGCAGACCGTGGCGCAGGCTGCAGCCGCAGCAAAGCCGCCCGGCAAGTGCCTGCGGCTCGAGTTCAGCGTAGCACCGCAAACACCAGGTGCGCCGCTCACCTCTACCGGGTTGTTGCTGGTCAACGCACCCTACACGTTGCAGAACGAGCTGAAGACAATCCTTCCTGAGCTCGAGAAGCCGCTCGGACAGGGTGGCGCAGCACGCTTCAGGCTCGATGTGCCGAAGCCGTAAGGCCCAGCCATATTTGGGAAAAAGATGCAGGACCGGTAGTCAATCTGCAAAGAACCGTATTATGCTGTGTCTCGTGACTGGCTTTGCGTTCCGCTTCCGCGAATGGTTGCGGCGGAGTGAAGGCCGAACAAGGATCCAGGTGGACTGACGGTCCGCCCAAGGATGGCCAGGCTCTTGGGCTCGTGAATGTCCGGTCGCGCCGCGACGCAGGACTGCGTCACGGCGGAGGAGCAATGCGGGGGAGGAGTACCCGATGGCCATGACGGGGACGGTCAAGTTCTTCAACGGCGAGCGCGGCTACGGCTTCATCAAGCCGGACGACGGCGGTCGCGATGTGTTCGTTCACATCACCGCAGTCGAGCGGGCCGGACTGAAGGACCTCACCGAAGGACAGCGCATCACGTTCGAGGTCGAGCCGGACAAGAAGGGAAAGGGACCCAAGGCGGTAAACCTGGTCATCCTATCCTAGACGCCCGACGCGAAAAAAAATCCCGGCCGCGAGCGGCCGGGAGGCTAAAGGTCCGGTATTTTCTTCTAACTATCAGAAGCGATAGTTCACGCCTGCACGCACGATGCTGGCGCTATAGCCGTTTGACACCCCTGTGATCGCGAACTGACTGGTCGACAAGTCGATGTAGAGATATTCGAGCTTGGCGCTCCAGTTTTGCGTCAGGCCGACCTCGGCACCGGCGCCGACGGTCCAGCCGGCGGTGGTGTGGGATTCCGTCAGGCCAAACGTCTGTCCGCGCAGCTCGCCGAAGGCGAGACCGGCGGTGCCGTAGAACAGGATGTTGTTGAGCGCATAGCCGGCGCGTCCGCGCACGGTGCCGAACCACGGATTGGAAAACTTCCACGGCGCAAACGTGTCGTCGGCGCCCGATGCCTGAATGTCGCCTTCGATGCCGAACACCCAGGGTCCGTTCTGGAAATTGTAGCCGGCCTGCACGCCACCGACGAAGCCGGAGGGATTGGTGGGATTGTTGCTCACCGAGCCCCACGCGTAGCCGAGGTTGCCGCCGATATAGGGACCGGCCCAGCTATAGGCGTTGAGCGGCTGGTTGACGGTATAGGGCGCGCGCTGTCCGTAGTTGAGATCCGCGGCATCGGCCGAAGCCGTCCAGCCGGCGGCCACGACCGCCGCGGCGCCCACAACGAACCTCTTCATCGCACTCTCCAACGCAACAGCCGCATCCCGGTCGCGGCGCGCGCAGAAAGCGCAGCCGAAACGCAGGGTTACGGAACCCAGAACTTTTCGCGTAGGATTTATCGAGAGTTTTAAGTTAAAGGCTTGTTAAGCGCGGTTACCGCGCGCTTAACAGTCTTAAGGAAGCGTTACCGGGAACTGCGCGCCGTCAGGCGCATGCCGTGATCACCGGAACTTCAAATCGGCACCCCCAGCGCCTAGATTCGTCCTATGGATCACGATTCGACCGACAATCCGGTCCCGACGCGTGCGGGCAAATCCCGCCATCGCGCGGCGCTCGATGCCCCTCCCGAGGGGCTGTCGCCGCCAGACGTCGATCCCGCGGCCGCAACCGGCGAGGACGACGACGAAGCACGGCTGCCTGACATCCTGGAGGAGAGCGGCGCAGTCGGCGAAGGGCCGCTCGCAACCGGCCACGAGGCGATCGAGCGCGCGGTGCGGCTCGCGCCGACCTCGGCCGGCGTCTATCGCATGCTGAATGCGAACAACGACGTGCTCTATGTCGGCAAGGCCAAGAACGTCAAAAAGCGCCTCTCCAACTACGCGCGCCTCAACGCGCCGCAGCCGGCGCGCATTTTGCGCATGATCGCTGCAACGGTGTCCGTCGAGATCGTCTCGACCACGACGGAAACCGAGGCGCTGCTGTTAGAGGCCAACCTCATCAAGCAGCTCAAGCCGCGCTTCAACGTGCAACTGCGCGACGACAAGTCGTTTCCCTACATTCTGATCACCGGCGACCATTGGGCGCCGCAGATCCTGAAACACCGCGGCGCGCAATCGCGGCCCGGCCGCTATTTCGGTCCGTTCGCCTCCGCCGGCGCCGTCAACCGCACCATCACGGCGCTGCAACGCGCGTTCCTGATCCGCTCCTGCACCGATTCGTTCTTCGAGAGCCGCACGCGGCCCTGCCTTCTGCACCAGATCCGCCGCTGCGCCGGCCCCTGCACCCGCGAGATCGATTTTCCGGGCTATGCGACGCTGGTGCGCGAGGCGACCGACTTCCTCTCCGGCAAGAGCCATGCGGTGAAGCAGGAGCTGGCCGGCGAGATGGAGAAAGCGTCAGGCGAGCTCGAATTCGAGACCGCCGCGCTCTACCGCGACCGTCTCGCCGCACTCTCGGCGATCCAGTCGCAGCAGGGCATCAATCCGCGCACCGTCGAGGAGGCGGATGTGTTCGCCATCCATCAGGAAGGCGGGTTCTCCTGTGTGGAAGTCTTCTTCTTCCGCACCGGACAGAACTGGGGCAACCGCGCCTATTTCCCGCGCGCGGAGAAGACGTTCACACCCGAAGAGGTGCTGGGCTCGTTCCTCGCGCAGTTCTACGACGACAAGCCGCCGCCGAAGATGGTGCTGCTCTCGCATGAGATCGAGGAGAGCGAGCTGCTCGCCAATGCGCTGTCGATCAAGGCTCGCCAGAAGGTGGAAGTCTCCTCGCCCAAGCGTGGCGAGAAGAAGGAGCTCGTCACCCACGCGCTGACCAATGCGCGCGAGGCGCTGGGGCGCAAGCTTGCGGACACCGCCACGCAGGGCCGCCTGCTCGAGGCGATGGCGAGCACACTTGCCCTGCCCCATCCGCCGAAGCGGATCGAGGTCTACGACAACAGCCACATCCAAGGCACCAACGCCGTCGGCGCCATGATCGTCGCCGGCCCCGACGGGTTTGTGAAAAACCAGTACCGCAAGTTCAACATCAAGTCCGAAGGGCTCACGCCCGGCGATGACTATGCGATGATGCGCGAGGTGCTGGAGCGGCGCTTCAAGCGCCTCGTCAGTCCGCCCGAGGATGCCGCCGGCAAGGCCAAGGATACAGCGAAGGACGACGACTTCCCGCAATGGCCCGACCTCGTCATCATCGACGGCGGCCGCGGCCAGCTCAACGCCGCCAAGGAAATCTTCGACGGCCTCGGCCTGACCCAGGTGTCGCTGATGGGGGTCGCCAAGGGACCGGAGCGCGACGCCGGCCGCGAGACCCTGTTCATCCCGGGCCGGGAGGCGATCAAGCTCGAGCCGCGTGACCCCGTGCTCTACTTCATCCAGCGCTTGAGGGACGAAGCCCACCGCTTCGTCATCGGCTCGCACCGTAAACTCCGCAAGAAGGACATCCGCGAGGCCG
Organism: Bradyrhizobium liaoningense; assembly: GCF_018130955.1. Classification (GTDB taxonomy): domain Bacteria; phylum Pseudomonadota; class Alphaproteobacteria; order Rhizobiales; family Xanthobacteraceae; genus Bradyrhizobium; species Bradyrhizobium liaoningense_C. Next base: position 210,438 of record NZ_JAFCJM010000001.1, read on the forward strand.
GTTTGCAGGAAATCCCGGGTATCGGCCCGTCACGCAAACGTGCCTTGCTGCATCATTTCGGAACCCTGAAGGAGATCGAGCGCGCCTCGATTGCCGATCTCGGCAAGGTTCCGGGGGTGAGCGCCGAAAGCGCTCGCAAGATTTTCGAGTATTTCCATCCCCAGCCGGGGTGAATTAAAGGGGACCAGCGGTCATATGGTCGTCGTGCCAGCACCTCATTGAGGCCGGGACGGTTGACCTTCATGCCGCAGCGGTATTGGTAGAACGAATGAACATCGCCACGACACGGGGGACCGCCAAGAGCTCGATGTCCCTTCCAAACATCCTGACCTATGGCCGGATCGCCGCGATCCCGGTGGTGGTCGGATGTATCTATGCCCAGTCGATTCTGGACGGACCGCTCTGGCTGCGCTGGGTGGCGGTCGCCATCTTCATCGCGGCGGGGGTGACGGATTACCTCGACGGCTATTATGCCCGGATCTGGAATCAGCAATCGGCATTCGGCCGGATGCTCGACCCGATCGCCGACAAGCTGCTGGTTGCCTCCTGCCTCTTGATGCTCGCCGCCGACGGCATCATCCACGGCTGGGCGCTCTGGGCCGCCATCGTCATCCTGTGCCGCGAGATCCTGGTGTCGGGCCTGCGGGAATATCTGGCGGCGCTCCGTGTCAGCGTGCCCGTGACAAAGCTCGCCAAGTGGAAGACGACGGCACAGCTCGTCGCGATCGGCTTCCTGCTCGCCGGCCCGGCCGGCGACGAGGTGGTGCCCGTGGTCACGCTGATCGGATTGCTGCTGCTGTGGGCATCGGCGCTGCTGACGATCTACACCGGCTACGATTATTTCCGCGCCGGTATCCATCACCTCATCAAGGAGGATGAGGAATGAAGGTGAAATATTTCGCCTGGGTGCGCGAGCGCGTCGGCAAGGCGGAAGAGACGATCGAGCCGCCTGCGGGCGTCCGCACCGTGGAAGAGCTGATCGCCTGGCTGTCCGGCCGGAGCGAGGCCTATGCCTATGCGTTCGAGAAGCCGAAGGTGATCCGCGCCGCGATCGACCACGCCCATGTGAAGCCGGACGCGACCATTGCCGGCGCCCGCGAGATCGCGTTCTTCCCGCCGATGACCGGCGGCTGACGTCGCATGACCGGCCCCGTCACCATCCGCATCCAGCAAGACGACTTCGACGTGGCGCGCGAGATCGCGGCGCTGTCGCATGGCCGCACCGATATCGGCGCGGTCGTCAGCTTTTCCGGCATCTGCCGCGGCGACGAGGACGAGGGCAAGATCGCAGCGCTGACGCTCGAACATTACCCTGGAATGGCCGAGGAAGAGATCCGCCGTCATGTCGACGAGGCGCTCTCGCGCTGGCCGCTGAACGGCGTCACCGTCATTCACCGCGTCGGGCGTATCGAGCCGGGCCAGAACATCGTGCTGGTGGTGGCGGCCTCACAGCACCGCCAGGCGGCGTTCCAGGCCGCGGAGTTCTTGATGGATTATCTCAAGACCAGCGCGCCGTTCTGGAAGAAGGAAGAGAGCGCGACCGGCACCGGCTGGGTCGAGGCCCATGCCCGCGACGATCAGGCTGCCGCGCGCTGGACCAAATCCTGATGGCAAAAGCATCCCAAAAGCCTGCGCGCCGTGGCGCCGCGCCCAAGCTTGCGAAGGTCGCCGCCGGCGAGCTCGTGACGCTGTTCGATTTCGTACGCTATGCGGTGAGCCGCTTCGTCGAGGCAAAACTTGCGTTCGCGCACGGCACGACCGATCCGGTGGCGGAGGCGGCCTTCCTGGTCTGCGAAGCGCTGCACCTTCATCCCGACCAGTTCGAGATGTTTGCCAATGCGCGCGTCACCGCGGCGGAGGGCAAAACCATCATCGCGCTGATCCACCAGCGCGTCACCACCCGCAAACCGGCCGCCTATCTCGTCAACAAGATCTACATGCGCGGCCTGCCCTTCTATGTCGACGAGCGGGTGATCGTGCCGCGCTCGTTCATCGGGGAGCTTCTGGAGTCGCATTTCGGCGGCGACGGCGAAGCCGGCTCGCTGATCGACGACGCCGGCGGCGTCGAGCGCGTGCTCGACCTCTGCACAGGCTCCGGCTGCCTCGCCATCCTCGCCGCGCATCATTTCCCGAACGCGCTGGTCGACGCGGTCGACATCTCCAAGGGCGCAATCGACGTCGCCACCCGCAATGTGGGAGATTACGGGCTGGAGGATCGCATCGCGCTCCATCGCGGCGACCTGTTTGCGCCGCTGGGTGACGCGCGCTACGACCTGATGATCTCCAACCCGCCCTATGTCGATGCCGAGGGCATGGCCGCACTGCCGCCGGAGTGCCGGGCCGAGCCAAAACTCGCCTTCGACGGCGGCGTCGACGGATTGGACGTGGTGCGCCGCATCCTGCGCGACGCGCCCGATCACCTGACGCCGGGAGGTGGGTTGTTGTGCGAGATCGGCCGCGGCCGCGAGCGGATCGACGAAGCGTTTCCGGAACTGCCGCTGCTCTGGCTCGACACCGAAGACAGCGAAGGCGAGGTGTTCTGGATCGCGGCAGCCGATCTCGGCTGATCCCGCGCGCGTGCGGAACAAGTCAAACCGCGCCACGTTCATCCCCGAAGAATTTCCTTCAGTCGGAGGATGTCCGCATGCTTGCGCCATCGGGCGAATTGCTGCGCGCCGGCGTGGCACTCAAGATCAATCACCTCAAGCGCGCCGCGAAATCCTATCTGCGTGACCGCGCCGGCCAGGCCAGCGGCCGGGTGACGTCCTACGCGGTGGCCGCGGGGCTCTTCGCGGTTGCAGGCGTGTTCGTCATCGCCGCCTTTTTCGTCGGGCTGATGGCGCTGTTCCGTTGGGTCGAGTTCACCTACGGGATGTTCTGGGCCTTCGGCGCCGTCGGCGCGGTGCTGCTGGTGCTGGCTGCGATCTTGGCCGGATTGGCCGTGGCCCAGATGAACCGTCGCCCCAAGACCATCGTCCCACTTGCCAGCCGCCTGCGGGTCGCGATCGCGACGCCCCGCATTCCACGGGGCACGGTCAAGGAGGCGGTAAAGGAGGTTGCGACCACGATTCCCCTTGTGCCACTCGCACCCGGCGAGAATGGCCATCGCAACGGAGCCGGCAGCAGAACCTCGCGGGCGCGCGGTAACCGGCCGGTGCAGCTTGGCTTGATGCTCGCAGCCGTCGGCCTCTTGGGATTGACCGCGGTGCGCCGGCGGCGCCACAGCCACGAATTGGACGCATGATGGCACTGCGGCGCTTGGGCGATCTCGATAGCTGGCTCCTGGTCGCCGCCACAACAATTTTCGTGCTGACGGCCGAATGCTACTTCCAGGACTTCAAGACGTCGCGATCCGGCTCCGTCGCAGCGCGCCGTAACGATGAGGGAAACTCGCCCGAGACCAATCCCGTGCGCGCACTCGCGCAACCCGGGCATGGTCGCCGCTCCACGAGCCCGCTCCATATTCCCTGGGCCGGCTGGAAGGACATCCTCTGGCGCACCTATCAGCGCATCGATGAGGACCGCCTGCTCGCGACCGCGGGCGGCGTTGTGTTTTTCGGGCTGCTCGCGGTCTTTCCCGCCGTCACTGCGCTTGTTTCTTCCTATGGCCTGTTCGCAGATCCCTCGACGATATCAGCCAACCTCCAGACGCTTGCCTTGATGCTGCCGGACGGCGCGTTCCAGATCGTCGAAGACCAGGTCGCGCGCGTGGTCGCCAAGGGCAACACCGAGCTTGGTGTCACCTTCCTGTTCGGCCTCCTGCTTGCGATCTGGAGCGCCAATGCCGGCGTCAAATCCATCGTCGACGCGCTCAACGTCGCCTATGAGGAGCGCGAGAAGCGCAGCTTCGTCCGCCTCAATTTGGTGTCGCTGGCCTTCACGATCGGCGGGATCGCGGCGCTGCTGCTGATGGTGGGCGCCGTGGTCGCCTTCCCGCTTGCGCTGAACCATCTGGGGCTGGAGCCCGAGAGCAAGCTGATCGTCGCGCTGGCGCGATGGCCGCTGCTGTTCGCCATTTTGCTGGCGGCGCTTGCCATCCTGTACCGCTTCGCACCAAGCCGCGACGCGCCGCGCTGGCAGTGGCTCAGCGTCGGCGCATTGACGGCCACCACCCTCTGGATCGCGGGCTCGGCGCTGTTGTCCTGGTATCTATCGGAGTTCGCAAATTACAACGCCACCTACGGCTCGCTCGGTGCCGCGATCGGGTTGATGATGTGGATGTGGATGTCCGCGACCGCGGTCATGTTCGGAGCCGAACTGAACTCCGAGCTCGAGCGGCAGACCTTGCGCGATACGACGAAGGGACCACCCAAGCCGCTCGGCAGCCGCGAAGCGGTTTCGGCCGATACGGTCGGCGCGGCGGCACCATCCTAGCGGCGAGGTCAGGCCGGATTGCTCCGACCTGCCCCGATCTCAGCTGCGGTTCAGCGCTTGATGATGACGGCTTCGAGATATTCGCTGTGAACCACGACCGTGCCGTCGTCGGCATGGTTGAACTCGCCGACCAGCGCCAGCAGGTCGCGCTTGAGCGCCGCCTGGCCGTTGGCATCGAGCGCAGCGAAGGCTTTCAGCATCGGACCGTAAAAGCCCTTGAACACGTCGAGCCAATGGTCGGGCGAGCGGTAGCGGAACACGAACATCCGCGGCTCGGCCGAGATCTCCGACGCAGTGCGGCCGAACATCTCTTCGAGCCGGGCCTTGGTGCCCCACAGGGCCGGCGACTTCACGCCGGCCGGCGGCGGCAGGTGCTTGCCGAGCGTCTTGAAGAGCTGGCCGATAAAGCCCTGTGGCGTCCAGTTGGCGAGCCCGATCTTGCCGCCCGGCCTGCAGACGCGCGCGAGCTCCGATGCCGCCTTGTCCTGGTCCGGCGTGAACATCACGCCAAAGGTCGACACCACGACGTCGAAGCTGGCATCGGCGAACGGCAGTGCTTCGGCGTCCGCCTCGCGGAATTCGATCCTGAGGTGCTCGGCCACCGCCCGCTCGCGGCCACGCTCGAGCAGCGCCGGCACATAATCAGTGGAGGTCACGTCGCACCAGCGGCGGGCCGCGGCCAGCGTCACATTGCCGTTGCCGGCGGCAACGTCCAGCACCTTGCTGCCGGCACGCAGATCAAGCGCCTCGCACAGCTGTTCGCCGACGATCTGCAAGGTGGTGCCCACGACGGCATAGTCGCCGGACGACCAGGCGCCGTGCTGGCGCTGCTTGACGGCGGAAAGGTCGGGTTGCGCCGGGATCGGTTGATTGAGAACGGCGGATGTCGACATGGGCAATCTCCCTGGGTTGGAATGCCGGGACGATAGGGCGCACGCCGTTCGCTGGCTTTGAGACGACCGTTATTTTACGTTGAGAGCGCCTTGATTTTTATCCGGGAGCCAAACCGAGCGTGGCGTTCCAGTTCGAGGAGTTTTCGCTGGATTCCGAGCGCCGCGAATTGCGACGCGCAGGCACCCTTATCGCGCTCGAGCCGCAGGTTTTCGATCTCCTGACCTACCTCGTGCGCAACCGCGACCGCGTGGTGACGCGGGACAATCTGCTCGATGCGATCTGGAACGGCCGCGTCGTCTCGGAATCGACGCTGGCAAGCCGCATCAATGCGGCACGGCGCGCGATCAACGACACCGGCGAGGAGCAGCGGCTGATCCGCACCGCGGCCCGCAAGGGCGTCCGCTTTGTCGGCGACGTCGTCGAAACGCCCGCTGCGGGCCAGCAGGCGCCGCCGCTCAAGCCGCGCGAGGAGACGTCGGCCGGCCTGCCCCTGCCCGATCGTCCCGCCATTGCTGTGCTGCCCTTCACCAATCTCAGCGGCGAGACCGAGCAGGACTACTTCTCCGACGGCATCAGCGAGGACATCATCACTGCGCTGTCGAAACTGCGCTGGTTCTTCGTCATCGCCCGCAACTCCTCCTTCATCTACAAGGGCCGCGCCGTGCACCTGCGCCAAGTCGCCGACGAGCTCGGCGTCCGCTACGTCGTCGAGGGCAGCGTGCGCAAGGGCGGCGACCGCGTGCGTATCACCGCGCAGCTCAACGACGTCGCGACCGGCAGCCATCTCTGGGCCGAGCGCTACGACCGCGAGCTCGCCGACGTCTTTGCGGTGCAGGACGAGATCACGGAAGCGATCGTCGCCGCGATCGAGCCGCAGCTCTACGCGGCGGAGAATTTTCGCGCCCAGCGCAAGCCGCCGGGCAGCCTGGATGCCTGGGACCTCGTGATGCGCGCGCTGTCGCATTACTGGCGGGTGACGCGACAGGACCATGTCGTCGCGCAGGCCCTGCTCGAAAAGGCCATCGCGCTCGACCCCGATTACGGCAAGGCGCTCGGGCTGCTCGGCACCAGCTACATGTTCACCGCCCATATGGGCTGGATGGAGATGGCCACCGCATTGCCGCTCGCAGAACGCGCCGCGACGGCCGCGATCCACGCCGATGGCGAGGATCCCTGGGCCCACAACGCGCTCGGCCATGTCCATCTGTTCGCGCGGCGGTTCGAGGACGCGCTCGCCGAGTTCGAGACCGCGCTGCGGCTCAACCCGAATTTTGCGCTCGCACAGGGCTACTATGGCCTTGCGCTCAGCTATTGCGGCCGCTGGCAGGATGCCGACGAGGCGGCGCGTCGCGCCATCCGCCTCAGTCCGCGCGATCCCTACGCGCCGGTCTATTTCGGCATCGCCGCCTATGCCCGCTTCCTCGGCGAGGACTATGAGGAGGCGATCCGGCTGGCGCATGAGGCCTTGCGACAGCGCAGCGACTTCGTCGGCGCGCACCGGGTGCTGACGGCAGCGGCCGGCATGGCAGGCAAGAGCGAGCTCGCCCACGCCGCGTTGCAGGAACTGCGGCGCGCCCAGCCCAACATTTCGCTCGCCTGGATCGCCGAGTTCATGCCGATCCGGTTGGTTGCCGATCGCGAGCGCTATTTGGAAGGTTTTCGCCGCGCCGGACTCTCGTAGTGTTCCTTGTTTGAGCATGATCTTTTCGGAAAACCGCTGCACACTTTTCCGGATCATGCCCGGCGCGACGCTGCTATCCCCTCGAATCAACATTGATGTTAAGCTCGCCCCGCTTGGGGAAACGTGAGACGTGACCGTGCCTGAACGGGCCCGTGTTTTCCCGGGTCGGGCAGTCAGCACTTGAGGGCGCAGCGCGCGGCATGATTCGCATTTCGACGATCTTCATCGCCATCTGCATGGTGCTGGTTGCCGCCTCGCTCGGCCTGGCGCTCTATTCGGTCGCCGGGATCAGCGGAACGGAATCCGCGATCGTGGCGCTGACCGCGCTGACCTTCCTGATCCTCTACAATGCGGTTTCGATGCGCTTGCGCGACCGCAGCGACGTCGGCGGCCAGATCGCCGACCTGTCGCGCGGCACCGCCGACCTCGCCCGCCAGGTCGCCGAATTCGGCCGCCGCCTGGCCGCGGTCGAGGGACGCGTGGCGTCGGCCAATTCGACCAATGCCGACCGGGTCCAGTCCGTGGTCGGCGAGATCAACGAGCTCGGCGGCCTCGTCAAGCAGCTCGCCGCCACCGTCTCAGCGCATGAGGATCTGCTCACGGCGACCGGCGCGCCCCAGGCGGCTGCCGCGCCGCTCCCCGAGCCCGTGGCGGACGCTCCCAAGGAACCGGCCACAATCGCCGCAGCGAAGCCGGCCGTTCCGCCACCGGTGCCGGGAGCGGCGGCGGCTGCTTCCGTCGTCGACCCCCCCGGGGCCCGCAACCAGACCCAGATGCTGGCGACCTTGCGCAATGCCGTCGACGAGAACCGCATCGACATCTTCCTGCAGCCGATGGTGACGTTGCCGCAGCGCAAGGTACGCTTTTACGAGGCGGTCACCCGCCTGCGCGACGAGCGCGATCAACTCATCGCCGCCGAGGAATTCATTTCGGTCGCGGAAGCCTCCGGCCTGATCGGCCGCATCGACAACATGGTGATGCTGCGTTGCGTCCAGGTGCTGCGCCGCCTGATGGTGCGCAACAAGGATGTCGGCGTATTCTGCAACGTCGCCGCCTCCACGCTCGGCAATTCCACCACCTTCTCGCAATGCCTCGACTTCCTCGAAGCCAACCGGGCGCTGGCGCCGTCGCTGGTGCTCGAGTTCAAGCAGTCGACGTTCCGCAATCTCGGCCCGGCGGAGACGGAGAATCTCGCCGCGCTGGCCCAGCGCGGCTTCCGCTTCTCGATCGACCATGTCACCGACCTGCGGATCGAACCGCGCGAGCTTGCCGACCGCGGCGTGCGCTTCATCAAGGTGCCGGCGGCGCTGCTGCTCGATCCCCGGCAAGCCTCGACCTCGGACATCCATCCTTCCGACCTCTCCGACCTGCTCGGCCGGTTCGGCATCGACCTGATCGCCGAGCGGATCGAGGGCGAGCGCGCCGTGGTCGACCTGCTCGACTATGACGTACGGTTCGGCCAGGGTTTCCTGTTCGCGCCGCCCCGGCCATTGCGGCCCGAGGGGGCATCTGCTACCGCCGGGGCCCTGCCGAACCAAGCGCAGGAACCCAAAGGGTCAGATCAGGGATCAAATGGCTCCGGCATATCCAGTTCAGGCGAGACGGCAGCCGCGGCGCATCGCGCCACCGGCAACGCAGCGCTCGCGCGCCGCATCTGATTGGCCGAGCGCATCATGACCACGCTGCATTTCGTCGAGCGCCTGCGCGAGCTCACGAGCGGCGTGGACGTCGTGCTCAGCGACATCTGGGGCGTCGTGCATAACGGGCTCGAATCCTTTCCCGAGGCCTGCGAGGCGCTGCACACCTACCGCAGCCAGGGCGGCACGGTGATCCTGATCACCAACGCGCCGCGTCCGGCGGATTCGGTACAGCGGCAGTTGCGCAAGCTCGGCGTCGCCGACGAGACCTATGACGCGATCGTCTCGTCGGGCGACCTGACGCGGCTCTATGTCGCCGACCATCCCGGCCGCAAAATGTTCTGGCTCGGACCCGAGCGCGACAACTCGATCTATCGCGGCCTCAATGCGCAGCTCGCGCCGCTGGAAGAGGCCGACTACATCGTCTGCACCGGCCTCTATGACGACGAGACCGAGTCCGCGGAAGACTATCGCGGCATGATGCTCAAGGCGCGCGAGCGCAAGCTGACCCTGGTCTGCGCCAATCCCGACATCGTGGTCGAGCGCGGCGACCGGCTGATCTACTGCGCCGGCGCCATCGCCGAGCTCTATCGCGAGCTTGGCGGCGAGGTGATCTTCTACGGCAAGCCGCACCGGCCGATCTATGAGCGCGCGATGCTGCTTGCCGGCGAGCGGCAGGGCCATACGATCGACCGCAAGAAGGTGCTCGCGATCGGCGATTCCGTCCGCACCGATCTCACCGGCGCGCGCGAATTCGGCATCGACTGCCTGTTCGTAACCCGCGGCATCCATTCCGAGGAATTCGAAGGCCTCGACCAGCTCGACCCGGCCTCGGTGATGGAGCTGTTTGGCCATCCGCCGAAGGCGCTGATCCGCGAATTGAAGTGGTGACGGCGTAGCCGCGTGACGTCGCGGCCTGGACTTGCCAAGCGATAGACGCCGTCATGGCCGGGCACGGCCGTCCGAAGGACGGCGTCGCTGCCGCTGGCCTACGCCCCGGCCATCCACGCCTTTCTTCTTCCATCCAAGAACGTGGATGCCCGGGACAAGCCCGGGCATGACGATCCTGATGGAGTATTGTTAGCCGGCCAAGCGTCTTACGCGCTCGCCATATCCGGGAAGACCGCCTCGATCTTGGTCTTCAGCGTCGCCGCGTTGAACGGCTTGACGATGTAATTGTTCACGCCGGCCTTCTTTGCCGCGATCACGTTCTCGGTCTTGGATTCCGCCGTGATCATGATGAAGGGCGTGGTGGCGAGATTGGGATCGGCCCGCACTTCGCGCAAGAGGTCGTAGCCCGTCATCGGCTCCATGTTCCAATCGGAAATCACGAGCCCGTACTTCTTGCCGCGCATCTTGTTCAGCGCCGCCGAACCATCGCTGGCATCATCGATATTATCGAAGCCAAGCTGCTTCAGCAGATTCCGAATGATACGGATCATGGTGCTGTAGTCATCAACGACCAGAACCGGCATCGACAAATCAACCGCCATCTCGACTCCCCCAACGCAACCAGGAAAATATTAACGATCGAACTGCAGGGCCCAGCGCCCCACGGTTCCAAGTCCAACGACTAGCACCAAGGCGTTAAACAGCGCGTTAACTGGCCCGGCCGGGAAAGGATGGAAATCCTCGGCAATCTGGTCGCATCTCCCGCTTGACTTCGCCCAGCGCGTCACGCCACGGTCCGGCCCGACCCGCCGGCTTGAGAATTCCCCTGATGGCTCCGCATTTTACCGTTATCCGTGACCAGACGCCGGCCTCCGAAATCCCGAAGGGTGCGGTCGTCGCGATGGGAAATTTCGACGGCGTCCATCTCGGCCACCGCGCAGTGATCGCGGCCGCCCTGGAGATGGGCCGGGTCCATAACTGCCCGGCCTTCGCGCTGACCTTCGAGCCGCATCCGCGCCGATTCTTCAGCCCGACCACACCGCAATTCCGTCTCACCGACGAGCGCGCCAAGCTGCGGCTTTTGGCCGGTACCGGCCTTTCCGGCGCCGTGGTCATGACCTTCGACAAGGGCCGCGCCGGGACCTCGGCGCAAGATTTCATTCACCATGACCTGATCGGACGGCTGGGGGTGAGCGGGATCGCGGTCGGCTACGACTTCCATTTCGGCAAGGGGCGGGTCGGCTCTCCAAGCCTTCTTGTCAATGAAGCGCCGCGGCTCGGCATCGAGGTCGACGTGCAGCCGCATGTCGATATCGATGAGCGGCCGGTCTCCTCCAGCGCGATCCGGATGGCGCTCGCCGAGGGGCAGCTCGACGAGGCCACCGCCATGCTCAGCGCGCCCTGGTTCGTGACCGGCGAGGTCATCCACGGCGAGAAGCGCGGCCGCGATCTCGGCTATCCCACCGCCAATATCCGCCTCGATGCCAATTGCGGGCTCAAGCATGGCATCTATGCCGTACGGGTCGGCCGCGGCCAGGGACAGGATCAGGTGCGCCTCGACGGCGTGGCGAGTTTTGGCCGCCGCCCGACCTTCGACAACGGTGCGCCGCTCCTGGAAATCTTCCTGTTCGACTTCAAGGGCGACCTTTACGGCCAGGCGCTCGACTGCGCCTTTATCGGCTTCATCCGCGAGGAGCTGAAATTCGATGGTATCGACGCGCTGATCCGCCAGATGGACCAGGATTCGGCCCAGGCGAGGCGCCTTTTGGCCGCCGCCCCGGACGCCTTTCCCAAGCTCGGGGCAATCGACTGAAGGGCCGCCGGCGGGCCCCTGCCCTTTGCGAAATCCCGGGCCCCCTGCTAAGGAGAGTCCATGTTTGCGCGGCGCATCATAGGGATTAGCGGCCCGGCTTCCGTCTGAGCCTTCTGGCTCGGCGCAAGACCGGGATTTGTCGTTTTTCACCCCGCGATTCCAGTCGCCATCTGTCCCCGCGCCCTTCCGAGCCAGTCATCTTCATGTCCGATAAGCCGCAAAAGTCTGACGCCAAAGACTATTCCAAAACCCTGTTCCTGCCGCAGACCGAGTTCCCGATGCGGGCCGGCCTGCCGCAGCGCGAGCCCGAGATCCTCAAGCGCTGGTACGAGATCGGCCTCTACGAGAAGCTGCGCGAGACCGCGAAGGGCCGCGAAAAATTCGTGCTCCATGACGGTCCGCCCTATGCCAACGGCAATATCCACATCGGCACGGCGCTGAACAAGATCCTCAAGGATCTCGTCACCAAGAGCCAGCAGATGCTCGGTTTCGATTCCAACTACGTGCCGGGCTGGGACTGCCACGGCCTGCCGATCGAGTGGAAGGTCGAGGAGGAGAACTATCGCAAGAAGGGTAAGCAGAAGCCCGACTTCCGCGACAGCGCTGCGATGGTCGCCTTCCGCCGCGAATGCCGCGCCTATGCCACGCACTGGCTCAACATCCAGCGCGAGGAGTTCAAGCGCTTGGGCGTGATCGGCGATTGGGCCCATCCCTACGCCACCATGACCTATCCGGCGGAAGCCCAGATCGCGCGCGAGCTGATGAAGTTCGCCGCCAACGGCACGCTCTATCGCGGCTCCAAGCCGGTGATGTGGAGCGTGGTCGAGAAGACCGCGCTCGCCGAGGCCGAGGTCGAATACGAGGACTACACCTCCGACATGGTGTGGGTGAAATTCCCGGTCACCTCGCCCGCCCACGGCGCGCTCGCCTCCGCAAGCGTCGTGATCTGGACCACCACGCCTTGGACGCTGCCCGGCAACCGCGCGATCTCGTTCTCGCCGAAGATCGCCTATGGCCTCTTTAAGGTGACGGATGCGCCCGCAGATAACTGGGCGAAGACCGGCGACATGCTGATCCTGGCCGACGCGCTTGCCGCAGACGTGTTCAAGCAGGCGCGTGTGACGGCGTACGAGAAGGTCCGCGACATCCCCGGCGACACCATGGACGCGATCGAGTGCGCCCATCCGCTGAAGGGGCTCGGCGGCGGCTACGGCTTCACCGTGCCGCTGCTGCCCGGCGACCACGTCACCGACGACACCGGCACCGGCTTCGTGCACACCGCGCCCAGCCACGGCCGCGAGGATTTTGACGTCTGGATGGCGAATACGCGCGAACTGGACGGACGCGGCATCAACAGCGCGATCCCCTACACCGTCGACGAGAACGGCGCCTACACGGACCACGCCCCGGGCTTTGCCGGCAAGCGCGTTATCAACGACAAGGGCGAGAAGGGCGATGCCAACGACGCCGTGATCAAGGCGCTGGTCGACGCCGGCATGCTGCTCGCGCGCGGCCGGCTGAAGCACCAGTATCCGCACTCCTGGCGGTCGAAGAAGCCGGTGATCTTCCGCAACACGCCGCAATGGTTCATCGCGATGGACAAGGATATCGCGGCAGACGGCAAGACGAAGTCCGGCGACACGCTGCGCGCCCGCGCGCTGCATGCGATCTCGGTGACGCAGTGGGTGCCGCCGTCGGGGCAGAACCGCATCAACGGCATGATCGAGGCGCGCCCCGACTGGGTGATCTCGCGTCAGCGCGCCTGGGGCGTGCCGATCGCGGTGTTCGTGCGCGAGAAGGGCGACGGCTCGGCCGAGATTCTCCAGGACGAGGCCGTCAACAATCGCATCGGCGAGGCCTTCGCGGAGGAAGGCGCCGACGCCTGGTACATGGAGGGCGCACGTGAGCGCTTCCTCGGCTCGCGCGCCAACGAAGACTGGCAGAAGGTCGACGACATCCTCGACGTCTGGTTCGACTCCGGTTCGACGCACGCCTTCGTGCTTGACGACCCCGTGCACTTCCCAGGGCTGTCAGGCATCAAGCGCAAGGTCGACGGTGGCAAGGACACCGTGATGTATCTGGAAGGCTCGGACCAGCATCGCGGCTGGTTCCACTCCTCGCTGCTGGAGAGCTGCGGCACGCGCGGACGCGCGCCCTACGACATCGTGCTGACCCACGGCTTCACCCAGGCCGAGGACGGCCGCAAGATGTCGAAGTCGCTCGGCAACACCATCGAGCCGCAGGCCGTCATCAAGGAATCCGGCGCCGACATCCTCCGGCTCTGGGTCGCGTCCTGCGACTACACTGACGACCAGCGCATCGGCCCGGAGATCCTGAAGAACACGGTCGAGACCTATCGCAAGCTGCGCAACACCGTGCGCTGGATGCTCGGCACGCTGCATCACTACAAGAGCGCCGATGCGGTTGCGCCTGCCGAGATGCCCGAGCTCGAGCGGCTGATGCTGCACGAGCTGTCGGTCCGCGCCGACACCATCCGCAAGGCCTACGAGACTTTCGACTACAAGACCGTGGTGGCAACGCTGTCCGCGTTCCTCAACAGCGAGCTCTCCGCGTTCTACTTCGACATCCGCAAGGACACGCTTTATTGCGATCCGCCGTCGTCGGTGGCGCGCAAGGCGGCGCTGACCACGATCAACCTGTTGTGCGACGCCATCCTGAAATGGCTCGCGCCGGTGCTGAGCTTCACCGCGGAGGAAGCCTGGCGGATGTATCGTCCGGATGCCGAGCCCTCGGTGCATCTCACGCTGTTCCCGGTCGGGCTGGACAAATTCCGCAACGACGAGCTGGCCGCAAAGTGGGAGACGGTCCGCGACGTCCGCCGCGTCGTCACCGGTGCGCTCGAGCTCGCGCGCGCCGCCAAGACCATCGGCTCGTCGCTTGAAGCGTCTCCGATCATCTACGTGGCCGATCGCGCGATGCTGGGCACGCTGTTCGACGTCGACCTCGCCGAGGTCTGCATCACCTCGAGCTACGAAGTGCGCGAGGGCGAGGCGCCTGCGGCTGCGTTCCGGCTCGATGCCGTGCCAGGTGTCGCCGTCGTCGTCGAGAAGGCGGTCGGCACCAAATGCGCCCGCTCCTGGAAGATCCTGCCCACGGTCGGCGAAGACCGCGACTATCCCGACGTCACCCCGCGCGACGCCAAGGCGCTGCGCGAGTGGAAGGCGCTGGGGGTGGGCGTCTGAGGTCGTCTCGGCCATGACCCCCCTCCGCGCCGGCATCATCGCGGCCGTGGTCACGGTCGTTCTCGACCAGGCCTCAAAGCTCTGGCTGCTGAATGTGTTCGACATCGCCCGGCACGGCGCGGTCAAGGTGACGCCGTTCTTCGACCTGGTGCTGGCCTGGAATATCGGCATCAGTTTTGGCTGGCTGCAGAACGACAGCCAGGCCGCGCAGTTTGCCCTGATGGCCGTGAAGGTCGTCGCCGTGGTGGCGCTGGCGGTCTGGATGGCCCGTTCGCACACCCTCCTCGCAACAGTCGCGCTGGGCCTGATCATCGGCGGCGCCATCGGTAACAGCATCGATCGCCTGGCCTATGGCGCGGTGGTCGATTTCGCCCTGTTCCACATCGATATCGGCGAAAAAACCTATAATTGGTATGTATTTAACCTCGCGGACGTGGCGATCGTTGTGGGCGTAGCAGCCCTATTGTATGATTCCTTCCTGGGGGTACCCGCCGCAAAAGCGCCCTGATCCCGGCCGATACGGGCCGGAAGGTGGAACTTTGCGTGCAAGGCTTAAAGCCGTGCCTGGCGCGGCGATCTGCAACACGATGGAATAGGTAAAGTGATGCGCAGCTCCGAGACCAGCGGCTCGATGGTTCGAGACCCCAAGGGGTCCTTGAAGACCCTCCTGGGCGCTCTGAAGCTCGCTGCGGTCGCGCTCGGCGTTGGTCTCGTGATGTCGGCAGGCCCCGTGCGGGCCGGCGACGACGATGACGACGACATGACCTTCGAAGAGAAGCTCATCGACAATCTGATGTCCGGCATCGGCGCCAAGAGCATGGAAAAGCCCGGCGTCGAGTATCGCGAACGTTCTCCGCTGGTGGTGCCGCGGAAGCTGGACCTGCCGCCGCCAGCGGCTGAACAAGCCACGGTCGCCCCGAACTGGCCGAAGGACCCCGACGAAAAACGGCGCAAGGAAGCGGCAGCGCAACGGAAGAAGGCCAACGCCGGCAAGAAGGTGGAGGAGCCTTGGCAGGCTGCCCAACCGCTCTCGCCCAGTGAGCTCAACAAGGGCAGGACGACCACGGCCTCCACCGGGACCCATGATCCGCTCCCGCCTGGCGCCAATACCAACAGCCCGACGATGAGCCCGAAGGAACTCGGTTACTCCGGTGGCCTGCTCGGCATGTTCAAGAGCAGCAGCAGCGAGCAAAAGTCGTTCACGAGCGAGCCGCCGCGATCGTCGCTGACCGAGCCGCCGGCAGGTTATCAGACTCCGTCGCCGAACTACGCTTATGGCACCGGTCCGGACACCTCGAAGAAGACGTATTTCGACGTCCTGTCCGGCAAGGAGAAGGAGCAATAGCGCTCCTCCCCGTCTCCAGTTTTGGCACGCGCGGAACTGCCGCAATCGTCCGGTGTGGGCCGGAGCCGGCAGATGACCTATTTTTAAGTACAAGTTGATCGCGTTCTCTGCTTCGTGACGCCATGCGTCAGCCGCACGGTATAGGATGCCGTGCCTTCCGCCGCGGACATCGGGTCCGGGCTTTCAAAGGATGATAATGTCCTCATACCGATCGGCAGCCTGCCTCCTTGCCGCGTTGTTCTCGTCCTGTGTGGTTTCGACCGGCGGCGCATTTGCGCAGACCACGGTCACATCGGCACCACCCGCCAGCTTCACCCTCAGCAACGGCCTGCAAGTGGTCGTCATCCCCGACCACCGCACCCCCGTGGTCACCGAGATGGTCTGGTACAAGGTCGGCTCGGCCGACGAGACCCCCGGCAAATCCGGGCTCGCGCACTTCCTCGAGCATTTGATGTTCAAGGGCACGGCAAAACATCCGGTCGGCGAATTCTCCCAGACCGTGCTCCGCGTCGGCGGCAACGAGAACGCTTTCACCTCGGTCGACTACACCGGCTACTTCCAGCGCGTGCCGAAAGAGCAATTGCCGACCATGATGGAGTTCGAGGCGGACCGCATGACCGGCCTCGTGCTCAAGGACGAGAACGTGCTGCCCGAGCGCGACGTCGTGCTCGAAGAGTACAACATGCGCGTTGCCAACAACCCCGACGCGCGCCTGAACGAACAGATCATGGCCGCGCTCTATCTCAACCATCCCTATGGCCGACCGGTGATCGGCTGGCATCAGGAGATCGAAAAACTCGACCGCGAGGATGCGCTGGCGTTCTACCGCCGCTTCTACGCGCCGAACAACGCGATCCTGATCATCGCCGGCGACGTCGAGCTTGCCGATGTCCGGCCGCTCGTCGAGCGCAATTTTGGGCCGATCCCGGCGCAGCCCGCCATCCCCGCGCAGCGCATCCGTCCGCAGGAGCCGGAGCCGGCCGCGCCGCGCACGGTCACGCTGGCCGATCCGCGCGTCGAGCAGCCCAATGTCCGCCGCACCTATCTGGTGCCGTCGGCCACGACCGCGGCCGCAGGCGAAAGCGCGGCCCTCGACGTGCTCGCGCAATTGATGGGCAGCGGCAGCAACTCCTATCTCTATCGCGCGCTCGTCGTCGACAAGCCGCTCGCGGTCTCGGCTAGCGCCAGCTATTCCTCTACCTCGCTCGACCCGACCCAGTTCTCGATCTCGGCCTCGCCCAAGCAGGGCGTCAGCTTCGCAGACGTCGAGCAGGTGATTGACGGCGTCATCGCCGACATCATCCAGAACCCGATCCGGGCCGAGGATCTGGAGCGGGTGAAGACCCAGCTCATCGCCGAAGCGATCTATGCCCAGGACAACCAGGCGGTGCTGGCGCGCTGGTATGGCGGTGCGCTGACCACCGGGCTCTCCATCGAGGACATCAGAAGCTGGCCGGATCGCATCCGCGCCGTCACGGCCGAGCAGGTCCGCGCCGCCGCACAGAAATGGCTGGAGAAGAAGCGCTCGGTGACCGGCTATCTGATCAAGGACACCACCAGCGCCAAGCGCGAGGAGAAGCGTTCGTGACCTATCCCTTCCTTCGCACTGCGCTGTCCCTTGCCGCCGGTGTCGCGCTCTCGCTCGCCGCAATCTCGCCGTCGCAGGCCGCGGCAAAGATCCAGCATCTGACCTCGCCCGGCGGTATCGAAGCCTGGTTCGTGCAGGATGCGACCGTGCCGCTGATCGCCATGGAATATTCGTTTGGCGGCGGCGCCGCGCAGGATCCCAAGGACAAGCCCGGCACCGCCAACCTGGTCGCAGACCTCCTCGACGAAGGTTCTGGCGATCTCGACTCCAAGACCTTCCATGAGCGGCTCGACCGCCGCGCCATCGAGCTCAGCTTCTCTGCCGGCCGCGACACGTTCCGCGGCAGCCTGCGGATGCTGCGCGACAACAAGGACGAAGCCTTCGACCTGTTGCGGACGGCGTTGACCGCGCCGCGTTTCGACACCGTCGACGTCGAGCGCATCCGCTCGCAGGTGATCGCGGGGCTGCGCCGCGACACCACCAACCCGACCTCGCTGGCGAGCCGCAAATTCCTGGAGGTCGCTTACGGCGATCATCCCTATGGCCGTCCGACCAACGGCACGCTGGAGAGCGTGCCCACCATCACCGTGCCGGACCTGAAGGAATATGTGCGACGCGTGATCGCCAAGGACACGCTGAAGATCGCGGTCGTCGGCGACGTCGATCCGGCGACGCTCGGCAAACTGCTCGACCAGACCTTCGGCAGCCTGCCGGCCAAGGCCAGCCTCACTGCCGTGCCCGATATCGAGGCGGCAAAACCGCCGCAGCGCGCCCTTGTGCCGCTCGACGTGCCGCAGACCGTGATCACCTTCGGCGGCCCCGGCGTGAAGCGCAGCGATCCGACCTTCATGGCGGCCTATGTCGTCAACCACATCCTGGGCGGCGGCGGATTGTCGTCCCGGCTCTATCGCGAGGTGCGCGAGAAGCGCGGGCTGGCTTATTCGGTGTTCGAGTCGCTGCTCTGGATGGAGCATTCGGCGCTGTTCATCGGCAACACCGGCACCCGCGCCGACCGCGCCGGCGAGACGCTCGACGCGGTCGAGAAGGAGGTCCGCCGCATCGCCGAGGAGGGTCCGACGCAGAAGGAGCTCGACGAGGCAAAATCCTATCTCAAGGGCTCGCAGATGCTGGCGCTCGATACCTCCTCCAAGCTTGCGCAAGCACTGCTGCAATATCAGCAGGACAAGCTGCCGATCGACTATATCGAGAAGCGCAACGCCATCGTCGATGCCGTGACGATGGACGACGCCAAGCAGGCCGCCAAGCGGCTGTGGGGCCAGGGCCTGCTCACCGTCGTGGTCGGCCGCACCCCGCAGGCCGCGGCACAGCCGGCGGCAGCACCGGCACCGAAATCGAACTGACCTTGCGCGTCGCGCGATGGCCGGGCCCGCCCCGGCCATTTGCGTCTTTCGGGAAGCAGCATTACTAAGCATCGATGCCTGCCAGAGGCATGATCGATGGTGCCACCATGCTGCGGATCTCCCGCGACCTCGTAATCGACGAAGACGACATCGAGATCGGCTTTGTCCGCGCCTCGGGCCCGGGCGGGCAGAACGTCAACAAGGTCGCAACCTCTGCCCAACTGCGCTTCGACACGCGCAAGCTGACCCTGCCGGAAGACGCGGCCTTGCGGCTTGCCCGGCTCGCCGGCCAGCGCATGACCAAGGACGGCGTCATCGTGATCCAGGCGCAGCGCTTCCGCACCCAGGAGCGCAATCGCCAGGACGCCATCGACCGCCTGCTGGAGATGCTTCGCGAAGCCATGGTGCGGCCGACGCCGCGCCGCGCGACGCGGCCGACCTTCGCCTCCAAGCAGCGCCGCCTCGACGGCAAGAAGCGCCGCAGCGACGTCAAGGCCGGGCGCGGTCGCAGCTTCGACGACTGAAATTGCTGAGTTTGAGGTCGCGGAGGAGCCGTTACCGGCAAGAACCTCCGGCCGCGATGCGACCGGAGGTGCTATCGCGCTTTAGTAGCGCTTGCCGGTCGCGGTGCTGCCCGAAGCGGAATCGTCCACCGCTCCCTTGCGTGCAGCGCTGCCGGTCGTGCCGACAGTGCCTTTCGTGCTCTTGGTCGGCTTCATGCCCGCTTTGTCGCCAGCGGCACCCGGCTGCGCGTTCATCTCCTCGTCGTCGCCTGACACGCTGCCCGGCAGGCTCTTGCTCTGCACGCCGCCGCGCGACTTGGTGTCGGACGGAACGCTCTGCGCGAGGACCGGTCCCGCGAGCAGGGCCGAAAGGGCGCATGCAACCACTGAGGTCTTCACCAACTTCATCCATTTCTCCTGGATTTTGTTCGCGATGAACGCTTCGACGTTCTGCACCGTTCGCCTGTACAGGGGCGGCTCATCGCGTCAATTGCGCGAACGGCGCAACCGCGATGCAATCTGCTTCCTGTGGTCATCGTTTAGGGATTTCGCGGCGGTTTCGCGGAATTGCGCACCTCATATGCGGCGACGGGGAACATGCCGGGCCGCATGGATCCGGATTTGGGATGTGGGCAGCGGGGACATACCCCATGCATTTGCGACCCGGCGCAGCTAAACTGGCCGCATCCACCGAGTGAACCCATGCCCGTCCGCCAGCTACCTGAGCAAGTCGTCAACCGCATCGCCGCCGGCGAGGTGGTCGAGCGACCGGCCAGCGTGGTCAAGGAGCTCGTGGAGAACGCGATCGATGCCGGCGCAAGCCGGATCGACGTCTTCACCGACGGCGGCGGCCGGCGGCGGATCGGCATCACCGACGACGGCAGCGGCATGACCGCAAAGGACCTCGCGCTTGCGGTCGAGCGCCATGCCACCTCCAAGCTCGACGACGAGGATCTCCTGCAAATCCGCACGCTGGGATTCCGCGGCGAGGCGCTGCCGTCGATCGGATCGGTGGCGCGGCTTGCCATCACCACGCGCCATGCCAGCGAGCCGCATGCCTGGGCGCTCACGGTCGAGGGCGGCCAGAAATCCGAGATCATGCCGGCCGCGCTCGCGCACGGCACCCGCGTCGAGGTCAATGATCTCTTCTACGCAACGCCGGCGCGGCTGAAATTCCTCAAGACCGATCGCACCGAGGCCGAGGCGATCCGCGAAGTGGTGCGGCGCCTTGCGATGGCGCGACCCGACATCGCCTTCACGCTCGCGGGCGAGGAGCGCGCGCCGGTGACCTGGGCGGCGGCGCTGCCGGGCGCAGCCGGACGGCTGACGCGGCTCGGCGACATCCTGGGCGCGGAGTTTCGCAGCCACGCCATCGAGGTGCATTCCGAGCGCGACGGCGTCGTGGTGGCCGGCTATGCCGCGGCCCCCGCGCTGACCAAGGCGAACGCGCTCGGCCAGTATCTCTTCGTCAACGGCCGTCCGGTGCGCGACAAGCTGATTTTGGGCGCGGTGCGCGCGGCCTATTCCGATTATCTGCCGCGCGACCGCCATCCGGTGCTGGCGCTGTTCGTCACGCTCGATCCGCGCGAGGTCGACGCCAACGTGCATCCGGCCAAGACCGAGGTGCGCTTCCGCAACGCCGGCCTGGTGCGCGCGCTGATCGTGCACGGGCTGAAGGAGGCCCTTGCACGCGAGGGCCGCCGCACCGCGGCCAATAGCGGCAGCGCGGCGATCTCGTCGTTCCGGCCGGCCTTTGCGCCGCGCCCCGGCAATTGGGATTGGCGCAGCTCGCCGGCCTTCCCGTCGGCGCCACAACCGTCCTTCGAGGGCGCAGCCGCGCCTGCCTTCGCCGAGCGCGCGCAGGCGACCTTCGACGTCGGCGCCCCGACCGCGGATGTGCGCTTCGAGGCGCAGCCGGTCGGCGATCTCGTCGATCGCCCGCTGGGTGCGGCGCGCACGCAGATCCACGAGACCTATATCGTGTCGCAGACTCGCGACGGGCTGATCATCGTCGACCAGCATGCCGCGCATGAGCGCATCGTCTATGAACGATTGAAAGCCTCACTCGCCAAGAACGGCGTGCAGCGGCAGATTTTGCTGATCCCCGAGATCGTCGAGATGGACGAGGCGACCGTCGAGCGGCTTCTTGCACGAAGCGACGAGCTCGCCTCCTTCGGGCTTGCGATCGAATCCTTCGGTCCCGGCGCGGTCGCGGTGCGCGAGACGCCGTCGCTGCTCGGCAAGACCAATGCCGGCGGCCTGCTCCGCGATCTCGCCGAGCACATGGCCGAATGGGACGAGGCGCTGCCGCTGGAGCGCCGCCTGATGCACGTCGCCGCCACCATGGCCTGCCACGGCTCGGTGCGCGCGGGACGCAGGCTCAAGCCCGAAGAGATGAACGCACTGCTCCGCGAGATGGAGGAGACGCCGAACTCCGGCCAGTGCAACCACGGCCGGCCGACCTATGTCGAATTGAAGCTCGCCGACGTCGAAAAGCTGTTCGGGCGGCGATGAGCCACCGTCGATCAAAAGTGTCGAAAACAACCCCATGCAAAGTAGACGGCGATTTCGGGCGCGATGCGCGGCGGGTATGCCGAAATCATTGATGGCTCGCGACAAATCGGCGGAATGGCGCGATTGGCGTCGCGCACATCAGGATTTCCTCAAAAATACGAATTCCGTGTCGTCATAGGCGCGGCGTTCGAGCTCCTCGAAGCCATCGGGCGCTGCGAACTGCGCCGCTTTGGCTTCCTCCACCACGAGCAGCGCGCCGGGCGTGAGCCAACCGCCGTCGCGCAATGAGACCAGCGCCTTTTCGGAAAAACCCTTGCCATAGGGCGGGTCGAGGAACACCAGCGAGAATGGCTCGACCGGATGCGCTGGGCCGAGATCGGTGGCGTCGCGGCGGTACACCTTGGTCACACCGCCCAAGCCGAGGACCTCGACATTGTTGCGCAGGAGCGCGCGGGCTTCCGCGCCGTTGTCGACGAACAGCGTGAATTTCGCGCCGCGCGAGGCCGCCTCGATGCCGAGCGCGCCGGTGCCGGCGAAGAGATCGAGCACGCGCGCATCTTGGATCGGATCCTCATAGGCGTGCACGAGGATGTTGAACACGGACTCGCGCAGGCGATCCGCGGTCGGGCGGATATCGCGCGAGGACGGCGAGGCCAGATTGCGCCCCTTCAATCGACCGCCGACGACGCGCATCTCAGTCCTGCTCGTCCCGCGGCGTCAGATCGCGCTTGCCGTGGTAGCCGCGCTTGGGACGGCGCGGCGGGCCGTAGCCATTGGCCTCGAGCTCGTTGCGCTCGCGCGCCTCCTCGCTGCCGGTGCGCTGCACCAGCACGCGGCGGCCCTTGCGGTCGTTGATCACGGCCCGCTTCATCGGCTTCTTCTCGTGCGATGCGGCATCGTCGCGCGATGCCGATTTCGACGGCACGTCGAACTCGGCGCCGGATTGCGCGATGATCTTGTCGCCGAGCTGCTCGCGCAGCACCCGCGAGCGGATCTCGTCGACCTGCCCTTCCGGAATCTCGCCGAGCTGGAACGGGCCGTAGGACACGCGGATCAGCCGGTTCACCTCGAGCCCGAGATGGGCGAGCACGTTGCGCACCTCGCGGTTCTTGCCCTCGCGGATCGCGAACACCAGCCAGACGTTGGCGCCCTGGTCGCGTTCCAGCGTCGCATCGATCGGACCGTATTTGACGCCCTCGACCTCGATGCCGTTCTTCAGCTGGTCGAGCTGCGCCTGCGTCACCTCGCCATGGGCGCGGACGCGGTAGCGGCGCAGCCAGCCGGTGTCGGGCAGTTCGAGCGTGCGTGCCAGGCCACCGTCATTGGTGAGCAGCAGCAGGCCCTCGGTGTTGAAGTCGAGCCGGCCGATCGAGATCAGCCGCGGCAGGCCCTCGGGCAGATTGTCGAACACGGTCGGACGCCCCTCGGGGTCGTCATGCGTCGTCATCAGGCCGCGCGGCTTGTGATAGAGGAACAGCCGCGTGCGCTCGCGCGGCGGCAACGGCTTGCCGTCGACGGCGACGACATCGTTTGGCGTCACGTCGAGCGCCGGCGAGTTGATGACGCGGCCGTTGACGGTGACGCGGCCCTGCGTGACCATCTCCTCGGCATCGCGCCGCGAGGCCAGGCCTGCGCGCGCCAGCACTTTTGCGATGCGCTCGCCGGCCTTCTTCGGCTTCGGCTCCTCGTCGCGCCTTGGGCGCCGATCGAAATCACGTTCGCGCTCGCGATAGGCACCGCGGCCGCCGAAAGCCGGACGCTTGGCAAAAACCCTGCTGTCGTCCTCGTTGTCACGACGCGGGCGGTCGGAGAAGCGGCCCTCGCTGCGCGGATGCTCGTGCCAATCGCTGCGGCCTTCCGACCGCTCGCGCGGACGATCGAATTTCGGGCGACCGCCAGACTCGCCGTCGCGATCGCGATGAGAACGCTCAAATTTTGGACGATCGAACTTCGGACGATCAAATTTGGGACGATCGGATTTGGACCGGTCGAATTTCGGCCGGTCGCGAAACGGGCGATCGCCCGAGGCACGATCGTCGCGCGAGCGCGAGAAGCGCGGGCGCTCGTCGCCACCGCGATCATCGCGGGGCCGGGCGTCGCGCCGTTGCCAGGGCTTTTCGTCGCCGCGATCCCTGCCCTCGAAGTCACGCCTCGGCTTGCGATCACTGAAGTCGCGGCGCGGCCCGCGCTCGTCCCGGTCGCGCGAGAATTTGCGGTCATCGCCGAACTTGCGGTCGGACCGCTCACCACGCGGCGTATAGGGCCGCTTGTCGCCGAACTTCTTGTCGCCAAATCTGCCGGCGGGGCGGGACTCGTCGCGATCCCTGCTGCGCGGCGGACGGTCGTCACGACCGTAGGACGGACGCTCCCCGCGCGGCTTGAAGGAACGCTTCTCGCCGTCGCGGGACGAGCGATCGGCAAAGGACCGCTCCCCGCGCGGCCTGTCGTCGCGGTTGAAATTCGACCGATCGCCGCGCGGCTTGAACGGCCGGTCGCCGCGATCCTCGCGCGGCCGGTCGTCACGATTGAACCTGGGACGGTCATTGTCGCGGCGTGGGGCACCCTCGTCACGGCTGCGGAACGGACGGCCTTCGCGCTTGCCGGCGAACGGACGCTTGTCGCCATCGTCCTTGCCGCCAAAGCCACGCTTGGCGAATTTCTTGTCGGGGCCGCGCGGCTTGCCGGAGCGGCCTTTGGATGGGCCCCGGCCGCGCGGGGAATCGTTGTCTTTGTCGTTGTCGCGGGGCATTAGAAAATCTCGTTTGCGGCCGGGCCAAAAGGGCATTGTGCGCGCTCGTTTCGAGCCGCATGCTCAGGCAAAACCGGTATCCACTCTTGCTGAAGGCGCAGCTACTAGCAGGTTTCCTGGGATGATACGAGGCAAGACTGCCCCTTCTTTCATGGATTTGGCGCTCAAAACCGCCGAAAACGCCGGAAAATCGGGCGAAGTTCCGATCGGATGCGTGGTCGTCCGGGATTATGAGGTCATCGCCACGGCCGCCAACCGGACCCTGACCGACCACGACCCCACGGCCCATGCCGAGATCGTCGCGCTTCGGGAGGCCGCCAACAAGATCGGCAGCGAGCGCCTGGTCGACTGCGACCTCTACGTGACCCTCGAACCCTGCACCATGTGTGCAGGCGCGATCTCCTTTGCAAGGATCCGCCGGCTTTATTACGGCGCGGCCGACCCCAAGGGCGGTGCGGTCGAGTCAGGCGTGCGCTTCTTTGCCTCGCCGACGTGCCACCACGCGCCCGAGGTTTACTCGGCGGTCGGCGAGAGCGAGGCGGCGCGGTTGCTGCGGGAGTTTTTTCGGGAGCGAAGGTAGGTCTCTCCTCCGTCATTGCGAGCGCAGCGGAGCAATCCAGAATCTTTCCGGGGAGAGACTCTGGATTGCTCCGCTGCGCTCGCAATGACCGTAGGACTCAGGCCGAGAAGAAATCTCGCAGCGCCTTCGCGGTGACGTCAGGGTTCTCTTCCGTCAGGAAGTGCCCGGAATCGACGGCCATGCCCTCGACATCGGTGGCCCATTGCTTCCAGGTGTCGAGCGGCGTGGCCGCGGCCTGCGCGACGCCGGCGTTGCCCCACAGCGCCAGCATCGGGATGGTGATCTTCTTGCCGGCCTCGAAATCCGCCTTGTCGAGTTCGTAATCGAAATAGGCGCCGGCGCGATAATCCTCGCACATCGCATGGATGCGTGCGGGATCGCGAAACGGGGCGATGTAATGCTCGAGCGCGCGCTTGTCGATCGCATCTAGCGTCTTCGATTTGGTCTGGCTTGCCATCTTGAAGCGCAGGAAGAATTCGCCGTTGCCCGAGATCAGCGTCTCCGGCAGCGGATAGGGCTGCGCCAGAAACGTCCAGTGATAGATTTTCAGCGCATAGGCGCGGTTCATCCGTTCCCAGTAGTCATAGGTCGGCAAGATATCGAGCACGGCGAGGCGCGAGAGGCGGCCGGGATGATCGAGCGCGAGGCGGTAGGCGACGCGGCCGCCGCGGTCGTGGCCGGCGAGCGCGAAATGCACGTGGCCGAGGCTTTCCATTGCCTCGACCATGGCCTGCGCCATCGCGCGCTTCGAGTAAGGCAGATGCTGCGCATCGCTGTCGGACATGTCGGACCAGCCGTAGCCCGGCAGGTCGGCGATGATCAGCGTGAACTTGTCGGCCAGTTGCGGCGCCACGCGATGCCACATCACATGCGTCTCGGAGAAGCCGTGCAGCAAGAGAAGCGGCGGCCCCTTGCCGCCGACGCGCGCGAAGATGCGCCCCGACGAGGTGTTGATCCATTCGGAGGAAAAGCCCTGGTAGAGGTCGGCGAGATCGGACATTGCGTCTATCCTCTTGCTCGTCATTCCGGGGCGATGCGAAGCATCGAACCCGGAATCTCGAGATGGGGAGCATCTCGAGCCAGACAACCTCGAGATTCCGGATCGGCGCTACGCGCCGTCCGGAATGACCGATTATCAGCCCTTCGCCTTCTCCGCTTCCACCGCCTGCCAGCCGATGTCACGGCGGCAAAAACCGTCTGGCCAGTTGATGCGGTCGACCGCCTGATAGGCGCGCGATTGCGCCTCCGTCACGGTCTTGCCGAGCGCGCAGACATTGAGCACGCGGCCGCCATTGGCGAGGATCGCGCCGTCCTTCGCGATGGTGCCGGCATGGAAGATCTCGGCGCCCTCGACCTTGGCCGCTTCATCGAGCCCCTCGATGCGCGTGCCCTTCTGGTAGTCGCCGGGATAACCCTTGGCCGCCATGACAACCGTGAGCGCGGGCTCCGGATACCAGCGCAGGTCGAAATGCTGCAACTGTCCGTCGCAGGCCGCGAGCAACGCCGGCACGATGTCCGACATCATGCGTATCATCAGCACCTGACACTCGGGATCGCCGAAGCGGACGTTGAACTCGAACAGCTTTGGGCCCTGCGTCGTCAGCATGATGCCGGCATAGAGCACGCCGCGGAACGGCGTGCCGCGCTGCTTCATGCCGGTGACCGTCGGCAGGATGATTTTTGCCATGATCGCGTCGTGGATCGCCGGCGTCACCAGCGGCGTCGGCGAATAGGCGCCCATGCCGCCGGTGTTCGGACCGACGTCATGGTCGAACACGCGCTTGTGGTCTTGGGCGGTGGCGAGCGGAATGGCGGTTTCGCCGTCGCACAGCGCAAAGAAGCTGATCTCGCGGCCGGGCAAAAATTCCTCGATCACGACCTCGGCGCCGGCGTCGCCAAAGGTGCCGTCGAACATCATGGCGATGGCGTCTTCCGCCTCGCGCATGGTCTTTGCGACCACCACGCCCTTGCCTGCGGCAAGGCCATCGGCCTTGACCACGATCGGGGCGCCTTGCGTGTGGATATAGGCGAGCGCATCGGGGGCGTTGGTGAAGCGCTTGTAGGCCCCGGTCGGAATACCGAACTCGGTGCACAGCGCCTTGGTAAAACCCTTGGAGCTTTCGAGCTGGGCGGCCGCCTTGCTCGGGCCGAACGCCTTGATGCCGGCGGCCGCGAGATCGTCGACGATCCCGGCGGCGAGCGGCGTCTCGGGGCCGACCACCACGAGCTCGACCGCGTTCTTCTTGCAGAAGTCGATCACCGCGGCGTGGTCGGCGATATCGAGCGCCACGCATTCGGCCTCGCGCGCCATGCCGGCATTGCCGGGCGCGCACCAGAATTTGGTCACCAGAGGGGAGCCGGCGATCTTCCACGCGAGGGCATGTTCGCGGCCGCCGGAACCGAGCAGGAGAATGTGCATAAGAGGCTCGAAATGAGGAGATGTTGGACGCGTCGGTCGCACGAATCCGGGCGCGTCTCAAGGGGTGTCTGCCCCGAACTCCCCGTCATTCGATTTTCCCGTCATTCCGGGGCGCGCCTCTTGGCGCGAGCCCGGAATCCATCGGGCCACAGCGTTGGTGGAGCAATGGATTCCGGGCTCGTCGCTTTGCGTCGCCCCGGAATGACAGGCGGGTCAACCCTGCTTTCCCGCGATGATCTCCTGCAGCGTCGCCACATGCCGCGCAAATGCGCCGCGCCCGGCCGCGGTGGCGGTCACCGTGGTCTGCGGCTTCTTGCCGACAAAAGCCTTCTCCACCGACACGTAGCCGGCCTTCGCCAGCGTCTCGATATGGGCGCCGAGATTACCGTCGGTGGCGCCGGTCAGCTTTTTCAGCCTTGAAAACTCCAGCCCGGCCGTCGCCGGCAGCGCGTTCAGGGCTGCCATGATCTTCAGCCGCAGCGGCTGATGGATGATGTCGTCGAGCTCTGCCATCGCGCTAGATCCGCCGCATCCAGAGCCCGCCGAGGATCAGGCCGCCGCCATTGACGAAGGCCATCCACAGCGGAAAGGCCTCGCCGATGTAGAAGAAGCCGATCAGCGTCAGCGCGGAGATGCCGAGACCGATCGCCACGAAGGCATAGCCGAACCACAGGCCCGCCATCGTGTAGAACAGCATGAAGTAGATCGGCCAGAACGTTCCCAACTGGCGCGGACCGAAATGGGCGATGACATTGGTACAGAGATAGCCGAAGGCAAAGAACAGCACGAACATCAGGATCATCCTGATGCCGATGCCGGCACCCTTGGGGTGGCTCGGCGGATTGAAGACGCGGAGCGCAACCAGACCGCCGACGCCCAGGATATCCGTGGCGGGCCAGACGTAGACGGCATACATCGGCCAGAGCCAGGTCACGAGATTGGCGGCGAACACCAGGACGCCCCACCAGACGGCCGCGATGCTCGCGAGCTCGTAGAGCTGCGATTGCTTCACGCGCTGGACGATATCGTCGATATCGGCCAGCGCCGCAGAGGCCTCCTTACTGTCGATCATGACTGCCCTGCTCCGCGCGTTGCCACGTCCTCGGCGATTGCCGAGACCGCCTTTGGATTGGTGACGATGCCCATGTGGTTGATGCCGTCGATGATCTTGACGTCGACCGACGGTTTGATCGCCTGCACGGTCTCCGCATATTTGTCCGAGATCATCATCTCGTCCTCGGCGCCGCCGATGATCGTGATGGGCCGCGTCGTGGCCGGCAGGTCGAGCCGGTAGCCGCGCGTCGCAAAATTGCGCATCAAGCGGTCGGAATAGGTCGACGTGAGGTACTTCGCCGAATTCGCCGGCACCGCGAAGGCGAGCACCGGGAGCTGCGCACAGCAATCGATGCCGAGCTTGCGCAGCGCCGTGAGCCCCAGGAAGCGTGGAATGTCGGCGCTGACCCAACCACCGTTGCTCGGCCGGTTGGTCGGCGCGTCATAGCCGAGATAGGGCGCGAGCAGCACGGTGCGCACGAACATGTCCTGCATGATCGGGGTGGCCGCCACGCGCAGCGAGAAGCCAGCGCCGGCGGAATGGCCGATCAGGGTCAGCGGCAGATCCGGCGCGGTCCGGCGCAGGAAGGCGACGAAATCGACGAGGTCGTCCTCGAGCTGGCCGACATAGCCGATGTCGCCGCGCGTGCCGGAGGCGCCGTGGCCGCGCATGTCGAGCGCCCAGGTTTCGACGCCGCGCGAGGCGATCGCATGGGTCAATGCGTGGTTGACGGTGCCGCTGGAGCCGGAGGAGCCGTGGATGAAGACCGCGCCGCGACCGGTTGCCGGGCCGTTCGGCGCATAGTGGCGGAAGCCGATCCAGGTCCCGTCGCGGGCCTGGAAGCGCTCGAGCGGCGGCAGGGTCGAGAAGTCGACCGCCTTCACGGAATCCGAGACCGACTTCATCTCGGGCGGCCGCTGCAGCGGCGTTGCGATCATCGCGGCCAGGATCAGCGCCACGCCGCCGACCGCACACAGCGCCCATTTCAGGCCGTTCAACACGCCGCGCAGCAGCCGGATCGCCATGACCTACTCTCCTTGACTCTGGTATCAATAGAGGACTCTATATTACAGAGTACTCTCTCGATCAACCCCCGGATTGGCGCTTGGGAGCGAAAATCCTTAACGTCGATAACGACCCCAACATGCCGAATCGTTTGCCGATGCCGTCTGCGGAACCCCTGCTCAATACGCCCGAATTCACCGTCTCCGAGCTCTCCCTGTCCCTGAAGCGGACGGTGGAGGACACCTATGGCCATGTCCGGGTCCGCGGCGAGATCTCCGGCTTTCGCGGCGCGCACTCCTCCGGCCACTGCTATTTCGCGCTGAAGGACGAGAGCGCGAAGATCGAGGCGGTGATCTGGAAGGGCGTGCACGGCCGCATGCGCTTCAAGCCGCAGGAAGGCCTCGAGGTCATCGCGACAGGCAAGCTCACGACCTATCCGGGCTCCTCGAAGTATCAGATCGTGATCGAGGCGCTGGAGCCGGCCGGCATCGGCGCGCTGATGGCGCTGATGGAGGAGCGCAAGAAGAAGCTCGCCGCCGAGGGCCTGTTCGACGAAGCGCGCAAGCAGCTCTTGCCCTGGCTGCCCGAGGTGATCGGCGTCGTGACCTCGCCGACCGGTGCGGTCATCCGCGACATCCTGCATCGGCTCGAGGACCGGTTTCCCCGGCACGTGCTGGTGTGGCCGGTGAAGGTGCAGGGCGAAGGCTCGGCCGAGCAGGTCGCCGCCGCCATCCGCGGCTTCAACGCGCTGCCGGAGGGCGGAAAAATTCCGCGCCCCGACGTGCTGATCGTCGCGCGCGGCGGCGGCTCGCTGGAAGACCTCTGGTCGTTCAACGAGGAGATCGTGGTCCGCGCCGCGGCCGAGAGCATGATCCCGCTGATCTCGGCGGTCGGCCACGAGACCGACATCACGCTGATCGACTTTGTCGCCGACAAGCGCGCGCCGACGCCGACGGCGGCCGCTGAAATGGCCGTGCCGGTGCGCAGCGAATTGTTCGTCGAGGTCGCCGATCTCGCGCGGCGCACGCGCGCCTATTGGCAGCGTGCCCATGAGAGCCGCCGCAGCGAGCTGCGCGCCGCCGCACGCGCGCTGCCGGCCGCATCCGATCTCTTGGCGATCCCGCGGCAGCGGCTGGACTCGGCAGGCAGCGCCCTGCCCCGCGGCCTCAAGGCCAACACGCATGCGCATTTCCGCAGGTTTACCGCGGCCAGCGCAAAGCTGACGCTGCGCGTGCTGCACGGGCAGATCGCGCAGGCCGATCACCGTCTCACGGTCTGTGGCGAACGGCTCGGCCTGTCCGCGCGCGCGCTGCTGCATCGGCGTCGCGACCGCTTTGCGGGGCTCGAGGTGCGCCTGCGCGCCTCAAGACTCTCCAATGCGCAGGCACAGCGCAACGCGATTGCCCGCCAGCGCGAACGCACGCACCGGCTTGCCGAGCGCGCCAGCCGTGCGCTGACAACGCTGCTGCAACGGTTGGAGGCGCGGGTCGAGAACAGCGGAAAACTGCTCTCCGCCCTGTCCTATCGCGGGGTGCTCGCGCGCGGTTTTGCGCTGGTGCGGGATGAGGCCGGCCATCCCCTGCATTCGGCCGACAGCGTTGGACCGAGCGCACGGCTGGAGATCGAGTTCGCCGACGGGCGCGTGGCGGCAACGACGGACGCCGATCGGCCGGAGCCGCGCACGGCGACACAGCCGAAGCCCGCGACGCGCGAGGCAAAACCGGCGCCGAAGCGCGTGGCGAAGCCGGTGGATCAGGGTAGTTTGTTTTAGCGCCGAAGCTTCACTGTCCATCCCGTCATCCTGAGGTGCGCGCCATGCGACGCGAAAGCGGCGCAAGGTGAGCCTCGAAGGATGAACGGCCGGGATGCAGCCGGGCCGTCGCCCTTCGAGGGCCGCTGAAGAAGCGGCCGCCTCAGAGTGACGGCGATAGGAATTGCGCCCCTACCGACAGGACAATCCGGCGTCGATCGTCGTCCAGAAGCCGCAATGTTCCGCGGGAACTCCGGCGCGTGCTTCGTAGAGCAGAAGCGCGACGGTGAAGACGATGAGCGCGGACGACAGCAGTATGAGGCGGTTTCGCATCAGACGCCGTTTAACGGACATCATGGTCGAACTATGACAGGCGGAAGCTGAAACTGGCGGATCGCTCGCGCCGTAACTCGGCGCGTCGGCCATGACGACCTGTGCAGGGCGGTGGTCGATGCGGGGCTGTCCGTTCGCTTGTTCCTCGGGCGGCCCCGCTTCAACACGGCAATACGCCGATCAGGGCACCGCCCTCACCGCGCCAGCCACTCCGCGACCTGCTTCTGCGCATCTGCGCGTGCGTCCGCGTCGGAGCCGAGATGGCCGCGGTCGGGCGTCGCAGCGTCGTTGCTGCTTGCGGACGCATGCAGCGGCACGTTGGCACGATCGAAATCGTGATAGGCGCCGGGATAGACGACGATGCGCGCGAGCGCGCTGCGGCCCTGCGCGCCATCGACCATCTGGCGACAGGCCTGGGGCGAGGAGACGTCGTCCCTGGCGCCAATCAGCACCAGCGTCGGCACCCGCGTGCTCCAGCCGAGCCCGGCCGAGATACGGCAATCCGGATAGACCGCGATCGCCGCGCGGAAGTCGGGCTGCGCGTCGCGTGTCAAAAGTTGCGGGCGCACGGCCCAGAGCACCGCGCTGGCGCCATTGGCCCAGCCGATCAGGCTGATGCGGTTGCGCGCGACCCATGTCTGCTGCAACAGCCAGCCGCGCGCAGCGACGATGTCGGCGACGCGTTCGCGCCGCGCCTTCACCCGCATTTCCTTGACGCGGCATTGCGGCCCGAGCTCGCGCGAGCCGTAGCTGTCCGGCCAGAGCACGGCGTTGCCCGCCTTGAGCAGCTCCTCGGTCCAGTCGCGATAGCGCGGCAGCACCGCCTCGTTGCGTCCGCTCAAGCCGCCGCAGGCATGCAGCGCGATCACGGTCGGAAACGGGCCGTCGCCGGCAGGCTTGTAGAGCTGCGCATGCAGCGTGGTGGAGCCTGCGACGATCTCGACGGCCTGCGGCGCGGCGGGCGAGGCCGCATGCGCCGGCGACATCAGGATCAGTAGGGCGAGAACGATTGACGGAACACGCATCGAATAGACCGGATCAGGAATGGACCGGGAGCAGCGATCCCTCGGCGCGCAGCCCTATCACGCACCAATGCCCGCAAAACATCACAAATCAGTGGGTTTAACGGGCGGACAAGTCACCCTATCTATGCTAGATCGGCATCGACACATCATGCCCGTGGACCGGGCGCAGCGGAGACTTCTGACCGTGCTAAACAAGTTCGGCCCCTCGGGCCATGGCGAAGCGCAGGTGCAATATCTCGACGGCGACTTCCGCGTGATCTCGCCGGGGACCTTCGTGCGCTGCGCGGTGACCGATACGCGGATTCCGCTCGACGAGCTGAAATACTGGAGTGTGGATCTGCAGGAAGCCTACGCCCATCCCGGCGCCGTGCTGCAACGGCATTTTCCCGGCGCGCCGAAGCCGCAGGGTTGATCAGCGCCCGAACCTCTTCTCCCGCGCCTTGAACAGGCGATCGGCGACGAAGTCACGGAGCTTTGCGGGCTCGTCGAACTCCAGCGTTACCTTGAACGGTTCGACTCCTTGCACGTAAGGCAGCATCCCGTCGCCGCCGTGGATTCGGGCAAGGTCCTTCTCCGTCGTCACCAGCGTTAGCCCCTCACGCCTGGCGTCAACCGACAGATCCTGGATTTCGCGCTCCGAATAAGGGTGATGGTCCGCGAAAGCGCGGCTCCTGACCATCTCGACCTCATGTGCCTGCAACGTCCTGAAGAACCGCTCGGGGTCGCCGATGCCGGCAAAGGCGAGCACGCGCTTGCCGGACAATCTTGCGAGCGACTCGGCATCCGGCTTCAGGCGTGCGCGCAACACCGGCCTGTCGCGCGCAGCGACCTCACTGGCGACGCCGTCGGCGGCGTGACCGTCGCCGATCACGATCAGCGCGTCGGTGCGGGAAAGCTGCACTCTCAGCGGCGCGCGCAAGGGACCTGCGGGAAACACCTTGCCGTTGCCGAGGCCACGCTCGCTGTCGATCACGATCAGCGAGGCGTCCTTGGCGATCGCCGGGTTCTGGAAACCGTCGTCCATCAGGATCGCGGTTGCGCCTTGCGATTTCGCCAGCGCCACGCCGTCGACGCGGTCGCGCGCGACCGCGACCGGCACGTTGCGCACCATCATCAGCGGCTCGTCGCCGACATCGTCGGCAGTGTGCCTTTCCGCATCGACCATCACGGGGCCGCGCAACCGCCCGCCATAGCCGCGGCTGAGCACGACCGGCGTCTCGCCGAGGTCGCGCAGCAGGTGGGTCAGCGCCAGCACGGTCGGCGTCTTGCCGGCGCCACCGACGTGGTAATTGCCGACGCAGAGCACGGGAATGCCGGCGTCCATCCCCTTGCGCAGCATGCGGCGTTCGGCGATCGCGCCATAGAGCGCGCCGAGGGGCCGGAAAAAATGCGACTTGAGCGAACGTGGCCGGTGCCAGAAGGCCGGCTCACGCATTGGCGGCTCCCATCTCGATGCGGAGCTGCAACAGATAGGGCTCGAGCGCCGTCATGGTGCGATCCAGCGCGCCGCCGAGCCGTTCGACCACGCCGGTCCCTGCGCGATGCATGGTCTCGCGCACGGCGGGGTCGGCCAGCAACTGCCCGAGCTGCTTCACCAGGGCCTCCTGCGTGTCGGCCTGACGCGCGCCGCCGCTGCCGTCTAGCGCCTCGTACACGTCGGCGAAGTTGAAGACGTGCGGGCCGTGGATGATGGAGGCCCCGAGCTTGATCGCCTCGATCGGATTCTGGCCGCCATGCGGGATCAGCGAGCCGCCCATGAAGACGATCGGCGACAGCCGGTAGAACAGGCCGAGCTCGCCCATGGTGTCGGCGACGTAGACGTCGGTGGCCGCGGTCGGCAGTTCCTCGCGCGAGCGCAGGCCGGGCTTCAGCCCCGAGGCGGTGATCAGGCCCGCGATCGACGAGCCGCGATCAGGATGCCGCGGCACGATCACGGTGAGCAGCGAGGGGAAGAAGCC
This sequence comes from Bradyrhizobium liaoningense, assembly GCF_018130955.1. Classification (GTDB taxonomy): domain Bacteria; phylum Pseudomonadota; class Alphaproteobacteria; order Rhizobiales; family Xanthobacteraceae; genus Bradyrhizobium; species Bradyrhizobium liaoningense_C. Next base: position 245,115 of record NZ_JAFCJM010000001.1, read on the forward strand.
GGCAAGGCTGCGATGCGCTGCGACCAGCATCTCCTCCTCGCCTGGATGGGTCGAGGCAGCGACGACGATCGGGCGGCCCCGCGTCATCGTCATCAGACGTTCGAGCTTGACGGGATCGGCGGGCGGAGCTGCGACGTCGAGCTTGAGATTGCCCGTGGTCACGACGTTGCGGCTGCCGAGCGCGGCAAACCGCTCGGCGTCGGTCTTCGACTGCGCGAGGCAGATGTCGAACCGCGACAGCAGCGCAGAGATCGTGCCCTGGACGCGGCGCCAGCGCGGGAAGGAGCGCGGCGACATCCGGCCGTTGATCAGCACCATCGGCAGCCGGCGCGCAGCGCCCGCCAGGATCAGGTTCGGCCACAGATCGGATTCGATGAACAGCGCCAGCGACGGCTTCCAGTGATCGAGGAAGCGGGCGACGTAGCGCGGAGAATCGTAGGGCACGTATTGATGGATGACGTCGGGCGGAAAGCGTTTTGCGACCACCGCGGCCGAGGTGACCGTGCCGGAGGTGAGCAGGATGCGCAGATTGAGCTCGCGCAGCCGCTCGATCAGCGCCGCCGCCGCCAGCACCTCGCCGACGCTCGCGCCGTGGATCCACACCAGCGGCCCGTGCGGCCGCACGTCCTGCGAGAGGCCGCGCCGCTCGCCGACCCGCGCAGGGTCTTCCTTGCCCTGCTTCAGCCGCCGCTTGATCAGCGCAGGCGCCAGCGGCACGAGGCCGGAGGCCAAGTGCTGATACACCCGCAGCGTCATCGGCAGCGAATTAGCCATGATCCGGTTCCGGGCAGCCGAGTTGGGCATAGGCGCGGCGGGTCGCTTCGTTCAGCGTCTCTTCCAGCTCCAGGCGCAGGGCCTCCATGGTGGCGGCGTCGGCGTCCGGCGGGACGTTGATTTCCTTGATTCCCACCAATGCGCCTCGCCCAAATGGCAAATTGATGGTCGTGCGGTCCCAGTTCTTCAGCCGGATGTAGCGACTGGTCGCCATCGCGAAAGGCATGATCGGCCGCCCCGATTCCCTTGCCAGCATGATGATGCCGAGACCCGCAACCCGCGAACGCTTCGGCACGTCGGCGGTCAGCGCGACATTATAGTCGTCCGCGAGCGCCTGCACCATTTCCCTGAAGGCCCCGACCCCGCCCTTGCGGTGGAATGCCCCGCCATGGTCGCCGGAGCCGCGGATCGTGCCGATGCCGAGCCGCTCGACGGCGATCGCGTTGAACTCGCCGTCGCGATGCCGGGAGATCAGGACCTTGGCCCGGTACGAGTCCTTGTTCTTGATGAACGGCGTCAGGAAATGCTGGCCGTGCCAGAACGCGAAGATCGCCGGTATCTGCGGCTCGACGCGGCCGTAGACGTCGGGCGGATCGAACGTGAACTTGTTGGTCCGCCAGACCAGACGCAGCCATTCGGCCGCCAGGACACCGACGGCACGCTGAACGAAGCTGCTTCGCAGCGTATTGCGAAGCAGTCTTTTCAACGCGCCGGCTTCGGTTCTTTGGTGGATTCTTGGCCCGGATCGAGCAGCCGGTGAAGGTGGACGATGAAATAGCGCATCTGGGCGTTGTCGACGGTCATCTGCGCCTTGGCCTTCCAGGCCGTGTAGGCGGAGGCGTAGTTCGGATACAGGCCCACGATCTCGACGTCGTCGAGGTTCTTGAAAGTGTTGTGGTCGAGATCGGTCAGCTCGCCGCCAATGACGAGATGGAGCAGTTGTTGCTGCGGGGCACTATCTGGCATGCGTAGTTCTTTCCTAACGGGCTGCCCGGCAAGCAGGTCGATAAGCACGATGGTTGCGGTCAGGGCAAGGGGCGCTGCCGAAAATGTGCGACAATGCTCGCATGACGATCGCGGCCTGCGGCCACCAGCACCCCGTGCGCCACTTCCCGGCGATTGTAGAGGATGGGATCTCCGGAGAGTTCGCTCATCCTACCATCCGCTTCCTGCACGATCAAATCGGCCGCCGCAAGGTCCCAGTCGCGGCTTTGTCCCCCCGCAAAAGCCGCATCGAGTGCGCCGTGGGCGACCCGGCAGAGCCGCAATGCGAGCGAGCCGATTCGCGGATGCAGCTTGACCTCGCCTGCATGCGGATTGAGCCGCTCGACCAGCGGTTTCGGCCCGGCCATGCGGCTGAAATCGAGACTGCTGCCGGAAGCGGCACGGACCGGCGCGTCATTGAGCGTGGCGCCCTGCCCGCGAATCGCAAAGAAGAACTCCTCGCGGGCCGGCGCGAACACCGCGGCCAGGACCGGCTTGGTCCGGTCGACCAGCGCGACGCTGACGCACCAGTCTTCCAGGCCGCCGAGATAGCCGCGCGTGCCGTCGATGGGATCGACGATCCACACGAGATCCTTGGAGAGCCGTGCCTCATCGTCGGCGCTCTCCTCCGACAGCCAGCCATAGTCCGGCGTCGCCACGCGCAGGCGCGCCTCCAGCAGATCGTTGACGGCGATGTCGGCTTCCGAGACCGGCGAGGAGGCGCCCTTGGTCCACTTCTTCAGCTCGGTGCGAAACATCGACAGCGCGAGGCCGCCGGCCTCGCGTACCGTCGCCTTCAGCAATGCGGCGTCGTGATTGAGAATTCTCTCGTCGACCGATTTCGCGTCAGCGGCCGCCAAGCGTCAGCCCCTCGATACGCACCGTCGGCGCATTGACGCCGTAGCGGAATTCGAGATCGTTGGCCGGCTGCATCGACTTGAAGATCTCGAACAGATGGCCGGCGATCGTGACCTCGCTCACGGGATAGGTCAGCTTGCCATTCTCGATCCAGAAGCCGGAGGCGCCGCGGCTGTAATCGCCGGTCACGCCGTTGACGCCGGAGCCGATCAGATCGGTGACGTAGAAGCCCTGCTTGATGTCGGACATCAATTCCGTCGGCGTCGCGCTGCCGGCTTCGAGATGCAGATTATACGGCCCGGGCGACGGCGAGGACGACACGCCGCGATGGGCGTGGCCGGTGGTCTGAAGCCCGAGCTCGCGCGCGGTCGCGCAGTCCAGCAGCCACGTCGTCAGCACGCCCTCGTCGATCAGCGCGATGTTCTTCACCGCGACGCCTTCGGCATCGAAGGATTGCGAGCGCAATCCGCGCCGGCGCAAGGGATCGTCGATGATGCGGATGTTCTTGGCGAATAATTGCTGGCCGAGCTTGTCCTTCAAGAAGCTGGTCTTGCGCGCGATCGAGGCGCCGTTGATGGCGCCGACGAGATGGCCGACCAGCGAGCCGGCAACGCGCGGATCGAACAGGACCGGCACCTTGCAGGTCTCGACCTTGCGCGGATTGGAACGCGCCACCGTGCGTTCGCCGGCGGAACGGCCGACAAACTCAGGCGACAACAGATCGGACCCGTGCGGCGCGGAGGTGAAATCATAGTCGCGCTCCATGCCGGTACCTTCACCGGAGATCGCGGTCGCCGAGATGCCCTGGCTCGAGCGCAGATAGGTTCCGTGAAAACCGGTGCTCGTCACCAGCACCATGCCGCCGATGCCGGCCGAGGCCGACGCGCCGCCGGACTTGGTCACGCCTTTCACGGCGAGTGCCGCAGCTTCAGCCTCGAGCGCACGGCGCTCGAGTTCCACGGTCGCGGGAATGTTCGGGTCGAGCAGATCGAGATCGGGAAAATCGCGCGCGAGCAGCGCGGGATCGGCAAGGCCGACAAACTTGTCGTCGGGCGCGACGCGCGCCATCGCGACCGCGCGCTCCGCAAGCTTCGTCACGGCATCGCCGCTGACGTCGTTGGTGGAGACCACCGCCTGGCGCTGGCCGACCAGCACGCGCAGGCCGACGTCGTCGCCCTCGGACCGCTCGGATTCCTCGACGCGGCCGTCGCGCACCTCGACGCCTTGCGAGATGCCGCGCACCGCGACTGCATCGGCTGCATCGGCACCGGCGCGCTTGGCGGCATCAACCAGCCGCTGGGCGAGATCGGAGAGTGCGGACTGATCGAACAGGTCGGCGTTGGCTTTGGCGGCAAGCGTCGATGCAGGCGATGGTGAAGAGTTCACGAACGAAATCCTGTTGGGATGGGGCGGGTTCGAGGCGACGGGGCCGGAACTACCAGATGTGCCCTATTTCCGCGGACTTCAAGCACTTTCCCTGCGTCAAAAGCTCAGATTCTCGGTTTCCGCGCAACGTCTCGTCAATCATGCGAGCCAAGGTCTTGTCAATCATGCGCGACGGTCACTGCGGGTTAACCAGCCTTTTTAAGCCAATTCCGAAGGGGCCGCGCTAGTCTCGTGCGCATCGACCGGGAACATAATCCCGGCGGGGAGACTAAAGCCGTGAGGCGTCAAACAGTCACAAGCGGGATCAATCCCGCCGGGTCGAGCCGCGCACTGCGGCTCGACCCTCTTTCTCTGCCGGTCCGCTTCGACGCGCACGATCCGCGCGCCGACGGATACACCAGGCAGATCGAGCTTCATCGCGAACGCGTCGTGCTGCGTCGTGCCGTGCGCGGCATGCAGATGGCAGTCAACGTCCGCGTCAGCGACTTCACCGGGATCGCACTGCGCGGCATCGACGAGACGCAGATGCTCGTCCTCGTGCATCGCGACCCCTCGCTCTCGGTGCCGCTCGGCGTCAGCGCCGACCGCGACGAGATCGTCAACGCCTGGGCGATGTGGAGCGAGATTTTTGCCCTTCCGCAACTGGACGAAGCCAAGCGCGATCCGGCACCACGCCGCCGTCGCCGCAACGCGATCCGCGACCGCCGTCCGAAGTTTTTGATGCGCCGCCGCACCGGTGTCGCGCGCGACCTCTCCGTGCATCGCGGCGAGCGCGAGATCATCGCGAGGAACTGAGCCTGCGCCCACAGATGCTCGCCTGGCCGGGATCGCCTCGGCCTGATCGCTTGGGCGCCGCCGCAAACGAAAAGGGCCGCCCTCAGGACGGCCCTCAAAACGTAATCACGCAGCCGCGTTATTGTCCGAACTTGTAGCTGAGCCTCAGGCGCGCGACATCGGTCGTCAGATGATTGCGAACCACGCAATCGCTTGCCGGACGTGAGGTACAAAGATTCGCGCCGTTGGCGAGGACGATGTTCGCGTCACGATCCTGATACATCATGTGCAAGAATTCGCCGCCAACGATCCAGTTCGGGCTCAGGGCGTACTCCACGCCCGCGCCAATCACGCCGCCCCAGAGAACGCCGCTACGGTTGGCCGTGGTTCCGTTGGGCGTGCCAAAGGCGGGGTTTGCCGTAAAATTGTTGAACTCGACCCCGGTTTGCTGGACGTCTGCCCAGGCAGCACCGCCGGTCACGTAGGCCAAAGCATTGTTGACGGTCAGGCCGGCGCGGGCCCGGATCGTTCCGCTGACATCCGCTTTGGCTCCAACGGTCATGGCCAAGGAGGCATGACCACCAAGGACGGACTCCTTGAACTTGCTGTTCCCGTTCACATCAGCTTCGATACCGACCAGACCTCTGCCGAACTGATAATTGTAGCCGACCTGCGCGCCCCCGGTGAAGAAGCCGTGCGTGGGCGTCGCGGTGGAACAATACCGGCAGGGATCATCGAAGCGCGACGCCGCCATTCCACCGCCGGCGTTGCCGCCAACGTAGAATCCCGTCCAGTTGTAGAGCGCAGCGACCGGCTCCGCGTTCGCAGTGACCGGCGCCGGATCACCGAACTTGTAGCTGAGCCTGGCGCGCGCAACGTCGGTCGTCAGCTGGTTGCGGATGACGCAATTGGCTGCGGGGTTGCTGCCACAAGCGGTGGCGCCATTGGCCAGGATGATGTTCGCGTCACGATCTTCATAGACAGTATGAAGGTATTCGGCGCCAACGATCCAGTTCGAGTTCAAGGCGAACTCAACGCCCGCGCCGATCACGCCGCCCCAGAGCGTGCCGCTGCGGTTGGCGGTCGGTCCGGTGGGAGTACCGAAGCTCGCGCTGACAAGATTGGTGTCAAATTCAATTCCAGTCTGCCGGACATTTGCCCAGGCGGCGCCGCCGGTCACGTAAACCAAGGCATTGTCGATAACGACACCGCCGCGCGCCCGGATCGTTCCGCTGACGTCCGCCTTGGTGGTGACGGTCATCGCTCGTTTGTCATCGCCCAGGACGGCTCCCTTGAAATCACTGTTGCCATTCACGTCGGCTTCAATGCCAACCAAGCCGTTGCCAAACTGATAGTTGTAGCCGATCTGTGCGCCGCCGGTGAAAAAGCCGCGCGTGGGCATCGCAGACGAGCAAGAGAAGCAGGGATCATCGAAGCGGGACGAGGCCATGCCTCCGCCAGCGTTGCCGCCGATGTAGAAGCCCGTCCAGCTATAGACCGAGGCCACGGCGGGAGCCTTTGCATAGCGCTGGCCGACACTCGCATAAGCGTCGGTCGAAACCGGGACGGGATCGCCAAATTTGTAGCCGAGCCTGATACGCGCGACGTCGGTCGTCAGTTGGCCGCGAATGACGCAATTGGCGGCGGGGGATGTCGATCCACAACCACTGGCGCCATTGGCGAGGACGATGTTCGCGTCACGATCCTGATACATCGTATGCAGGTATTCGCCACCAAGGGTCCAGTGTGGGCTCAAGGCGAATTCGACACCTGCTCCGATCACGCTGCCCCAGAGCACGCCACTGCGATTGGCGGTGACGCCAGTGGGGGTGCCAAAGTTCGGCTTGGCAGTATTGTTATTGAATTCGACCCCGGTCTGCTGGACGTCTGCCCAAGCAGCGCCGCCGGTCACGTAGAACAAGGCATTGTCGATAACGACACCGCCGCGGGCCCGGATCGTTCCGCCAACGTCTGCCTTGTTGGTGACAGTCATTGCCACAACGCGATCGCCTCCGAGGACGGCCCCCTTGAAATCGCTGTTGCCGTTCACGTCGGCTTCGATGCCGACCAAGCCGCGACCGAACTGGTAGTTGTAGCCGAGTTGCGCGCCACCGGTGAAATAGCCGCGCGCCGATGTTGCGGATGAGCAATAGAGGCAGGGATCGTCGAAGTGCGATGAAGCCATGCCGCCACCGAGATTGCCCCCGATGTAGAAGCCCGTCCAACTGTAGACGGCCGCTGGAGCGTTCTTGTAAGCCGGAGCAAGATCCGCCGCAGTGCCTGCCGCCGTGCTAGCGAAAAGAGCAGCCGCGGCTGCGAGGGTGGTTCTCATGGCAATACTTCCCATTGACGAAGCCAAATCAGTTCAACGTTGTGAGTGGGGCCCGGGAGCCGCTGCTCAAAATCCCACCTTGAGGCCCAGCCGCGCGTTGTAGGAGGCGGTTTTGTCATTGGTGTATTGGGCATCCGCCGAGCCAAACAATGCGGTGTTGCGAGCCACGATCGTCTCGAAGCCGAGGCCGACGGTGCCGCCGAAGACGCTGGCGGCGCTGGTATAGTTCACAGTGAAATCGGTGCCGGAGAAACTGGCGCCAAAACCCTGCGGGCCGACACGCTGCTGGCCGAACACCGAGGCGGAGAGCGACAGCTTGGTCAGCGGGGCGGCGCCGCCGGCGTAGAATTCACGCGAGAATATCGCGCCGGCACGCTCCTCGAAGAGATGGACCTGGCGCGCCTGGTAGGTCAGGTTCTGCGAGGAGCCGGTTTCCGAATAACCCTCGCTGAAGGTGCCGCTGTAGCCAACGCGGACGAAGGGCGTGACGGTGACAGCAGGGCTGATTGCGTAGCGGTAGCCGAGAGCCGCCTGCGGCGCGATGAAGTAGCCGCCAAAGCTTCCGACGGCACTTTCCGTGGTGGTGGAATAGACGGTGCGCGTGCTCCTGGCGTTGAGCCCGCCCGTCGCCAAGGCCAGGTCGAACACCAGCGGACCCCATTCCCTGCGTCCGTAGAGGCCGCCGAAATAGACGTCCGATTTCAGCGTACCGGAGCCGTCCGCCATCCAGCCGGACAGGTTGCCCGCACCGGCAAAGCCACCGACCCGCCACGTGTCGAGCCTGCGATCGAAGCCGATCAGGCCGCCATATTGGTTCGTGGTGGATCCGGCAGCCGATGGCGTCGATAGCTGGTTGCGCAGACCTGCGAAGCTGCGCGCCCAGAACAGGTTGCCATAGGCGTCCAGGCTGGAGCCTTGCGGCATGGAGGCCATGGCAAGCCTGTTGCCGGAACCGCGAAGCTGGTCGGGGAGCTGCGACGCCAGGCTGCCGGAAGCACCATCCGCGTAACCGATGGCGGGGCTGGGAGCCACGGTTTGCGGATAGTCGATGTTGTTGTCGAGGATGCCCGAGATGATGTTGAACAGCGAGCGGGTGAAATCCGGCACCATCGTTGGGGTGCTCGCGACGTTCGAAACGTTGGTCACGACGATATTGCCGGTGCCGGCGCCATTCAGACCCGACGTGACCAGCGTCTGCGCGCTGCTGGAGAGATTGATGGTGTTGGACGCCACCAGGTACTGGTCGACCGGAAGGGTGTAACTGCCGGTGCCGAAGTTGATCGTGTTGCCGATAGTGTTGTTGTAGTGGATCGCACCGTTGAAGACCGCGCTCGGAAGCACGTTCAGCACATGTCCGGTGCTGCCCGAGACGTAGGTAATGGAAGCCATCGAGCCGGAGATCGTGCCGGCATTGGTGATGGTGCTGTTGTTGCCGGTGATGCTGATGCCAGAGGCGCCTGAGACCACGCCCGAGGCATTGTTGGTGATGGTGGAGCCCGCGCCTGCAAACACCGCGGTGCCGATCGCGCCGGAGGTGGTGATACTGCCGCTGTTGGTGAGCACCAGCGCCCCCACAGCACGGATGCCGATGCCAACGACGCTGGTGCCGCCGCCTGAAATGCTGCCGGTGTTGATGACAGTCAGCGCCGAGCTGCCGGGACTGTTGATGCCGCCACCATCGGACGTGATCGTACCCGAATTGGTCACCGCACCCCCGCCTGAGGCGTACACCGCCCAGCCGGCGTTGGAGCCGCTGGCGGCGATGGCACCCTGATTGTTCAGGATGATCGAGCCGCTAACGTTGGCGATGCCATTGACGCCCGAGATGCTGCCGCCGACATTGTTATCGATTTGGAAATTCAAACCGCTGACAGAGACGCCGGTGCCGTTGCTGGCGGAGATGGTCCCGGCATTGTAGACTCCGGCGTTGTCACCGCTGCCGCTGATGCCAGCCTGAAAGCCGGTGATGGTGCCGCCCGAGTCGTTGTGGATGGTAGAGTGCGCCCCGCTCGCTGTCGGCCCGAACACGACGCCGGATAGTCCGGCTCCGGTGATCGTTCCGGCATTGATGAGGTTCAGGTCGTGCACGACGTTGATGCCGTTGGCAGCACCGATGATCGTCGCGCCGGCCTGGTTGACAACCGCCGAGTCGGATCCGAGATAGACGGCATCGCTGCCGGTGCCGGTGATCTTGCCAGAATTAAACAGCCCGGGCCCGAGGGATACCGGGGCGCCGCCGACGAGTGAAATGCCGGTGTTGCCGGAAATCACACCAGTTGCGGTATTTGAGATCTTGCCGACGTCGCCGGCAGACACGCCCACTCCATTGACGCTGGCGATCGTGCCGTTGTTGGTGGAAATAAGGATATCCTGCGCGGCGGCAACACCGGCAATGGCGTCTCCGGAAATCGATCCATTGTTGACAGTGAGGGTGAGCGATCCGGTGTCCTGGATACCGTAGTTCGCGCCAGATATTGTCGCGGAGTTCGAGCAGGTCTGGTTGGTGCCGGTGACCGTGCAGGCGGCAAAGGCGGGGTCGAGCTGCGCCGACTCAAGTGCCGCAACGACGCACAATGCACCTGCACCACCACAGGCCTTCCGGATCAAACTGGACGTCATGCAACCATTCCCCGCACTTGCAGAATCTCGCGGGGACTATGTCGAGCGGCGGAACGAACTTCTCGGCAGCGCTGACACTGGATTATGTGAAAAAATGACGGTGTCGCATTTCGGAAACGTCCGCGGCGCGGCGACTGTCAAATATGCCCTTCGCGACTGTCGAATTTGCGCAGACAAGGCCGCGCGAGTTCGCGATGTCAGTGAACGCGGTGCCGTATGGCTGCGACAGACCTTTCAAAGGCGCGCAGCGAACCGTTCCGCGACGCGACTACGGATCACCTTTTTTGGACGACGCCTGTCACTGACGATGACTCTCGGCTCTGCGACGGTGAGAGGACACCTCCGCGAACGGGGTGAGAGCCGTTTCGCGGAGGGTCCCCTCACCCGGAATTCAAGCTGTGCCTGAATTCCGACCCCGCCCCCGAGGAATTTGACCCGAGGTGAATGCCGTTGGCTCCTCTGCCGCACGTTGCCGGAGCGGCGATATAGGAATCGTGCTGTCATCCTGTTTCAGGAGCCGCACGAGTTCATTCCAATAGAGGCGCTGCCAGCGCGTGTTCAGGCTGGCGAGAAACTCGAGTTCGCGGCCGGTGAAGACCGACATGCGATGTCCCCCCAACCAGCCGACTATCGCCGCGTCCCTACCAACTCGCCTTGAGTGCCCCCATACCGGAATAGCTCTGGCCGAGGGTGGAGAACTCGCCGGTGACGCGGCCCGACAATTCCCAGAAGCGATTGAGCGCAAGCCGCGAGCCAAGATCGAGCCGCGCCGAATCGGAGGCAGCGCTTGCGCCGGCGATCGTGAACGACAGCACCGGCACGGTGACCAGTGACGCCGTGATGGTGCGCGACGGCTCGAATTCGTGGACCCAGGCGGCGTGCACGAACGGGCTCCACACCATGCCGTTGCCGAACTCGACGCGGCCGTCGAACTTGACGCCGAGGGAGGCCGGCAGCGAGGTGACGGTCTGCGCGGCGTAGCTCAATCCGAGCACGCCGGGTGCTGCACCGGCCGTGCTGGTTTCGGTGTAGGCGCCCTGCCACAGCCGCGCGGCCTGGATCGCGGCAAACGGCGTCACCGATGTGTAGCCGAAGTCGAAGGAGCGGCCGATCTCCAATCGCCCACCCAACTGGTCGCCAGTGAACGAGCCCTGCGCGGTTTCGGTTGCTCCGACGCCGGTGATGGTGCGCGTCGTGGTGTTGTTGAAATGGCTCCAGGCGAGTTGCGCGGAGAGATAACTGGCGCCGAACCGTTGCATCGCGTAGACGCCGACATGGGCGCCTTCGAGCCTGCCGGATGTCGCGCGATCGTCGACCGAGAAGGTCGCGCTGGAGCCGCCGGCAGCGATACCCACCAACAGATCGGGATTGACGAGACGATCGACGCCAGCCGAGCCGCCGGCGGCGCGATCGCTGAAGCTCGCGCTGCCGGTGCTTGCATTGCCCGAAAGCTGCTGCCCGGCGCCGAAGCCCGAGCCCCACACGTTCCATTGCGGCTGCGCCATGGCCGGCGCCTTCAGGGCCGCGAACGCCGAGGTCGCAGCGCTCGGTCGTTCCGCGGCGTAGCCGAGTGCGCCCACGCCCGCGACGCCACCGCGATTGCCCGCGCGCCACGCCGTCATCTGGCTATCCATGGTCTGGCCGAACAGCGCACCCGCGTTGAACGCGGTGCTCTGGGTCGCGCTGGCACCTTCGCCGGAGAGCTGGTCGAGCACACGCAGCGAATCCGCCTGCAACAGATTGCTGTAGAACGTCGCCGCAGCGCCGGTCAGCGCCGTCGAATAACCGGCTTCGAGCGCGTTGCCGATCGAACGCTGGTTGGCAGTCTCGCCTGCGACTGCGCCAAAACCCTGGCGCGTCAACGTCAGGTCGACCGAATTGGCGTTGTAGGTTGCAGTCGCATTGAAGAAGGCCGACGACGAGGTGACAGTCGCAAACTGGCCATTGATGCCGGCGGTGGTCTGCAGGATGTCGTTATAGATCGTTGACGACTGATAGAGCCCCGGTTGCAGCACCGCACGCAAGGTGCCGTTCAGGCTGGCGTTTTCCACAGACAGAATGTCACGATTGCCCGCATTGTCGACGCGCAGCGCCAGTGTGCCCTGTACGGTCTGCGTGAACGTGCCGCTGAAGGCAAAGTTGCCCACCCAAAGCCCCGTCCCCAGCGCCGTCCCCGGATCGGTGATGGTGATCAGCCCGGCATTGATCAGGCTGTTGCCGACACCGGCGAAATAGATCTTACCATCCAGCGTGCCGTTGTTGGTGATGGTGCTGTAGTCCGAACCGCCGGTCACCAGCGTGTAGCCATTGGCACCTGCCTTGATCGTGCCGTTGTTGATGACGGTCTCTTGGGAATCCAGAAAGGACAGCGCACCGCCGTTCGTGACGCTGATCGTACCGTGGTTGATGACGGTGTTGCCAGGGTTGTAGAGCGTGACGGCATCCGCCCCAAGGCCTGTGGCCGTAATCGTGCCGGTGTTCGTGAGCGTGTTGCCGGTCCACAGCAACACGGCAAGGCTGGTGGTGCCGCTCACCGAAATCGAGCCGGAATTGAGGACGGCGTTGCCTATGCCTTGGGTAAAGATGCCAAAGGAGGACGTACCGCCCACGGCGATCGTGCCGGAATTGGTAACGGTGCCGTTGCCGCCATCGAAGATGCCGATCGAGCCGTTACCGCCCAGATCAATCTTGCCGGAATTGAGGAGCGTGTTGCCGCTGCCGGATTGCACAAACATGCCATAGCCGCCTGGGGCAAGTGAACTGATCGTGCCCGCGTTGGTGAAGCTGTTATTGTTGCCGAAGGCGGCCATGCCGATGGAAAAATTCTCGATCGCGCCGCTGTTGGTAAAAATATTACCGCCTTGTCCCTGCATGCCATAGTCGGCGCCGTTGCCGATCAAGGCTCCGCCGTTGGTCGCAATGTTGCCCGCACCGAGATTGATGGCACTCTGCCCCGCACCGACCGTGATCGAGGCGTCTGGCTTAACCGTCAGCGTCAGATTGCTTTCGACGCCGGTGCCGAAGCCGGTGCTGGTTGCCCCACTGCAGGTAACGGTGCCGCCCGACTGCACGCACGCCGCAACTGCGGGCGCCGCCGGCACGGCGACCGCGATCGGTAACGACAAGGCAAATGACGCGGCGAGGATGAGCGGCCGGATCAAACTGGACGTCATGCAACCATTCCCCGCCCTTGCAGAATCTCGCGGGGACTATGTCGGGCGGCGGAACGAACTTCTCGGCAGCCCTGACACTGGATTATGTGAAAAAATGACGGTGTGTCATTTCGGAATCGGCGCGACGACTGTCAAATCTGCCTGTCGCGACTGTCGAATTTGCGTAGACAGCACGACGAAGGTGCGAGATGTCGGTGAAGGCGACAGCGTAAGGCTGCGACAGACCATTCAAGGCGCGCACCGGGTGCTGCAGCCACACCAAGGACCCCCGTGCGGTCGTCACCCCCGACAATCCCCCAGACTACGCCGAGATAGGCGGCGGTGGGGAGATTCGAATGAAAGGCTGCTGTCCTGTCCTGCTCGGCAAATGCCGAGCTGGGCAGCTCCAATGCAATCAATTCGTCGCCCCAACGATTGCTCCATCAAAGGCGAGATTGCCCAGCGTCCCTCTTTTGCAAGAAAGCGCGCTGTCAAAGGCCTTTCATCGTTGCGTCCATTCGGATCGTGCAGGGGGATCGGTAGGGCAGATCAGTTAGCCAAAGGCGCGCAACCGTGCCGCGGCAAGAAAAGGGGACTGCCCGAGACCTGTCATGTTGCCCGAGGAGGCAAGATCCTGGCCGGTTTCAGTCCTCACCCTGCACCTCATCACGGGCTTCGCTGGGCGACATGTCGAACAAGCGGCGGAAGGCGCGATTGAAGGTCGAGACATCGTCGAAGCCGTGCAGGCTTGCAATGTCGAGGATCTTGATCCGCGCAGCGGCGGGGTCCGACAGGAAGCGGCGGGCCCTGAGCAGCCGCTCCCGACGGATATAGGTCGCTACAGCATAGCCCTCCCCGGCGAACAGCTTGCGGATGTAGCTGCGCGACAGGCCCATCTGCCTGGACAGAAAATCGTCGTTGAGTTTGGGATTGTCGAGATGTCGGGCGACGACCTCCTTGGCAAGTGCCAGCCGGACCGCCGGAACCCCTGTCGTCTGGGCGCTGTGCACCCCGTCGCGGTTCGCGCCGATGGCAAGCCCGGCCAGATCGTGCATATGGCTGCTGGTGGCCGCGGCAAATGCGGGGGTGACGTGGCTCAGATCGGACGATTGCAGCGTCCCGACATAGTTGCGCAACAAGGCCATGGCAGGGTGATTGAGCGCGACGCGGCGCAAGGGACGACCGTTCGCCAGATCGGCGCGGCGCCGGATGGCATCGACGGATAGTCGCAGGTTTATGATGCGCGAGCGCTGCGGCTGGCGCACGACAAAGCCCTCGCCGCTCCAGTGAAACAGGCCGTCGCCGGGTTTGTTCTCGTTCGCCCAATTTCGGGCGCTGACTTCGCCTCCGCCCGTCAGGACCAGGCTCAGGTAGACGTCATCCTCATGGCCGATCTCCGCGCTGACCCTGACCGCAATCGGAGAATTGTCGCCGAAGGCAAAGGTGAAGTCGGGAAACGTTGTGATGTCGCTCGTCAGTTCGAGCGGCGCGTCGTCAACGGGACGGATGGCGAGACGGTAGAGATGACGGCTGGACCAAAGCGCGATCATGTCCTCGGCGGTGGCTTCCGGAATATCGGAAGTCGTCAACCTGGCTCGGGAGACAATCATCAGGACTCGCGGATAGGAAAGGAGGGAGATTGCGACAGCGCGAACGGCGCTTGCAACTTGGCGGCCACATGGCTGTGTTGCTAGGAGGATTATCGACACACGTCTCGGACGGTAGCGAAGCGGTTTGATCGGCGAACGAAATGACTCTGCATTGTCGACATCGTGTTGCGCTTCGGCAACGAACGCGGGTTCGTGCCAGGAATTCGCGGCAAGCCTGCTCTATGGGTCAGAAACGAACATTCCTAAGCGCGATACGAAGTGCAGACACGCAGGCACAGTGCTATGAATCGAAAACTCTGAAGACGCGTGCGCGGCCGATCCGCCTGAATTGGAATTTTCCGGACTGACCCGAATGATTTCTATCGAGCCCAACTGGACTGTGATGCTCTCTACAGACGCGCTGCCCGAGCGCGATCGCTTTGCCATCTGGCGGGAGGAGTTTGGCCGCACCATTTTCAAAAATGAAATTGCGCAGCTACCGGGGCAGGCATTCCGTGAAACCGTTGCGCTGAGCAAGTTCCCGGGCCTGGGCATTGTCGCCGGCAGCACGGAGGGCCGCATTCACAGCCGCAAAGGCGCGTTATTGGCTGACGGCAACGATGATTTCATCCTCACGACGGTCAAGTCCGGAACGGGCCGGGTCTCACATCTCGGCCGTGAGCTGTTCCTCGGCTCAGGCGATTCATTTCTCGCGTCGGCGTCAGATGCTGGAATAATCCATTGGGGCAAAGCGCAATACACGGCTATTGCCGTGCCGCGCAGAGCCGTCAGTGCTTTCGTGAGCAAGCCCGAGGCGTTGGTCACCCGCAGTCTTGCCGGAGCGCGGCGTATGCTCGCGCTGTTGGCGAGCTACATTGAACTCGTGTCCGACCATGACGCATGCGTGACCGCGGAGATGCGGCACCTCTTCGTCGCTCATGTGCACGATCTTGTGGCCTTGGCCCTCGGCGCGACAGGCGATCCCGCCGTAGCAGCGAAAGGCCGCGGTCTCAAGGCCGCGCGACTAAGAGCAATCAAGCAGGACATTACGGAGAATATCGTGCACCGGGACTTGTCGGTGACGACCATGGCCGCGCGCCACAACATGACGCCACGATACGTTCAGATGCTGTTTGAGGCGGAGGGTTCGACATTCACGGAGTTCGTCAATGACCGGCGTCTCGCGCGTGCCTACCGAATCTTGAATGATCCGCGATTGTCCGATCGGACGATCAGCGCCATTGCCCTCGAATGCGGGTTTCGCGATCTGTCTCACTTCAATCGCCTGTTCCAGCGGGCGTTCGGCGCAACGCCGTCCGGCGTGCGCGCCATGGCGTGGCGAAAGGACTGAGCACATCGTTTATGTCCGTGACCGCCCTTGGTTGGCACATCAAGTCGATCCCGGAAGTGCTCGGCATGGCAGCTATTGAAGCGGTAAACCGGATCGCAACATCGCGCGGATCAAGATTCTTGACGTCGCGAGCCTGCACGGCTTCGACGACGTCTCGACCTTCAATCGCGCCTTCCGCCGCATGTTCGACATGTCGCCCAGCGAAGCCCGGGACGAGGCGAAGGGCGAGGACTGAAACCGGTCAGATCTTGCCTTGCGCTCTGGCTATATCGCCCGCAGCACGGCATCCGCAAACAATCCCGCAAACAGCAGCAGCCCGGCATGCTTGTTCGATTTGAACAGCCGCAGGCAGAGCGCGGGATCGTCGATCCGCAGGCGCTTGATCTGCCAGGCCAGGTGCAAGGCAAAGGCCGCAAGCCCGAGCCAGGCCGGCCAGCGCGCATCGCCTGATGCCAGCGCCACGCCGATCAGCATCACCGCGAGCCCGTAGAACATGATCAGCGCCTGATGCGTGTGCGCGCCGAACAGGCGTGCGGTGGACTTGACGCCGATCAGCGCATCGTCCTCGGCGTCCTGATGCGCATAGATCGTGTCGTAGCCGATCACCCAGGCGATGGCGCCGGCATAGAGCACGAGCGCGGTGAGATCGATCCGGCCGAAAGTGACGGCAAATCCCATCAGCGCGCCCCAGGAGAAGGCGAGCCCGAGGAAGGCCTGCGGCCACCAGGTGACGCGCTTCATGAAGGGATAGATCGCAACGATCACCAGCGAGGCGATACCGGTCGCCACCGCGAAACGATTGAACTGCAGGAGCACGACGAGGCCGATCAGCGCCTGCACGACCAGGAACGCCAGCGCCTGCTTGACGCTCACCTGCCCTGCGGGCAGCGGCCGCGAGCGCGTGCGCTCGACCTGGGCGTCGAGGTCGCGATCGGTGATGTCGTTCCAGGCGCAGCCGGCGCCGCGCATGACGAAGGCGCCGATCAGGAACAGCGCGATGGTGAGCGGCAGCCGGCTGATGTCATGCGCCATGCCTGCGGCGAGCGCCGCCGACCACCAGCACGGCATCAAGAGCAGCCAGGAGCCGATCGGACGATCGTAGCGTGAGATGCGCAAGTACGGCCGCGCCCATTCCGGCGCCCGGGTATCGACCCAGTTGCCGGTGGAATCGGCAACGCGGGCGCTGGTCATCATCGGGTCAGGACGTTGCCGTTGAGCGTATCGAAGGTGCTGCCGCCCTTCTTGCCCGTATTGGCTTCGGGAGCGGATCCCGATCCGATGACCTCGCTCAGCGACGGGCCGGCAGGCCGCGCCTGCTTCATCTGCTGCGCCACGTTGCAGACCTTGGCCAGCATGCCTTCGGTGTTCTTGTGTCCGGCCTTGAGCTGGTCGGTAACCTGCTGCGGGATTCCGCACTTGGCGGAGTTGGCCTCGACAAACTTCATCATCTTGAGTTCAGCCTGCGAGAAATTGCGGATCAGGTTGCAGGCCTCGTCCGGCGGCGCGTGCCGGTCGCTCGCCGCCTTGATGAGCTTGCCGCGCTTCTCGGTCTCCTCGCGCAACGGCAGAAAGCCCTTCATGCACTGCTCGCCGGGGCCGGCCTGGCTCGGGGGGGCCGCGCTGAAAGCACCGGCGCCACCGATCGGAGCCGCGCCATTGCTCGGAAATGCAGATTGCGGCGCGCCGACAGAAGCAGACGGCGCCGCACCGTTGACCGGCGGGAATGGAGAGCTGCTGGCCGGCGCGGCGGCCTGTCCCGGCAGCGGCGCGGGAAACGCGCCCTGGCCATAGGCCGTGGCAGCGCCCATGGTCACCATGGCGACAGTGATCGGAACCATCAAACGACGGATCATCAAGGCTGTTTCTCCGGCAGGGCCAACGGGCTCGGCATCTTCCCAATTGAAGCGCGACCGACCATTTCGTGTTTTTACGATTCCTGCCGGCCCTTAACAACCCGTCGAATTGGGCAAGAGCGCGGCGCTCGGACGCACCGCGGAGGCAATATTTACCCCCAAAAGTGCGGCTTTCGGTTAAGAAATGCGCGAATTGGACCCCTCATCGATGCCTTCCCACGATTTCCGCGCCCCCCGCCTCTTCGTCGATGCGACGCTCGCCCCCGAAGCCCGCGTCGCGCTCGACCGCGACCAGAGCAACTATCTCGGCAACGTGCTGAGGCTTGGTGCGGGCGACCCCATCCTCGCCTTCAACGGCCGCGACGGCGAATGGCAGGCCGCGATCGACGGCCGCAAGCGACCCGACAGCCTCGTAATCCTGAGGCAGACCCGCCCGCAGGACGGCTTGATCGACCTCGCCTATGTCTTCGCGCCGCTTAAGCATGCCAGGCTCGATTACATGGTCCAGAAGGCCGTGGAGATGGGCGCGTCGGTCCTGCAGCCGGTGATGACCCGATTCACGCAAGCAAGCCGCGTCAACAGCGATCGCATGCGCGCCAACGTGATCGAGGCGGCCGAGCAATGCGGCATTTTGAGCCTTGCCGCGGTCGCCGAGCCCCTGGCCCTGGAGCGCTACATCGGCCAGCGCGCCGCGCAGCGCCTGCTGGTCTTTTGCGACGAGGCGGCGGACAGCGACGATCCCATCGCGGCCCTGCAAGGCGCGCGCGAGGCGGCGCACGGCATCGACGTGCTGATCGGCCCAGAGGGCGGCTTTGCCGAAGAGGAACGCGCGCTGCTGCTCCGCCAGCCGCACATCCTGCGGCTGGCGCTGGGCCCACGGATCCTGCGCGCCGACACCGCGGCCGTGGCCGCGCTGGCGCTGGTGCAGGCGGCGCTGGGCGATTGGGGCGGCCAAATCCCGTTGGCCCATCGTTAAGCCACTGGCCCAATGGAGGTCGAAACCTCCCACGGGCCATGCTAAGGGCACCGCCAACAAGCCCTTCCCTTCCCCCGGTTCCACCGGGAAACCGGACCTCGTGATGACCGCGACTGCCACCTCCAATGCTGCCGGCTCCGCCGCCTGGGCGGATACGCTGCTGTTGTCGTTCGCGCAGGCCGGTTACGTGAGGGCGGAGCCCGCGATCCTGCAGCCGGCGGAGCCGTTCCTCGACCTCTCCGGCGAGGACATCCGCAAGAGCCTCTACCTGACGACGGACCTCACCGGCGAAGAGCTCTGCCTGCGCCCGGACCTGACCATCCCCGTCGCCCGCGATTACCTCGCCTCCGGCCGCGCCGGCCAGCCGGCCGGGTTCAGCTATCTCGGCCCGGTATTTCGCTACCGCGGCGGCCGCCCGAGCGAATTCCTGCAGGCCGGGATCGAATCCTTCGGCCGGCAGGACCGTGCCGCCGCCGACGCCGAGATGCTGGCGCTGGCGCTGGAAGCAACCTCTGCCTTCGGCGTCCACGATGTCGAGATCCGCACCGGCGATGTGGCGCTGTTCAACGCCCTGATCGACGCGCTCGACCTGTTTCCAGTGTGGCGGCGCCGGCTGACCAAGGATTTCAACCGCAAGATCAGCCTGGAGCAGGATCTGGAACGGCTGACGGTCGCGACCGGTGCGACCCGCAACGAATATGAGGGCGTGCTCGCCGCGCTCGCCGGCTCCGACCGCAAGGCGGCGCTCGCGCTCGTCACCGACCTGATGTCGATCGCCGGCACCACCAATGTCGGCGGCCGCACCACCGCCGAGATCGCCGACCGCTTCCTCGAGCAATCGACGCTGAAGGGCGGCGCGCTTCCGCGCGAGGCACTCAATGTGCTGAAGCGCTTCCTGGCGATTGCAGGCAATCCCGACGACGCAGTCGCCGAGCTGCGTGCGCTCGCCGCGGAAACGAAGCTCGACATCTCGGCGGCGATCGACCAGTTCGAAAGCCGCGTCGGCTTCATGGCCGCGCGCGGCATCGACGTGAAGGAGACGCGCTTCTCCACCGCGTTCGGCCGCGGGCTCGACTACTACACCGGCTTCGAGTTCGAGGTGCATCACCGCGGCAACGGCGTCGAGCCGCTGGTGGCCGGCGGCCGCTATGACGGGCTGATGACCCAGCTCGGCGCATCGGCGCCGATCCCCGCGGTCGGCTTCTCGGTCTGGGTCGATGCGCTGAGGCGGATCGGCCGCAAGGTGGGAGCGTAGCATCATGAGCGCGCCATTCGTTCTGGCCGTTCCCTCCAAGGGCCGCCTGCAGGAAAACGCCGAAGCCTTTTTCGCGCGCGCGGGGCTCGTGCTGTCGAAATCCGGCGGCGCCCGCGACTATCGCGGCACCATCGCAGGGATGGACAATGTCGAAATCGCCTATCTCTCGGCGAGCGAGATCGCGGCGCAGCTCGCGCGCGGCATGGTGCATTTCGGCGTCACCGGCGAAGACCTGGTGCGCGAGAACATTGCGAATGCCGACAAGCGCGTGACCCTGATCGACGGCCTCGGCTTCGGCCACGCCAACGTCGTGGTCGCGGTGCCGCAGGCCTGGATCGACGTCCGCACCATGGCCGACCTCGACGACGTCACGACAGGTTTTCGCGAGCAGCATCACCGGCGGATGCGCGTGGCGACCAAGTACATCAACCTGACCCGCGCCTTCTTCTCGAGCCACGGCATCGTCGACTACCGCATCGTCGAGAGCGCCGGCGCGACGGAAGGCGCGCCTGCCGTCGGCACCGCCGAGCTGATCGTCGACATCACCACGACCGGCGCGACGCTGGCCGCCAACGGGCTGAAGGTCCTGGACGACGGCGTGATGCTGCGCAGCCAGGCCAATCTGGTTGCTTCAAAGGACGCCGACTGGTCGCCTGGCGCGCGGGAGGCCGCGCGCGTGATCCTGGATCACATCGCGGCGCGGGCGCGGGCCAACAAGTACCGCGAGGTCCGGACCCGCTTCCGGGAATGCGATGCCGCCCTGCTCACCGAGGCCCACAGCCGGTTCGGGGTGGTCGCCCCGTTCGGGGGCCCGACCTCGTCAGGCATGCTGACGCTGCACTGCCCGCCGTCAAAGCTCTATGCGCTCGGCAGTTTCCTGCGCGATCATGGCGCCGAGACGGTCTCGGTGGTTTCGCTCGATTACGTGTTCGACCGCGAGAACCCGCTGTTCGCCCGGCTCGAGGCGTTCCTGCGGCAGTGAACCGCAAAGATGCCGCGAACGCGTTCAGCGTAGCGACAGGTACGAACAGCTACCATATGCTGTTCAAGGAATGATCTGGACTGTGAATTGATGAATTTGGGCACTGACGTTTCCAGCCTGACCACGACCGCGGCGAGCGCCGCGGCGAAGGGGCTGTCGATTGTCGTTCCCGTCTACAACGAGGCAGCAGGGCTGGCCTCGCTGCACCAGCGGCTGTGCGAGCTCGCAAAGACCTTGCGGCAGCGCTACCGCCTGCCTTGCGAGGTCGTCTACGTCGACGACGGCAGCGCGGACACGACGCTGGCGATCGCCCGCGCCCTGCCCGCCGACACGATCGACGTGCAGGTCGTGTCGCTGTCGCGCAATTTCGGCAAGGAGGCCGCGCTGATGGCGGGCCTCGACCACGCACGGCGCGGTGCCGTAATGTTCATGGACGGCGACGGCCAGCATCCGCCGGTCCTCGTCGAGCAGCTCGTGAAGCACTGGATCGAGGACGGCTACGACGTCGTCTACACCGCCAAGGCGCATCGCGACAACGAGTCGTTCCTGCGGCGACAGGCCGTGCACGGCTTCTACGCCCTGATCAACTGGGGCGCGCGGCAGAAGATCCCTGAGGACGCCGGCGATTTTCGCCTGCTGTCGCCGCGTGCGGTCGCAGCGCTGCGGCAGCTGCCCGAGCGCAATCGCTTTTTCAAGGGGCTGGCAAGCTGGATCGGCTTCCGCCAGATCCGCGTCGACTATGAGCCGGCCCCGCGCGCCCATGGCGTGACCACCTTCAACGCGACGCGGCTGCTCGGCCTGTCGATCGAGGGCCTGACCTCGTTCTCGGTGGCGCCGCTGCGTTTCGCAAGCCTGTTCGGCGTGCTGCTCGCGGCCGGCGCCTTCCTGTTCGGCCTCTCTATCCTCTGGGAGGTCTGGACCACAGGCAAGCAGGTGCCCGGCTATCCCTCGCTCGTGGTCGGCCTGATGACGATCGGCGGCGTGCAGCTCATCATGATCGGCATCGTCGGCGAATATATCGGCAAGATCCTGTCCGAGCTGAAGGCGCGCCCGATCTACTTCGTAGCCGAGCACAGCGAGAAGCAGTTTGAGGCCGACAAGGCGGACGAGGCGTCCAGCCGGACGGCGGCCGAATGAACGCGGCGGCGGCGCCGCGGCGGATCTGGCTCTGCGCCGACGATTATGGCATCAGCCCGGGCGTCAACCGCGGCATCCGCGACCTCATCGAACGCGGCCGCCTCAACGCCACCTCCGTCATGATGGTGGGCGCGGCGATCGACCGCGGCGAGATCGACGCGCTCGAAGCCGCAGCGAAGACCAGCCCGCGCTGCGCGATCGGCCTGCACGTGACGCTGACCGCGCCGTTCCGTCCGCTGACCATGCATTTCCGCCCGCTCGACGGCGACATGTTCATGAGCTTTCCAAGGCTGCTGCGCGCGGGCCTTGCGCGCCGGCTCGACCGCGAGATTTTTCGTGCCGAGATCGCCACGCAGCTTGCGGCCTTCGCGCGGGCCTTCGGGCGCCCGCCCGATTTCGTCGACGGTCATCAGCACGCGCAGCTTTATCCGCAGATCCGCGACGGCTTTATCGACGCCGTCCGCGAGGCCGCACCGAACGCCTGGGTGCGCCAGGGCGGCCGCAACTTGCCGCTGGCACGCCGGCTGGCGTCGCCGAAAGCGCTGGTGCTGGACGTGCTGAGCGCGCAATTCCGCAAGCGCGCCGGCGCGGCGGGTCTCGCCGTCAATCCAGCCTTCGCCGGCGCCTATGACTTCACCCGCAACGCCGATTTCGGCGAGCTGATGGGTACGTTCATCGCGGGGCTTCCGGAAGGCGGTCTCGTCATGTGCCATCCCGGCTTCGTCGACGACATCCTGCGCGGCCTCGACCCCATGACCGACGTGCGCGAGCGCGAGCACGCCTATCTTGCCGGCGACGGGTTTGCGCGCCTGCTTGCAGAAAGCAACGTGACGTTGGGATGAAAAGGTGGGGCGCAAGGCGCTGCGCACCTTGTCGCATACCGAAATTTAATCCGCGCCCCTCTGTTGACGCCACATTGGAACCTTACATCTTCGGCGCGCTTGGTTTGCGCGATGGAGAGACAAGATGACGCCGCAGGAACGCCAGCTCGTTGACGAGCTTTTCGACCGGCTTTCGAAACTGGAGAATGCGCCGCGCGACCCCGACGCGGTCGCCGCCATGTCCGACGGCCTGCGCAAGGCCCCAGGCGCCGTCTACGCGCTGGTGCAGACCGTCCTGCTGCAGGACGAAGCGCTCAAGCGCGCCAATGCCCTCATCCAGGAGCTGGAGGCGAGCCGCGCGCCCGAGCAGAGCCAGTCCGGCGGCTTCCTCGATTCCATGCGCGACACGCTGTTCGGTGGCGGGTCCGCGCGTAGCTCGGTTCCCAACGTGCCGCCACGCGACAGCCGGCCGGTCTGGAACTCGGGCCAGGCGATGCAGCAGATGCAGCCGCCCGGCCAGCCCTATGGTCAAGGCCAGCCCTATGGTCAGGGTTATGGCGCCCCGCCGCCGGTCGGCGGTGGCGGCGGTTCGTTCCTGGGAACGGCGGCTGCGGCCGCGGCCGGCGTCGTCGGCGGCTCGCTGCTGCTCTCCAGCATCCGCAACATGATGGGCGGCTCGCAGCACGGGTTCGGCGATGCGACAGCGCTCGGCGACCGCAGCGCGGCGCTGGGCGATCGCAGCGCCAGCCCCTGGAGCGGCGACCAGTCCGGCGGTTCGCTGGCCCGCGATGCCGGCCTCAACGACATTGGAACCCGTCATCGCGATGACGCGCGCCAGGATTCGCGTGATGATTCGGGTCAAGATTCGCGCCAAGGTTATTTCGACCAGGCGTCGAACGATGACCAGAACGACGACGATGATGGCTTCGACAATGACGACAGCGATTTCGGCGGCGGGGACGACGGCGGCAGCGATTACGCGTGACCAGTTCGTCCAGTCGATGCTGAACGGCCGCCTCATCGGCGGCCGTATCATTTTACAGCAATGGCTCAAACGCCTTCACTGCCGCTGCACATCGCCCGCAGAAGCTTTCGAATATAATATGACTATTGCACACGATCGCTGGATCGTCCTGCGCAGCGCGTTTGAGTTCACCATGAAGAACGAAATCGCACTTCGACACGCGCAGCCGTAGACTCCCGGATTTCTAAATTCGGACATGGGTGTTCAACTAGAAGAACACGTTGCTCATGCCACACACCCGATGTGGTCACCTCTCCGGTTATAGTCGAGGTCTTAAAAATGAGTCCACTTCAGCAGCGCATTGCAACCTTCACCGACGTGACAACGCATCTCATCACCGAGTTGCACGAGTTGGAGGGACTTCACGAGCGCGTCAGGGAGGCAGAGCTATCGGCGCGGCGGTTGAAGCGCCCCGCTCGCGCACTGCGTTCGCATTCATCACGCGGGCATCGCTGCTCCGTCGCTTCTCGTCTCGGCACCGTCGGCCGCCGCAGATCGTAGTGGCGACTGCGGTCAGCCGCCCCAGTTCTGGTAGGGATTGCCGTATCCGGCCGGGGCCGAGTACGGAGCCGCGTAAGGAACATAGGCATATCCCTCAGCCGCACGCGGCGTGAGCTTGGGGGCGAAGTTCTGGGCGGCGGGCGCGGCATGCCGCCGATGCTGGACCGTCCCCGCACTGGCCGAGGCGGTCAGGGCGACGAGAATACCCAAAGCCAAGATCGTACGCATCGCGTTGCTCCAAGTTGAGTAGCTGTGCGTGCTACGTAGGACTCGGCCTTTCCCGCACCAATCCGCCGTGCCTTCACGATCGCTCACATCCGCGGCATCGCCGATGCCGGCGGATTCCTCACATCACCACGACCTTGGTGCCGACATTGACGCGGCCGTAGAGATCGATGACGTCCTCGTTGCGCATGCGGATGCAGCCGGAGGATACGTTGGTTCCGATGGTCCAGGGCTCGTTGGAACCGTGGATACGGTACAGCGAGGAGCCCAGATACATCGCGCGCGCGCCGAGCGGATTTTCCGGCCCGCCTTCCATGTGGCGCGGCAGATCGGGGCGGCGCGCCAGCATCTCGGCGGGCGGCGTCCAGGCCGGCCATTCGCGTTTTGCCGAGATCGTCTTGACGCCGGACCAGGTGAAACCCGGTCGCCCGACGCCGATGCCGTAACGCATCGCCTTGCCGCCTCCCTGCACCAGATAGAGGAACTTGTTCGGCGTATCGACGACGACGGTGCCGGAGCCTTCGTTGCCGTGATAGTCGACGAGCTGCTTCTCGAACTTCGGATCGAACGGGCGCTGGCGCGGATCGAGCGCCTCTTCCTGCGGCATGCCTTGCATCTGCGGCTGGCCCATCGGCGGCAGACGCCGCTCGTCGTAATAGGCCGGCTGCTGCTGATACATCGGCTGCTGTTGCGGATAGTACGCCTGACCCTGTACTTGGCCCTGCGGCCGGTCGCCGAACAGGAACTCGATGAAGCCGCCGCCCATGCCTGATCGCTCGTTGGAGGCGACGCGCACCGGCTGGGGCTGCTGCTCACGCGCGTAAACTACGGTCGGCTCGGTGGGGGCCGCGGTATCGATTGCGGAGGCCGGATCGACGCCGGCGACGAGGGTGCACGCGCCGCCAAGCAGCGCGACGGACATTTTCTTGAACATCGACGTACTCTGTACTGTTTCGTCTGTGCCGTTCATCGCGACCCGGCGTTTCACTGAATCCGCCGTCGCGACCAGGCCACTTAAAATCAAAAGCCGCTTCGTTTGGTAAACGTAACAGCCGTTTTGATTCACCACGTCGTCAACGGACGCGGGATTTGGCGACTAGCGTTTATTTTCGGTGAACGGCGCCCCGGCATGGTTAACCGCAGGTTTTCGCACAATCAGAAGCAGTTGAATTACAGTTCCGCGCGTGAACCTCGTGTTAAATCGCTTCAGTCTAGAAAGGCGCGTGAGTGAGTGGGGGGAGTAACAGAATGGCTGTTCACCGCAAACGTTTTCGCGTCGAGGAAGGCATCGTCGGCGAGATGCAGATTCCCGACATGACCGACGAGGCCGCACCGATGCACGGCGAGATCATGGCCGAGTTGCGCGCGATCCGCGCGCAGATGGCGAGGAACGGCCATGGCGCGGGCGCGCATGCTGCGCCGGCCTCGACCGAAGCCGTCGTGGCGCAGGAAGTCGCCGACACGCGCGCAATGCTGGAAACCTACCGCGCGCAGATCGAACAGTGCGAGAAGCTCAAGGTCGAGCTCGATCTCATTCACGACGCCATCAACCGCACCAAGCGCGAGATCGCGACGCTGCACGGCAAGAGCTTTGACGGCGGCGAGATGGCCAAGGTCAATGGCGAGCTCGGCGCGGTCGTCGGCGGCACCGAACAGGCCACCCAGCAGATCCTCGAAGCGGCCGAGTCGATCGACCAGGCGGCGAGCGCCCTCTCCAAGGTGGATTCGGTCGACCAGCAGAAGCGCCTGGCCGACGACATCCAGGAACGCGTGATCTCGATCTTCGAAGCCTGCAACTTCCAGGACCTGACCGGCCAGCGCATCAGCAAGGTCATGACCACGATGAAGTTCATCGAGCAGCACATCAATGCGATGATGGAGATCTGGGGCGGCGTCGATGCGATCAAGGCGCACGCAGCGCCGATCGTCGACACCCGCGATGAGGACGCCAAGCTGCTCAACGGCCCGAAGCTCGCCGGCGATGTCGGCCACGCCTCGCAGGACGACATCGACGCGCTGTTCGACTGAGCGGACGTGACAGAGAGATAAGCAAAACGCCGGCCCTCAGGCCGGCGTTTCTGTTTTTGGGGCTAGTTGTTGATGTCATTCCGGGGGCCGCAGGACCGAACCCGGAATCTCGAGATTCCGGGTCTGGTCCTTCAGACCATCCCGGAATGACGAAGGAGAGAAATCACGCCCTGGGCGCGCAGCGGACGTAGACCATGTTGCCGTAGCGGGTGGCGGCGTCCTTGTCGATGAAGCGGGTGATCAGGACGCGGCCGTCGAACGAGACGATCTCGCGGTCCTGCTCGCCGGGGGTCGGGCCGGCGGGGCCGATATAGTTCTTGCCGCTCGGAGAGCCCTTGAGCCGCAGTTCCTGCGGGGTGGCCTGGTCGGCGAGATGCATGATCACGCCGCCCGACGAGCCGGCGCTGATCACATAGGGGTTTTTGCACTGCGCACGCGCAGCCGCCTCGGTGCGGGCCCGGTCGGCGGGATTTTGGAACGAGGCGAGACCCCAGCGACCGACGATCTCGTCGGAACGGATTGTCGCAGGCATCTCCGGGGCGACGCCCGGCTCGGCTTCCGGCGACGGCGCCGACGAGAACGACGGCAGGCTCATGCCGCCTCCGCAGGCGCCCAGCAGCAGCGCCAGGGCCGAGGCGGCGGCCAGATTGGCAACCGTCCGCGCGTGAGCTGAACTGATCATGGCATTCCCCCGAACTGAACCGTGGCCGCACCCCTTCCGGCAGCCAAGCGCAAAACCGCTGTCGGAGCAATGACGTCGTGGATGACGTCCGCGGCCCCGAATGAGTTTCTCCCACACCATCCTATATCCGCATCACCAATCGCTTAACCACCTTTGCTTGACAGGATCGAAGCCAAGCCATATTCCCGGGCCTCTATTAGCACTCCGAAAGGCAGATTGCTAAGCGTGCCGTTCGATCCCCAGAGGTCGGACGAGGGCGCGGCCCCCACCCACTTCCGCTGATTCCGAAGCGAGCCTTCCAAAGGGAAACGTCATGGCTAAATCCAAATTTCGTCCGCTGCATGACCGTGTCGTGGTCAAACGTATCGATGCCGAGGAAAAGTCCAAGGGCGGCATCATCATTCCGGACACCGCCAAGGAAAAGCCGTCCCAGGGTGAAGTCGTCGCCGTCGGCCCCGGTGGCCGTGACGAGGCCGGCAAGCTGATCCCGATCGACCTCAAGGTCGGCGACCGCGTGCTGTTCGGCAAGTGGTCCGGCACCGAGGTCAAGATCGACAATGAAGAGCTCCTGATCATGAAGGAGTCCGACATCATGGGCGTGCTGGCCTAAGGCCATCAGCCAACCGCCGTCGCAAGCCGGTTGTCGGAGCACTCCTCTTCTTCCCTTCTCCCCTTGTGGGAGAAGGTGGCGCGCAAAGCGCGCCGGATGAGGGGTCTCCGTCCGCGGAGACAGACCCCTCACCCGTCCGCGATGCTTCGCATCGCGTCCACCCTCTCCCACAAGGGGAGAGGGGAAGGAGAGCCGGCGGTGACGGCAACCAACCGTATCCAATCATTCCAGGAGTTTTCATAATGGCTGCCAAAGACGTCAAGTTTTCCGGAGACGCGCGCGATCGCATGCTGCGCGGCGTCGACATTCTCGCCAACGCCGTCAAGGTGACGCTCGGCCCGAAGGGCCGCAACGTCGTCATCGAGAAGAGCTTCGGCGCGCCCCGCATCACCAAGGACGGCGTCACCGTCGCCAAGGAGATTGAGCTCGAGGACAAGTTCGAGAACATGGGCGCCCAGATGGTGCGTGAGGTCGCCTCCAAGACCAACGACCTCGCCGGCGACGGCACCACCACCGCGACCGTGCTGGCCCAGGCGATCGTGCGCGAAGGCGCCAAGGCGGTTGCCGCCGGCATGAACCCGATGGACCTCAAGCGCGGCATCGACTCCGCGGTCGCGGCCGTGGTCAAGGACATCGAGAAGCGCGCCAAGCCCGTTGCCGCCTCCTCCGAGGTTGCCCAGGTCGGCACCATCTCGGCCAACGGCGACACCGCCATCGGCAAGATGATCGCCCAGGCGATGCAGAAGGTCGGCAACGAGGGCGTCATCACCGTCGAAGAGAACAAGTCGCTCGACACCGAGGTCGACATCGTCGAGGGCATGAAGTTCGACCGCGGCTATCTGTCGCCCTACTTCGTCACTAACGCTGAGAAGATGACCGCCGAGCTCGAGGATGCCTACATCCTCCTGCACGAGAAGAAGCTCTCCGGCCTGCAGGCCATGCTGCCGGTGCTGGAAGCCGTGGTGCAGTCGGGCAAGCCGCTCGTCATCATCGCCGAGGACGTCGAGGGCGAGGCCCTGGCGACGCTCGTCGTCAACCGCCTGCGCGGCGGCCTCAAGGTTGCCGCCGTCAAGGCGCCGGGCTTCGGCGACCGCCGCAAGGCCATGCTCGAGGACATCGCGATTCTCACCGGCGGCCAGCTCATCTCCGAAGAGCTCGGCATCAAGCTCGAGAACGTCACGGTGAAGATGCTCGGCCGCGCCAAGAAGGTGGTGATCGACAAGGAGAACACCACGATCGTCAACGGCGCCGGCAAGAAGCCGGACATCGAGGCTCGTGTCGGCCAGATCAAGGCGCAGATCGAGGAGACCACCTCCGACTATGACCGCGAGAAGCTCCAGGAGCGCCTGGCCAAGCTCGCAGGCGGCGTCGCGGTGATCCGCGTCGGCGGTGCGACCGAGATCGAGGTCAAGGAGAAGAAGGACCGCGTCGAGGACGCGCTGAACGCCACCCGCGCCGCGGTGCAGGAAGGCATCGTCCCGGGCGGCGGCGTCGCGCTGCTGCGCGCCAAGAAGGCGGTCGGTCGCATCACCAACGCCAATGCCGACGTCCAGGCCGGCATCAACATCGTGCTCAAGGCGCTCGAAGCCCCGCTTCGCCAGATCTCCGAGAACGCGGGCGTGGAAGGCTCGATCGTCGTCGGCAAGATCCTGGAGAACAAGTCCGAGACCTTCGGCTTCGACGCCCAGACCGAGAACTATGTCGACATGGTTGAGAAGGGCATCATCGACCCGGCCAAGGTGGTGCGCACCGCGCTGCAGGACGCCTCCTCGGTGGCCGGCCTGCTGGTGACCACCGAAGCCATGGTCGCCGAGCTGCCGAAGAAGGACGCAGCCCCGGCGATGCCGGCCGGCGGCGGCGGCATGGGCTTCTGACCCATCCCTTCCGTTACAGTCTCACGAAGGCCGCCTCCGGGCGGCCTTCTTTTTTGCCGAGAATTGGCCCGCTTTCCAATTCAACCGCCGGCGAAAACCCACTACGGTGGCGCGCCGATTCTGATCTTTCGAGGAATTTCATCGATGCGCGCGCTTCTGGTCTGCTCGACAGCTCTTTTGGTCGCCGCGCTAGCGGCCTCGCCCGACGTCGCCTCCGCCCAGATGAAGCTGTCGCCGAAGGCCACGGCGCCCACCGGGCCCGAGACGCGCTATTTCACCTCGATCGACGGGCTGATGGACGGCAACGCCGACGTGATCCTCAAGGAGACCCGGCAGGGCAAGACGGTGACCGCGGCCGTGCTCGACGTCTGCTATCCCGTGGCGAAGAATTCCGATCGCAAGGACCGCTTCGTCGCCAATCTCCAGATCAACGGCCAGACGCTGTCGGGCACGACGCAAAGCCTGGGCGAGAAGGCGCCGGTCACCGTCAAGCTGGCGCGCAAGCAGAGCGGCGATACCTTCGAGTTCCGCGGCCAGATCTCAATCGGCGGCGTCGTGACGGAAGTGACCTCGCCCGACAATTCCGATCTCAGCGAGAAGGAATTTCTGGACAACCAGACCACCGACGACGGCATCACCGCGGCACCGAAGGATTTTACCGAGGTCTCGCCGGAGGCGATCGCGGTCAAGGTCAAGCTGGATGCTGCGATCGACTTCCTGAAGAGCCTCAAAGGTCAGGACGTCGAGGTGACGCTCGGGAGCCTCTCGGTCGGCTGCGATGCGCTGCGCGCCGGCGAGCAGACCATCAACATGTCGGTCGATCCCGAGCGGGCCGGCGCGCTGCTCGCCAAGTTCAAGGCAACGCCCGGCGTCACCGCTGCGGGGTGGACCGCCGGCGTGGTGGAGATGGACCGCACCATCCGCTTTGCCGCCGCCGATTGGCGCGACGGCGACAAGATCGCCAGGGACAAGCTCGCGGCCACCGTCTCCAGCGTTCTCAGCAAGACGCTTGCCGCAAAGCCGGTGTCATCGAGCTTCAACGCCGCGACCGGCAAGCTCAAGCTCACCTTCAAGCGGCCGAACAAGGATTTCCCGGCGCTGGAGCTCACCGACACGATCGAGGTCGCGGGCCTCGTCTCGTCAGACAAGCCCGGCGCCTCCGACAGGCTGATGCTGTGGATCGGCAGCCCGGCGGTGACCACCGCGGACGAGAGCAGCGGCGCAAAGCTCAATCTGTCGGACGAGACCAGCGCCGACGAAGAGGGCGAACAGCCCGACGACAACGGCTCGATCGAGGCGCTCGCCAGGGAATTGAAGGGCCAGCGCTGGGACGCCGACAAGTCGGTGTGGAAGTGACGTAGTCTTGTAAGCTACGCGCCCCACTCTCAGTCATCGCCCGCGCAGGCGGGCGATCCAGTATTCCAGAGGCGGTGACGAATACGGATAAGCCGCGGCGTACTGGATGCCCCGCCTTCGCGGGGCATGACAGCTAGTTCCCGTTGATGCGGAAGCGCAATTGCTTCGGGCCGATGAAGGTCACGATCTCGCCCTGGCGCTTCCAGGTGGCGGCCTCGGCCAGCGCTGCGACGAGCTCGTCATCGGCCTGCGCCTTGGCGGGCGGGCAGGAGCGGTCCTGCACCTGGCCGGGGACGAAGATCACGGTGTTGCCGGCGATCGAGAACTGGCCCTTGGCGGCCTTGCACCAGAGCTCCAGGATCACCTCGCCATTGTCCCCGATCTCGATGTTCGGCACCCGCTTCGAGCCCGGCTGCGGCAAGGCCTCCAGCGTCATCTCGGTCCCGAAGGGAAAGCCGTCATCGGCATGAGCGGCACCGGCCGTCAGCAACACAGCCGCAGCCGCACACACAATCTGCTTCACCAAAGCCATAAAACCCCTCGACCGTCCTGATTTGGCGCACCTTCTATAAGACGGCGACGCACTTGAGAAGGTTCGCCAGCGCCGGATGCAAAACCCCCGCGGAGCAGGCCCCGCGGGGATGTCATGGAGACGGGCGTCCGGCTATTTCAGAACCAGCGCCGTGAACGGCCAGACATAGGCCTGCAGTGTCACTAGCACACCGACCATGCAGGCCAGCACGATCGAGTGCCAGAACACGAAGCGCAAAATCGTGCCCTCATGGCCGTACCAGTTGGTCGCGGTGGAGGCGACGACGATCGACTGCGCGTCGATCATCTTGCCCATCACGCCGCCGGAGGAGTTGGCCGCCGCCATCAGCACAGGCGACAGGCCGAGCTGTTCGGAGGTGATCCTCTGGAGATTGCCGAACAGCACGTTGGAGGCGGTGTCCGATCCCGTCAGCGCCACGCCCAGCCAGCCGAGCAGCGTGCCGAAGAAGGGATAGAGCACGCCGGTGGCGGCGAAGGCGAGACCGAGCGTCGCGTCGACGCCGGACAGGCGCGTGAGCGTGCCGATCGCGAGCATCGCCGAGATCGTGATCAGCGAGATCGCGCAGAGCCGGATGGTGCGGCCATATTGCACGAGCAGCTTGCCGGGTCCGACCCCCATCAGGAAGCCGGAGATGATCGCCGCGATCAGCATGCCCGTGCCGGTGAAGGACAGGTAGGTGAAGCCGAACACCGCAGCTTCCGGCGTCGGCTTCGCCGCGACAGGCGGCATCTTGTTGATCATCTGGTGCAGCTCCGGCACCGGATAGTTCCAGACGAAGATCGCGTTCGCCCAGGTCTTGAACCAGCCGCTGCCCCAGACCAGCATCACGATGCAGACGATGATCCATGGCAGGAGCGCGTTCCAGAGTTCGGCTTGCGTGAGCGGAGTTTTGTCCAGCGGCTTCGCTGGCGCCATGGTCGCATGCGATTCATCGTGCCCGCGCAGCTCCGGCGACAACCAGAGCTGTCTCGGTCGCCAGACCTTCAGGAACAGGATGAGCGCGCCCATCGAAATCAGCGAGGCGCCGATATCGACGATCCAGGGATTGATGAAGTTCGAGATCACAAATTGCGGGACCGCGAACGACACGCCGGTGACGAGGATCGCCGGCCAGATGTCCTTCATTCCCCTCCAGCCCGCAAAGGCCCACACCACCCAGAACGGCACGATCAGCGAGAAGAACGGCAATTGCCGTCCGACCATCGCGCCGAGAATATAGGGATCGAGCCCGGTGACCTGCGCGAGGCCCTGGATCGGCGTGCCGAGCGCGCCATAGGCGACCGGCGCGGTGTTGGCGATCAGCGACAGGCCGGAGGCTGCGAGCGGCGAGAAGCCGAGCCCGATCAGCACCGCGCCGGTGATCGCAACCGGCGTGCCGAAACCCGAGGCGCCTTCGAAGAACGCGCCGAACGAGAACGCGATCAACAGGAGTTGCAGCCGCCGGTCCTCGGTAACGCCGCCGACCGCACGCTTCAACAATTCGAAGCGTCCCGTCGTCACCGTCACCTGGTAGAGGAAGATGACGTTGAGGACGATCCAGCCGATCGGGAAGAAGCCGGTGACGATGCCGAGCACGGAGGCGCGGATCGACATGTTCGCCGGCATGGTGAAGACGAAGATCGTGATGAGGTTGGTGACGATGACGGCGATGACGGCGGCGATGTGCGCCTGGACGCGGCCGCTCGCGATCAGGACCAGCAGCGTGACGACGGGGACTGCCGCCGCGATGGTGGACAGAACCGGGCTATGAAGCGGGTCGTAGATTTGATTCCACATAGTCATCCTTCCCCACGCCGTTTTTACGGCATGCCGGCCAGCGTGGACGGTCCGGCATGATTGACAGGGAGCGATGGCGCCTTCAGAGCTCGGGCGTCCTGGCATCCCCAGGGGTGGTCGCCCCCCTGCTCACAAGGTCGCGAAGTCCCCGACGACCCCACCCTGCGACATTTTGACCATGCTAGGGTTGCCAGCAGGGACATGCCAACGCAAATCGCGAGATTTGCAACTTAAGTCTAAGCGCGCTTATTTCTGCCGTGACCTCAGGCATTTGCGCCATCCCGCAGGAGATCCAAGTCTGTGAACAACATCCGCGCGACGCTCGCGATCGTTGGGCGTATCGCCGCCCCCTATTTCCGATCCGAGGACAAATGGGCCGGCCGCGGCCTGCTTGCCGCTGTGATCGTGCTCCAATTGTCGCTGGTCGCAATCAATGTCCTGGTGAACCAGTGGCAGAAGCGATTTTACGACGCCCTTCAGGACTACAACTGGGAGGTCTTCGTCAGGGAGATCTGGATCTTCATTGGCCTCGCTTCGGCTTTCGTGGCGCTGTCGGTCTATCAGCTCTACCTGAATCAATGGCTCCAGATCCGTTGGCGCAACTGGCTCACCCGGCACTATGTCGGTGAATGGCTCGACGGCGCAACGCATTACCGTATGCAGCTAATGGGGGATGCAGCCGATAACCCTGATCAGCGCATCACCGACGATGTCAAATCGTTCGTCGAACTGACGCTGTCGATCGGCGTGGGTCTGCTCAGTTCGATTGTGAGCTTCTTCTCGTTCGTGATCATCCTGTGGGGACTGTCCAATGAGGCCCCCTTGCATCTTTTCGGCATGGATTTCGCGATACCCGGCTATCTGGTCTGGGCCGCGATAATCTATGCAATTCTCGGCACGGCACTCACTCAGTGGATCGGTTCGCCGCTCATCAATCTCAATTACGAGCAGCAGCGCTATGAGGCCGATTTCCGCTTTAACCTGGTCCGGGTTCGCGAGAATTCCGAGCAGATCGCACTATTGAAGGGCGAGACTGCCGAGCGCCAGCGGTTGCTTCAGCGCTTCGGCGCGGTGATCGGCAACTGGTATGCGATCATGAGCCGGACCAAACGAATCACCGCATTCACCAACAGCTACAATCAGGCGGCCGTAATCTTCCCCTACGTGCTCATCGCGCCGGCCTTCTTCGCAAAGAGGATTCAGCTTGGTGCCATGATGCAGACCGGCTCGGCATTCGGCAGTGTGCAGGACGCATTGTCGTTCTTCGTTACGTCGTATCGTACAATTGCCGAATGGCGTGCGGTCGTTGCCCGTCTCGACGGCTTTGAGATGTCGATCTCCTCGGCCAACAAGCTCGAGAAGCAGGAGCAGACGATCGGCTTCAGCCCTTCCGAAGGCGAACGGACGATCGGACTCGAAGCGTTGCTGGTAAAACTGCCGAACGGCACGCCGCTGGTCACCGCCGACGACTTCACGATCGGCGTCTCCGAGCGCGTGCTGGTGACGGGCCCGTCAGGCTCGGGCAAGTCGACGCTGTTCCGCGCCATCGCCGGCATCTGGCCGTTCGGCAAGGGGACGATTGCAATCCCCGGAAAGGCCCGGCTGATGATGCTGCCGCAGCGGCCGTACTTCCCGGTCGGCGCGCTGCGCGACGCCATCGTCTATCCGGCCGAGCGTGACGTCTTCAAACCGGGGCAGATCCGCGAGGCGGTGATTGCGGTCGGATTGCCCAAGCTTGCCGAGCGGCTGGAGGAGGATGGGCATTGGAACCGGATGCTGTCGCTCGGCGAGCAGCAGCGGCTGGGCCTGGCGCGGGCGCTGCTGCATGCACCGGACTATCTGTTCCTAGACGAGGCGACCGCGTCGCTGGACGAGCCTTCCGAAGAGCGGCTCTACCGGCTGCTCGAGGAGAAGCTGCCGTCGACCACGATCGTCTCGATCGGACACCGCTCGACGCTTGAGGCCTTCCACACCCGCAACGTCGCGCTGGTTCGGGACGGCGAGCAGCATGTGCTCCGGGGTATCGGCGAGCCGGCGAGCTCGGAGGCACGCTGAAGGCGAGGGCTCAATATTTCCGCATCGTCATGGCCGGGCACAGCCGTCCGTAGGACGGCGTCGCTTCCGCTCGCCTACGTCCCGGCCATCCATGGCCTTTCCCTCCGCACGAAGAACGTGGATGCCCGGCCCTGCGCCGCGCCGAAGGGGCTTCGACCCCGCAAGCGGGACAAGCCCGGGCATGACGGAGTGGGTGGCGGAACAGTCCCCGAAAACAAAAAGGGCGGCAGATCGATCTGCCGCCCTTTTCAGTCGTCTCAGGGAGAAACTTACTTCAGGTTGGTCATCGCCGTCAGGTCGAAGGAGAGCTTGGCAACGCCGGCGGCGGAGCACCAGTTCGAGCCGACACCGGACGGATTGATCGCGGTCACGAAGGTACCGGTCGAGGCGGTGATGTTGCCGCGCGCCGCGAAGTCGCTGGTGAAGGCGTTGCAGTCACCCTTCGAGAGGTCGGTGTCGTAGTAGCGCAGGTCCAGCGTGAACACCTTGTAGGTGAAGGCGACGCCGATGTTCCAGGTGTTGTAGTCGGCGTACTTGATGCCGTTCGGGAACGCCAAGGTGCCGTAGAAGCTGTCGGAGGTCCCGAGCCACTGACGGCCGAACTCACCCGAGACGAACATGCCGACGCCGCTCGAACCGAACAGGGTGCTGGGCGCGGTGTACTTGCCGGTGATCGAGGTGTAGTTGCCCCAGGCGCCCGAGTTCAGGTAGCTCGGGGTGTAGTACTCGTTCACACCGAACGCCCAGTTGTCGTTCACGGTGTAGGTCACCTTGCCGTAGACTTCGAAGAAGTTGAGGTTCTTCTTGATCACATTGGCGTTGAGCAGGGCCTTCTCGGCGCAGTCGGCGCCCTGGAAGTTGCCGGCGAAGTCGATGCCGGGAGCGCCGAAGTAGCAGGTGCCACCCGGATACAGGTAACCCCAGACGCCGATGTCGAAGGCGAAGGCGCCGAAGGTCGGGCGGATACCGCCGTAGATGTCGACCTCGGCGGCAGCGCGGTTCGGGAAGGAGATGCTTTCAGCGGACGCGCCGATATAGAGCTGCAGGTCCTTGGTGACGTTGTAGCGCGGCTCGAAATAGGCCGTGACCGACGGCTTGTGGTTCGACTGGGTGATACCGCGGAAGATGTAGTCGTTCATGATACCGCCGCCGAAGGCGATATCCCAGGGATCGAAGGCCGGCGGCGGGGGTACCTTCACGGCCTTCACCGGCATGTCTGCCGCCAGAGCCGAACCCGAAACCATTGCCAGCGCCGTTGCCAACAAAGCCAACTTCTTCATTGCGATCCCCATCACCGAGTTAAGGCCAGTCCGATCCCGGCGCCCCCGGGGCATGCGACCTGACTGCGAAATTTCTAACAAACGCAATCTGGTCCGGGGGACAGTGACAGTGAAGCAAAAAACGCGAGCAACTGCCGACTTTTTAGGCGTTCTACCGATTCCGGCAAAGGTTATCGGCGTGTGTTGCATCTCGAACACAATATTTGCCTTGCATGGTGTGCTTTGAGCCTCGTGTTTCTACGGGGGGCGGTCGAGGTGTGGGGAGAACGTCACCGCGAATCAAAGGGGCTGAGTCCGGCAGGCCCCAACGATGCAAAAAGGCCGCAGCGTTACCGCTGCGGCCTTCTTGCTGGGCAAGTCCCAGGATTGTGTTGAGGGGCGGCTAGCCCTGCCCTTCGGCCGGTGCGGACGAAGCGTCAGCAGCCGTCGAAGGGGTCGCCCAGCTCGCCTCCGGCGCGGGCTCGGGAGCAGGAGCTGCCATCGGAGCTGCGGGCTTGGGGGCCGGTGCGGCCTTCTTGGGAGCGGCTTTCTTTGCTGCCTTCTTGGGAGCCGCCTTCGCAATTTTCTTCGCAGCCTTCTTGGCAGCTTTCTTCGGGGCGGCCTTCTTTGCCGACTTCTTGGCTGCTTTCTTCGCGGCCTTCTTCGTCTTCCTGGATGTCTTCTTCTTGGCGGTCTTCTTCGCCGCTAC
Source organism: Bradyrhizobium liaoningense (assembly GCF_018130955.1). GTDB lineage: Bacteria > Pseudomonadota > Alphaproteobacteria > Rhizobiales > Xanthobacteraceae > Bradyrhizobium > Bradyrhizobium liaoningense_C. Next base: position 282,610 of record NZ_JAFCJM010000001.1, read on the forward strand.
GGCCTTCTTGGCTTTTTTGGCCTTCTTGCTTTTCTTCTTCTTCGCTTTCGCCATCGTGATCCTCCTGTTGCCGCCGAACTATGATCGATCGGGCGTCTTCAGTCGTCTCCACCTCCGGGCGCGGCGCCAGCCGATCAATTCATGGTCGGCCGCGAACCGCCCGTCGCCCAATCGAGAAGCTCAATCGTGTGCACGACCGGAACTGACGTGCCGCCGGCAATCTGCACCATGCAGCCGATATTGCCCGCGGCGATCATGTCCGGCTTGACGCTCGCGATGTTGGCGACCTTGCGATCACGCAACCTGCCCGCAAGGTCGGGCTGGAGAATGTTGTATGTCCCCGCCGAACCGCAACACAAATGGCTCTCCGGGACATCTTTCACCACGAATCCATTCTTGGAAAGCAATTCTTTCGGAAGCTCTCTGATTTTCTGTCCGTGCTGCAGTGAACAAGCCGAGTGATACGCAACGACGACGTTGTCCTGCCAGTCGTCTCGCCGCGTCGTCGTCTGCAACGGCAGGCCGGCGACGTATTCGGTGATGTCCTTTGCGAGCTGCGAGACGTGCGCGGCATCGGCCGCGAAGTCGGGATCCTCGCGCAAGAGATAGCCGTAGTCCTTGACCACCGTGCCGCAGCCGGACGTCGTCACCAGGATGGCGTCGAGGCCTTCCTTGGCGGCTTCCGCGCGCCATGCCGCGACGTTGGCCCGGGCCCGCGCCAGCGCGTCGCCGTCGCGGCCGAGGTGATGGGTCAGCGCGCCGCAGCATTGCTCGTCCTTCACCAGCACGACCTCGACGCCGTGGCGGGTCAAAAGGTTGATCGCCGCCTGATTGATGCGCGGCGCCAGCACCTGCTGGGCGCAGCCCTGCAGCAGCGCGACCCGGCCGCGCTTCCTGCCGAGCGGCGCAAACACGCTGCCGGAAACCGGCCCCGGCGGCGGCAAACGCCCCGGCGCAAGTGCGAGCATCGCCTTGAGCCGCGAGGTCAGGCCGGGCGTGGCCGATGGCGGTGGTGACGGCAGGAGCACTGCGAACGGCCGGGCGAGCCGCGCCAGCCACATGCTGGCGCGGAAGCGCGCCGGGTCCGGCAGGACGAAGGCGAGCACCGCGCGCAACAGCCGTTCGACAACCGGCCGCTGATAGCGCTCCTCGATCCTGACCCGGGCCTGGTCGACGAGGTGCATGTAGTTCACCCCGGACGGACAGGTGGTCATGCAGGCAAGGCACGACAGGCAGCGGTCGATATGCTTGACCACCTCCGATGTCGGCGCCTGGTCCTTCTCCAGCATCTCCTTGATCAGGTAGATGCGGCCGCGCGGGCTGTCGAGCTCGTCGCCGAGCAGCACATAGGTCGGACAGGTGGCGGTGCAGAAGCCGCAATGCACGCAGGCGCGCAGGATCTTGTCGGCTTCCGCGATATCGGGGTCGGCGAGCTGCGCCAGTGAGAACTCGGTTTTCATGCCGCCGCCGCGCCCCGCGTCAGGCGCCCCCGGTTGAGGATGGTCTTCGGATCGAAGCTCGCCCGCACCCGCTCGCCCAGGGCCGCGACGCCAGCTGGCTGCGGGTGGAACACCTCGACACTGCGCCTGATGTCCTCGCTGGCGCGGACCAGCATGGCGTGCCCGCCGACGGCGTCCGCGCGCCTGCGGACGGCCGCTGCATGCGCATCGGCGTTCGGCGGCAGCGCTGCCCAGATCAGCCCACCGCCCCAATCGTAGAGCACGTCCCCGCCGGTCTCGCGTGCCAATTGCTGGCCGAGCGTTCCACCTGCGGCCGGCGGGCAGACGATCCGCCACACCGGCCAGGCGCCGAGCGCGCCGCCGGCGGCGAACGGCAGCACGTCGCGGATCGCGGCCCAGAGCGCAGCCGAGGCATCGTCCTCCACCACCACGGCCGTTCCGAACGGCGCGAGCAATTCGCGCAACGAGGCGGCGCGGTGGGCGGCGGAGGCCGTGATGCCCTCAAGCCGCAGCACGGTCAGCGCCTCGCCCTGTGAGGCGATCGCGCCCAGCCCCTCCATTTTGGGGCGGAAGGCCGATTTCGGCAGATGGGCGGCGCCGGAGACGTCGAATGGCGAGCCGAGCGCAGCGGTCATCGCCTTGTTGGCGGCGGCATCGTCCAGACCGCGCAACAGCAGCGTCCGCTCGGCCTCGGGCTTCGGCATGACCTTCAGCGTCACCTCGGTCATGACCGAGAGCGTGCCCCAGGACCCCGCCAGCAATTTGCAGAGATCGTATCCGGTGACGTTCTTCACCACCTTGCCGCCGGTCTTGAAACTGTCGCCGAAGCCGGACACCGCATGCGCGCCCAGGAGATGGTCGCGCGCCCCGCCCGCCCGGATACGCCGCGGACCGGCCAGCCCGGCCGCGATCATGCCGCCGATAGTGCCCAGGGCTGGCGTGCCCAATAGCGGCGCGGTGTGCATGGGCTCGAAGGCGAATTGCTGGTTCTTGGAGTCGATCAGCGACATCACGTCCGCAAGCGGCGCGCCGGCCTCAACCGTGATGATCAGCTCGTTGGGCTCGTAGGAGGTCACCGCGTTGAGCGCGGAGACGTCGAGCACGGCATTGGTGGCCATCGCATGGCCGATTGAACGCTTGGAGCCATGGCCGATGATCTCGAGCGGCTGCTCATTGGCAATCGCCGCGCGCACCACCTCTTCGACGTCTTTTGCGTCTCTGACCTTGAGCGTATCCACGACACGAGCCGGTAACGAAGTTCACACCAGAAAGCAAATTTCGCGCATCGCGGCGAAGCGCGCATCGGGCCGCTCGCGCCTCAGAACCGCGGAATATCCGGAAACGCCAGCTTGCCGGCATGGACGTGCATGCGGCCGAGCTCGGCGCAGCGGTGCAGCGTCGGAAACACCTTTCCCGGATTTAGCAGGCCCTGCGCGTCGAAGGCGCATTTCAGCCGCTGCTGCTGGTTCAGGTCTACTTCCGAAAACATCTCCGGCATCAGGTCGCGCTTCTCGATGCCGACGCCGTGCTCGCCGGTAAGCACACCGCCGAACTCGACGCAGGCGCGCAGGATGTCGGCGCCAAAGGCCTCGGCGCGCTCGATCTCGCCGGGCTTGTTGGCATCGTAGAGGATCAGCGGGTGCAGATTGCCGTCGCCGGCATGGAACACATTGGCGACGCCGAGCTGGTATTTTTCCGAGAGCTCGCGGATGCGCGCCAGCGCCTTCGGCAATGCGCCGCGCGGGATGGTGCCGTCCATGCAGAGATAGTCCGGCGAGATGCGACCCACCGCCGGGAAGGCCGCCTTGCGGCCGGCCCAGAACAGATTGCGCTCGGCCTCCGAGGTCGAGATCTGGCAGGTGGTCGAGCCGCAGGCTTGCGCGATCGCCTCCACGCGCGTGATCAGCTCGTCGACCTCGACGCCGGGACCGTCGAGCTCGATGATGAGGAGCGCCTCGACATCGAGCGGATAGCCGGCATGGACGAAAGCCTCCGCCGCGTGGATCGCGGGCTTGTCCATCATCTCCATGCCGCCCGGAATGATGCCGGCGCCGATGATCCGCGCGACGCATTCGCCGGCCGCCTCGACTTCGGCGAAGCCCACCATCAGCGCGCGCGCCGTCTCGGGCTTTTGCAGGATCCGCACCGTGATCTCGGTGATGACACCGAGCAGGCCCTCCGAGCCGGTGATCACGCCCATCAGATCGTAGCCGGCGTTCTCGCACCCCTTGCCGCCGATCCGCAAAATCTCGCCGCTCATCAGCACGATCTCGCAGCCCAGCACGTTGTTGGTGGTCATGCCGTATTTCAGGCAATGCACGCCGCCGGAATTCTCCGCGACATTGCCGCCGATCGAACATGCGATCTGCGAGGACGGATCGGGCGCATAGTAGAAGCCGGCATGCGCGACCGCCTGGCTGATCGCGAGATTGGTGACGCCTGGCTCGGTGACGACAACGCGGTTGTCGAAATCGATCTCGCGGATGCGCTTGAACTTGCCGAGCCCGAGCAGCACGCCGTCCTCGAGCGGCAGCGCGCCGCCCGACAGCGACGTGCCGGATCCGCGCGGCACCACCTTGATGCCCTCGGCGGCACAATATTTCAGGACCAGCGACACCTGCTCGGTGGTATCGGGGAGCACGACGACCATGGGCGGCTGCCGATAGGCCGTGAGCCCGTCGGATTCATAGACCCGCATCTCCGCCGGACTGTCGATCACGCCCTCGCCCGGCACGATCGCGCGAAGAGCGGCAACGATCTCACTGCGGCGCGCCAGGACCGCGGTGTCGCTCGCAGGCATCATGATGGCCATAATCGGAAACTCTCCTCGCCGGCGCAATTTGTGACGACAAATCAATCATGTCCGCAAGGCTTTGGGCAAGGATTTAGGCAAGACTTTGGGATGGTCATCCGAAGGTCCCATTGCTTTGTTGCAGCGCAAGTTCTCTCTGGGGCAAGTCTGGCATCGTGAAACCTGCCAAGGTTTCACGGCTTGTCCACCTGTCGCGGACCTGCCAAAACCACGACCCTCAATCTGACCCCGGGAAGAGACGAAGAGCATCCTATGACAAAACTGACTTTGGGCGCACTGGTTGCCCTCGCCATGACCGCCGCAGCATCCAATGCGATGGCGCAGGACGCCGCAGCCGGCAAGACGTCGTTCAACAAGTGCTTGGCCTGCCACGCCATCGGCGAAGGCGCCAAGAACAAGGTCGGCCCCGAGCTCAACGGCCTCAACGGCCGCAAATCCGGAACTGCGCCGGACTACAATTATTCGGACGCGAACAAGAATTCCGGAATCACCTGGGACGAGGCGACGTTCAAGGAATACATCAAGGACCCGAAGGCCAAGATCCCCGGCACCAAGATGGCGTTCGCCGGTATCAAGAACGAGACAGAGATCAACAATCTCTGGACCTTCATTGCCCAGTTCGACAAGGACGGCAAGGTCAAGCAGTAAGGCCTCGCGCCGAGGCGGCCGCTAATCGGCGGCCGCCGTCACCGGAACGATCCCCGCGATCATCGCCTCGATCTCGGTCTTGACGAGATCCGGCACCGCGTTCTGCACCATGTGGCCGAGCTCGGGCAGCACGATCAGCTTCGCATTGGCGACTGTCGCGGCAAACGGCCGGGCGTGGATATTGGTCGACACGGTCTTGTCGGGCTCGCCGGCGATGATCACCGTCGGAACCTTGATCTCGCCGTAGCGCGCAACTTGCGCGGCGACGGCCTCCTTCAGCGTCACCAGATCATAGGCGTTGGCGATGAACTCGCGCGGGCGCAGCAGCAGCGGCGTCGCCGAGTCCTTCACAAATCCATCCGGCATCAGTTGCGGCAGGAAAACGCTTTGCGCGCCGGGATCGAGCAGGAAATAGCCGAGCGGGAGCGTGACCGTGTAGGCGAGCAACGGACCGATCACCGGCGTTGCGATGATCTTGTTGTAGCGGCCGACGCCGCCGCGCCAGGGATGGGTCACCGGCGCGAGCATCACGAGGCCCGCGACACGGGCCGGATGATCGAGCGCAATCCGGGCGCCGAGCGCGCCGCTCCAGGAGTGCACCACAAAGACGGCGCGGGCGATGCCGAGCTTGGCAAGCGCTTCGTCGATCATGCGCGCCTGCACGTCGGGCGTGGAATCCGCGCGCCGCGCCCGCGTGCTCCAGCCATGGCCAGGACGATCGATCAGGACCACGCGATGGTCCTTCGCCAGGAGATCGCCGAGCGGGCGCCGCATCGCCTCGAGATTGGAGCTCGCGCCGTGCAGCATCACGATCGGCGGGCCGGAATCGCGCGGGCCGAGGTCGACGACGTGCAGCGTTGCGCCGGCCACCTCGACCATCTCACCCGGTGGCGGATAGGCGTGCTCGACGGCAAAGACGCCGGCTTGCGTGATCAGCGCCAGCACAGCCAGCGCCGTCACGACTGAGATCACGATCATGGAGATGGTCCGGGAAAACTTGGGCACACGACAGCTACGGTTCTAACCGATGACAGTTTCGCCCGCCGCCGGTTCCAGGGAAAGTACGGCCTGTGGATAGCGGGGGCATCTGGAACAGCAAAAATCATAATAAAATCAGCGCCAATTCCGCGGATTTCAGGTCGACGGCATCGGCTTCATGCGACCGTCATCGCCTCGTCCATATAATCGCCACGGTCGGTTCGGCCATCTAGGGCAAATGGGCGCCGATCCTCCACGCGAGTCCCGAGGGAACGCGGGAACGACCGGCAGATGGTCTGGTTTGAACCGGAGATACCTTGATGAGTGTCAGATCAAACGACGCTGCGATCGACGAGATCGTCGCGAGCTGCAATGGCGATCTTCGCGGTGCCGTGCGGGCGCTGCTGCTGATCAACGAACATCTCGAGACCGAGCTCGCTAAGCTCTACGCCGCGGCCGCCGACCACAGCCTGGTCGAGCGCGGCAACAGCGCGCTGCATTAGAGCGCAAGGCGCCTTAGCCTCTGCTTTGAGCATCACCTAGTCGGTTGCGCTCTCGCCGTCCTTCTCTTCGTCGGGATTCGCCGGCGGACAGGCACGGATCGTCGAGCGGGCAAGCTTCGCATCGGCTCGGGATCGATATGGGCCGTCGCCGAACCAGATGTCGCCGATGATGACCGGATTGCTGGTCACGATCTCGCATTTGCCCGTGGCGCGATCGCCGACCACCCAGAACATGCCATCCGCCAGGCCCGCCGTTGCGGTCGCGAGCAGCAAGGCGCCTGCGGCTATCCAGCATTTCATGGCTTCGCTCCTGCCGTTCATGTCATGCAGGTAGGTCCGCGCAGGCTGGAATGATATCCCCCGACAACGCGACGGATCGGCGCGTGGTTAATGCCCGAACGCCGCAATCGCTCAAGAACGCTGCGAATTGAGGGTTAGATATCGCGCCCCTCGACCTTCTCGGTCAGCGACTTGACCTGATCGGGGATCTTGTCGAGGTGCGGATTGACGGCGAGCGCCTTGCGATAGGCATCCAGCGCGCGCTTCTCGTCGCCGAGCTCCTGCATGATCATGCCGAGCCCGGCGAGCGCGCCGAAATGGCGGGGCTCGCGGATCAGCACCTGCTGGATGTCAGCCAGCGACCGGCCGTAATCGTTCTGCATGTAGTAGAGCGTCGCGCGCCGGTTCCAGGCCTCGATATAGTCGGGTCGCAGCTTGAGCACGGCGTCGAGCAGCTTGATCGCAACGTCGATCTTCTGCGCATCGACCGCTGCCTTCGCCCGCGTCATCAGGAGTGCCGCGGTGTCGCTCGGGGTCTGCAGCCAGATCGCCCAGATCCGCGCCTCGACATGCTTGGCACTGGCGTCGTCCGGCGCCGCCTTCAGCGCTCCGAACAGGAAATCGAGATTTTTGCTGCGATCGACCTTCGGCAGCTTGGCTGGCGCCTCCGGCAGCTTCTTCTGCTTGACCGGCGGCCCCTTGGGACCGTCCTGCCCAAGGTTTTGGGCAAACACCGGGGCGACGGCGACGATCGCAGCCAGAACAACCGCCAGACGGAGGGAGCGTGCGAAGAATCTCACTGTCATGGTGAAAGTCTAAACGCGACAAGCCGCCCTTGCATAGCAAGGACGGCGTCAAAGTCGTGTGAGACCGTGGTCTTGCGGGCGGGCGCGAGGCCTCAGCCGGGGCTTAGCCCTGGCGAGCCTTGAAGCGGCGCTGCACCTTGTTGATCACATAGACCCGGCCCTTGCGGCGGACCAGGCGGTTGGCACGGTGGCGACCGCGCAGCGATTTCAGCGAGTTACGGACCTTCATGGCAGAATCCTGAACGTTCGAAAGGCCGTGTTCGGCACTACCGTTTCGGCACGCGCGAATGTGGCAAAATGAGATCTTTCCCGCCGGCGGACGACCGCCCGGGACGGGGCGGTTCTTAAGCCATGGGGGGCGCCGGTGTCAATGCAAACGACCTGTTTCGAGCCGATTAACCCAAGCTGACTTCCGGATTTGGCCTGAATCGGCCCCATTAATCCACCGGGAACTCGACCAAGGCCTCCCCGGTCGCGACCCGCTCCTCGTTCCAGTTGCGCACGACGACGTCGATCTTTGCGGTCGCCTGCTTCGCCTTGATGAGTCCCGACGGCCAGATGGTGTCGCCGGGCCGGAGCGGCTTCAGCCAGCGGGTCTCGAGCCGGCGGTGGATCGCGCCAGCCGGATAGGCCCAGTCGGTGATCATGCGCGAGATCAGGCCAAAATTGTTCATGCCGTGCATGATCACGCCACCGAACTGGGTCTTGCCAAAACTGCCCTTCATGTAGTCGTCGTCGAGATGCAGCGGGTTGTAGTCGAGCGAGGCATCGCAGAACAGGCGGATGGACTCGCGGCTGACGGCGAATTGCGGGCCCTCAATGAGATCGCCGGCGTTGAGACTGTCGAACGTGAGGATCATGTGCGCTCCTCCTTCACATCCCGTTCCGATTCAATCGGAACGGAAAAGGCGCCAGCGCGGGGATGGCCGCCGACCAATGCAACAATGGCGGCTTGCCAAATTCGTTATATGATATAATCAATTTGCGGAAAACGCGTTTGCCGGGAGGATCCAGATGCCGAAACTCAAACTGCCTGACATCGAGAAAGTCGTCGCGATCGACATCCACACCCATGCCGAGGAACCCTGCGGCTGCCATCCCGACGACGGCTATGACGACTTCCAGGCGCAGATGGCGGAGTATTTCAAGTCGCCCAACAAGCATCCGCCGACCGTGCCGGAGACCGCGGCCTATTATCGCGCCAAGAACATCGCGGCCGTGATCTTCCCGGTCGATGCCGAACGCGAGACCGGTTTCCGCCGCTACAACAATTACGAGATGCTGGAGGTCGCCTCCGACCATCTCGACGTCCTCATTCCCTTCGTCTCCATCGACCCGCACAAGGGCAAGCTGGGCGCGCGCGAGGCGCGCAAGCTGATCGAGGAATACGGCGTCCGCGGCTTCAAATTCCACCCGACGATGCAGGGTTTCTACGCCAACGACCGTCTGGCCTACCCGCTCTATGAAGAGATCAACAATGGCGGCGCGATCGCGCTATTCCACACCGGCCAGACCGGCGTCGGCTCGGGCATGCCCGGCGGCATGGGCATGCGGCTGAAATACTCCAACCCGATGTACATGGACGACGTCGCGGCCGACTTCCCCGACCTCAAGATCATCCTCGCGCATCCCTCCTTCCCCTGGCAGGAAGAGGCGCTGTCGGTCGCGACCCACAAGCCGAACGTCTATATCGACCTGTCCGGCTGGTCGCCAAAGTATTTCCCGCCGATCCTGGTGCGCTATATCAACTCGATCCTGCAGGATAAGATGCTGTTCGGCTCGGACTGGCCGGTGATCACGCCGGACCGCTGGCTCGCTGATTTCGCCAAGATCGATATCCGCGAGGAGATCAGGCCGAAGGTGTTGAAGGCGAACGCGAGAAAGCTGCTCGGGATCTAGCCCAAGAATCTGATTGAGGGTCTGCGTGACGATCAAAGCCGTCGTCTTCGACGCCTACGGAACGCTCTACGACATCCAGTCGGTGGCTGACATCACCGAGGATGCGTTTCCGGGCTACGGCGAGATCATCACGCAAATCTGGCGCATCAAGCAGCTCGAATACACCTGGTTGCGCTCGCTGATGCAGCGCTACCAGGATTTTGCGACTGTTACCCGCGACTCGCTCGCCTATACGCTGCGCGTGCTCGGCCTCGTCCATGACGCTGTTGCGTTCGAGCGCGTGATCGAGAAATATCTTCACCTTGACCTCTATCCGGACGCGGCGAGCGCGCTTGCGGCGCTGAAGCCGCGCAAGCTTGCCATCCTCTCAAACGGCAGCCCGGACATGCTGGACGCGCTCGTCCGCAACTCCGGGCTCGATCGGCTGCTCGACGCCACGATCAGCGTCGATGCGAACAGGATCTTCAAGCCGAGCCCGCAAGCCTACGCGCTGATCGGCGAGAAGCTCGGCACAAGCCCGGACGAGGTGCTGTTCGTCTCCTCCAACCCGTGGGACGTGGCGGGCGCGAAAGCGTTCGGACTGAAGGTCGCCTGGATCGAGCGGGTGACGCCCGAGGCCATGGCGCTGGCTTGCGTCGAGAACGAAGTCGTGGCACCGCTGACCATGTTCAAGGCGATCCGGACCCAGATGGACGAGCTCGGGTTCGCGCCGGATCACCGTGTTCGCTCACTCGCCGAGCTGCCAGGAATTGTCGCCCGCTCATGAGTCTGGAATCCGTTCGCGCCTTCTTCGCCGAGAAAGCCCCCGACATATCAGTGATTGAATCGCCGATCAGTTCGGCCACGGTGCCGCTCGCTGCCGAGGCCTATGGCGTCGAGCCCGGCCGCATTGCCAAGACATTGTCGTTACGGATCGGCGACCGCGTGATCCTGATCGTCGCCGCCGGCACGTCGCGGATGGACAACAAGAAGGTGAAGGCGCAGTTCGGCGGCAAGCCAAAAATGCTCGGGCTCGAGGAGGTCGCCGAGATCACCGGGCACGAGGTCGGCGGCGTCTGCCCGTTCGGACTGAAGGCGCCGCTGCCGATCTATTGCGACGTGTCGCTGCAAGCTTTTGACGTGGTGGTGCCCGCTGCCGGCTCAACCCACAGCGCCGTGCGCATCGCGCCTGACCGTCTGGCCGAACTGGTCGGCGCCGAATGGGTCGATGTCTGCGAGCACAGACCTTAGCGGGCCAGGATAGGTCCGAAATCCAGGCGACCTCGCGACCTAAAGCGCGATGGCTTTAGATTGAATCTCCATCGCGATTTAGCTCTTTGTTTGAGCATGATCTTTTCGGAAGACCGCTACGCACTTTTCCGGATCATGCTCTAGCCGCCCCAGCCGCAGTAGGGGCGGCAGCGATAGCGCGCACTATGCCAATGGCCCCAGCCGCGGTGCCACCAGCCGAAACGCGCTTGGACCAGGTCGCTCTCCTGCACCGTTGGCTTGGCGACTCCGGACAAAGGAGTGACCGGAGCAGCCATTGCCGGTGCGCCGAGCAATATCGCGCCAATCACGAAAAGCGCTGCAGGAATTTTGCTCATGGACATCACATTCCTCCAAACCGCGATTTCCAACCGCAATCAACTTGGCTGATTGCAATTCGTTGCACGGTTATGACGGTTTCGGGCCAGGGCCGGTCCTTAAACCGCCACGGTGCCGAATGCGATGCTTGCTGCCTATGCGTTGGGGAGGCTACCATATGGACGATGACCGACGACAAGGTGAAACGACGGCTGACCACGGTCCTGTGCGCTGATGTGCAGGGTTATTCTCGCCTCATGGAAGCAGACGAGGCGGGAACGTTGGGAACGCTCCGCCGCTACCGCACTGCCATTGCTGGATTGGTGGAGCGCCATGACGGGCGGATCGTGAATACCTGGGGCGATGCCGTGATCGCCGAGTTCGCGAGCGTCGTCGAGGCCGTGCAATGTGCGGTCGAAATTCAGCAGGAAATTTCCAACCAGGATTCGGACCCACCGCACGCGCAGCCGATGCGGTTTCGCATCGGCATCAATCTTGGAGATGTGATGGTGGACGGGTCCGACATCTTCGGCGACGGAGTCAATATCGCGGCGCGGCTGCAAGAACTCGCCGAACCGGGTGGCGTCGTGATCTCCGGTTCCGTCTACGATCAGGTGCGCAACAAGTTACCTGTTGGCTTCGACTGTCTCGGCCAGCGCCCCATGAAGAACGTCGCTCCCATGACCAGCTATCGCGTGACCATGGGCGGCCGAGCTACCGGGCAACGGAGCTTCCCGGTCGACGAAAGCCCCACTCTCAAGGGGGAAGCGGTTGCGACTTCGGAAGCTGGCGCTCGGCGGATTGGCCACACGCACGAGCCATCCACATGGATGCGCGTCGTCTCGGATTGGCTAAAGAGCCTACCCCGCCCGGTTAAAGGGGCCCTCACGATCTCAGCCTTCCTGATTCTGATCAATGTTTTTACCGGCATGCACAAGATCTGGTTCCACTGGCCGGTCGCAGCAATACTCTTCGGTGTCATTCTGCGGACAGCGCTCGGGCATAGACATGAGTCCGACGGCAAAGGGGAGCGCCGAACCAGTCGGGAGTGAGACGGCTCAGCCGTTGCGACCGAATCTTCGCGCCAACGCCTAGCCTTACTGGGTCACAAGCATTCTCCCCCTCATCCTGAGGGCACCCCGAAGGATGGCAGCGGGCGAGAACCGGGCCTTCATGGTTCGAGACGCGCTTCGCGCTCCTCACCATGAGGATCTCGTGACACAATAGAACTAATCGTCGTCATCGTAATAAGGCCGCGGCGGGGGCGCCGCAGGAGGCGGCAAGTTGTTGTATCGCGGCGGCGCGGTCCGGCCGCGCGGCGGGGGTAGCGGCGGCTGGGCCTGGTTGCTGGTTTCGAACACCGCGCGGCATCCGCTCGAAAGCTGCGGCGTGTTCTGCCGCAGGCAGGCGACGATGCGATTCACGTCGGGAATCTGGTCGCTGCACAGGCGCCAGACATCCGGCGTGCAGGCCATCTGTTGTTCCATGGTGCCGCGGTATTCTTGCGCGGAGACGGCCCTCGTGGCGACCGTGCCGCCGATCGCAAGCGCCACTCCGAGAGCAATCGGCCCTGTTCGCATGTCCCGATCCTTCTCATTTTCTCTCAAACGCTCCTCAATCAATGAGGCGCGGGAAGGTTCTGGACCAACAACAAAATGTGAGAGCCGGAGCGGAACTATTCCACCTTGCCGATCTTCTTCACCGCCGCGATCAGCCGCGCGCTGTCCTCTTTGACGAATTGCGCAAACTCCGGCGCATCCTGATAGGCGACGAGACTGCCCGACGCCTCGAATGTCTTGATGACATCGGGGCTCTTCATCACCTGCGCCATAGCCTCGCGCAACCGGTTGACGATCGGCGCGGGCAGCGCGCTCTGCCCGAACACGCCGGCCCAGATATACATTTCGACGTCCTTGTAGCCGAGCTCCTGGAGCGTCGGCACGTCGGGGAAGCTCGCGATACGCCGCGCACCGCAATTGCCGAGCACGCGCAGCTTGCCGTCATCAACCTGCGGCTTCAGTGTGCCGGGCGCCGCCGCGATCGCCTGCACCGTGCCGCTGAGGATCGCGGTCAGCGCCGGACCGGCGCCGCGGAACGGCACGTGCAGCAGTTTGATGTCGGCGCTGCTCGCGAACATCTCCATCGCCACATGCAGCGTGCCGTAGGGACCGGACGAGCCGTAGGTGATCTGTCCCGGACGCTTCTTGGCGTCGTCGACGAAATCCTTGACCGTCTTCCACGGCGCCGACGCCGGCACCGCAAGCAGCGTGGGATCGGCGAGCACGCGCGCGATCGGCGCGAACTGCGAGACCTCATAGGCGACCGGGCGGTCGAACAGGCGATCGGCTTCGGGAAGAACCGCGAGCGATGACAGCGTCATCAGCAGCGTGTGCCCGTCCGGCTCGGCGCGGGCCGCCGCCGCATTGCCGACGGAGCCGCCGCCACCGCCGGCGCGATTGTCGACGATCACGGGCTTGCCGAGAATGCGCTCCAGCGCGAGCGCGACCGGGCGCGCCGCGAGATCGGCCTGGCCGCCCGCCGGAAACGGCACGATCATGGTGATGTTTCGCGAGGGATAGCCGCCTTGCGCCAGGCTGGTTCGCGGGAGCGCGGCTTGAGCCAACGGCAGCAGCGCCGCCGCGCGCAGGAGATCGCGTCGATTCATCGGATAGCCCCTCCCTCGAGTCTTCTTGTTGCGGACGACAGCCTAACGCAGCGATGCCGGCGAACAAAGGTATCTCCGTGCCGCTTCGCACGCTGCGAGCCGCGCGTTTACCAGCCGTTATCCCTGCCCGCATGCGCAGCGGAACGGAACCTGATGTGGGCCAGTTGACGTCCCGGGAGATCGCGGGATGAACGAGCTTGGCACCATCGATGGCGCGCTCGACGAGATACTGGTCAATCTCGCCGCGATCGTGCTGCGGCTTTCGAAGCCGGAGATCACCAACACGCCGGACGCGCAGCAGGCGCTGGCGCGCTCCGTCCATCAATATTCGGTCTGCGCATCGCACTCCTCCGATCCGCGCGTGCACGCGTTGAAGGCGGAGCTGGAGGCGACGTTGAGGCCGCGTTTGCGTGTCATCGCAGGCGGCGGGACGAAGATGTCGTAACGTTACGACTTGCGCGCACCTGTCTTCGGGCGCCGCTTGCAGGTCAGCGGCAACTTCGCCGCGAGGAAATCGGCGAGCACCTCGACGCGTGCGGGACGCGGGCCGCCGGGCGGCATCACCAGATGCACGGCGCCTTCCGCCTGCTTCCAGTCTTTCAGGATCACCTCGACCTCGCCAGACGCGATGGCTTCGCCGACGATGAACTCGGGAAGATCGGCGATGCCGAGTCCGGCGACGACCGCGGGCATGACGGCTTCGCCATTGTTGACGCGAAGCTGCCCCGCCGGACGCACGCTCGCCTGCTCGCCCGCAGCATTGGTGTAGTGCCAGACGTTCGGCGTGGAGAGATAGGCGTAGCTGAAGCATTTGTGCTCGGCCAGATGCATCGGATGCGTCGGCCGGCCCTGGCGCTTCAGATAGGACGGGGCCGCCACCGTGTAGCGCGGCATGGTGAAGAGCCGCCGCGCGATCAGCGAAGAGTCCGGCAGCCGCGCGATGCGCAGCGCCGCATCAAAGCCATCGCCGATCAGATCGACGGTCGCATCGCTCAGATGCAGGTCGACCGACACTTCCGGATAGGCCTGGAAGAATTCCGGCAAGAGCGGCGCCACCGCCTTCACCCCGAACGTCATCGGCACCGCGAGACGCACGAGGCCGCGCGGCGCGACCGACTGCGCCAGCGCCTCGTTTTCCGCCGCCTCGCCGTCGGCGAGCAGGCGCGTCGCCCGGTCGGCGAGCTTGTGCCCGGCATCGGTGAGCGCAAGCCGGCGCGAGGTGCGGTTGAACAGACGCGCGCCGAGCCGTTCCTCCAGCCGAGTCACCGCCTTGGAGACCGTCGCCTTGGACATTCCGAGTTCGCCGGCGGCGGCCGCAAACGACCGCAATTCCACGACTTTTGCGAAAATCGCGAGCGCCTCGAAATCCGGGAGTTTGGCCATGGGTGCGATCCCTAGGGTTGTTTATGGAAACAATGTGTTTCAACAGTTTCTATTTCTATACCACAGACGAGAGCTTATCCAAGCACCATCAGACATTCAGGGAATGGAGAAATCCAATGACCAAGAAGCTCTCAGGCAAGGTTGCCCTCGTCACCGGCGGGTCGCGCGGCATTGGTGCTGCGTCCGCCCGCGCGCTCGCCGATGAAGGCGCCGACGTTGCCATCAGCTATGTCGCCTCGCCCGACAAGGCCGAGGCGGTGGTTGCCGAATTGACCGCGAAGGGCGTCAGGGCGCGCGCCTTCAAGGCGGACCAGGCCTCGGCCGCGGACGTCGAGCAGTTGGTGAAGACCGTCGCGAAGGAATTCGGTCACCTCGACATCCTCATCAACAACGCCGGTGTCGCTGCCGGCGGCGCGACCGACGATCCCAAGGCCGACGCTGCGACGCTGGCCCGCCAGGATGCCGTCAACGTCCACGGCGTGATCGCGGCGATCCGCACCGCGTCGCAATTGATGGGCGACGGCGGCCGCATCGTGACGGTGGGCTCGATGCTCGCGGACCGCGCCTCGTTTCCGGGTCTGGCCGACTACGTCGCGACCAAGGCTGCGGTCGTCGGCTACACCAAGGGCGCAGCGCGCGACCTCGGCCCGCGCGGTATCACCGTCAACGTCGTGCAGCCCGGTTCGATCAACACCGACATGAACCCGGACGACGACCGCGACTTCGCGGAAGCCCAACGCAAGCAGCACGCGCTGCAGCGCTTCGGCAGGCCGGAGGAAGTGGCGGCCGGCGTGGTTTTCCTGGCGAGCCCGGAAGCCTCCTTCGTCACCGGCACCGTCCTCAACGTCGACGGCGGCTTTGGCGCCTGATCGAACGACATTCATTCAGCAAGGAACTATTCCCATGATCGAACTTAGACCCTTTGCAAAGCTCGGCGGCGCCGATCACGGCTGGCTCAAGGCCAAGCATCACTTCTCCTTCGCGAGCTACTACGATCCCGCCAATGTGAGCCATGGATCTCTGCGGGTGTGGAACGACGACGAGATCGCGCCGAACACAGGCTTTCCCGCCCATCCCCACGCCAACATGGAAATCATCACCTATGTCCGCGAGGGCGCGATTACCCATCAGGACAGCCTGGGTAACAAGGGCCGGACCGAAGCCGGCGACGTGCAGGTCATGAGTGCCGGCAGCGGCATCCGCCACTCCGAGTACAATCTCGAGCCGACCAAGACCAAGATCTTTCAGATCTGGATCGAGCCGACCGCGCGCGGCGGCCAGCCCACCTGGGGCTCAAAGCCGTTCCCGAAGGCCGATCGCTCCGGCAAGCTGGTGACGATCGCGAGCGGCGACGAGAAGGACACGGATGCACTTCCGATCCGCGCCAACGCGCGTGTGCTCGCCACCACGCTGAAGGCCGGCGAGAGCGCCGAATACGCGCCGCAGAAGTCGCGTCACCTTTATCTCGTGCCGGCGCAAGGCGCGATCGAGATCAACGGCGTGCGCGTCAACGCCCGCGACGGCGCCGCGATCCGCGACGAGGACAGTTTGAAGATCACGGCTCTGGAAGATTCCGAGCTGGTGCTCGTCGACGCGGCCTGAGCCCTACTACAATTCGTCATGCCCGGGCAGAAGCGCGTCTTCGCGCTAGATGACCCGGGCATCCATCACCTTCGGAAGTGTCTTTGAAGGGCGATGGATTGCCGCGCCTACGCCTCGCCGAAGAGGCTTCGGCCTCGCAGGCGGATCAAGCCCGGCAGTGACACCGAATTCTCGAACTCACCCATCACCCCAACGGAGACCATCATGGCAAAAGTTCTCGTCCTCTACTATTCCGCCTACGGCCACATCGAAGCGATGGCGAATGCCGTCGCTCAAGGCGCGCGCGAAGCAGGCGCGACCGTCGACATCAAGCGCGTGCCTGAGCTCGTGCCGGCCGAAGTCGCAAAGGCCTCGTATTACAAGGTCGACCAGGCCGCACCGGTCGCGAAGATCGAGGACCTCGTGAATTACGACGCGATCATCGTCGGCACCGGCACCCGCTTCGGCCGCATGTCGTCGCAGATGGCGAACTTCCTCGACCAGGCCGGCGGGCTCTGGGCCAAGGGCGCGCTGCACGGCAAAGTCGGCGGTGCCTTCACATCGACCGCGACCCAGCATGGCGGCCAGGAAACCACGCTGTTCTCGATCATCACCAACCTCCTGCATTTCGGCATGGTCGTGGTCGGCATGAACTACGGCTTTGCCGGCCAGATGAAGCTCGATGAAGTGACGGGCGGTGCGCCCTATGGCGCCACTACCATCACCGGCGGCGACGGCAGCCGCCAGCCCAGCGCCAACGAGCTCGCCGGCGCGCGCTATCAGGGGCGCGCGATCGCGGAGACCGCGAACAAGCTGCATGGCTGATGCGCTTCGGGGCGGCACTCTCTTTTGCGGGTGCCGCCCCAAAAGGAGAATTTGACGGCATGGCGGTGATTGAAGTTCTCATGATGGCGCAGATGATCCGGCGGCCGGTGCAGGCGCTGGCGCGGCGCTGGTATTGCCGCAGCCTGTTCCGCGCCTCGCGCGGCCGGCTGCATTGCGACGGCTGCAAGGAAACGTAATACGGGATCGTAACGCCTTCTACTCCGCTTTCTTCCTGAGCAGTTCACGACCGATCGGGCGAACCGGCTCGCTGCGCAACACCAGTGATGTCGTCACCGCGCCAAATCCTGCGATCCGGTCCACGATCGTCTCGAGGTCCTCCGGCGCCGGCACGAGCACCTTGAGCACAAAGCAATCCTCGCCCGTCACGCGATGGACTTCGATGATATTCGGGATCTCGCCGAACTTCCTGAGACAGGTCTTGATGTGCTCGTGCGACGTGCGCAGCCGGACCAGCGCCATCAGCCCCAGCCCAAGCGCACGCGGATTGACCCGCGCCCCATAGCCTTCGATGATGCCGGCTTCCTCGAGGCGCTTGACGCGCTCGGAGATCGCCGGCTGGGACAAGCCGATCGCGCGCCCGAGCTCGGACAGAGCTACGCGCGCATTCACCTGCAGCGCTTCGAGGATTTTGAGATCCTTGCCGTCGACGCTCCCGAAACGATCCAACCGAATTCTCCGTTCCACCTTGAGATCATCGGCAAATGGATGATCCGGCCGATGACTTGCCATGTCATGCAGGACCGGGACCGGTCACACTGCGCGCTCACCCCTGATATCACGAGGACGGCATGCGCAAAATGATCACTCTCCCCGGCATCGGAGGTTCGGGAGACACGCACTGGCAGACGCTGTGGGAGCGGGCCGAATCTGGCTTCATGCGCTTTAAGCCCGCGAGCTGGGATCATCCGCACCTGGACGATTGGATACAGTCGCTGGAGCACGCCGTCGCTGCCTGCGACGGGCCGCCCGTGCTCGTCGCGCACAGCCTCGCCTGCCTGCTGGTGGCCCATTGGGCCGCACGGTCATCATCACCAGTCGCGGGCACGTTCCTGGTATCCGTCCCCGATCCCGAAGGTAGCGCGTTTCCGGCCGAGGCCGCTTCGTTTCGATCCGTGCCGACCGCGCCGCTACGCTGTCCATCGCTCGTGATCGCGAGCACCGACGACCCCTATGGCGAACTCACGCAGACGCGGCGACGGGCACACGAATGGCGGTCGGGGTTGATCGTTGCCGGCGCGCTCGGCCACATCAACGCATCGAGTGGGCTCGGCGACTGGCCGCAGGGGCGAGGATTGCTGGACGCCTTCTGCGCCGGTCTCGCAAGAGGATGAGCAGCGATTAGCTGTCGAACAGCGCCGCTTCCGTAAACGCGAGGTCGCCGAGTCGCGGCGGCCGCGGGCCCTTGGCGTATTTTCGGCCGCGCTTCTCCGAATACCAGCCGACGATCCCCGATGCGGGGTGGTTCGCATCGAAGCGAACCAGCAGGCCGCCGCGCTTGGCGAGGAAGCGTCCGATATTTCCGGCAAACCTCACGAGTTCGGCGGTGTCCCGGCAATAGAGCAGGCGATAGACGGGCACGAGGTCCTTGACCAGGTGCTTCTGAAACACGAAGGGATGGCACGTCTCGCCGGCACGCACGACGACGCTGAGGCAGCCAAAGGACGCATGCTGGCGCAGCAGGTCGGCCTCGAAGGCTGAAAGCCCGTCGGCATGGTCTTCCCTGAACTGCTCGACGGTGGCACGCGGCGCGGGCCTCGAAAGCGCGAGCGCGCCGTACATCTGCCCCCTGCAATAGACTGAAAATCCCTGTGCCTCCACGGTCGCCCAGGTGTGCGGCGCCGGCGTGATGTTGAAATAGGTCACGCTCTTGTCGCGCGTCGCAGCGCGAACCATCTGCGAGCCGAACATCCTGAACTCGGGCTCGACATACCAGCTCGAGACATTGCAGCGAATGACGGTCTCGCCGTCTGCATGCAGCTCCGAAAACAAGAGCAGGATGACGCCGACCGGCACACCGCCGCGATCGAGGCAATAGCCGAACGCGGGATAGCCGGCCGGGCGCGCGCGCTGGGCATGACGCGCTAACCCGCGGCGCCAGTATTCGTTGGAGCGAAACGCAAAACCCTTGGTGAGCAGCGCGGCAATGGCCGGCAGATCGCTCTCGGCGATCTCGCGAACCTTCACGCCCGCCCCGGACGGCGGCGCAGGCATTGCACTCGGCGGATTCGAATTGTCCGTAAGCTGCACGTGCGCGCGACCCAAATGATCCATACTGCGACGATCGGTATCACAGCCAAATTGACGCATGGTGGATAACAGTATGTCGCGTTTCTTGCTTACAAAAGCAGCTGATAGCGACGACTTCGCTTGCGTTTACCTTAATGACGCCCAGCGCGCACAAGGATATCCGCGCCGAACTACCGCCGCGGCACGCGGATCATGAACGTTTCGCCTTCGCCGAGATCGCCCAGAACGTTGCGTCCGCCGGTCGCGGCAACGCGGCGGCGCAATCCTTCCCAACCCCAGATCTCGACCGTATGCGCCCAGTCGGGCAGCGTCAGCTCGAGCGCGCGGCCGGGCTTGTCCGTCCATCCCTGCAGGTTCTGCCAGACGTAGAGTTCGGCGTCCGGACTCGTCAGCGTATAAAGGCCGCGACTCTTGTCGATCGACGTCAGCGTCATGTCGCCGGCGAGCCGCAAGATCGTCTGCAGCACCACGCCGCGGATCTCCGGCGACCACGGGTTCTCGGTGACGGCCATGGCGTAGTGCGGGCCGTCGACGCGCGGCGTGTCCGCGAGATTCCAGGGAAATGCCAGCGCCATCGCAGGCGAATGCCCGTCCTGGCCGACAATCCCGACCTGATCCCAGAACGCGCTCAGAAACAATTTGCCGAGCACCCTGGAGTCGTCCCACTCCCCTGCCCGCGCCACGTTGAATTCGGTGGCGTAGAACCTGACGTCGCGCTTCAATCCCATCGCCTGCTTGACGCGGTCGAAGCAGGTTTGCGCGGAGAACTCGCGGCCGCGCGTGATCGGGTACCAGCGGTCGTTGTAGTAGGTGTGCAGATCGATGCCGTCGAGGCGGCCGTCTTCCAGCAGATCCGCGATCGCGGGCCCGTAACCGCGCAAGGTTGCATCGAGATGCGAATTGCAGGTCGCAAAGCCGCCCGGGACGACGCGCAAGGTGGCGTCGACACTGTGCACGCCATCGGCAAGTCCCGCCAAAGCGTCGTGGTAGGCCTGGCGCGGAATGTTGGCGAGCACGTCCGGTTCGTTGATGGCTGAGAAAACGGTGGCGCCCCATCCCGAGATACCGTTTTCCTTCGCCCATTCACCATCCGGGCGGAATCGATCCGCGATCGCCTTCCCGGCTTGGAACCAGTCGTTATACGATCCGATCGGTTGCGGAGGATCGAGCGTCTGATAGCTGCCGTCATATTCGAGCAGGATGATCGGCGTAATTCCATTCTTGTGCGCTTCGAGCATGCCTGCATCGAAATCTTTGGGTGTCGGAATGCGCGCGACCGTCCGCCAGCCGTAGGAATTCATTCGTCCGAGTTTGGCCCCGACGCCGTGCAGGGCCTCATAGAGCTGCTCAACGGCGGGCTTGCCCGCAAGATGCGTCACGAGGTTGCCGCCGCCGATGCGATCCCTCAGCCGTTCATTGCCTGCGCGGTCCGGCGGCGTGGCCTGCGCCACAGCCGGACATGACGCAATGGTTAACGCGACTGCGAGAATGTCACGCAAACTAGAACGAATTTGCAATGCGAGCTTCATAGATAAGCCCAATGACCCTTGAGATCGTCCAGGTCGTTCAGGAACTCAGCAGCGCCGGCGGCGTCGAGACCGTCGCCAGCGAGCTCGCGCGCATCTTTAACCGGAACGGCTTACCAAATGTTGTGCTGGCGAGCGCAGTCAGCCGCGAGCTTGAGCGCACCGCCAGCATCGAGCGCGTCATGCCCTGGCTGTCGCGGATCCCGACCCGCGGGCCGTTCCGCCATATCGGCCGGGCGATCGTGGTGCCGCTGTTCACGCTCGCGGTGACCCGCGCGCTCAGCCGCCATCCCGACGCCGTCGTGATCAGCCATGGCGACAGCCTCAAGGGCGACGTGCTGGTCGTGCACGCCGTCAACGCGCAGAGCCTGGCCGAGAAGCGCAACGCCGGCCAGTGGCGCTGGAGGCTCAACCCCATGCATCTGTGGGTGAGCCTGAGGGAGCGCTGGATGATCGGCGGGCTGCGCTATCGCATCTTCGTCGCGGTGTCCTCGCGTGTCACGCAGGAGCTGCAACAATTCTACGACGTGCCCGCCTCCCGCATCCGCGTCATCTCCAATGGCATCGACCTCGATCGCTTCACGCCCGATCCGCTAGGCGGGCGGGCGATCCGCGCCGAATTCGGGATTCCCAACGACACAAAGTTGCTGCTGTTCGTCGGCCACGAATTCCATCGCAAGGGCCTGGCGCTCGCGATCGCTGCGCTGGAGAAGCTCGATGACGATGTCTGGCTGCTCGTCGTCGGCTCGGACGACCCTGCGCCCTATCGAAAGCTCGCGCACAAGGCGCGTACGCGGCTGATCTTTGCCGGCCACCGCTCCGACCTTCCGGCCATCTATTCGGCCGCGGATGCCTTCGTCCTGCCGACGGCGTATGAGACGTTCTCGCTGGTCTGCATGGAGGCCATGGCCTGCGCGCTGCCGGTGTTCGCGACATCGGTCGGCGGCATCGAGGAATATCTGGCCTGCGGCGTGAACGGTTTTCGGATCGAGCCGGACGCCGACGCCATCGCGGCCACGATCGCTGACGCACTTGCCGACCCTGATCTCATGACCCGCATGCGGGAGCGCGCTCGAGAGACCGCGCGCAACTATAGCTGGGAGCGGGTCGGTGCGCAGTATATCGAGCTATTGAGGCAGATCGACGCGCTCAAGCATGGTGGCGACGAGATGCTGGAAGAGCGAGCGCCTCCACTGCAGCCCGACACGCCGTCACGATAGCGCTAGCCACCGCATCGTAAGTGAAGCGCTGTTCGACGTTGCGGCGCGCCGCCTGCCCCGTCGCCTGCACCAGCGCGGCGTTGTCGGTAAGGCTGGCGAGCAGCTTGCTGAGACTATCCGGATCGCGCTCCGGCACGATCCAGCCGCCATCGCCGACGACGTCGGGTATCGCACCGCAAGTCGACCCGATCACGGGGATGCCGCAAGCCTGCGCCTCGATGATCACGCGCCCGAACTGCTCGCGAACGGCCTTCGTGGTGCGGGTCAGCAGCACCAGCGCATCGAGGCCGCGGATAAAGTTCGCGACATCGGCGGGCGCCCCCCAGCCGCGGAAATCCACCCGCCCCGCAAGGCCGAGCTCTTCGACGCGCTGGCGCAGCCTCTCCTCATAGAGACCCTCGCCCATGATGCTGAACGAAACGGACGAGGCGCCGCGCGCCATCGCATCGAGCACGTCGTCGAGGCCCTTCTCCTCGATGAGGCGTCCGACATAGCCGATCCTGAACGATTGTCCACGCGCCGGGACACCGGGGGAAAAGGTCTTGAGATCGACACCGTAGCCGATCGGCGTCACCGGCCCGGCATAGCCGCGCGCGCGGACGACCGCGGTGGCATCGGGGCTGCGCGACAGTACGTGGTCGGTGTGCCCCAGCACGTGCTTGCGGATCGATTCGAACGGCGGCGGCAAGCGCTTGAGGATGTTCTGGTCGACCTCCAGCACCAGGGCTGCGCGGCGCCTGAGGAGCTGCGCCTGAAGCGCGACGACGCTCCACGGCTCTTCCCAGAGATGGATGACGTCCGGATCGAGCTCACGCAACAGGCGGCGCAAACCGGGATAGAAGTGGAGATACCAGTTCATCGGACCCGCATGCGGAATCCGGATCGGCAGCACGTGCACCGATACCCCATCGGCCTGGAACGGCTCGGCCGTCATGGTGCGGCCGAACTCCTGCCAGGTCGCCGGCATCACCAGATGCATGTCGACGTCGGGACGGGACGCGAAATGGCGATAGCGCAGCCGCCCGGCCTCACTGCTGACAGCCGGGTGTGCGATTGACACGATCCGCAGCGGCGCGCCGTCAGACACGCCCCAGCACCCTTGCCGCCGTCCCGGTGAAGCCCATCAGGTGCATTTCCATCGCGGCGAGGCTGCGATGGCCGCCGTTGATGGTGTTGCGCGGCAGGCTGAACGCGTCGCGCCCGCGGCGCACCAGGCCCTTGCGCGTGGTGGCGGCGCTGCGGAAGCCCGCACGCTGCGCCAGCTCGAAATCGCGCGGGCCGCAATCGACGGCCCGGCCGTAAGGAAACGCGAAGTGCTCGACGCGGATGCCGAGGCGCTCGTTCAGGCGGCTACGCGACTGCTCGAGCTCCGCCATCGCCGCTTCAGGGTCCAGCGAGGAAATGCGTGCATGGGTGACGGTGTG
This sequence comes from Bradyrhizobium liaoningense, assembly GCF_018130955.1. Taxonomy (GTDB): domain Bacteria; phylum Pseudomonadota; class Alphaproteobacteria; order Rhizobiales; family Xanthobacteraceae; genus Bradyrhizobium; species Bradyrhizobium liaoningense_C. The sequence goes on from NZ_JAFCJM010000001.1 coordinate 306,453, forward strand.
CGCTCCGATCTCGAACAGCGGATCGTGAGCAAGCTCGGCCAGCATCTCCCAGGAGATAGCGTGCTTCCAGTGCACGGCCTCGATATCGATCCCATTGGCTGCGCAGAACGCGGCATAGTGCTTGTCGGCTTCGAGACCATCCCAGGATGCAGCGATGCGACGATAGGCCGCCCGCCTCGCTTCGCCGCTGTCGAGCACGACTGTTTCATCGCCCACCCGCACGAGGTCGCGATTGAGCAGCGCGTCTTCAAGCCCGGACGACCAGAGCGACAAGGTTCCGTCGGGAATTCCGGTGGTGACGAAGAGCGTCAGCGGCACCTGATGCTTTCGGAACAGGGGCGCGACCACCTCGAACGTGTCGCGATAGCAATCGTCGATCGAGAAGTTCACATAGTTGCCGCGGTCGCCGCTGGACATGCGGCGCTGCGCCTCGCTCATCGTCACCACGTCCCAGCTCTGCGCGGCGAGATAGGTCAGGAATTTGTCGAGGAACGCGACGTCGATGTAGAAATTGCGATTGGGCAGCTCTTCCCAGAGGGCCGAAGGCGCGGCGCGATGAAAGGTGAACAGGCAGCCTCGCGGTCCCAGGGCGCGGTCAGTCGCCTTGGCAAACGGCAACGCAAGTGCACTGGCTGTCGCGAACAGCAACACTTTCAACTCAGCTCCCAACTCACGCGCAGTGTCCTGCACACACGGTTCAGAACCGTCAGTCCCATGTCGGGGAGCAGGAGCCCGACTGCGAAACCGATGCAGGCGAGATAGGCGAGCCCCCCGATGAAAAGTCGAACCGGCAGTTCAGTTAACGAATTCTGAAGCAGCAGGTTATGATCGAGCAATAGCAGTGCGAGCAGCAGCGCAAAAGCCTGGAGTGTTAGGGCGTATCGTCGCTGCGCGCGCGTCAACACCTCGACGCGCGGATGCATGATGCCACCATGAGCGTTTCCAAGGCGAAAATGCGATGAAATCTGCTCGGATGAGCCTGAATCGACCACACGCTTGGGTTAACGGACATATTAACGATACACGTAGAAACACGGAGGGGCACTGCAAGGACGCGGCGATTCCACGGCGTGAGCGCGATACCGCGCAGCGGTCATTCGACCGATCCCTCGATCAGCCTGGGCGTCGACAGAACGGCAAAAGTCCAGAACAGGAAGCCGGACTCGCCGGAGGTGATGTTGGCCAGCGGCAACTGCGCCAGTGCACCGAGCGCGAGCGCGCCGACGATGACGGCGTCCGCGCTTCGATCGGCAAAGGCCGTGCTCACCGCGTTGCCGATCGACCAGCATAGGGCGGCGAGACAGAGGCCGCCGACGATGATCCCCATCGAAAGCCAGCAGGCGATGATCATGCCGTCGATGGGCATCGCGCCCGCCGAGCCGACATCCGTGATCGTGAAGCCGGAGCCGAACAGCGAGGAGTCCGGCAATTTCCACAGCGTGACGAATTCCTCCAGCCGCTCCTGCGCGCTGCCGTCCTGGGTGCCTTCGCCCAGCGTCGAGAGCCGCTCGCCCACGACGTCGCCAAACGGCGTCAGCGTCGCCGCGAGCACGAGCGCGACGGCGGTCCCGATCAGGATCATGCTCGCCCGGCGCCGCGTTGCGGAGAACAGCAGGCAGAACAGGATGCCCACCGCGAGCGAGATCCACGCCGTGCGGTAGAGCGACAGCAGCAGTCCGAGACCGGCCGGCAGCGCGATCAGCAGGGCCGGCCAGCGCTTCTGCGAGAAGGCGAGCAGGAACAGCCCGACCGCGGTGAAGCTCGCATAGCTCGCCGGCGAGTTCATGGTTGAGAAGGAGCGAACGCCGTAGGGGATCGGCTGGCCGATCGACAGGATTGGCGCAAGCTGCATCCAGTACTGGTCCCAGGCCGGCGGATCGACGTATTGATAGATGGCGTAGAGCCCCGTCACGGGCAGGATGACCAGAAACGCCGCCGTCGCCGCGTCGATGAGCTCGCGCCGGTCGGCGCTCAGCATCAGCACCGCCGCATAGAGCAGCGGCGCCAGCCATTTCAGCGTGCCCGAGGCGGCATTGTTCCAGTCGGCCTGCGCCATCGACAGCATTCCGGCATAGATCACGGAGCAGGCGACGATGCCGAGCGGCCAGAACCATCTGGCCGGCACGTCCTCGGTCTCCAGGAGCCGCGGCAGATACAGCACGGGAACGAGGATCGCGAGCAGTGGCCCGATCAGCATCAGGCCGAGCGTATCGAATCCGATTGCGAGATCGACCAACCGGCGTACGAAGGGCGCGAACGTGAAGAGCACCAGCGCGGCCTGCAAATGCGCCGCAGCGCCCTGACGCCACGCGTACCAGCCGACGGCACCGCAGCCGAGCACGAAGACCAGCCGCGACAATCCGCCGAGCGTGCCGCCGAGGCCCGCGACGACGGCGAGCATGAGCACGGCCGCGAGCCAGCCCGGCAGCGGCCACACACCGTGCCGTTGCGAGGAGGCAAGGCTGGCGCTCATGCCGCGGCTCCGGTCTGGGCCCTGCGGATTACGAGCCCGATCGTGTCGAGCATCTGCTTCAGGCTGTAATGCACGCGGGCGCGGACCGAGGCATATTCGAGCTGGCCGGAGAGCTGCTCGGGCTTTGCCAGCACGGCCGCAATCGCATCGGCGAGCGCACCGGCATCGTCGGGCGGCACCAGCGTGCCGGCCTTGCCGCCTTCGAGGATGTCGGGCGCCGCGCCGGATTTGGTGGCCACGACAGGCACGCCCGCCAGCATGGCTTCGACGAGGGTGCGGCCGAACGGCTCCGGATCGATCGACGGATGCACCATGACATCGACGGCCTTCATCAGTTTCGGCACATCGTTGCGGTGACCGAGGAAGCGGACGCGATCTCCCACGCCCAGCTCGGTAACCATCTTGTTCAGTCGCGCGGCATAATCCTGCTCGCCGAACAGCGCATCGCCCACGATGATGCAGTTCACGCCGGGAAGTCTTGCAACTGCCTCGATCAGCACATGCTGGCCCTTCCAGGCGGCAAGGCGGCTGAAGACGCCGACCAGGGGCCCTGCGGGCAGGCCAAGCCTTTGCCTGAGCTCGCCCGGCGAGCTCGGATCGGGCTGAATGGCAAGCCCGTTCGGCACGACGTCGATGAGCTCGCGCTTGCCACCCGCCTCAATGAACGCGGTCGCGGCAACCTCGGAGGGGACGATCACCTTGGTCGCACAGGCGTTTGCGAGCAGCACCTGGGCCCGCCGCTGTGCGGCACCGAAATGATCGGAGCTGATGATGTCGTGCAGGTGCCAGATCAGCGGGCGTCGCGCGATGCGGCTTGCGATCGCCGACAGGATGAAGGCCTTTTGCGAATTGGCATAGACGATGTCGTGCCGGCGGGCCGCGCGCGCGATCTCGAACACGATGGCCGCCATGCGCCCCGCGAGCGGAACTGCGCTCAATGGCGAGCTGTCGCGATGGAACTGCGACAGGCCATTCCCCCATTTCGACGCGATGAGATTGAGCCGTTTGTCGGCGATCGCCTTGCTCAGCGGCCCCGTCTCGAACAGGAAGACCGAGGACTGCCGCCGTCCGTCAACGACGTCGAGCAGGATCAGCTCGGCGCCGCCGATCTGCCCGGTGTGATCCACGAACAGGACACGCTCGCTCGACATCATCCTGCCCTAGCATATGCTTCGGTCGGGACGAACGCCGGCTGATAGGCGTTGCTGCGCTGGCTTTCTTCCATCGTCACCGCGATCACGACGCTGCCCGCGCCGAGCGCTTTCACTTCGGCGACGACAGGCGCGGCGCGCCCCATCAGCGAACCGTCGCCCTTCAGGCAGACGATGGTGTGGTCGATATCAGCAAAGTAGTTTCCGGCATTGAGCGGCATCGGGCTGTCGATCAGCATGACATCGTAGCTGCCGACATCGCCGAGCAGATCGATGAGTCGCCTGCCGAACAGCATGTTCGCGGCTCGCGCGCCTGCGCCGCCGGACACCAGCACGTCGAGATTCGGCACCGCGGTGCGGACCACCGCATCGCGCGCCGTCATCGGGCCGGCGAGCACGCCGAGCAGGCCGACGCCGCCCTCGATGCCGAGCGCGGCTTCAAAAGCCGGATTGAGCACGTCGCATTCCACGGCGAGGACCCGACAGCCGAATGCCGCCAGGTGCTCCGCCAGCGCCAGCGTCGTCACGGTCTTGCCTTCTCCCGCGGCCGGGGACGTCACGACGATGCGCTGCGCGCCTTCGGCGGTGCCGAGGCGCAGGCCGAGCTTGAGATTGTGCAGCATCCACTGGAAGTCGTCGTCGCTGACGGCGAGCCGCAGCACTTCGAGGATCGGCAGCTTCAGATGCGCCTGGAGGATGCTGCTGACGGTCCAGGCCGGCTGCTGCTCGCGCAGCCGCGGCAGGCGCGCGATGATCGGCGCACCGGTCATGGCCGAAAGCAGCGAGGACCGCTCGACCGGCATCGCGACGGGCGCCGCAGCCGGCGGCGGTTCGTCCCTCGACACAGCGGCTTCCTTCGTCGCGGCTGCTTCGGTCGGCCGTGCCGCGCGCGACGGCGCGGGCTGCTCTGCGCCTGCGGGGCTCGGGCTGAGCCGCTCCGCAAGAAGCGCGGCGGCAACGCCGAGGATCAGCGCCAGTGTCGAGCCCGCCGCGAGGAACGGCAGCTTCTTGGGGAAGAACGGCTTGTTCGGCAACTCGGCCAGGCTGACCAGCCGCGTCGAGCCTTGCAGCACGCGCCGCTCGGTCTCCAGCTCGCTCGCCTTCTTGTAGAGCTCGGCATATTGCTGGCGCTTGATCTCGGTGTCGCGCACCATGCTCTCGATCGAGGCTTCGTCCAGCGTCGCTGATCCGGCCTCGGCTTTCGCCGTCTCCATCTGCTTCTTCAGGGACGCCACGAGGTTGTCGTTGGCGTCATAGGCCTTCTGCGCGCTGGCGGCGATGTTCTCCATCTCGTCGGCGAGCCGCTGCTGGATCAACCCCTGCTCTCGCGTGAGCGCCATGATCGAGGGGTGCCGCGGCCCCAGCACGCTGGTGGCGCTGGCGAGCTGCGAGCTCACCGTCGTCAGTTGCTGCTTGAGATCGGCGATCGACCGGCTCGACAGCACCGACGGCGCGTCGGTCAGGCCGCGCGCCTGCTGCGACTTGATCTCCTGCAGACGTGCGGCGGCCTCGGCCCGGGCCGCCTCGGCCTGCGAGAGCTGCTGGCCGATGCTCGACAGGCGCTCCGAGGTGATGGGCGCGTTGGCGCCGCGCATCAGACCCTTGGTGCGGCGGAATTTCTGGATCTTCTCGTCCGCCTGCCGCAACTGATCGTCGAGCTGGCGCAGCTCCTGCCACAACCAGGTCGTCGCCACCTCGCGGCTGTTGGCGCCTTCCGTGCGCTGGTCCTCGAGGAACGCCGTCGTCAGCGCGTTGGCCAGCGTCTTGGCGACCTCGGGAATGGCGGACTGGTAGGAGATGTTGATGACGCGCGAGCGGCCGGCCGATGAGACGGTGAGATGGCTGTCGACATGCTCGATGAACGCGGTGCTGTCCGTTCGCAGTCGCTGGCAGGCCTCGCCCGAGCCGAACAGGCGGCTGCGCTCGCACTCCTGCGTCACCGCGTCGAGCACGCCCGGCGCATTCATCACAATTCGCATCAGGCGCGGCGAGCGAATGACCAGAAGCTGGCTTTCGAGGTCAGCCGGATCGCCGATCTTCTGCGCCCATGCCGGCGAGGCGTTGGCGACGCCCGGCTCCTGCTCGGCGACGATGACGGATGCGGTGGCGAGATAGCGGACCGGCAACACCAGCAGCGCAACGATCGTGAGCGCGATCGTGCCGAGAAATGCCGTAGCGAACAGCCGCCGGCGCCGCCAGATTCTGCCTAATGATTCAAGACCGGAAAAGACCTCCGATGCGCTCGCGTGCCTCATTCTCTTGTTCTCGGCACAATCGCGAGCCCTATGCGATCAACCGAGGCGTCTCGAGCCCCTGGTCTCCCGCACGGAACCGCTCCAATTCCTCGTTCACGGCCGCAACGAACTGGTTGCGGAATCTCTCGGCCGAGAAGAGGGTCGCGCGCTGGCGGCAATCCAGCCGCGAGATCGTCTTCTCCCTGGCGACAAACGACCGCACGCATTCCACGATCGACTGCGGGTCCGGCTTGTCGAAGAACATTCCGGTCGGACGCGGTCCGGACGCGGCAATCGACTCGCGCGCGCCGCCCTTGCCGAGCGCGAGCACGGGCGTGCCTTCCGACTGCGCCTCGACCAGCACGATGCCAAAGTCCTCTTCGGCGGCGAACACGAAAGCCCGCGCTGTGGTCATCAGGTCGCGCAGATCCTTGTCGGGCACGAAGCCGACGAACTTCACGTTGGGACCCGCAAGATTCTTCAGCCGCGCGGCCTCGGGGCCGTCACCGGCGACGATGAGCTCCAGATCGGGCATCTCGTTGAAGGCGCGCACGATCGGCTCGATCCGCTTGTAGGGAACGAGCCGGCTCGCCGCCAGGAAGTGGTGGCCGACCGGGAGGATGACGTCACGGTTGGCGAGCGTCACCGGCGGATAGATGACCCTGGAATCGCGACCGTAGGTCTTCCTGACGCGACGGGCGACGAACTGGGAATTGGTGATGATGGCGTCGGGGCCGTGCGCCGTGCGCGAGTCCCACATCCGCATCTGGTGCAGGATCGCCCGCGCGACCGCGCTTTTGATGCCGGACTCCAGCCCGCTCTCCTTGAGATAGACGTGCTGCAGGTCCCAGGCATAGCGCATCGGCGAGTGCACATAGGCGACGTGCAACTGATCCGGCCCAGTGATCACGCCCTTTGCGACAGCGGCGCTAGAGGAGATCACGAGGTCGTAGCTCGACAGGTCGAACTGTTCGATCGCGAGCGGCATCAGCGGCAGATACGAGCGGTGATGCCGCTTGAGGAACGGCATCTTCTGCAGGAAGCTCGTGTGCGAGGTCTCGAAGCCGAGCTTGCGGCGATCGTCCTGGCTGAGCAGATCGAACAGCGTGAACACGTCCGCGTCCGGATAGCACTTCAGGATCTCGCGAAGAACCTGCTCCGCGCCGCCTAGAACGTAAAGCCAATCGTGAACGATAGCGACGCGCATCTTGATTCCCACAAGCCAGGGCAATTTGATGAAACCCTTAAGGGACCGGCGCGCGCGCACAACTCGTTCCTAAATTCCTAGTTAATCTGTCCTGCTTTCGTCCCTGTTTTTTCATCGTTAACAGGTAAGAAATTTTTAAGTCTTGGTTTTGCGGTTCGCGCGCAGCCGATGCGTGTGGAAGCTGCGTCGAATGCGGAGAAATGACGTCGGAACGATGCAGTTCTGGCTCTGAGTTGCGAACCGTAAATGACCTTAGTTAATAGGACATTTCGCAATCGCGAAGATTTGCCGCGAATACCTTTAGCCTTCGAGCGAAATCGTGACACGATGCGCCTCGATTGACGCTCGATCTGCTGCGCGAAAGCACGATTTCGTGAGCCGGAAGCCCCGCGTGCGACCGTTCACCGCGCCCCGTCGACCTCGCCTTCGGCGTCTTGACGTCAGGTAAGCATCCGAAGTCGCAATCGCCGCGGATCTTACCGAATGGGCCAACGTTCAAGGCAACCATGACGCGGCGATTGCCTTGCCGACCCGCGGCCCGGGCGGGTAAAAGAGCGGCTGTCAGTCGGCATTCATGTCCTGCGACGGGCGCGCGTTCGCGTCCGATAGCGTCGCAGCGGGCGTTTGCCCGCATCGCGCAATCGACATTCGACATCCGATCGGTTGCTTGAAGGCGATGCCCGATCCGGTTTTTCACGCGTGACGGGGAGTTTTGCCGGAATGCATCAGGCTGCGGGCCTGCAGTTCGAGCGCATGATGGACGAGCTCGCGCGATGGCGCGCGGTGCCCGGCGACGAACGCTCGCCTGCGCCCGCGTGGTGGTGGGGCTCCGCCATGGCCGTCCTCGACGTGCACGAGCCGATGAAGCGGGCGTGGTGTCGTCAGCTTGGCTTGCGCGACGGCTCGAGCCTGGCGGATGGCGCCCGCGCCGTTCTGGCGCTGTTCGGCGAGCAGACGTCACTGCCCTGGGTTCATGACTTTCCGCGCATGAGAAACGATGCGGACCGCGAGGTTCGCGATCTGCAACCGCAGCCGTCAGACGACAGCGCGTTTCAGCCGTGACGGCACGCCACTGCCGTCGTCCGGCTCCTGGCTCGGCTGCAGCGGCGGGGCAAGGGGAAGGCTCATCGGCCGCAGCAATTCGGCCATCTGTTGCGGCGGCAGCGGCTTTGCGACCAGGTAGCCCTGCATCTCGTCGCAGCCATGGGTACGCAGGAAAGCCTCCTGCTCGGCGTTCTCCACGCCTTCGGCGACCACGGTCATGCCAAGCGCCTTGCCCATGCTGATGATCGCCTGGGCAATGGCCTGGTCCTCGCTGTCATGCGGCAGGTCACGCACGAAAGAGCGGTCGATCTTGATCGTGTCGATCGGAAAATGCTTCATCAGCGACATCGAGGAATAGCCGGTGCCGAAATCGTCGATGGCAAGGCGGATGCCGCGGCTCTGGATGGCGTCGAGCACCTTGAGGGCACGGCCGACATTGCGCATCATCATGCTCTCGGTGACCTCGAGCTGCAGCAGCACGGGCGACATGCCGCTCGCCGCAAGCGCTTCGTCGACGTCCTGCAGGAGATGCTCGTCGGCGAACTGCCGCGGCGACAGGTTGACCGCCATCGACAGCGGCAGGAGCCCGCGGCGCTGCCAGGCCATCGCCTGCGCGCAGGCTTCCTTCACGACCCAGCGCCCGATCGGCACGATCAGGCCGGTTTCCTCGGCGAGCGGAATGAACTGCGCCGGCGACACGTTGCCGAGTTCGGGATGGCTCCAGCGCAACAGCGCCTCCACGCCCGTGATCTGGCCGGTCTCCATGTCCACCTTGGGTTGGTAGTGCAGCGAGAACTGGTCGCGCTCCAGCGCCCGGCGCAGCGCGCTTTCCAGCGACAGCCGCTCGATCGACTGCGTCTTCACCTCCTTGGAGAAGAAGCGGTAGCCGTTCTTGCCGTCTTCCTTGGCGAGGTACATCGCCATGTCGGCGTTCTTGGTCAGCGTCTGGGCGTCGGCGCCGTTGGCCGGAAACATCGCGATGCCGATCGACGCCGTGGTGTGGCATTCATGACCGGCGAGCTCCATGGGCTGGCCGAGCGCGGCGAGCAATTCGGTCGCGATCCGCTGGACGTCGTCGATCTCGCCGCACTGGTCGAGGATGACGACGAACTCGTCGCCGCCGAGCCGCGCCACCACGTCGCTGGCCCGCAGCGCCTTGCGCAGCCGGTTGGCGACTTCGAGCAGCAGGAGGTCGCCGGCCTCGTGACCGAGCGAATCGTTGATCACCTTGAAACGATCGAGGTCGATGAACAGCACAGCGAACCGGCGCTCGTAGCGGTGCGCCTCCTCAATCGCCTCGCGAAGCAAGCCGTTGAAGGTCTCGCGATTCGGCAGATTGGTCAGGCTGTCATGCGAAGCCAGATATTCGATCCGCTCGTCCGCCCTGTTCTTGGCGTCGGCGCGGTCGAAGTTCTCCATGGCGAAGGAAACGTTGTCGGCGAGGCGCTGCAGCAGCTCGACGAACTCGCCGGTGAAGGTGTCTTGCTCGGTTGACATGTAGATCATGACGCCGACGGGCTGGTCGCGCACGACCAGCGGGAATGCGGCGCCGGACCTTGCGCCGTCGTCGCGGACGATGGCGTGGAAGGCACTGACGCGATTGTCGTTGAGATAGTCGTGGCTGATGCAGGGCTGCCGGGTCCGGAACGCGGTCCCGCTCATGCCACGACCTTCCGGACGCTCGGGGTCGATCGAGAGCCTGACGTTGCGCGTGGTCTCGGCGGACGGTCCGGCGGCGGCCACGATCTCGAGCTGGTCGGTGTCGGCCTTGGCGAGCGCGATGGTGGTCGAGGTAAACTTTGCGCCGTTCGACACGGCCTGGCACACCAGCTCGAACAGCTCGCTGCGGGATTTCGCCCGCATGATCGCTTCGTTGGTTGCGCTGAGCGCGGCAAACATGCGCGTCAGGCGCTCCTTCTGCACCTCGGTGCGGGCCTTCTCCTCGACACGATCGAAATTGTCGAGGGCAAAGGAGACGTTCTCCGCCAAGCGGGCCAACAGTTCGATCATGTCTGGCGTAAACATGTCAACTTCGGGTCCATGGAAGAGCAGCGTGCCGATCGGCTCCTCGCTCCGGCGAAACAACGGGAAGCTCGCGATCGAGCGGGTGTCATCCAGCGTCGCCTCGCGCCGCCAGGGCGCGGAAGCCGGATGGTTGAGGTAATCGTTGATCACACTGGGGCGACGCGTCCTCAGCGACGTCCCGGATACGCTGAAGCTCTCGGGGTGACCGGCGGAGACATTGCAGGATCGCCCGAGCATCTGCTCGTATTTGCGTCCTCTCGCTGCGACGGTGCGAAGGATTTCGCGATCCTGATCCAGCAGGCAAATCGCGGTTTTCCCGAACACGCCTCCAAGAACGGCTGCCTCGCAGGCAGCCTCGAACAATTCGTCGCGAGTCTTGGCCCGCATGATGGCTTCATTGGTGGCGCTCAACGCCGCGAACATGAGCGTCAGGCGCCGCTTCTGCTCCTCGGTACGAGCCTTCTCTTCGGCCCGATCGAAATTGTCGAGCGCGAAGGAGACGTTTTCCGCGAGGCGCTCCAGCAGCGCGACGAGGTCGGGCGTGAAGGCGTCTTCCTCGGGCGCGTGAAACAGCAGAACGCCAATCGGCTCGCGGCCGGCGCGAAGCAGCGGGAAGCTCGCCGCCGCACGGGTGCCGTCCTCGACCGCCATCGACCGCCAATGCGCCAACCGCGGATCGTTCAGATAGTGGTTGATCACGCAGGGCCGCATCGATCGCAGCGACGTGCCGATCGTACCCTCGGCCTCGGGATGGCCGGGCGCGACGATACAGGTCCGGCCGAGCATCCGCTCGTGGTTGCGTCCCTTTGCTGCGACGACGCGGACGATCTCGCCGACCGGATCCAGCAGGCCGATCGTCGTCGAAGCGAACATGCCGCTCAGCACGGCCGCCTGGCAGGCGACCTCGAACAGCTCCTCGCGCGTCGTGGCGCGCATGATGGCTTCGTTGGTGGCGCTCAAGGCCTGGAACATGCCGCTGAGCCGGTTGCGCTGCTTCTCGGCTCTGGCTTTCTCTTCCGCCCGGTCGAAGTTTTCCAGGGCGAAAGCGACGTTCGCCTGCAACCGCTTCAGGAGCTCGACGAATTCAGGGGTAAACGTATCGCGCTGGAACGAGTGGAAGAGGAAAATGCCTTCCAGGCGGTCACCGTTGAAGAGCGGCAGTGCGGCAGCCGATGCGATTCCGGCGCGCCGTGCGCTTTCACGCCACGGCGTCATGCGCTCGTCGGTCGACATGTCGTTGCTGACGCAAGGTTGCCGCGTGCGAAATGCGGCGCCGCTCAATGCGCGTCCCTCCGGGACCTTGTCGGTGGTCGCCAGCTTGAAACCTCGAACCTCGCCATTGTTCGGGCCGTAGCTGGCAACCACCCGAAGCCATTCGGAATCCGGAACCGCAAGCGCAATCGAGGTCGAAGCGAATTTGGCACCCTTGACCGTCGCCTCGCAGACGAGATCGAACAGCTCGCCGCGCGACCGCGCCCGCAGGATGGCCTCATTGGTCGCGCTGAGTGCCGCGTACAGGCGCGCGAGGCGATCCTCCTCCTCCGCAATTCTGGCCTTTTCGGTCTCGCGGTCAAAATTCTCGATGGCAAAGGAGACGTTCTCAGCCATGCGCACCAGAAGCGCGACGATCTCGTCGTCGGTCGCCCAGGACTGGCTGATGAAGAACACGAGGACGCCGACGCTCTCGCCACGCTTGATAAGGGGTGCGACGACGCACGCGACGACACCGGAGCTGATATTGGCCTGCTCCCACACCGTTCCCTTGGTGCGCGCGGCAAGGTCGTGTTCGACGACCGGCTTTTGGGTGCGAAACACCTGGCCAGAAATACCGCGGCCGAACGGACTGTCCGGGTCGATCGAATAGCGCGCCTTGGTCACCAGCTCGAGATTCTGGCCCGTCGCGGCAACCGGCTTCATCCAGTGCGAATTCGGTTCGCGCAGCAGCGCGATCGTCGCAATCGATTTTCCACTGAAGACGGATGCGTCGCAAACCCGCTGGTACAGCTCGAGCTCGGTCTTGGCGCGCAGGATGGCTTCGTTCGTCGAGCTGAGGGCGCCGAACATCCGGTTCAGCCGCCGCATCGCACGCTCGCCGTTCTGGCGCGCGGTCTCGCGCTCGAAATTCTCCAGCGCATAGTTGATGTTGGCCGACATGCGCTCGAACAGCGAGACCATCTGCTCATCGAGCGCCCCCGTCTCGTATCGGGTCACGAACAGCACGCCGACGCTGCGGCCCTGGCAGATCAGGGGCAGGGCCGCCGCCGCACCAATGTGGTTCTTGACGACCCCGTCACGCCAGGCAAGCGAGCGCGGATCGTTGAGATAGTCGTTGCTGATGCACAGCTTCTGCTCGCGGAAGGCATACCCGCCGACGCCGGATCCTTCCGGCGTCCCCTCCTCGGTGGTGATCACGATCGAGCGCAGCCGCGCGATGTCTTCGCCGCGGCCGGCCACAAAGCGCAGCCGCCGGCCGTCCGGTTCGACCAGGAACACGGAGACGGCCAGAAAATCCCCACTCGAAAATCCGGCGTCGCAGACCCTTTGGTACAGCTCGTCCGGCGATTTCGCGTAGAGGATCGCTTCGTTGATGGCGCTCAACGCCGCAAATGTGCGCGCGAGGGTCTGCAAGGTCCTAGCTCCCGGGCATTCCTGCCTTTTTTCCCGGACCCGTTATCTCGGGCAATCACCTAAGTGGTCGTTATTGCGCCCGGCAAACCATTCATCACAGTGAACGAGCTGCGAACGCAGGACGCGAAACTATTGGGAAAACTACGGTGAAGGTATCGCGCGGAGGGCGGATCGCGGACGAAGGCGCGCAGCTCTACGAATTTGCAGCCCTGCTTTGGTTTACGGGAGATTGATATCGCACGGGCGCTTTGAGACGATAGCGGCCAACAATGGCGCCCGCCAAGGGCGACCGCCCGAGGAAACGTCATGCCGATCCTCCAGGCCGATCGCCTCACCCGCCTCTGTACGGCGCTGCTCAGGGCAGCAGGAGCCTCCGCCGGAAGTCGAGCATCTGTGCGAAGTCGGGCGCTGGCAGAGCGGCATCGAGATCGAGGACGCCACGTGGGAGAAATTCCGGGCCCTCGCCCGCGACTACAAGCTCGACAAAGAACTCGATCTCGCCTGATCCGGACAAGGAGAGCAACGGCATGACACGGCAGATGGTACTGGTCGGCTTCCTGCAGGCGCAGAACTGCACCAATTTGCCGAGCTCATGGCGGCATCCGGACTCGCGCGAGGATTCCATGTCGGCCGACTACTACCAGGAGATCGCGCGCATCCTGGAAGCCGGCAAATTTCACATGGCATTCTTCGACGATCGCCTGGCGATGCCCGATCGCTACGGCAACGATCACGCCCACACCGTCGAATACGGCATCCGCTGCGTGAAAATGGACCCGCTGATCGTGCTCACCACCATGGGCATGGTGACGGAAAAGCTCGGGCTGGGTTCGACCTGTTCGACCACCTATTTCGAACCCTTCGACGTCGCGCGCCGCTTCGCCACGCTCGATTTGATGTCCGGCGGACGCGCCGGATGGAACGTCGTGACGTCGCTCAATGACGGCGAAGCGCTCAACATGGGCAGGGACTCCCACCCCGAGCACGATTCCCGTTACGACCGCGCCGACGAGTTCATGGAGGTCGTGCTCGGCCATTGGGACACATGGGAGGACGGCGCGCTCATCATGGACAAAAAGAGCGGGCGCTTCGCCGATCCGGGCAAGGTGAAGCGGCTCGATCACAAGGGCCCGGCCTTCAAGTCGCGCGGACCATTCACCGTGCCGCGTTCGCAACAAGGCCATCCCGTCATCATCCAGGCCGGCGCCTCCGGCCGCGGCCAGCGCTTTGCCGGGCGATGGGGCGAGGTGATCTTCACCGCCGCGCGCAATCTCGCATGCGCCAAGGAGGGTTATGCAGCTGTCCGCAACGAGGCCGCCAAGGCCGGCCGCGATCCCGACCAGATGTTCCTCTGCAATTTGACCACGCCGGTCTGCGGCGCGACCAAGGCCGAGGCCGAGGACAAGATGGCGCTGATCAACAAGCTGCCGCTGCAGATCGACGCCCTGTCGCTGCTCGCGGAAGCGCTCAACTATGACTTCGCCTCCAAGGGTCTCGACGAGCCGCTGACGTCCGAAGAGCTGAAGAGCATGCAGGGAATCCTCGGCATTCGCGACGGCGTGCTGAAGACATCAGGCAAGAGCAATCCAAGCGCGCGCGATTTCGTCACCTTCTCCGGCCGCGGCCAGGTGCAGGATGCGATGGTCGGCGGCCCCAAGGAGATCGCCGACAAGCTCGAGGAGATGTTCGTCGAGCGCGGCTGCGACGGCTTTGTCATCGCCGCGACCTACGTGCCCGGCTCCTACGCCGATTTCGTCCGCCATATCGTGCCGGAATTGCAGCGCCGCGGACTGTTCCAGAAGGACTATCGCGGCAAGACGCTGCGCGAGAACCTCGGATTGAAGCGGCCGGCCGCCGGCGCGTGGAGGGTCGCAGCGCCTGCTGCCGCGAAATAACAAGCCGTGCCCACCATTTTTCCGCAAATTCGACAGAAGAGGGGGCACGCGGAGCCTGTCATCGGGCGCGCGTTCGCGCGACCCGTTGGCTTTGTCCACCCTACGGCAGCCCTACTCAAAACGGCAGCGCCACGCTCGTCTTGATCTCCTTCAAGATCACGTTGCTGCGCACGTAGCGGATGCCGGGGATCCGGAACATGAACTCGTCGAGAAACGCGTTGTAGGCCGCCATGTCGCGCACGACGACGCGTAAGTGATAGTCGGCGTCGCCGGTCGTCGCAAAGCACTCCAGCACCTCGCGCCGTTTGGTGACCCGAGAAACAAACTCGTCGACGAATTTTGCATCGTGACGCTCCAGCGAAACATGGAGCACGGCCGACATCGCAAAGCCGGCGCGCTCGCGCGCGATCAGCGCGGCATAGCCCTGGATGATTCCGGTCTCCTCCAGCGCGCGAACCCGCCGCCAGCAGGCCGAGGTCGACATGCCCACCTCATCGGCCAGCTGCTGGTTGGTGGCACGGCCATCCCTTTGGAGATGCGCGAGAATCTGTGCGTCTTGGTCTTCGACCATGGGAACCCTCAAATCGGGTAATTCTACCAGATTTTGACTCATGGCGTAAAGTTCTACCGAATTTGAGGCGAAGTTAGGAAAGATGGGTAAGACCTACCAACCCTCCGGGACTACCCTCGCTCCATCCGACAGTGATGCCGCGCGAGGCTAGCCATGGACGCCATTCCTTCCCTCGATGCCTATGAGCTCTCCGACCGCTACGACCGCGAGCAAGGCCGCGTCTTCCTGACGGGCACGCAGGCCATCGTCCGCATCGCGCTCGACCAGGCCAAGCGCGATCGCGCCGCGGGTCTCAACACCGCGGGCTTCATCTCCGGCTATCGCGGCTCGCCGCTCGGCGGCGTCGACCTCGAGCTCTGGCGGATCAAGGAGCGGCTGACGACCGATCGCATCGAATTTCTCCCCGCAGTGAACGAAGACCTCGCTGCGACAGCGGTGCTCGGCTCGCAGCAGGTCGAGACGCAAGCGGATCGCGAGGTCGATGGCGTGTTCGGGCTGTGGTACGGCAAGGGCCCCGGCGTCGACCGCTCGGGCGATGCGCTCAAGCACGGTAACGCCTACGGCTCTTCACCGCATGGCGGCGTGCTGGTGGTTGCCGGCGACGACCATGGCTGTGTCTCCTCCTCGATGCCGCACCAGTCCGACGTTGCCTTCATGAGCTGGTTCATGCCGACGCTGCATCCGGCCAGCGTCAGCGAATATCTTGCGTTCGGTGAGTTTGGCTACGCCATGAGCCGCTTCTCCGGCATGTGGGTCGGCTTCAAGGCGATCTCGGAGATCGTCGAATCCGGCGCATCGGTGGCGTTGCAGCCGCCACGTCTCTTCGCACGTCCCGACTTCACGCCGCCGCCGGGCGGACTGCATTATCGCTGGCCGGATCTGCCGGGACCGCAGATCGAGGAGCGGCTGGAAGCGAAGAAGCACGCGGTCTACGCGTTCGCGAAGGCCAACCCGATCGACCGCCACATCTACGATATTCGCAACGCCACCTACGGCATCGTCACGACCGGCAAGGCCCATCTCGACCTGATGGAAGCGCTGCGGCTGTTGGGCCTCGATGAAGCAGCCTGCCGCAGCATCGGCATCGACATCTACAAGGTCGGCATGGTCTGGCCGCTCGCGCTGCACGACGCGATGGAATTCGTCGGGGGCAAGCGCGAGATCCTCGTCGTCGAAGAGAAGCGTGGCATCATCGAGAGCCAGTTCAAGGAGTATTTCTATGACTATCCGGGCGCAAAACCCGAGCGCATGGTCGGCAAGCATGACGAGCAAGGCGCGCGGCTGATCTCCTGGATCGGCGAATTGTCGCCGCGTGCGCTTGCGGGCGTGCTGGCGCGGCGGCTCGACCCGATGTTTCCGGGCCTCGATCTGGTGGCCCGCGCTGCCGCGCTCGTGCCGGATGCGCAGCGCGTGATCACGGTCGCCGGCGCGACCCGCACCCCCTATTTCTGCTCGGGTTGTCCGCACAACACCTCCACAAAAGTACCCGAAGGCTCAAAAGCGCTGGCCGGCATCGGCTGTCACTTCATGGCGAGCTGGATGGACCGCGAGACCTCGTCGCTGATTCAGATGGGCGGCGAAGGGGTGAACTGGGCGGCCTCGTCGAAGTTCACCGGCAAGAAGCACGTCTTCCAGAATCTCGGCGAAGGCACCTATTATCATTCCGGCTCGATGGCGATCCGGCAGGCGATCGCGGCCGGCGCCAACATCACCTACAAGATCCTGTTCAACGACGCAGTCGCCATGACCGGCGGCCAGCCAGTCGACGGCCCCGTCAACGTCTATGCCATCGCGCACAGCGTCCGCGCCGAAGGCGTTGCGCGCATTGCGCTGGTCTCGGACGATCCCACGCACTTTGCGTCGGCGGACTTCCCGATCGGCGTCACCATCCATCCGCGCGAGGAGATGGACGCCGTGCAGCGCGAGCTTCGCGACACTCCCGGCGTATCCGTGCTGATCTATCAGCAGACCTGCGCCACCGAAAAGCGCCGCCGGCGCAAGCGCGGACAGATGGCCGACCCCAAGCGCTTTGCCTATATCAACGATCTCGTCTGCGAGGGCTGCGGCGATTGCTCGGTCGAATCCAACTGCCTGAGCGTCGAGCCGAGGGAGACACCGTTCGGCCGCAAGCGGAAGATCAACCTCTCGGCCTGTAACAAGGACTTTTCCTGCCTTAACGGCTTTTGCCCGAGCTTCGTGACGGTCGAGGGAGCCACGCGCCGGAAGAAGACGGCAAGCGACATCGACGCGCAGGACCGGGCGGCGGCGCTGCCGCTGCCCACGCCGGCAACGCTCGACAAACCGTTCGATCTCCTGGTGACCGGCGTCGGCGGCACCGGCGTGATCACGGTCGGCGCATTGATCGGCATGGCCGCGCATCTCGAGCGCCGGGGTATCTCGGTGCTGGACTTCACAGGCTTTGCACAAAAGTTCGGTCCCGTGCTGAGCTACATCCGCATCGCCTCTGATCCGGACGCGCTGCATCAGGTCCGCATCGACCAGGGCGCCGCCGACGCGCTGATCGGCTGCGACCTCGTCGTCAGCTCCTCGCCGAAGGCGTCGGGCACCTATCGAGCCAGCACGCGCGCCGCAATCAACACCGCGGAGATGCCGACCGGCGATGTCGTGCGCCTGCGCGACGCCGATCTCGCCTCCCCTGCACGGCTGCGTGCGATCGGCCGCGTCATCGGCGAAGGCAATCTCGCGACCATCAATGCCAATGCGCTGGCCGAACGCCTGCTCGGCGATGCCGTCTACGCCAACATCATCATGCTCGGCTTTGCCTGGCAGCAGGGCCTGGTCCCGCTCTCTCTCCAAGCGCTGCTCCGTGCGATCGAGCTCAACGGCGTCACGGTTCAGCGCAACAAGCAGGCTTTTGCCTGGGGCCGGATCGCCGCCACCGATCCCGCTGCCCTGCCGAAGCCCGACAATGCGCCGGCAACCGAAACGCTCGACCAGATGATCGATCGCCGCGCCGATTTCCTCGCCGCCTATCAGGACGCAGTCTATGCGGCACGCTACCGGACCACGGTCGCCAAGGTCCGTACCGCGGAAGCCGCATTCGGCAGCGAAGCCGTGACCGAGGCGGTGGCGCGCGCGCTGTTCAAGCTGATGGCCTACAAGGACGAGTATGAGGTGGCACGCCTGCACATGCAGAGCGGATTCCTCGACGAGCTGCGTCGCGAGTTCGACGGCGACTACCGCGTGACCTATCACCTCGCGCCGCCCTTCCTGCCGGCGAAGCGCGATGCGCGCGGCCGGCCCCGCAAGCGCGCCTTCGGTCAATGGATTCAGTTGCCACTGCGTATGCTGGCGCGGCTAAAAGTCTTGCGCGGCACGGCGTTCGATCCGTTCGGCTACACGACCGAGCGGCGCACGGAGCGCGAGCTGATCGCCTGGTATGAGGGATTGATCGCGGAAGTTCTCCGCAGGCTGGATCCTGCCGCGCTCTCCGAGCTCGTCGCACTCGCAAAGGCGCCGATGGAGATCCGCGGCTATGGCCCGGTGAAGGACGCGGCGATCGCCAAGGTGAAGGCCGACGTCGAGACCCGGCTGGCTCGGCCGGCGCCGGCCCAGGCTGCCTGACCGGAAGGCCCTCGCGTCCCCACAAATGGGGACAGGCGCAGGAGCCGCGGCGCGGTTAGCTTGGCGTCATCTTCACCGACAGGGAAGCCTCATGGAACGCCGATCATTCCCGCTGAGTTCAGCCATCGCCAGCCTCATCCTCTCTGCCGCCGCGCTGCCGACCGCTGCGCTGGCACAAGGCGCGATCAATCTCGATCAATTGACGATGACCCAGGCCGCGGCCGACCTGTGCGCCGGGAAAATCACCAGCAAGGCGCTGACCTCGGCCGCGATTGCGCGCGCCAAGGCGAGCGCCAATCTCAACGCCTTCGTCACGCTGGACGAAGCCGGCGCAATGAAGGCCGCGGAAGCTTTTGACGGGCGGCGCAAGAAGGGCGCCTGCCCGCCGCTCGGCGGCGTGCCGATCGTGATCAAGGATAACATCGAGGTCGCCGGGCTGCCCGCGAGCGCGGGCACGCCCGTACTCAAGGCCTTTGTGCCGAAGCAGGATGCGCCGGTGGCGGCAAAACTGCGCGCGGCCGGCGCCGTGATCATCGGCAAGACCAATATGCACGAGCTGGCCTTCGGCATCTCCGGCTATAACTCGGCCTTCGAGTCCGGCAGCGAGATCGGCGTCCGCAACGCCTATGATGCGAGCAAGATCGCCGGCGGTTCCTCGTCCGGCACCGGTGCCGCGATCGGCGCGCGCATCGTGACCGCGGGCCTCGGCACCGACACCGGCGGCTCGGTGCGTGTGCCGTGCTCATTCAACGGTTGCGCCTCGCTGCGGCCGACGGTCGGGCGCTATCCGCAAGCCGGCATCGCGCCGATCTCCCATACCCGCGACACCGCGGGCCCCATGGCCGCCACCATGACCGACGTCGCCGCGCTCGACCGCGTGATCGCCGGCGGCGGCGCGATCGCGCCTGCCGATCTCAAGCAGGTTCGCCTCGGCGTCGAGAAGAGCATGCTCGCCAATCTCGACGGCGACACCGACGCGGCGTTCCGCGCCGCCATCGACAGACTGAAATCGCAGGGCGTCACCGTGATCGACATCGAGATGCCGCAGCTTGCCGAGACCAATGGCAAGGTGAGCTTCCCCGTCGCGATCTATGAAGCCAATGACGACATGGTCGCCTATCTCAAGCGCACCGGCACCGGCATCACCATCGAGTCGCTCGCGAAGGGGATCGCAAGCCCCGATGTGAAGGGGACCTATGATGGGCTTGTGATCCCGCGCAAGTTGCCCGGACCGAACAACACGGTCGTCGACGGCAAGCCGGCCTACGAGGCCGCCATCAAGACCGGACGCCCGGCGCTGCAGGCGCTCTATCGCGACACGTTTGCCAAGAACAAGCTCGATGCGATCGCCTTCCCGACCACGCCGAAAGTCGCGATTGCCGCGAACCCTGAGTCCAGCAGCCTGGAGAACTTCCTGCTGTTCATCCAGAACACCGATCCAGGCAGCAATGCCGGGGTGCCCGGCATCCAGGTCCCGATCGCGCTGGGCGCTGCGAGCAAACTGCCCGTCGGTCTGGAGCTCGACGGGCCCGCAGGCAGCGACCGCCGCCTGCTCGCGATCGGCACGGCCATGGACAAGGTATTCGGGCGGCTGCCGGCGCCGACGCGCTAGTTCAATGCCGGGACAAGAGGCTGGCGACGCCGCTGCGGCGGCGGACGCCGAGTTTTTCGAAGATGCGTTTCAAGTGCGTGCGCACCGTCGAGACCTCGACGGACAGCCGATGTGCGATCTCCTTGTCGCTGAGATCGTCCGAGATCATGCGGGCGATCTCGAACTCGCGGACCGACAGCCTGAGCACCGGTGAAGCATCGGCGTGCATCGCGCCGCCGGCGGCGCGGACCAGCGCACCGGTGAACGCTGGCTCGATCAGGCGCAGCAATTCCAGCGCATGCGCGTCAAAATTTTGGCGATGGCGGCCGCGCCAGATCCTGACATCGCCGATGTTGCGGTCGCCGACGAAGCTGTAGGCATTGACGCCCCAGTGCAGCCCGTCACGCGCGAGGAAGTCGTTGAAGAACTCGGTCCGCATCAGCTCGCGTTGCGGCATCACCTGCGTCACCAGCGTCGCCTCGCGGCGCGCCTGGAGCTTGAACGTGATGGGATCGTGGTGCTGGTAGTATCTGTCGTAATTGGCGAGGTTTTTCGGATCCATGTTGAGGAACACGGCCTTGCCAAAGGTCCTGGTCGCCTCCTCCCAGACAAAGGAGGCATAGTAATCGGCCTGCAGCAATTCCAGCAGATGGTGTCCCACCGCCTCGCGGACGTCGCGCTCACCCAGGTCCTCGGACAGGAGCCCGAAGACGCGCGCAAGCACCCGGCTTTCCGCTGCGGTGACGTACATGGCGGCCGCAAGCTTAGCGGACAAGTCCGGCCATGGGAACCGGTGAAGCGGAGCGTTAAACCGCCGTCGCCTTCGCAAAATCCACATAGATCTCGCGCAGCCGCGTCGCCATCGGGCCGGGCTTGCCGGTGCCGACTTTCTTGCCGTCGATCGCGACGACCGGCTGCACGAAGACCGACGCAGAGGTGATGAAGGCCTCCTTCGCGGCCAGCGCTTCGGCAACCGTGAAGGGGCGCTCCTCGACGCGGAGCTGGCGCTCTTCGGCAAGCGCGACCACCGCCTTGCGGGTGCAGCCCGGCAGAATGGTGTTGGAGTTCTGCCGCGTCACGATGACGTCGTCCTGGGTCAGGATGAACGCCGAGGACGAGCCACCTTCGGTGACGAACCCGTCTTCGAGCATCCAGGCCTCGGCCGCACCGGCTTCGGCGGCGGCCTGCTTCGCCAGCACCTGCGCGAGCAGCGCGACGCTCTTGATGTCGCGACGTTCCCAGCGGATGTCGGGCACGGTGATCACGCTGACGCCGGTCTTGGCGGACGGCGCATCGACGATCTCCTTCTCGGAGACGAACATGACCAGGCTCGACTTGATGCCGCCCTTGGGGAACGCGAAGTCGCGTCCCGTATCGGCGCCGCGCGTGACCTGGAGATAGACGAGGCCGCTGACCAGCTTGTTACGCGTGATGAGCTCCTTCTGGATCTCGACGATACGCGCGATCGTCTCCGGCAGCTTCAGGGCGATCTCGCCGACCGAACGCTCCAGCCGCGCCAGATGCGAGGCGTTGTCGATCAGCTTGCCGTCGAGCACGGCCGCCACCTCATAGATGCCGTCCGCGAACAGGAAGCCGCGGTCGAGCACCGAGACTTTTGCTTCCGAGAGCGGGACGAATGAGCCGTTGACGTAGGCGATCGAGTCCAAGGCAGGTCTCCTGGGGGCGAAGGGGGGATTTACCTGCTCGTATACGCAATTTGGGGACGCGGATAAACCCTCTCTCCGTCATTCCGGGGCATTCGCGCAGCGAATGAGCCCGGAATCCATAACCACCAGACGGGGTTATGGATTCCGGGCCTGGCCCTTCGGGCCATCCCGGAATGACGATGGAGTTAGTGAGAGAGGATCTTCGACAAGAACTTCTGCGCGCGGTCGCTGCGCGGTTTGCCGAAAAAGTCGTCCTTCTGGGCGTCCTCGACGATCTCGCCGCGGTCCATGAAGATGACGCGGTTGGCGACCTTGCGGGCAAAACCCATTTCGTGGGTGACGACCATCATGGTCATGCCTTCCCGGGCGAGGTCGACCATGACATCCAGCACCTCGCTCACCATTTCAGGATCGAGCGCCGAGGTCGGCTCGTCGAACAGCATGACGATCGGGTCCATGGCGAGAGCGCGCGCGATGGCGACGCGCTGCTGCTGGCCGCCGGAGAGCTGCGCCGGAAATTTTTCAGCCTGCTCCTTCAGCCCGACGCGCTCCAGGAGCTGCATGCCCTTGGTCTTCGCCTTGTCCAACGGACGACCCAACACCTTCGTTTGCGCAAGGCAGAGATTGTCGATGATCTTGAGGTGCGGGAATAGCTCAAAATGCTGGAACACCATGCCGACGCGCGAGCGCAGCTTCGGCAGGTCGGTCTTGGGATCGTGGACCTTGGTGCCATCAACGGTGATCTCGCCGCTCTGGAACGGCTCCAGCGCATTGACGCATTTGATCAGCGTCGACTTGCCCGAACCCGACGGTCCGCAGACCACGACCACCTCGCCCTTGGTGACGCTGGTGGTGCAGTCGGTCAGCACCTGGAAGGTCGGGCTGTACCATTTGTTGACGTGACTGATTTCGATCATGACCCAGACTCTACCTGATAATGGCGATACGCGACTGCAGGCGGCGAACGCCGAAGGACGCGATGCAGGAAATGGTGAAATAGACGACGGCTGCGAACAGGTACATTTCGACCAGACGGCCGTCGCGCTGCGCAACCTTGCTGGCCGCGCCCAGGAAGTCCGGGATCGACAGCACGTAGACCAGCGAGGTGTCCTGGAACAGCACGATGGTCTGCGTCAGCAGCACCGGCAGCATGTTGCGGAACGCCTGCGGCAGCACGACGTAGCGCATGGTCTGCGCGTAGTTGAGGCCGAGCGCGCTCGCCGCCGCCGGCTGGCCGCGCGAGATCGACTGGATGCCGGCGCGCATGATCTCGGAGAAATACGCCGCCTCGAACATGATGAAGGTGATGAGCGAGGAGGCGAATGCGCCGACCTTGATCGGCCGCGGCGCGCCCGTGATCCACTGCCCGATATAGGGCACCAGGAAGTAGAACCAGAAGATGACGAGCACCAGCGGCAAGGACCGCATGAAGTCGACATAGAGGCCGGCGATGCGCCCGAGCAGCTTGTAGCCGGACAGGCGCATCAGCGCGATGGCCGTGCCGAAGACCAGGCCGCCGAAGGCGGCGAGCGCCGTCAGCGTCAGCGTGAAGGTCATGCCCTCGTAGAACAGGTAGGGCAGCGAGCGGCGGATGACGTCGAAATCGAAACTGCCGAGCATTGCTATTTCCCCGTGATGTAGCCGGGGATCGCGACATAGCGCTCGAGGAAGCGCATCGCGGTCACGACGATTGCATTGGTCAGGAGGTACAGGATGGTCGCGGCCGTGAAGGCCTCGAACACCTGGAAGGAGAATTCCTGCATCGAGCGCGCCTGGCCCGTCAGCTCGATGAGTCCAATGGTGATGGCGACCGCCGTGTTCTTGATGGTGTTGAGGAACTCGGAGGTCAAAGGCGGCAGGATGATGCGGAAGGCCATCGGCAGCAGCACGTAGCGATAGCCCTGCACCGTGGTCAGCCCCAGCGCGGTCGCGGCCATCCTTTGTCCGCGCGGCAAAGAGCCGATTCCGGCCTGCAATTGCACGGCGACGCGCGCCGACATGAACAGGCCGACGCCGATCGCGGCGGTCCAGAACGGCGCGTTGGGCAGTTGCTTCAGCCACAGGCCGGCGGCGCGCGGCAGCATTTCCGGCAGCACGAAGAACCACAGGAAGAGCTGCACCAGCAGCGGCATGTTGCGGAAGAATTCGACCCAGCAGAAGCCGAACCAATAGGCCCCGCGCGAGGGCAGCGTCCGCAGCACGCCGACGATCGAGCCGACGGCAAGCGCAATGACCCAGGCGAGCAGCGCCGTCTTGATGGTCAGAGCAAGGCCCGACAACAGCATGTCGAGATAGGTGCCGGTCCCCATCGGGTTCGGCTCGAAGAATATCTTCCAGTTCCAATTGTAGTTCACGAGTCCCCCACGCGAACGCGACGATCACAGAAGCCGGAAACGTCTATGCAAATGTCCGGCCATTCTCCTCCAGAATGGCCTTAATTTGCTGCCTCTCCCCGCAAGCGGGGAGAGGCAATCAAACTCATCTTACTTGTAAGCCTCCGGATCCGGCGAGTCCGTCGGCTTGGCGAACTCGTTCTTCAACTCCGCCGAGATCGGCGTGTTGAGGTTGAGGCCCTTCGGCGGCACCTTTTCCATGAACCACTTGTTGTAGATCTTCTCGCCTTCGCCCGAGGTGTAGAGCGCGGCGGTCGCCGCATCGACTACCTTCTTGAAGGGCGCGTCGTCCTTGCGCAGCATGATGCCGTAGGGCTCGGGCTTGGAGAACGCATCCTTGGAGATGACGTAGTCGCCCGGCGCCTTGGAGCCGGCAACGAGGCTCGCGAGCAAAATGTCGTCCATCACGAAGGCGACCGCGCGGTCGGTCTCGACCATCAGGAAGGCCTCGGCATGGTCCTTGGCCGGGATGATGTTGGCGCCGAGGCCCTTCGCGACGTTGGCTTCGGTGAGCTGCTTGATGTTGGTGGTACCGGCGGTCGAGACCACCGTCTTGCCCTTCAGATCCTCGATCGACTTGAGGCCGCTCGACTTCTTGAAGACGTAGCGGCTGGCGGTGAGGAAGTGGGTGTTGGTGAAGGCGACCTGCTTCTGGCGCTCGGCATTGTTGGTGGTCGAGCCGCATTCGAGATCGATCGTGCCGTTCGCCATCAGCGGGATACGGGTCGCCGAGGTGACGGGATTGAGCTTCACCTCGAGCTTGTCGAGCTTCAACTCCTTCTTCACGGCGTCGACGATTTTGTAGCAGATGTCCATCGCGAACCCGACGGGCTTCTGGTTATCGTCCAGATAGGAGAACGGGATCGAGGAGTCGCGGAAGCCGAGCGTGATGGCGCCGGTGTCCTTGATGTTCTTCAAGGTGCCGGTCAGCTCCTGGGCACCGGCCTGGCTCACGACCAAGGTGGCAGCGAGCGCGAGGCCTACGTTACGGAAATGTTTCACTTTTTTCTTCCCCTTTGAGGATGGTGCGGCGGGATGCAAGCATAAAACGGGCCGGAATAGAATGTGACTTTCGGCGCCCCCAAATTCAGCCCAGCGGGCGCGGCAGCTCCCCCAGATCCCAGAACAGGCCTGCCATTGTAGCAAGCGCTTCCTCGGTCAAGGGCAACAAAATATGCTCGTTGGGGGCGTGCTGGGAGCAGCCGGGATAGGAGTGCGGGACCCAGATCGTCGGCAGGCCCAGGATGTCCGAAAACACGTCGTTGGGCAGCGAGCCGCCGAAATTCGGCAGGATCGCCGGCGCCTTGCCGGTGGTCTTCTGGACGGAGTCCGCGGCCCATCTGATCCAGGGACTGTCGAAATCGGTGCGCGAGGCGGCAAAGCTCTGCGCCGCCCACACCGCGACCATGGGAAAGCCTTTTGCGTCGAGATGGGCGCGGATCGCCTCGATCATCCCATCAATTTTCGTGCCGACGACGAAGCGCAGTTGCAGCACGGCGTTGGCGTGGCCGGGGATCGCGTTCGCCGGCTTCTCGATATTGCCTGAGGACATCGCCAGCACTTCGAGCGTGTTCCAGGCGAACAGCCGTTCCGCATCGGACAGACCCTCCTCGCCCCAGTTCTCGGCGAGCGCCGGCTCGTCCGCGGTCGGCTCGACCTTCACGTCGGCCAGGAAGCTGCGGATCTGGTTGGTGAGCCGCGGCGGCTTCAGCGCATCGAGCTGCAGGCGGCCGCTGCCGTCGACCAGCGTCGCAATCGCGTTCACCAGAATGGTCGCGGGATTGGCGAGCACGCCGCCCCAATTGCCGGAATGATGGCCGCCGTCGCGCAAGTTCACGTCGAGATGAATGCGGATGCCACCACGGCAGCCGAGGAACAGCGTCGGACGGTCCGCGGACAGCCGCGGGCCGTCGGAGGCCATGAAGAGATCCGCCTTGAGCGCATCGCGATTGAGGTCGCAGACCTTGCCGAGATCGGGCGAGCCGATCTCCTCGCCCATCTCGACGATGAATTTTGCGTTGAAGCCGAGCTTGCCGCCGCGCGCCTCGCGCACGGCGCGCAAGGCCGCGAGGTTGATGCTGTGCTGGCCCTTGTTGTCGGCCGTGCCGCGGCCGTAAACGCGCGCGCCAGAGGTCGTCGTGCGCCAGGGATCGCGGTTGTCGCGCCACTCGCCCTCCATACCGTCGACGACGTCGCCATGGCCGTAGATCAGCACGGTCGGCGCTGCGGCGTTTTCAAGATGCTCGGCGATCAGGAACGGCGCCTTGCCATTCGGGGATTCCACCAGCCGGCTTTCGAAATCCAGCGCGGCAAACGCCGGCTGCATCTCCTGTTCCAGATAGGCGCGCAGCTCGGCGGCGCGCGACCCGTTCTGGCTTTCGGTCTTGTAGGCGACGCGGCGGTCGAGTTCTTGGAGGAAGGCGCCGGACGTGATGTCGTGACGGGCGCGGGCGATGGCGTCGGCTCTGGTCATTGCTTTCTTTAGCAGGGCTTTTGTCTGGAGCAAGCCTCACGACTTGGGCGAACTCGCAAAAGTGGACGAGGGTGCGAATTGGCTCTTGCCAAGAGTATGACTAATGCAAGAACTTCGCCAAGTTTCGCGCAGTTAACATCGGAAGAGCGCCGGAGATAGAGGCGCCGAGGAACACCATGGCAAAAGAAATCAGGCTCAACGCATTTGCGATGAATTGTGTGGCGCATCAATCGCCAGGCCTGTGGACCCATCCGCGCGACCGCACCGCCGAGTATAACCGCCTGCCCTACTGGATCGATCTCGCCAAGACATTGGAACGCGGCCGTTTCGACGGGCTGTTCCTCGCGGACGTGCTCGGCGTCTATGACGTCTATGGCAACAGCCCCGATGCTGCATTGCGCAATGCAGCGCAGACGCCGTCGAACGAGCCGCTGCTGCTGCTCTCGGCGATGGCGGCGGTGACCCAAGATCTCGGCTTTGGCGTCACCTCAAACCTTTCCTACGAGCCGCCCTACCCGTTCGCACGGCGGATGTCGACGCTCGACCATCTTACCGAGGGGCGGATCGGCTGGAACGTCGTCACCGGCTATCTCGACAGCGCCGCGCGCGGTGCCGGCAAGCAGAAGCAGACCGGGCATGACGACCGCTACGAGATCGCCGACGAATATATGGAGGTCGTCTACAAGCTCTGGGAAGGAAGCTGGGAGGACGACGCGGTGCTGCGCGATCGGGCGCGCGGCATCTTCACCGATCCGTCAAAGGTTCATCGCGTCAACCATGAGGGCGCGAACTACCGGATCAACAACACCATTCACCTGAGCGAGCCGTCGCCGCAGCGCACGCCCGTGCTGTATCAGGCCGGCACGTCGCCGCGCGGACGGCAGTTCGCGGCCGAGCATGCCGAATGCGTGTTCATGTCGGGTCCTTCGGCGAAGGTGATCGCGCCGCGCGTCTCGGCGATCCGCGAGACGGCGGCCAGCCTCGGCCGCAATCCGAAGGAAATCTTGATGTTCTCGATGATGACGATCATCCTCGGGAATACGGAAGCCGAGGCGAAGGCGAAATATGCCGACTACCGCTCGCACATCAATCCCGAAGGCGCGCTGGCGCTGATGTCGGGATGGACCGGCGTCGACTTCTCCGGCTACGCGCTCGACCAAGAGGTGCGTCACGTGCAGAACGACGCCGGCCGCAGCGCGATGGACAATGTTACGCGCGCCGACCCCGATCGGGTCTGGACCGTGCGCGACGTCATCGAGCATGTCGGCATCGGCGGCGCCGGTCCCGTCGTGGTCGGCACGCCCGAAAGCGTCGCGGACAAGATCGAAGAGTGGTTCGAACAGACCGACGTCGACGGCCTCAACGTCGCCTTTGCGATCTCGCCCGGCGATTTCGAGGACATTTCCGACATGCTGGTGCCGGAGCTGACACGGCGCGGGCGCTACAAGCCAACCTACGCGAAGGGCACGCTGCGCGAAAAGCTGTTCGGCAAAGGCCGCGCAAGGCTCAGCGCGCCGCATCCGGCGGCGGGGTACCGGGTGGGGAAGACGGCGGGATAGGCTGCGGTCACGTAGCCACGCTGATTGCCACACCCTCGGTGTCGTCCTGGCGAAAGCCAGGACCCATTACCCCAGGTAGAGGTTGTGGCCCGACGCTGGCGACCACGAGTCTTCGCCAAACTGCTCCCTGGGGTAATGGGTCCTGGATCAGCGCTCGCTCCGCTCGCTTGTCCAGGACGACATCGGGGCTACACCTTCCCGTCCACCATCAGCTCGATCAGCTTGGTGCCCGGACGATTGAACGCCGACGCGAACACCGACTTCAACTCCGCCGGATCCGTCACCTTGATCGCCTCGCAACCCAGCGACTTCGCGATCCCTGCAAAATCCACGGGCGGCTCGACAAAATCCATGCCGACATAATTGTCATCGCCGTGGAACGCGAGCAGGCGCTGCTTGATGATGCGGTAGCCGCCATTGTTGGCGATGACGACAGTCAACGGCAGCTTGTGGTGCGCGGCGGTCCACAGCGACTGGATCGAATACATCGCGCTGCCGTCGCCGGAGAAGCACACGACCGGACGTTCCGGATTTGCGAGGCTGACGCCGACGGAGGCCGGCAGGCCCCAGCCGATGCCGCCTGACGCAAGGCCGTGATAGCCATAGCGGTCGCGGTGCGGGCGCAGATTCGTGATCTGCCGTCCCGAGGTAAGGCCCTCGTCGACGAGAATTGCGTGGTCGGGCATCGCCTCAACCATTTGCAGCACCATCCAGTCGGGATCGATCGGCGTGCGATCCCTGCTCTTGCCGATCTGTTCGATCAGCGTAGCGCGGCGCGCGGTCCAGTTTTTTGGCGCAAGCTCGGCCAGCCGCAGTTTGGCGCGGCTCGCGAGCGAAGCACCGCCCATCTCCTTCAGCACCGGGATCAGCGCGCGCAGCGTTTCCTTGACGTCCGCCTTCAGCGCGACCTCGACGCCGTAGTTCTTGGCGATCTCCCAGTCGGCCAGGCCGACCTGCACGATGCCCAGCCCATCCGGCAGCGCATCGACCTCGCTAAAAACCGACATGCGCAGGGGATCGCCGCCGAGCGCGATCAACAGATCGTACGGCGCCAGCGCATCGCGCGCGACCTTCTGCACGCGCGCCAGCGTGCCGACAAAACTCGGGCTTTCCGAGAGGAAGTGCGCGCCATAGGGCGTGGACGACTGATAAGCCGCCGCGCCCAGCAGCTCCGCAAGTTCAGCCGCCTCGTTCAGCGCGTCGCTCTTGACGATTTCGTCCATGGTAACGATGACGGGACGCTCGGCCTTGAGCAGGCGCGCGGCAAACGCCCTCAGCGCCTCATCGGATGGCCTGGTGCGCGCATCGATCCGCGTTGAGCGTCCGAGTTCGATGCCGGCTTCGGCGTTGAGGATATCGCCCGGCAGCGAGATGAACACCGGACCGGTCGGCGGCGTGGTTGCGATTTTTGCGGCGCGGCGCACGATGCGCGGCAGGTCCGCGAGTTGCGTCAGCTCGACAGCCCATTTCACGAGTGGCTCGGCCATGCGCACCAGCGGGCCTGACAGCACCGGCTCCATCAGCCTGTGGCCCTGCTCCTGCTGACCCGCGGTCAAGATCATCGGCGTGCCCGTGAACTGCGCGTTGTAGAGTGAGCCCATCGCGTTGCCGAGGCCGGGCGCAACATGGACGTTGCAGGCGACGAGTTTTCCGGAGGCGCGGCTGTAGCCATCGGCGATCGCGACGACGAGGCTCTCCTGCATCGCCATCACATAGGTGAGATCGGGATGGTCCTTCAGCGCATGCATGATCGGCAATTCGGTGGTGCCGGGATTGCCGAACAGGTGCGTGATGCCTTCGTCCCTAAGCAGCGCCAGAAACGCCGAACGGCCGGTGATGCGGTTCTTCATTGCTCCTCCTGGCCCTGCGGTCGTTGCCGCCGGGCGCGGCGCATGATGGCCGAAGTCGCGGGACGGGCGCAATGGAGCGCGCTCATGGCTGCCTTGCGCGCGCAGCGAGAAGCTGGAAACATGAGCCGAAGCCGGAGGGAGGGTCATGGCCTACGACGAAGGCACCGCCGCACGCGTGCGCAAATTGCTGGCTGGCCAGCGCCATGTTGCGGAAAGGAAGATGATGGGCGGGCTCTGCTTCATGGTGGATAACGTCATGTGCTGCACCATCAGCGGCCGCGGCGGCATGCTGTTTCGCGTCGGCCCCGAGGCGCATGCGCGCATGCTGAAGGAGCCCCACGCGAGCCCGATGGAGATGCGCGGCCGCATCATGAAGGGGTTCGTGCGGGTCGCGGACGAAGGCACGCGCACCGATGCTGATCTCAAGACCTGGGTGAAGCGCGCGCTCGATTTCGTCGCGGCGATGCCCGCCAAGCCGCCGGCGAAAAAGTCTGCGGCACGCAAGGCGGCGCCGGCCAAGGCAAAGGCCAAGACAAGGGCAGAGACAAAGGCAGAGCCAAAGCCTAAAGCGCCTCCTCGTTCCCCAGGTCGAACGGGTCCTCGCCGCTAGCGCGCCGCTTCTTTTTCGAGCGCTGCCAGACCACGCCGGGAAAGCCCTTCAGCGGCACCAGCGGCTCGCCGGTATAGGCCCACTCTTGAAGCTCTTCGATGGCGATGTGATAGAGCGGCTGCCGGCCGGTGCGTTCCCGAAACAGCGCGCGGGGGATGTTGACCATATGCGGGCCGCGCGGCCGCTCATAGGCGATCGGCGTGCCGCAATGCGAGCAGAAGCTGCGCGCCGTCTTGGTCGCCTTGTCCTCGTAGCGGGTGAGCGCGGTCTTGCCTGAGGTGATGCGGAAGCGCTTTTTCCAGCTTCCAACATAGGTGGCGTAGGCCGCGCCATGGGCGCGGCGCGAGGCGGCCGAGTGATCATGCCAGGCCCAGCGCGCGGGAATGTCGATCTCGAAGGTCACCTTGCCGCACAGGCACTGGCCGGTGGCGGTTCCTGCGGCGACTGCAGCTTTGGCCATGGTGTTCCCCACTGTAATTGCGCGCCACAATACACGATCGTCATTCCGGGGCGATGCGAAGCATCGAGCCCGGAATCCATTGGGCCGCATGTTCGGAGGATCAATGGATTCTCAGATGCGCAATTGCGCATCATAGCTCGCGACTTCGTCGCGCCCCGGAATGACGGAGGAGAATGCCTAGGCCGACGTCAGCTCATCATACACGGGATAATCCGTATAGCCCTTCTCCTCGCCGCCGTAGAACGTGGCGCGGTTGTACGGCGTGATCGGATAGCCCTGCTCAAGCCGGCGCGGCAGGTCCGGGTTGGAGATGAAGATGCGGCCGAAGGCGATGAGGTCGGCGTGGCCGTCGGCAATCGCGGCGTTTGCGGTCTCGCCGGTGAAGCCGCCGGCGGTCATCAGCACGCCACTGTAGAGCGGGCGGAACAGCACCATGGCTGACGGCACGTTCTGCCAGTTGACTTCGGCGCGCCCCGAGCCGCTCGAACGCGGCTCGATGAGGTGCAGATAGGCAAGGCCGAGACTGTCGAGCGCCTTCACGACGTAAGTGTAGAGCGGCATCGGGTCGGGCTCGCCGGAGCCATTGGCGATGCCGTAGGGCGACAACCGCACGCCGACGCGGTTCGCGCCCCAGACGTCGATGGCTCCTTGCGTCACTTCGAGCAGCAGCCGCGCGCGGTTCTCGATGGAGCCACCGTATTCGTCGGTGCGCTGGTTGCTGTGCGACTGCAGGAACTGCTCCAGAAGATAGCCATTGGCGCCGTGGATCTCGACACCGTCGAAACCGGCGGCGAGCGCGTTCGTTGCGGCTTGCCGGAACGCCTCGACGATACCCCTGACCTCCGCGTTCCCAAGCGCGCGCGGCGTCTCGTAATCGCTAACCTTGCCGTCGGCCGTCATCGCCTTCATGCCCTCGGCCTTGATCGGGATCGCAGACGGCGCCACCGGCAGCGCGCCGCCGTGGAACGAAGAATGCGAGACGCGGCCGACATGCCAGAGCTGCAGGAAGATGATGCCGCCCTTGGCATGCACGGCATCGACCACCTTGCGCCAGCCCGCGACTTGCGCGTCCGAATAGATGCCGGGCGTCGCCGGATTGCCGCGGCCGGTCGACAGCACCGGCGAGGCTTCGGCGATGATCAGTCCGCCCTTGGTGGCGCGCTGGCCGTAATATTCGGCGTTGAGGGGGCGCGGCGCAAAGCTCTCGCGCTCGGCCCGCATCCGCGTCAGCGGCGCCATGGCGACGCGATGCGCGAGCTTGTACGGCCCCACCTGCAATGGTCTAGACAACGCCGGAAACTTCATGCTGGCCCCAAAATGATCGATGAGAGGATGGCTATCATAAAACAGGAAGCGGCCGCCCGAAAGCAGCCGCTCCCGCATGGCGCGGCGGCGAAAACGCCTCAACCCGTCTTGATCCAGACCGCCTTCACGTTGAGATATTCCTCGACGTGCTGCTTGCCGGATTCGCGGCCATAGCCGCTCATCTTGTAGCCGCCGAAGGGAACGGCGGGGTCCATCGCCTGGTAGCAATTGACCCAGACCGAGCCGGCGCGCAGCGACTTTGCGACCTTGTGCGCCTTGCTGACGTCGCGGGTCCACAGGCCTGAGCCGAGGCCGAAGGTCGTGGCGTTGGCGCGCTTGATCAGCTCGTCCATGTCCTTGAACGCGATCGCGGAGATGACGGGACCAAAGATCTCCTCCTGCGCTATGCGCATGTTGTCCTGGACGTTGGCGAACACGGTCGGCTGCACGAAGAAGCCCTTTGCCAAGGCGCCTTCGGTGACCCGGCCACCGCCGGCAAGCGCCTTCGCGCCCTCCTTCTGGCCGATGTCGAGATAGCCGGTGACGCGTTCGAGCTGCTGCTCGGAGACCAGCGGGCCGATCTGCGTGTTGGGATCGAGGCCGTTGCCGACCTGCAGCTTCCTGCCGAACTCGGCAACCCGGCCGACGAACTCGTCATAGATCGACTGCTCGACGAACAGCCGCGTGCCGGCGCTGCAGATCTGCCCCGAATTGGCGAACACCGCCATCGCCGCGCCCGGCACGGCGGCGTCGAGATCGGCATCGGCAAACACGATGTCGGGCGACTTGCCGCCGAGCTCGAGCGAGACGCGCTTCAGATTGCCGGCCGACGCACGGATGATCGCCTGGCCCGTGACATGCGAGCCGGTGAAGGCGACCTTGTCGACATCATGATGCGAGGACAGCGCCGCACCCGCGGTCTCGCCGTAACCCGGCACGACGTTGATGACGCCCGCCGGCACGCCCGCTTCCATCGCAAGCTCGGCGATGCGCAGCGACGTCAGCGGCGCTTCCTCGGCCGGCTTCAGCACCACGGTGCAGCCGGTCGCGATCGCGGGGCCGATCTTCCAGATCGTCGCGGTGAGCGGGCCGTTCCAGGGAATGATCGCGCCGACGACGCCGACCGGCTCCTTCAGCGTGTAGGAGAAGATCTCGCCGGGCAGCGAGTTCTCGATCGTCTCGCCGTGGATCGCGGTGGTCTGGCCGGCGTAATAGCGCAGCATGCCGACGGCGCGCAGATGATAGGCGCGCGTGCGGCTGACAGGCGCGCCCATGTCGAGCGTGTCGAGCTGCGACAATTCGTCAAAATTCTTCTCGACGAGGTCGGCGAGTTTCAAGAGCAGGTTCTGCCGTTCGAATGGCTTGACCTTGCTCCAGGGTCCCTCGAAGGCGCGGCGGGCGGCGGCCACCGCGCGGTCGATGTCTTCCTTGTCGCCCTCGGCAACGGTTGCCAGCAGCTCGCCGGTCGCGGGGTTGCGGGTCTCAAAACGCTTGCCGGATGCGGCATCGACCCACTTTCCGTCGATCAGCATCTGCTTGTAGGACCCGTTGGCGAACGGATGGCGCGTGATCGGAATAGCCTGCGTCACAGCCATGGCTGCACTCCCTGTTGGGTTTTCCTGTTAGGTTTTCTTCTCAGGTGTCGATTGGTTTCGATCTGGGCGGGATCGTTATGGCGCCGAAACTACAGCGCGGGGGATTTTGCGTAAAGCCGCCCCGTGGTCGCGCCGCGCGTAGACCTCCCATGCATCCCGGTCGTGGTCAAAAGCCTGCCGTGATATAGGTCGATCGTTTTGCAATGCCACCTTCGCCGGAGAAATTCCATGCCGCATCCCGTCATGACAGAAGACAACGTCGCCGTGATCACCGGGGGCGCCGCCGGCATCGGGCTTGCCGCCGCGCTGAAATTCGCGGGCCTAGGCATGAAGGTCTGCATCGCAGACGTCGACCAGGGCCGGCTCACGGAGGCCGAAACAAAACTGTCATCGATCGCAGGTCGCGCGAATGTGATGGCAGCCGTGGTCGACGTGAGCAGCCCGGAGAGCGCGACGGAATTCGAGGCCGCCGTGCGCACGCGGTTCGGAGGCACCGACATCCTGATGAACAATGCCGGCATCCAGCCCGGCAGCACGCTGTTCGGCAGCCCGGACAATTGGCAGCGCATCATCGGCGTCAACATGTGGGGCATCATCAACGGCGCGCGCATCTTCGCACCCGGCATGATCGCGCGTGGCCGGGCCGGCCTCATCATCAACACCGGTTCCAAGCAGGGCATCACCACGCCGCCGGGCGATCCCGCCTACAACGTCTCCAAGGCGGGTGTGAAGGCGTTCACCGAGGCGCTGCAGCACGAACTGCGCAACACCAGGGACTGCCGCATCAGCGCGCATCTCTTGATCCCCGGCTTCGTGTTCACCGGGCTGACCGCAAAAGGCCGCACTGAAAAACCTGCCGGCGCCTGGACGCCGGAGCAGACGGTGGATTTCATGATCGCGCGGCTGGATGCCGGCGACTTCTACATCCTCTGCCCGGACAACGACGTGCCGCGCGCGCTCGACGAAAAGCGCATGCTGTGGGCGGCCGGCGACATCGTCGAGAACCGTCCGGCGCTGTCGCGCTGGCATCCGGACTATGCGGATGCGTTCGCGGCGTACGTGAAACAGGGCTAGAGCGCGATGGGGCTTGCCTGAATCGGTAGTCCGCGGTCTTGGTTCACCTCTCCCCAACGGGGAGAGGTCGATTTGCGCCTCGCGATGCGCAGCATCGTCGAGTGCAAATCGGGTGAGGGGGGGTGCTGCACCAACCGAGACCGTAACCCCTCACCCGGCGCTGCGCGCCGACCTCTCCCAAGGGAGAGGTGCAGTCCCGATGCCTCGCCAACTCAACCTGATCTCAACATATTCTAGCCCGATCCGCCCAGGCCCAGCAGGAGCGAACTGCCGATCGGCACGCCCCAGCCGGACACCGCGTCGAACCCACGGCCCGCCTTGAATCCCCGTCCCGGATTCGGGTTGGAGACGTTGTTGCCGATCGTGACGTCGTGGCAAGCGAGATGCCCCAACGCAACACCGTGCTGTGTCTTCTCGTAGAGCAGCCGCGTGAGCCAGCGCTGGCGTTTGGCGCGCGGCAGCAACGCATTGACGCGCGCGATCAACGCCGCCAGCACCGGCGTCGACGCGCTGGTGCCCCCGCCCGGGCTCCGGTCATTCATGAAGATCAAATCATACATCGGCGGACCGGCGAGCGCCGCGAGATCGGGAACGACGCGTCCCTTGAAGCCGCCCTTGTTGAGCGACGCAATCGCGACCCTTTGCCAGACCGGCTTAGCGAAGACAGAACTGACCCCACCGCCGGTTGCCCCGCCCACGCCGCGGATCCGCCGGCCCTTGCCGACGCGCCACGTCTGCTCGACCGGTTTGCCGGCCTTGTGACGGATCATAGTCCCGCCGACCGCAAGCGCGTAGGGACTCGAGCTTGGAAAATCGACATGGGCGCGCCTGTTCGTCTGCATGTCGCCCGAGCCATCATCTCCCGACGCGCAGCACACGGTGATGCCGAGCAGCGCGGCCAGATTCAGCCGCTCGTTGATCGCATTGAGCGCCGCCTTCGACCAGTCGCCGGAGTCCTCGGCGGCGCCCCAGCTGATCGACAACGCCACGGGGCGATCCTTGATGGCCTGGTTGAGCAGATCAACCCAGCCCTTCTGATGATCCCTGGCGAAATAGACCAGGATATCTGCATCCGGGCACAGGCCCGCGACGATCTGCACGTCCATCATCACTTCGCCGGTGTAGTCGATCTCGTCGCGCCTGTGAGCGGGCTTCAGACGCTTCATCTGCGCCAGATTGCGGATCGGCGCATCGATCGAGACGCGCTTGACCGCAGGCACGTTGCGACCGAACGCCTTGCAATAGGCGTCGAGATCGTCGGCAAAATAGCCGCCGCCGAATTCCGCGATGGCGATCTTCTGGCCGGCGCCGTTTCCGGGCGGAAAGCGGTAGTGGCTTTCGATATCCTGCGGCGTGAAAGGCTTGAGAGGACGGACGGTCCTTGCGGTTGCCTTCGACGGTTTCCTGCCGGCGACGCGCCTTTCGCCAAAGCCCAGCACCGCGGTGATGATCTGCCGGAGCGATGCAGGCACCTGGTGTTCGCCTTCGCGATCGCGGAAGGTGCCTTGCCTGGCACTCTCGTAGATGCCGAGATTGGGATGGAAGGCGGCCTCCATCTGCGCAACCGTGCCGCTCACCTGCATGCTGCGGGTCTCGAGTG
The DNA here is from genome assembly GCF_018130955.1 of Bradyrhizobium liaoningense. Classification (GTDB taxonomy): domain Bacteria; phylum Pseudomonadota; class Alphaproteobacteria; order Rhizobiales; family Xanthobacteraceae; genus Bradyrhizobium; species Bradyrhizobium liaoningense_C. The sequence continues at coordinate 343,443 of NZ_JAFCJM010000001.1, forward strand.
ACACGCCGTCGATGCTCAGGCCGAACTTGCGCAACTCGCGCGAGACCTTGTCGGCATCGGTTTTTGAAGCGCCGCACTTCGCCTTGAATTGCGCGAGCGACAATGTGCGGCCTGCAAGCGCGCCGGCATCGGGCAATTTCGGCCCGCGCAGCGTCAGGGTGAGATCGACCCGCTGGCGCGGGCTCGCATCCTTCAGACGCTTTGCGCCCTTCTTGCGCGGCCGCTCGCTGCTGGGGACGAGGACCAAATGCTGTGCAGCATCGGCCTGTGGTTTCCTCGAACTGCCGGACCGCCGCGAACCGGCGCGAGCACCTGTCTTCGCACGTGACGCCATATCCGAGCCCCGCTCTCGACACGACCCAAGGTTGCAGGATATCGTTGGCGCTTTATGACGTCAATTCGGCCGACCACCGGGCGGGCTCGCCCGCCGATCATTTCAGGAGCCCGTTCGGCATTATTTCTTGATTTCGATCCGAGGATTTTGACATGCGCTCGATCTATGCACGGCTCAATCGCCGCTACGGCAGGAAGTTCATCGGCTTCGACCGCCAAAAGCTCGTCAGCGCGACTCTCGCCAAGCCACTGGTCGTTTCCGGCGCGACGCCTCCCTGCGACATGCCGCGTCTCGCGCGGCCTCGGCGCCGACCGCGGGTCGCAATCGTCGGCGCGGGCTTCGGCGGCCTGATGGCCGGCTATACGCTCGCCCACCGCTGCGACGTGACGATCTTCGAGGCGCGCGAACGCGTCGGCGGCCGGGTCTGGAGCAAGAACAAATCCAGCGGCGTGGTCGAAGCCGGCGGCGAGCTGATCGGCTACAATCATCCACTGTGGTTGGCACTGGCGCGGCAGTTCAGGCTCGGCCTTTCGCTGTTCACGCTGGATTCGAATTTTGACGCGCTCGATCTCGAGATGCCGATCTATCTCGACGGCCGAAAGATCTCGAACCCTCTCGCCCTCAAGAACCTGTTCGAGCAGATGGAGACCTCGTTCGACCGGATGGCGCGGCGCGCGCAGCATGTCCACAAGCATGCGCCCTGGCGGACCAGTGACGCCGATGCGCTGGACAAGCAATCCATGGCGGATTGGATCCGGGGTGAACGCTGCTCGCCGCTCACGACGCTCGCGATGAAGGAGCAGTTCAGCAATGATGCAGGCCAGCCCGTCGAGCGTCAGAGCCTGCTCGCCAATCTCGCAGTGGTCCACGGCGGCGCACTCAAGGGGCATCCGGGCGCCTTCTTCACGCAGACCGAAACGCTGCGCTGTTCGGAAGGCAATCAATCGCTGGCCGAGCACCTCGCCGAAGAAATCAGGAAGGTCGGCGGCGTGGTCCATCGGTCCTCACCGGTCACCGCGATCGACATCGACAAGGAGGGCGTGACGGTCACGCCGGAAGGCGCAGCGCCCCATCTTGCCGACTACGTCGTCCTTGCGATTCCGCCGAGCCTCTGGCCGGGCGGACGCTTCGCCAAGATCAACGTCACCCCGCAGCTTTCGCCCGACCATTACATCTCGATGGGCACGGCCGTGAAGTATCTCAGCCCGGTCAAGCGCCGCTTCTGGATCGACCATGGGATGGCGCCGGCCGCGACCTCGAGCAGTTTTGGCGTCACATGGGAAGGCACCGACAACCAGATCGCGCCGCAGGGGCGCGAGGTCGAGCTCAGCCTGTTCGCCGGCAGCGCGCCGGCCCACAGGGCGCTGCGGCAATGGGAGCGCGGCGGCAAGGCCGCCGTCGATGCCTTCTATGCGTCGCGGATCGGCAGGGTCTATCCCGGCTACAAGGACAACCTTTCGCAGCCGCCGGATTTCATTCCCTGGCCCGCGGATCCCTGGACCGGCGCCGGCTATTCCTGTCCTGCGCCGGGCGAAGTGATGCGGGCCGGACCGCTGCTCAACGGCGCGTTCCACAAACGGATGTATTTTGCGGGCGAGCACACCTGCTTTGCCTATTGCGGCTACATGGAGGGCGCGCTGCAGTCCGGCCTCAAGGCAGGTTCCGCAATCCTGCGAGCGGTCGAGGACAAGCGGGGCCGACGCCAGCCGGCCTAAAGCGCGATGAGATTAGGTTGAGCTGGTGCGGCATCGGGATCACCTCTCCCTTGGGAGAGGTCGGCGCGTAGCGCCGGGTGAGGGTTTACGGTTCTCACGTGGCGCGGCACCCCCTCACCCGATTTGCTGGCGCATGTCCAGCGGATTGATTGGTAACAAAACGGACCGGATGGATTGGTAACAATCGTTCACGGTTCCTTCCTCTGCGTTG
>NZ_JAFCJM010000010.1 GCF_018130955.1 Bradyrhizobium liaoningense
TTGGCTTCGCGCTCGCGATGCGGCGCTATGATCCCGCCACGATCACCACCACCACCGGCAACGTCGCCGCCGCCAAGAGCGTCCCCAGTGCCACCGCCCCCGACACCGGGTTCACCAGCCGCTGATACTGAACCGCAAAGATGTAGGCGTTCGCGCCGGTCGGCATGGCCGCGAGCAGCACGACGACGCCGGCCGCCAGCGGCGGCAGGTTCAGCAGCTTTGCCAGCACGAAGGCGATCGCCGGCATCGCCGCGAGCTTGAGCGCGCACATCGAGACGACGGTGAGCTTTTCGGCCTTCACCTCGAAGCGGAACAGGTTGATGCCGAGCGCGATCAGTGCGGCCGGCGATCCCGCCTGCGCCAGCAGCTCGATCGTCTTGTCGACAACGGGGTGCAGGCCGAAATTGGCACCTTTCGGACCTTGCAGCCCCGCCTGATATCGGTTCTTGAAGGGAAAGCGGACTTCCAGGTTGTGCGCCCTGACTTCCGAGTTTGACCCGAAGCGGTCATTCGGCCGCACTTTCAAAGACCCATTTCGCCTCAAATAGCCGTAGAATTTACTCATTGCGTATTGGATGATGCGATAGGAGCTCGCGAAGCTCTTGTGCTGGGCTCCTTGGTTGCCAAAGATTAGGTGCCGCATGGAGTGCCCAAGCTGCGGCAGCGCGAATCCGGAGAGGAAGCGGTTTTGCGGCGACTGCGGCGCCCCGCTGGCGCTTCGCTGCTCTGCTTGCGGAGCCGAGAATCCACCGGCCAAGAGGTACTGCGGCGATTGTGGCGCTGCGCTGACGACATGTTTGCCACCCAGCCCGCACGTAGCGGCAGCGCAGGGGCCCAAGAACAGGCGCGAAGAATCGTTGGCGCTGCCCGCTCGGAGCCGATCGGCCGAGCGCCGGCAGGTCACGGTGATGTTCTGTGACCTAGCAGGTTCGACCGCGCTGGCAACCCGCCTTGATCCCGAGGAGATGCGCGACGTTCTCACGGCGTTTCAAAACGCGGTCACTGGCGAGATCGCGCGGCTCGAAGGCCACGTCGCGAAGCTGATGGGCGACGGCATCCTGGCTTATTTCGGCTGGCCGAGAGCCCATGAAGATGAGGCTGAGCGGGCCGTCCGCTCGGGGCTCGCCATCGTCGCAGCGGTGGCCCGGCTCCGGACGCCGATGGGTGTGCCGCTGGCCTGTCGGGTCGGGATTGCAACCGGTTTAGTTGTGATCGGGGACCTCGTTGGCGAAGGCTCAGCGCAAGAGGAGGCCGTGGTGGGCGACACCCCGAACCTCGCCGCCCGCCTTCAGGGGCTTGCCGAACCGGGCAAGGTGATCGTGGCTGATACTACGCGCCGCCTTCTCGGCGAAGTGTTCGAGCTGACCGATCTCGGTCCACAATCGGTTAAAGGCTTCGCCGCCCCGATCCGCACGCATCTCGTCGAGGGCGAGACGGCCGTCGAGGGCCGTTTCGATGCCCACCGTGCCCTGTCGGTGCCGTTGGTCGGCCGTGCGCAGGAACTGGCATTGCTTCTGGGCCGCTGGCAACTGGCGCGGACCGGTGAAGGTCAAGTCGTGCTGCTCTCGGGCGAGCCCGGGATCGGCAAGTCGAGGCTCGTGCAGGCGCTACGTGAGGCGACGCGGGGTGAGCGCCGCGTGAGCTTGCGCTATCACGGCTCGCCCTATCACGCGAATGACGCGCTCTGGCCGGTGGTGCAGCAACTCGTACGGGCGGCCGGGCTTGGCGCGGCGGGCTCAACCGAGGTCAGGCTCGACAAAGTCGAAGCTCTGCTCGCGAGAGCGGTCGCCGACCCGCAAGTGCCGGCACCGCATCTGGCCAGGCTCCTCGGCCTCGAAGCGGGTGGTCGCTATCCGGTGCAGGACCTCACCCCGCAGCAGCAGAAGATACGGACATTCCAGGCCTTGATTGCCCAGCTCGAGGGTCTAGCTCGCCAAGAACCCGTGCTCGTTGTTGCCGAGGACCTGCACTGGTTCGACCCGACGACGATGGAGCTGTTTGAATCCGTCGTGGAGCAGCTGCAGCACTGGCCGGTCCTTCTCCTCGGGACCTTCCGCCCAGAGCTTCCGGCGCCCTGGACCGGCTTTCCACATGTCACACTGCTGACGCTCAACCGTTTGGGGCGCGGCGACACGACGAGGCTCATCGACGGCATCGCGCGCGGACGCAGCCTGCCTCCGCCCGTCGTTGACGCAATCCTGACCCGGACCGAAGGCATCCCGCTGTTCACGGAGGAGCTGACGAAGACGATTCTCGAGTCGGATCTGTTGCGTGCCACGGATCACGGCTTCGAGCTGACCGGCCCGTGGCGGCAACCCGCCATCCCGAACACGCTGCAGGACTCGCTCATGGCCCGCCTCGATCGGCTGGGTTCCGTGAGAGAGCTGGCGCAAGTTGCCGCGTGCATTGGTCGGGAGTTTAACTACCAACTGCTCGCTGCCGTGACCGCGCGATCGGAACCCGATCTGCTCGCCGCCCTTGACCAGCTGGTGGCCTCAGAACTGGTGTTCCGCCACGATCCTGCGCCTACATCGACATACAGCTTTAAACATGCGCTGGTGCGCGATGCGGCCTACGGCAGTCTGCTCAAGGAGCGCCGCCGCCAGATCCACTGCCGCATCGCCGAGGTGATTGGAGAGCAGTTTCCGGAGATTGCAGCCGGCCATCCGGGCATTCTGGCGCAGCACCTGAACGAGGCAGGTCTGTTTGAGCTGGCCACCGAAGCCTGGACGCGAGCCGGACTCGCGGCGCTCGGCCGCTCGGCCATGAACGAGGCGACGAACGCGCTTCAGAACGCGTCAAAACTGCTCGGCGAGCTTCCGGATACGAACGAGCGCAAGCAGCGCGAACTCGACCTGCTAGGCCCGCTCGGCGTCGCCCTCCTGAACACCCGCGGCCCCGCCGCGCCGGAGACCGCCGCGACCTACGAGCGTGCCGCGGTACTCGCGCAGCAGCTCGGCGACAATGAGAGTTGGCGCCGTGCGCGATGGGGGATTTGGCGTGTGGCCAATGTCCGGGCGCATCTGCACGAGGCAGCCGCGATCGCCGACGGGCTGCTAGAGGAGGCGGCACGCGAAGGGAGCGCGGCTTGGGCCCTGCATGCACATCACGCCGCCTGGTCGACGCGGCTCTTCATGGGCGATCTCGCGACCGTCTGCCGCCATGTCGACATAGGGCTTGCGCTCTACGATATCGATCGTGATCCTGCCGATTGCATCGCTCTCGGCGGCCACGATGCGCGTGAGTGTGGGCTGATCCAAGCCAGCAATTCGCTATTGGTCATGGGCTTTCCGGATCGCGCCCTCGCCATGAACCGTGCCGCAATCGAGCACAGCTTCCGCCTGGGCATTCCTCAGGCGATTGGCCACGCACATAACTGGAGCCTGATCCCGCTCCAGCTCGTCGATGACACTCAGGAACTCGAGGCGCGCACCAATTTCCTGGCTGATCTCGCCGAGCAACACGGAATGAACATCTACTATGCCGAGGCGCGGATATTGAATGCCTGGCTCGGTGTGAAGCACGACCGAGATCCGAAGGCGCTGAAGGCCATGCGCGACTTCTTCGAGCGCCGGCTCGCTATGGGGACGTACTTCCTCCAAACCTATTTCTATTGGCTGATCGGGGAGGCCGCCTTGCAGCTCGGTCGCGCGGAGGAGGCCCTCGCCGCAGCCAAAGAGGGCTTGGCGCGAGCCTCTGCAACAGCCGAGGGCTTTTGCGTCGCCGAGCTGCACCGTCTTATGGCGCGCTGCCAGCTCGCGCTGGACGCCAGCGATTCCGAGAGCGCTGAGCACGCGCTCCAGGCTGCATTGGCGGATGCACGTGCTCGCTCGGCCCTCCTCTGGGAGGTGCGTGCGGCGAAGGATCTGGCGCGGCTTTGGAGCGAGCGTGTGCGTCGCGAGGAAGCGCGTGACCTCCTCTCGTCGGCCTACGCCCGATTCACTGAGGGGTTCGACACGCCAGATCTGAAGGACGTGAAAAGGCTGCTTGAGCAGCTGAGGGACTAGACTCTACCACTTTGTCTGTCCGTCACAGGTTAGTACCCACGAACTGTTCGGCCTGAGAACCTTGGAACAACCTTCACCAGGCGTTGTGTTAGGCGCCCCCACGAACGTCCACTCAAGGAGTGGCGACTTCCGCGTTTGGCCCTTCTCGGAAGTGGCGCGATGTTCGCGTGACGTCCGGAGTGCGCTGCAGGGCGGACGAAGGCCAGCGCGAGAAGAACTTGACCGACGCAAATTTGGCTTCGCGCTCGCGATGCGGCGCTATGATCCCGCCACGATCACCACCACCACCGGCAACGTCGCCGCCGCCAAGAGCGTCCCCAGCGCCACCGCCCCCGACACCGGGTTCACCAGCCGCTGATACTGAACCGCAAAGATGTAGGCATTCGCGCCGGTCGGCATCGCCGCGAGCAGCACGACCACGCCGGCAGCCAGCGGCGGCAGGTTCAACAGCTTTGCCAGCACGAAAGCGATCGCCGGCATCGCCGCGAGCTTGAGCGCGGACATCGCGACGACGGTCAGCTTTTCGCCCTTCACCTCGAAGCGGAACAGGTTGATGCCGAGCGCGATAAGCGCCGCGGGCGAACCCGCCTGCGCCAAAAGCTCGATCGTCTTGTTGACGACGGGGTGCAGGCCGACACCGGTGAAGCGCCAGATGACGCCAAAGCCGATCGCGATCATGATCGGGTTGCGCGCGAGATCCAGCAGCACCGGTCCGATGATCGACACCGCTGATCCCGTCTGCCTGCGGTCGACCCATTCCATCTGCAGCGTGCCGCAGAGCCACAGCAGCGGCGTGTTGACCGACAGGATGAGGGCCAGCGGCCCCGCGGCCTGGCTGCCCAGCGCCGAGATCGTCAGGGGAATGCCGAGCATCACGATGTTGCCGTAGACCGAGCCGATCGCGAACACGACGCCGTCCTCGCGCCGCGCGCGCAACAGCGCCGAGATCGCCAGCGCCGCGATCCAGGTGATAGCGAGCGCGCCGTAATAGGCGCCCCACATCCGCCAGGGGCTGACATCGGGGAATTCGGAGACGACGATGGTGCGGAACAGCAAAGCGGGGATCGCGATTGAGAAGGCGAATTCGGAGATGCCCTTGTGCGCGGTCTCGGAGACGAAGCGAAACAGCACCGACGCATAGCCGGCCGCGATCAGGGCAAACACCGGCGCGACGATCAATACGGTGGCCATGCGGCTTCACCTCAACCGTCGCACGCGTCCTCGATGATAGTCTTATGCACCCGATTTGCCCGACGTGTCAACCGATATTTCGTAAAATCAGCAATTGGTGCCGCTACGCGCGGAAATCGTCGGGTCGGCAAAGCCAACGGGTCGCGCGAATGCGCGCCCTATGACAGGCTCCGCGTGCCCACCACTTTCATCGCCGCGCAAGAAGTGGTGGGCACGGCGCTCCGCGCCTTTGCCCACCCTGCGAGAGCTTGCCACCCTGCGGCTACTTTGCATGGGGTTGTTTTTGAGGTTTTGGTTTGAGGGGCAGGGGAGCCTGAGGGGCGCGAGCCCGATCTCGCCAGCTCTGCCGGCCTCAGCCTCCTCGCTCCTCTGGTCTGGCTGGTCTTCCGCTGAGATCCCTGTTGCCGGGAGCGCACAGGGGCGAAATGTCGTGACGGGCTCGCCTTGCCAAGCCCCTGGCCATCGCCCACACTCCGATTCGACTTGGCGATGGGGGGATGGATGCCGGCGTTCCGCTTGGGGAGTTTTGCGTGTGCTGCGGCCTTCGCCGCCGCGCTGACCGTTCTGATCCCGTCCGCCACCAGCCACGCCTATACGCCGGAGCAGGAGCAGGCCTGCACGCCCGACGCGATGCGGCTGTGCAGCCAGTTCATTCCGAACGTCGACGCCATCACCGCCTGCATGATCGAGAGGAAGGCGCAGCTCTCGCCGCAGTGCCGGGCCTTCTTCCGCCCCGGCCCCGAGCCGGGCGAGGCCGCGGGCCGGCCGACCAACATCAAGCCGGTCGCAGCAGTGAAGAAGACCAAACCGGCCGCAACAAGGAAGACGACCGCGAGCAAGAAGAAGAAGCCCAGGGACGACGAAGGCTAGGCTTCGCTGGATCGGACGGATTTGTAGCCACGTTGGGACTGCGCTCCCTCTCCCGCTTGCGGGCAGGGCAATCGCATATGGCGATTCCCTTGGCATGCTCGTGCCTCAGGCTCGTCATGCCCGGGCTTGTCCCGGGCATCCACGTTCTTCGTGCTGCTGGAAAGGTCGTGGATGGCCGGGACAAGCCCGGCCATGACGGTGTGGCCGCGGACTCTGTTTGTTCGCCTCGCGTCGCCGATTGTCTGCACCGATTACCAGCCGGGTCGACGGAAAAGAGTCGAAAATCGGTTTGCTCGGGCAGGTTGCGTGCCGCTTCGTCCCGAACGGATGCTCAAAAACGCCCGAATGCCTGCGCGACAGGCAATTCATTGCGGTTTGTGTCGGCGTTGCGCGGGACAGTGTGACTCAAAAGCCAACAAGCCTGTTATTTCGTGGCGCCGGCGCAACTCCCGGTAAATTTTTCTTTCCCGAATCAGCGCGCTGATTCATTTTCACGACCTGGGGTCAATCTGGAGGCCAAGGGTATGAACGTTATTGTTTTCGCATCGCGTAAAGGCGGCTCGGGCAAGAGTACCCTGGCCGCACATCTCGCGGCGCAGATCAAGGGTAGCAAGCCTATCCTGCTCGTCGACGCGGATCCGCAGGGGTCGCTGACGTTGTGGCACAAGCTTCGTGGCACCAACGAACCGCCGATCAAGGCTGCGGTGAACTCCGTCAGCGGCATCGTCTCCGCTGCCAAGCGCGACGGCTATGAATGGGTCTTGATCGACACGCCGCCGAACCTCTCGGCCGTCGTCGACGACGCGATCAAGAACGCGACCATGGTGATCATTCCGGCGCGGCCCGGCGTGTTCGACGTCAACGCGGTGCAGGAAACGATTCAGATGTGCCGTGCGGCGCGCAAGCCCTACGCGGTCGTGCTGAACGGTGCTCCGGCACGTCGCGACGAAGCCGAAAGCCCGATCGTCACGATCGCGCGCGAGGCGCTGGCAAAGTTCCGCGCACCGGTATGGGGCGGGCAGATCACCAATCGTTCGGATTTGTTGATGGCACTGAGCCACGGCGAAGGCGCGCGCGAGTATCAGGCCGAGAGCCGGGCGGCACAGGAGATTGCAAGGCTATGGGCCGCGATCGAGCGTTCGGTCAAGGCGATCCGCGGCACGGTGTCGGCCTCGGGCGCGATGCACAGGCAGGCAGCGTAGTTTTTAATTGTTTTCATTGCTCGGCGGAAACGCGCGGTCGTCCGCGCGTTTTGCGTTTCTGCCGGTGTCTTGGTGGTTACGCCACCATCAGCATGTAGAACACGATCACCGGCGACAGCGTCAAGATCACCGACCAGATGCCGGCGGCCCAGAGAATGTCCTCGGTGGTGAAGCCCTGCTGATCGGCGGCCTGACAGGCCGGCGCCAAATTACCTTCTGTATTCACGATCGCCCCCGCGATTTCTTCGCTTATGGGCGAGAGTGATACCAGCGCGGGCTTAAAAACCCGGTCGCGATTTCGCTCGCATTTGAACACAGGCACTACCGCGGATTAACCACGGTAGCCGCCTGCATCAGCCGGCGAGCCAGATGCGAAACAGCAGCACCGGCATCAGGCCGAGCATCACCGCCCAGAAGCCGAACGACGAAATCACCAGAATTCCCTGCAGGAGATCGGCAGGCGCATGGTTTCGCGCGGTCCGATCGCGAGTGCGAAGCCCCATGGTTTCCCCCTATGGATCGTGCCTGGAGAGAAACGATAGGACCCGATGCGTAAACGAGACGTGGATGCCCCATGCGGCAACGCGAGAGCGATTCACGCGAGGTTAACCACGGTGCATCACTTACCCTCCCCTGGAGGGGACCTGGAGGGGGAGGGTCGATCGCGCGAAGCGCGAGCGGGGTGGGGTGACGGTCTCTCCACATCGAGCAGTGCCCGTGTTGAGAGATCACCCCACCCCGTCTCACATTACGCTTCGCTCCATGTGAGCCGACCCACGCGCGAACTCCGCTCGTCGCGGACCCCTCCAGGGGAGGGTAAGCGCGCACCGTGCATCGGATCGAAGAACGCTACGCCGCAACCTTCATCCTCTGCTGGATCTCGCGATCGAGCGTTGCCGCAAGTTCGCTGCCGATCTCCACCATCGGCAGGCGCACCTCAGGGCTGTCGATCAGGCCCGTGCGCCACAGCCAATACTTTGCCGGCGCAGGGCTCGGCTCGGTGAACAAGAGCCGCGTCAGTTCGGCGACCTCCTGCCAGCGCGCCAGTGCGGCATCGGCGTTGCCGTGCCTCAATTCGCTTTGCACGGCGGCAAAAGTTACGGTCTCGATGTGGGCCGAGAGCAGGATGCCACCGTCGGCGCCGTCGCTGAGAGCTTCGTGGTAGTTGGCATCCTCGCCGGTCAGCACGCGAAAGCCCTTGGGCCGGTCGCGGAGCAGCGCGATGGTTTGCTCGCGGCTCGCGCAGCAATCCTTCAGGCCGACGATGTTGTGATGCTCGGCAAGTCGGAGCAGCGTCTGGTTCGTCATGTTGACGGCGGTACGATAGGGGATGTTGTACAGCGCCAGCGGCCAGGCGGCGTGATCGGCCAACGTCTCGAAATGCGCCACGAGGCCGCGCTGCGAGGGCCGCACATAATAGGGGCTTGCGATCAGGTAGCCGTCGATCGCCCAGTCGGCGCTCTCGTCGAGGCGCTCCTTCATCGCACTTGTGTCGGCGCCCGACAGCCCGAGCAGGATCGGAACGCTGCGGCGCGAAGCCGCCATCTCGTCGCGCACGGTCGCGACCAGGCGTTCGAGCTCGCTTGGCCGCAGTGTCATGCCTTCGCCGGACGTAGCACCAAGGATGAAGCCGTCGACGGCTTCTGCCGTGTAGTGGCGCGTCAGCCGCTTGAGCGATGTCTCGTCGAGGCGGCCGTCGCGAAACGGCGTGACCAGCGGCAGCCAGAGGCCGCGCAGATGATGTCGCAGATCGGTCATGTTCCTTCTCCTGTCAGTTAGGTCTGCGACGGAGGGCACATGAAAAAACCCCGTCCAGACGGCGGGGTTTTGGGAATGCGGCGATGACGACGTAGCTACTGCGCGCAAATATCCCAAGGCCCCGGATGGGGGCCTTTTTTCGAGATGGCTGCGCACGACTTCGTGATCATTGGCAAATGATGCGCGGGCTGCGCGGAACTGTCAACACGCGCGGAAAGCGAAGGCCGAATTGCCCAGAAAAAAAGCCGGGCCCGAAAGAGCCCGGCTTAGGTATTGGCCACGTGAGGCCGACACAATCACCTTCCAAGAGGGATTACTGAACGCCCGCGCCACTGGAGGAGGGGGACAAATGCGCAACGCGAAAGCTCAGCGTGAAAACAGTATGGGCTCGCCTGACGTCTTGCAGCAACCGCCGAGGTCGCATGTCAGTCATGCGGAAATCAGGACGGCCAGCGCTGCGCCTTGCTCACCACGAAGTCGCGGAACACCTGCACGCGCGCGACGGTTTTCAGCTCTTCCGGATAGACAAAATACGTATCGAGCTGGATCGAATCCGACTCGCCGAAGAGCTGCACCAAGCGGCTCTGGTCCTCGACCAGATAGTCCGGCAGTGCCGCGATCCCGAGTCCCTGCTGACAGGCGCGCACGAGGCCGAGGATGTTGTTGACCCGGAAATAGGCCTCGCGCGGGCCGCTGCCGTTGCGGGCGGCTTCGACCAGCCAGTTGCGGTTCTGCAGATGCGGCGCGAAGTTGCCGTCCGAGAGCGTGATGATGCGGTGCGCATCGAGCTCCTCCAGCGTCCGCGGCGTGCCGAAACGCTTGATGTATTCCGGCGAGCAATAGGCATGGAAGCCCATTGCAAAAAGCTTGCGCTGGATGAGATCCGGCTGCGTCGGCTTGCGGGTGCGGATCGCGACGTCGGCCTCGCGCATCGAGAGGTCGAGCTCCTCGTCGGTGACGATCAGCGAGATCCGGATCTCCGGATAGAGCGCGGTGAACTCGCCGAGCCGCGGGATCAGCCAGTTGATGCCGACGCCGGGCGTGGTGGTGATCTTGAGATCGCCGCTCGGCCGCTCGCGGCTGTCGGTCAATTTGGCGCGCGCCGCCTGGAGCTGCATGAACACGTCATGCGCGGTGCGGAAGAGCAGGTCGCCCTGCTCGGTGAGGATCAGGCCGCGGGCATGGCGGTGAAACAGCGAGACCGAAAGCTCCTGCTCCAGCGCTGAAACCTGGCGTGACACGGCCGATTGCGACAGGCCGAGCTGTTCGCCGGCGTGGGTGAAGCTGCCCGCTTCAGCCGCCGCGTGGAACACCTTCAGCTTGTCCCAGTCCATATCTGTGAATCCGTCGCGTGATCTGGGCATGGTGTCTATTCCGCTGCCGCGCGCTCGCTGGCGCGCAGGGCCAAGTATCGTTCGGCTTCCAGTGCCGCCATGCAGCCGAGGCCGGCGGCTGTCACGGCCTGACGATAGGTCTCATCGGCGACGTCGCCTGCGGCGAACAGGCCGGGCACGGAGGTGGCGGTCGAGTTGGGGGCGACCTCGACATAGCCCGACGGTTTGAGTTTCACCTGTCCCTTGACGAGCTCGGTCGCGGGCGCGTGTCCGATGGCAATGAAGACGCCGTCGGCTTTCACCTCGGTCGTCGCGCCGGTCTTGACGTTCTTGAGGCGGACATGGGTGACCTTGCTCGGGTTGTCGGCGCCGCAGATCTCGTCGATCGCGCTGTCCCAGATCACCTTGATCTTCGGGTTCTTGAACAGGCGCTCCTGCAGGATGCGCTCGGCGCGGAAATGATCGCGGCGATGAACGATCGTCACCTGGCTGGCGAAATTGGTCAGGAACAGCGCTTCCTCGACCGCGGTGTTGCCGCCGCCGACCACCATCACTTCCTTGCCGCGGTAGAAGAAGCCGTCGCAGGTGGCGCAGGCCGAGACGCCAAAACCCTTGAACTTCTCTTCCGAGGGCATGCCGAGCCAGCGCGCCTGTGCCCCGGTCGCCAGGATCACAGTGTCGGCGAGATAGACGTCGCCGCTGTCGCAGGTGAGGCGGAACGGCCGCTGCGCGGTTTCGAGCTTGGTCACCAGGTCGGTCTTGATCTGGGTGCCCATGTGGAGCGCCTGCTTCTCCATCTGCTCCATGAGCCACGGGCCCTGGATCACGTCGGCGAAGCCCGGATAGTTCTCGACGTCGGTGGTGATGGTGAGCTGGCCGCCCGGTTGGATGCCCTGGATCAGGATCGGCTCGAGCATCGCACGCGCGGCGTAGATCGCCGCCGTGTAACCGGCGGGGCCGGAGCCGATGATGACGACCTTGGCATGGATGGGCGCGCGCATGTTGACCGGTGCCTCTCTCTCGGGGGAGTTGCAGCGCGGGCGCGGATAGTGCCTGGGAAGGCGCCGCGGAGGCGCTGAAATGTCAGAGCTAATCTAAGCCTTCCAGCCAGCTATGCAAGAATTGCAGCCCATCACTCCGAATTTTCCACCTTGGAACGAAAGTCCTGTGCGGTGCACGCGCAATAAAATTGCGCATTTCAGCCAGACTGGGCTATGAGGATTGCGACGAACCCATCCGATACCGCCATAAGGCCAGGAGTTCCAATCACGTGTCGCGGAACCTAGACGAGATCGACCTTAAAATTCTCGCCGAGATCCAGGCCGACGGGCGAATCACCAATGTGGAACTCGCCAAGCGCGTCGGCATTTCGCCGCCGCCCTGCCTGCGCCGCGTCCGCGCGCTGGAGGAAGAGGGCTATGTGCACGGCTATCGCGGGCTTTTGGACCCGCGAAAGCTTGGCTTCGATGTCACGGTGTTTGCTGCCGTGCATCTGTCGAGCCAGGCGGAGGCGGACTTGCGCGCCTTCGAAGATTTCGTGCGCGCCGAGCCGCTGGTACGGGAATGCTGGATGCTGTCGGGCGAGGTCGACTTCATCCTCAAATGCGTCGCCCCCGACATGGCGACCTTCCAGGATTTCGTCACGCACCTGACGGCCGCCCCGCATGTCCGCAACGTCCGCACCTCGCTGGTGCTGCACAACTCGAAATACGAAGCCGCTGTGCCGCTCGAGGTGAAGGGGCGCAGGTAAGCGCTACGCCCGCCGCATCGCGTCCAGGCTGATCGGACCGCCGCCCGCCGTCGCCAGATAGAGGCATGCAAAGCAGAACAGGATCGCCAGCGTGCCGTCGTTGACGAGCGGGAAGAAGCTGTGCGGCAGATGCTCGATGAAATAGGCAAAGGCCATCTCGCCTGACAGGACGAAGGCGACGAGCCGGGTGAGCAACCCCAGCATCAACAGACTACCGAGCACGAGCTCGATCATGCCGGCAACGCCAAACAGCGACAGCGGCGTGACCTCGGCGAACATCTCGACCGGCGGAAACTTGAACAGCTTTGCGACGCCGAACTGAAACAGCAAGAGCCCGGTGATGAAGCGGAACAGGCTGAGCAGATAAGGCTGGCACTGCGCGGCGATGCGATCGACGTCCATCGTGTCCTCCTCTGAGGTCGTGAGCAGCGACCCCAAGGATGACGGAGGAACGGACCGTTCACAATCGTGTCAGGGGCCTCGCCGGACACATTGCGAAACAAAAAGGCCGCGCAGAACGCGCGGCCTTTTCGATGAATTCGGCGGGGGACGACTACCGCCACTCGACCTTGGTGATCTCATAGGCCTTGGCGCCGCCGGGCGTGTTGACCTCGACGGAGGCGCCCTTCTTCTTGCCGATCAGCGCGCGCGCGAGCGGCGAGGTGATGGAGATGCGGCCTTTCTTGGCGTCGGCCTCGACCTCGCCGACGATCTGCCACACCGTCTTCTTCTCGGTATCCTCGTCGACCAGGGTCACGGTCGCGCCGAACTTGATGGTGTCGCCCGACAGTTTTGAGATATCGATGATATCGGCGCGCGCGAGCTTGTCCTCGAGCTCGGCGATGCGGCCCTCATTGTGGGACTGCTCTTCCTTCGCGGCATGATATTCGGCGTTCTCGGACAGGTCTCCGTGCGAGCGTGCCTCCGCGATATGCTCGATGATGCGCGGACGGTCCTCCGACTGGCGCTTCTTCAATTCTTCCCCGAGCGCGGCAAAGCCGGCCACGGTCATCGGAACCTTTTCCATCGTCTCTCTCGTCCTCCGGCTGTGCGCCCCCAACGGTCTGAGAGCGCAGGCAACCTTTGATTCGTCAGTGTTTCCGCGGGCCGAAACATGGCCGCGGGAAGGGTTATGTGGGTCCGGCGCCGGAACAGAACAACCACAATGGCCGGACAGTTCCTCTGGCCATTGTGGCTTCATCGCCAACCACTTAGCGGGAGCTCGGCCCCCGCTAACGGATCAGGTTTCCGAAAAATAGCTCTGCAGGGTACGAACCTCAAGGTCCCCGCCCAGATAGGCACGGATGCCCTGCGCGGCTGCCACGGCCCCGGAAAGAGTGGTGTAATACGGCACTTTATGCAAGAGGGCGGCCCGCCGCAGCGAACGGCTGTCGGCGAGCGCCTGTGGGCCTTCGGTGGTGTTGAAGACGAGCTGGACGTCGCCATTGGTGATGGCGTCCACGATGTGCGGCCGCCCCTCCAGCACCTTGTTCACCTTCTCGGTCGGGATGCCCTGATCGGCGAGGTGCCGCTGGGTGCCCGAGGTTGCCAGCACCTTGAAGCCGATCGAATGCAATTGGCGCACGGCCTCGGTGATGCGGATCTTGTCGCTCTCGCGCACCGAGACGAACACCGTGCCCTTGCCCGGTACCCGCGTGCCGCCGCCGAGCTGGCTCTTGGCGAACGCGACTGCGAAGGAGCGGTCGATGCCCATGACCTCGCCGGTCGAGCGCATCTCGGGCCCCAGCACCGTGTCGACGCCGGGGAAGCGCGCGAACGGAAACACCGATTCCTTGACGCCGACATGCTTGAGGCTGGCATCCTTCAGATTGAAGTCGGCGAGCTTCTCACCGGCCATGATGCGCGCGGCGATTTTTGCGACCGGCGTGCCGACCACCTTGGCGACGAAGGGCACAGTGCGCGAGGCGCGCGGATTGACTTCGAGCACGTAGATCTCGCCGTCCTTGATCGCGTACTGCACGTTCATCAGGCCGACGACGTCGAGCCCGAGCGCGAGCTCGCGGGTCTGCCGCTTCAGCTCCGCGATCATGCCGGCGTCGAGCGAGTGCGGCGGCAGCGAGCAGGCGGAATCGCCCGAATGGATGCCGGCTTCCTCGATATGCTCCATGATGCCGACGATGAAGGTATCCTCGCCGTCACAGAGGCAGTCGACGTCGATCTCGGTGGCGTCGGAGAGATAGCGGTCGAACAGCAGCGGGTTCTTGCCGAGCACGGTGTTGATCTGCCCGGTCTTGTCGTTCGGGTAGCGCGCCTTGACGTCGGCCGGCACCAGCTCGGGGAGCGTGCCGAGCAGATAGTCGTTGAGCTGGTTTTCCTCGCGGATGATCTGCATCGCGCGGCCGCCGAGCACGTAGGACGGGCGCACCACCAGCGGCAGGCCGAGATCGGCCGATACCAGGCGCGCCTGCTCGACCGAATAGGCGATGCCGTTCTTGGGCTGCTTCAGCCGCAGCTTGTCGAGCACGCGCTTGAAGCGGTCGCGGTCTTCGGCGAGATCGATGGCGTCGGGCGAGGTGCCCAGGATCGGTACTTCGGCCGCTTCCAGTGCGCGCGCCAGCTTCAGCGGGGTCTGGCCGCCGAACTGCACGATCACGCCGTGCAGCGTGCCCTTGCTGCGCTCCTTGTCGATGATCTCCAGCACATCCTCGGCCGTGAGCGGCTCGAAATACAGCCGGTCGGCGGTGTCGTAGTCGGTCGACACCGTTTCCGGGTTGCAGTTGACCATGATGGATTCGTAGCCGGCGTCATGCAGCGCGAAGCAGGCGTGACAGCAGCAATAGTCGAACTCGATACCCTGGCCGATGCGGTTGGGGCCGCCGCCGAGGATGATGACCTTCTTCTTGTCCGACGGCGCGCTCTCGTCGGCGGGCGCGCCTGCAAACGGCGCCTCGTAGGTCGAATACATGTAGGCGGTGGGGGAGGCGAACTCGGCCGCGCAGGTGTCGATGCGCTTGTAGACCGGACGCACGCCGAGCGCGTGGCGCTTAGCCGTCACCTCGGCTTCGGTGGTCTGCGCCAGCACCGCAAGCCGCGCGTCAGAGAAGCCCATGGCCTTGAGCGTGCGCATGCCGAAGGCGTTGCCGGGTAGGCCGTTCTTGCGGACCTTCTCCTCCATGTCGACGATGCCGCGCATCTCGCCGAGGAACCACGGATCGATCTTGCAGGAGTTGAAGATGTCCTCGTTCGACCAGCCCAGCCGCATGGCTTGCGCGACCTGGAGGATGCGGTTCGGCGTCGGCGTGCCCAAAGCGGCCCGGATCGCGTTCTTGTCGTCGTCGCGGCCGAGACCCTCGATCTCGATCTCGTCGAGGCCGGTCAAGCCGGTCTCGAGCCCGCGCAGCGCCTTCTGCAGGCTCTCCTGGAAGGTGCGGCCGATCGCCATGACCTCGCCGACCGACTTCATCGACGTCGTCAGCGTGGTGGAGGCGCCGGGGAACTTCTCGAACGCAAAGCGCGGCACCTTGGTGACGACGTAGTCGATCGTCGGCTCGAACGAGGCCGGCGTCGCGCCGCCGGTGATGTCGTTGGCGATCTCGTCGAGCGTGTAGCCGACCGCGAGTTTTGCCGCGACCTTCGCAATCGGAAAACCGGTGGCCTTCGAGGCCAGCGCGGACGAGCGCGACACGCGCGGATTCATCTCGATGACGACCATGCGGCCGTCTTCCGGATTGACGCCGAACTGCACGTTGGAGCCGCCGGTCTCGACCCCGATCTCACGCAGCACCGCCAGCGAGGCGTCGCGCATGATCTGGTATTCCTTGTCGGTCAGCGTCAGTGCCGGCGCCACCGTGATGGAATCGCCGGTGTGCACGCCCATCGGATCGAGGTTCTCGATCGAGCAGACGATGATGCAATTGTCCTTCTTGTCGCGCACCACCTCCATCTCGTACTCCTTCCAGCCGAGTACGGATTCTTCGATCAGCACTTCGTTGGTGGGAGACGCGTCCAGGCCGCGCTCGATGATGTCGAGGAATTCTTCCTTGTTGTAGGCGATGCCGCCGCCGGTGCCGCCCATGGTGAAGGAGGGGCGGATAATCGCGGGCAGGCCGATCTCGGACAGTGCCATCATCGCCTGGCCGAACGCGTATTCCTGGTAGCGCTTGCGGCGATCGCTCTCGCCCAGCGTCCACTGCCGCTCGTGCTCTTCGAGGGCTACGCCGGAGAGCTTTTCGCGCTCGGCGAGGTATTTGTCGCGGAACGACTTCTTCAATGCCGACGCGTTGGCGAGCCGCGACTTCGGCGTTTGCAGGCCGATCTTCTCCATGGCATTGCGGAAAAGCTGGCGGTCTTCCGCCTTGTCGATGGCGTCAGCGGTGGCGCCGATCATCTCGACGTCGAATTTTTCCAGCGTGCCCTGCCGGCGCAGCGACAGCGCGCAGTTCAGCGCGGTCTGCCCGCCCATGGTCGGCAGCAGCGCAAAACCGCCGGGAATGACGTGACGTTCCTTCTCGATGATCTTTGCGACGATCTCGGGCGTGATCGGCTCGATATAGGTCGCATCGGCCAATTCCGGGTCGGTCATGATCGTGGCCGGGTTGGAATTGACCAGGACAATCCGGTAGCCCTCTTCCTTCAGCGTTTTCACCGCCTGGGTGCCCGAATAGTCGAATTCGCAGGCCTGGCCGATCACGATGGGACCGGCGCCGATGATCAGGATGGTGGAGATGTCTGTACGTTTGGGCATCAACTCTCGCCGGACTGGGAATTGGGCACAAAAAAAGGGCGCGCTACCGCGCGTCCCCTGTGGCCGAAGCGCGATCAGCAAAAGTGGTCACCGGTTTTGCGTCCGATCGCGCTTCGATTCTTAAGAAGCGCATGATCTTATCGCCAAACCGCCTACACTTTGGCGGATCATGCGCCAGCGCGGGGTAGTCTCCCTCGCGCGCGGGTGGGTCTTAGACCAGATTTTTGGGCGGCGAAACCCCGAAAAGCGCCCATCAACCAGCAATTTTGAGCGATTTGGGCCGCGCCTGCCAGCCACGGGCAAGATGCACCAGAAGCGAGGCCGCAACGCTCGAGCCGCCAATCCAGCCGAGGTCATTTGGCGAGAGTGTCGCCAGCACCGCGCCGCCCAGGGCACCGCCGATGGCAAAGCCGAGATACATCGCCGAGGCGTTGAGCGAGAGCGCGATCATCGAGGCCTGCGGCTCGATCCGGATGATGCTGGCGACCTGGGCCGGATAGAACGCCCAGCCCGAGATGCCCCAGAGGAAGATCGCGCCCAGCACCGCATAATGCGCCTGCCCCGGCATCAGCTTCAGGACCAGCGAATGCAGGATCAGCGCGCTCGCCATGCCGGCGAGCCCGAGTGCCGCGGTGGCGAGCGTGCCGAGCCGGTCGGCCAGAATCCCACCGAGCATGTTCCCGATCGCGGCCGCGCCACCAAACACCAGCAGCGCAAGGCTGATTTGCGAAGCATCGAATCCGAGGCCGCGCAGCGGGACAGCGAAATAGGTGAATACGGTGAAGCCGCCGAGCGCCCATAAAACAGTGATCAGAAGCGCGATCAGCACGTTGCTGTGACGGGCCACCGCCAGCCGTTCGGCGAGCGAAGCGGTGTTCCGCGGTAGCCCGCGAGGCAGGCCGAGCAGGAGCCCGGCGAGCGCGACGGCACCAAGCAGCGCGACCATGACGAACGTCGCGCGCCAGCCGAGCAGGCTTCCGACGAGATTGCCGAGGGGAACGCCGAGGACGGTCGCGACCGTAATGCCGGAGGTGACCAGTGCGACCGCGCGGCCGCGCCGTTCGGGTGCGGCGACTGCCACCGACACGGCCAGCGCCGTCGGCATGCACAGCCCGGCGCCCAGGGCCATCAGCATCCGCGATGCCAGCAGCAGCACGTGGCCTGTGGCGACCACCGCTGCGAGGTTTCCGGCGATGAAGGTCGAGAGCGCCAGTGCCAGCACGGTCCGGCGGTCGATGTTGTTCAATGTCACGGCCAGGATTGGCGAGCCCACCGCATAGGTGAGGGCGTAGGCGGTGACCAACTGCCCGGCCGCCGACACGGAAATCGACAGGTCGCTGGCGATCGCCGGCAAAAGACCTGCAATAACAAACCCTTCGGTGCCGATCGCGAAGGCCGCCAAGGCCAGCCAGAACACGCTCATTGGAGAAATCCCTATGTTCAATGTTTATTGAACTATTGATCGCGACGATATGCCTGTCAATAAGTTCAAGAACTATTGAACATTACGGTCGGTTCGCTATGATTACGGACCATGAGCCGCACGCCTCTCCATCCCACCCGCGAGCAGATCGAGCTGCCGATGGTCCTGGATTGCCTGAGCGATCCGATCCGTCTGGCGATCGTCTATCAACTCGCCCAGCAAGAACGTGTCAGCAACGAACTTCGTTGCGGCGACTTCAACGGCCTCGCCGGCAAGTCGAACCTCGCCTACCACTTTGCCAAGCTGCGCGAATGCGGGCTGATGCAGACCCGCATTGTCGGCACCAGCCGCCTGATGCGGCTGCGGCGTGAGGATCTGGACGCGCGCTTCCCGGGCCTGCTCGATGCCGTGATCAACTCAGCGGCCAAGGATGCCGATCGGCTTCAGCCTCTGTCCGCGTGCGATGTGGTCGAGGCGGATTGAAGACGAGGTGAGCTCGGCTGCGCAGTCGGCGCGAAGCTGGCTTCGCCCTTCGGGCTTCGCCGCGGCAGTCTTCGCTACGATAGGGGCTTGCCGAGCCGAAGCCGGCGGGGCCGGCGAAGGCCCGCCTCCGCTCGTTGAGCTACGGCGTGGCAGGCTGGCTCGCCTAGCCGAAGCGGCAGAGCCGCGAAGGCTGGAGACCCGGCCTGGATTTGAACCAGGATAAAGGACGATGCACCGTCCCCGCGTTGACGCTTCCGCCACCGGGCCGCAGAGATCATTGCCGATCGGGGTGCGACAAGCCACCTCAGCCCTTTATTAACCCTAACCGCGCGCCAAGGCCGGCCGCGCGATGAAGGTCATGCGCCAGCGGTTGTGCCCGATATTGGTGTGGGCCCGCTGCGCCGAGAATCCGGCCGCGGTGAGTTTTGCCGTGATCTCGGCCTCGCTGTAGCGCTGCAGCCCGACGCGTGAGCGCAGGTGCCGGTAGTCGGAGAGCGCCGTCGAGATCAGCCCGACCAGCGCGTCCTTGAGGAAGCCGTGACGCGCGCCAAAGGAGAGCAGTGCCGTCACGTCCCGGCCCATGCCGACCTCCGGCCGCAGCACGTCGCCGAGGACCAGCTTTCCGGACGGCTTGAGCAGTCGGCGGATCACCGTGAACGCGGAATCGAGCTCCTCTGGCGTCATGTATTGCGCGACCGAGTTCATGATGACGAGGTCGACCGACTGCTCGGTCATCTTCCTGACATCGTCGAGCGAGCGGACACGGATTTTTGTGTTCGGCGCAAAACGCGCGATCAGCCGGCCGCGCACGCCGGGCGCGGGCTCAGCCAGGATCAGCTTGCCGCAGGCGGCTGCGACCTGGCCCGCCGACAGCGCCTCGCCACAGGCATAGTCGAGCACGGTCGCGTCCGATGCGGAGATGTAGCCGATGATGTCGCGCGCGATGATCTGGAAATGCAGGTCGCGATGCAGCTTGCTGACATAAATCGTATGCGTGGAATCGTAATAATCGATCCAGTCGTCCATGGCACTCAAAGGTCCCGGCAAGGTCAGTTCCTGGGCAGGAACGGCGGCTGATCGCCTGCGTTAAGGGATGCGACGGCGCGCCGTCAATGTGCGGTCCTAACAGGAAGGTTCCCCGTGAGCAAAGCCAAGTCTGACACCAGGTCCGATAAAATCTCGCCCGATCTCGACACCCCCACCGATCTGCAGCCGGCCGCGGTCAACAAGATCTCGGAGGCGATCAACGTGCTGCTGGCGGATGCCTTTGCGTTGTACCTGAAAACCAAGAATTTCCACTGGCATGTCAGCGGCCGGCATTTCCATGACTACCATGTGATGCTGGACGAGCAGTCGGATGCGATCTTCGCCACCACCGACCAGCTTGCCGAGCGTGTCCGCAAGCTCGGCGGCGCGACGCTGAAGTCGATCGGCCAGGTCGGCAAGCTGCAGACCATCCAGGACAACAACGAGGACTACGTCCCGCCGCGCGAGATGTTGCGCGAGCTGATGGAGGACAACAAGCAGATGGCCGCCGCCATGCGCAAAGCCCACAAGCTCTGCGACGAGCATGACGACACCGGCACCGCAGCCCTGCTCGAGGTGTTCATCGACGAGACCGAGCGTCGAACCTGGTTCCTGTTCGAGGCGAGCCGCCAGGAAGGCAGCAACGCGGCGTGACGCCGGATGCCTGCCCGCGGGCTGCCGTCAAGTCATCGCGATCGGAAATGGCGCTGTAACCACACGAGCAGCTTGACGAATGCCGGCGACATGACGGTGTCCGCACCCGTGAGCACGGTGTCGCGCCCCTGGTCCTGGATCGAGATCGAATACGACATCGCGTCGCGCAAGCCTTCGGGCCGCGGCGGCGAAGGGCCGGCCGCAACCGCTGCTGCGACGAGCTCGCCGAGCTCCTTCGTGATGGCCGGATCGAGCGTGGTGGTATCGAGGACGAGCGGCGGGCGCTGGAGCAAAACTCCCGCGCCCTGACCGCCGTGTTGCGCCAAGCTGATCTTCATAGCCAGAAGTTTACCGAAACGCGGCCGTCAAGTCACTGGCGGCCGTGTTTCGATTGAGGCCACTTAGTGCGGCCGACCCTGCTGCATGCCTTCCAGCGTACGTGAGAGCGCCGTGAGCTGACTGGAGAGCTCGGCGATCTTGTGCGCGACCTCAGTTGCATCGTCGTGGCCGTTGGCCATGGCCGGTGCGCGGCGCATGCGACTGGTGGTTCCGGCCAGCGAGCGAACGCCGCTGATCGGGAGACCGACGTCCTTCCATGCCGATGCGACCGCCTGCTGCTCCGCGCTCTGCGCGCCGTAGAGCTGTCCTGCCTTGAGGTAGGTCGTGTCGGCGAATTCCTGGAAATTCGTCGTCTGGTTCGACGCCAGAAGTGAGGCGTACCAGATGTGTCCCGGCGCTTCCCACGCAAATCCGCCGATGCCGACCGCGGTCAGATAGAATGCCTTGTTGGGAATGCCGGAGTTGATGTGCACGCCGCCATTGTCGCCGTCATCCGTGTCCGGCAGGTTGACATATTTCCGCATGTGGTCGGGCTGCGGGTCCTTGCCGAGCATCGGATTGTTGTAGGCCTTGCCCGGCTCCTTCATCGATCGCAAGGCGTCCGCGCCGACGTCGGGCGTGAACACTTCGGCGCCGATCAGCCAGTCGGCCTGATCGGCCGATTGCTTCTTCACCCATTGCTTGACCAGCGAGCCGAACACGTCGGAGATCGACTCGTTCAGCGCGCCCGACTGATTGTGATAGATCAGGCCGGCGGCCTGCTCGGTGACGCCGTGCGTGAGTTCATGGCCGATCACGTCGATCGACTTGGTGAAGTCGGTGAAGAGAACGCCGTCCCCGTCGCCGAACACCATCTCGGTGCCGTCCCAGAACGCGTTGTTGTAGGCCTCGCCATAGTGCACGAAGCCGTTGAGGCGCATGCCGTGCCCGTCGATCGAGTCGCGATCGAGGACCTGCTGGTAGAAGTCGCGCGTGTCACCGAGGCCGTCGAATGCCCGATTGACGCTGTCGTCCTTCGCCTTCGCGCCGTCCTCGGTACGGGCGACTGTCGCCGAACCGAGCAGGGTGGAATTGCCGCAGTCAGAGATCGTTCGCCTTCCGTGCGACGACGGCGCGGCCGCAGCCGCGACGAGCCCGCGGATGGCACGCTCGCCGCGCAGGCGCGACGTCGACAGCAACGTGCGCAGGGCCGCGTCGCGAATGCGGCTGTCGGTGTTGTCGAGCAGCTTCTTGAGAACGTGGGGCGGGGTGATGCAGTTGATGCAGCGGCAACGGCTTTTGAACATCATGATCGACTCCAATGGTGCTGAGAAAAGGTGCTTGGGAAAAAGCAAATAAAAATGAGGAAATACAACCTCGGCGATTATCTATCGGAGGTAGATGAAGTCAAGGCGCGAAGATGTCGCGATTGCGTGAAGATGATTTTGGGCGGAAAATCGCGAAAACGTCAGTTCCGTTTCCACAATCTGACCAGCGGGCCGTCCTCGCCCATCACCGGATCGCTGCCTGGCACAACCACTGCGGGAATCGTCTTCAGCGCCTTCGCGTAATTCTCTGGCGTCGCGCGCGTGATCTCCATCCTTGCGCCGGGCGGATAGGCGCCGATCACGCAGAAATGCTCCGCCGCCGAGAGGAGCTGATGCCCCGTGCCGGCGGGGAGGATCGCGACGTCGCCCGCGGCGATCTCCAGCACCTGGCCGTGATCGCCGCCGAAGCGTACGCGGGCGCGGCCGCGTGCCACGCCGAGCACCTCATGCACGGTCGCGTGATAATGCAGGTAGTCGTAGACGCCGTTGCGCCACATCCCGCCCCAGCCGTTCCGGCCAAAGAGGCCTTCGACGGTTTCCTCGGGCGCCTTCGGATCGAGCTTCACCGCGCCCCGATAGACCAGGAAGGGAAGGATGTTGTTCGGCACGAGCCCGTCGTCCGCGAAGACGATCGCAAGCGGCTCGGCGTTGTCACGGACGACGGACATGGTGGGCTCCCAGAGGCATCATACAGCGCATCAAGGCGCTACGGGCGCGCTTGTTCCTGGCATCCGGGCGAGGCGAGCCGGTCCGCGGGGTTGAGGGAGATCAAGGCGCAGACGGCGATTCAGGGGCACGCAAACCCAAGCGAAGGGAATGGAACGCCATGAACGCTTCTGACATTGCGCAGCGCCACTTTTCCGCGGCCGTCGACGAGGCGGAGACGAGCGGTCTGGGATACGAGCCGGTTTGCCGCTCCCTGCTCAATCTCGTCATCTCGAAATATCTGGAGACGAGGTCGGTCGCCGACATCCAGGCGGAGCTGCGCTTCATTGCCGAGAACTGCGATCCCGACACGGATTTCATGTTCATGCGCCCGTGATCGGCGGACCCGGCGGGTTTGCCCGCCAGGCAACTTCAGAGCTCACGCGCTCTTCTTCTGCCGCATCAGATTGGCAAAGCGCTGGAACAGATAGTGCGAGTCGCGCGGGCCGGGCGACGCCTCGGGGTGGTACTGCACCGAGAACACCGGCTTGCCGTCGAGCTGTATGCCGCAATTGGAGCCGTCGAACAGCGAGATGTGGGTCTGCGTCGCGCCTTTCGGCAATGTCTTCTCGTCCACGGCAAAGCCGTGGTTCATCGAGGTGATCTCGACCTTGCCGGTGGTCTCGTCCTTGACGGGATGATTGGCGCCGTGATGGCCCTGATGCATCTTCTTGGTCTTGGCGCCGACGGCGAGGCCGAGCATCTGATGCCCTAGGCAGATGCCGAAGGTCGGCGTGCCCGACTTGATCACCTGCTGGATCACGGGAACAGCGTATTTGCCGGTCGCGGCCGGATCGCCCGGACCGTTCGACAGGAAAACCCCGTCGGGCTTCATCGCCAGAATGTCTTCGGCCGAGGTCGTGGCCGGCACGACCGTCACCTTGCAGCCGACGCCGGCGAGCAGGCGCAAAATGTTGCGCTTGATGCCGTAGTCGATGGCGACGACGTTGAATTCGGGCTTCTCCTGCCGGCCAAAGCCTTCGTTCCACACCCAGGGCGTCTCGTCCCAGTTGAAGCGCTGGCTGGAAGTGACCATCGGCACGAGGTCCATGCCTTCGAGGCCCGGCCACTCGCGCGCCTCTTCCTTCAGCCCGTGCAGGTCGAACTCGCCGGTCCTGGAATGCGCGATCACGGCGTTGGGCATGCCCTTCCTGCGGATCAGCGCGGTGAGCGCGCGGGTGTCGATGCCGGACAGACCGATGATGCCGCGGGCCTTCAGCCACTGGTCGAGATGCTTGGTGGCGCGGAAGTTCGAGGGATCGGTGATGGCGGTGCGCAAGATCACGCCGCGCGCGCCGGGCGTCGCGGCCATGTTCACCGTCTCGATGTCTTCCTCGTTGGTCCCGACATTGCCGATATGCGGGAAGGTGAAGGTGATGATCTGCCCGGCATAGGAGGGATCGGTCAAGATCTCCTCATAGCCGGTCATCGCGGTGTTGAAGCAGACTTCGCCCACAGCTTGCCCTTCGGCGCCGAGGCCGAAGCCTTCGAGCACCGTGCCGTCGGCAAGCACGAGGAGCGCGGTCGGTTTGTGGTCCGGCCAGGCGGGATCGTTTTCATGTTGTGTCATGAGCCCGCTTCATAGAGCCCGCGGGCGCCGCCGTCAAAGCGGAAGGGACCGGATTCACATGCGTTTTTGCATATTTGACAGGCCCCGGCAGGCACCTAAGGTCGGCAGGACAATTTCCGGCAAATTCAGAGGCTTGCGAGGCAATAATGGACCGGACGACCCCGATTGTGCTGGTTCCGGGGCTGGCGTCCTCGGCCCGGATCTATGCGCCCGTGATCCCTGCGCTGTGGCGTTTCGGCTCCGTGACCGTCGCCAACCACATCCGTGACGACAATATCGCCGCGATCGCCCGCCGTATCCTCCCCGAGGCGCCGCCGCGCTTTGCCCTGGCCGGCCATTCCATGGGTGGCTACATCGCCTTCGAGATCATGCGGCAGGCTCCCGAGCGCGTGACAAAGCTCGCGCTGATCAACACGCAGGCGCGGCCCGATACGCCGGAGGCGACCGCGCGCCGCCGCAGCCACATGGAACGCGCCAGGCGCGGCGAGCTTCGCGCCGTCCGCGAGGAGAGTTTTCCGGAGCTCGTGCATCCGTCGCGGCGCGATGACGCCGAGATCCTCCGGCTCGTGCATGCGCAGGACGAGGATGTCGGCGTCGAGGGCTATCTGCGCCAGCAGACCGCGATCATCGCCCGGGTGGATTCGCGCCCGACGCTTGCGGCCATCAAATGCCCGACGCTGGTGCTGACGGGCGATGCCGACAACACCATCCCGAATGCGCTCTCGAAGGAGATGGCCGACGGTATCGCCGGCGCACGGCTCGTGATCCTCGACCGCTGCGGGCACCTGCCGCAGCCCGAGCAGCCCGAGGCGACCGCGCGGGCGCTGACCGAATGGCTCGAGAGCTAGGTTGTCTATCCGCTGCGAACGGCCTAGATCAGGCGCAACATATCCGAAGGGAACACGACCATGATGCGCGACGATATCAACAATGCGATCAAGGAGGCCATGAAGGCCAAGGACGAGCGAAAACTCTCCACGCTGCGCATGGTCAATTCGACCATCAAGAACGCCGATATCGAGGCGCGCGGCAACGGCAAGCCGCCGCTCTCGGATGCCGACCTGCTCGGCGTGCTGCAGAAGATGATCAAGCAGCGCCAGGAGGCGGTCGAGCTCTACGACAAGGGCGGCCGCGCCGAGCTTGCCGCGCAGGAGCGCGAGGAGATCGCGGTGATCTCGGCGTACTTGCCGAAGCAGATGTCTGACGACGAGGTGAAGAAGGCGATTGCCGACATCGTCGCCGAGACCGGTGCCGCCGGCATGAAGGACATGGGCAAGGTGATCGCAGCGCTGAAGACGAAGTACGCCGGCCAGATGGATTTTGGCAAAGCCAGCGGTTTGGTGAAGGCGGCATTGACCGGCTAACTCTCGCGAGGCGGGTGAGGGGTTCTCTCCGCGGGTGACCCTCTTGCATTGATATTCGCGGATAGAACCCCTCATCCGGCGCTTCGCGCCCCTTCTCCCACAAGGGGAGAAGGGGCACCTTTGTCGCGGCTGCAATTCCGTCTAGTCTCTATCCAGAGAGACACAAATCGGGAGCAACCGATGAGCGCCACCACGCCGTTCCGCATCGCCATCAGCGACGCCGTCCTCTCGGACCTCAAGTCGCGCCTGTCGCGCACGCGCTGGCCGGAGGCGGAACTGGTGGACGACTGGAGCCAGGGCGCGCCGCTCAAATGGATCCAGGAGATCTGCCGCTATTGGGAGACGGAGTACGACTGGCGGGCGCGCGAGGCAAAGCTGAATCGTTTCGCGCAATTCACCACCGAGATCGACGGGCTCGACATCCACTTCCTGCATGTGCGCTCGAAGGAGCCGAATGCGCTGCCGCTCGTCATCACCCATGGCTGGCCCGGCTCGATCGTCGAATTCCAGAAGGTGATCGAGCCGCTGGTCGACCCAGTGGCACACGGTGGCAACGCCGCCGACGCGTTCCACGTCGTCTGTCCCTCGCTGCCGGGTTTTGGCTTCTCCGGTAAACCAAAGACCACCGGCTGGGGCGTCGACCGCATTGCCGCGACCTGGGCGAAGCTGATGGACCGCCTTGGCTATGCGCGTTACGGCGCGCAGGGCGGCGACTGGGGTTCGGCAGTGACGACCTCGCTCGGTGCGCATGACCCCGCGCATTGCGCCGGCATCCACATCACGCTCGCCTTCAACGCGGCGCCCAAGGTCGATGGCGAGCCGACGCCTGAAGAGAAGCGGGCGCTCGCTCGCTTGAAGCACTACGTCGATCTCGACTCCGGCTACTCAAAACAGCAATCGACGCGTCCGCAGACGCTCGGCTATGGCCTGACGGATTCGCCGAGCGGGCAGGCGGCGTGGATTTTGGAAAAGTTCTGGGCCTGGACCGATTGCAACGGCCATCCCGAATACATTTTTACCAGGGACGAACTGCTCGACAATGTCATGCTGTATTGGGCGACGGAGACGGCGGCCTCCTCCGCGCGGCTCTATTGGGAGAGTTTTGGCAAGCGCCGCACCACGCCCAAGGTGACCGTGCCAACGGGCGTCGCGGTGTTCCCCAAGGAGATCATCACGCCAGTCCGGAGCTGGATGGAGCCGAACTTTCCCAACATCACCCACTGGAGCGAGATGGAGAAGGGCGGCCATTTTGCCGCCTTCGAGCAGCCGGAGCTGTTCGTCGGCGATGTCAGAAAGTTCTTCCGGACGCTGCGCTAGGCCGCAGCCTCCAGCGTCATGCCCGGGCTTGTCCCGGGCATCCACGGCCTTAAACTGCCCCGCCAATAAGAAACGATCGGGAAGGCGACCAGGGCCATGCTCAACGAAGCAAAAACCTACGACGAGCTCTATCGCACTTTTCGCTGGGACATCCCGGCGCGCTTCAACATCGCGGATGCCTGCTGCGACCGCCATGCCGACGGCAGCGGACGGCTTGCGCTGATCTATGTCGACGAGAATGGCGCAACGACCCGTAGCTCGTTCGATGAGGTGGCCGAGATGTCGCGCCGCTTTGCCAATGTGCTGAAGGCGGACGGCCTGAACCGTGGCGACCGCGTCGCGGTGTTCCTGTCGCAATCGCTGGAACTGCCGATCGCGCATATGGCGGCGTTCCGCTCCGGCATGATCTCGATCCCGTTGTTTGCGTTGTTTGGCGAAGACGCGCTGGAATTCCGCCTGTCGAATTCCCAAGCCAGGGCGATCATCACCGACGAGCCCGGTTGGGAGAAACTGACGAGGATCCGCGACCGGCTGCCCTACCTGCAGGACATCTACGTCACAAGCGGCGCCGTTCACGCCGGCGCAAAACCGTTCTGGTCGGCGATCGAAACGGCGGCCGAGGAATTTGCGACCGTCGATACCTCCGCCGACGATCCCGCGCTGATCATCTACACCTCCGGCACGACGGGTAATCCCAAGGGCGCGCTGCATGCGCATCGCGTCGTGCTCGGCCATCTGCCCAATGTCGAGATGTGCCACAACTTCCTGCCGCGTCCCGGCGATCTCATGTGGACGCCGGCGGACTGGGCCTGGATCGGCGGGCTCGTCAACGGCCTCTTGGCATTCTGGTATCACGGCATTCCGCTGGTCGGTCACCGCGCGCGCAAATTCGAGCCGCAGGCGGCGATGCAGATGATGGCCGATCTCGGCATCCGCAACGTCTTCCTGCCGCCCACCGCGTTGAAGCTGATGCGGCAAGCCGGCGTGAAGCATGCGGGCGTCAAGCTGCGAAGTATCTTCACCGGGGGTGAATCGCTTGGTGGTGAATTGCTTGGCTGGGTGCGCGAGACCTTCGGCATCGATGCGCACGAGGTGTTCGGCCAGACCGAGTGCAATCTGGTGATCGGCAGCAACTCCAACCTGTTTCCGATCCGCCCGGGCTCGATGGGCCGGGCGACGCCCGGCTTCGACGTCCGCATCGTCAACGACAAGGGTGAGGAGCAGCCCACGGGGCAGCGCGGCATCATCGGCGTGCGCCAGCCGTGCCCGGTCACCATGATCGAATACTGGCGCAATCCCGATGCGACCGCGAAGAAATATGCCGGCGAATTCCTGCTCACCGGCGACCTCGGCGTGCAGGATGCGGACGGCTATTTCTGGTACGTCAGCCGCGAGGACGACGTCATCACCACCGCCGGCTATCGCGTCGGCCCGTCCGAGATCGAGCACACCCTGATGAAGCATCCCGCCGTCGCGATGGCGGCGGTGGTCGGCATCCCCGATCCGATCCGCACGGAATCGATCAAGGCCTGGATCGTGCTGCGCCCGGGTTTTGCGCCGGACGACAAGCTCGCGCAGGAGATCCAAGAGTTCGTGAAGGTGCAGCTCGCTGCCCACGAATATCCGCGCTTCGTGCAGTTCGCCGAAACGCTGCCGATGACGGCGACCGGCAAGGTGTTGCGCAGGGAGCTGCGGGCGCTAGGGTAGCCTTTCTTCTGGATTCGACGCGGTCAACTCATGCCAAAAACTGCTTCTCGCGCTGCGGGCCTGCACCGCGCTTCGCTTGGCAAACTCCACGATTTGGACGCGGCGCTGGAGCTGATGTATTACGGCTGGCGCGGGATGACGCTCCTGGCCGACCAGTATCTTGCCACGCTCGGCCTGTCGCGCCCGCACCATCGCATTCTCTACGTTGTTGCGCGACAGCCCGACATTTCGATCGGCTCACTGATCGAGGTGCTCGGCATTTCCAAGCAGGCCTTGAATCGGCCGCTCAACCTGCTGCTCGAACGCAAGCTCCTGACATCGAAGCGGTCGCCCGAGCAGCATCGCTCCAAATTGCTGCGCCTGACACAAGAGGGGCAACGCGTCGAGCAACGGGCCTCGGGCTACGAGCGCAAGGTCCTGCGTGACGCCTTTGATCGCGTCGGTCAGCCCGGTGCCGCGGCGTGGATGGCCGTGATGGGGGTCATCGCCGACAACAACTAACCTCTAAGGTCAATCTAGTTGACGTTAGAATGATGCTGTGCCACCTTCGCCGCAGTGCCGGAGGAGGGTGACGCGTGAGCGAACGGATCATGGACCGGGCGGCGGCCGGACGCTTTGTCGAGGCCTGGTGTGCAAGCTGGTGCAGGGTCGATATCGATGCTGTCGTCGCGCACTTTGCCGAAAACGCCGAGATGCGTAGCCCATTGGCGCTCAAATTGACGGATTCGCCTGTTGTCGTCGGCGCTGAAAACATTCGCGCCTACTGGCAGAAGGCCTACGGCGCGATCGAGAGCGCGGACCTGAAAATCCTGAACTGGAGCTGGGACGATACGATCGCGCGGCTGACGGTGTGGTGGCAATTGGGCGACACGCGCGCCAGCGAGTTCATGGATTTCGACGATGCTGGCCGTGTGGTGCGCAGCGAAGCCTTTTACGGAAAATAGCCATGCGTTTCTCTGATTTCGTCCTGTTTCTCAACACGCTCTGGTTCGGGGGAGCATTCATCCAGTTCAGCATTGCCCAGAGCAATACGCTGAAGATACTGGTGCCCCGAGAGGAGCGCGGTAATCCGATCGCGCCGACCTTGTCGGCCAGCGTGGCGTTTCTCGGCGCGATGAATCTGCCGATCGGGCTCCTGTCACTGTACCTGCTGGCAACAAGACCGCCCTTCTTTGGGGCGCATGACGCGCAGATCGCGTTGTTCCTGTTCTTCTCCGCGTGTCACTTCGGCCAGTTTGCCTACAACCTTCCGGTCCTGATGCGCGGTGGTCGCGTCGGGGTGGCCTATTGGCCCGTGTTGAAAGGCCCGATGCTCAGGATCTTCGTCATCGATGCGACGCTGTTCGTGGCAAACCTCGTTGTCGCCATCCTGCCCGCGCTCCGCTGAAGCATCCCTCCTTACCGCGACGTCGCCGACAGGGCTGACCGCAGCATCGCGGCAAGATCCTTCCGCCGGAACGGCTTGGTCAGAATGCGGGCGTCGCCGACTCCGTCCGGCGTCTTGACGGGATCCTGGGTGTAGCCGGAGGTGAAGAGCACCTTGAGCTCGGGCCGCAGGCCGGTTGCTTGTCTGGCAAGCTCCGGCCCGAACATGCCGCCGGGCATGACGACGTCGGTGAACAGCAGGTGGATGTCGCCGGGCCGGCGCAACAATTCCAACGCCGCGGGGCCATTCGATGTCGCAACGACGCGGTAGCCGAGCGCCTTCAGCTCGCTCTCGACATAGGCGCGTACCATGTCGTCGTCCTCGACGACGAGAATGGTCTCGCTTCCGTCGGGTGCGGTGATCCGCTCCGCGGGGGACCGATCCTCTTTCAGCGGCGTGACCAGACGGGGAAAGAACAGCCTGACGACGCTGCCTTGTCCCGGTTCGGACTGGATCTGCACCAGTCCGCCGGATTGTTGTGCAAATCCGTAGACCATGCTCAGGCCGAGCCCGGTCCCCTTGCCGACCTCCTTGGTGGTGAAGAACGGCTCGAAGGCGCGGCTCGCCACCTCGGCGGTCATGCCGCCGCCGGTATCCGCCACAGCCACCATGACGTAGTCGCCAGGCCGCGGCTCGCCATTGACGTCGAGGTCGGATGCTCCGAGCGAGCTGTTGCGCACCTCGACCGTCAGCTTGCCGCCCTCCGGCATCGCGTCGCGCGCGTTGAGCACGAGGTTGAGCAGGGCCGTTGCCAGTTGGCCGGGATCGACGCTCGTCGGCCACAAATCCGGTTCGAACGCGAAGCTGCACTCGATGTGCTCGCCCAGGGATCGGCGCAAGAGCTGCTCCATGCCGAGAACCTTCTCGGCGATGTCGATCTCTCTCGGCCTCAGGGGTTGCTTGCGCGCGAAGGCGAGCAGGCTCCGTGTCAGGTCAGAACCGCGCTCGGCGGCGGTCGCGATGTCGTCGGCGATCCGGCGCAATTCCTTGTTCCCCGCCAGCCTGTCGGCAAGATGCTCCGAATTGCCGAGAATGACGGTCAGGAGATTGTTGAAATCGTGCGCCACGCCACCGGTGAGCTGACCCATGGCTTCCATCTTCTGGGATTGGCTGAGCTTATGGCTGAGGTCCTCGATGGCGGCGCGTTGCTGCTGCAGCGACTCGGCGGTGCTGTTGAGCAGGGTCATCAGCCCGCCCAGTTCGCCGCGCGGATGGGGAGGCGGAATTCGCGCACTGAGGTCGCCAAGCCCGAGCTTCCTCGCCATTGTGGCGAGCCGTCCGACCTGGCGGCCGACGCCCACGGTTGCAAGGATCCAGACGCCCGCGAGCAGCAGCAGCGAAGCCACCGCGAGCAGCGCGATGTCCTCGTAAAGCCGCCGGTTCGCCGCCGCGACCAGTCCGTCCTTGGACCGTCCGACCATGATGTAGAGGCCGGCATCGCGGGTCGAAGGCGAGCGGGCGACGGCCCATACCTGCGTGCGGCCCTCGCGATCGGTGACCTCTTGAAACGCCGCGCGATCGGGCGTTGTCGCGAACCGGAACAGGTCGGATCCCACGATCGACCCGCCGACGGGCTCGCTCCAGCCTCCCGTCGGGGCGACCAGGACCTTGCCTTTGCGGTCGACGAGCAAGACCTCCTTCTCGGCGAGCAGCCGCTTGTGGTGATGCTCTGCGAATTTGCGCAGGTTGAACGAGGCGAGCAGGATGAACTTCAGCCCGCCCGCCTCCGATCGCACGGGATATGCGATCTGCAGCACCGAGGTTCCGGTCAGCCGGCCGAATACCGGCTCCAGCGCGACGCCGCTGCGCGAGACCAGGGCCTGCTTGAAATAGGCGCGATCCCTCAGATCGAGGCTGCGGTTGGTCCGCAGCGAGTCGCAGAACAGGCTGCCGTCCGGATCGATGGTCAAGATCCCGGTGAACTGCGGGTATTCTTCGCGCACTTCCGACAGGAACGCCGAGCACGCTGCCTTGTCGCGCGTGTCGAGGTCGCGGGCACGGGCCAGACCATAGTGAAGCTGGGCGGTGCCCTGGATCTTCTCGTCCAGATCGATCGCGATGTCGTCGGCCGACGCGGCCAGATTGGCCAAGGCGGCGTTGATGTCGCTGGTCCGATTCTGCACGAAACGCAGCCCGACAAGGATCGCCGGCACCAGCATGGCCGCGATGACGAGTATCAGTAACCGGGTACGCAAGCTCATCGTTCGGGCGGTCCGCGTATTGCGCATGCTTGTTCGAAAACGCCAATCTGCGGCACCACCCTCCGCCCAGTCCATAGGGATCGTGTCGAAAAGCCTTGCCCAGGGCACAGATTTCGAGCCGCACGCATTGCGGACCGGCCTCCGGAGGGAGTTCCTGGCGCTACCGCTGCCTTCACGCCGCCCCGGCATCAAGTCGCGCGTGCATGGCAGGCGCGAGAGCGCTAATATCGCGGCCGATGCGCGCGATGGAGATCGCGCCGATGCGTGGAGGAAGCCCATGTCCATCTCGGGCAAAGTCGATCCGGTGGTGCGCCCCGTGGCGGCGACCGACATCGCCGAGGCGCTGATCGAAGGATTGCGCGATTTCCAGGCGCTGCCGATCTATGGCTTGGCGTTCGGCGCGTTTTATGCCGCCGGCGGCATCACCATCGTGCTCTGCCTCACCGCCTTCGGCATGATCTATCTCGCCTATCCCCTGGCCGCGGGTTTTGCGTTGATCGGGCCGTTCGTTGCGATCGGGCTTTATGAAGTGAGCCGCCGTCGCGAGCGCGGCGAGCCCGTCTCCTTCGGCGCGATCTGGTCGACGGTGCGATCGCGCAGCGAGATCGGCTGGATGGCCTTCGTCACGCTGTTCGTGTTCGTGATCTGGATGTACCAGGTGCGGCTCCTGATCGCGCTCTTGCTCGGCCTGCACGCCTCGTTCTCGAGCTTCCAGGAATTCATGACCGTGGTGCTGACGACCAGCGAAGGCCTGACCTTCCTTCTCCTCGGCAACGCGGTCGGCGCCGTGCTGTCGCTGATCCTGTTCTCGCTGACGGTGGTATCGTTCCCGCTGCTGCTCGACCGCGAGGTCGACTTCGTCACCGCCATGGTGACGAGCGTGCGCGCAGTGGTCGCCAGCCCGCTGCCGATGATCGGCTGGGCCGCGGCAATCGTGATGCTGCTGATCGTGTCGGCGCTGCCTTATTTCCTCGGACTGATCGTCACGTTGCCCGTGCTCGGCCACGCGACCTGGCATCTCTACAGGCGGATCGTGGCGCCGTTGCCGGCCTAGAGCATGATCCGGAACAGTGCGTCGCGGTTTTGCCTCGCGACAAACACGGAACGCGTTTGCGCGGAGATCATGCGCAAACAAGGAGCTAAAGCGCGATGACTATTCAACCCGAGACCATCGCGCTTTAGGATCCCGCCTGCAACACAGGTGGAGGAAGCCAATGTCCATCTCTGGCAAGATCGATCCCGTGGTGCGCCCCGTGGCGGCGACTGACATCGCCGAGGCGCTGGTCGAAGGCTTGCGAGATTTCCAGGCTCTGCCGATCTATGGCCTTGTCTTCGGCGCGCTGTATGCGGCCGGCGGCATCGGCATCATTCTGTGCCTCACCGCCCTCGGCATGGCTTATCTTGCCTATCCGCTGGCAGCGGGATTTGCGCTGATGGGGCCATTCGTGGCGATCGGCCTCTACGAAGTCAGCCGTCGGCGCGAGACCGGCGAGCCGGTCTCCTTTGGTGCGATCTGGTCAGCGATCAGGTCGCGCAGCGAGATCGGCTGGATGGCCTTCGTGTCGCTGTTCTTCTTCGTGGTTTGGATGTACCAGGTCTGGCTCCTGATCTCGCTCCTGCTGGGACCCCACGCCTCGTTCTCCAGCCTGCGGGAATTCGCGACGGTGGTTCTCACGACCACTGAAGGCCGGCTGTTCCTCGCCATCGGCAACGCGGTAGGCGCTACGCTGGCGCTGATCCTGTTCTCGCTGACGGTGGTGTCGTTCCCGCTGCTGCTCGACCGCGAGGTCGACTTCGTCACCGCCATGGTGACGAGCGTGCGCGCGGTCATCACCAGCCCGCTGCCGATGATCGGCTGGGCCGCTGTCATCGTGATGCTGCTGCTCGTGTCGGCGCTGCCGTACTTTCTCGGCCTGATCGTGACGCTGCCCGTGCTCGGGCACGCGACGTGGCATCTCTATCGGAGGCTGGTGGCGCCGGTTTAGTGTCGTCCTGGCGAAAGCCAGGACCCATTACCCCAGGGAGGAGTTGTGGCGCGAGCTGGTCATAACCAGTCCTCGCAAAACTCCTCCCTGGGGTAATGGGTCCTGGATCTGCGCTCCGCTCGGGACAACGCTGCGCGTTGCCAGGAGCTGCGCTTGTCCAGGACGACGACCGAGCGCTACGGCACCTTGATCCCCATCGCCTTCAGCGCTTCCAGCATCTTCGCGGGCGGGGCCATCTTGATCTGCGGCGCTTGGCCGGTTTCCAGCAGGCTCTTCAAGCCGGAGAGGATCGCGGGCCAGCCGGTGCGGCCGCCGGAGAGGATGTCGTCGCTGAGCGGTCGATCGTGGCGTTCGCTCATGGTGAGACGGACGGCTTCGCCCGCTTGTGCGATCTCGTAGGTGACGAGCGTGGTGCCGAGTTTCTCGACGAGGTCGGGCCAGTTGACGTTCCAGCTCACGGTCAGCCGGTTCGGCGGATCATATTCGAGCACCTCGCCACTGATGTGCTCCGAGCCGTCGGGTGCGCGTACCATGAACTTGCCGCCGAGCCGGGGCTCGGTCTCGACCGCAAAGCCCGAAAAATATTTTCGGCTGAATTCCGCCATCGTCAGCGCCTCCCACACCTTCTCGGGCGTGGACGCGATGTAGATGGTGTAGACCGTCAGCGGCTTGAACTGATCGAGGCTCATCACGCATCGAATCCCTTGTTGAGCGCCGCGCGCGGAATTGCGAGCACCTTGCCGGTCTCCAGCAGGCTCTTGAGCCCCGACAGGATCGCCGGCCATCCATTGGAGACGGCGCCGAGATATTTGCCGCCTTCGATGAAGCCGTCATGCAATACGGTCAAACGCACGAGCGAGCCGAATGGTTCGATGGTGAAAACCACCCGCGAGATCGGTTCGCCGCGCAGCTCTTCGTACTTCTGGTGCTTAAAACTGTAGGACAGGCGCCGCGGCGGATCGGCCTCCAAAATCTCGCCGGAATCGGTGATCTCGCCGTCAAGCGTGAGCGCGAAGGCGGAGCCGACCTTCCAGTCGGATCTGACCTCGGCGCCGAACCAGTAAGCCTGCGTGAATTCGCTCGACGTCAGCGCCTGCCACAGCTTCTCCGGCGTGGTCTCGATGTAGGTGACATAGACGAATTGCGGCTTACTCATCACGCTTCTCCAGTTGACGTTTCAACTCGCTGAGCGCGGCGAGCTTGCTGCGCTCGAACTTCCTGATCCAGCGTTCGCCGATCTGGTGGATCGGCAAGGGGTTGAGATAGTGCAGCTTCTCCCTTCCATGCCTGATCGTCGTGATCAGGTTGGCGTCTTCGAGAATCGCAAGGTGCTTTGTGACGGCCTGGCGCGTCATCTCCAGGCCTTCGCAGAGTTCGTTCAGCGTCTGCCCGTTCTCGGCGTGAAGCCTGTCCAAGAGCGACCGTCTGGAAGCGTCAGCCAGCGCTTTGAAGACCTCGTCCATGGCCGACATAATAGGCAACCAAATGGTTGCATGTCAATACCGTCATTCCGGAAACCGCGCAGCGGTTATCCGGAGTCTCGAGATTCTCAGGTGCGCAACTGTGCACCCTAGTTCGCGCTTCGCGCGCCCCGGAATGACGACGGAGAAATCGTGCCTTTGGCACGTGCAAATCGCTGTGTTAGCCTTCGGCGTCAGCCAACGAAGATTGGTTCCGGGAGGCTACATGATCGGTCGCGTCCAACTCGCTGCATGCTTCGTCCTTCTCGCGTGCGGCGCCAGTGCCCTGGCGCAGAAGCAGCAGGTGATCGGCGCGCCGCCCGAATCCTCCAACATGAAGCTCATCGGCTTCAACGACCTTCAGGCCCGCAGCGCCTATCAGCCGACCATCCATCACCAGGGCGATCGCTGGATCGCCTATATCGGCCACCACGGCGGCACCGACGACGTGCCCGCGCCGGTCAATCCGTTGACGGGGCAGGCGGAACCGAACGGCACCTCGATCGTCGACGTCACCGATCCCGCGCGCCCGAAATATCTGCGTCACCTTCCGGGCCAGCCCGGCAAATACGAATCCGGCGGCGCGCAGATGGTGCGCGTCTGCGACGGCAAATCGTTGCCGAAGGGCGATCCCAATGCGGTCTACATGCTCAGAACCTTCGGCGGCGAGGCGCACGAGATCTGGAACGTCGCCGATCCCGCCAACCCCGTGCTCGTCACCCGCATCAGTGGTTTGAAGGACACGCACAAGAACTGGTGGGAGTGCGACACCGGCATTGCCTATCTCGTCTCGGGCGCGCCGGACTGGCGCACCCGCCGCATGACGCAAATCTATGATCTCTCCGATCCCGCGCAGCCGCGGAAGATCAGGGATTTTGGCCTGCCCGGGCAGGAGCCGGGCTCGACCGGCGCGGTGCCGACCGAGCTGCACGGGCCGATCTCGACCGGACCCACGGGCAATCGCGTCTATTTCGGCTACGGCACCAACAAGGGCGGCATCTTGCAGATCGTCGATCGCGAAAAACTGTTGAGCGGCGGCAAGGAGCCGACGCCGGAGAATTTGCGTTATCCCGAGATTGCGCGGCTGCCCATGTCTGCCTTCAACGGCGCGCACACCACGTTCCCGATGCTCGACATGCCGATCGCGGAGTTCGCCGAGGACAAGGACGGCAAGACGCGCGACATCGTCATGATCGTGGACGAGGCGATTTTGAACGAATGCGCCGAGGCGCGGCAGATGGTGTGGTTTGCCGACGTCACCACCGAGACCCGGCCGATGATGATCTCGAACTTCACGGTGCCGGAGGCGAGCGGACAATTCTGCCAGCGCGGCGGCCGCTTCGGCTCGCATTCCTCGAACGAGAGCATGGCGCCGGTCTATTACAGGAAGCTCGCCTTCATCGCCTTCTTCAATGCCGGCGTGCGCGTGCTCGACATCCGCGATCCCTATCGCCCAAAGGAGGTCGGCTATTTCATTCCGGCGATCACGCAGGCGACCGACAGGCGCTGCATCCCGATCGAAGGCGGCGAGCGCTGCAAGGTCGCGATCCAGACCAACAATGTCGAAACCGACGACCGCGGCTACATCTACATCGTCGACCGCGCCAATACCGGCATGCATATTCTCGACCTGACCGGACCGGCCCGCGCGGCCGCCGGCCTGCCGCGGAACTGAATTCATGCGGCGCGCTGCGCGAGCGAATGGATAGTCGCAGCGTACCGGATACCCGCTTGCCGCCTACTCTGAAGCTTCGGCGCCCCAAGATCGCGAGCCCCGGCGAAGCCTTGGCGTAGCCGGGTCGCGGGGTATGACGTCCGCATTTGTGATGCGCAGGTGCGCCAGCCGAGCTTCCGTTTCCGCGGTTGACATGCATTAATGCCGTCAAACGCCTCCAGCCGGGTTCCTCCCCATGATGTCCATGCAAGCCTACCTCGCCTTCCTCGCCGCCTGCATCGCGTTGGCGCTGCTGCCGGGGCCGATCGTGACGCTGGTGATCGCCAACGGCCTGCGCCACGGCACCCGCGCCGCGCTGACTAACGTCGCCGGCGCACAAGCAGGGCTCGCCATCGTGATCGGCATCGTCGCGATCGGACTGACCTCGCTGATGGCGACGATGGGCTACTGGTTCGACTGGGTGCGCTTTGCCGGCGCCGCCTATCTGGTCTGGCTCGGCATCAAGCTGATCTGGTCGCCGGTCGAGGGCGTCAAGGTCGACGAGCCGCCCCCGCCGCCGCGCGGCGGCTTCTTCCTCCAGGGCTTTCTGGTGTTGCTGTCCAACCCGAAGGTGCTGGTGTTCTTCGGTGCATTCATCCCGCAGTTCATGGACATGAACCAGCCGCACTTCCCGCAAGTGGCGCTGCTCGGCATCACCTTCATGGTCACCGCCGTGATGACCGATGCGCTCTATGCGCTGGCGGCGGGCCGGGCGCGAAAGTTCTTCTCGGCCGAGCGCACGCGGATGATGTCGCGCGTCTCCGGCGGCTTCATGATCGGCGGCGGAATCTGGCTGGCGCTGACCCGCGCCAAATAGGCGTTATCCGGGCAAATTGAACCTTTTTCGGCTATCGCGCGTCCAAACGGGCATTGCCGAAGAAGGATTCTTGCTGTGCCCAATTTGCCCTGGCTCGTCTATGCGACGCTGCTTGCACCGCTCGGGCTCATTCTCATTGCCGCCGTCGTCAAGACCTGGCAGGTGCGCGAAGCCGCCCGCTGGCCGCAGACCATGGGCAAGGTCGTCACCTCGGCCGCAGAAGTGCGCGAGGTCCGCGTCTCCGACGACGAGCGCGAGGATGGCTATCGCATGGAGAGCCGCAACTTCGCCAACGTGACCTACGAATACACCGTTGCCGGCCGCAAGCAGCACTGCAACCGCATCTCGATCGGCGAGGACCTCGGCAATTTCCAGGTCGCCGAGAACCTTGCAAAATATCCGGCCGGCGCCATTGTCACCGTCTACTACAATCCGCGTCATCCCGATCAGGCGGTGCTCGAGCGCGACATGCCGAAGGGGCTGTGGGGCTGCCTCGGCATCGGCACGGCGATCGTGCTCGCGATCGTGTTCGGCTCGGCCTTCGGCCTCAACAAGAGCTATGAATACTTTGCGCACCATATCGGCCGGCCTGATCTCGCAGGCCTGGTCGTCGGCTTCGGCGCCTTCGGCCTTGTCATTGCGCTGATGGGGTGGGCGGTCCGGCGGCAGGCATCACTGGCGACGCGCTGGCCGGTGGTGCCGGGCACGATCAAGGTGTCGGAGATGGAAGAGTATCACCAGGCATCCGAACCCGACAGCACCGCGCGCGGCGCCGAGATGTTCGGCAAGCGCGTGTCCTACACCTACAGCTACCAGAACGTCAGCTACACCAATGAAGCGGCCCGCGTCGCCGCGAACACGCCGCAGGCCTCGAACAAGATGCTGGAGAAGCTGCTGGCGCGCTATCAGGACGGCGCCAGGGTCGACGTCCACGTCAATCCCGACAATCCGGCAGAGGCCAGCCTCGACCCTCGCGGCGGCGGCAAGATCGCCTATGTGCTGTGGGGCGTCGCCGCGATCTTCGCCGCGCTCGCGCTGTTCGTCGCCACGCGCGGCGGCTAAACCAACCCTTCTGCCCGCATCACCGCTGCGATCTCGCCAAAAATCCGCGCCAGACGCTCGGCCCATTGCTGCTGGCCGGACTGGTCGGTGATCAGATCCTGGCGGATCTCGATGCCGGTGTTGAAGAGGCCGCGCGCCTCGCCATGCACGGGGATGGTGTAGTCGGTGAGATCGCTCACCGCATAGGGCTCGTTGTCGCCGACGACGAGATCGCCCTCGGCGCGCAGGTGCTGCAACAGCAGCCGCGGCAGCACCGTGTCGCGATGATAGAGCGTACCGATGTGCCAGGGCCGCGCGACGCCGGCATAGACCGGGGTGAAGCTGTGCAGCGCCACCAGCACCGTCGGCCGCTTCGCATGCACGCGGGCGTCGATCACCGTGTTGATGCGCGCATGGTAGGGATCGAAAATCTCGTGTCGCCGCGCATCCCGCGCCTGTTCTGAAATCCCCTCATTGCCGGGAATCGTTGTTGCTTCGGAAATTACGGGGATCGAGCTCGCAACGCCCGGCGGACGGTTGCAGTCGATCACCAGCCGCGAATAGCGTTGTGCGACCAGATGCGCATCGAGCATTTTGGCGAGCCGCTCGGCGACGCCGGCAATGCCGATGTCCCAGGCGATGTGCCGCGTGAGTTCGCTCTCGCTGACCCCGAGATCGCCGAGCGCGCGCGGCAGAAGCCGCCCGTAATGATCCGCGGTGAGCAGAAAGGGCGAGCGCCCTTCTGCATTGGCCTCATGCACGGGGGGAATATCGTCACTATGGAGGAGTTGATGCGGCGCGTCGGTCGCGTCTAAAGCCATTCCGGTTGCCTATGGAAAATGCATGTGCCCTTAAAATTGGGCAGCCAACGCTATAGATTAGCCCGCCCAGAATCACCATGATTGTCTGACGATGCCGCTGCTCACGATTCACCACAAGACCGAATATCGCTATGA
Organism: Bradyrhizobium liaoningense; assembly: GCF_018130955.1. Classification (GTDB taxonomy): domain Bacteria; phylum Pseudomonadota; class Alphaproteobacteria; order Rhizobiales; family Xanthobacteraceae; genus Bradyrhizobium; species Bradyrhizobium liaoningense_C. Next base: position 40,313 of record NZ_JAFCJM010000010.1, read on the forward strand.
CCGCCCGGTGGCGTTCGGCGAGCACAGCATCATGCTGCGCCCGCGCGACGGTCACGATCTGCGCGTGCTCGACTCGAGGCTCGAGATCGCGCCGGAGCCGATGTCGCTGCGCTGGATCCACGACGTGTTCGGCAACTCGGTGGCGATCGCCGGTTTCGACGAGCGCGCGGACCGGCTCACCTTCAACTGGCACGTCACGGTCGAGTACAATCCGGTGGAGGAGTTCGCGCTCACGCCTGACGATGCAGCCTATTTCTATCCCTTCGTCTATGACGATGAGGAATTCCCCGATCTCGTGCAGTACGTGACGCCGCAATATGCCGACCCCGACGGCGAGATCGCCGAATGGGCGCGCGCGTTCCTGGACGAGGAGGCGCCGACGCCGACGTTCAAGATTTTGAGTGGCATGACGCACGGCATCCGCAAGGCCTTCAAATATCGCAAGCGCCACGAGCAGGGCACGCAGCATCCGCTCGACACGCTGCAGACGCGCTCCGGCACCTGCCGCGACTATGCGCTGTTCATGATCGAGGCGCTGCGCCGGCTCGGCATCGCGGCGCGCTTCGTCTCCGGCTACATCTTCGTGCCCGAGGACCTCAAGGAGCGTCATGTCGGCGGCGGCTCGACCCATGCCTGGGTTCAGGTCTATTTGCCGAGTGCGGGCTGGATCGAGTTCGATCCGACCAACGGCATCGTCGGCACGCGCGACCTGATCCGCGTCGCGGTCGCCCGCGATCCCCGCCAGGCGATCCCGCTGCACGGCGTCTATATCGGCCCGGCCGACGCGTTCACGGAGATGGAGGTGAAGATCCGCGTCGAGGCTTGCGACGAAGAGCTGGAGACAGAGGATTCGTAGATGGACATCAAGGTCGGCTTCGAGATCACTTACGCAGCACCGCAGCCGACGCCGATGGTCATCATGCTCAACATCCATCCCTCGCGCGCAGCCGACATCGTCGGCGGGGAGACGATCGTCACTGAGCCCGACGTGCCGCTCCGCTTCTACCACGACAGTTTTGGCAATATCTGCGGCCGCCTCGTTGCGCCCGCCGGCGGCGTCACGCTGAAAGGCAGTGCGCTGGTGCGCGACACCGGGCTGCCGGACGAGGTGATGCCATCAGCGCAGCAGATGCCGATCGAAGAGCTGCCGAACGAGCTGCTGCTCTATCTGATGCCGAGCCGCTATTGCGAGACCGACAAGCTCACCGACATCGCCTGGTCGCTGTTCGCCAGGACGGAGCCCGGCTGGGAACGCGTCGCCGCCATCACCGAATTCGTGCATCGCCACGTCATCTTCGGCTACGAGCACGCCCATCACATGAAGTCAGCGCACGACGTCTACGAGCAGCGGAGCGGCGTCTGCCGCGATTTCGCGCATCTCGCCGTCGCGCTCTGCCGCTGCATGGGCATCCCGGCGCGTTACTGCACCGGCTATATGGGCGACATCGGCATTCCACCCGAGCCGTTCCCGATGGATTTTTCCGGCTGGTTCCAGGCGTATCTCTCCGGCAGATGGTTCACCTTCGATGCCCGCCACAACGTCCCGCGCATCGGCCGCATCCTGATGGCCACGGGCCGCGACGCCGCCGACGTCGCGCTGTCGACGAGCTTCGGCCGGATGGAGCTGAGGAAGTTTTTCGTAGTCAGCGATGAGGTGGTGACGGTGGGTTGAACCCACCCAAAGGTCATTGCGAGCGAAGCGAAGCAATCCAGAATCTTTCCGCGGATGCATTTCTGGATTGCTTCGCTTCGCTCGCAATGACGGGTATAGAGACCCCATGACCTCCGACCACCTCTTCGTCTACGGCACCTTGATGCGCGGCTTCGACCATCCGATGGCGCGGCTGCTTTCTGCGCACGCCGATTTCATCGGCAGCGCGACCTGCCGCGGCCGTCTCTATCTCATCAAGCATTATCCGGGCCTGCTGCTGTCGGATACGGCCTCAGACATCGTCCATGGCGAGCTGTTCCGCCTGCGCACGCCGGACGAACTCTTGCGCGAGTTCGACATGTACGAGGCCTGCGGCGAGGGCTTTTCCGAGCCGACGGAATATCTGCGCAGGCTGATCGACGTGACGCTCGCGGATGGCAGCGCCAACAAGGCCTGGACCTACCTCTACAACTGGCCCGTCACCGATCTGCCGCGTATCGAGTCCGGCCGCTTCCTGGAGCATTAGAGCATGATCCGGAAAAGTGTGTAGCGGTTTTCCGGAAAGATCATGCTCAAGACAAAGACCCTAAAGCGCGATGATCATCGCGCTTTAGGGCGTCAGCACCTCGCGCACCAGGCGGACGTCGACCTCGTGCTCGACATAAGCCCATTCCTCGGTCGTGCGCAGCATCGCCACCAGTTCCTCGAACAGCGAGGCGTCCGCCGGCGCGTATTCGAACCAAGTCAGGAAGTCGAAGGGCTCGCCGAGATCGCGGCAGTGATAGAGCTGCCGTGCGATGGCGGGGAGGAAGCGCATGCTGCTGGCGATGTGATGCGACTTGTCCTCGAAAATCGCGCGCCGCTCCTCGGGCGTGAGGTCCCACCAGGCCTGAGTCTTCCGGATCGGGATCAGCGCCGCGCTGGTCGCCTCGGGACGGCCGAGCCCGGCCTGCACGGCGACAAGCTTCTCCTTCTCGGCGCGTTCGGTGTAGCGCAAATGGCTGGCGACGCCCGCAAGCCGCCAGGCATTGCGCGAAGGCACCAGCGGCAGCGCGATGGCCTCGCCAGAGACCACCGACAGCGCCGGCACGAATGGCAGGGGATCGCCCTTGACGGGTGAGATCGAGGTGACCCGCCAACCCCCGCTCTGGCCGCCTCGAAAGGTTGTGAACATGGCGCTATCGAAGCGTGGAACAGGGCCGCAATCAAGCGCATCTAGTGCCAATAGCGGGGCTGTGCATAGGTCGAATAACTCGGATAAGCCCGACATTCCTGACTTCTCGTCAGGCCGTCCCTATATCCGTAGCCGTTCGCCCCGACTCACGTTGATTCGCGCTAGATTCAGAGCCCATGCGCTTCACGCCCCAATTCCTCGACGAGCTTCGTGCCCGGCTTTCGGTCTCCGAAGTCGTGGGCAAGCGCGTCAAGCTGAAGAAGGCGGGGCGGGAGTGGAAGGGGCTGTCGCCGTTTCAGCAAGAAAAGACGCCGTCCTTCTACGTCAACGACCAGAAGGGTTTTTACCACGACTTCTCCTCCGGCAAGCACGGCGACATCATCTCCTTCGTGATGGAGACCGACGGCCTGCCCTTCGCCGAAGCGGTCGAACGGCTGGCAGGCATGGCGGGATTGCCGCTGCCGGCGGCGACGCCCGATGCGGCGCGGCACGAGCAGCGCCGCCGCACGCTGCACGACGTCATGGAGCTCGCCGCGAAATTCTTCTCGGAGACGCTGGCCTCGCGCCTGGGAGCGAAAGCGCGCGGCTATCTCGCCGATCGTGCGATCTCGCCCGCCACCCAATTGCAGTTCCGCATCGGCTATGCGCCGCCGCCGCCCGAGCGCTTCGCGCTGAAGGAGCATCTCGGCAAGCAGGGCGTCTCCGTCGAGGACATGATCGAGACCGGCCTCTTGGTCGGCGGCGACGACATTCCCTTGCCCTATGATCGCTTCCGCGACCGCGTGATGTTTCCGATCACGGACTTGCGCGGCCGCGTCATCGCCTTCGGCGGGCGCGCGCTGGAGAAGGACGTCCCGGCCAAATATCTCAACTCGCCGGAGACGCCGCTCTTCCACAAGGGCGACAATCTCTACAACCACCCGACGGCGCGCAAAGCCACGCATGACGGCGCGCCCCTGATCGTGGTCGAGGGCTATGTCGACGTCATCGCCATGGTCACGGCGGGCTTTGCAGGCAGCGTGGCGCCGCTCGGCACCGCGCTCACCGAAAACCAGCTCGCGCTGCTCTGGAAGATGGCGGACGAGCCGATCCTCTGCTTCGACGGCGACAAGGCCGGGCAGAAGGCGGCCTATCGTGCCGCGGACCTGGCCTTGCCATTCCTCGCGCCGGGCAAGAGCCTCCGCTTCGCGCTCTTGCCGGAAGGGCAGGACCCCGACGATCTCGTCCGCTCCGGTGGCCGCGGCGCGGTCGAGGAGGTGCTCGCCGCCGCGCGCCCGCTCGCCGACATGATCTGGTCGCGCGAGCTGGAGGGCGGCAGCTTTGTCACGCCGGAGCGGCGCGCGGCGCTGGAAGCGCGCATCAACGAGCTCTCCAACGGCATCCGCGACGAGGTCGTGCGGCGCTACTATCGCCAGGATCTCGCTGAGCGCCTACAGCGCACCTTTGCGCCCGAGGGCGGGCGTGGCGGCAATTTTGCCGGCCGCGGCAATTTCAGAGGCAATGGCGGTCGGAATTTTCAGCCCCGCGCGGGTGGCGGTGGGCCGAATCGATTCGCAGGCCCAGGCCGCCGTGGCGGCCCGGTCCCCACCTCGTTACCGTCGGGGCCCTACCAGGCGGCGAGCCCCCAGCTCGCGGCAAGCCCGATCATGCGGGGACAGCGCAGCGCCGTTTCGCGCCGCGAGGCCCTGATCCTGCAGAGCCTGATCAACCACCCCTGGCTCCTGCACGAGCATCTCGAGGAAGTGGCCGCCCTCGAGCTCGCCCACCCCGAGGCGCACAAGCTCCGGGCCGGCATCATCGCCGCCTTCGCCAACGACCATCACCACAGCCCCGATCCGGGCGAGCAGGCCGAGAAGATGCGCGCCGACCTCGAGAAGGGCGGATTTATCCCGTTACTTCAAAGGGTTGAGCGATCCATCACGACCCCTGCGGTGTGGGGCGCGCGCGAGGGCGCGGCGCGCGATGACGTTTTGTCAACCTGGCATCAGCTCGTCGCCTTGCATCGGCAATGGCATTCCCTACTTAGGGAGTTGAAGGACGCCGAGCTGGCCTTGGGGGAAGACCCCAGCGAGGCCAATTTGGCATGGCTGCGGGACGTCAAGGCCAGGATGGCCGAGGTGGACGGCACCGAGGCCCTGATCGAGGGTTTTGGCGAGCTGTCGGGCCGGGTCCAGAAGAGCGTGTAATGAAGAATCATGCGGACGGGAGCGACCGGAACCGCAAAAAGACTCGCCAAATCCAAGGTTTGGCGGCAAAAACAGGGTTAATCGAGGCTTAACGTTACTGTAGCACTTTGGCCCCAGGCGGCCGCAGGCAAAAGGCGTCAGGAATAAATCCGCGCAATCGCTGTTGGTACTCAACCTGCATTCGCCGGCGACACGAAAGGTGCTCACGAAGCGTTAGGCAAATCCGGCGAGATAAGTTTGGGGGTGGCGAACGAACGTTTGCGCCGCCCTTTCTGTGTCGAGATCTGGCGAAGCGAGAGCGTCGAGCAACAGGTTCAGGTGAATTCAGGCAGGCGTGCTGCACGCCACCTGCATTGAAAGCGCGTTTCAGGAGCAATGGATGGCCACCAAGGCAAAGACGCTGCAGGCGAAGGACAAGGAAAAGGACGACAAGGCAGCGGACGCTCCTGAGAAGGATTCCCAGGACGCTCCCTCGCCCTTGCTCGATCTGTCCGACGCGGCAGTGAAGAAGATGATTAAGCAGGCCAAGAAGCGCGGCTTCGTGACCTTCGATCAGCTCAACGAAGTGCTGCCGTCCGACCAGACCTCGCCCGAACAGATCGAAGACATCATGTCGATGCTCTCTGACATGGGCATCAACGTCACCGAGGCCGACGACGCCGAGGGTGAGGAAGAGGAAAAGGATTCCTCGGACGACGATACCGACAACGAGCTCGTCGAGGTCACGCAGAAGGCCGTCACCGAGGTCAAGAAGAGCGAGCCGGGCGAGCGCACCGACGATCCCGTGCGCATGTATCTGCGCGAGATGGGCACGGTCGAGCTGCTCTCCCGCGAAGGCGAAATCGCGATCGCCAAGCGCATCGAGGCCGGCCGCGAGGCGATGATCGCGGGCCTCTGCGAAAGCCCGCTGACCTTCCAGGCCATCATCATCTGGCGCGATGAGCTCAACGAAGGCAAGATCTTCCTGCGCGACATCATCGATCTCGAAGCGACCTATGCCGGTCCCGACGCCAAGGGCGGCATGAACCCGCAGATGATCGGCGCGCCGAACGGCGAAGGCGGCGAGGCCGCCGCCAATGGCGGCGAAGCGACTGCCGCAGCTCCCGCGCATGTCGCGCCGCCCGCAGCGCCCCCGTCGCCGACCCCGTTCCGTGCCGCGCCTGCCGCCGGTGACGGCGAAGCCAGCGAGGAGAAGGATCCGGGCGAGGCCGCTGCCGAAGCCGACATGGACGACGACGAGTTCGAGAACCAGATGTCGCTTGCGGCGATCGAGGCCGAGCTCAAGCCGAAGGTCGTCGAGATCTTCGACAAGATCGCCGACAACTACAAGAAGCTGCGCAAGCTTCAGGAGCAGGACATCGCCAACCAGCTCCAGAACGAGTCGCTCTCGCCGCACCAGGAGCGAAAGTACAAGAAGCTGAAGGACGAGATCATCGTCGAGGTGAAGTCGCTGCGCCTCAACCAGGCGCGCATCGATTCACTGGTCGAGCAGCTCTACGACATTAACAAGCGCCTCGTGTCCCACGAGGGCCGCCTGATGCGCCTCGCCGACAGCCACGGCGTCGCCCGCGACGACTTCCTGCGCAACTACACGGGCTCGGAGCTCGATCCGCGCTGGCTCAACCGGGTGTCGAAACTTTCGGCCAAGGGCTGGAAGAACTTCGTCCATCACGAGAAGGACCGCATCAAGGACCTGCGCCACGAGGTGCATCAGCTCGCAGCGCTGACGGGTCTTGAGATCGGCGAATTCCGCAAGATCGTGCACTCCGTGCAGAAGGGCGAGCGCGAAGCACGCCAGGCCAAGAAGGAGATGGTGGAAGCCAACCTCCGCCTGGTGATCTCGATCGCCAAGAAATACACCAACCGCGGCCTGCAGTTCCTCGACCTGATCCAGGAAGGCAACATCGGCCTGATGAAGGCCGTCGACAAGTTCGAGTACCGCCGCGGCTACAAGTTCTCGACCTACGCCACCTGGTGGATCCGGCAGGCGATCACCCGGTCGATCGCCGACCAGGCGCGCACCATCCGCATCCCCGTGCACATGATCGAGACGATCAACAAGATCGTGCGCACGAGCCGCCAGATGCTCAACGAGATCGGCCGCGAGCCGACCCCGGAAGAGCTCGCCGAAAAACTCGGCATGCCCCTGGAGAAGGTGCGCAAGGTCCTCAAGATCGCCAAGGAGCCCTTGTCGCTCGAGACGCCCGTCGGTGACGAAGAGGATTCGCACCTCGGCGATTTCATCGAGGACAAGAACGCGATCCTCCCCATCGACGCCGCCATCCAGTCGAACCTGCGCGAGACCACCACGCGCGTGCTCGCCTCGCTCACCCCGCGCGAAGAGCGCGTGCTGCGCATGCGCTTCGGCATCGGCATGAACACCGACCACACGCTGGAAGAAGTCGGCCAGCAGTTCTCGGTCACCCGCGAACGCATCCGTCAGATCGAAGCGAAGGCGCTGCGGAAGCTGAAGCATCCGTCAAGGAGCCGGAAGCTGCGGAGCTTTTTGGATAACTAGTCACTTGTCATTGCCGGGCTTGACCCGGCAATCCATCAAAACGAAGCGGCGGGCGCAAGCCCGCCGTCTTTGTTTTGGACGCCTGTCCAGGTAGTCTGGCGAATTCGCAAATGACCGCCTGTCGGATAGGCTTCGGCGAGCGTTCGTCATTTGTTTAACGAATCTTGAAAGGAAGTTTTTCCACTAAAAGTTGCCGCGGCCAATGGGTAACCGAACCGTTAGCCCGTCTCGGTATCCTCGGAGGATGTTCGCCGACGCGCATCGTCGGTGGTGGCTTTCGGAACGATAGTTATGACCACGCGCATATTGTCGATAATTCTTGCGATTCTGATAGCATTCTTCATCGTTACCAACGCTGCGCCAACAGTACTCGTCGTCCTGGTGTTGTTTACGTTTGGTGTGGGCCTTCCGCTGCTCTATGCGAATACGGCTCTCATCTATCTGTTGGCTGCGGCGCCTGCCCTGATCCTGATGCGCTCGACACCGCGCAACTGGCGTCTGATTGCGCTCGCTGCCATTCCGCTTCCGGTCGTCGTGATCGGTGTGCCGCTACTGGCCGAGACGCTCACCGCGCGCCACATGCAGCACCATCTGTCCGGTGATGTCAGCGGGAGTTTTGCTGAGACGCCGAGGTCGGTCGAACTGGTCAGTGTCGCTCAATATTACGCGGACCTATCGAATCCCCCGAAGAGCGCGGGATGCGATACGCTGTGCCAGCGGCTTCTGCTGAGCAGGCGCGTGGACATCGTGCGCGTGACGCGAAAAACGACCGAGCGGTCCGTCGAGATTGATCATGTGATCGAACAGCGCGACACCTGCCCTGAAGCTTTCGGGCCCAATGAGGTGATGTTGCCCGAGACCAAGGACGCCCTGGTATCCGGCATCTGCTTCATCTCGCGTGTCGCGAGCGCTGAGCAAATGATGGCGCGGATCGAGATCGAGAACAGTAAGTTTCCAGAACCGCAAAATCTTGGCCAGGACTTTGCGCGGGCTGTTAGTGATGTGAGAAGTCTTCAGGTTCTGAAGATATCGGCGCCGTCCCCGGGCGGCTGGTCGCTCAAATTGCAGAAAACCCAGGTGATATTCTCGCACTGGATGATGCCGCTCAATCTCTTCTATGCGCCTTGCTATGGCGTCTGCATCGGTGCGCCCGTCTTTATGCGCTCGGAGCGCACCCTCAATAGCTTCGATCTCGTTGCCATCGCGTTGCAGACGTTGGGGATCGACAACCAAAAGCCGAATAAGCTTTTCAGCCCTGCAGACCGCGTCGTAACGATGCTCGATCGTGCCGGCGAACGCTTGACGGATAATCAGAAGCAACTCGTGACGGACTGGGTGATATCGCTGCAGTGCCAGAACGGGAAATGTCCGTTCGTCGCGGGCAAGGATGCGGAGGTCCTGTTGAAGCTGGTTCAAGACCGGCGTGTCAGAGATTTTCGCCTTATGGACAATATCATTGGGCGTAGCCGCGATGTCGTGGTCGATCATCTCGACCTGTTCCTCGACCAGATGGAAGCGCGCAGTGCCGATAGCAATTTTTCCGGCATGGTCGGGACAGTCATAGGCAGGCTGGATAGCAAAGATCTGTCTCCGCGAGGCGAGCGGATACTCGCGCTCATCATGAGCAGTGACTGGAGGTGGGTGGGAGGCATCGGTGCTGCATCCGGGCGCCTCGGCATTGACACCACCCAATTGATTTCGGAGCGACTGAGATGGCTCGAGGCATCCAAGACGGCGGCGTTGGCGGCCTGTAGGGCGGACGTCGCCATCGGCCAGAAGCTTGTGCCGGTCATGCTGGAATATTTGCGCGCTCGGCCGGTCTCGGACGGTACCGCGGATCAGGCCGCTCGCTACGTGACCAGAGGGTTGGCCCGCTTCGGGCATGCCGACGAAGCGAGGCAGATACTTCTGGACCGCTATCCAAAGCTGGACAGAACCGACCTGCCGCCGCAGAACACCACCGGTATCGTGCCCGATATGAATGTTTGCGGTTCGTAGTGGTGCTGTAACTGCCGGATCGAGATCGCGTTGCTGGAGAAGCACGTCAAGAGTTGAGCCCATCCGCCTCAACGCACCGGCCATTGGCATCTACCATCGCGGCCTATGCCCACCTCCCACCTCACCATCTACTACAACACCCGCTGCCCCGTCTGCGACGCCGGCATCGACTGGCAGCGCAACAAGCTGCTGGCGCTGGTGCGCGCGGGGACGGTCGAGTTCAGGGACATCAACGAGCAGCCCGATACGCTGGCGCAGTTTGGCGCCTCGCTCGACGACATCAGGCGCCGCCTGCATGCGACCGACGAGGCCGGCCGGCTCATCGTCGGCGCGGATGTTGCCGTTGCGCTGTGGTTGATAACGCCGGGGCAGGGGTGGCTTGCGGCGCTGTTCGGCAATCGCGTGGCGCTGCCGTTCACGCGGTTCTTCTATGACCGCTTTGCCGATCTGCTGTTTGCCTGGAACAAGCGGAGCGGGCGCTGGTGAGCACGCGCCTGGAGCATAGCGAGATCAAGTTCGGTTGCGAGCCCCGAAGGAGGTGCGCTCCCTCTCCCGCTTGCGGGGGAGGGCTGGGGAGGGGGTCTCTCAACAATCGAGACTCCCAATGCGGAGCGAGCCCCCACCCGGCGCTGCGCTATAGCCGAGGCTTCGCCTCGGCGTCTCTAAAGTGCACGGCCGCCGAAGGCGGCCTATGCCTCCCCCGCAAGCGGGAGAGGTTAAGCGAGCCCGTGGCCCAATCGATTCAATCTGAAGCGATCCCGCTTTAGGCCAAGCCTATTTCTTCTTCGCGCCGACCCGCTCGATCCGCTTGATCTCCAGCGCCGGCCGGCCCGACTTCTCGGCGATCTCGCGGTCCTGCTCCATGATGAAGCCGCGCGCGGGTTCGTCGCCGTCGAGGCCGGCGAGCAGCTCGGCGGGTACGCGGCGGTTGGAGCGTTGGGAATCGTCTTCATAGACGACGTTGAAAAAGGCGAACTCGCCTTTGGGGTTGGTTCCGGGTTTTTTGGCCATGGCCGCTTGTGGTCGACAAGGGCGCCACCGTCAAATGATATTGCAAATGATATTGCGCGTTTTCGGCGCGGAGCCCGCCTTCCGGAACTCCCCGCGCCATCGATCGACGAAAGCTGTTTGCCGGGGTCGAAGCCTCACGCGCCTCGAAACGAGGCCTTGCCTCAATAAACGGCGGGCCGAAAGCCCGCCGTTTATTGTTGGTCGCTCAGTGTCGTCCGGGGCTGGAGGAACGACAACCTTAAATAGAATACTACCGCCGTCGCCACGTGATTTGCAAGGGATTTGTGACAGCGCTTTGTGCAGTCGTTGAGAAGTGAACGCTGACACGGGTATTTGCCTTCGATCTCAGCAACTTTGCCTGGTGCGTCAAATTGGCTCGATTGCGCACGCGATCTCTGTCTTTGTCGCGAGAATTCAGTCGCGTCTCGCGTGTACGGGCAAACATCTGCGGGAGTTCCAGGTCCGCAACGAGCGTTGGCGTGCCGCCGCAAGTATTCTGGCGTGCTCTTTCGCGGATTGCCCGATGATCGTCTTTTACACCCGATTTGCCCGACGTGTCAAGCGAATTTCGGAAAATGCGCAAGTCGTCATGCCCGCATGCTTCGGCTACTTTGCATGGGGTTGTTTTGCGAGTTTTTGTTGTGAAGCGCCCGAACGCCAATCGAACCCGGTCTCATCGCGCTTTGGCGCGGCTCGGTTTCAGCCACCGCGTCGCCAGCCTCGTGCCTCCGCCGCCTTTGTCGTCATCGTCCTTGCGGCCCTGAGACATGATCGCGCTGCCCATCGCGGTCGAGCCGAAGGTGATGAGGAACGAACCGAGCAGGAGGAAGATCGCAACGCCTGGTGCGCGGTCGGCAAAGATCAGCTCGCGTAGATGGCCGGGATTGAGCAGCAGGAGGCCGCCGACGAGCAGCACGGCGGCGACAGCGCCGATCGCGAGGTTGATCGCAAGCAGGCGGAACAGCGGTGTGCGCAGCAGCGCGAAGCGGGCGGGCTTGTCCATGTCGTCGGGCATGGCGATGGTCTCAGACTTGCGCCATCGAGGTTAGCACCCACACGGGAAGCTGCAACCTCGTAGCGTGCATCTCTCTCCCTCGTCATTCCGGGGCGATGCGACGGGACCGCGCTACGCGCGGCCCTTGAGCATCGAACCCGGAATTCATTTAACCGCAGCGTTGGATGAGCAATGGATTCCGGGCTCGCCCTTTCGGGCGCCCCGGAATGACGAGGGGAGACATTTTTGGCGCTCGCTTCAAGCCCGCCGGCACAGCCCAGGCGTTCGTTGCGGTTGCGCGATTTGCGTGCGCGCACGGCTGCCCGGTCGCGTCGCTTTGACGGCCCTCCGGTTCCCGGGCATGATCGCATCAGCTTCGCGCAATGATTTGGGAAAAATCCGACATGCTGAGACTAGGTCTGGCCGTGGCCTCGCTTGTGCTCCTCGCCACGCCGTCCTTTGCCGCGCGCTGCGGCGGCGATTTCAACGCCTTCATCGCCGGCATGACCTCGGAGGCGCAGGCCGCCGGTGTCTCGGCTGGTGTGACCAGCGCGGCGTTGTCCGGCGTGACGCAGGACGGGAGCGTGCTCGCCTTCGACCGCCGCCAGCGCTACACCTTCAACAAGAGTTTTGAGCAGTACGTCGCGACCCGCGTCGGCGCCGGCCGCATCAATGGCGGCAAGGCAATGCTCCAGCGCCATGCCGCGCTGCTCTCGCGCATCGAGCAGAAGTTTGGCGTGCCCCGGCAGATCCTGGTCGCGATCTGGGGCCTGGAGAGCGATTTTGGCAAGGGCGACATCGGCAAGCTGCCGGTCGTCCGCACGCTTGCAACGCTCGCGCATGATTGCCGCCGCACCGAGCTGTTCCAGGGCGAGCTGCTCGCGGCGCTGAAGATCGTCCAGCGCGGCGACCTGCCGCTGCGCGACCTGATCGGCGCCTTTGCCGGCGAGATCGGCCAGACCCAGTTCCTGCCGTCGTCCTATATCAAATACGGCGTCGACTTCGACGGCGACGGCCGCGTCGACCTCCGTCACAGCGTCCCCGACGTGCTCGCCTCCACCGCGAACCTGCTGCACACCAGCGGCTTCAAGATGGGAGCGCCTTACGGCGAGGGCACCGCGAATTTCGAAGCCATGCGCGAATGGAACCGCGCGCTGATCTACCGCAAGACGATCGGGTATTTTGCGGACCGGTTGCGGGAGTGATCTTACCCTCCCCTCCAGGGGAGGGTGAAGATCTCACTTCCCCTGCGCCATCCTCTCCAGCCGCCGCTGCAATGGCGCCCAGTACGTGCCGGGGCGGAAGCGCTGCAAAAGGTCCATGAATCTCGCGTCGTTACCGATCAGGATGCGCGGCTCGTTGCCTTCGATCCCCTTGATGATGCGCAGCGCCGCCGCCTTCGGCGTGGTCTTGGCGGCGTTATCGAAGCGCTCGATCGATTGCGAGCGCCGTGCATTGTCGGTGACGCCGACCCCTGTGCGGGAATTGCGCACGATGCTGGTCGAGACCCCGCCGGGATGCACCACAGACAGCCTCACCGGGCTTTTCGCCACCGCGAGCTCGTGGCGCAGGCTCTCGGAGAAGCCGCGCACCGCGAATTTTGCCGCCGCATAGGCGGTTTGACCGGGCGGGGCGATGATGCCGAAGATCGAGGAGACGTTGACGATGTGCGCCTCGCCCTTCGTCTTCAGGTGCGGCAGGAAGGCGCGCGTGCCGTGCACCACGCCCCAGAAATTGATGTTGAACAGCCACTCCATCTGCGCCTGGTCGATCTCGTCGAACTGGCCGAGCAGCGCGACGCCGGCATTGTTGACGACGATGCTCAGCGCAGGGTGCGCCGCGATCGCGTCGGCTGCGAATCTCGTGATCTCGCTCGGTTCGCCGACATCGACGCGATGGAGGCTCACCTTGCGGCTGGTGCCGATCTCGGCCGCAACCGATTTCAGCCCGGCTTCGTCGCGGTCGGCAAGCGCGAGGTCGCAGCCGCGCTGGGCAAGCTCGATAGCCAGCGCGCGGCCGATGCCGCTCGCAGCTCCGGTGATGGCGGCGGCGCCGCGGATCGTGGTCATGTCAGCTCCAGGGGTCGAAGAAGGATCGAGGATTGGATCGAAGATTGGGAATTGGATCGCGAATTGATGCAGGCGAATGCGCGTCCATGCTGGACGCATTGGGTTCCCTCAACTTTCTCAATTTGGAACTGAACCGGCCAGCCCCCTCGGGCTTAATCCCACTCCTTTTTGACGACGATGTGCACGGAGGGACGACGCCCATGGGACAAGTCAGGCCATTTGGCGCGACCGCGCTCATCGTCGAGGACGATTCCATGCAGCGTGCGATGCTCTGCCTGCTGCTGGAGGAAAGCGGCTACCGCGTCATCGCCTGCGAGCGCGCGGAGGATGCGCAAGCCGTGCTCGAGGGGACCACCCAGGGGCTTTGTCTCCTGATGACGGACGTGCAGCTCGCGGGCCGCATGACCGGAGTCGAGCTCGCTCATGTCGCCAAGGCGCGCAATCCGCGGCTCGACGTCGTCGTCACCTCCGGCCGTCCCCTGACCCAGCCCTTGCCGGACGGCGCAAAGTTCTGGGCAAAGCCTTGGGCGCCGCTGGACGTGCTGCGCGAGGCCGAGATCGCCCAGCTGTCCTGACGGCTTCTTGAAGCGCCGGTCGCTTTCTTGGGGACGTAGGGAGTGGTAAGGGCAGGGCATGTCCTGGTCCTTCCTCGTCACCTCGCTGATCGTGGTCGCATCCCCCGGCACCGGCGTGCTCTACACACTCGCCTCTGCGCTCACGCGCGGCTCGCGGGCGAGCGTGGCGGCGGCCTTCGGCTGCACGCTCGGCATCGTGCCGCACATGACGGCGGCGATGCTCGGACTCGCCGCCGTGCTGCATACCAGCGCGCTCGCCTTCGCCGCGTTGAAATGGTGCGGGGTGGTCTACCTGCTCTACATGTCCTGGCAGGCGCTGCGCGAAACCGGCGTGCTTGCGGTGGAGGGACGGATCAAGGAGCGCTCGAGCCTGTCGGTGATCGTGACCGGCTTCCTGATCAACATCCTCAATCCAAAACTCTCGATCTTCTTTCTCGCCTTCCTGCCGCAGTTCGTCGCGCTCGACGATAGCCAGCCGCTGCTGCGGATGCTGGAGTTGAGCGGCGCCTTCATGGCGATGACGTTCGCAGTCTTCGTCGTCTATGGCCTGTTCGCGGCGTCTGTCCGCGAGCGCGTCATCTCCCGCCCGCGCGTGATGGCCTGGCTGCGCCGCAGCTTTGCCGCCGGTTTTGCCGCGCTCGGCGCCAGGCTGGCGTTCGCCGAGCGGTAGGCAATAAAAAAGCGGGCCCGTGCCCGCCGCCTTCAATCCGTCTGTCGATCCCGCTTTGACGCCCGGGCGGAGCGTGCTCCACCCGGGCAAAGAACAAGAAGTAGCGTTACTTCTTCTTGGCCTTCTTGGCCTTCTTCGCCTTTTTCGCCTTCTTCGCTTTCTTAGCCATAGTATCCTCTCAAGGGTTAATGGTGGAACGCGACACGAGGGATGCTCGGCGGAGGGCCAGCCTCGCAACATCCTCGACGCTAAACTCAGCAGATTCGCGAGCCGCTGCCCCGTGCTGTCACATCTGTGTCATTACGTTATCCACAGCTCAGATGCATTTTCGGGTGATTTTTGCGCGCGAATCCGGCGTGGCGGCGCGCGCACGCCGGGGACGGCGATCGCGATCGACATGCCTAACGATGTGCGAAGGCGGAACGATCGTTCATGAATCCAAAACCAAGGGGTGAGGTTTCGCAGATCGCGGTGAGACTCCGTTAAGCGCGCCGCGCGCATTGTTCTCGGCAAGAAAACGGGGATGGTTATGGTCGAACGGCTGCCAAATAACGGGGGCGGGACGGTGCGCGTCACGTGGTCGCCATGCTGAGCGTGCCGACACTGTGGACGGTGTTCGTCATCAACTTTCTGGCGCTGGGCCTGATCTGGGCCTACGTCACGCGCGCCTATCCCAAGCTCGAAGCAGCACGGTTCTGGGCCGCATCGGCCTTCGTCGGCGCGGGCGGCGCGATAACCGCATTGACCCGCCTGTACTTCGATTCCATGCCGCCGCTTCTGCTTGGCGGTGCCGGCGTGATCCTTGCCGCCTGCCTCGCGGCCATGGGCATCCGCCGCTTCTATGACCGGCCCGTCTCATGGCGGGCGACCGCGATGATCGTGGGCTCAAGCGTCGGCGCGATGGTCTTCTTCACCTTTGTCTACGAGAGCGTGCCGTTGCGCATGCTGTCCTATTCGCTGGGACAATCATTCCCGCTCGCAATGACAGTGAGACTGCTGTGGTCGGAGCGGGAAGGCCGGGCCGCACCGGGAGCGCGGCTCGCCGGCCTCGTCATCATCGCGATCACCGGCATCTACGCGGGACGGGCGATCGGCAACCTGCTTGGCGGTGACTTCTCGGCGTTGGGGGGCGGCCAAGCCAATGCCGTCGTCGTGCTCGGGCTTCTGTTCCTGTCGATGGCGCTCAATTTCGGCTTCCTGTTGATGGCGATGGACCGGCTGCGCAACGAGGTCGCCGACCTCGCACTGCTCGACGACCTCACCGGCGTCGCCAACCGGCGCCACCTGCTGCAGCGCCTGTCGGAGGAATGCGCCCGCTCGATGCGCAGCGGCGAGCCGTTCTCGCTGCTGGTGATCGACCTCGACGGCTTCAAGACCATCAACGACACCCATGGCCATGCCGCGGGCGATGCCTGCCTGCAGCATTTCACCCTGATGGCGCAGACCCGGCTCCGTCCCGGCGACATGCTCGCCCGCACCGGCGGCGACGAGTTCTGCGTCGTGCTGCCGTCGTCCAATCTGCATGAGGGCGCCGCGATCGCCCGCCGGGTGCTCGACGTCTGCCGCAGGGATGCCGAGACCTGCACCGGCGGCGATATCCCGATCGCGGTCTCGATCGGCGTCGCGCAATGGGACTATGCCGTCGGCCAGTATCCGGACCGGCTGATGGCCCATGCCGACCAGGCGCTTTACGCCGCCAAGAAGAACGGCAAGAACGACTACGCGGCCTACGATCCCGCACCGACGCTGCAGCCTGACGCGGTCCCGTCCGGCGTCGCGCGCGAGGTCGCCTGAACTGTGCTCAGGCGGGTGGGCCTCAAGGCGCGCTGAGGCCGGATATCGTCAATCGCCGAGCGGTCCATTTGAATCCCCGTCGGTCCCTTTCAGCAATTCGTATTTGATGCGCCGCATGCGCGCCTGGGCCTCGAGCGGCTTGCAATAGGCCGTCGAAGCGGCGAGCAAATCGATCGCCGCAAGGACGGCATAGCGCGATGCGGTCGGCTTGAGCGCATCGGGTGCTTCGGGCACGTACATCCCGAGCGCGATATCCGCGATTGAGGCCAGCCTGCTTTGCGGCTTGGTGATCGCAACAATCAGGCAGCCGTATTGCTTGGCGATGCTGGCTGCCTCGATCACCTCGATTGCCGCGCCGGTGGTCGAGATTGCAATGACGACATCGTCCCGGCCGAGCGTCGCGGCGATCATGCGCATCAATCTCGGATCGGAGGCGTGGGAGACGGCGACCCCGAGGCGAAAGAACCGGTTCTGAACCTCCGCCGCCGCAAGCGTCGAGCCGCCGCCCACGCCGAACGCGGCAAGTTTCGAGCAGCGGGAGATGGCTTCGGCTGCCTGCTCGATGTCCTCCTTCCGTAGCCCCTCCTCGGCGGCGGCGATTGCGCGGCGAATTTCCTGAAACACCGACCGCCAGAGAGCGGGGCGCGCCAAATCGGTCCCGACATGCGGGGGCGGTTCGACGTAAATCCGCCCGACCGCCATCGCTTGGGCCAGCCTGACCTTCAGCTCGCGGACGCCGCGGCAGCCGACGGAGCGGCTGAACCGGGTGACGGTCGGTTCGCTGACGCGCGCCCGACGGGCCAGTTCGGCATTGCTCGAGTGAATGGCGAACTCAACATCGGCAAGCAGCGCCGCGGCCACGCGTTGCTCCGATGGGCTGAGACTCGGAGCGCTCTGTCGGATGAACGAGATGATGTCGCCAGCGGCGAAATTGTCGCGACTTGGCGGCGTCGAGATCGGCGCCTGGGCGGCCTTCGCCCGCTGAATTCGCTTCGTACGCGGCATCGCCCGCCCTTCCTCAGGTCACATCAACCTGCGCCCCTGGCCAAGAAACAATCGTAAGAAACCTTCAGAGCCGACCTGGCGAGCATCGGAAGATTCGCGAAATTCGCCATTTTTCCCTTGAAACTTAGCATAATCTATATGTAACTTTCAAACAACGATAACGTACTGACGGTTGCTAGCAGCCGAGGGTACGCCCCTGCACAAAGAGGCAGGCGGCGCGAAGAAGTTGGGAGGGGCGATCATGAAATGCCGTCCAAGTGTCTTGATGCGTGCCGCCGTCGGCGCCGCCGCGTTGTTCCTGAACGCGCAGGCCAGCGCGGCCACCTTGCTGCGCGAAGCAACCGTTGGGGAGCCGCCCCCGCTCGATGTCATGCTGACGACTGCCGACGTCGCATCAGTCATCGGCCGCCACATCTTCGAGACGCTCTATGCGTGGGACTCGACTTATGTGCCGCGTCCGATGCTGGCCGACAGCGATCGCGAGGAAGACGGGGGCAGGACGATCGTCATCAAGCTCCGCGAGGATGTTCGCTTCCACAACGGCAAGGAGATGACCGCAAAGGACGTGGTCGCCTCGATGACGCGGTGGGGCAACTTCGGTGCGCGCGGCAAGCTCCTGATGGGGGCGGCCACGTCGGTCGAGGCAACCGGGAAGTATGAAGTCACCCTGAAATTGTCGGCCCCGAACGGCGCCTGGAAGAACCTCGTTGCGGACGTCAATGGTGGTCTCGCGATTTATCCGGAAGAAATCGCAGCCAATGCCGGAAATCGGCCGATTGAGCAGAAGGATTATATCGGCACCGGACCTTACAAGTTCGTGGAGTGGCGGCCGAACCGCCATGTCGAGGTGGAGAGGTTCGACGGCTACAAGCCGGTCAAGGAGAAAGGCGACGGCTTCGCTGGCGCCCGCGTCGCTTTCTTCGACAAGATCCGCTTCATTCCGGTGCCGGACGTCGGTACGCGCGTGAGCGGGGTACAAGCGGGCGACTATGACTACGCGGAAATGATCTCCGGCGACCTTTACGACTCCCTGAGCAAAGACGGGTCGGTTCAGGTGCAGCGCACGAATGCGCCGATCTTCGGCCTTTTCTTCATGAACTCGAAGCAGGGGATCCTGAAGGACAACTACAAGCTTCGCCGCGCCATCCAGACTGCACTGGACAAGTCGCAGGCCTTGCGCGTGGCGTTCGGCCCGAAGGACCTGTGGAGCGCGGAAGGGTCGATCTATCCCAAAGGCACGCCCTGGCACTCGATGGAAGGCGTCAGCGGTTACAGTCCGCATGATCCGAAGAAGGCCAAGGAACTCGCGAAGGAGGCGGACTACACGGGGACGCCGATCCGCCTTCTGGTCTCGACGAACTATCAGGCGCATTACGACGAAGCGTCCGTCTTCACCCGCCAGCTGGCCGATGCCGGAATCAACGTGCAAATGATGGTCGTCGATTGGGCGACCCTTCTGAAGATGCGAGGCCAGCCAGAACAATGGGACATCTTTGTCACCCACCATTCGTTCTCGCCTGACCCGCTGCTCTTCACCTTCCTCAATGCGAGCTATCCCGGCTGGTGGGACAGCCCCGAGATCAACTCGCTTCGGGCCGAGTTGATCAAATCGTCCGATCAGACCGCGCGCAAGGCGACGTGGGACAAGATCCAGTCGCTGATCTACGAACAGGTGCCGGTCATGAAAGTGGGCGACGCCTACACCTACGACATCGCTTCTCCCAAGCTCAAGGGATTGAACCCGAACGGTCCGGTCTTCTGGAATGTCACCGCGAAATAGGGGCGAGCGATGAGGCCGCGAGGGGTGTCGAGCGCCGGCATCGGCGCGCATCATTGGCGCTGATCAGTCGCACAATCACATGTGGTCGTATGCACTCAAGCGCGCGGGAACGACGGCGGTGACGCTCTTGGCGGCGTCCGTCATCATCTTCGCCTTCATCCATGTCGTGCCGGGTGATCCCATCTATGTTCTGCTCGGCGATACCGCGACTCCCGATCAGATCGACGCCTTGCGGCACCAACTCGGTCTCGATCAGCCGATCATCGTTCAATACGTGAGCTGGATGGGCCATGTGCTCGAGGGCGACCTCGGACGTTCGATCTTCTTCCAGGCGCCGGTGCTTTCGGTCATTGCCGATGGCGCCGAAACCAGCATCCTGCTCGCCACCATGACGATGATCTGGGTCGCGATCATCGGCGTGCCGATCGGCATGATCGCGGCGGTCCGGCACGGCACATGGCTCGACCAGGGGCTGTCCGGCGCGGCGATGCTGATGGCCTCGATACCCACGTTCTGGGTCGGGCTCTATCTGATCCTGATCTTTGCCGCGTGGCTTGGCTGGTTTCCGAGTTCCGGCTATCCGTCGGTGTTCGAAGGCGGCGCCGTCAATCTCCGCTACCTCGTCCTTCCCAGCCTGGCGCTTGCGGCGCCGAATGCCGCGCTGATTCTGCGGCTGACGCGCGCCAGCATGCTCGATGTCTCCCGCGAGGATTACGTGCGCACCGCGCGCGCGAAGGGCATCAGGCCCTGGCAGGTCGTGCGCCGGCACATCCTGCGCAACGCTCTCTTGGCGGTGGTGTCGGCGTTCGGCTTCACCTTCGCGGCGCTGCTATCCGAAGCGGTGGTGACCGAAACTGTGTTTGCCCTGCCCGGCATCGGCCGCCTCGTCGTTCAGTCGATCCTGCGCCGGGACTACCCGGTGATCCAGGGCGTCATCCTGGTCATCGTCGTCGTATATCTCCTGATCAATCTGATCGTCGACCTGAGCTACCGTCTGCTCGATCCGCGGGTCGAACTCCAATGAGTCGCGACGCCGCGATCCTTTGGCTCAAGCCGTTCGTCGCCCGCCCGATCGCGCTGGCGGGGCTCGGCATCCTTCTGGCGACAGTGTTCGCTGCCGCCTTCGCACCCTGGCTGTCGCCTTATGATCCCTATGCCATCGATCCGCCGATCCGCCTGACGCCTCCGGGCCTGGCCCATTGGTTCGGCACCGACCAGTTCGGCCGGGATACCCTGTCACGCACCATCCACTCGGCGCGCATGGCGCTGCTGATCGGCTCGGGCGTGGTCGTCTTCGCGCTCGCGACCGGAGTGCCGATCGGGGTGCTTTCAGCCTTGTTCCCCCGGCTCGGCCACGTGCTGATGCGCATGGTCGACGTGCTGATGGCCTTCCCGACCCTGCTGCTCGCACTCGGGCTGATCGTCATCCTGGCTCCAAGCGTGGCCAATGCCATTCTGGCCATCGGCCTCGGCTACATGACGACGACGACGCGCATCGTATACGGCCTGACGCTGCGCTTGCGTGCGGAAACCTATGTCGAGGCGGCGCGCAGCATGGGCGCCGGGACGACATGGCTCATCGGCAGGCACATTCTGCCGAACCTGATCTCGCCGCTCCTCGTGCAGGCGAGCTTCGTCTTCGCTTTCGCGCAGCTTGGCGCGGCCTCGCTCGATTTTCTGGGCCTCGGGGCTCCGCCGGAGATTCCGAGCTGGGGCAACATGCTGGCGGAATCGCGCACCTTCATCACCCGCGCCCCGTGGCTGCTCTTTTTCCCGGGCATGATGATCGTGGCGACGGCATTTTCTCTGAATCTGGTTGGCGATGCACTGCGCGATCGACTCGATCCGCGGTTCCGTCAGGTCTTTGGCGAGAAGGGCTAGACCGTGTTGTCCGTTCGCGATCTTACGGTGTCATTGGGCTCGGAGACCGCACCGGTCGACATCGTCGCCGGCGTGTCCTTCGGCCTTGGCAAGGGCGAAATACTGGGTCTCGTCGGCGAATCCGGTTGCGGCAAGAGCATGACCTCGCTCGCCGTCATGGGCCTGCTGCCGCAGCCCGGCCCCCGGCTCCGGGCAGGGAAGGTCCTGTTGGAAGGCTGTGACGTGACGCAGTTGCAGCCCTGGCAACGCGTCGAAGCGGGGCACGGCCGGATCGCAATGATCTTCCAGGAGCCAATGACCTCGCTCAACCCGGTTCGTCGGATCGGTGATCAGATCGCCGAGGCCGTCCGCGTTCACGAGGGAGTTTCGGCAGCCGCGGCGCTCTCTCGTGCGCGTGAACTGCTCGAGATGGTGCGCATGCCCGATCCCGCAATGCAGCTGTCGGCGTATCCGCATCAGTTGTCCGGCGGCCAGCGCCAGCGGGTCATGATCGCGATTGCGCTTGCCTGCAGGCCCCAGGTTCTGATCGCCGATGAACCGACCACGGCGCTGGACGTCACCATCCAGGTCCAGATTCTCGGGCTCTTGCGCGAGCTCTGCAGCCGGCTCGAGATGGCCATATTGTTCATTACCCACGACATGGGGGTGATTGCGCAACTCGCCGATCGCGTGTCCGTCATGTATGCGGGCCGGATCGTGGAAACCGCGGGCGTGGAGTCGTTGTTCGGCAGGCCGCGCCACCACTATACGCGCGGATTGATGGACTGCATGCCGTCGCGGAACTCCGGCGCGCGACGCCTGCCAACCATAGCCGGCCAGCCGCCGGCGCCCGGCACGGTCGGTGCCGGCTGCGTCTTTGCCTCACGCTGCGCAGCGGTTCGCGAGTCGTGCCGCCTGGCGGCGCCCCCTCGCACCGAGATCGCGCAAGGACATGAGGTGCTGTGCGCGTTCCCCCTGGACGGCGGGGTGGCGCCATGAGCGGCGATGTCGTCCTCGATGTTCGGGACCTGAGGGTCTCCTTCAGCGTCAGGCGGGCCGGTCGAAAATACCGCGTGCAGGCGGTCGACGGTGCATCGCTGTCGGTGGTCGAGGGCGAGGTGCTCGGGATCGTGGGCGAATCCGGTTGCGGCAAGACTACGGTGGGCCGGTCGATCGTCGGGCTGGCCCGGCCCGACAGCGGCGCGATCAGGTTCAAGGGAGCCGATCTGATCGGAGCCGGCGGTGCGACCCTTCGCGAGATGCGCCTGAACGTTCGAATGGTCTTCCAGGATCCCTATGCATCGCTCAATCCGCGGCGTGTGATCGGAGACTCGGTGGCGGAGGCCGGCGACATCAACGGCATGTTCGGGAGCCGCGCCGAGCGCAGCGCGGCGATCGCCGCGACCTTGACGGCCGTCGGCTTGGATCCGTCTTTCGCCACCCGCTATCCCTACGAACTGAGCGGCGGGCAGCGTCAGCGGGCCGGAATCGCCCGAGCCATTCTTCCCACGCCGTCCGTCGTCATCGCCGACGAGCCGGTCTCGGCCCTCGACGTGTCCGTGCAGGCCCAGGTCCTGAATCTGATGATGGATTTGCGCGAGCAGCTGAAGCTGTCGATGGTCTTCATCTCGCATGATCTTGGCGTGATCGGACAAATCAGCAACCGCGTTGCCGTGATGTATATGGGCCGCATCGTGGAGCAGGCCGGGACACGGACGGTCCTTGATGGTCCGCTGCATCCTTATACCCGTTCGCTCGTGGCGGCCATTCCAAGGCCGGACCCGTCAAGACGGATCGTGGCGGCGATTGAAGCGAGTGAGCCGCCGAGCCAGTTCGCACGCCCGCGCGGCTGCGCCTACGCGGCCCGGTGTCCGATCGCAAGCGACCGCTGCCTGGCGGACGTCCCGCAACTGCGCCCCGCCGCAGAAGACGGCAGGCTGGTCGCCTGCCATAACGTGTAGGCCACCCGGGAACGGAGAGGTTCGTTTCACGATCATGATCAGCATTCGCCTGCTCGCGGCCGCGCTGTCGGCCCTGGCGCTCTTCGCCTCCGTCGGGACGAAGGCCGATGAAACGGCGCTCGCGACGATTGCGCGGTCGTCGGGCACGCCTGACATTCCGGGCCTGAAGATCGTCTGGCTCACGCCCTGGGGCGACGTCGCCAAAGCGCATCCCTGGCGCAACATCATCGTGCACCAGACCGAGGGACCGGCGGGCTCGGCGCGCGGCGGCGCGCTGGAGCAGGCCAAGAACCCGACTCGGCGCGGCGTCACCGTCTGGGTCGAGACTGACGGCACGGTCTACTGGGCGGTTTCGGAAACCCTGGTGCCGACCCATGGCGACGGCGCCAACCGCAACGACAACAAGTATATCGACAACAAGCCGACCTACCGCCAGGTCGTGCGCGACAATTCCATCGGCGTGGAGTTCGCCGGCAATTATCCTGACGTCGCCAAAGGTCCGACGGAGGCGCAGATTGCGGCGTGGCGGATCCTCGTCCGCGTCCTGCGCGCCCGCTACGCCATCCCGCGCGAGCGTGTCTACGCCCACAACTGGATCGACTACAAGGACGCCCGCTATTGCGAAGGCTGCGCGCTCGCCACGCTCGCACGCGAGTGGGAATAGGGGCCTCGTCTTCCTCCTCTCCCACAGGGAGGGGAACCGCCTTTGTCAAAAACAAAAAGCCGGCGTTTCCGCCGGCTTCCTTGTTCGTCGATCCGCCAATTGATGGCGCTGAAATCGCGCGCTTAGTGCGCGGCTTCCAGCGCAGCCTGTTCCTGCCTTGCGATCGTGCCCTTGACCGCGGCCTGCACCTTTTCGAAGGCGCGGACTTCGATCTGGCGGACGCGCTCGCGCGACACGCCGAACTCGGCCGCGAGGTCCTCCAGCGTCATCGGCTCGTCGGCGAGGCGCCGCGCCTCGAAGATGCGGCGTTCGCGCGCGTTGAGCACGCCCATGGCGCCATGGAGGGCGTCACGGCGATGATCGTATTCCTCGTGCTCGGCCATCATGGCTTCCTGGTTGGGCGTATTGTCGACCAGCCAGTCCTGCCATTCGCCGGCTTCGCCGTCGTCGCGGATCGGTGCGTTGAGCGACGCGTCGCCGCCGAGGCGACGGTTCATGTCGATCACGTCCTGGTCCGTGACGCCGAGGCGGCTGGCGATCAGCTTCACCTGGTCGGGGCGGAGATCGCCTTCGTCCAGGGCGGAAATCTTGCTCTTCGCCTTGCGCAGGTTGAAGAACAGCTTCTTCTGGTTCGCGGTGGTGCCCATCTTCACGAGCGACCAGGAACGCAGGATGTACTCTTGAATCGACGCCTTGATCCACCACATGGCGTAGGTGGCGAGACGGAAGCCCTTCTCGGGCTCGAATCGCTTCACCGCCTGCATCAGGCCGACATTGCCTTCCGAGACGACCTCGGAGATCGGCAGGCCGTAGCCGCGATAGCCCATGGCGATCTTGGCCACGAGACGGAGGTGGCTGGTGACGAGTTGATGCGCCGCGTCCCGATCGTCATGCTCGCGCCAACGCTTGGCGAGCATGTACTCCTGCTGGGGTTCCAGCATGGGGAACTTGCGGATCTCGGCGAGGTAACGGGAAAGGCCGGATTCTCCATTCAGAACCGGCAACGTAGCTGTACGGGCCATTGAGCGCCCTCCAAAGTGTTCAGGCCCCCGATAGCGGCGGGCCAGGCAGACGACCGCTGTGTCAAAGCCGGCCGGGCTGCGATGTTCCGCGTCAATCTCTTTGACGCAGGCGCAATATACCCCATGGGGGGGCATTTAGGGAAGGATTACTGACGTCACGTCCCCGTGTGGCCGCTATAACTTTTTGTAATGTAAAGCCTTTCTGAAGCGACCTGCGTCATAGCGCCGCTTTCAGGGCCCCCTCGAGGAGAAGCAAATCCTCCGGCAGGGGCGCCTCCCAATGAAGAAGTTCTCTGCTTCTCGGGTGCTCCAATACCAGCAGATAAGCATGCAAGGCCTGCCGTCCAAGGACGGTCAGGGCCGCCTGCGACTGCGGGCCGAGCTGGTTCGCCTTGGTCTTGAAATGCGGGCCGTAGACGGCGTCGCCCATCAGGGGGTGGCCGATATGGGCAAGGTGGACGCGGATCTGGTGGGTGCGTCCGGTCTCGAGCTCGCAGGCGAGCAGGGCGGCGACCGGCTTGCCGTCGCGCCCGGCAAAACTTTCAAGAATCTCCCAATGGGTCACGGCCTCGCGGCCGCTCTGGCGCACCGCCATCTTTTCCCGCGCGTGCGGGTGGCGGTCGATCGGCGCATCGACGGTGCCGCGGTGCCGGTTCGGCACGCCCCACGCGAACGCCATGTAGCCGCGTCGCATCGGCCCGGTGCGGCCGTGGTCGGCGAATTGCGCGGTCAGCGACGCATGTGCCAGGTCGTTCTTGGCGACCACCATCAGTCCCGTGGTGTCCTTGTCCAGCCGGTGCACGATGCCGGGGCGGCGCACCCCGCCGATGCCCGACAGCGAGGTGCCGCAATGGGCGATCAGCGCATTCACCAGCGTGCCGGTTTCGTGGCCGGCGGCGGGGTGCACCACGAGGCCCGCAGGTTTGTTGATGACGATGATGTCGTCGTCCTCGAACACGATGTCGAGCGCGATATCCTCGCCCCTGGGCTCCGCGGGCACCGCCTCCGGCACATCGATTGTGATCGTATCGCCGGCGGCGACGTGATAAGCGGGGTCGCGGATCGCGGCCGCCTCGCGCGTCACCGCACCCGCCAAAATCAAGGCTTTCAGCCGCGATCGCGACAGGTCCGGCAGGCGCGCCGCCAGCACGCGGTCGAGCCGGGCCGATCCCTCGTCGCCCGCGACCGTTACTTCCAACCGTTGAGCCGAACCCGAGCCTTCCATGACCGAAACCGCTGTTCCCGAACCGAGCCCCGAGCAGGCCGCGCTGTTTGCGCGGGTGCGGCGGATGATGCTGATCGCGGGGGTGACCACGGCGCTTGCGATAAGCGCCGTGCTGATCGCGGTGGGCTACCGCCTTTTCAAGTCCGAGGGAAGGGCGGCCGAGGCCTCTGACATCACCGCGACGCTGCCCAAGGGCGCGAAAATCGTAGCCACCGCGGTCGCCGGCGACCGACTGGTGATCACGCTCGATGTCGGCGGAACGATGGAAATCCGCACCTTCGACGCCCACACGCTGAAACCCGCCGGGCGGCTGAGATTTGCCAACGAGCCGTGAGGCCTGCTTGAGGGAACGCCGCCACGCATGGTTACGCGAGATAGCGGCCCCGTATTGGCCGCAACAACGACCATTCGGGGTCATGGGTCCGGCTTTTCGCCAGGACGACGAGGCGATCGAGGCTTGCCGCCGGCGGAATTCGCGGCTATGTCCTGTCCCTCACGCTCCCTTCGTCTAGCGGTTAGGACGCGGCCCTCTCAAGGCTGAAACAGGGGTTCGATTCCCCTAGGGAGCGCCATTTCCTTCGTTTGCAATCGCAATGCCGCCGATCAAGCGCCGCCGTGGCAGCGCTTCCCGTGGCTTAGCGGATCCTTGTCACCACGTCGGGCCGGTTTTTCTCGAGCCAGGCCACGGCCTCCGGTCCATCGACGACGCACGCGAAGGTTTCCCAGGTTGGGTCCTCCAGGGATTCCGATTGCAGTCGCTTCGCCGCATACTCAACGAGGTCATGCAGCCGTTCGTATCCGCGTCGGCCCTCGAGGGAATCTGCAATCGCCGTACTGGCCCATCCGCGTTGGGCCAAGTCGATGATGCTCGGAGCGTCAGCCTCGCTGAACCAGGGCGTGGCATCGAACTCGATGCAGCGGACATTATCGGCGGTATGGCAAGTCGCGTGGATCATTGGATTCCTCCATTCGCCGGCTAGCAGTGCACTTTAGCGTCTCACGTCGCTGCCTCGCGACGCCCTCACGCTTTGACCAAGTCCCCCAGCAGGTTCGCCGCCACCGTCAGCTTGGCGAGCGTCAGGCCGCTGGCGGCAATCTCCTCGACTGAGCGGCGGATGCGCGTCGCTTCGGGGTGAGCCGCGAGCCAGGTCTCGACGGCCTGCTGGCCGGACTGGCCGGTTGCCAGCATGTCCGCAGCCAGTCGTCTTTCGGCGGCTGCGATCTGCTCAACGGCGCGATCGATGGCTATACGCTCGAAATAGTCGTTTGCCGGCACGCTGCGCGCGGCGGCGGTGATGCGGTCGAGACGGAAATTCGCCTCGGCGGCGAAGAAGGTCGCGGCGGCGTCGCCAATGGGGCGGCTGGTGCGCTCGGCGACCGTCACGATATCGGGTGCCGAGAGCAGAGCGTCGAGGTCGGCCAGTTCGCCGGCGAGTCCGGCCGGGACGCCGGCATCGGTCAGGTCCTGGCGGCGCTTGCTGCGAGCGGCCTGCAAGTCCGGCGGCAGGACGTTGTCGAGCGAGGCTGCGATCTCGCGGACGGCAGGTCCAAACCGGGCGATGATCGCGCTCAGACCATCCTTGAAATCGACATTGCGCACATACCAGACCATGCGGGAGAGCAGGAGATCCTGGATCGCCGCGTAGAGGCTGAGCTGCAACTGCCCGTCGATTCGTGTGTCGAGCGCGTCGATGGCGTCATTGAGCCGCCTGAACTCGTAGATCGCGTCCACGGCAACCTGCGCCATGACGATGGTCGAGATATCGGCGTCGGTCTCGTCGGTCAGGCGCACGATGCAGGCCGGGCCGCCGCGGTTGATCACGGCATTGACGAGACTGGTTGCGATGATCTCGCGTCGGAGGCGATGGAGTTCGACCGCGGTCGGGAATTTGTCGAGAACCTCGCGCGGAAAATAAAGGGACAGTCTGCGGGCAAGATGAGGATCGTCCGGCACGCTGGTGGCGAGCAGGTCGTCGTAGAGCGTCAGCTTGGCGTAGGCGAGCAACACGGCAAGTTCAGGCCGTGTCAGGGACTGTCCGCGCCTTGTGCGCTCGGTGATCGCCGCATCGTCGGGCAGGAATTCCACCGCACGGCTGAGCAGACCGCGCTGCTCCAGCGATTGCATCAGGCGTGTGAGGAAGCCGGTCTCGGCCACGCCCTTGCGTTCGGCAAGCGAGAGGGCCAGCGTCTGAAGATAGTTGTTGCGCAGCACCAGCGTGCCGACCTCGTCGGTCATCGCGGCAAGCAGGCTGTTGCGGTCGGCGAGGCTGAGGCGTCCCTCGCGCTCGGGGCGCGCCAGCGCGATCTTGATGTTGACTTCGAGGTCGGACGTGTTCACGCCGGCCGAATTGTCGATCGCGTCGGTGTTGAGCTTGACGCCCTTCTGCGCCGCTTCGATGCGGCCGCGCTGGGTGACGCCGAGATTGGCGCCTTCGCCGATCACCCGGGCGCGAACGTCGGACCCGGTGATGCGGATCGGATCATTGGCGCGATCGCCGGCTTGATCGTCGCTCTCCGCCGACGCACGGATGTAGGTGCCGATGCCGCCGAACCACAGGAGGTCCGCGCGCGCCTTCAGGGTCGCCGTCATCACCTCGAACGGCGTTGCCTGCGGCTTGTCGAGATCGAGCAGGGTGCGCACTTCCGGGGCGAGCGGAATCGCCTTGAGCGAGCGCGAGAACACGCCGCCGCCCTGCGAGATCAGCGATTTGTTGTAGTCCTGCCAGCTCGATCGCGGCAGGTCGAACAGGCGCTTGCGTTCGGCGAAGCTGGTCGCCGGATCGGGGGAGGGATCGATGAAGATGTCGCGGTGATCGAATGCGGCGACGAGCTTCGTCGCCGGCGAGAGCAGCATGCCGTTGCCGAAGACGTCGCCGGACATGTCGCCGACGCCGACCACGGTGAATGGCATCGTCTGAATGTCGGTGCCGAGCTCGCGGAAGTGGCGCTTGACCGCCTCCCAGGCGCCGCGGGCCGTGATCCCCATCTTCTTGTGGTCATAGCCCTGGCTGCCGCCGGAGGCGAAGGCATCGCCGAGCCAATGGTGCTTCTCGGCCGAGATCGCGTTGGCGACGTCGGAGAAGGTGGCGGTGCCCTTGTCTGCGGCGACGACCAGATACGGGTCGTCGCCGTCGTGGCGCACGGTCAAGTCGGGCGGCACGATGTTGTCGCCGTCGAAATTGTCCGTGAGTTCGAGCAGCGAGCGAACGAAGATGCGATAGGCTTCCGTGCCTTCGGCCAGCCACGCCTCGCGATCGGAGGGCGGTGGCAGGCGCTTCGGCACGAAGCCGCCCTTGGCCCCGACGGGCACGATCACGGCGTTCTTGACCTGCTGTGCCTTCACGAGGCCCAGGATCTCGGTGCGGAAATCCTGTGGCCGGTCGGACCAGCGCAGGCCGCCCCGCGCCACCTTGCCGAAACGCAGGTGAATGCCTTCGACACGGGGTGAATAGACGAAAATCTCGTAGAGCGGTCGTGGCGGCAGCAGGTCATCGATCCCGCGCGCGTCGAACTTGAAGGAGATCACCGGGCGCGGATGTCCGTCCTCGCCGACCTGCCACAGATTGGTACGAATGGTCGACAGCACCAGATTGGTGAAACGGCGCAGGATGCGGTCTTCATCGAGCGAGGCGACGGATTTGAGCTGCTCCTCGATCTCGGCAAGGAGAGCTGTCTCGCGTGCCGAACGCTCGCGATCCGTAAGGACGAGGCGCGGATCGCGGCGGGCCTGAAACAGCGCGACGAGGTTGGCTGTGATCGCGGCGTTCTTGCGCAAGGTCTCCCACATATAGTCCTGGGTGAACGGAGCACGGATCTGGTGCAGATAGCGGGATAGCGCCCGGATGGTCGAGACTTCCCGCCAGCCCAGGGCCGTGCGCAGGATCAAGGCATTGTATCCGTCGGATTCGGCGCGATCGGTGACAACAGCCATGATCGAGGCTTCCAGGCGATGGCTGAATTCCGGGATGATCTCGATCGGCTGGCCGTCGCTGGTCTCGATCGTCATGTCGTGCAGCCAGACCGGCTCCGGCCTGTTACCGGGCACGATCTGATAGGTGCGTTCGTTGACCACGCGCAGGCCGTGATTTTCGATCACCGGCACGCGGTAGGACAGCGACAGCGGTGCGGCGTCCGAGAAGACCTTCAGGCCGAAGCGCCTTGGGTCGTCGCCTTCGATGCGGTAAACCGAGATCGTCACCGGGCGGGCTGGCGTCAGCCTTTCGATGGTCGTGATATCGGTGATCGCCTGTTCCGCGCCGAACACCTCGGTGTAGCCGCCGCTAAAGGCCCGGGCATATCGGTTGGTGAGCATGCGGGCCCGCATGCCATCGGTCGACGCAGCGAGCGCGGCCTTCAGCTTGTCGGCCCAGGTCGCGGCAATGGCGCTGATCCCGGCTTCGAGCGCGGCGCCCTCGACGATGGGCGTTTTTCCTTCATAGCGCCCGATGATGAAGTGGACGCGCGCAAGCGCGCCTTCAGGGAATGATACGTAGGAGGCGGACAGGGTCCCCTTGTAGACTTGCGACAGGAAGGCGCCGACGCGCGTGCGGACGTCGGTGTCGTACTTGTCGCGCGGAATGAAGGTGAGGATGGAGACGAAGCGATCGAACTTGTCCACCCGCGCCAGCGCCCGGACGCGTGGGCGCTCGTAGAGGATCAGGATCTCGAGGACGAAATTGTAGAGCGTGTCGACGTCGATCTGGAACAGCTCGTCACGCGGATACTCTTCGAGAATGTGCATCAGAGCCTTGCCGGAATGTCCGTTCGGGTCGAAGCCGGCGCGCTGCAGTACTCGCGAAACCTTGTGGCGAACATAAGGGATCTGCCGTACCGAGCGCGTATAGGCGCCCGAGGTGAACAGGCCGACGACGCGCAGCTCGCCCTCGAGCCGGCCGTCGGGCGAATAGAGCTTGATGCCTACATAGTCCATCCGGATGCGGCGATGGACGCGGCTGGAGACATTGGCCTTGATGACGATCAGCAGGGTCGGCTCGTGCATGAACTCGCGGATTTCCGACGTCATCACCACCATTTCGCTGCCGCGGCGCAGGACCTTCACGCCCGGATCGCGCAGGATGCCGAGGCCTTCGCCGGTCGTGATGTCGTCCGACGACGCCTCGCTGTCGGGCGAGAAGCGATATTCGCGCACGCCGAGGAAGGTGAAATTGTCTGCGCAGAGCCATTGCAGGAACTGATTGGCTTCGGCGACCTCGTCGATCGGCAGCGGCGGCGGATTGGAAGAGAACGTCTTGATCGCTTCCTCGACGCGGTCACGCATGGTGCGCCAGTCGGCGACGCAGGCGCGGACGTCGTTCAACGTCCTGGTCAGGCCGTCGATCAGCTTCTGGCGATCGGCATCCGCGTCCAGGCGGTTAATATGGAGATGAATCAGGCTTTCGCGCGCGCCTCTTGCACCCTCCGGCAGTGCTTCGCCGTAGAAGCGCAGCAGCTTGCCCCCATCATCGCGCTCCACGGCGATGATCGGGTGAGCGACGAGGGTGACTTCGATGCCCTGCTCGGCGAGCTCCGCCATGGTGGAATCGAACAGGAAGGGCATGTTGTCGTTGAGGATTTCGAGCACGGAAATCTCGCGCCCGTTCGGCAACGTCGGATTGATGACGCGGATATCGGCGCTGCCGGCCGTGCGCCGCTGCACATGCTCCCAGGCCTGCTCCGCCAAATGGGCAAGCGAGGCGGCATCGTAGTTGGCGAGGTCCTCGATATTCGTGTAGCCGAACAAGGGTTCGGCAAAGGCCCGGGGGCTCTTGCCTGCTGGCACGCTGCCAGCTGCATCGCGGATCAGGGTTGCCCGGGCCTTGTCGTCACGCCACGCCATAATGTCCTCCATTTGCCGCGCCGTCCGACCGCAGTCGCAAGCGCTTCGCGCCGCCGCTCTCGCGCCGCGCGATAGTTGCGTGATAGGTGCATGGCCCGGGCTCTACTCAACGTCGGATCGAGCGGCGATCGCGGAGGAGAGCTGGCCGCGTTTCAATGATGCGCCGAAATGCTCCTCATGGTCTCGGTTAGCAAATCACCTGACGTGGAATGGCTGACGTCACCCAGACTGATGATGCCGACCATTCGCTTGCTCTTGTTGATCACCGGCAGCCTGCGGACTTGCAGCTTCTCCATATGATGCATCGCCTTTGCGAGGTCATCGTCCTCCCGGCAGCAATGGATGCCCTCGGTCATCACATCGCGCGCCGTTGCGCGGCCGGCATCGAAGTTGTGGCTCGCGAGCCCTTTGCAGACGATATCGCGGTCGGTCACCATCCCGACCAGTTTGTCGTTCTCGCCGATCGGCATGCAGCCGATGTCATGCGCCCGCATCAATTTGGCGAGCTCGGTGATAGGGGTGTTGGGGCTGACCCAGTCGACACCCTTGTGCATCACGTCTTTGACTTTCATGGCGCGCCTCCGTTCCTGGGTTTCAGTTGCATTGATGCAACGCAGCAGCGTCCCCCATTTTCTGAACTATACAACCGATCGTGTCCGAGGTCGCAGGAGAAAGCGCCACCCTTTGGCGATCCGACCAGGCAAAGGCCACCGCTGTCGCTGCCCTCCTGAACAATTTGGCAGCGACTTCGCGGCCGAGGTTCCGCCCAAGATTGCAAAGGCAATGGGCGGTGTACAAATCCTCAGTCGTGCGCGCTAAAGCGCCCGTGCGGCGCGTTGGCCGTCAGCCGCGCAAACTGCGCGTGACCCATATGAAGCAGCGTCTCGTGATCACCGGCTTCCATATAGACATCCGGCTGTGCCTCGATGCTGTCGTCGACGATGATATCCAGCCCGTAGCATTTGCCGACGGCGGGAACCGCACCGTGTGCACAGTCGCTGAACAGCCGACCAATCTCGGTTTCATCGGCCATGTGGACATTGTCGCCGAGGCTTGCCCGCAGGTCCGACAGGCGGAGGTGATGCGATGCAGGCAAGATGGCCAGCATGTATCCGCCGTCGCGCCGCAACACGATGCCTTTGGCGAGGCGGTCGCCCGAGATATGGCATGCCTCAGCCGTTCGAGCGGACGTCATGCTGAGTTCGTGCGGGATCACCTCGTATTGGATGTTTTCAGCGGCCAGGTATTTCTGGAGCGTGGGAGCAATGGCCATGACATCACCTCCGGTGCAAAATGCAAACCATCCACCGTGAGGTCTTCCCTGCAGACTCTCGCCGTACGATGGGCGGCTGCGTGGTTATAGACCCAACATAGGTCGGCTATCGGCGTGCTGCAATTCGCCGTCTTTGACTAACGCGATCGCGGGATAGCCGGGATACAAGCGCGGCCGGTGGAAGAGGACGTGAGCGCCGCAATGCGCTTCTTCTCCCGACCGGGATCTGGCGGCTCTCCGTTTGAGCGCACGCGAGGATCAACTGGGGCAGATTCTGTTGAGGCAGAAGCTTCTGTCGAAATTATAGGGCAATTTCAATGATATAAGAGCTCGTAATCCAATTCTGAGCGGCGCGCCAAGTCCGCGACCTCGTACGTTGCAGCGCTTGGTGAGCGCAGTGTCGTTCGAGCGTCCGCCTCTGCCCGCCTTGCGGCGTAGTCCCGACTGCGAATCAAGCGGCCGGCGTCCCTCATTTCCGCTATGATCAAACCATGACGATCGGGATTACCGGACCCGAACGGAAGGTACCAAGGCAAAGTGCCGTGGCCGGGCTCATTGTTGCGGCCGTCGCCATTGGGATTTTCCTGATCCCGCTCTGGCTCGCGAGCGACGTCCTGGTCGACTGGCTGTGGTTTTCGTCGATCGGTTATCTGCAGGTCTTTTGGACAACAATCGGCGCCAAGGCCGTCGTCTTTCTTGCGGTGTGGACGGGAACCGCCGTCAGCCTTTGGTTGAACGGATGGCTCGCACTGCGCCTCGCCCGACGGCGGTCGACGCAGGTTGTCGCCGCTACGATGTGGAGCGCCGCGGGCAACCCGCCGCCAGATCTGCTTGCGCTTGTGCGCGATCGAATGCCGTGGCCCCGGTTGATTGCAGGCGGCGCGGCCTTGCTCGCTCTGCTTGTCGCTGCGGCCGAAGTCGGCAACTGGGGTGTCTTCGTGCAGTTTGTCTATCAGGTGCCATACGGAGCAGACGATCCGCTCTACAACAAGGACATCGGCTTCTATCTCTTTTCACTGCCCGCCTATATCCTCATCAAGAACTGGATGATGCTCGCGATCGTTCTGAGCGCGCTTTTCGCCGCGGCGATCTACTGGGTGCACGGCGATATCGAATACGACGTTCGTCGCCGATCGATGTCGTCGACAGTCATTGCACATGGCTCGGCGTTGCTCGGTCTTTTCTTTGCGGTGAAGGCCTGGTCCTATGGTCTTGATCGCTATCTGCTGCTCTACGGCGATAACGGCGTGGTCGTCGGTGCAAGTTACACCGATGTCCATGTAGGGCTGCCGGCCTTGTGGCTGATGATCGGACTTTCGGTCATCGCGGCTCTCGCCGCGTGGGCAAACCTGCGGGTGCGCACCTACCGGCTTCCTGCCGCCGCGTTCCTGCTTGTCGTGATCGGGTCTTTCGTGCTGTCCGGCGTGCTTCCCGTGCTGTTCCGGCAGTTCTTCGTCAAGCCAAGCGAATTGGAGCTGGAAAGGCCCTACATCGAGCGCAACATCGCGCTCACCCGGCAGGCATACAATCTCGATCAGATCGCAGCCAAGCCGTTTGCCGCCGAACAGAAGCTCAGCTTCAAGACGCTCGAAGCCAACAAGGCGACAATCGACAATATCAGGCTGTGGGACTGGCTGCCCTTGTCGGACACCTACGCGCAGCTGCAGGAGATCCGCACTTACTACAAATTCCATGATCTCGACGTCGATCGCTACTGGCTCGATGGCTCCTACCAAAGCGTAATGCTCTCGGCTCGCGAACTGCGGCCCTCCTTGCTGCCGCCAAACGCCCAGACATGGGTCAACCGCCACGTGCTGTTTACTCACGGCAATGGCGCGGTGATGAGCCCGGTCACGCGCAAGAGCACCGAGGGGCTGCCGCTGCTCTATTTGCGCGATATCCCTCCGGTTGCGGATGGAGGCCCCAAAATCCACGAGCCGCGCATCTACTACGGCGAACGAAGCGACAACTATGTCATCGTCAAGGGGAGCACGCCGGAGTTCGACTATCCGAAGGGAAAGGACAACGTCTACGCGGCCTATGACGGTTCGGGCGGCGTTCCGATAGGAGCGATGGTGTGGAGAGGCCTGTTCGCTTACTACTTCAACGACCCGAACCTGCTGCTCTCAAGCTACGTCACGGCCGACAGCCGGATCATGATCCGCCGCAATATCGGGGAAAGGGTGCGAACGATCGCTCCGTTCCTCAGGCTCGATCACGATCCATATCTGGTCATCAGCAATGGGCGGATGTTCTGGATGCAAGACGCCTACACGGTGAGTTCCTACTTCCCCTCCGCGCAGCCGGCGCAAGACCAGGATCTCAACTACATCCGCAATTCGGTGAAGGTCATCATCGATGCCTACAACGGAACCGTCGACTTTTACCTGATGGACACCGGTGATCCGGTTGTCGCGACCTACCAGCGCATCTTTCCGAACCTGTTCAAGCCATTCTCGGTCATGCCGGCGGATATGCAGAAGCACATTCGCTATCCGGAGGACCTGTTCCTGATCCAGGCTCAGCTCTATCAGGCCTATCACATGGAGGCCGCCGACGTTTTCTACAACCGCGAGGATCTCTGGCAGTTTCCGCGCCAGCCGGGCGGCGGCGGCGTTGCAACGATGGCTCCATATTACATCATCATGCGCCTGCCCGGTGAGCCGCAGGCCGAGTTCTTCCTCATGCTTCCCATGGTGCCCAGCCGCCGCGACAATATGATTGCGTGGCTCGCCGCGCGCTGCGACGCGCCAGACTACGGCAAGCTGATTGTCTACGAATTTCCCAAGGAGAAGCTCGTCTACGGGCCGTTCCAGATCGAAGCGCGGATCAATCAGAGCACCGAGATATCGCAACAGATCACGCTGTGGAATCAGATGGGCTCGCGGGTAATTCGCGGTGCGAACCTGCTCGTGATCCCGATCGAGAACTCGATTCTCTATGTAACGCCGCTCTATTTGCGAGCGGAGCACGGACACCTGCCGGAGCTGAAACGCGTCATCGCAGCCTATGGTGAACATGTGGTGATGAAGGAGACGCTCGACGAGGCCTTGTCAGCTCTGTTCACCGAGCCTGGCGCTGCGCCGTCAATTGCAGGCACGAAAGAAGGAGTCCCGGCGACAGGCCCGGCGGCAAATCAGGCACGGCAGGCGCTTGATCGCTACAATCAGGCAGTGGAGCGATTGAAATCCGGCGACTGGAAAGGTTTTGGCACGCAGTTCGACGCAATGCGTGAGCTTTTGGAGGAAATGAACCGACGCTCCACCGGCCATTAGCCGCATAAGTCGCCTCGTCTGCTGTGAGGTGGTAGCAGTTGGCTTTGTACGTCTGTGCGAGCCAACGGGAACCGAGCTGCTTCGAGGTCAAACCATGTCATCCAGAACTCAGTCTGCACCCGCCGATGCGGCCCTGCGCCGCGCGGCCAGGCCGACCATCACCTATCCCGCGGGGTCCATGCCCAAGCCTGATATGGCCGTGCTAGAATCCGCGCGCCGCACCATGGTGAGAGCGCACGAGATCGTGGTGCCGCCGCGCGACGCTCGCACGTTTCGGGTTGGGCGCGGCCAGTTTTTTCGGATCGTCAGTGTTGAGGGTCCGCAGGTCGGCGATCTCAATCTCTGGAACGCGGACGACCTCTCCGAGCGCTTCTTCAGCGGCAAGACGCGGGCGCTCCATGCGACGCATGTCGGCGTCGGCGACCGGCTCTGGAGTAGCATGCCGCATCTTCGTCCCATGGCGACCATCAGCCATGACACGCTCGGCTGGTATGGCTTCGATGCAGACGGCGCTGGCGTCCACGACGTCATCGGCACGCGCTGCGACCCCTATGCCAATCTGCTGCTGAACGGCACCGACTACGACTTCTGCTGCCATTCCAACCTGTCGCGCGCGCTTGGCGCTGAGCTGAAGATGCCGCCGCGCGCGGTGGAGCATCATGTCCACGACGTGCTCAACGTTTTCATGTGCACGGGGTTCACCAAGGACACGCACCAATATTTCATGAAGGCAAGTCCCGTGCGTCCCGGCGATTTCCTCGAATTCTTCGCGGAGATCGATTTGCTCGGCGCATTGTCGGCCTGTCCAGGCGGCGACTGTGGCGCGAGCCATTCCAGCGATGCAGCGGCGTGCTACCCGCTCAAGGTCGAGATTTTTGAGCCTGATCGAACCACGCTCGGGGGCTGGCCCTGGTCGTCACCGAGCGCGTACCATCGTCGCCACGGCATGCCTGCTGGACTTTGAAGGACATCGACCCATCGCCACCGCCGCGTCTCACGCGCCGCTCGCGCCCGGCGACACGATCATCTCCTTGCCGCAGGCGCCGCACCGGGCGCTCGTGCCGACGATTTCGCAAGCGGGGTCGCTCGATGCGATGCCGCGCCGGCATTTCGGGCAGATATAACCGTCGGTCGTCTCCACAAAGTCACTGGACGGTCCGACATAGGCGCAGATCATGTGATGCAGGATCGGATCGAACGCGAGACGGTTCTGGCAGACCGGGCACATCGTTTGATCCACGCTGATTTGCAACTTCGTGTCCTCCGACATGACGCGTCCGGCCTATTGCAGGCCCAGCAGGCGGACCACGGCCGCGGCTAATCGGGATGTCAGGCTCGCATAATACATGTGCACGTAGACGGTTGAATTCAGCGGCGGCGGCGCGGCCTCCACGTCGAACCGAACGCGTGCGATCTGGGCCGCGGGGCGGTCACGCGTCAGCGGTTGCCGGCTTGCGGCATACACGAGCGAAACCGGCAGGATCTCCGCAATCGTTCCCGCGATGCGGCGATTGCCGAACAGCACGAGCACCCGATTGCCGACCCTGGGCTCCACCAGGCGGGCATTCGGTATGTACCAGTCGACGAAGATGTCGGTTGGATCGAGGATTTCGGCGATCGGCGTGCCCGCCACGAGCGATTGCCCGACATTCGCCAGGTTGGTTGAAACGATGCCGGCGATGGGCGCCAGCACCCGGCCGCCGGCGAAGTTGCGTTCCACCTCGTCGAGATGGTCGCGAAGCTGCTGACCAAAATTGTTCAGGTCCGCCAATTGCGTGATGGACTCCGCAATCTCGGCCTCCTGTGAAATGACGGCCTTGCGCGCCAGGCCGCGCTCACGCAGCAGTTCGAGGCGAAACGTCAGGCTCGCCGCGCTCGATGCTTCGATCTGGTCGACGGCATCTTCGGTCACTTGCCTGTATGCTTTCGACGCCTCGAGCGTTTCCTCTGCGACCCGTTCCCTGATGCGCAGCTCCGATCGCCGGCTCGCGATCTCGGCCAGCGCGCGCATATAGGTCGCCACGATGTTGTCGCGCTCGGGGGAGCGAATTTGTGCGATCCAGTCGCCGGCCTTGACCGTGGTGCCCGGCGTCACCCTGATCTCCGCGACCTGCACGAGATAGGGAAGCGAAACGACGTGCGGCGGCGACGAGACGGTCCCCGGTCCGCTCAGATAGACCAGTGGCGCACCGAAATAGACGACCAGGAAGGCGAGCACGCCGAATACGCCCGTCGCATAGGTAAAGCGCACGAGCCGTCCCGCGGCGCTGCGACGGCTTTCGACGGGATCCGGAACGTTCGGGTCGAGCCTGTTGATGGCGAGGTTCATCGGCGCACTCCTTCCGATCCGGCGAACAGGGCGCGACGGACGCGTGGCGGCACGAAGTCATCGTCCTTGGAGGCGGCGAAGATGATCTCGGAGGAGTAGGAGACCAGCCGGGCACATTTCAGCCAGACGCCTTGATAGATCGGGAAGAGCAGGGCCGCGCCAAGATTGAGGAAGCTTGGCGAGCGCTTGAACAGGGCGAAGGCGAGGCCGAGGTTGAAGAACGAAATCCACGCCAGCAGGAAGTAGATCGCCGCGAGAAACCAGAACGCGTCGGAGCCGAACAACCCCACGAGATAGAGAAGATAGAATGGAAGACTGAGCGTGGGGATCAGGTCGAACAGAATGAAGTCCAGCCTTTGCAGCGTGTCAGGCAGGCGCTCGAAGCGATGGAAGAACCGCAATTCGCCATACGTGATGAGGCGAATTCGCAAGGCGTCGCGATCCCACCGCGCGCGCTGCCGCAGCAGGCCGAGGCCGCTGACAGGGCCCGCCGTCTCGGCCCAGGCTTCCGGCACGAAGCGGACGAGATAACCCAGCCGCCGCAGCCGCAGGCTGAACTCCAGATCCTCGCCGGGACCGACGTCGAGCCCGCCATGCCGCAAGAAGACATCGCGGCGATACATCGAGCACGCGCCGGAGAGGCAGGCGATCGCGCCGACGATGTCGAGGATCGTCCTACCGGCGCTGATCGACATCAGGTACTCGATGCTCTGAAGCCGGGTCCAGATCGAACCGGCTTCGTCGCTGATCGCAATGTTGCAGCTTGCGCCCGCGACGCGTGGATCCGTGAATGCGGATGCAAGCCTGGCCACGGCGGTTGGCTCGAACAGCGTGTCGGCATCCACCGTCAGGAGCAGTTCGCCGCTGGCGAACCGGGCCGCGGCATTGATCGCAGCACTTCGGCCGCAGCGCGTGCCGTGGCAGATGACCATATCGACCAGCCCGGCCGCGCGCGCCCGCTCGGCAATCGCGCGCGTGTCATCGGTGGAGCCGTCATCGACCACGATGATCTCGAGCGGCGGCGTCGTTTGTTGACGGAGCGATTCGACCGAACGAAGCAGCGCGGGACCGCCATTGAAAGCCGGCACGATCACGCTGACCGATGCGCGGGTCGGCGTATGGGCCTGGGCAAGCAGTCCGGTCAGGCCAAGCAGAGCGAGCGACAGCAGCGACAGCGTGT
Organism: Bradyrhizobium liaoningense; assembly: GCF_018130955.1. GTDB lineage: Bacteria > Pseudomonadota > Alphaproteobacteria > Rhizobiales > Xanthobacteraceae > Bradyrhizobium > Bradyrhizobium liaoningense_C. The sequence continues at coordinate 80,363 of NZ_JAFCJM010000010.1, forward strand.
AGCGGGGAATGTCGAAGATGATGACGGCGAGCGCGAACTGGATCCAGTTCGTATCGGCGATCAACTGCAATGCCTCGAGCATGCCGACCTACCTTCCCGGACACCGCGCCACGCCGGATGGGCACCCGGACGAAGAGAGCCGGGCTGCTCACACGAGAGCGAGGCGGTTATGGGTGGACCGGGCCATCCTGGCGTGCGTCAATTCGCGAAGATGACCATCAACTTCGAGTTTAGTCCAGTCCTTTGCAGCAACCGGGCTCGGTCCGCGCTTGCTGTCTTGGCGGGGCCAGGGAACTAGATACAAATCTCAGAGAAGTTTGCAGTTCTATCGCGCGTGCGCGCCGTTCTTTCCAGTCCTTCCGTCGACCGCAATTGTTCGTGGTTCCCAGCGGCATCGCACGCGGCAACATTCAGGCGACGGGACGGAAATGCCCGGGCGGATGTTTGGTGTTGCGCCGGATCAGCCGGCGAAGCGTGGACGGTTCCGCATATCCGACCTGCCGTGCGATCTCGTCGACCGGCAGGCGCGTGGTCTCGAGCAGGAATCGCGCGGTCTCCAGCCTGATCCGCTGGACGAACTGGATCGGTGAAACGCCGCAGGTCGCCGCAACGCGCCGCGCGAATGTCCGTGGCGCCAGCGCGACGGCTGCAGCGAGCTCCTCGACCGCGAAGTCACGCGCGATGTTGTCCCGCACCCATTTCTCGGCCCTTTCGATCTTCACGTCCTGGCTTGCCAGATAGGCCAGGGCCATGAACGGGGCCTGCGAGCGCCGCTCGTCCAGCAGGAGATAGTTGGCGCAGGCTTTTGCCAGGCCCGGTCCGGCGAACCGGCTGACGATCGCAAGCATCAGGTCCATCTGCGCCATGGCCGCGCCGCCGGTGGCGATCGGCCAATCGGCGACGACCATTTGCTCCGTCAGCAGCTCGACGTCGGGATAGCGGCGGCGGAACAGCGGCGCGAGCCACCACGTCGTGGTCGCCCGCCGTCCGTCGAGCAAGCCGGCCTCTGCCAGCAGGAACGTGCTCGCGCAGGACGCGGCCAACATAGCGCCGCTGTCGAACGCACCGGTCAGCATGTCGCCGGCGTGCCGGCACGCCGGGCTTTTCAGCTTCCGCTCCAGTTCGTCCGCCGTTGGCGTTCCAAGACCGGGAACGATGACAATCTCGACCCCGGAAAGATCGACGTCGCGACGGCGGGATCCGCAACGCACCGTCGTCACCTCGAACGGTGGCGCTCGCTTGGCAGCAGCGACCCGGTTGGCAGTTGCCAGTACGTCATGGGTGATCGCCGCACTCGACGCCATGCATCTCTCGATCTCGACAACCGCGATTTTGGTCATGTCAAAAAATACCCGATAAATGTCATTTTTGACACTAGCCCGCCGGCCGCCAGATCGCAACGATCGGTCCATCGATCAACGAGGAAATGCGCCGATGCCGAAACGGTCCATGAAAGAGGACGATGCGCTGGAGGATTTTGCGCGCCGGGACGTCACGCTCGACGGCGTCGGCAAGCGCGTCTACGTCGCCGGCACCGGGCCCGCCGTCATCGTAATGACGGAGATGCCGGGCATCAGCCCGCATGTCGCGCGGTTCGCCCGCTGGGTCCGCGACGCCGGCTTCACCGTCTACATGCCGTCGCTGTTCGGCCGCGACGGAGCCGTTCCGGGTGCGGAGGAGGGCGCCGCGATCTTTCAGCGCGCGTGTGTGAGCGCCGAGTTTCGCGCGCTGGCCTCGGACGAATCCAGTCCCGTGACGAAATGGCTGCGCTCGCTGGCGCGGTTTGCGCATGGCGAGTGCGGCGGTCCCGGCGTCGGCGCCATCGGGATGTGCTTCACGGGAAACTTCGCGCTGACCATGATGCTCGAACCGTCGATGCTGGCGCCGGTGCTGTCGCAACCGTCGCTGCCGTTGAACGATCCGGCCGGCATCGAAATCGCGCCGGACGAGATCAAGGCCGTCCGCGACCGGCTGGAGCGGGAGGATTTGACCGTCATGGCCTATCGCTTCGAGGGCGACAAGTTCTGCATGGCGCAGCGCTTCGCGGCCTATGCGGAGGCGCTCGGTGACCGCTTCATCGGCAGAGTGCTTCCGGACAGCGCGGCGAATACCGATCTTGCGCCGTTCTTCGCGCGCCACGTGACCACCCCGCATAGCGTCGTGACCGCGCATTTGATCGACGAGGCCGGCCAGCCGACGGTCACCGCACGCGACGAGATCCTGGCGTTCTTCAGGCTCAGGCTCGCCTCGCAGTCATCGTCTTGAGCATGGCCCGCGCCTTTTTGAAATTGAAGGCGCCTGCACACCGTTCTTGAACGTCGCTTCGATCTTGTCGGCGTTGACGTCGTCCGGTATGGCGAAATACCGCTCGAAAGCCCATAGCGACGCTCGGAGACGCAGTGGTCCTTCTTTTCCTCGATCTCTACCCGCCTCTCGCCTTTGATGGTGAGTCCGCCATTGGCGACGCGGCGCGATTGGACCGAGCCACGACGCGGACCATCTCTCCGATCCGTCCCGATCAGGCACCATCCGGCAAATCGAGATAGGCCAGACGATCCATGACCCCGTCCGCGAGCCCCGCCTTATAGACGGCCTCGGCGAACCGCCAGTCGTCGGCAATCTTGCTGAGCTTGTTGGTGGCTACCCGTTGCGGCAACAGCGAGCACACCAAGTCGAGCATCTCGATCTCGAACGGAACGTTGACGCCGGCGGTCATCGAGAACGGTCCGGGGGTGATGAGTCGTGTCGCGAGCAGTTCCCCTTCGTCCAGCGAATTTTCGAGCCCGACGTCGAGCAGCCATACTTCGGAATTGCGAAGAACGTCCCTCGCAACCAGGCCCGCCGTGTCGTGGCGGTGCTCGATCGCGAGAATCGCAAACTGCGAAATTCGCATCGCGTCCAGCATCAGCCGCTCGTCGGACCCCGCTTCGAATCCGGCCGACCTGGCGTAGCGGTCGACCGCACGCGAACGATCCGCCGGGGCCGTGTAGATGGCCAAGTCGTAGACGTAGTACGCCTCGTCCTCGTGATCGAGAAACAGGGTCTTTCCCCGTGCCAATCCGAGGCGCCGCGCCTGATGGAGCAATGCGTCGTTGGATATCGCGCCAAGAATCTCCTGGTGAAGTCTCTTGGAGATTTCACGCAGGTGAAGATAGCGAGCGAGAATATCGTCGCGCGTCGACGGCATATCGCCGCTCCAAGGCAGGATTGGCCAACGTTGGACGAGAGGAAGGGGCATGAAACTCTCCCGAGTTGGACCGCCAGCTCTTCGTCATCGTTAATGCCATCCATTGATTCGCGGAACGGCAATGCTCCGAAATCGACAGGCGACTGCCTGGGCGATCTGTTCGAGCGGCGGGGAAGCGCCTAGGATGGGTCGAACCCATGCGGCCCCATCGAGCGATTGGCGGGTGCGCCGCGCGAGGACCCGTGACCGAAGATTAGGGCGCGCCGTCGATTGGAAGGATGCGGGGAACTGCAATGAGCGGCAGGAAGCGGGTTCCACTTGCCGATCGCGTCGCCGAGGCTGCCGACGCGGCACTTGCTGCTCGGCACTTCGTCAGCGCCATCGACATCCTCTTGGGGATCGGATGGCTTGAATTCCAAGCGGTGGAGCGCTGGCGCCGCGGGGAGATCGATTGCCTGGAGGAAGCGGTCCGGACGAACCTGCCGCGCATCTCGGAAGCCATGAAGCTCTTCCGCGGATGGGCGATGGCGAGAGGATTGCTCGCAAGCGAGACGGCGTATGTCGCGCGCACGCCGCAGCGTCAGGTGCTCCGTTTCAGCGTGAGCGGACATCCGGCGATCGAGGCCTCATATCGGACGCATTGGGTTTCGCCCGAGCTCTCCGAGAAGAAGCGTGAGCGCTTGGCGGAAAAGGCAGGCCTTGCCCCGGAGCTGGTGGCAATCCTGCCGTTGAATTCCGCGTGGACATGCCATCGATGTGGCGGCACCGGCGACCTCTTGAAGATGGAAACTCCCGGGCCGGTGTGCCTGCGCTGCGTTGGCCTCGACGATCTCGCCTTTTTGCCGGCCGGCGATGCCTTGCTCACCCGGCGCGCCAAGGCAAAGAGTGCCAGGCATGCCGTCGTCGTTCGCTTCAGCAGGACACGCGGCCGCTACGAACGGCAAGGCCTGCTGGTCGAGCCGCAGGCGTTGGCACAGGTGCAACGCGATCTCGTCCGATAGAGGCAGGGCTCGCGTGCCTGTTATGGCGGCCTGTGTTCTGGGATCGCGCTTGACCGCGCGCTCACGAAGCTGCCGGTCGCGGTGCGTATGAATCGGCCGTGCCTGTTTAGGCAGCGCTCTTCCGTCCAAGCAGCGCGGTCCCGGCCGTCAGTGCCTCGAAATCACCCGCCCTCGTCCTCTGCCGGCTTTTCCGTCGCCTCCTCGGCCGGAGCCGGCGGACTGCCGCCGGCGCCGCGCAGCCGGATCATCATCTCGATCACGTCGACGTCGATCTTCAGCATGTCCAGCTCGCGGGTGATTTCGCGGACCTCCTGGCCCTTGCGCGCCAGCTCCTCGGACACGTCGACCGCCATCTTGCGCTCGGTGACGTTGCCGGACGCATTGACGAACATCTTTGCCCGCATCCATTCGAGCCGCGCCCGTTGGGTGTCGCGCTCAAGCTTCTTGTCGGCGTAGCGGCGCCGCGCCTCGGCATAGGCGCCGATCAGCGCGGTTTCGGGCAGGCTCCACAATTGATCGATCGACATCGTCATGTCGTCTCAAGCCCCTGATCGCAGATCGGCGGCAGGCATCTTTCCATCCAATCTGATCCCAGCGGGAACAATTTCTCAAGTGGGTCGTCCCGCTTTCACTCATGCAGGCCAGGGTCTACAATCCCTCCGAAACCGGACCAGCTTGCGGGGAAGCTGCATGACGGCCTGGCTCAGCCGCCGCGATGCGCTGTTGCAGACGATGGGGCTTGCGGCCGCGAGCGTGGTTCCCGTCATCCCGAGTCACGCCGCAACATCGCTGAAATCCATACGGAGCGCCGGCATCGACAGCGCCTTGCAGGCAAGTGTAACGGCTCGCGAAATTCCGGGCGTGGTGGCGATGGCCGCCAATGCGCAGTCGGTGCTCTATGAGGGCGCGTTCGGCCTGCGCAGCATGGCCGGCGAAGCCCGCATGTCGACAGATACGATCTTTCGCATCGCCTCGATGGTGAAGCTGCTGACCTCGATCGCGGCGCTGCAACTGGTGGAACGCGGCAAGCTGCGGCTGGATGCGCCCGCCGCCGATATCGACCCGACGCTCGCCATGGCACGGGTCCTCGCCGGCTTCGATCGCAACGGCGCGCCGCAACTCCACGACGCGACCAAGGCAATCACGCTGCGCCACCTGCTGTCGCACACCTCGGGATTCAGCTATCAGCTCTGGGATCCCATGGTTCTTCGCTATGTGTCTCTGGCACGCAGCAACAAGTCCCTGCCGCGCATGCCCTTGATGTTCGACCCCGGTGAGCGATGGGCCTATGGCGGCAGCATCGATCGCGTCAGCCGGATGGTGGAGATCGCCAGCGGCGAGCCGATCGATCGCTACTTTCGCGATCACATCACGGGACCGCTCGGCATGAACGACACCGTCTTCGTGCTCAGCGAGAAGCAACGCGCGCGCGAGGCCAACCTGCATGTGCGGGATCATGCCGGAAAGCTTTTGCCGAAACCGCTGGAGAAGCCGACCGAGGGCAGGACGTTTTCGGGCGGCGGCGGCATCTATTCGACCGCGCCAGACTATCTGACTCTGCTGCAGGCACTGCTCAACGGCGGCAGCCTGCACGGCGCGCGCATCCTCGCAGTCGACACCGTCGCCATGATGTCCACCAACCAGATCGGCAATCTCGAGGCTGGAATCCTCAGGACGACCAATCCCGCGCTCTCGAACGATGTCGACTTTTTCCCCGGCACGCATCTGCGCTGGGGACTCGGACACATGATCAATGCCGATCCGGTCGCTTATGGCCGCAGCGCCGGCAGCATGACCTGGGCCGGCCTGTACAACACCTATTACTGGATCGATCCGGCGATGCGTGTGGCCGGCGTCATCATGATGCAGATCTTGCCCTTCGCCGATCACGCGGCGCTCAGGGCTTACCGGCAATTCGAGCGTGGGATTTGCCAGGCGCTGCGCCAGGCCTGACGGCACGCGCGACTCGACGTGCATCGGCAAACAGCGTTTCGCGATGGAACCGCAATCCTTAATTCTTCGCTAAGGCATTCGGGATAGTCTGACATATCAGTATTGCCAATTCATGCGAGCCACGATGATTTTCTCCCGTGTCAGTTTCAAGCTAGTCCTGATTGTCGCTATCGGCCTTGTCGGCATGGTCGCGCTGGCGCCGATTGCGCTCTATACGATGCGCGGCCAGATGGTCGCCGACCGTCAGGCCAAGACGCAGCAGATGGTCGACATCGGCTATGGCATCCTCGCGCATTATCAGAAGCTCGAGGCCGGCGGGAAACTGACGCGCGAGCAGGCGCAGGCCGCAGCGATGGCCGAGATCAAGGGGCTTCGCTACGACAAGGTCGAGTATTTCTGGATCAACGACATGGCCCCGAAGATGGTCATGCATCCGATCAAGCCCGAGCTCGACGGCAAGGATCTGTCCGGCATGAAGGATCCGGCAGGCAACGCGCTGTTCCTCGGCTTCGTCGACGTCGTGAAGAAGCAGAGCGCCGGCTTCTACAGCTATCTCTGGCCAAAACCCGGTTTTGAGCAGCCGGTGGCAAAAATCTCCTTCGTGAAGGGCTTCGAGCCCTGGGGTTGGATCATCGGCACCGGCATCTACCTCGACGACGTCGACGCCGTGTTCCGCCAGACCGCGATGACCTTCGCCTGGCTGTGCCTCGGCGTGCTCGTGCTCGTGCTGATCTCCTCGTTCCTGATCGGCCGTGGCGTCACCCGTCCGCTTGCCAGGATCACCGATCTCACCGAGCGTCTTGCCTCGGGCGACAGTGCGTTCGACGTGCCCTACACCAATCGTCGCGACGAGGTCGGCGGCCTCGCCAAGGCGCTCGCCGTGTTCAAGGACAATGCGTCTGCCGTGCGCCAGATGCACGCCGAGCAGGAAGAGATGAAGCGGCAGGCCGACGCCGAGAAGCGGCGCGTGATGGTCGATCTCGCCGGCAAGTTCGAGGCTAGCGTGCAGGCCGTGGTGCGCGACGTCTTCGTCGAGGCGCGCGAGATGCAGCAGGCCGCGCAGGGCATGTCGGAGACCGCGAACAAGGCGACCGAGCGTGCGAGCTTCGTCGCCACCGCATGTCAGCAGGCCTCCGGTGACGTGCAGACGGTCGCGTCCGCAGCCGGACAATTGTCCACGTCGATCACGGAGATCAGCCAGCGCGTGGCGCGGGCCGCCCAGGTGGCCGACAAGGCGGCCGCCGACGGCCAGCGCACCAACGAGACCGTCGAAGGCCTTGCGCACGCCGCGCACAAGATCGGCGAGGTCATCGACCTCATCAACCAGATCGCCTCGCAGACCAATCTGCTCGCGCTCAACGCCACCATCGAGGCGGCGCGCGCGGGCGAGGCCGGCAAGGGCTTTGCGGTGGTCGCAAGCGAAGTGAAGTCGCTGGCGAGCCAGACCGCGAAGGCGACCGACGAGATCAGCGCGCAGATCACCGCGATCCAGGCCGAGACGCAGCAGGTCGTGGGCAACATCCAGAACATCCGCAACACCATCATGGAGGTCAACGAGATCTCCTCCTCGATCGCCGCCGCGGTCGAGGAGCAGGGCGCCGCCACGCAGGCGATCGCCCGCAGCGTGCAGGATGCCGCCTCCGGCACCAACCAGGTCTCGCAGAACATCGCCGGCGTCACCGACGCGACCTCGGAGACCGGCCAGGCCGCAGGCAAGGTGCTGCAATCGAGCGGCCGCCTGACCCACAAGCTGCAATCGCTGCAGGATGAAGTCACCGCCTTCGTGGCGGGTGTGCGAGCGGCGTAGCGAAATAACGCGCGACACGATCGATGCGGTAGGCGGGGCCTACCGCATCTCACGCCCGAGACCTACATAGAGCAGGTCGTCCCACGGCGCGAAAGGTGTCCTGCCATGCAGCCTGTTTCCATCCTCCTCAACATCCTCTGGATTCTGATCGGTGGCGCATGGATGGCGTTCGGCTGGCTGGTTGCCGCCGTCATCATGGCCATCACCATCATCGGCCTGCCCTGGGCGCGCGCCGCCTTCAATATCGCGGTCTACACGCTGCTGCCCTTTGGCTCCAGGGCCGTGCGCCGTGACGAGCTGACTGGTCAAAGCGATATCGGCACCGGGCCGCTTGGCGTGATCGGCAATCTGATCTGGTTCGTGCTCGCCGGCTGGTGGCTCGCGATCGGGCACGTGCTCACCGCGATCGTGCTGGCCGTCACCATCATCGGCATTCCCTTCGCCTGGGCGCATCTGAAGCTTGCCGGCATCGCGCTGTGGCCGATCGGCAAGGTGATCGTGCCGGCGTGACGCCGTCGCCTGGGCTGATATTCCGGCTCGCGGCATCGGCACGCGCCGCGATCGCCGTTTCGCTTGACTCCGCGCCCGACAGAAGTTGACGTCTCCGTGCATCCGCCGCAAAACCTGTGGCGAATGGAGACCGCTCAATGTCGTTCCGAAAACTTCTGATTGCCAATCGCGGCGAGATCGCCATCCGCATCGCGCGTGCCGCGGCAGATAGCGGCATTGCCACGGTCGCGATCCATCCTGCTGATGACGAGCTGTCGCTGCATGTCCGCGTTGCCGATGAGGCGGTCGAAATTCCGGGCCGCGGTGCGCGGGCCTATCTCGATATTGAGAGCGTGGTAAAGACCGCCAAAGCCGCCGGCTGCGACGCTGTGCACCCCGGCTATGGCTTCCTGAGCGAGAACGCCGACTTCGCCAAGGCTTGCGCGGCACAGGGCATCACGTTCGTCGGGCCGAAGGCCGCCGCACTCGAGCTGTTCGGCGACAAGGTCGCGGCACGGCAGCTCGCAAAGCGCTGCGGCGTGCCGATCATCGCCGGCACCTCCGGCCCGTCCTCGCTCGAGGAGATCAAGGCGTTCTTCGAGTCGCTCGGCAAGAGCGCCGCCATCGTCATCAAGGCGATGGCCGGCGGCGGCGGTCGCGGCATGCGCGTCGTGGAGAAGGCTGGCGATCTCGCAGAGGCCTATGCGCGCTGCCAGTCCGAAGCCAAGGCCGCGTTCGGCTATGACGGCGTTTATGCCGAGCGCCTGATCCGGAAAGCGCGTCACATCGAGGTGCAGATCATCGGCGACCATCATGGCGCGATCAGCCATCTCTGGGAGCGCGAATGCACCATTCAGCGCCGCCACCAGAAGCTGGTCGAGGTGGCGCCGAGCCCCTCGCTCAGCGATACCTTGCGCGGCCGCATCATCGAGGCGGCGAAGCAGCTCGCGACGGCCGCGGCCTACGACAATCTCGGCACCTTCGAATTCCTGGTCGACGGCACCGCCGAGGAGAGCTTTGCCTTCATCGAGGCCAATCCGCGACTCCAGGTCGAGCACACCGTCACTGAAGCTGTGCTCGGTGTCGATCTCGTCCGCGCCCAACTCGCGGTCGCGTCGGGCGCGACGCTGGCGTCGCTTGGTCTTGCGCAAGAGTCCGTTCAAAAGCCGCGTGGTTACGCCATGCAGCTCCGCGTCAACATGGAGACGCTGGACGAGACGGGCGCGACGCATCCGACCGGCGGTACTCTTGCGGTGTTCGAGCCGCCGTCGGGGCCCGGCGTGCGCGTCGACAGCTTTGGCTATGCCGGCTACAAGACCAGCGCCGCCTTCGACTCCCTGCTCGCAAAAGTCATCGTGCATACGCCGAGCGAGGCCTGGCACGACGTCGTCGCAAAGGCGTCGCGCGGCTTGCGCGAGTTCCGCATCGACGGCGTCGTCACCAACATCGCCTTTCTCCAGGCGGTCCTGGCCCATCCCGACTTCAAGACCAATCGCATCGCGACCGATTTCATCGATCGCAACATCGCAAAGCTGGTGGAAGCCGCCGATGGCGCCGCGCGGCCGCTGTTCTTCGCCACCACCGACCACGCTGGCGAACACGGAGCGCCAACGCCTGTTGCGCTAGCCGTGCCGGAAGGCGCGGTGATGGTAGCAACCCCCTTGCAGGGCACGGTGGTCACGATCCAGGTCGCCGAGGGCGAAATCGTGCGGCCCGGCCAGCAGCTCGCGGTGATCGAATCCATGAAGATGGAGCATCTCGTCATGGCGGAGCAGGGCGGCCGCGTGATGAAGCTGGTCGCGGGCGACGGCGTCACCCTGATGCATGGCGAGCCGATCCTCTATCTCGAACCACTCGATGTCGCCGCCGATACCACCTCCCAGGAAACCGATATCGACCTCGACCACATCCGCCCCGACCTTGCCGAGCTGATCGCGCGCCAGGCCAATACGCTGGACGAAAATCGCCCCTCGTCCGTCGAGCGCCGCCGCAACACCAATCAGCGCACCGCGCGCGAAAACGTCGCGCAGCTCGTCGACGACGGCTCGTTCATGGAATATGGCAGCCTCGCCATTGCCGCTCAGCGCCGCCGCCGCAAGCTGGACGACCTCATCAAGAACACGCCGGCCGACGGGCTCATCATGGGGGTCGCCACCGTCAATGCCGAGGCGTTCGGCCCGGAAGGCGCGCGCTGCATGGTGGTCGCCTATGACTACACCGTGCTCGCGGGCACGCAAGGTCACATGAACCACAAGAAGATCGACCGCATGCTCACGCTGGCGGAGCAGTGGCGCATTCCGCTGGTGTTCTATGCCGAAGGCGGCGGCGGCCGTCCGGGTGATACCGACCGTCTCGGCATGACCGGCCTCGACGGCCCGTCCTTCGTGCAATTCGCAAAACTCTCCGGCCTCGTGCCCGTGGTCGGCATCGTCTCCGGCTATTGCTTCGCCGGCAACGCGGCGATGCTCGGCTGCTGCGACGTCATCATCGCCACCAGGAACGCCTCGATCGGCATGGGCGGCCCCGCCATGATCGAGGGCGGCGGGCTCGGCGTCTATCACCCGGCCGAGGTCGGCCCGGTCTCCTTCCAATCGCCGAACGGCGTCGTCGATATCCTCGTCGAGGACGAGGAAGAGGCGACGCGCGTCGCTCAAAAATACCTGTCCTACTTTCAAGGAGCGCTGACCGAGTGGAAGGCCCCCGACCAGCGCCTGCTGCGCCGCGCGATTCCCGAGAACCGGCTGCGCGTCTATGACATCCGCACCGTGATCGATCTGCTCGCGGACACCGACTCCGTGCTCGAGATCCGCCGCGACTACGGCGTCGGCATGATCACCGCCTTCATCCGCATCGAGGGCAAGCCCTTTGGCCTGATCGCCAACAATCCGCGCCATCTCGGCGGCGCGATCGATGCCGATGCCGGCGACAAGGCGGCGCGCTTCCTCCAGCTTTGCGACGCCTTCGACATCCCGATCGTCTCGCTTTGCGACACGCCCGGCTTCATGGTCGGCCCCGAGGCCGAAAAGACCGCGATCGTGCGCCACGTCGCGCGCATGTTCGTGACAGGCGCGAGCCTCACCGTGCCGCTGTTCGGCATCGTCCTGCGCAAGGGCTATGGGCTGGGGGCGCAATCGATGATCGGCGGCGGCTTCCACGCCTCCTTCTTTACGGCGGCCTGGCCGACCGGCGAGTTCGGCGGTATGGGCCTGGAGGGCTATGTGCGCCTCGGCTTCCGCAAGGAAATGGAGGCGATCGCCGACCCCGTCGAGCGCGAGACTTACTATCGCAACAAGGTCGCCGAGCTCTACGCCAACGGCAAGGCCGTCTCGATCGCCTCGGTGTTCGAGATCGACAACGTCATCGATCCCTCCGAGACTCGCCGCTGGATCATGGCCGGCCTGCGCTCGGTGCCGAAACCACCGGCGCGGACCGAGAAGAAGCGCCCCTGCGTCGACACCTGGTGAGGGCAGCACAGCGACGCTGCCTCCTCCCGGTTCCCGATTGACATCCCCGCCTGGGCTGCCAGACTTTGCACAATAATTCAGGGTGGAGACGTACGGGATGGCCAGCCTCGCGGCCTCGAACCATGTCGCCCGTGTGTTGTCGGTCGCCAAGGAGGTGGCCGACGTCGATGCCGGCTCGCGGATCGCGACGTCCTGGCGGCGCTGCCTGATCAGCCACAAGCTCGATCCCGCCCGTCAGGGCCCGCCGCAAACGCTCACCGAGGCCGAGGTGCGGCATGTCGCCGAGCCGATGGAAGAGCTGATCCGCCTCGCAACGCCCGAGCTCGACAACCTGGCGCGGGTGCTGCGCGAGGCCGGCTATTGCGTCAATCTCGCCGATCCCAACGCGACCATGTTGCTCAGCCGCTTGCCCGGCGCGGCCGACGCCGACATCTTCCTGCGCTGGAAGGTCTACACCGGTTCCAATTTCTCGGAAGCCTTCGAGGGCACCAACGGGCTCGGCACGGCGCTCGCCGAACAGAAGCCGATCCTGGTGCATCGCGACGAACATTTTCGCGAGCAATGGGGCATCTTCTCCTGCGCGGTGACGCCATTGTTCGACGAGGCCGGGCGGCTTGCGGGCGCTGTCAACATCACCTCCTGCCGCGAGGATCTCAGCCGCGCCGCGCACCAGCTCGCACTTGCCGTGACGATGGAGGCGACGCGCCGTATCGAAGGCACGATCTTCCGCAATCATTTCCGCAACGCCTGGATCGCGACCGTGCCGGGCGACGGCGGCAGCGGGTTGATCGCCTATGACGACGACCGCCGCGTGGTCGGCGCCTGCCGTGCCGCGCGCATGATGCTGGGCCTGACCGACGGCATGATCGCGTCGGGCATTGATCTGGCGCGCTACGTGCAGGCCGGCAGCGGCGCAGACGATATGATCGAGCTGCAACGCGCCGATGGCAACCCGCTGGGGCAGGGCCATATCGCGCCTCCGCTGCACGCAAGACCTGTACGTCGTCCGCCGGCCGCCCGCCGTGACGTCCCGGTCAGCCGGTTTGATGGCCTGCATCGGCTCGCGGGTGCAGACCCCGGCCTGATCAAAAGCGTGAAGCGGCTTGCTCGCATCGGTGATCACAATCTGCCGATCCTGCTCTGTGGCGAGACCGGCGTCGGCAAGGATGTGTTCGCCCGCGCCATCCACGCTGCGAGCAGCCGTGCCCGCAACCACTATGTCGCGCTGAACTGCGCGGCGATGCCGGAAAGCCTGATCGATGCCGAGCTGTTCGGCTATGAGGCCGGCGCCTTCACCGGCGCGCGGCGCGACGGCTCCAAGGGCCTGATCGTGCAGGCCGATGGCGGCACGCTGTTCCTCGACGAGATCGGCGACATGCCGATCGCGCTGCAGACGCGGCTGTTGCGCGTGCTGGAGAACCGAGAGGTCTGGCCGCTCGGTGCGCTCAAGCCTGTGCCCGTCGACATCCGCCTGATCAGCGCCACCCATCGCGATCTCGGTCGCATGGCGGAAGAGGGTGCCTTCCGCGCCGATCTCTATTTCCGTCTGCGCGGCATGGAGGTAAAATTGCCGGCGCTGCGCGAGCGCGCCGACAAGGCCGAATTGATCCGCGATATCGCGCGCGAAGAGGCGCCCGACTGCCGGCTCTCGCCTGAAGCGTGGTCGTTGCTTACAGCCTACCCGTTCCCCGGCAACATGCGGCAGCTTCGTCATGTGCTGCGGCTTGCGGGATGCACGGCCGAGGACGGCGTGATCGCCGATGCCGATCTCGACCTGCCGCCGTTCGGCGGCCGCACGGGGGAGCCGGATCTGGTCTCGGCCGAACGCGCGACGATCGTCGAGGCCTTACGCAAACACGGCGGCCGTGTGACGGAAGCCGCAAGCGCCCTGAAACTCAGCCGCGCCACGCTCTATCGCAAGATCAAGCTGTTGAAGATCGAGCCGGGGCAGTAGCGTGTCGCTTACCCTCTCCCCTTGTGGGAGAGGGTGTCTCGCAAAGCGGCGAGACGGGTGAGGGGTCTCTCTCAGCGAACTCGCTTGGCAGTACCTGGATAGAACCCCTCATCCGGCGCTTCGCGCCACCTTCTCCCACAAGGGGAGAAGGGAAGAAGACCGAGTCTACGAAAAATCCGTCCAGCTCAGATGCCGCGAATCGAGGTCGCCGACCGTGACCGCGTCGCGCGTCTCACGCGGGGTGTGAAAACCGCTGCGCAGGTACACGAGCGGGGTTGCCTCGGCGGAATGCGAGACGCCGCGCACTTCGCCGACAAAAATCGAATGCGTCTTGGTCTCGAACTCCTGCGCCAGCACGCAGTCGAATGTGGCGACGGCATCCTGCAGCACCGGCGCGCCGGTCGCCGCCGTGGTCCATTGCCCGAAGCCAAAGCGGTCGTCGCCGTTGACACCTTTCTGGCCGCTGAAGGTCAGCGCCAGCATGGCGTGGTCCTCGCTGAGGAAGTTGATGGCGAAGGCGCCTTCCTCGCGGATCCGCGCATGCGCGCTGGCGTTGCGGTTGACGCAGACGATCAGTGACGGCGGGCTATCCGACAGCGAGCAGGCCGACGTCACGGTGAGGCCGGTGCGCCTGCCGTGCTCGGCGCCGACGGTCACCAGCGCGACAGCGCCTGCGCATTGCCGCATGGCCTGCTTGAAATTCGTGGGGTCGATGCTCATGCGCTGGTCTCTTGCAAGACCCGGGACCGCCTGGCGATCCGGGTGAGGGATATTGGTTCCCTGAAACCGTAATCCCTCACCCGCGCTTTGAGCACCGCTCCCCTGGAATGGGAGCGATGACATCACGCTGCCTTGCGCGAGGTGTTGAGATGCTTAAGCCGCGGCATCACCTCGTTCTTGAGCAGATCGAGCGAATGCCGCCAGGCCTGCGGCTTGTGCTTGTAGTCGAAGCCAAATACCAGCAGCACGCCGAAGCCGCCGACCTCGTCGTAGATCTTTTCGATCTTCTCGGCGACCGTCGATGGCGAGCCGATGATCCAGTTCCGCCGTGCGCAATATTCGACGGTGACGTCGCTATCGGGCACGTCGGGCGCGTGCTTCAGATAGTCCTTGAAGCCGAAATGGCCGAGCAGCGGCAAAAAGTATTCGCTCATCATCCGGCCCATCATGTCGCCGGTCGACAGCTTCCAGGCTTCCTCGTCGGTGTCGGCGACGAAGACCTCGCGCACCAGCCGCCAATCCTGCCGGTTCGGCTTGCGTCCGGTCTTGGCGGCGCCGATCTCCACGGAGTCCCAATGGCTGCCGACATAGGCCGGGTTGAGGTTGAGGCTCATCGGGATGAAGCCGCGCTCGCCGGCAAGTTTTAGCGTGTCCGAGTTCTTCGACAGCCCGGCGACGCCGATCGGCGGATGCGGCGCCTGCACCGGCTTGATGTGGGGCTTCAGGAAATCGAACATCGTGTCCGGCTTGGTCACCGTCCAGTACTTGCCCTTGTGGGTGAAGGGCGCCGGTTCGGTCCACAGCTTCAAAATGATCTCCAGCGCCTCGCGGGTCATGTCGCGGTTCTGGCCGCTCATGCCATCGACGTTGAACATCGCCCAGTCGCTCGGAAGGCCCGAGGCCGCGACACCAAAATTCAGGCGTCCTTCGGAGAGATGGTCGAGCATCGCGACGCGGTTGGCGAGCTCGGCGGGATGGTGATAGGGCAGCAGGAAGCCGCCGGGTCCGATGCGGATGTTCTTGGTCTGCAGCAGCGCCTGCGCAATCAAAAGATCCGGCGTGGGATTGGGCTCCCAGGGCGCGGTGTGATGTTCGCCGATCCAGGCTTCCTGGTAGCCGAGCTCGTCGAGCCAGCGCATGGTTTGCAGGTCCCAGTCGTTCCCTTCCTTCAAGCCGCACTCCGGCGGATGCGAAGGCATCGTGAAGTAGCCGATCTGCATGGTGCTTCCTCTCTTTCGTTGCTGCTTTGCGGTCGCGTCTTGGATGCGCGGTTTCGGCCATGGAGCAAGCGGTGTGCCAGTGCCTGAAAGGCGGCAAGGGGTGGAGAAAGGACTGGTTTGCGCCGGCAATAGCCGGTATCTCGACAGGCGCACGTCCAGGATCGTCTCACGCGTCGCAAGACGTGTCTTGCGGATGAGACGATTGGGGTGATGAGAGATGCAAGGGTAGCGATCGAGATGAGCGAGCCGGCCTATGTCGCGGTGGATTGGGGCACCAGCAGTTTTCGGCTCTGGCTGATCGACCGCGGCGG
The DNA here is from genome assembly GCF_018130955.1 of Bradyrhizobium liaoningense. Lineage (GTDB taxonomy): Bacteria > Pseudomonadota > Alphaproteobacteria > Rhizobiales > Xanthobacteraceae > Bradyrhizobium > Bradyrhizobium liaoningense_C. The sequence continues at coordinate 96,469 of NZ_JAFCJM010000010.1, forward strand.
CGACATCCGCGCTGAACGGCGAAGCGATGAGGGCATGACGGCGGCAGCCAAGGCCGGCTTTGCCGACGTGCTGCAATCGCATCTCGACGCCGTCGGTGCTCCCTCCGACCTGCCCGTGCTGATCTGCGGCATGGCCGGCGCGCGGCAGGGCTGGGTCGAGGCCGGCTATATCGATACGCCGGCGCGTCTTGCCGCGATCCTGGAGGGCGCCGTTTCCGTTCCCGGCCAGTCCCGCGACATCCGCATCTTGCCCGGTATCGCGCAGCGCGATGCGCGCGCGCCCGATGTGATGCGCGGTGAGGAAACCCAGTTGCTCGGTGCGCTCGGGCTGGACGCCGCTGATGACGCGCTCGTCTGCATGCCCGGCACGCATTCGAAATGGGTGACGGTGACAGGCGGCACGGTGGCGCGCTTCGCCACCTTCATGACCGGCGAACTGTTCAGCGCCATCTCGCGCGAGACGATTCTATCGCATGCCGTCAACGGTGCCGGCGAAGCGGAGGACCGCGAGGCCTTCAAGGCGGCGCTGGTCGGGGCCTTCGAGGCGCCGGCGCAGGCCGCCAATCTTCTGTTCCGGGTGCGGTCGCGGCAACTCCTGTTCGGCGGCACCGCGGCTGCGGCGCGCGAGAGCATTTCCGGCACCCTGATCGGGCTGGAGATGGCCGCGGAGCTTCCCGCCGCGCGCGGCGCCGCCGTGACACTGATTGCGTCAGGACAGCTTGCAGCGCGCTATCGGGCGGCGATCGAGGCGCTGTCGGTGACCGTGCGCGTCATCGACGCCGACGAAGCTGTTCGCCGCGGGCTTTCCATGGCCGCGCGCGCCATCTGGACACGATGAGAGGAATTTTCGCATGAGCGTTCCGTTCCCGCCGATGAAGCGACCGCTGGTCGCGATCCTGCGCGGCGTGAAGCCCGACGAAGCCGACGGCATCGTCGACGTGCTGATCGCGGCCGGCCTGACCGCGATCGAAATCCCGCTCAACTCGCCCGATCCGTTCCGCTCCATCGCGTCGGCGGTCAAGCGCGCGCCGGCCGGTGTGCTCGTCGGTGCGGGCACCGTGCTGACCACTGACGATGTCGATCGTCTCAACGATGTCGGCGGCAAGCTGCTAGTGGCGCCGAATGTCGATCCGCAGGTGCTCGCGCGTGCCGGCAAGCACGGGATGGTGACGATGCCCGGCGTGTTCACGCCGACGGAGGCTCTGCTCGCCGCAAAGTCGGGCGCCTCAAGCCTGAAATTCTTCCCGGCGAGCGTGCTTGGAGCATCCGGCATTTCGGCGATCCGCGCCGTGCTTGCGCCCAACACGGTCGTTGCCGCCGTGGGCGGCATCTCCGAGAAAAACTTTGCGGAGTACATGAAGGTCGGCGTCCACGCCTTCGGCATGGGCTCGAGCCTCTACAAGCCCGGGATGACGGCCGCCGACATCGCGGTGCGCGCCAAGGCGACGATCGACGCTTACGATCAGGCTCTTCAAGGTAAGTAAAGCCGTCAGCTTCGTCGCGCGGAGGGCCACACCAGCCGTTCGTGCCGGCGCGCGAAGCGGTGCCAGTGCAGCACCATGCCGACCAGCAGCGCCGGGACGAAGCCGAGAATGATGAGGAAGCCCGGCAACGGTTTTGGCGAGATGAACGCGATGGCGATATCCGAGATCAGCCAGAGCGCGGCGAACAGCACCGCAAAATCCATCCGCGGAAAGCGCAGATAATAGAACACCGCGGTGATGACGACGGCAGGCCCGATCGCAATCCCGATCATGACCGCCGTCAACTCTTTCGGGGTCACTGCATCCAGCACCATGGACGCCAGCAGCCAGATGGCGGCGAACATGGCAATGATGTCGATGGGATGCCGCACCGCGGTACCTTTCGCAGGAAACGCGATATCGTTGTTGCCGGAACCGCGGCCGTCAAGCCCGAATCCGCCTATTCCTCTTCGACGCCCGGTGTCGGCCGCAGCATGAAATGGCCGAACGCGGAGGCGATCGGCTTGCCGGGATCGTCCTGCCAGGCGCGCGCCTCGAAGGCGACGATGCGGCGGCCCTGCTTGACGATCGAGACGTTGGCAAAGCTGTCGAGCGCGCGCCCGGAGCGCAGATAGTTGACGGTGAGGCCGATCGGCTTCGGTGGCGCCGACACCCCGAGCTCGCGCGTCAGGCCGACGATCGCCGTGGTCTCGAGGAAGGCGCCGGTCATGCCGCCATGGATGGCCGGCAGGATCGGGTTGCCGATGATCTTTGGCGCAAACGGCATCATCAGCGTGCCGTTGTCCACGATGCGGATGCCGAGGCAGCGCGCGAACGGGCTGTTGGCGAAGGGACCGGTCGGATCCTCCGGCGCGTCCAGTGTCGGGATGGCATGATCTCCGGCGGGGCGGTCCATCAGCATGTTGGTGCGGTTGGCGCCGATCATGAAGCAGGCGGTCGCGGTCGCGACCGGATCGTCCTCGGAGTCCTGATAGGCGGTGGAGCGCACGAAAGCGATCGAGCGCGTGGTGCGGTAGCAAATCGAATGCGCCTTGATGTCGAGGCCGGGGGTCGCGGGCTTCTGGTAGTCGATGCGCAGATCGAGCGTTGCGATCGCGCGCGTGCCGTCGAGCGCGAGCTGCACCGCCAAGCCACAGCTCTCATCGAGCATCGCGGTGACGACGCCGCCATGCAGGACGCCGGTCTCGGTGTCGCCGACGAACACCGGGCGATAGGGCAGGCTCGACCAGGCCTCGCCCGGTGCCGCGCGATCGAGCCGCAAGCCGCTGATCTGGCCATAGACTGAACGGCGGCCCTTGATGGCCTCAGCCAGCTCGTCGAAGGATAGCGTCGAATTTTGCGATTTGGACATGGTGATGTTCTAGAGCTTTTTCCGTTCCGATGAAATCGGAACGGGCTCTGGATTCCAGCTTTGACGCGTTTTCTTCACGCGAACCGGTATCCACTTCGCTCGAAAACGCTCTAGACCAGCGGCGCGAGGCGCGCAAAAGATCGCGCAGGCGGCGCGCAGGGCTCGACAGGCGCGGGGGAACCGACGATGCTTGCACAACACCTCGATTCATTCCCCGCAAGGAGCCCCCATGGCAGATTCCGACACGACCAACCAGGTGGGCGTGACAATTTCTCCGGCGAGTGCCGAGCGCGCGCCGTTCATCTATTTCGATGGCGTGTCCTGCTTCGGCCATCACAACGGCACGATCCAGATCGAGCTGGCGACGAACCTCTTGATGCCCGTCGGTGCGGGCGTCCGGATCGACGTGATCCAGACCGGCCACATCCGCTGCAGCCCGGCGGCGGCGACCGCGCTGCGCGAGGCGCTCGACAAGGCGCTGACCATGTTTCAGCAGGGCCAGGGGCAGATCCAGGCGGAGCCCATTCCCGCGATCAAGAACTGACGCGCTTCGCAGGCGCGCGTCAGCCGTTCGTCACATGCACCTTGGGCTTCTGGCCCGCGTTCCACTTGCCGTCGATGGCGCGCTCGATCTGGGCGGCGAATTGCAGGAGCAGGCCGTCATTGGCCTGTTTCGCAATTGCCTGGATGCCGAGCGGCAGGCCGTGCTCGTGGGTTGCCATTGGCAGCGAGATCGCGGGGATGCCGCAGAGGTTTGCAAGCGGCGTGTAGGCAAAGTTGCGCCAGAGATTGCCGAACCAGTCGTAGACGTCGGGATTGTCCGAGATGGTCAGATATTCCTTGGCGCCGACCTTCGGCGTCGGCAGCGCGGTGACCGGCGTCAGGATGACGTCCCACTGCTCGAAGAAGGCGCCGAAGGCGCGCGAGGTGGTGTTGAACACGGCCTGCATGCGAGCGCGGTCGGCGAAGCTCGTGTGGCGCCCGGCTTCCCAGATCCGGATGTTCATCGGCTCGATCAGATCTTCCGGCGGCCGCTCCAGTCCGCGCGCCGCCAGCATGTTGGAGATCACGACCGCAAAATTGCTGATGTAGCAGGTGGTCTGCGCAGCGAATGCGGCGCGGAAGTCGAGCTCGGGCAGCGCGAAATCGACGTGATGGCCGAGGCCTTCGAGGAAGCGGCCGGTTTTCTCCAGCTCGGCCGCGATGTGCGGTGTCGCGCGATAATCGCCCCATTGCGTGGAAAGGGCGATCCTCAGCTTGCCGGGATCGCGCTTGATCATCTCGGTGTAGGGCTGCGCCGTGGTCCAGAACGGCATGAACTCGCCGGGCGCAGGCCCTCTCGCATGGTCGACGAAAGCAGCGGTGTCGCGCACGCTGCGCGACTGGCAGCCCTGGATCGAGACGAGGCCGGTGAGATCGGACATCATCGGTGCCAGCGAGAACACGCCGCGCGAGACCTTCAGCCCGATATTGCCGTTGACGCCGGCGGGAATGCGGATCGAGCCGCCGCCGTCGGTCGCATGTGCGATCGGCACCACGCCGGCCGCGACCATCGCCGCACTTCCCGCCGACGAGCCGCAAGTGGTGTAGTCGGTATTCCAGGGATTGCGCGTGACATACACCGCCGGATTGTCGGCCGAGCTGCACACGCCGAATTCCGGCGTGGTTGTGCGCCCGATCAGGTTCAATCCGGCGTGGCGGAATTTCATGGTGAGGAAGGTGTCTGCCGCCGCGCGATTGCCGCGCATCAGGAGCGAGCCCATCTCCTGCAACCGGCCCTTCATCGTCGGGCCGAGGTCCTTCATCAGGAAAGGGAGACCGGCGAAGGGACCGGAGAGATTGGCGCCGTCCTTGGCCGGATCGGCAATGACGTCGTCGAACAGCTCCACCACGCCGGACAGTGCGGAATCGACCTTGGCAACGCCGGCGGCCGCCTGACGGGCCAATTCAGCGGGCTTCAGCTCGCCCTTCCTGACGCGTGTGGCGAGCCCGACGCCGTCATGCTGCGCCCATTCACTCCAGCTCATCGGCAAAGTCATGCTGCTCATATCCCTCTTCGTACAGCGCCCTTCCTCATCCATCGGACGAGGCCAGTCAATCGAGCCGCACGAAGGGCTGGGTTGCGCCGCGAGGAGGGGCCCGAGTCAGGGCAGGCCTAGGAAAGGTGCTCGCAGCCGGTGGATCCTGATGCCGCGCGTTGACAGGCGGAAGAGTGGGCCCAACGGCCGAAAGACCGGACGCCATTTGGCATCCGGTCTTTCCTGTCGTCGTTTCAGGGCAAAAGGGGAGTTGTGTCAGCGCGTCGAGACGCCGACCGTGTCGGAGGAAACCATCGCGGCCTGCTCCACGACCCGATGACGCGGCGACAACACCATGATCTGGGTCGGGGAGGCCGGCATTCCGCCCGCGCTGAGCGAGGCGACCGCGGACTGTTCCTGCACGTTGGCGGCGCCGATCACCGCGACCTGATGGGCCGAGATCGGCATGCCCGCGAGCTCATAGCTCGGGAGCTCCGCGGCCGAGGCTGCCGCTGCGCTCAATGCGACCAAGGCAACACCCGTGATAAGGGAAAGACGCTTCATCTCAATCTCCGTTCGAGTCTTAATCTACGCACCATTGCTGGTCGCGAGCGCTATCGGTCTTGGGTCGCGCCCACATCGAAAATCGTTCATCCGGTTCGAGGTAATTTGGTTTCAGGAAGGTTTCATCGCGATACGAAATGGTTTCATGCGAACCATGTGTTGCCGCACGCGCACCGCCATGGTGCGAAGCGACGACGATCCGGACTCTCTTCCCGCCGCCAACGAAGGATTGTGGCGAGATGGCGGATGACCCGATTTGAGGGCTGCGATAAAATCCCCTGTCGAAGGTTCCCCGCCGCACCTTGATGAATCGGCCGAGGTTGGTCCATAAGCGGCGTCCCCGTAGCCGGTGTTCGGTTGCGTCGCGTGCTTGGACAGAGGGATTCTCGCGTGGCAAACATCAATCAAAAGATTGCGCAAGAGCTTGGTGTACGGGAGGAGCAGGTCCAGGCCGCGGTGACGCTGCTCGACGAAGGCGCGACCGTTCCCTTCATCGCCCGCTATCGCAAGGAGGTCACCGGCGCGCTCGACGATGCGCAACTGCGCACGCTGGAAGAGCGGTTGGCCTATCTGCGTGAGCTCGAAGACCGCCGCAAGGCCATTCTCGAATCGGTTCGCGAGCAGGGCAAGCTCGATGCGGCGCTGGAAGCCTCCATCATGGCCGCCGACAGCAAGGCGCGCCTGGAAGACATCTACCTGCCGTTCAAGCCGAAGCGCCGCACCAAGGCGGAGATCGCCAAGGAAGCCGGGCTCGCGCCGCTCGCCGACCTCTTGCTGGCCAAGCCCGACAGCGATCCAAGAGTCGCGGCCGAGGCGTTCGTCAACGCCGAGAAGGGCGTCGCCGATGCCGCAGCCGCGCTCGACGGCGCGCGCGCGATCCTGGTCGAACGCTTCGACGAGGACGCCGACCTGATCGGCGCCTTGCGCGAGGACGTGTGGAGCAATGCGCGCATGGCCTCGACCGTGCGCAAGGGCAAGAATGCCGAGGGCGAAAAGTTCGCCGACTATTTTGAGTTCTCCGAGCCGCTGACCAAGCTGCCGTCGCATCGAATCCTGGCGATGTTCCGCGGCGAAAAGGAGGAGATCCTCGATCTCCAGATCCAGGCCGAGCCGGAAGCGCCACCCGCCGGCGTGCCGGGTGCCTATGAGCTCAAGATCATGAAGCGCTTTGGCATCGCCGATCTCAAGCGCGCGGCCGACCGCTGGCTGATCGACACCGTGCGCTGGGCCTGGCGCACCAAAATTCAGGTGCATCTCAACATCGACCTGCGCATGCGTCTCTGGAATGCGGCCGAGACCGAAGCGGTGCGCGTGTTCGCCTCGAACTTGCGCGACCTCCTGCTCGCGGCGCCCGCCGGCGCCCGCGTCACCATGGGCCTCGATCCCGGCTACCGCACCGGCGTCAAGGTCGCGGTCATCGACGCGACCGGCAAGGTGGTCGATACCACCGCGATCTATCCGCACGAGCCCCAGCGGCAGTGGAACGAGTCGCTCGCCACGCTTGGCAAGCTCGCCATCAAGCATCGCGTCGACCTGATCGCGATCGGCAACGGCACCGCCTCGCGCGAGACCGACAAGCTCGCGACCGAGCTCGTCAAGCGCCTGCCCGAATTGAAGATGAACAAGATCGTGGTGTCGGAAGCCGGCGCCTCCGTCTATTCGGCCTCGGCCTTTGCCTCGGAGGAGCTGCCCGGGCTCGACGTCACCCTGCGCGGCGCGGTCTCGATCGCGCGGCGCCTGCAGGATCCACTCGCCGAGCTGGTCAAGATCGAGCCCAAGGCGATCGGCGTCGGCCAGTATCAGCACGACCTCGGCCAGGCCAAACTCGCAAAATCGCTTGATGCCGTGGTCGAGGATTGCGTGAACGCGGTTGGCGTCGACGTCAACACCGCCTCGGCGCCGCTATTGGCGCGGGTTTCGGGCGTCGGCGCGGGGCTGGCGCAGAGCATCGTGCAGCACCGTGACGCCAACGGCCCGTTCAAGTCGCGCAAGGCACTCAAGGACGTGCCGCGGCTCGGGCCGAAGGCGTTCGAGCAGTGCGCGGGCTTTTTGCGCATCCTCGGCGGTGAAGACCCGCTCGATGCCTCCGGCGTGCATCCGGAAGCCTATCCGGTGGTGCGCCGGATTCTCAGCGCCACCAAGAGCGACATCAAGACGCTGATCGGCAGCGGCGAAATCGTGCGCACGCTGAAGCCGAAGGATTTCGTCGACGAGACGTTTGGCTTGCCGACCGTCACCGACATCCTGCGCGAGCTGGAAAAGCCCGGCCGCGACCCGCGCCCGGCTTTCAAGGCGGCGGTGTTCAAGGAAGGCGTCGAGGAGATCGAGGATCTCCAGAAGGGCATGATCCTGGAGGGCACGGTAACCAACGTCGCCGCCTTCGGCGCCTTCGTCGATATTGGCGTGCACCAGGACGGCCTCGTGCACATCTCGGCGATGTCAAAAACCTTCATCAAAGATCCGCGCGAGGTGGTGAAGCCTGGCGACATCGTCAAAGTGAAGGTGCTGGACTTCGAGGTCGCCCGCAAGCGCATCTCGCTGACGCTGCGGCTCGACGACGAGGTCGGTGCCAAGAAGGATGCGCCGGGCATGGCGCGCGACAATACGCGCAGCCCAGGCAAGATGACGTCATCCGCCCCGCGCAAGCCGCAGGAATCCTCCGGTGGCGGTGCGCTCGCCGAGGCGTTGCGCCGTGCGGCGGAAAAGAGCGGCGGCAAGCGGGTGTGACGCCGCCTGCCAAACTAACTTCAGCGTCAGAATCTGGCGCATTTGTAAGTTGAAGGCGGCTGCACCGTCTCGTCATCTGGTCCTCTTCGTGCGGCGAGACTGTCGCCGCGCTGTATGGAGGATATTCCGATGACCAACAGGCTTCTTACCGGCTTCGTCGCGGCGACCGTCGCTGCGACGCTGGCGGTTGCTTCGCCGGTGCTGGCGCGAGGTCCCGGCGGCTTTGGCGGCGGGGGCGGTGCGCATTTTGGTGGTGGCGGCGGCATGCACGTGGGCGGCATGGGCGGCGGCCACTTTGGCGGAGCAAGCTTTGGAGGCGCGCGCTTCGCCGGTAGCCCAATGGGCGCGCGTGCGGCCTTCGGTCCGCGCTTTGCAGGCAGCCCAATGGCTGCCCGCGCGGCCTTCGTCGGGCCGCGCTTTGCCGGTGCGCCGTTAGCGACCCGCGCAGCCTTCGGGCCGCGCTTTGCCGGCACGGCCTGGCACGGCAGGCCCTTCGTCGGACGCCACGCCTTCTTCTTCCGGCATCATCGCTTCCACCGGTTCGCCTTCGTCGGCGCGCCCTTCGTCTACGCCAACTATTACGATGACGGCTGCTGGCGCAGGACCTGGACGCCCTATGGCTGGCAATGGGTCAATGTGTGCGGGGACTACTGGTATTAGTATCGCCGGACCGCACCATTGTCGCGATCGTCGCCGGGCAGTTCCGCCCTGCCCCGGAACGGGATAGTCTGGCGGCGATCGTCGCGCGGAGCATGTCATGACCGGAGGTCACCGCCGCATCCTGGTCGTCGAGGACGATCTGGAGACCGCAGGCCAGCTCGTGGAGGAGCTCACGACCTCGGGCTATGAGGTCGATCTCGCGGCGACGGGCCGCGAGGCGCTGAGCCACGGCACCGCCCGCGACTATGCCGTCATCACCATCGACCGCATGCTGCCCGACATCGACGGCATCACCGTGATGCGGCAGCTCCGCGACGACGGCGTCAGCACGCCGTTCCTGATCATCTCGGCGCTCGGCGAGATCGATGATCGCGTCCGCGGCTTGCGCGCCGGCGGCGACGACTATCTGGTCAAGCCGTATTCCTTCGTCGAGCTCCTGGCGCGGCTGGAGGCGCTTGGCCGCCGCAGCGAGACCATCGCCAAGGAAACCATTTTGCGTGTCGGTGACCTCGCCGTCGACCTGATCGCGCGCACCGCGAGCCGGCGCGGCCGCAAGATTCCGCTTCTGCCGCGCGAATTCCAGCTGCTCGAATATCTCGTGCGCAACGAGGGCCGTGTCGTCTCTCGCGCGATGCTGCTTCAGCACGTCTGGGACCTGCATTTCGATCCCTCGACCAACATCATCGACGTCTATGTCGGCCGCGTCCGCCGCAAGGTCGACGATACCCAGGCCTATCCGCTGATCCATACCATCCGCGGCATCGGATATTGTCTCCGTGCTCCTGGCTAAGACGCTCAAGTCCTCGACGTTCAAGCTGGCGCTGGTCGCGATCGCGACGTTCGGCCTGATCGTCTGCGCGATCATCGCCTATGTCTATTTCGCGACGCTCGCCTATGTGGAGAGCCGCCTCGGCCATGTCGGCGACCACGACGGCTTTGCGGCCACGATCGAGCTGGCGCTGATCGTGTTCGCCGTGCTGCTCCTGGTGCTGGCCGGCCTCGCCGCCGTGCTGGTGACGCGGCGAACTGTCGGACGGATCGAGCAGATCAACGCCACCAGCCGCGCCATCATGCTGTCGGGGCTCGACCAGCGCATTCCACTGCGCGGCAGCCATGACGAATGGGACAGCGTCGCGGAAAATCTCAACCAGATGCTCGACCGCATCGAGACCCTGATGGGGGAGGTGAAGCAGGTCAGCGACAACGTCGCGCATGATTTGCGCACGCCGCTGACGCGGATGCGCGGGCGGTTAGAGAAGGCTTATCATGCGCCCCGCAACAGCGAGACCGATGCGGCCCTGATCGGCGACACCATCGCCGATCTCGACGCCGTGCTCGGCATGTTCACCTCGATCACGCGGATCTCGGAGATCGAGACCCGCGCCCGCAAGGGTGCCTTTCGCGAACTCAACCTGACGGAGATCGCAGGCGAAGTTGTCGAGCTCTATGACGCCGCGGCCGAGCAGAATGGAACGGATCTCAGTCTCGCCGGCGAAAAGAACGTGCTGGTGACCGGGGATCGCGACCTGCTGTTCGACGCCATCGCCAATCTCGTCGACAACGCGATCAAGCACGGCCGCGCCAAGGGGCGCGTGCGCGTGACCTGCAAGGCTGCGGAAGGCGGTGCGGTGATCGCGGTCGCCGACGACGGCCCCGGCATTCCCGCCGAGCAGCATGACCACGTGTTCAAGCGCTTCTATCGGCTCGAGCAGAGCCGCTACACGCCCGGCAACGGTCTTGGCCTCAGCCTCGTCGCGGCGATCGCGCGCCTCCATGGCGCCGAGATCGAGCTCTCCGACAACGCGCCGGGGCTGGAATTCAAGCTCTCATTCCCGAGCACCAAGGGCTAGCCCTACAGATTGATCACGCCGCGACGGGCCGCATGCGCGACTGCATCCGTGCGGCCGGTGGCATCGAGCTTGTCGAGCAGCGAGCCGACGTGGAATTTCACGGTGTGCACTGAAATTCGGAGCTGGCGCGCGATCATCTTGTTCGAGGCGCCCTCGGCCATCAGGCCGAGCACATCGAGCTCGCGCGGCGTCAGCGCGATATCGGCGGGCGGCGCCGCACGCCGGTCGCGCGAGACGATTGCCAGCGCGGCTTCGCCCGGTGCGGCGAGACGCAGGCCGGCGACGCCGTCGAGCAGCGCCGCCAGCCGGTCGGCCAGCACGGGATCGTCGACCTCGAGCGCGATCGCGATGTCGGGCGTGTCGTCGTCGCTCACGCCTCGGGCCTCTCGGCGATCGTGACCTTGAAGCTGACGGGTTCACCGCCGCGGCGCACCGCGACGTCGACGGTCGCCCCGACGCTCTGCGGACCCAACGTCCGCGCCAGCGCGCGCACACCGGAGAGTTTTTCGGCGTTGACCGCGACGATCACGTCGCCCTGCCTGATGCCGGCAGCGGCGGAGGGGCCGGCCTTGTCGACGCTCATCACCATCGCGCCGACGCCGTCGTCGAGCCGCACCGGCTGGAGGCCGAGCCCGAGATAACCGCGGGCAATGCGGCCGCTTGTCTCGAGCTGCGCTGCCACGCGCGCGATGGTCGCAGTGGGGATCACCAGCACGCGCCGCGGCCCCAGCACGGCCATGCCAAACGCCTTCCCGGACGCGTCGAGCGCGAGCCCGCCCTGCTGGCTGTGGCGCAGGCGCACATCGAGCTCGATCCGGGCGTCGATCTCACCGCCGCGCAGGCTCTTCCATGGCGCGCCCGCAAGCGAAACCATGCCGAGCGCTGCCGTCGCCGCGCCGCGGTCGGCGGCAACGACGACCGAGAGCGAGCCCAGCGTGGGCACGGCGGTTGACAGCGTGATCGGGGCGATGTCGGTCTCGACCCGCAGCAGCGCGATATCGGTGGTGTGGTCGCGACCGGCAATTTTGGCCGGCTTCGTGCTGCCGTCGGGCAGCTTCACTTCGACGTCGCCGTCATCGGCCAGCGCCTCGTCGGCGGTCACGATCAGGCCGGGCTTCCAGACGAAGCCGGAGGCCCGCAGGCGATGGGAATGCACGGAGACGATGGAAGGCGCAGTACGCGCGACGACGTCGGCAACAGCGGACGAGAGCGAGGTGAGGGGGGTGAGGTCGGTCATGGCAGGCTCCTGTTGTCCACAATCTGGGATGTCGCGTGCCTTACGAAAACTGGCCGGATGGGCAGGACGTCGCTTTGTGGTGCCCGGATAGGCCGATCCGACGAACATGTGATTGGGAGCCGGTCACGGGAAAGTGTAGCAATCGGCCGGGTTGGCGCTCCCGGGGGCGCAGGTTTGCGCTCCCCCTGGGGCGCAGAGTTTGCGCTCCCTGGGGTGCAGTTTGCGCTCCCCGGGGCGCACAAGACATTTCAGCGAGCCTCACGACGATGACCATCGACCTCACCCGCCGCACCCTCCTTCAACTCGCCGGCGCGACGTCGCTCGCGGCGGCCGCCGCAGGCGCCGCGCGCGCCGAAAGCAATGCAGAGAGCAGCGGGCCCACCTACGCCAGCCGCACACCGATGCGGGTCGGCATGGTAACGCTGCGGGTCAAGCAGATCGATGTCGTCACGGACTATTATCGCGACGTGCTCGGCTTGACGGTGATGGAGCGCTCCACAGCCTCAGCGCAGCTCGGCGCCGGCGGCGTCAAGCTGCTGGTGTTGGAGGCGCGTCCCGAGGCGGTGATCGAGCCGCGCAACGCGGCCGGCCTCTATCACACCGCGTTCCTGATGCCGACGCGAAAGGATCTCGCACGCTGGCTGGTGCATGCCGCGAGCCATCGCGTGCCGCTGTCGGGCTTTGCCGACCATCTCGTCTCTGAATCCGTCTATCTCGATGATCCCGAAGGTAACGGCATCGAAGTCTATGCCGACCGCGACCCATCGCAATGGCAGTGGAGCGAGGGTTCCGTGAAGATGGCGACCGACGAGCTCAACATCCCAGACCTGTTGTCGCTCACCAACACGCGCGTCAGCGACTACGCCAAGGCGCCGGATGGCCTGCGCGTCGGCCATATGCACTTACGCGTCGGCGATCTCGCGCAGGCAGAGAATTTCTATCACGGCACGGTCGGCCTCGATCCGACCCGCCGCCGCAACGGCGCCGCGTTCCTCTCGTCGGGCCGCTATCACCACCACCTCGGCATGAACGTCTGGCAGAGCCAGGGCGCCGGCGCCCGCGACGACAGCATGACGGGCCTTGCCTGGTTCTCGCTAGTGACGGAGAAGCCGGACCTGCTGGCCGCCCAGGAAGCGCGCCTGCGCAAGGCGGGCGCCAAGGTCGAGGCGCTCACGAACGGCGTCGAGGCCGTCGATCCCTGGGGCACGCGGGTGCGGCTGATCAAGGTTTGATCAAGGGTGCGCGCGTTGCTAAGACCCGGAGAGCGTAAACCAGCTTTCCGGGATCCACCCCCGACATGTCCGAATTTCACGGCGTCTTTCCCTATCTCGTCTCGCCCGTCGATGCTGATGGCACCGTGCGCACAAATGTCCTCGGACAACTCTGCGACGATCTGATCGGCGCCGGTGTCCATGGGCTGACGTCGCTCGGCTCGACCGGCGAGTTCGCCTATCTCAACGCCGCGCAGCGGACCGAGGTGGTGCGGACCACGATCGAAGCCGCGAAGGGCCGTGTCCCCGTGGTCGCTGGAGTTGCTTCGACCGCGACAGCGGATGCGGTGGCGCAGGCAAAGGACTACCAAAAACTTGGCGCCAACGGCATTTTGGCGATCATGGAAGCCTACTTCCCGATTGCCGATGCGCAGATCGAATCCTATTTCCGCAGCATCGCTGACGCCGTCGACATTCCCGTCGTCATCTACACCAATCCGCAATTCCAGCGCTCGGACCTGACGCTCGACGTGATCGCGCGCCTCGCCGAGCATCCTCGCATCGGCTACATCAAGGATGCCTCGACCAACACCGGCCGGCTGCTCTCGATCATGAATCGCTGTGGCGACGGCATTCGCGTGTTCTCGGCCTCCGCCCACATTCCCGCGGCTGTCATGCTGATCGGCGGCCTCGGCTGGATGGCCGGGCCCGCCTGCATCATCCCGCGCCAGAGCGTCGAGCTCTACAACCTCTGCAAGGCCGGCCGCTGGGATGCAGCCATGACGCTGCAGCGGAAGCTGTGGCGGATCAACGAGGCTTTTGCCCGCTTCAACCTCGCCGCCTGCATCAAGGCGGGCCTTTCGATCCAGGGCTATGACGTCGGCGATCCCGTCCCGCCGCAGGCCGCGCTGACGGCCGACCAGCGCAAGGTCGTGGAGGCGGCGCTGCGCGAAGTGGGTTGAGCTCTCTCCCCCCGTCATGGCCGGGCTTGACCCGGCCATCCACGTCGTTCCGCTCGGAAGCAAGAACGTGGATGCCCGGGCCTTCGCCGCGCCGAAGGGGCTTCGGCGCCCCGCAGGCGGGACAAGCCCGGGCATGACGGAAATGTGGGTTGGGCAGCCCAAAACCGCGTCTGGCCTGCCCGGCATCGATCCGCTAAAAGGCGGCCCGCGCTTCACTTTAAGGACCCATTGGAATGAACATTCTTCCCGGCAATTTGCGTTTCGGAGCGGGGCTGCCCGTCAAGCGTTTGGAAGACCAGAGGCTGCTCACCGGGAAGGGACAGTTCATCGACGACAAGCCGGAAGACGGCGCGCTGTGGCTGCACGTGCTGCGCTCGCCCCATGCGCATGCCAGGATCGTGTCGATCAACACCAGCGCGGCCGCTGCGATGGACGGCGTGACTGCGATCTACACCGGCGCCGATCTCGTCAGGGACAATATCGGTGACATTCCCACACTGAACATCTTCAAGCGCCCTGATGGCAAGCCGATGACGGTGCCGCCGCGGCGGCTGCTCGCTCATGAGACCGTGCGCTATGCGGGCGAGTCGGTCGCGGCCGTGGTCGCGACCTCACGCGTGCTGGCGCAGGGCGCGGCCGAGGCGATCGTGGTCGAGTACGAGGTGCTGCCCGCAGTGGTCGATCCCGTCGAGGCCGTGAAACCCGGCGCGCCCGTGGTGTGGGACGAGGCGCCCGACAACATCGTCGGCGCGATGAGCTATGGCGACGCCGCCAAGGTTGATGACGCCTTCGCGAAGGCCACGCATACGGTCGAGCTGGACGTCGTCAGCCAGCGGCTGGTGCCATCGGCCATGGAGCCGCGCTCGACCATTGCCGAGGTTGAGAAGAAGACCGGTCGCCTCCTGCTGCATGTGCAGTCGCAGACACCGGCCTCGACCCGCGACGTGCTCGCGGGTGCCGTGCTGAAGCGGCCGCCGGACAGCGTGCGCGTCCTGGTCGGCGACATCGGCGGCGGCTTTGGCCAGAAGACCAATCTCTATCCGGAAGACGGCATCGTCGCCTATGCCGCGACCAAGCTGAACAAGAAGATCCGCTGGCGCGGCGATCGCACCGACGAGTTCATCGGCGGCACCCATGGCCGTGATCTCACCTCGACCGCATCCTTCGCACTCGACGAGAAGGGCAAGGTGCTGGCCTATCGCGTCAAGTCGATCGGTTGCACCGGCGCCTATTCGTCGGGTGCGGCCAACATCATCCCGCTGGTGCTCGGGCCCTTCGTGCAGACCGGCGTCTACGATCTGCCGCTGGTGCATTTCGAGGTGAAGACGGTGATGACCCACACCGCACCGGTCGGCGCCTATCGCGGCGCGGGCCGCCCCGAGGCCGTGTTCATCGTGGAGCGCCTGTTCGACGCCGCTGCACGTAAGATCGGCATGGATCCGCGCGCGATCCGGAAGGCCAACTACATCAAGCCGGCGCAACTGCCCTACAAGAATGCCGCCGGCCAGGTCTACGATTCCGGTGCCTTCGCGCACCTGCTCGATCGCGCCGCCAAGCTCGCTGACTGGGACGGCTTTGCCGCACGCAAGCGTGCCGCGAAGAAGAAGGGCCTGCTCTACGGGCGCGGCCTCACCTCCTACATCGAATGGACCGGCGGCAACGTCCACACCGAGAAAGTGAGCCTGCACGCGACTGCGCAAGGTCGCGTCATCCTGCATTCCGGCACCATGGCGATGGGGCAGGGCCTGCAGACGACCTACACCCAGATGATATCAGACACGCTCGGCATCCCCATGGACAAGATCGAAGTCGTGCAGGGCGACACCGATCTCGCCACCGGTTTTGGCAGCGTCGGCTCGCGCTCGCTGTTCGTCGGCGGCACGGCCGTGGCGGTCTCCTCCAACGACATGATCCAGAAGGCGCGCGAGAAGGCGGCGAACGTGCTGGAGACCTCCGTCGAGGATATCGAATACCGCGATGGCGTTCTCACTGTCGTCGGCACCGACCGCCGCATCAGCCTGTTCGAGCTCGCGGAGAAGGAGAACGGCGCCAAGCTCAGCGTCGATTCCGAGGGCAAGGCTGACGGGCCGAGCTGGCCGAACGGCACGCATATCTGCGAGGTCGAGATCGATCCGGAAACGGGCGTCTCCCGCGTCGTGCGCTACACTACGGTCGACGACGTCGGCGTCGCGGTGAACCCGATGCTGGTCACGGGCCAGATCCATGGCGGCGTCGCGCAGGGCATCGGGCAGGCGCTCTACGAAGGCGTCGCCTACGATGCCGAAGGCCAGCTCCTCACCGCGAGCTACCAGGACTACTGCATCCCCCGCGCCGACGACGTCCCGCCGATCGTGGTGACGCTGGATGATTCCGCGCCCTGCCGCACCAATCCGCTGGGCGCAAAAGGCTGCGGCGAGTCCGGCGCCATCGGCGGCCCGCCCTGCGTCACCAACGGCGTAATGGACGCGTTGAGCGAACTCGGCATCACCCAGCTCAACACGCCCCTGACGCCGCAGAAGATCTGGCAGGCGATCAAGGGCGCGAAGGCGGGTTAGCTCGTCAGCGCGCAGCCGCACATTCACCTGTCGTCCCGGATCAGCGCTCCGCTCTGGACAACGCTACGCGTCGCCCGGCGCTGCGCTTGTCCGGGACGACAGCGAGTTTGCGGCGCCGGCGTGCCTCGAACTCGCAGCATCAGATCCCCAGCATCATCTTCGCGATGATGTCGCGCTGGATCTCCGACGTGCCGCCAAAGATCGTATAGGCGCGACCGTTGAGATATTCCGGCATCACCGTCAGCATGTCCTCCGGAATCGCAGGCTCATGGTTGAGCTTGTAGAGCGGGCGCATCGGCTCGACCGCGAGGGCGTCGTGGCCGATGACGTCGGCGCCCAGCCGCGTCACCGCCTGGCGGATTTCGCTGTTGCGCAGCTTCAGGATCGAGGAGACCGCGCCCGGATTTTGTCCGGTCTGGAGCGCCGAGAGCACGCGCAGCTCGGTCATCTCCAGCGCGTCAATGTCGACCTCCACCTCGGAGATGCGGGTGGAGATGTCAGCGTCATCGATCGCGCGTCCCGTCAGATCGGACTCCGCAAGCTCCGCGATCGCCCGCAAGCCTTCGCGCAGTTTTGCCGATGCGATGCCCGAGCCGCGCTCGAACTCGAGCAAGTATTTGCCGTAGGTCCAGCCCTTGCCCTCGTCGCCGACGCGGTTGGCGGCGGGCACGCGCACGTCGTCGAAAAACACCTGGTTGACCTCGTGGTCGCCGCCGATGGTGAGGATCGGCCGCGTGGTGATGCCCGGCGTCTTCATGTCGATCAGGATGAAGCTGATGCCGTCCTGCTGCCGCGGGCCGTCGCTGGTCCGCACCAGCGCGAACATGCGGTTGGCGTGGTGGGCATGCGTGGTCCAGATCTTTGTGCCGTTGATGATGTAGTCGTCACCGTCGCGCACGGCGCGCGTCTTCAGCGACGACAGGTCGGAGCCGGAGCCCGGCTCGGAATAGCCCTGGCACCAATAGTCCTCGCCGGAGAGAATCCGCGGCAGGTAAAAATTCTTCTGCTCCGGCGAGCCAAAGCCGATGATGACGGGGCCGACCATCTTCACGCCCATCACGTTGACATTCGGCACGCCGGCGCGCGCGCATTCGGTCTCAAAGATCCAGCGTTGCGCCGGCGTCCAGTCCGGCCCGCCATGCTCGACCGGCCAGCCCGGCGCGCCCCAGCCCCGCCTGTGCAGCGCGCGCTGCCAGGCCATGCCGATATCGGGGTCGGAAAAAACCGACGGCGTCAGCGCAGTGGCGCGCTTCATCTCGTCGGTGAGATTCCTGGCGATGAAGTCGTTGACCTCGGCCTGGAAGGCGCGCTCCTCGGCATTGAAGGACAGATCCATGTTGCGCTCCCTTCGGTCAGGCCGGAACAGTGGTGCGGCCAAGCTCGGCATGGCGGCGATAATGATGCGCGCTGCCGCCGAACAGCGTGTCGAAGGCGATCAGCCGCTTGAAATAGGCGCCGACCTCCAGCTCCTCGGTAACACCCATGCCGCCGTGAAGCTGGATCGACTGCTCGCCGACGAAGCGCGCGCATTTGCCGATCTTTGCCTTGGCGCCGGAGGCGGCCCGCGCGCGTTCGACAGGCTCGGCGTCGGCCCTCAGCGCGGCGCGCAGCGCCATCGAGCGCGACTCGTCGCACTGGATCGCCATGTCGGCGAGCCGGTGCTTGATCACCTGGTTGGCGGAGAGCGGCCGGCCGAACTGTTTGCGGATCTTTGTGTACTCCAGCGTCATGTCGAGCAGCGTCTGCATGATGCCGACGGCCTCGGCGCCGAGCGCGGCCATGGCGCGGTCGACGGCCCATTCGATCGCGGGCAGGGCGTCGTCACTGCCGCCGAGCCTGCTGTCCTCGGGCAGGTGCACGTCGGAGATTTCGATGTTGCAGGCACGTCCGCCGCCAAGCCGCGCGAAGTCCGAGATGACGAGGCTCGGCGTCTGCGCCGGCACCAGGAACAGGCCGATCCGGCCCGAGGGTCCCTGGTGATCGTGGATGTGTGCGGAGACGATGATCTGATCGGCGGCGTGGCCGTCGAGCACCGCGATCTTGGTGCCGGAGAGACGCCAGCCCTGCACGGTCTTGTTGGCGACCGTCGCGACGTTGGAAAGATCGAATCGCGCGCCGCGCTCGGAATGGGCCAAGGCCAGTTTGAGCGTGCCGTCGGCGATCCTGGGCAGGATCCCCTGCTTCTGCTGCTCGCCGCCACGCTTTTCGACCAGCCCCGCGCCGAGCACGACGGTTGCGACATAGGGCTCCGACACTAGCCCGCGGCCAAAGGCTTCCATCAAGATTCCGACATCGACCGCGCCACCGCCGAGGCCGTCATAGGCCTCCGGGATCGGCAGCGCCAGCCAGCCGAGCTCGGCGAACTGCTTCCAGACTGCGGGGCTGAAGCCGAGCGGATCGTTCGCCATGCGGCGGCGGTGATCGGCGTCGTAGCTCTCGGTGATGAAGCGCTCCGCACTTTCGCGCAGCAGCCGCTGCTCGTCGCTCAAATTCAGATCCATTGATTTACTCCGCGGCCGCCGGCGGCTTGCGCACCGAGGGATGCAGGCCCGAGGGGTCGACGATCATCCCAAATTCCTGAAGATTGTGGGCGTGGCAGAGCTGATGCAGCGCAAAGGCCTGGTCGATCGCCGCGGGCTGCCCCATCACGTCGACCGAGCGGTTGACGGCCTCCTTGGTCAGCTTCAGCGCGAAGGACGGCTTTGCCGCGATCTTGCGCGCCAGCGCCAGCACCGAGGACGACAATTCCGCGCGCGGCACGACGTGATTGACCATGCCGAGCTGATGCGCCTCCTGCGCACTCCAGCTGTCAGCCGTGAACAAGAACTCCTTGGCCTTGCGCGGGCCGAGCTCCCAGGGATGCACGAACCATTCGACGCCGCAGACACCCATGGTGACAACAGGATCGCAGAACTGCGCGTCGTCGCTGGCGACGATGAGGTCGCACGCCCAGGCTAGCATCAGCCCGCCCGCGATGCACTTGCCGTGCACCTCGGCGATCATGGGCTTGGCGAGGTTGCGCCAGCGCCGCGTGATCTGGAGATAGATCTCCTGCTCGCGCGCGAAGCGGCCATGGGCGTTGGGCTCGGCGAACCCGCCCCAATTTCCGATCGGCGGAAAATCGACGCCGGCGGCATTGCTGGCCCCGGGGCGAAGGTCATGGCCCGCCGAGAAATGCGGCCCGCTGCCCGCCAGGATAATGACCTTGACCACATCGTCCTGCACCGCCGCGTCGAAGGCGGCGTTGAGATCGTATGTCATCTGGAGGTTCTGCGCATTGCGCGCCTCGGGCCGGTTCATCACGACGCGGGTGATTGCCGGCTCCGGCCTCTCCACGACGATGGTCTCGAACGAGGTCATGATGTTTTCCTCGGCGTTTCCGTGGCGTTCTTATTGTGGCTCCATGTGACTATGTCGGCCGGGGATAGGCAAGAGGCTTGCGTCATGCGGCTGCGCAGCTTCTTGCGTTCTCGTCATTCCGGGGCGCGAAGCGAACCCAGAATCTCGAGATTCCGGGTTCGATGCCCCGGGGCCCGCTTGCGCGATCCCCTCGCATCGCCCCGGAATGACGAGCGAGAAATCTCGACACCCGGCCGGCTCAATCTGGTATCTAGACCCGGAGATTCCACCGGGAGAAATTTCATGCGCAAGTTCTTGACCGTGCTGGCGGCGCTCGCGTCGCTGAGCCTGACCAATTGCGGCTACAACGCCATCCAGAGCCAGGATGAGCAGATCAAGGGCAACTGGTCGGAGGTCGTGAACCAGTACCAGCGCCGCGCCGATCTCGTGCCCAATCTCGTCAATTCGGTGAAGGGCTTTGCGCAGCAGGAAAAGGACGTGCTGCTCGGCGTCACCAATGCGCGCGCCAAGGTCGGTAGCATCCAGGCGACGCCCGAGATCCTGAACGATCCTGCCGCGTTCCAGAAGTTCCAGGCCGCCCAGGGCGAGCTCTCCAGCGCGCTGTCGCGGCTCTTGGTCGTCACCGAAAACTATCCGCAGCTCAAATCCGACGCGCTGTTCAAGGATTTGATGTCGCAGCTCGAGGGCACCGAGAACCGCATCACGGTGGCCCGCAACCGCTACATCAAGTCGGTGCAGGAGTATAACACCACCGTCCGCTCGTTCCCGAGCAACCTCACCGCGATGATGTTCGGCTACAAGGACAAGCCGAACTTCTCGGTCGAGAACGAGAAGGAGATTTCGACCGCACCGAAAGTCGATTTCAACCCGGCACCGTCGAAGTAGCTGTCGTCCCCGATGCGCGCCACGCCCACCGCCGTCATTCCCCGCGCAGGCGGGGAATCCAGTACGCCGCGGCCTCTCCGTATCACGCCAGCGTCTCTGGAATACTGGATCGCCCGGTCGAGCCGGGCGATGACAGCGAGGGTATGGCATGCCCTGTGGCGCATCACGATCGTCCTCGCTCTCCTGCTTGGCGGCGCATTCGCGGCGACAGCAGACATCGCCGTGCCGCAGCTTAGTGGCCGCGTGGTCGATCAGACCGGGACGCTGAGCTCCGGCGACATCGCCTCCTTAAGCGCGAAGCTGCGCGACTTCGAAACGCGCAAGGGCACCCAGATCGCGGTGCTGATCGTCCCGACGACGCAGCCCGAGACCATCGAGCAGTATTCAATCAAAGTCGCAGATGCCTGGAAGATCGGCCGCAAGAAGGTCGATGACGGCGCGATCCTGGTCGTCGCCAAGGGCGACCGCCATCTGCGCATCGAGGTCGGCTATGGTCTCGAAGGTGTGCTCACCGACGTGACGTCGCGGCGGATCATCGACGAGAACATCGCGCCAAAATTCAGGAGCGGCGACTTTGCCGGCGGCATTGTCGCTGGCGTCGACCGGATGATCCGCGTGATCGATGGCGAGCCGCTGCCGGCACCTTCACGCAACGTGAACTTCGATTCCGATGATTTTGACGCGTTCGGGCCGCTCTTTGCCGTGACAATGTTCGGCTCGCTGGGGATTGGCGGGTTCTTTCGTGCCATCCTGGGGCGGCTGCTCGGATCATTGGTCGCCGGCGGGATCATTGCGATCATCGCCTGGTTCTTCGTCGGCTCTGTCACGCTTTCCGTCATTGCAGGCGTCATCGGCTTCGTCATCGGCTTCGTCGCCGACCTGCTTGGGGCCGCCGGCCCCAGCACGGGATCTTCGCGCCGCGGCTCCTGGTCGAGCGGGTCCTCGTCGGGAGGCTGGAGCAGCGGATCGTCGAGCAGCAGCAGCAGCGGCGGTTTCAGCGGCGGCGGTGGTAGTTTTGGCGGTGGCGGCGCGTCGGGGAGCTGGTGACGGTCATGAGCATCAAGCGCATAGCCAGACATCTGGTGCATCATCAGTGGCGCGCCAAGCAGATATTCACGCCAAAAGTGCTCGACCGGATCGAGCAGGCGACCAAGCAGAGCGAGACCACGCATTCCGGCCAGGTCCGCTTCGTGGTGGAAGGCGCGCTCGATGGCAGGCCGTTGTTCCGCAATCAGCCGGCGCGTGAGCGCGCGCTCGATGTCTTCTCGCATCTGCGGATCTGGGACACCGCGGACAACAACGGCGTCCTGATCTACCTGCTGCTCGCCGACCGCGACGTCGAGATCGTCGCCGACCGCGGCATCGACACGAAGGTGGGCACCGAGGGCTGGGAAAAAATCTGCCGCGCGATGGAGGCGGAGTTTCGCTCCGGCCAGTTCGAGCGCGGCGTGCTGGCAGGGATCGAGGCAGTGTCGCAAGAGCTGGCCAAACACTTCCCGCCGGGCGGCCCGCATACGAACGAGCTGCCGGACAAGCCCGTGGTGATGTAATCTCGCTGTCGTCCTGGCGAACCAGGCTGTGCAAAAACTCAAGATTCGGAGAGCTCGATAGAACAGGATGCTCCACGCCCCTGCTTTCAAGCTCTTTACTGACTACTTGGTTCTCTCTTCTGTCGCGCAAGAGAATCAGATTCTACGTCGAAACGAGCGCGCTGAGTTTTTTTACGGCCTGTTTCGCCAGGACGACATTGTGGAACAGGCACATGACGGCTCCGCCCGGTCATGGCCGATGCCGCAGGGCAGCATCGATCACATCCTGTTTCACACTGCCACGCCGGTTCCACGATCCCGGCTCAATTCGGCCCCGGATCAGTTCCTAAAATTTCGGTAAGCGGGTCCGAAGGTAAGGATTTCGCAAGCTATGAAAGTTACCAAAAGGTCAATCCTGACTGGAGTATTTGAGCCGTGAGCGAAACAATGTCCGACCGGGACGGCGCAGAAGTCGCCGCCCAGGCTGCATCGCCGGAAGCCGGAATCGACGCCCCGTCGATCGCCCCCGATCATGAGGCGCCGCCCAAGCCGGACGCGCCGATCGCCGGGGCACCCAAGGTCGAACTGCCGAAGATCGAATCGACCAGGATCGAACCGACCAGGGTCGAGCCGCCGAAGCTCGAGGCCGAACCCAAGCTTGACGACAAGGTCGAGCCAAAGCTCGGCAAGCTGATCGTGATGCCGCCCGCCGACCGCGCCTGGGAACGCGAGGATTTTGCTCCGCAGCCGAAGGCCGAGGAGAAGGCCGCAGGCGGCACGCGCCGGCTGTCCGCGATGGCGGCGGTGGTTGCGCTTGCCGCCGTCGTCGGCGCCATCAGCGGCGCGCTGGCGACCGCCGGCGTCATGCACTTTGCGTCGAACCAGGCGCCGGCCCCGGCCCCGGCTGCCGACACCAGCGCGCTGGAAAACTCGGTTGCGCGGATCGACGCCGACGTCGTCGCGCTGAAGGCCAATCTCGATCACAGCTCCAAGACGGGTGTGACCCAGTTCAACAAGACCAACGACCGGCTCGACAAGCTCGAGAAGGCGCAGGCCGAACCGATGGCGAGGCTCGCAAAACTCTCCGACAGCGTCGACAAGCTCCGCGCGGCACAGGCCGCGGCTCCCGCACAGACCGTCGCCGCCAAGGAGACGACCGGCTCGATCGCGCCGGCGCAGGTCGCCGCCGCCGCACCTGCCCCTGTTCCTGCCCCTGCCGCAGCTTCTGCTCAGGCCGCCGCAGCCGCGCCGTCGGCCGCTCCGCCAAAAGTCGAAGTCGGCCGGCTGCCGACGGTCGAGGGCTGGCGGTTGCGTGATGTCGCCAATGGCGGCGCTCTGATCGAGAGCCGCTCGGGCCTCTATGAAGTCTATGCCGGCGATCCCGTGCCGGGGCTCGGCCGCGTCGATGCGATCCGCCGCCAGGACGGCCGTTGGGTCGTCGTGACCAGCAAGGGCCTGATCGTCGCGCGCTAACTCGCAGCCGATCCACATTTCAAAGGGCGCTTCACCGCGATGTGAAGCGCCCTTTTTGCTTGAATAGCGGTGTCGTCGCGGTGTTAGTGAAGGCATGAGCCTCGGCCGCGTCTTCCGAATCCTCGTCGCCTTCGTCGCGCTATGCAGCGGCGCGCCGTCGCCTGCGGCAGCAGAAGACCCGGCGCTGGAGCGCGGCACGGCGATCACCGATCCCGATCTGCTGCGCAGGCTCGAGCAGGACGATGTGCTTTCGATCTCGCGGCTGTTGTGGCGCGAGCGCAATGCGAATTTCCCGCTGACGACGGACATGCTGTTCTCCTGGCTCAAGCAGCTTGCGCAAATCCGTCCCGCCATCGACGCTGAGTTCGAACGTTACATCGCGCGACACAAGGCAAGCTTTCCGAACGAGACCATCGGCGTCGGCGAGGGCTTTGACGTTCAACTGTTCGACCGCGCAGCGCTCAAATCCAACCAGACGCGTTTCGTGCTGGCCGGCATCGTCAACCGCATGGACCGCGCCTATGTGTCGGAAGAGTCGTGTGGCGAGATCCGCCTGATCTACCGCCTCACGCGTTTTGAAGCGAAGCCGGAGGGCGGCAAGGCGGCCACGCGCCTGCCGATGACGCTCAATCTCGTGCTGAAGGCGCGGGACCCGCGACAGGAGGGGCGCGAACTCAAGGACATCACTTGTGCGGAGATCGCGCGGCGCTGGCTCGCCAACGACAAGTGGCAGAAACTGGTCGATGCCCTGCCGTTTCCCGACGATGCGCTGCTCGATCGCATTGAGACCAACACCCAGATCGCGGTCGCTCCGAAATCGGCGCTGCATGATTTCCGCACCGACTATCTCCTGAAAGTGTTCAGGTACAATTCGGACACCAAGTTGTTCGAGGAGGCCCCGCTCGAAAACCAGATCGACCGTGATCGGATGCTAGCGGACGAGAGCCTGCGGCGCGACTTCAAGGCATGGCTGCTCGTATCAGAGCATTTGCGCGACTTCGATCGCGGCATGGTGCTGATCCCGGAAAAATTCCTCGCGAAAGCCGCCGTCGTGCCGACGCCGGCCGGCCTCGATCCCTCCAGCCTGCAACCCGAATTCGGATTGATGCAGGGGGAGGGCGAGCGCGATCCCGCATTCAGCGAGAGCGACGTCGTCGGTGCGCTCAAGACGGCCTCGGAGCGCGGGGTCACCTTGCAAAACATCCGCTCGGTCGCGGGCTTCCAGCGCCGGCTCAACGACATCACCTGCGCCGGCTGCCACCAGACCCGCGGCATCGGCGGCTTCCATTTCCCGGGCGTCGACTGGACGGTGGACAAGCCGTCCAATTCCACCATCGTGCCGGCCTCGCCGCATTTCTTCGGCGACCAGGTTCGCCGCCGCGACATCCTCACCGCTTTCCGTGACGGCAAACGGCCCGACTTCTCGCGCGGATTCGCCAGCCGGCCGCAGGTGCGCGGCAGCACGGAGCTTGCGGGGACCGAGTATGAGGACGGCTGGGGCGCCCATTGTTATTTGCAAGGCGCGGGATCGGCCGCCGCCGACAAGAGTTTTACGTCATGGACCTGTGCCAAGAATCTCGCTTGTCAGGCGGCGGGCGGTTCGACCCGCATCGGAATGTGTTTTGTGAAGGCGCGGTAGTCACGTCGAATAATGCGTCATGCGCTTGCCGGGCAGGAGATCGTAGACGGCGCGCCAGCCGGGGAGCTCCGCCATGCGGCCGAGCCAGGCATGAATCGCGGGATGGCTTTGCGCAAAGTCGTAGCCGTGCTCGTCGCTCGGATAATGCAGATAGGCCATCATCGAGATGTCCGCGATCGTCGGCTTCGCGCCGATCGCAAACGCGTTGTGCTGAAGGTGCTGCTCCAAAATGCCGAGGAAGTCGTCGAGCCGGCGCCGAAAATGTCTTAGCACCTGCGGGTCGCCGTTCGCCGTGAACGTCCGCATGAAGCGATAGGTCGCCATGTAGCCGGTGAGCTTGTGGTTGTCCCAGAACAGCCAGCGCAACAGCTCGAATTTTTCGTCCGCCGTCTCGCCGCCGAAGCGGCCATATGCTTCTGCAAGCCCCAGCAGGATCGGCGCGGTCTGCGTCTTCCTGACGCCATCGACCTCCAGCACCGGGATCTCGCCCATCTCGTTGACGCTTCTGCGCCACTCAGCCGTGCGGGTGACGCCGCCGGCAAAATCGGTCCACACGCCCTCAAACCGCTCGCCGCACAGCGTGAGCATCAGCGCGAGCTTGTAGCTGTTGCCGGATTCCGGGAAGTAGTGCAGGCGATAAGCGGGCATGGGACCTCGCGGTGAACGTGTTGCAGCAAGCTGCGCGCAATCCTCTCAGTCGTCATGCCCGGGCTTGACCCGGGCATCCACGTCTGTCCTCAAGCGCGGAGGCACGTGGATGGCCGGGTCAAGCCCGGCCATGACGTTGGGGCTAGCGTCAGCCCCTCCGCAATCACCAGCCCCTACGCCACCGCCCCCGCCGCCCGCAGCTTCCTGATCGTCGCCTCGTCGTAGCCCGCCTGACGCAAGATCTCGTCGCTGTGCTCGCCGACCGCCGGCGGCTTGCGCGGCTGCACCTTTTTGGCGCCGTCGATCCAGATCGGGCTGTTGACCGTAAGCATGGTGTCGTTCTCGAACGGCACCAGCACCTCATTGTCGAGCATCTGCTTGTCGGTCGGCAGATCGTCGAGGATGCCGACGACGCCGAACACCAGCCCGTTGCCGTCGAGGATCTTTCGCCATTCGGCGAGGTCCTTGGTGGCGAAAGTTTCGTCGAGAATCTTGATCAGCTCGACCGAGCGCGCGTGGCGGTCGGCCTTGGTCGCGAAGCGGGGATCGTCGATCAAATCCTCACGCCCGAGGCAGCGGGCGAGCGTCGGCCATTGCCGCTCCTCGTTGAGCAGCGACAGGATCAGCCAGCGCTCGTCCTTGCACTGATAATGGTTGGCGACCGCATTGAGCGCACGCTCGCGCGGCCGCCGCTCGCCAAACTTTGCGCCGCAGAGCTTTGCCTGCGCCAGCACACTCGCGGCCCACACGCCGTTCGCCATCAGGTTGGAGGCGACGTGCGAGCCCTTGCCGGTCTTCTCGCGCTGATAGAGCGCGGTGACGATGGCGCCGTAGAACGCCATCGCGCAGGGATGATCGCCCATGCCGGCGACCGAGCGGGCCGGCGTGGTGTGGATGTCGGCGCGCACGAGGTCCATCAGGCCGGAGCGCGCCCAATAGGCGTTGCTGTCGAAGCCGGGCTTGTTGGCCTCCTCGCCCTTCTCGCCATAGCCGGTGAAGGAGGCGTAGATCAGCCGCTCGTTGAGATGGGCGAGATGCTCGTGGGTGATGCCGAGCTTGATGCGCACCTGCGGCGGCATGTTGGTGATGAAGACGTCGGTCTCCTCCACCAGCTTGTAGAGCACGGCCTGTGCCTCGGGCTTGGTGAGGTCGAGTGCGAGGCTCTTCTTGTTGCGGGCTTCGAGCAGCCAGGCAAAGTTGTGCTCGCTCGCGGGATAGCCGGGCAGGTTGGGCAGGTTGCGGTAGGGATCGCCCGTGCCCGGCGGCTCGATCTTGATGACGTCGGCACCGAAATCCGACAGCACGGTCGCGGCAGCAGGGGCGGCGATGAAGCTCGCGCAGTCCAGAACCTTGAGCCCTGCAAAAATGCCCTTCTCCATCGCGGCGACGCTCCCTCGCTCTTGTCGTATCCCGCGCGCTGGAATTCGCGCAGCGGATGCCGTTCGATCATTGACCGATGTTTTGGCGGGATGCAACGGCGCTAGGCGCAGGGCGCCCGCTGCGATGGAGATATCAGTTCCGTCATCCTCCGCGCAACGGCTTCGCCATTGCGCGGGGGTGACGGTGAGAGAGAGCTTGGCTCTACTCCTCGCCTGCAAGCAAGGCAGCATTGCCGCCGGCAGCGGCGGTGTTGATCGTCACGGTCTGCTCGGTGGCAAAGCGCGCGAGATAGTGCGGGCCGCCGGCCTTGGGGCCGGTTCCGGACAGGCCGTTGCCGCCGAACGGCTGCACGCCGACGACCGCGCCGATCATGTTGCGGTTGACGTAGATGTTGCCGACCGACAACCGCGCGATAACAGCCTCGATCGTGTCGTCGATGCGGGAGTGGATGCCGAGCGTGAGCCCGAAGCGGCTCTGCTCGATCGCCTGGAGCACGCGGTCGAGATGCTCGGCGCGGTAGCGCACGACATGCAGGATCGGGCCGAAAACCTCTTCGGTGAGCTGGCCGGCGTCCGCGAGCTCGAAAATATGCGGTGCGACGAACGTCCCCTCGGGCGCCTTGCCGGCAAAATGCAGCCGCGCCTCTTTCGCCATGCGCGCGATATGGGCGTCCAGCCGCTCTTTGGCCTCGGCGTCGATCACCGGCCCGACATGGGTCGCGATGTCGCCGGGATCGCCGATCCGCAGTTCGCGCGCGGCACCCGCGATCATCTCGATCATGCGGTCGGCGACCTCTTCCTGCACGAACAAGAGCCGCAGCGCTGAGCAGCGCTGACCGGCGGAGCGGAAGGCGGAGGTGACGACGTCGTCGGCGACCTGCTCGGGCAGCGCGGTCGCATCCGCGATCATGGCATTGATTCCGCCGGTCTCCGCGATCAGCGGCACGATCGGTCCGTCCTTGGCGGCGAGCGTCCGGTTGATCGCGCGCGCGACCTCGGTCGAGCCGGTGAAGACGACGCCGGCGATATCGGGATGCGCGGTCAGAACCGCGCCGATACGGCCATCGCCGGTGACGAGATGCAGCGCGCTTTGTGCCACGCCCGCTTCGTGCAGCAGCTGCACCGCCTCGATCGCGATCCGCGGCGTCTGCTCGGCGGGCTTTGCCACCACCGCATTGCCGGCCATCAGCGCCGCCGTGACCTGGCCGAGGAAGATCGCCAGCGGAAAGTTCCAGGGTGAGATCGCGACGAATACGCCGCGGCCGCGCAAAGCGAGCCCATTGCTCTCGCCGGTCGGGCCCGGCATCGCCTCGTCAGTGCCGAAAAGCTTTCGGCCCTGCGCGGCGTAGTAGCGGCAGAAGTCGGCGGCTTCGCGGACCTCGGAGAGCGCGTCGTCGAGCGTCTTGCCGCCCTCGCGTTGCAGCAGCGCCATGAAATGCGCGGCGCGCTGCTCGAGGAGATAGGCGGCCTGCTCCAGCGCCGCCGCGCGCGTAGCCGCCGGCGTCCGGCTCCACGATGCGAAGCCGGCGCGGGCGGCGGCAATCGCAGCATTGGCCTGTTCCGGGGTGTCATCGCTGACCGGCCTGAGATCGGTCGTCTCGGCAGCGATGTCGGCAAGCAGGCGGTCGAGCGCGGCGCGTTCGCCGAATTCGACACCTTTCGAATTCCTGCGCTCCGGCGCGAAGAGATCGCGCGGCAGCGGAATCCTGGGGTGGCTAGCCTGCTGCGGCTTGGCCACGAAGTCGGCCGGACGCTGCAGCAGGGTGGCGACCGGCACGCGATAGTCGGAGGCTTGCGCCACGAAGGAGGAGTTGGCGCCGTTCTCCAGAAGGCGCCGCACCAGATAGGCGAGGAGGTCGCGATGGCTGCCGACCGGCGCGTAGGTGCGATAAGCGATGCCGGGATGGTCCTGCGCCAGCCGCTCATAGAGCGCTTCGCCCATGCCGTGCAGGCGCTGGAATTCGTAGCCGCCGTCGTGACCGGCAAGCTCCAGCACGGTCGCGACCGTCAGCGCGTTGTGGGTTGCGAATTGCGGGAAGATGCGCGGGCGCAGCGCCAGCAGCTTCCGGGCGCAGGCGACGTAGTTGAGATCCGTCATCGCCTTGCGGGTGAAGACGGGATAGCCGTCGAGCCCGCGCTCCTGCGCGCGCTTGATCTCGGTGTCCCAATACGCGCCCTTGACCAGGCGCACCATGAGCTTGCGATCGAGCGCGCGGGCAAGGCCGTCGATGTAGTCGATGACGTCGCCGGCGCGTTTTTGGTAGGCCTGGATCGCTAGCCCAAAACCGTCCCAGCCGGCGAGCGCGGAATCGGCGAGCGTCGCCGCGATCACGTCGAGTGAGAGTTCGAGGCGGTCGGCCTCCTCGGCATCGACCGTGAAGTTCAGATCATGCGCCTTGGCGCGCTTGGCGAGATCAAGAAGATCGGGCACCAGCTCCCGCATCACGCGGTCGCGGCTGATCGCCTCGAAGCGCGGATGCAGCGCCGAGAGTTTTACGGAAATGCCGGGGCGGTCGGGCAGGGGACGCTCGCCCGCGGCCTTGCCGATCGTCTCGATCGCGCTGGCATAGGCATCGAAGTATCGCGTCGCATCGGACGCCGTGCGCGCGCCTTCGCCGAGCATGTCGAAGGAATAGCGGGGCTGGTGGCCTGAGCGCGGCCCCGCGCGCTCCAGCGCCTGCTCGATGGTCTCACCGAGCACGAAATGATTGCCCATCAGCCGCATTGCCTGGCGGGTGGCGGCGCGCACCGCGGGCGCGCCCAGCCGCTTCACCAGCCGGCCGATCGTGCCGTCCGGGGTTTCGCCCGGCTGGATCACGCGCGCCGACAGGCCGAGCGCCCAGGCCGAGGCATTGACCAGGAAGGCGCTCGACTTGGTCTCGTGGTGGATGAAGTCGCCTTCGCCGAGCTTGTCCTCGATGAACTGGTCGGCGGTGCGGGCGTCGGGCACGCGCAGCAGCGCCTCCGCCAGCACCATCAGCGCCAGCCCCTCCTTGGTCGAGAGCGCGAACTCGCGCAGCATGTCCTCGACGCCGCCGAGCCGGTCGTCGCGGGTCCTGATCGCCTCGATCAGCCGCGTCGCGGTGCGGTCGATCCGCGCGTCCTGCGGCGGGGAGAGGTGGGCCGTCAGCTGCAAGGCGGCGGCGATCTCGGCATCATCTGGCGCGTAGGGCGCGCTGAAGCGCGGCAAGGAAAGCGATAAGGCGTTCGGCATGGCGATTCCTGTGACGGGTTCAAACGTAATCCCCGCACGGCCGTAGTTCGATAGACAAAATAGCGGTTTTGCCTTAGGAAATAAACATAGAGTGCCATTTGACCGTAGATAGTATGGATCTTGATCGCACAGACCGCAAAATCCTCTCGATACTTCAAGAGGATGGGCGTATTCCAAACGTCGACTTGGCGGAACGGGTCGGCCTGTCCCCGACCTCGGTCGGCGAACGTCTGAAGCGGCTGCAGCGCGAAGGTTTTGTCGAAGGCTATGGCGCGAGACTTAATCCGCACCGGCTCGGGCTTGGGCTTCTGGTGTTCGTCGAGGTGCTGCTCGACAAGACCACGCCCGACAATTTCGAGCGGTTCGCGCGCGCCGTAAAGCTCGCGCCGGAGGTGCTGGAGTGTCACATGGTCGCCGGCGGCTTCGACTACCTGGTGAAGGCGCGGCTGCCGGACATGACGGCTTATCGCCGCTTTCTCGGCGAGCGGCTGCTCTCAATGCCGGGCGTGCGCGAGACGCGCACCTATGCCGTGATGGAAGAAATCAAGCGCGACGCACCACTGCCGGTGGGCTAGCTAGAGCGTTTTCAAGCGAAGTGGATACCGGTTCGTGTCAAGAAAACGCGTCAAATCAGACCCGTTCCGATTCCATCGGAACGGCCCCGCGATTGTCATATGCATCGTAACGATCAGAGGTTCCTTGCACGCAAAAAAATCGCGTGTGCGCAATCGCAAGCCCTGTCGAATGCACCCAATCGTCTAAAATTTTTTTGGCCCAACTCCCGGATGGAATCCGGGAGCGGCAAATGCCCTGGGCTTAAACTTTGAGGTTCTCTGCGGACGTCTTGCCCCGGTTGGCGATTTCTTCGTATTCAACCGTCTGTCCCTCGTTGAGGGTCGACAGACCGGCTTTCTGCACTGCCGAGATATGCACGAACACATCCTTGCCTCCCGACGCAGGCTGGATGAATCCATAACCCTTCGTCGGGTTGAACCACTTAACCGTACCTTTGGGCATCACGTCTTCTCCGCGGGTCTTCCTCCACGAGCGCGAGCCGCCAGTCCCCGCAAACCGGCCGGCTCGGTCCTAACAGGATACGCGGAATGTTGCGGGCTTGGTAGCTCAAACCACAACGGCACGGGGGCGAAAATCGCTCAACTTGGCGGCGGTTTTGCCGGTTTTGCCCGTTTAGCGATCATTTGACACAGCCCCGACCGCGCCCCTCTCAATAAGTCGCAGCCAGATAATCGACGATCTTGCCGACGTCAGCATCGTCGATCGGTGCGCCATAGACCTTGATCATCTTGGTCACCTCGGCCTGCCAAAAACCCTTCCTGTCCTTCATCGGCGGCTGCGTGGCGACGTAGTCGACCGAATGACAGGCGGTGCAGTTGTTCTTGACCAATTCGACGTTGGGCCCCGGCTTGAACGCCGCGGTCTCGTCCGGGGTCTTGTAGGCAATCGGGGCGGCGGTCGCCGCACCGAGACAGGCCGCGAGCGCAAGGCCGGGCAGGAGAAGAGCGGTCCGCTTCATGATCATTCTCCTCACGCCGCGGTCACGCGAACGGTTTCGACGACGTTGCGCAAGTACCCGGCGGGGTTCCAGCGCGGCGTGTCCGGCTGCGTCTCGCCGGAATTGCTTGTCGCGCGGACCTTGAGTTCGACCGGACCTGCCGTGAGCTTCACCGGCAGCTTCCATTCGCGGAAGGCGTATTTGCCGAGATCCTTGCCGAGCTTGGCATTCGTCCAGGTCTTGCCGCCGTCGGTCGAGACCGCGACCTCCTTGATGCCCTTGCCGCCGTCGAAGGCGATGCCGCGCAGCGTGGTGCTGCCGGCCTTGAGCTTGGCGCCGTCGGCGACGCTGGTGATGAAGGAGCGGATGGTGAAGCGGTTGATCGGGATCGTCGCCTTCGGCGTGGTGCCGGGCTCGATCGCATTGTTCGGCGTATCGGGGATGCGATAGGCCGACTTCATCCAGAAGCCGTCATAGACGCTGTCGATGACGGTGATCTCGTTGAGGTGCTTGAGCCAGTATGTGCCGTAATAGCCCGGCACGACCAGGCGCAGCGGGAAACCGTTGAGGAACGGCAGGTCCTCGCCGTTCATGCCATAAGCCAGCATCACCTCGCCGTCGCGGGCGTGGTCGATGTCGAGCGCCTTGACGAAGTCGGGCGTCTTGTCGCTGACCGGACCGTCCATGCCGTTGAAGGTGACCTGCCGGGCGCCGGCCTGTACGCCGGCCATCTCGAGGACGGTCTTGAGCGGCACGCCGCGCCAGCGCGCGCAGCCCATCGCGCCGTTGCCGAGCTGGCCGCCGGCCACGCGCGGCTCGGAGAAGCCGCGGCTGTTGCCGGAGCATTGATTGACGGCGACGATCTCGGTCGCCTTCATCTTGCGAATGTCCTTCAGCGACAATTTCAGCGGCTTGTCGACCTTGCCCTTGACCTCGAGCGTGAACTTGTCGGGATCGAGATTGTAGGGCAGGTCGGAGAGGTGATAGCGGACGAAGAACGCGTTGTTCGGCGTGAGCGGGCCGTCGTTGAAAACCGCGAACGGCGTTTCGAGCTGCGGCGGCCGGCTGGCCAGGCCGATCATCGGCCGCTTCTGCGGATATCGCACCAGCGGACGTTCGCCGTTGGCGAAGGGCAGCGTCACGGTGTCGAGCGCCAGTGCCTTGGTGGAGCCGAGGCCCGCCGCCAACGCGGCGAAGCCCGCTCCCTTGAGCAGGTCACGTCTGTCGATCATCTCATCTCCCCACGGAGCTTGTTCTCAGAGACTCGGGTCATCACCACGAACCCCGCGAGCATCTGTTGCTTCCACTCAGGCGAAGTCAATTCGTGCTTTCGCCGCGTGCGGATGACGCTGCGCTGCAACAGGCCGGTGCTGGTGGGACACCTCTCCCGCTTGCGGGAGAGGTCGCGCCGAAGGCGCGGGTGAGGGTTCTGTCCGCTTGGGGATTGCCCCATTGCTGAGACACCCTCTCCCCAGCCCTCTCCCGCAAGCGGGAGAGGGGGCGCACCTCCCACCTGGCCCGCGACTTACGCCGCTGCAAGCTCGGTACCGTCAACGAGCAAAGCGAGCTGTCTTGTATCGGCGACGACGCGCACCACCATCGGCTCGTCGCGGCCGCGGATCGTGACCTCCTGCTGCGGCAGGGTGTCCTCGGCAAGCCCGGCCGTCAGCCGCACCTCGTCGGAGACGACGGCCTCGCAGGCGAGCGTCTTGGTCATGTCCTGCAGGCGCGCGGCCACGTTGACCGCGTCGCCGAGCGCGGTGAAGACGATGTGGTCGCGGTAGCCGATGTCGCCGATGATGACCTCGCCGCCGTGAATGCCGATGCCGAAGCGGATCGGCTGGCGCAGATCGTGGCTCAGGAGCTGATTGAGCTCGTCGACATGGAGGGCGATGCCGGTGGCGGCCTTCAGCGCCTGGCGGCAGGCGAGCTGCGGGCTCGCCGTGAGCCCGAACAGCGCCAGCATGCCGTCGCCGACGAACTGGTTCGGCTGGCCGCCATTCTCCAGCACCGCCTGCGACACTGCCGCGAGGAAGCGGTTGACGATGAACACGGTGTCGAACGGCAGCCGCTTCTCGGCGAGCTGCGTCGAGCCGCGCATGTCGACGAACAGGCTGACGAGATAGCGCTCCTGGCCGATCCGCGCCGGCGCCGAGCCCTGCGCATTCGCCGACAGCGTCTGCGGCATGAAGAGCTGGAAGAAGGAGAGATCGCAGGTCGGTCGCAGCTGGCAGGCGAGGCGAATCGACGGATCGTTGCTGCCGACGCGTGTGAGCACGAAGGCCTCGCGCTGCGAGGGTTCTGGCAGGGCGGCGTGATCGCCGATGATGCGGATGCGGCAGGTCGAGCAGCGGGCGCGGCCGCCGCAGACGCTGGCATGCGGTACGTTATGGCGCAGGCTCGCCTCCAGCACGCTGAGCCCCTTGGGCACGCGCACCGTCTTGCCGTTGCCGTAAGACAGCGCGATCATGCCGCCGCGCCGCTCCTGCAGCGCCCGCACGCCTCTTGCGAGCAGCACCACGCCGAGCAGGCCGAGATAGCCCATGACGAGGCCGCCGCTGATGCGGTCGAGCGTCTTGTTTTCCGCGACGGTGCCGACCTGTTGCCTTGTATAATTCGTCTTGCGCCAGTCCGCGTCGTCACTGTCCATGGCGACGCTGCGTCCACCCTGGTAGATGCCGAGCATCGCCAGCGTCGGGATCAGCACGGCGGCCGAAAGCAGATAGGGCGCGGCGCGCGTGAAGAAGGTTTTCATGCGCAGCCAGAAGTACAGGCCGATGCAGCCGTGCACCCAGGCGATCACGAGCAGGATCGTCATCTGCCAGAGCCGGGCGGGGGCCAGGACAAAGAACAGATAGAGCTCCTGCGGGTAAAGCTTCTCGTGCCCGTAGATCGTCAGGCCGAGCCTGATACCGATGACATGCGCCATCACGAGCAGGGGGATGCTCAGGCCTAGCACGAGCTGGAGCGGCTCGACTGTCTTCCAGCGAAACTGCCGGCGCTGGTACAGCGCAAACACGCCGAGCCCGGCATGCACCAGCGCCGCCGTGTAGAACAGCAAGGTGACGGGGAGAAACTGCCAGAAGAGAGTGTGGTAGTAGACCCCGGCCTCCATGGCATCGACCGAGACGTTGCCGAGCGCATGGTTGAGGAAATGGCTGACCACATAGGCGAACAGGATGACGCCGCAGACCAGCCGGATCTGGCGCACGCTGGTGCCGTGGAGGAGGTCGGCTAGTCTGGTTCGAAGGGAAGCCATGGGCGGTTGTGTATCAGCTTGGAGAGGAGAACGGCCAGCGTAGAATTTAATTCCCGCAGTGAACAGCGTGTGCGATCACTTGCGCGGCATGCCGCATACGCTTCTGTCGCCCCGGCGCAGGCCGGGGCCCATAACCCCAGGGAGTAGTTTGGCGAAGACTCTTAACTACCATCTCGCGTCACAACCGCTACCTGTGGTTATGGGTCCCGGCCTGCGCCGGGACGTCGGCTGAGCAATGGGGCCCATCCCCGATTGACTCGGTCCAAGGAGTCGGGGAAAAGCCGCCCGTGACGACAGCCCCCGCCATGACTGCCCCGAAAGACCACGCCGCGCGCCGGTCGCTCATCATGGCCGCGGCCGTGATCGCCGCGATGACGCTGCTCCGCATCGTCTATGCCAGTGCGATCGAGCTGCGCACCGACGAGGCCTATTACTGGACCTGGTCGAAGGAGAGCGCGCTGAGCTTCCTCGATCATCCGCCCATGATCGCCTGGTTCATCCGCTTCGGCACCGCGATTGTTGGCGACACCACGCTCGGCGTGCGTTTCGGTGGCAT
The DNA here is from genome assembly GCF_018130955.1 of Bradyrhizobium liaoningense. Taxonomy (GTDB): domain Bacteria; phylum Pseudomonadota; class Alphaproteobacteria; order Rhizobiales; family Xanthobacteraceae; genus Bradyrhizobium; species Bradyrhizobium liaoningense_C. The sequence continues at coordinate 132,543 of NZ_JAFCJM010000010.1, forward strand.
TTTGGCGATGCTGATCACCCAGCTCCTGCTCGCCGATATCGTCCGCCGCGTCACCCATGACGCGCGCGCGATCGTGCTCGCGGTGCTGATGCCGGAGGCCGCGCTCTATTACGGCCTGCTGATGTCGAAAGTGTCGCCCGACATCGCGATGATCCCGTTCGCGGTTGCTATGATCTGGTCGCTGGTCCTGATATCGCAGAGCGGCGACGGCCGCTGGTGGCTGCTGGCGGGATTGTTCGCGGGCCTTTCGCTGCTCGCAAAATTCACGGCGATCATGTTCGCGCCCGCGGTGCTTGCCTTTGCGCTGGTGCCGGATTGGCGGTGGCGCTGGCTGCGCAGTCCCTATCCATATCTCGCGGCGCTGATCGCGATCGTCGTGTTCTCGCCGGTGCTGGTCTGGAACGCGCAGCACGACTGGGCAACGTTCCGCTTCCAGCTCGTGCGCGCGACCGCCAATTACGACATCTCCTGGCGCACCGTCGGCGACTATATCGGCCTGCAATTCGGATTGGTCGGTTTCGTCATGCTGCCGGTGGTGCTGTCCGGCCTGACGCTGACGGCGTGGCGCGGCTATCGCAGGCGCGAGCCGGTCGCCATCCTGCTGTCGACAGCGGTGCTGGTGCCGTTCCTCTATTTCCTCTGGAAGTCGCTGACGCTGCGGGTCGGCGACACCTGGCCGATGTTCATGTGGCCGGTCGGCTTTGCGGCCGCCGCCATCAACATCGCGATGCTGCCGCGCGAGGGCTGGCCGGGCTGGATGATCAAGTCGACGATCTTCTGGGCCGACACCGCGGTGGCGACCGGCATTGCTTTCGTCGTCCTTGTGTTTCTCTATTATGTCGTCGCACCGTTCAACCTGCTCGGCAAGATCGATCCGATCGGCGGCGAGGCCGGCTACGAGCAGGTCGTTGCGCGCCTCGAGGCCCAGCTCGACAAGACCGGCGCGACCTGGGTCGCGACCACGGACTACCGCACCTATGCCATGCTGCGCTGGCTGCTGCGCGACCGCGTGCCCGTCGTCGAGATCAACGAGCGCGGCCGCTTCCAGGGCTTTTGCGATCCCGGCATGGACAAGATCCGCGGCCATGCCGGCATCTATGTCGGCCGTGAGCCGGACAACCGTGCGCCGCTCTGGGAGACGATCCCGGTGAAGCGCGAGCCGCTGGAAGAGGTTCAACGCCGCTGGCGTGGCCTCGTCATGGATACCTACGCGCTGGAAAAGCTCACCGGCTGGACGCCGGAGCTCGCGCCGCCAAAGGACTCGCCGCTGTTCCAGTGGCGCGTGCTGGCGGGGGATATGTCGCCTTCCCTACGCTTGCGTAGCTAGCGAAGCGCGAACTCTTACCCTCCCCTGGAGGGGCCCTCCAGGGGAGGGTGCGGCGAGCATGCGGCGAGAAAGCGCGCGCTACGCCTCGTCGTCCTTCTTCCGCAGCAAATCCGTCGCGAGGTCTGACAGCTTTGGCTGCGGCAGGGCCGCGAACGGCAGCGGGCGCGTGACGTCGATCGCAGCTAACCCGAGTCGCGCCGTCAGGAGCCCGTTGAGCACGCCTTCGCCCAACCGCTGCGACAGTTTTGCCGCGATGCCGTGGCCGAGCATCTGCTGCACCAGGCTGTCGCTCGCCGCCATGCCGCCGGTGATGGCGAGATGGGCGATGACGTGGCGGAGCAGGCGGATCATGCCGAGGGCGCCGGGCCGGCCGCCATAGAGCCGCGCCAGCTGGCGGATCAGGCGAAGCGAGGCGACGAACACGAACAGCACGTCGATCAGCGCACGCGGCGAGACGGCGGTGACGATCGAGACCCGCTGCGCGGCTGTCGAAACGAGTCGCCGCGCTTCCTCGTCCAGCGGTGCCATCAATTCGCGCTCGGCGAGGCGCACCATGTCGGCGCCGTCGATGATCTCGCCGGCATGGTTTTGCAGCGCGGCGCGGGCGCGCGCGAGCTGCGGATTCTGATGCGCGATTCTGAGCAGGTCCTGCACGATGGCGCGGCTCTCGGCGCGGTCGTCGCTGGCCAGCACCGCGGTCGCACGCTGATGCAGCTTCTCGATGGTCGCAAGCCGCGCCAGGCCAAAGGCCTCGCGTCCGATCACGACCGCGAGCGCCAGCGTGGTGACGAAGGCAAAGGCAAGGCCGACGAAGCCGAGCGTTTCGCTGCGCGCAAACAGATCCTCGATCAGGTGAACGACGCCGAGGCCGACGCCGAGCAGCGTCAACCCGGCAAGGCCCGACCAGAACAGCGTGCCCCAGGGAAAGCCGCGCCGCGCCGGCAGCCGTGTTTCAATGGGAACGGGAAGCTGCGCCGGATCGGGCTCCGGCGTGATCTGGATCGTGCCGCGCAGGGCGCGGCCGGTCTCGTCGGCTTCCGTCACGACGACGCCGGGATCGTCGAGGCGGAACGTCGCCGGCCGCCGTGGCTCGGATCGGTCGCTCATTGCAATCTGTCTCCGATCAGGAACTGCAAGGCACGGTCGAGGCGGATGTGAGGCAGGGTCGGTTCTCCGTCGCCCTCACGCTCGAGCTTTGGCGGGCGAAAGCGCAGGAAGCGGAAATCGCTCTTCTCCGGCGCGGCCGTGGAGAGCCCGCGAAACGCATCGTTGCCGTTGAACAGCGCCTCGGGATCGGCGGGCAGGTCGCCCGGAAAGGTCGCGACCTCGGTGTTGCCGTCGAAGAATTCGCCGCCGGCGCTTTCGCCGGCCGCCGGCGTTCCCAGGATGGAGGGAAGCTTGTCGCGGCCGCGCGAGACCTGCGCCTCGCGCGTGGCGCGCACCGCGGCGAGCGCCACCACGTCGATCTCGGCGCCGGTGCTCTCCGCCCGCGTCACCGCGCGCGCCACCGCACGGCGCAGCACGGCCTCGAGACGGTCATGGCTGGAATGGTGCAGATGGTCGGCCTTGGTCGCCGCAAACAGGATGCGGTCGATGCGCGGCCGGAACAGGCTGGAGAGGATGGTGCTGCGCCCGATGTTGAAACAATCGAGAATGCCCGCGAGCGCGGCTTCGAGATCGTGCAGCGCCTCGGGCCCGGAGTTGAAGGCGGAGAGCGCATCGGCCAGCACGATCTGGCGATCGAGCCGTGCAAAATGATCGCGGAAGAACGGCCGCACCACGACGTCCTTGTAGGCCTCGTAGCGCCGCACCATCATTGCCCACAGCGATCCCTCCGGCGCCTGTCCGTCGACGGGAACATCAAGCGGCGCAAAGGTCAGCGCCGGGGTATAAGCGAGATTGCCGGGCATCAGGAAGCGTCCGGGCGGCAGCAAGCTCATCGCAAAGCGCTCATCGCGGCAGGCGCGCAAATAGTCGGTGAACAGTTTTGCCGCTGCCAGCGTCGCCTGCTCGTCCTCGCGCGCCTCCGGCTTCAGCGTGGCCAGATGCGCGTGCCAGTCGGCGGCGAGATGCGCGCGCGGCGCTTCGCGGGACAGCGCGAGGCTCTCGGCCGACCATTGCTCGTAGCTCTTTTGCAGCAGCGGCAGGTCGAGCAGCCATTCGCCGGGATAGTCGACGATATCGAGCGTCAGCGTGCGATCCGCGCCGTTCTGGCGCTGGTAATCGATCACCAGGCGGAGCTCGCTGATATCGGTGGTCGAGTTCGGCCAGCGCCGCTCCTCGATCAGCGCGCGCAGATGGCTTTCATAGGCAAAACGCGGCACGGCATCGTCCGGTTGCGGCGCCAGATTGGCGCGGGCGATCCGGCCCGACGCATAGGCCTCGAACACTGGAAAGCGGCCGCCGCGGGTCAGGCCGTGGATCAGCGCGGTGATGAAGACGGTCTTGCCGGCGCGCGACAGGCCGGTGACGCCGAGCCGCACGGTCGGATTGAAGAAATGCTCGCCATAGTCAAGGAGCGCCCGGGCCGACAGGCGCGCCTCCTCGACCATATCCTGGAAACTGAAAGCCATGGGTAAAGCGAAGGATCTCGGGCGGGCGGGCGAATAGGCAAATTGGACTAGTCACAAAAGTGGCAACTGTCTGACGAAAATCAAGCTTCATACTTCCACCGCCTTTTCGGGCGAAGCCGCCGTTGAACGTGGCGTTAACTGCCAAAGACCAATATCAGACCGTCTCCTCGTTGCGTGTGGGCAGGCATGACCGTTTTCAGGCTGAAACAATTCGCGTCGACCTCCGTCCATGCTGCGGCTGACGCGATCCGCTGGAATTATGACCGCGCCGAGCTGATCGCCGACGGCATCGTTCATGCGATCGGTGTGCTCTCCGGAATCATCGCAGCGACGGTGCTGGTGGTGCTGGCCGCGGTCTATGCCAGCGCCATCAACATCGTCGGCGTCTCGATCTACGTCGCCGGCCTCTTGTCGATGCTGGTCTTGTCAGCGACCTATAACCTCTGGCCGGTATCACGCGCGAAGTGGGTGTTGCGGCGCTTCGACCATTCCGCGATCTACCTCTTGATCGCGGCGACCTATACGCCGTTCATTCTGGAACTGAAGGACAGCCTGTTCGCGCTGGCGCTCCTCGCCGGCGTCTGGTGCGTCGCGATCCTCGGCATCGTGCTCAAGCTTTGCTACCCCGGGCGCTTCGACCGCGTCGCGGTTGGAATTTACCTCGCGATGGGTTGGAGCGGCATGATGCTCTATGATGCCGTGGTCAAGGCGCTGCCGGCCATGGCGCTGTGGTTCGTGGTCGCAGGCGGCGCGCTCTACACGTGTGGCGTGATCTTCCACGCCTGGCAGCGGCTGCGCTTCCAAAACGCGATCTGGCATGGCTTTGTCTTGGCCGGCGCGGCATGCCATTATACCGCGGTGCTCGATCTGGTCCTGACCTGATCGACGACAACAAGCGGATATCAAGGGAGAGGTCAGATGCAGGTGGCCGGCAAGGTCGTGGTCGTCACCGGCGGCGCCAATGGCATCGGCAAGGCGCTGTGCGAGGTCTTTCACAGGGCGGGCGCGGCCAAGGTCGTGGTCGCGGACATGGAGGCGGCCGGCGCGCGCGCCGTGGCGGCCGAGGTCAACGGCGCCGCCTTCAAATGCGACGTCGCGCAGGAAAAGGACATATTGCACGTCATCGACGAGACCGAGCGCCAGTTTGGGCCCATCGCGCTGTTCTGCTCCAATGCCGGCATCGGCGGCGGTTTCGATCCGATGTCGGTGAATGCCGGCGGCTCCTCCGACGAGCCCTGGCAGAGGAGCTGGGCAATCCACGTCATGGCCCATGTCTATGCGGCGAGGCACCTTGTTCCTCGGATGAAATCTCGCGGCGGCGGCTATTTCCTCAACACCATCTCGGCGGCGGGCCTGCTGTCGCAAGTCGGCAGCCCCGCCTATTCGGCGACCAAGCACGGCGCGGTCGGCTTTGCCGAAAATCTCGCGATCTCGCACAAGGCCGACAACATCAAGGTCTCGATCCTCTGCCCGCAAGGCGTCGACACCAACATGTTGCGCTCGATCCCCAAGGGCCCGCAATCCGGCGATGGCGACCTCTCGCCCGAGCAGGTTGCGAAAGACGCGCTCGCCGGCATCGAGCAGGAGACCTTCCTGATCCTGCCGCACCCCCAGGTGCTCGGCTACATGCGCAAGAAGACAGAGAACTACGACCGCTGGATCGGCGGCATGGCCAAGATCCAGGCGAAGATGCGGGAAGATTTCGGGAAGTGACCGTCAGGTCATCCCGGGGCAATGCGAAGCATCGAACCCCAATTCGCAATCGCGAATTGTGGGATCTTGTGCCACACACTCGCTGTCGTCCTGGCGAAACAGGCCGTAAAAAAACTCAGCGCGCTCGTTTCGACGTAGAATCTGATTCTCTTGCGCGACAGAAGAGAGAACCAAGTAGTCAGTAAAGAGCTTGAAAGCAGGGGCGTGGAGCATCCTGTTCTATCGAGCTCTCCGAATCTTGAGTTTTTGCACAGCCTGGAAAGCCAGGACCCATTACCCCAAGGAGCAGTTGCGGCGCGAAACCGTCACCACGAATCTTCGCCAAACCTCTTCTTGTGGCAATGGGTCCTGGCCTTCGCCAGGACGACGTTGTGGATACGTAGTGCGTCCCTAATTCTTCTGCGCGTACAGCAGCGGCACCGCTGAATCCACCACCACCTCAACCAGGCTCGTGCCCTTGAACGCCAGAGCGCGCTTCAGCGCCTCGCCAAGCTCCGTCGCCTTCGTCACGCGCACCGCATCGCACCCCATGCCGTCGGCGAGCTTGACAAAATCGATGCCGGGCAATTCCAGCCCGGGCACGTTGCGCACCTGCATGACCTGGCTGAAGGAGCGCATCGCGCCGTAGCCGGAATTGTTGATGACGACGATGGTGAGCGGCAGCTTGCGCTGGGCGGCGGTCCACAGCGCCTGGATCGAGTACATCGCCGAGCCGTCGCCGATCAGGCAGACGGTGCGGCTCTTCGGCCGGCCCAGCGCCATGCCGACGGAGGCCGGCAGCGAGTAGCCGAGGCCGCCGCTCGACATCGTGTAAAAACTGTCCTGGCCGCGCATCGGCATGAACCTTTGCATCGCCGGCCGGTGCGAGGGCACTTCCTCGACCAGCGCCGCGCCCTCCGGAATCGCCTGCGACAGTGAATGCAGCAAAAACTCGACCGGCAGCGGATCGGCGGCTTTTGGGGCCGGCGGCAATGCACGGCCCTTCGGCACGGCGCGCTTGGATTCCGGCAGCAAGTCGAGCAGTGCGCTGAGCGCCGGCTTCATGGTCGCGACGATGCTGGTGCCTGATGGCGTCACTGCGGCGGCGTCGGGATCATCCGTGATCTGGAAGATCGTCGTGCCGCCGTCGAAGATCGCGGCATGGCCTTCGACATGGAAGGTGAACACGGGCGCGCCGATCACGATGACGAGGTCATGCTCGCGCAGTGCATCCGAGAGCTGAGCCGGCGAGGCGTGCAAAAAGCCCGCGAATTGCGGATGCCGCTCCGGGAAAGAGCAGCGCGCCGAGAACGGGCTGACCCAGATGCTTGCCTTGGCTTTCTCGGCGACGCGCACCATCAGGTCGACGGCGCCGGCACGGTCGACGCCGGGACCGACGACGAGGGCAGGGTGCTTGCTGGCACCGAGCGCCTTCACCAGCGTCTGCATCGCATCCATTTCAGGACCGATCTCGCGGCTGACCTTGCGCGCCTCGATCGGCGAGGTCGCATGCGTCCAGTCGTCGATCGGGATCGAGACGAAGGTCGGCCCGCAGGGCGGCTGCATCGCGGTGTAATAGGCGCGCGCGATCGCCGCCGGCACGTCTTCGGCGCGCGCGGGCTCGACGCTGTATTTCACGTAAGGCCGCGGAAACTCCGAGGCGCGCTCGGCATAGAGAAAGGCCTGCAGCGGCAGGATCGAGCGGGCCTGCTGGCCCGCGGTGATCACGAGCGGCGTCTGGTTGCGATGCGCGGTGTAGATGTTGCCGAGCGCATTGCCGACGCCGGCCGCCGAATGCAGATTGACGAAGCCGGCATTGCGCGTCGCCTGCGCATAGCCATCGGCCATGCCGACGGCGGAAGCCTCCTGGAGCGCCAGCACGTAATCGATGTCGTCAGGCCAGTCGCTCAAAAACGGCAGCTCGGTCGAGCCGGGATTGCCGAACACGCGCTTGATGCCGAAACCGCGGAGCAGATCGAGGGTGGCTTGCTTGACGGTGACCGTCTTGCTTTTTTTCGCAGCAGGCTTGCGGGACGACATCGGGGCGGCTCCCTTGATGATCTTCTTGTGTTCCGCCGCTGCGCCGAGCAAGAGCGACGATTGGTCCGCCTTAGCCCTTCAGCAAAGGTGAAGGCAACCCACCTCTCGATGGATTGCCTGACGAAGTCAAGATGAGGCCGCGCGATACGGGCGAAGCAGGTTACCGCGAGGTACCCTTGACCGGTGGGCATTTGCTCTCTGCGAGCGGCCACACGGTTTCCTCCGGCGGAATCGGGCGCACGATCTCCAGATAGTCCCAGGGATATTTTGACTCCGAGGGTTTCTTGACCCGCGCCAGATACATCGTGCGCGTCACGCGCCCGTCCTCGCGCAGTTTTGCGTCCTGCGAGAACACATCGTCGATCGGCACCTCACGCATCGCAGCCGCGACCTTCTCGGCATCGTCGGTGCCGGCCTTGGCAACGGCTTTCAGATAATGCCGTACCGCGCCGTACACGCCGGCATGCAGCATCGATGGCGGCATGCCGGTCTTCGCCATGAACTCCTTCGACCAGGCGCGCGTCGCCTCGTTCATGTCCCAGTAGGATGCGGTCGTCAGATACGTGCCCTGTGCGGCTTCCAGGCCCAGCGTGTGGATGTCTTGCAAGAACAGGATCATGGCCGCCAGACTTTGCCCGCCCTTCACGACCCGTACTCATTGGCCTGCTTCATCGCATTGATGGTGTCGTTGCCGGCATTGGCAATGCCGATGACCTTGGCGCCGGAGGACTGCGCGGTGAGCAGGAACGAGGAGAAATCCGGTGTGTTGAGCGGATGGCGGACGCCGCCCAGCACCTTGCCGCCGGCCGCCGCGATCACGTCGCTGGCGTCCTTCTGCAACTGCTGGCCGAAGGCATAATCGGCGGCGAGGAAGAACCACGAATTGCCGCCGGCCTTGACGACGGCGGAGGCCGTTCCGTGCGAGACCGCGTAGGTGTCGTAGGTCCAGTGCACGCCGAAAGGCGAGCATTGCTCGTTGGTCAGTGCCGTCGTGCCCGCGCCGGAATAGAGCACGATCCGCCTCTTTTCGCGCGCGAGGCCCTGGATCGCGAGCGCAACACCGGAATTCGGCACGTCGACGATCGCATCCACGCCATCGACATCGAACCATTGGCGGGCAACGCCGGTGCCGATGTCGGGCTTGTGCTGATGATCGGCCGAAACCACCTGAACCGGCTTGCCGAGCACGGTGCCGCCGATCTCGCGAACCGCCATCTCGGCGGCGACCAGCGAACCCTTGCCGGTGACATCGGCGGTGACACCGGCCATATCGGTCAGGACGCCGATCTTGACGGCGTCACCGCTGACCTGGGCTTGGGCGGCGGTCGGAACGGTCAATGCGACCAAGATTAATCCGAGCAAATCCAGTCTCATCTTGTCATTTCCTCCAGAGCTTTTGCGTCTTGTCGTGTCAGCCGCCGGCCGCATCGAGCCAGGCCAGGATCAGCGTGGCCAGATCGTCGCTGTTGTCCTCGATCATCATCATGTGACCGTTGCCGTTGATGCCGCGATCCGGCAGCCAGACGAATTCGGCGCCGAAACAGGCCGCGGTCGCCGCGTCGACCTCGCGCGGATGACGGGGGTCATGCTCGCCGGTGACGATCAGAATGTCATGGGCATGCAGGTTGCGAGGATCGTCGACTCTGAGACCGCGTCCGCCGATGTTGAAGCGCTCGTTGAGGATGCGGGGACTTTCGGGGACGATGGACGCGAAATAATCCTTGAACGCAGCCTGCGGGAAACGCGGCGTATTCGCCCAGGACGCGGCCGCGAATTCGGCGCTCAGCCAGACCGGCCGACCCTCGACCGCGTGGACCGGTCGGCCGGCGCTTGCATCATCGCGCAGCGCGGCGACCGCCGCCGGATCGTCCGGCAAATCCTTCAGCAGATTGGCGGGCGGGCCGGGTGCGATGCCGACGACCGCGCGGACGAGATCGGGACGCCGCTCGGTCATCCACCACGCCATCGGGCCGCTGGCCGAATGCACGAGCAGCACGGCGGGGCCGATCTCCTCGAGCAGCACGAGCAGGGAATTGGCCACGTCCGCGGTGCCCAGCGACGGAAAGTCCGCCCGCTGCGGCGAGCGGCCATGGCCCGGCCAGTCCGGCACGAACACATGCCGGCCCGTGGCTGCGAACCGTGGCGCCCACCCCGGTCGCAAATCCGGCGTTGCCATGTAGCAGGTGCCGGTATGGGCGGCACCATGCACCATCACGACAGGGGTCTTTTCCGGTGCGCGCCCGGGCGGCCGCACATGATCGACATAGATCGGATGCGCCTCGGTGCCCGCGTAGAAGCACGACGGCCCCTGCGCGCACAGCAAATGCGTCCGTCGCGCGGACGCGACGGGTCCCGCCTTGTTCACAGCCGGCGATCTCCCAGAGTTCTGTTCTGTTCGGCCGCGATGTTAGGATGAGATCAATCCGGAAAGCAATGAGAAAGTCACATATGAGACTATCTAAAAAGGGTGCGGCCAAACCCGATCCAAAGGAAGGCGCGGACCGCACCAAGGACGTGCTCGGCGGCACCGAGATCAGAATCGCCTACAAGATGGGCTACGTCCTGAACTTCTACCGCGAGCCATCGTTCCGGAAGATCGAGATGGAGCTCGGCATCACCCGCCCGGAGATCGTCACGCTGATCTTTCTGAATTTCCGCGAGGGCGTGACGGCGAGCGAAATCTGCGAGTTCTCAGGCCACCTCAAGGCCAATATCAGCCGCGGGATCATCGCGCTCGAGAAGAAGAAGCTGCTGCGTCGCGATGTCGACAAGAACGACAATCGTCGCCAACGGCTGTATCTGACGCCGGCCGGCCGCGCGCTCTATGCCAAATACATCCCCGCCTTGCGCGAGCGCGAACGGGCGATGCTGTCATGCCTGAGCGCGTCCGAACGCAAGCTGTTCGAGGGCCTGCTCGACAAGCTCGCTGAACATGTCCCGCATTGGACTGCGCTCGATGAGCTGTGAAGGGCGAGCGCGAAGCAATGACGAGGAGGTTCTAGGGTCATTCCGGGGCGATGCGAAGCATCGAACCCCAATTCGCAATTGCGAATTGTGGAATCTCGAGATTCTCAGGTGCGCAATTGCGCACCATAGTTCGGTCCTGCGGACCGCCCCGGAATGACTGTGAAACCATCACCACACCGCCGTGCCCTTCATCGTCGGCTGCCCTTCCGCATTCGCCGTCCACAGCTCCATGCCGGCGTCGGTCTCATTGGCGTTGATCGAAAACTCAGTGCCCTCGAACAGCGGTTGCAGGCCGCGGTAGGCGAACTTCTTCGGCGCCTTGCCGCCGCGCAGCTTCGCCGCCATCTCGATGATCAGCGCGGCCTGCAACGGCCCGTGGAAGATCAGGCCGGGATAGCCCTCGACCTTGGTGACATAGTCGCGGTCGTAGTGGATGCGGTGGCCGTTGAAGGTCAGGGCCGAATAGCGGAACAACAATACGGGATCGGAGACGTGGCTCTCGCGGTGCCGCGCCTTGGGCGGCGGGGGTGGCGCCTTCGCCGGCGCTGCGGCCGGCACGCTGGTCATCTCGCGATAGACGATGTCCTGCCGCTCGCGGATCGCGACGCCGCGTGGGCTCGTGATGGTGTGCTCGACTGCGACGAAGCACAGCGTGCCGGTCGAGCCGGTCTTCACTGTCACGTCGGCAATGCGCGAGCTCCGCGTCGAGTCATCGCCAACGCGCAACGGCTCCAAAAATTCGATCTCGCCACCGGCCCACATCCGGCGCGGCAGCGGCACCGGCGGCAAAAAGCCGCCGCGGGTCGGATGGCCGTCGAGCCCGAGCATCGACATCGGAAACACCGGCTGCGCCAGGCACCAGTGCACGGTGAACGGCGCCGCGTCGCCCTTTTGGGGCTCGCCGACGTCCTGGAACAGCGTCGCGCGCAAACCCTTGACGAGTTGCGCGGTCACGGTGTCGGTCGCTTCCTGGGTGCGGCCGATCCATTGCCGCAAATGATCGATGTCGAGCTTTTCGGTCATGACGCCTCGCTCTTATGACTTCTTGTTGGGCCGTTCGCCGATCGCGGGCACCGCGCCGTAGGCACGGGTTTCGCCGACGATGATCGGTGCCGGCGCGGGATAGCTGACGCGGCCGTTCGGCGTATCGACCTCGATGCGGCGCAGGTGCGGATGTGTCGTGAGATCTTCCATGGTGTTGACCTCGGCAAACGCAATGTCGGCGTCCGACAGCCGCTTCAACAGCTCATCGCGCGTCATCTTGCCGAAGATGTCGGCGACCGTCGTGTCGGTGAAGTCGCGGTTGCGCACGCGCTCGACCATGTTGGCGACGCGCGGATCGGCGGGCAGGTTCGGCTGGTCCAGCACTTCGGCGCACAGCGTCTTCCATTCCCGCTCGCTCTGGATCGAGATCAAGATGTCCTTGCCGTCCCTGGAGGTGAACACGCCGTAGGGCGCGATCGAGGGATGGCGCAAGCCCATGCGCTTGGGCGGATTGCCGGCCTCGGCATTGAGCAGCGGCACGGTGCACCAGTCGGCCATCACGTCGAACATGGAGATGCGGATGTCGGCGCCCTTGCCGGTGCGCCCGCGTCCGATCAGCGCTTCCAAAATCGCGGCATGCGCGGTGGCGCCGGTCGCAACATCAACGATCGACATGCCCACACGCGAGGCGCCGTCGGGATTGCCGGTGATGGAGGCGAGCCCGCTCTCGGCCTGGATCAGGAGGTCGTAGGCCTTGCGATGCGCGTAGGGGCCTTCGTCGCCATAGCCGGTGATGGTGCAGGAGATCAGCTTTGGATAATCCTTCAGCAGCCGCTCGCGCGAAAAGCCGAGCTTGTCCATCGACCCCGGCTTCAGGTTGTGGATCAGCACGTCGGCGCTCGCGATCAACTTTTCGAGCTCGGCGCGCCCCTCCTTGGTGGCGAGATCGACCACGGCCGATTGCTTGCCGCGGTTGAGCCAGACGAAATAGCTGCTCTGGCCTTTTGCCGCCGCATCATAGCCGCGGGCAAAGTCGCCCTCCGGCCGCTCGATCTTGATCACCTCGGCGCCGGCATCCGCCAGGCGCGAGGAACAGAAGGGCGCCGCAACCGCCTGCTCGACCGCAATCACTCTGATCCCGTCAAGTGCTCCCATGGCAAGACCTCAGTACGAACGGGGCATGCCGAGCACATGCTCGGCGATGAAGGACAGCACGAGGTTGGTCGAGATCGGCGCCACCTGATAGAGTCGCGTCTCGCGAAACTTGCGCTCGACGTCGTATTCCTCGGCGAAGCCAAAGCCGCCATGGGTCTGGATGCAGGCATTCGCCGCCTCGAAGGAGGCATCCGCCGCCAGCATTTTTGCCATGTTGGCCTCCGCGCCGCAGTCGAGCCCCGCCTCGTATTTGCGCGTGGCCTCCTTCACCATCAGCTCGGCCGCGCGCATCGACGCATAGGCTTTTGCGATCGGGAACTGGATGCCCTGGTTCTGGCCGATGGGACGGCCGAACACGACGCGCTCCTTGGCGTAGTTCGATGCCTTCGCGATGAACCATTTTGCGTCGCCGACGCATTCGGCGGCGATCAAAATGCGCTCGGCATTCATGCCGGAGAGGATGTAGCGAAAGCCCTTGCCTTCCTCGCCGATCAGGTTTTCGGCGGGCACGCGCATGTCCGTGAAGAACACTTCGGTCGTGGCGTGGTTCATCATGGTGCGGATCGGGCGGATCTCCAGCCCGTTGCCGCGGGCCTCGCGCATGTCGACGATGAACACGGAAAGACCATCGGTGCGCTTCTTCGCCTTCTCCTTCGGCGTGGTGCGCGCGAGCAGGATCATCAGGTCGGAATGTTCGGCGCGGCTGGTCCAGATTTTTTGGCCGTTGACGACGTAGTGGTCGCCCTCGCGGCGCGCCACCGTCTTGAGCGAGGAGGTGTCCGTGCCGCTGGTTGGCTCGGTGACGCCAAAGGCCTGCAGGCGCAATTCGCCGGTCGCGACCTTCGGCAGATACTTTGCCTTCTGCGCGTCATTGCCGTGCCGGAGCACGGTGCCCATGGTGTACATCTGGGCGTGGCAGCCGCCGCCATTGCAGCCCGCGCGCTGGATCTCTTCGAGGATGGCTGCTGCCGCCGACAGCTTCAACCCCGCGCCGCCATATTCCTCGGGGATCAGCACCGAGAGATAGCCAGCTTCCGTCAGCGCGTCGACGAACTCTTTCGGGTAGGTCATCTGGCGATCGAGCTTGCGCCAGTACTCGCCGGGAAACTGCGCGCAGAGTTTTGCCACAGCGTCGCGGATGTCGGAATAGTCGTCCGGAGAATGTTCCTGGGAATGTTGTTCTTTCGTCATGGCGTTTCCCGTTGGGTGCGGAGAGAAGGATAGCACCTGCCGCTTCGCCGGCGTTGTCTGGACAACGCCAGCCCCCTATGCTCATTTGCTATAGCGTATGGAGTAGCGTTCGAAGACTGGCAAGCATGGATTTCCGTCAGCTCAGGACCTTCAGTTGCGTCGCCGAGCTCGGCAGCCTGAGCAAGGCGTCGGATACGCTGCGCGTCGCGCAGCCTGCGCTGAGCCGGCAGATCAAGCTGTTGGAACACGAACTGCGCGCAGCACTGTTCACGCGCAACGGCCGCGGCATGGTGTTGACCGAGGCCGGCCGGCTGCTGCTCGCGCGCACCTCCGGCATCGTCCGCCAGATCGACCAGATCCGCGACGACATCCAGTCGTCGCAGGGACCGCCGTCCGGGCAGGTCGTGCTCGGCCTGGTTCCGACCGTGAGCTGCGTGCTCTCCGCGCGCTTCGCCCGGCGCTGTGTCGAGACCTATCCCGGCATTTCGCTGCGCATCGTCGAAAGCTACAGCGGGCATCTCGTCGAATGGCTGCATCGCGCCGAGATGGATCTTGCGATCCTCTACGGCCGTTCGGCCGATCTGCATCTGACCACGCAGAGCCTCGGCCGCGACCAGATCGTCGCGGTCGGCCCGCGCGGCTGCGGCCTGTCGCGCAAGAAGAGCGTCGAGATCGGCTGGCTGCTGCGGCAGCGCCTGGTGTTGCCTTCTCATTCGCACGGGCTCCGCGCGCTGATCGAGCATGCAGCGGCGCAGAAGAAGATCAAGCTCGACGTCAAGCTCGAGGCGGATTCCTTCCGGGTGCTCACGAGCCTGGTCGAGGAGGGGCTCGGCTTTGCGCTGTTGCCGCCGTCCTCGGTCCATGGCGAAGTTGCCGCAGGGCGGCTCGAGGCCGCGCCGATTTCAAAACCGATGTCACGCGAGCTCATTGTGGCCTCTCCGATCGACCGCCCGGTGTCGACGGCCACCGCCGCCGTCACGGCGCTCCTGCGCGAGGAAATCGCAGCCTGCCGCAAGGAAGGCGTCTGGGACATCAAGCTGGCCTGAATTTCGGTGCCTTCTTCGCCTCTCCCCGCGCTTGTCCGCCGAAGCCTTGGCGAAGGCGGATGCGGGGAGAGGTCGGCGCGGAGCGCCGGGTGAGGGGAGTCTCCGCGAGTCCAACTGTTATCGTCTTCGCGGATGCAGCCCCTCACCCCGACCCTCTCCCCGTAAGAACGGGGCGAGGGAGGGCACCGATCACTGCCTCGCCATTTCAATGCGGTTTAAGACAGAAGGCCGTGGCCGACCCTTCGCATCTTTTGCGACCAGTCATGCCGGGATTTTATAGCCCACGCCGTTCACGGCCTGGCCGGCATATCGACCGCGCGCATGGTGGCGACGCCAAAGGCGCAGACGCGCCGTTTCCCCTTTGCCTCGGAGACGACCTCCACCTTGGCCACCCCGATCGAGCCGCCGACCTGGATCGATTCGGCGTTCGCAAAGATCTCGTCGCCATCGGCGGGGCCCAAAAAGTTGATCTTGATTTCGACAGTGACGGCGATGCGGCCCTTCGGCAGCGCGGTGCTGACCGCAGCACCTGCCGCCTGGTCGGCAAGGCCCGTGATCACGCCGCCGTGGAAGTGGCCGAAGAACTGCGTCAGCTCGGGCTTCCTCGCCAGCGCCAGCGATACCTTGCCCGGCTCGGCGGCGACGACGCGCATCCCTGAGGAATGCGGGAAGCCGGACACCGCCATGATGTCCGCCAGCATGTCGATCGAATTGGTCTCCACCTTAATCCTCAGCCCGGAATCCGTACCGGCAGCGATTCATAGCCTTTGATGAAGCTCGAATAGATCCGCTTCGGCTCGCCGACCACCTCGATGCGGTCGAAGCGCTTGAGCATCTCCTCCCAGACGATCCGCAGTTGCAGCTCCGCAAGCCGCATGCCGACGCAGCGGTGGATGCCGAAGCCGAACGACAGATGGGTGCGCGGCCGGGGGCGGTCGATGATGAACTCGTTGGGCGTCTCGATCATCTCCTCGTCGCGGTTGCCGGAGACGTACCACATCACCACGCGGTCGCCCTTCTTGATGTGCTTGCCGCCGATCTCGGTGTCCTGCAGCGCCGTGCGGCGCATATGGGCGAGCGGCGTCTGCCAGCGGATCACCTCGGGCACCATGGTGTCGATCAGCGCCGGGTTGGCGCGCAGCTTGTCGTATTGCTCCGGGTTCTCGTTCAGCGCCAGCACCGAGCCCGACATGCTGTTGCGCGTGGTGTCGTTGCCGCCGACGATGAGCAGGATGATGTTGCCCATGAGATTGTCGGGGTCCATGTAGCGCGTTGCCGGATTATGCGCCATCAGCGACAGCAGGTCGTTCCGCGGCTCGGAATTGACGCGCTCGTTCCACAGCTTGGACATGTAAGCGTAGCACTCGTCCATCTCGCGGCGCCGTTCTTCGGCCGACGCAACGATGCCACTCTTGGGCAGGGCGGTCGAGACGTCGGACCAGCGCGTCAGCTTGCGCCGCTCCTCCCAGGGGAAGTCGAACAGCGTCGCCAGCATCTGCGTCGTCAGCTCGATCGAGACGCGCTCGACGAAGTTGAAGGTCTCGTTGCGCGGCAGATTGTCGAGCACGGTCTGCGAGCGCTGGCGGATCAGCTTTGCGAGCTCGTCCAGATGCGTCGGCGTGAACATCGGAGACACCGTCTTGCGCTGCGCCGAATGCCGGGGCTGGTCCATGGCGATGAAGCTCGGCCAGTCATAGCCCTCCGGCACGTCGCGGATCGAGATGCCGCCGAGCGTCGAGTCGGAGGAGAACAGGCCGTGATTGGTGTCGACATGCATGATGTCGTTGTACTTCACGACCGACCAATAGGGCTCGATCGGCGCGTTGGTGCAGTAATGCACCGGCTCTTCCTTGCGCAACCGCTCGAACCACGGCCACAGCGTGTCGTCCTGGAACAGCCGCGGCGCACCGGGATGGAATTTGTCGAGCGGCGTCGCATAGGCCTCCTCGCGGGCGCGGCGCATGCGCTCAGTCTTGTCCACCTTGACCGGCGTCTGGATGTTCATGGGCGGTCGCTCCCGTGTGTTCGTTCGTCTCGTGCCCTCAATGTTATACGCTATAAGTTTACGCCGCAATCTTCACCGGCAGGGTCTCATAGCCCTTCACGAAACTCGAATAGACCCGCCTGGGTTCACCGACCACGTCGATATGATCGAACCGCTTCAAGATCTCTTCCCAGATGATCTTGAGCTGGAGCTCGGCGAGCCGCAGGCCCACGCAGCGATGGATGCCGAAACCGAACGACAAATGCGTGCGCGGCCGCGCGCGGTCGATGATGAATTCGTAGGGGCGCTCGATCGCCTCCTCGTCGCGATTGCCGGAGACGTACCACATCACGACCTTGTCACCCTTCTTGATCTGCTTGCCCCGGAACTCGAAGTCTGCAAGCGCGGTGCGGCGCATATGGGCGAGCGGCGTCTGCCACCGGATCACCTCGGGCACGAAGCTGTCGATCAGGGCCGGATTCTCGCGCAGCTTGCGATACTGGTCGGGATGCTGGCTCAGCGCGTAGATCGAGCCCGACATGGTGTTGCGCGTGGTGTCGTTGCCGCCGACGATGAGCAGGACCAGATTGCCGAGAAAATTCCTGGCGTCCATGTCGCGCGTTGCCGCGCCATGCGCCATCATCGAGAGCAGGTCGCTCTTCGGCGGCTGTTCGATGCGTTCCTTCCACAGCCGCGAGAAATAGTCTGCGCATTCCATCAGCTCGGCCTGTCGCTCCTCCTCGGTGGCGACGAGGCCGTCGGGGCCGGGAATGGTGGTAGCGACATCGGACCACCGGGTCAGCTTGCGACGGTCTTCCCAGGGAAAGTCGAACAGCACCGCGAGCATCTGCGTGGTGAGCTCGATCGAGACGCGATCGACCCATTCGAACGTTTCGCCGCGCGGCAGATTGTCCAGGCACTCGGCCGAGCGCCTGCGGATGTTGGCCGCGAGCTCGTCCAGATGCGTCGGCGTGAACATTGGTGCCACGGTCTTGCGCTGCGCCGCATGGCGCGGCGGGTCCATGGCGATGAAGCTCTCGCGGCGCAGATCCGGGTCGATGTCGCGGATGGTGATGCCGCCGAGTGAGGAGGCCGAGGAGAACACCGAATGGTTGGTCTCGATCTCCATGATGTCGTTGTACTTGGTCACTGACCAATACGGTCCGAACATCGAGTCCTTGCAGTAGTGCACGGGGTCTTCGCGGCGCAGCCGGTCGAAATAGGGCCAGAACGTATCGGTTCTGAACAATTCAGGGTCGCCCGGATCGAATTGGTCCAACGGCAGAGACGATGCACGCTCGCGTAGCGCGTCGAGTTTGGCGGCGCTCTCGATGGTGCCATGCATGACCGGTTCTCCCTGACATCGCGCGCGTTTTTTCGATATTCTGCGCTGCGGTATTTTGGGGTGCAATTACAACCGTTTGCGTGCGTCGGGGCAAGGGCGAGTTTTGCCACGGCGGGCCTTATCAGATCACGTCTGCGCGCCAGGATCCGCGTCGCTCAAGACGCGACGCCGGCGCATGCAAGTGTTCGTCAGGTCACAGTCGGGTGTTACGGATTCGAACCGGCATGGCC
The DNA here is from genome assembly GCF_018130955.1 of Bradyrhizobium liaoningense. Taxonomy (GTDB): domain Bacteria; phylum Pseudomonadota; class Alphaproteobacteria; order Rhizobiales; family Xanthobacteraceae; genus Bradyrhizobium; species Bradyrhizobium liaoningense_C. The sequence continues at coordinate 151,077 of NZ_JAFCJM010000010.1, forward strand.
CGGCAGCCGACAAATCTCTATAGTTTTGCTGGGATTCGCGTGCCATTCGAGGTTGATCCGTGAATGACTTTCAATGGGCCCCGGTCGGCCCACCCCTTCCAGTTTCGCCGCCGCCGCTGCCACCGGCGCGGGTCGACTTCACCGGCGACCGCGGCGACTTCCGCCGCCTCGTCACCAAGGGCGCCGCGCTGGAGCTCGTCACCTTCGGTTTCTACCGGTTCTGGCTCGTCACCGACATCCGCCGGCATCTCTGGTCGAACACCTCGGTCAATGGCGACGCCGCCGAATATACCGGGCGCGCAAAAGAGCTTCTGCTCGGCTTCCTGTTCGCGCTCGCGATCCTGGTGCCGATCTATCTGGCTTATTTCCTCGTCACCATCGAGGTCGAGCGCTTCCAGGGCTTTGCCTCGACGCCGCTGTTCATCAGCTTCTACGCATTCGGGCAGTTCGCGATCTACCGCGCGCGGCGCTACCGGCTGACGCGCACGGTGTGGCGCGGCGTGCGCTTCTGGATGGACGGCTCCGGCTGGGCCTATTCGCTGCGCGCCATGCTCTGGGGCTTGCTGGTGTTCCTGACGCTCGGACTGGCGCTGCCGTGGCGCGAGGCCTCGCTGGAGCGCTACAAGATGCAGCACTCGCATTACGGCGATCTCAACGGCGATTTCGTCGGCGACGGCTGGACGTTCTTCAAGCGCGGCTGGTGGCTGTGGCTGCTCAGCCCCGTTGCGATCATCATCTTTCCGCTGGCGCCGTTCTTCTATGCGGAGTTCAAGGCCCGGCAGTGGCGCTGGTGGCTGTCCGGCATCCGCATCGGCGGCGTGAGCTTGGAATCGAAGCTGCCGCACGACGCCTTCTATGGCCTGTACTGGAAGGTGATCGGCTGGACGATGCTGTTGTCCATGGCGCTCGGCATGTATGTGAGCATCTGCACCGCCCTTGTCGTCAAGCTCGGGGGCGGCTCCCTTGAGGACGTCGTCGGTGGCGATGGGTTCAACAGCATCCCGCTGCTCGCACTCACCGTGATCGGCTACTTTGCCATGGCGCTTGCATTCAACATCGTCATGCGCGTCTATCTCCAGCGCGATCTCTGGGCAAAAGTGCTGGAAACCACGCATGTGCATGGCATCGAGGCGGCCGCAAACGTCCGTGCCAGCGGCGAGCTCGCCAGCGCGCTCGGCGAAGGCTTTGCCGATGGGCTCGATGTTGCAGGATTCTAGCGCGTGAGTGACGTTTCCCAACCAATCGCAGCCGCGGAACAGCCGCCCCGCATCGCGATCTTCTTCGACGGCGTGACCAGCCGCCGCCGCGAGGTGACGCTCGCGCTTCTTGACCAGCTCGAAATTGTCGAGACCGGCGAGGCAGCGATCCGCTGGGCCTATGCCGACATTCGCCGCGCCGACTCGCCGGCCGGACTCTTGCGCCTGTCCTGCACGAGTGCGCCGCCTCTGGCGCGCCTGGAGGTTCGCGACACGCAGCTTGCCTCCGATATCGTCACGCGCTGCGCACGGCTCGACGAGCACCGGACCAGCCGCCGCGGCGTGGCGAAAATCGTCGGCTGGTCGGTTGCCGCCGCGGCCTCCCTCGTGGCCGTCGTTCTCTTCGGCATGCCGCTTGCCGCCGACCGGCTCGCGCCGCTGGTGCCGGAAGCGCTGCAACAGCGGATCGGCGATGCCGCGGAGGTCCAGGTCAAGGCCATTTTCGGCGGCGGCGTCTGCAACGATCCCGAAGGGCAAGCCGCCTTCACAAAACTCGTGAACCGCATCCGCGACGCCGCCGGCCTCGACGCTTCGGTGAAATCGGCGGTGCTGCCGACATCGGTGCCCAACGCCTTCGCGCTACCCGGCGGCAAGGTCTACATGCTGAAGGGCCTGCTCGACAGGGCCGACAATCCGGACGAGGTCGCCGGCATCCTCGCCCACGAGTTCGGCCATCTCAAGCATCACGACAACATGCGCGGCCTGATCTACAACGGCGGCACCTCGTTCCTGATCGGCCTCTTGTTCGGCGACGTCACCGGCTCCAGCGCCGTGATCTTTGCCTCGCGCAGCGTGGTCGAAGCCTCCTATTCGCGCGACGCCGAGCAGGCCGCCGACACGTTTGCGATCGAGATGATGCACGCACTCGGCCGCTCGCCAAAGCCTGCGGCGGAGCTGATGTACCGCATTACCGGCAAGGAAGGCGGCAAGGGCATCACCATCCTTGCGAGCCACCCGCTGACCGAGGACCGCCTCGCGCGCATGACCAAGGAAGACCAGCCGCCAAGCGGTCCGCCGCTGCTGACGGCGCAGGAGTGGAAAGCGCTGAAGGGGATTTGCGGCGGCAGCGGCAAGGTCTGACGCGCGCGCAGATTACGGCTGCGGTCCCGACAGGTTCATTTCACGCTCGGCCCGGAACACGTTTCCGTAGAGACTTGCGATCCATTGACGGCCGCGCGAGGTGACATTGAGATAGCGTATCGCCGTCTGAATCTGGGGCGCGACGTTGTTCCAATAAAATTGCGGGTACTTGTAGACGATGTCCGCCGGCGTGGCGTAGCCGAGCGTCTTGTTGAGCCCGATCTCCTCGAACTCGTAGAACAGCGCGTTCGACTTTTTCAGATAATTGGGATCGCCGAGCTGGCCGATCAGGTCGGCGGCGCGCAGCAACAACCCTTCCTCTTCGATCAGGCTGTCGTTCGACACTATCGTGTAGGGAAAGCGGGTGTACTCGATCGCCCGGGCAACCCGGTTCGCATCCAGCTCTTCGACCGCGTCCAGGCGCTCGAGGACGAACAGCTTCGACCGGTCGACATGATAGGGGGCAAGGGCGGCATCGGACGATCCCCGCGGCAGACGAACGGTGCCACCCGTGACATCAGAAATGAAGGTCTCGTCTTCATCTCCCTGCACAACGCCGCGAACGTATCCGATGTCGTGAGTCAGGCACGCCAGGATGAAATTCGCATAATCGTTCGCCGTCGTTAGCCGCAACAGCGCGCGTCCGGTCAGGATGTCGTGCCCGGCGAGGGTCACCAGCAATGTATGCTCGATGTTGTGGTACAGGGCGTCGCTGTTGCCGATGCACTCCAGGGTGAGCTTTGCGGCAAACGGAAGCAACTCGGTCAAGCCGGCATTTGAAGCGCCGAATCGGTCCCTGGTCTCCGCGGTGAGAAACGAGCCCAAAGCCTGCGATACAAGTTCCGGAACCGTGATCATTTCAATATTCCGTCAGCGTGACACGTCGGGAATTCGGCGCCTCCAACTACTCGATCGTGGTCGCGCCGGCCTGTTGATTTGAATCAACACCGGCTCCCGTGAGTTCCGGCGCGCGCCATTCACCGTCCGGGGCTTATACGAACCACGCGCTCTTGTTCTTCGCTTTTGCAGAGGCCATCGCGGCGTCGAACTGCGCGCGCGCGGTCTTGTCCGCCCGGTCGTAGGCGGCCTTCATCTCCTTGGCCAGTTCGACCAGCACCGGTGAACCCGCCGGCGGGCTTCCATAGGCGCGGCCAACCGGCGGCAACGCGCCTGCATAGTTGGTCAGCGCCTGGGTCGCCTCGTCGTAAATGGCGGCGCGGAAATATTCGAGGAACGTCCGGATGTTGGCGCGGGCTTCCGTGGAGGCCGTGACGTCGGCCGCCTCGTCCACGACGAGCTGGGCTTCAGCGGTCGACAGCCGTGGAGGCTTCTTCTTGGCCTGGGCGTTGATCCAGTCCATGAAAAGCTTAAGGCCGGCGCGCATATAGGTGCGGCCGGTTTCCTTCTCGTAGGTGGCAACCCATCGCTGCGCCAGTTCGAAGTCCATGAGATGGGAGACTTCGTGAAACAGCGTGCCTGCCGCGTGGGCAGGTTTGTCGAGCAATGCCTTGTCGAGATCGAAGGCGGTGACGAGGCCGAGATGGAAGTCCGTATCCTTCTGTCCGACGACCGGCCCATGCCTCGCGTCGGAACCGGATCCCTTTTCGGGGGTCGCCGTCAGATTGATCTTCCCGGCCTGCCGCTGCGATGTGGTTGCGTTGATCTGGATCTCCGACGTCTCCGCGCCGAAGATCAGTGCCGCGCGCGTCTCGTCGGTTTGCTGGCCGGCCGGCTTGAGAGCGCTCAACGGCGGCAGGATATGCACGTCCTTGAATTGCACGCCGGCATGCGCAAGCGCCTCAGCCTTCCTGGCCTCGGGGTCATAGGCACTGGCGGTCTGAATATCGATCCCGGTCTCGGTCTCGAACGCGTGCCATTTGCCGTTCTTGTCCTGCGCAACGGCCGCAGGCTCAGCCTTCGCCAGTCGGGCCACGGCACTGGCCTGCCGCCTGTCGTCATAGCCGCTGACATCGCCGACTTCGCGCTTGACCAGGATTTGCCTGTCCATGCGGTCCTTGCCGAGCAGCTTGCCGACCAAGGCCGACTGGGGATCGGGCTTCAGTGCGAGGGAGGGTGACCGTCCCGCCTGCTGAACGGTATGCGTCAGCTCATGCGCCATCAGCCGCATGCCCTGCGTGGTGCCGGGCCGGAACCGCTCGCGCGCGAAAGCGATGTGATGGCCGAACGCAAAAGCCTCCGCGCCGAGCGCGGCCGCAGCGCCGGCGGCAGGCGCATCGGTGTGGATTCGCACATGGCCAAAATCGTGGCCGAAGCGCGGCTCCATGAACGCACGTGTCGCGGCATCGAGCGGACGCCCGGGCGAGCGCAAGAGGTCAGCGACGATGGGCGGCGTCTCCGCGCGGGACGTTGCGGGATGAATGGCGGTGCGGCCGAAATCATGACCGGATGAATTGGCTGCGCCATCCACGATCTGATCGGCAACGCGATCGGCGTCCTGCTCGAACGCGTCGCGCGTCGCTTTGGCGGCGAGCGTTGGCGGTGGCGAGGACGTGCGGCGACGGATGCTGGAAACCGGTGCGGTCGCCCGCGTCGCTGTGGCGTGACGGAATGTCATGCAGGCATCGCTCCCCGACCGGAGAATGCACCTCTCGTCAAGTGTAGGTCGCAGGACGGAGCGACGTCCACTGAAAACGCGGATCGGCGGAACTGTCCACGCGCGCAGGGTCTTGAACCTCGGCACCCCCTCCATTGTCCCATAGAGACCCAGTCCAAGCCGAGGGAGAGTTCCATGAGTGCTCAGGACCCGTTTGCTGGCTTCAAGTCCATCCAGAAGGAAGTCTGGTCGACCTTTGCGCCAATGGAGACGTTCACGACGCCGCCGGCGGCGAAACTCGTGAACTTCGCAGGCATTGCCGCCGGTCAGAACGTTCTCGACGTCGGATGCGGAACGGGCGTGACCACGGTCACGGCGGCGCGCAGGGGCGCCAAGGTGCGCGGTCTCGACCTCTCGCCGGTTCTGCTCGAACGCGCGCGGGAGAATGCCGCGCTCGCGAAGCTCGACATCGACTTCAGGGAAGGTGACGCCGAGGACCTTCCCTATGGCAATGGCGAGTTCGACACGGTCATCAGCCAGTTCGGCCATATGTTCGCGCCGCGTCCCGAGGTCGCGGTGTCCGAGATGCTGCGCGTGCTGAAGCCCGGCGGCATCATCGCCTTCTCCACCTGGCCGCCGCACCTCTTCATCGGGCGCATGTTCGCGCTTGTTGGCCACCATCTCCCGCCGCCCGAGGGCGTTGCGCCGCCGGCTTTGTGGGGCGATCCGAAGATCATCGCGGAGCGTCTTGGCGGCAAGGTCGGAAGCGTCTCGTTCGAGATGGACATGATGGCACCGTCCGCGCTGAGCCCGCAGCATTTCCGGCGCCTGATGGAGACCACGGTCGGACCGGTCATGAAGGTCGTCCAGCAGTATAGGGACGAGCCGGACAAGCTGACGAGCCTGCGCGCGGAGCTGGAAGCGCTGATCACGGAGTTCTTCGATCCGGCCGGCAACGTCATGCGTCAGCAGTTTTTGATGACGAAGGCGCGCAAGATCTAAATCGTCCGCGTCATGCATGGGCGTGACCGGGAACCATCTCGCATGTCCGGCGTTGCGACGCTGACGTGGAGGTCCCTCATGAGTAGCGAGCGGGATAGCCAACGTACCACCATCGGATTTGTTGCCCTTGCGGTGATCATCGCAATACTGGCGGCATTCGTCTCGACACTGGCGCGGGTCGATACAAGGACCGCCAACAACGAGACCCCGCCCGGCACGACGGGCCTCGCCAAACCTCGCCCCCCGCTGGACCGCGCGCCAGGCCAGGCGCTGACAGGCGCGAGCGAGGGCGGCAGGACGAATTCGCCTCCCGGGACTCCGTGGCATAAGCCGTAATCGATTGCGCCGGGCGCTCGGTCGCGACGCTCTCTACTCCGCCAGATTGTTCACCTGCTTCACCCAGGCGCGCACGTCCTTGAGCACCTCGGGCAAGAGCGCCTTCACCTCCTGCACCGTCATGCCCGGCCTGATGCGGGGATCGTAGAGCAGGTTGAGGATGTACTGGTCGTAGACGTCAAAATAGCCCATCGACACATTGTCGTTGAACATGGTCCAGGGCACGCTCGACGTGTCGTTGATCGGACCCAGCGACTGCAGGACCTCCTCATAGGCGCAGTCGAGGAAGACGAAGTCGCCATTGTCGATCGTGAGGATGACGTCGGAGTGCTCGATCTCGAATCGCTCGTTCTTGCGGAAGCCGGACAGGCATTGCGGATCGAGCGAGGAGCGGATCTCGCGCGCCTTTTCGGTGCCGTAGAAGGCGGAGATGGTGCGGTAGAGATCGCGGTCGCGCACCAGCTTCACCCGCACATTGGCGGCCTCGCTGTTGTCGGTCATGGCGATGTCGAGATGCTGCACGCGCTTGGCAATGTCGGCCACGACCTTGGCGAGCTGCGCCTTGCGGTCGGCGCGGCCGTCGCTGTCGGCGAAGACACGCACCGGCGCGTCGAACTTGCGGATGCGGTCGACGCGGCCGGCGAGGTGATATTCGGCGCCGAACGCGGTCTTGAAGAAGCCTTCGACGATCTCGCTGTCGGTAAAGCTCTTGCGTTCGCTGCGCTGGCGCGAGGCGACCGCCGGAAGCTCACCCGCGGTGGCGTTTGCGGCGATGTCGCCTGCAAACATCAGCGCCGCGAGCGCCAGCAGGGCAGCGCGCGGGAGGGACGGGAGCGGGCAAAGTGTGGTCATTGCCATCAGACGCTGCCGTATTCGCACCTGGCGCACAAGACCGCATCGCAGAAGCCGTCCGGTTCCGCCTGTGCCAAATGCGCCCAGAGTCGCGTAGGGTGGGCAAAGCGACCGGCGCGCGCAAAAGCGCGCCCGAAGCGTGCCCACCATTTCGCGGTCATACGGGCGGTGGGCACGCCATCGGCGCGCGTTTGCGCAGCCCGCTGGCTTTGCCCACCCTCCGAATTCCTCAGTGCCGCGCCTAGTTGTTCAGGACCACGACCGTGGTTCCGATCGAGACGCGGCTGTAGAGGTCGGTCACGTCGTCATTGGTCATGCGGAAGCAGCCGGAGGAGACCGCCTGGCCGATGGTCTCCGGCTCGTTGGAGCCGTGGATCCGGTAGAGCGTCGATCCCAGATACATCGCGCGCGCGCCGAGCGGGTTCTCGATACCGCCCTTCATGTGACGCGGCAGGTCCGGCCGGCGGGCCAGCATCTGCGATGGCGGGGTCCAGTCCGGCCATTCCTTCTTGGCGGTGATGCGATGCACGCCGCCCCAGCGGAAGCCGTCGCGGCCGACGCCGATGCCGTAGCGCAGCGCCTGGCCGTTCGGCATCACGAGATAGAGCCGCCGCTCGCCGGTGTTAATGACGATCGTGCCCGGCGCGTAGTTACCGGAATACATCACGGTGGAGCGAGGGATCGGGCTCGAGCCGCCGCCAAGGTAGGAGTTGGAGCTGGTGCCCGTGAAATCGAACATGCCCGCGGACGCGCCGCCCGCGCCGATCGTGAGAGCCGCGACAGTGGCAACGGATGCGGCAAAAAACCGGATCATTCCTTCCCCCAGAAAAAATCGATGCAACAGGGCTCACAGGCCATATTTGCAGGCATTTCGCAACCCACGGACCCGTGAGGAGGGTATTCCTTAACGAACGGCGTTAGCGAATTCACACCAAGCCTCGCCGTCAAACCCGTATTAGCCAAGCCGCCCGATCGCGGGGGCGGGCAGGGCAGCAATGCCGGCACCCGGCTTGACGAAAAACGGCGAACAATGACTGATCGAAGGATGGATCATGAGGTCGCGGGAATATTGGAGCGAAGACGATGAACGGTGCGGAAAGCCTGGTGCGGACGCTTGTGGCTGGCGGCGTTGACGTCTGCTTCACCAACCCTGGTACGTCCGAGATGCACTTTGTCGCAGCGCTCGACAAGGTCCCGGGCATGCGCTGCGTGCTCGGCCTGTTCGAGGGCGTGGTGACCGGCGCGGCTGACGGCTATTTCCGCATGAAGGGCCAGCCGGCCTCGACGCTGCTGCATCTTGGGCCTGGGCTGGCCAACGGCCTTGCCAATCTGCACAACGCCAAGAAGGCCAATTCCGGCATCGTCAACATCGTCGGCCAGCACGCGACCTACCATATCGGCTACAACGCGCCGCTGACCTCCGACATCGAAGGCCTGGCACGGCCGATGTCGTCCTGGGTCCGCACCTCGCCGGACGCGAAGTCGGTCGCCGCCGACGGTGCCGCCGCGATCGCCGCCGCCAGGAGCGCCCCGCCGCAGATCGCGACCCTGATCCTGCCGGCCGACACCGCCTGGAACGAGGCCGACGGCATCGCCGAAGTGCCGGCGGAGCAGCAGCGCGCAAGCTATTCGCCGCAGGCGGTCGAGAAGGCCGCAAGAATCCTGCACGGAGACGGCGAGGGCACACTGCTCCTGATGACCGGCAGCGCGCTGAGCGAAAAGGGGCTGGCGTTCGCCGAGCGCATCGCCGGCAAGACCGGCTGCAGCGTGATGGGCCCGACCTTCCGTCCCAAGATGGCCCGCGGCCGCGGCCGCTTCTCCATCGATCGCATCCACTACGTGATCGAGAATGCGCTGCCAATGCTGGCGAAGTTCCGCCACATCGTGCTGGTCGAGTCCGACGATCCGGTGGCGTTCTTCGCCTATCCGAACAAGCCGAGCATGCTCAAGCCTGAGGGCTGCGAGGTGCATCGCATGACCTCCTGGGGCGAGAACTCGGTCGCGGCCCTCGAGGCGCTCGCCGGTGCCGTGAAGGCGAGCGCGAAGGACGTCAAGCCGCAGGCTCTGCAGGAGCTGGTGAAGCCGACCGGCGCGCTGACCTTCGCCTCGATCGCGCAGGCGATTGCGTGCGCCATCCCCGAGAACGCGATCATGGTGGATGAATCGCTCACCACCGGCCGCGGCTTCTTCCCGCCGACGGCGGCGGCCGCCCCGCACGACTGGCTGCAGAACATGGGCGGTTCGATCGGCTTCTCCACGCCGCTCTCGATCGGTGCGGCGATCGCCTGTCCGGATCGCAAGGTGATCACCATGGTCGGCGACGGCAGCGCGATGTACACGATCCAGTCGCTATGGACCCAGGCGAGAGAGAACCTCAACATCGTCACGATCGTGTTTGCCAACCGCATCTACCAGATCCTGCGCGGCGAATTCGACAATGTCGGCGCCGGCGAACCCGGCCAGCGCGCCAACGACATGCTCAGGCTCGATCGACCGACGCTGGATTTCGTGGCGATGGCGAAGGGCATGGGCGTGTCGGGCCGCGCCGTCACCAACGCGGACGATCTCAACAAGGCTCTCGCCGAGGCCGTTGCCGAGCCGGGACCGCGACTGATCGAAGTCCAGATGTGAGATAAACGCGCGGGCGCAAGTCGTTCATCGGGGTCGGGAGGCACGATGCAGACCGAGCTGAACAAGGTGGTGGAGGCGCTCCGGGAGTTCTACGCGCACGAGACGTTCCTGTTCGAGAAGGACGTCGGCGAGCACGCGGTGACGCACCGCTTCGCCGTCTATCTCGAAAAGCAGTTCCCGGGCTGGTCGGTCGATTGCAACTACGACAGGCTCGGCGAGCGCACGCTGCACCTGCCGCACGGCACGATCATCTCCACCGACGATCATCTGGGAAAGTCGATCTATCCCGACGTCGCCGTGCATCAGCGCGAGATCCCGAATAATCTGCTCGTGATCGAACTACGCAACGCGAGCAATCACACCTCGCTCGATCACGACCAGCACAAGCTGAGGGCGCTGACCGACCCGCACGTCTGGTTCGCCTATTGGCTCGGGGTGCTACTCGTGCTCGCCGGCAGGAATGTCACGGTGTCGGAGGTCTATGTCGGCGGCGTGCTCGATCCCGCGCTCACCGCCTGGTTCGCCGGGCGGCTGCAGGAGACCGAGCTGGGCGCACCGCAGTAGGTCCATATCGTCATGGCCGGGCTTGTCCCGGCCATCCACGATCTGCAGTACCAAGAACGTGGATGCCCGGGACACAGGCGAGCGGAAGCGACGCCGTCCTTCGGACGGCTATGCCCGGGCATGATGCACTCGTCGCGCGGCGAGGCTCGCTCGACGTTCTCAATAATACCGCCGCGGCTGCATGAAGGCGTAGCGCGGGTTGAGGCCGCAATAGGCGTCGGTGCCGGAGGCCGTGGCCTGGCATTGCTGATAGGTGGTGAACAGGCAATTGCCCGGGTAGCCCCACTGGCGGCCTTGCAGACAGTAGCGATCATTGGCGCCGGTCTGGGCCTGCGCCTGCGCCGAGACAGCGACGGCGGCAAGCGCGGCGAGCGATGCCAGAAGGGGGATGGTGCGACGCATGTTGGTCTCCTCTGGAGGGATTGACGAGGCATTGTCCGGTCGGCCGCGCGATGCTCCCGGCGGCGCGGGAGTGGCCCCAGTTGTTGCCGGCAAACCGGAACACGGTTCGAATTGTTCGCATCCTGATCCCGCATCGTGCCCCGCTATGTGATGTCGGCCACAGTCTGCCCGCGGCGTCCGGTCTAAAAGCGTTTTCCAGCGAAGTGGACCCCGATTCGCGTCGCGAAAACGCGTCAAAACAAGAATCTAGAGTTTCCATTCCGATTCTATCGGAATGGAAACTCTGAGGTGGCGAGGCTTGCACGGGTTCAACGAGCGGGATTACGCTTCCGCCATTCGGATCAGGCACTTTGGAGGTTCTGATGCAAAAGTCATACTTGCTTGCTGCCGCTGCGGCGCTCACGCTCGCGTTGCAGGCTCCGTTCGCACTGGCCCAGGGCACGCCGGCCACCGGCGGCACCACAACGGCGCCGGCCGCGACGACGACCGCACCGGCGGCAACGACGACAACGCCTCCTGCCGCTACCACGACCACCGGCACGGCGCCGGCCGCAACTACAACTACCACCACCACGACGGATACGAAGAAGTCCGCCGAGAAGAAGCCCGCGAAGAAAAAGATGACGCGCCAACAGGAGATCGATCACTCGGTCGAGACCGGCACGGTGCCGTCGCGCTACCGTTCTTCGGTGCCGAAGCAGTACCAGCAATACATTCCGTTCGATAAGCAGTAGAGGCTTGCGGAAACGAGCGGGCCGGGCTCGCTTTGCTTCTCCGGAAGTCAGCAAAGTGACGATGGCCGATGGCCCTGCTCATGCCGCGCGCGGCAGGCTGCCCCTTGTCATCAGCCTTTGGTTGCGCTTTGATGCTCGCGCACGTGATCATCTCATTGCAGCCAAAGGTCATTGCCCATGAGCGAAATCATTCAGATCGATCAGGATCACCGCGAAGTCGTCAGAGGATTGGTCAAGGACAGCTCGGTCATCTGCTCCGATACGAGCGCGCCCGATGTCTTCGTGCACATCATCACCAAGGATGACACGGCCGAACTGTTCAAAGGCGATGGCACCGTTGTCCCGAAGATGACCCGCACGCGCTTTCATGTCTTCCGGAGAAATCCAGGCAACGATCCGTTCTCCGCGACCGTTACCGTGACGGACCTGCCTGCTGCCGCAGTCGCCAGAGCAGATACGCTCGTGGCGGCGTTCAGCCTGGTCAAGCACAAGCCCGGCGCGCTGAAGGCCAAGAAGGCTGCAAAGAAGCAAGCAAAGAAGAAGGTGGCGAAGAAGGCCAAGAAGTCGGCCAAGAAGTCGGCAAAGAAACGCGGGTGAGGCCCGCTGCCGGGCCGGGCAGCCTCGTCACGCTCGCGCTGTGACTAGACGTCTCGCAGGCGCAGCCAAATATCGTCGCTCGAAAATGTGCGCGATTCCGTCAGCATGACAATGTCGACCACCCGGAGGGAGTTGGGCGGATCGTAGATGAACTTGAGATGCGAGGGGCGGCTGGTGAAGTCCGGAGTGACTTCGAAGTCGCCCGACTCCAGCGCAAATGTCATCAGCCTTGCTGCATCACGCTCACTCACTGGAGCACGCAGCAAGGCATCGATCAGAGTCTCGAGAGTCATTCCCTCCCGGAGAAGCAGCCGCGTGCGGCTGTCGCCGTTGGCCTGTCGCAACGCATCAACAATGGTAGCAACGGCAACGGGGTCACGCATCTCGTCAGCGCAAACCAGCTAGAGCGTTTTCCAGCGAAGTGGAGACCGGTTCGCGTGAAGAAAACGCGTCAAAACAAGAGTCTAGAGCCCCGTTCCGATTCCATCGGAACGGAAAAGGCTCTAGTGCCATGAGGATTACCGGCGGTACTCCCAACGCGACGGCTACACCACGGAATAACACATCATCGCCCATAGGTGGGAGATGCCACCAAATCGGGCCGGCGGCATGTGCAGTTTGTGCCAAATTGAATATTGCCTCAATCACAACATCAGATTGTTCTAGTGATTCGACCCGGTAATCCGGCGTTTGTCAGCGGCCAAGCGATCCCCAAGAACTCACACCCTTGAGCAACTGACGATTGGAGAGGTGCAAGGGCGCCTGGTCCCCATACCTCGCGCCCTTGTGCTGCTCGCAACGGTCGCACCGCGTCTCCGGAAGCGGTTGGACCCGTGCCTGGTGCGCGTGGGATATCGGCGGGCCGATCAGGGAATGGCGTGCGAACTTTGATTTTGCGCGCTCGACGGAGAGTTTTTGGGGCCGACGCGCCGGCTGCGCGAGCAAACGTCCGCTTGCGGGAGCCGATGATCGACATCGAGAGCCCCACGCGCTGTCGATGATGGCATCATGCCACCGATTTGCCCGACGCGTCAAGTTATTTTCGGAAAAAGCGCAGCTCTTCAGGCGGGCCATCATCGGCTACTGTGCATGGGGTTGTTTTCGATGTTTTTGGTGGGGCGGTCACCGAAGCCTCGGGGCCGGAGCGATCTCATCCCGCCTTCGTCCGTTCGCGCAAGAGCTTACGGCAGCGCCAAGCTATGCTGGGCGCCGACGACCGTCTGGCTTCGATGATGGTCTGCAATCGGATGGTTCGAGAAGGAATGGTGGGCGCACAAGGGATCGAACCTTGGACCTCTCCCGTGTGAAGGGAACGCTCTCCCGCTGAGCTATGCGCCCGGGACCATGATGCGGGCCGTCTCAAATCGGCCGACCGGCACATCCGTTGGAGCCCGCGATTTAGAAGTGCGGGGCAAAAGTGTCAAGTTATATGGGTGTCAAGTTTTCAGGCGGCTTGGTGCCCGAAAACCTTCAGCAGATCACGCAAATCGTCGCCGAAATCGCGATTTCGGCTCCGCTACGCGCCCTGCTGGCGGGCGCGGGAGGCGTGGGCCTGCAGCGCGCGGATGCGTTCGGCGAGCGTTCCGCCACCCTCTGGCAGGGCGACAGCAGCGGCCACGCCATTGGTCGGGGCGTCGTTGGCCGGGCGCGGAGCCGGTTTTGGCGCGGCGCCGGCTTCGGTCGCCAGCAGCGCCTCGATCGGCGAGTTCGGCCCTTCGAGCTGCATCGCGAGCTTTGCCACCTCGGCGGCGATGTCGTTGATGCGCTCGCGCAGTAGCGCGTTCTCCATGCGCTCGGTCGCCCAGGAGCTTTCTGCCTGCTGCTGGATCGCGTTGATGTCCCGCTGCAGTTTTGCGCGCTCGTCGCGGGCGACGCGCAACTGCTCCTCGACCGCGGCCTTCTCGCCGCGCAGCCGCTCGAGCATCGGCGAGCCGCTGCCACCGCTCAGCGCTGCGACCTCGACGCGCAGATCCTTGACGATGCGCTCGGAGGCCTCGTTGGTCTGGCGGAGCTGGTTGTTCTCGTACTCGCGCTCGGCCAGCAGCTTGCCCTGCGTAGCCAGCCGTCCCTCGAGATCGGTGACGCGGCCGGACAGCATCTCGGCTTCCTTGACCTGCACGATGAGCTGGCGGTCGAGCTCGGTGACGCGCTGGCTCAGATTCTCGACCCGGCCGCGCGCGTCCGTGAGCTCACGTGAAGCGGTTTCCGACTCGCTGCGCTCCTGCGTCAGGCGCGCTTGCGTCGCCGCAAACTCCTTCTCGGCGTCGCCGACGCGGCTCTTCAATACGTCGATCTGCGCACGCACCGCGACGAGCTCGACCTGGCGGCTGTCCGCCATCATCGAGCGGTCGGACAATTCGGCGTTGATCTTCGCGAGCTCGTTTTGCTTGTTGCTCAGCGCCAGTTCAGCGCCGCGCAGCGCCTCGGTCTTGGTGTTGAATTCCTCTTCGGTGGCGCGGAGCTGCTCCTTCACCGCCTTCTCGCGCGCCTCGAGCGCGAAGATCGTGGCGTTCTTCTCGCCGAGCTCGATCTTCATGCGGTTGATGGCGTCGCTCTTCTTGCCGAGCTCGGCGAGCTGGCTGGTGGTCTTGTTCTTGAGCTGGTCGACGCTCATCTCGAGCCGCCGTGCCGACATGGCGAATTCGGCGCGCAGCTGGTCCTTGTCGGCCTGGATCTCCGCCATCGACAGCGGGGTCGCAGCCTCCAGCCGGCGCGTGGTCAGCCGCACCGCGCGGTTATGCACCAGCGGCACGATCGCGAGCCCGCACAGCATCGACAGCAGGAAACCGATCGCCAGGTACATGATCGGTTCGACCATGGGGCAGAACTCCCGAAAACAAGGAAAAATTTACCAAAGACAATGCCATGGCGGGCCGGCCAAAAGCCAGCCCCGCCCGCCGTTAACGTGAATCCATAACCAGAAAGAAGAGGGCCGCTCGGTTTTGGAGCCGGTCCGGCTCTAGAACGGGTTCCAGGTCGCCCGCGGAGTGTATTTGAGGTAGCCGATATTGGCTCCGAGCCGCAGGCCGATGCCGGAGCGAATCGGCACCAGCACGATGTTGTTGGCGGTCAGCGCCGTCATGCCGAAGCCGCCGATGATGTAGGCGGAGCCGTCGATGCCGGCGAAGCGCTGGTAGATCGCGTTGGTGGCGGGCAGGTTGTAGACCAGCGTCATGGTGCGCGCGCCGTCGCCGCCCCAGTCGAAGCCGAGCGAGGGACCCTGCCAGTAGACGCGCAAGTCGCCGGCGTTCTTGGTGTAGAGCGTGCCTTCGCCGTAGCGCAGGCCGGCGACGAAGGCGCCGGAGCCTTCCTCGCCCAGGATATAGCCGTTCGGCAGACCCCATTGGCTGACCGCCTTCTCGATGATCGAGGCGAGGCCGCGCGAGACATTGCCGAAGAAGCGATGGCCGGCGCCGACGAGCTCGTCCGGCCCGTAGGTGCTGGGCGTCGGGGTCCGCTGCGGCGGCGGCAGGTTCGGCGGCGGAGCCTGCTGCGCGGAAGCCGGCACGATCCAACCCACCAGCGCGGCAAGCGCGAGTGCGGCGATGCGTGATGCGAAAGTCATAAAACTACCCCTGGTATCGATTTCGGACGCTTCTTTAACCTGACGCCAACAGGCGCGGCCCTAGGTTGCGCCGACTGTCCCCTCGACTCGGATGTTATCCGTAGCAACTATGACGGCACAACGGCAGGAAACCAGCCCTTCGCGCCCCGGATTCGCCTTGTTTTGCCTGCTGGCGGGCATTTGGCTGGCGATCGGGGCGGTCGCCCAGGCTGCTACCACCGAACGGATCGTCGTCAACCGCTTCTCCGGCGTTGCCATCGAGGGTTTTGACGCCGTGGCCTATTTCGTCGGCGGCGAGCCGGCGCAGGGCAGCGCCGAATATGAGGCCAATCTGTGGGGCGCGGTCTGGCGGTTCCAGAACGAGGGCAACCGGGCCTCCTTCCTCGCCCATCCTGAGGTCTACGGCCCGCAATTCGGGGGCTACGATCCCGTGGACGTCGCCCGCGGCGTCACCATTGCCGGCAATCCCCGGTTCTTCGTGATCGCGGCCGAACGGCTCTATCTGTTCAGCCGGGAGGACAACCGCGACGCCTTCGCGGGCAATCCCGAGCGCTTCCTCTACGAGGCGAACAAGCGCTGGGCCGGGCTGCTGGAGCAGCTCAGTCAGTAGGTGCCTGCCGCCTTGTGGGTATTGCCTTGGGATCGCCCCAGGCGATGAACTCCGGCACGATGAAATCGCCCGTCCGCTGGCCGAAGCGGATCTCGCCGCCCTTGCCGTCGGTGACCCGGCCCCCGGCCGCAGTGACCACCGCGCAGCCGGCCCCGACGTCCCATTCCGAGGTCGGGCCGAGGCGAGGGTATATGTCGGCGGTGCCTTCGGCGATGCGGCCGAACTTGACCGCCGAGCCCAGCGTGCGCCTGACCGCCCCCGGCCGTTCGGCGATGAACGCCTCGCTCCTGGCATCGCCATGCGAGCGGCTGACCGCCGCAACCCAGGGCTCGCCGGGCTTTGGCAGCGCGCGGGTGTGAATCGGCTCGGCGGCACCGGTGACGCCGCCGTCGATGCGCAGCCGTTCGGCACCGTGGCCGACCACGCCGCGCCAGAGCAGCCCGAGCGCCGGCGCGCTGACGATGCCCAGAAGCGGCATGCCGTTGCTGACGAGCGCGACGTTGACGGTGAACTCGTCGCGGCCGGCGACGAATTCCTTGGTGCCGTCCAGGGGGTCGATCAGGAAAAAACTGTCGCGAAATGGCGGCGTCGCAAGCTGGGCCCGCTCCTCCGACAGCGTCGGCACGTCGGGCGCGAGCGTCGCAAGTCCTTCGCCGATGATGCGATCGGCGGCAAGGTCGGCTTCCGTCACGGGCGAGCCGTCCTGCTTGCCTTCGACCTGCATCGCCGTGCGGTTGACGGCGAGGATTGCCGTGCCCGCTCTGACCACCAGCGCCGTCAGTGGCTCCATCAGACCGCACGCGGCCTTACCGTCCATCACCCGCATCACCTGCATGCCTCATTCATCGGCAAATCTCGCCGTCCCGCCGGTTTGATTCGCAGGGTTCCTTATGGCCGCTTCGAGCCTATCGCAAGCGCTAGCTGCCATGGGCTTGCGAATGTTAGAAGCCAGGCCACCCCGAAAGCATGCGTGATTCGCCGCGTCCGCGCCGTGTAATTTCCAGGAACCATTTATGTCTGGCACCTCGTCACCCGGTACCGCTACTGCTCCCGATATGCTCGAACTCGCCGCGCTTTTGTGCTCGCGGGTCTGCCATGATCTCATCAGCCCTGTCGGCGCCATCGTCAACGGGCTCGAGGTGCTCGACGACGATCCCAAGCCCGAGGACCGCGAATTCGCGCTCGAGCTGATCCGCAAGAGCGCCAAGACCGCGTCCGCCCGCTTGCAGTTCTGCCGTCTCGCCTTCGGTGCGGCCGGCTCGGCCGGCGCGCAGATCGATCTCGGCGACGCTCAGACCATGGCGCGCGGTCACATCGAGGACGGCAAGTGCACGATCACCTGGAATCTGCCGCGGCTGTTGCTGCCCAAGAATCGCGTCAAGCTCCTGCTCAACATGCTGGTCATCGCGCAGCACACCATTCCGCGCGGCGGCTCGCTGACGGTTGATCCGGTCGGCGAGGGCGAGACGATGAGCTTTCGCATCACCGCGTCCGGCCACAATGCGCGCCTGCCGCAGAACATCGCCGAGCTCTTGAGCGGCGAGCGCGGGCCCGCGGCCGATGCCCATGCCATTCAGCCTTTCTACACGCGGCTGCTTGCGCAGGCCTGTGGGCTCACCGTGAGGCTCGCGCCCGAGGGCGAAGCGATCATCGTTAGCGCTTCGTAAACGCGACGCCTCTCTCGCTGGTTAATCAAAGCTTACCAAGGCGCTTCGATTCGATCGGAGCGCCTTATCTCTTTGTTGCCTCCGTTCTTTTGCACATACTCAACCATTATTAAACGCTTTGCGGTGAAGCTGGCCCCATTCTGAAAGGCGCATCACGACCTGATGCGCCCTCCCTGTATGAAGGCCTGTTTTCATGGATGATCTGTTGCGGGAGTTTTTGACGGAGACCAGCGAGAGCCTGGACACCGTGGACAACCAGTTGGTGAAGTTCGAGCAGGAGCCGAACAACGCCAAGATCCTGGATAACATCTTCCGCCTTGTTCATACCATCAAGGGGACCTGCGGCTTCCTGGGGCTGCCGCGGCTGGAAGCGCTGGCGCATGCCGGCGAGACCCTGATGGGCAAATTCCGCGACGGCATGCCGGTGACCGCTGAGGCGGTGACGGTGATTTTGTCGTCGATCGACCGCATCAAGGAGATTCTGGCCGGGCTGGAGGCGACCGAGGCCGAGCCTGAAGGCGCCGACCGCGACCTGATCGAGAAGCTGGAAGCGATGGTCGAGCAGGGCATGGCCGCCATGGCTGCCGGAGCTGCTCCCGTCACGGAGGCTCCGCCGCTTGCACCGGAAGCGCCCGTTGCCGCTCCCGTCGAGGCCAAGGGCAAGGAGATGACCCAGGGCTCGCTGGTCGACCAGACGCTGGAGCGCCCGTTGCGTCCCGGCGAGGTGTCGCTCGACGAGCTCGAGCGCGCCTTCCGCGAGACCGCGATCGAAGCCCCGGTGCCCGCCGCCAAGGCCGAGGTGAAGGCTGCGCCCGCCACGGAGGCGCCGGCGCCCGCTGCCAAGGACACAGCCAAGGATACCAAGGCGCTCCGGGAGAAGGCCGCCGCCAAGAAGTCGATGGCCGACGAGACCATCGGCGAGGGCGACCGCGTCGCCAACCAGTCGATCCGCGTCAACGTGGATACGCTGGAGCACCTGATGACCATGGTCTCCGAGCTGGTCTTGACCCGCAACCAGCTTTTGGAGATCTCCCGCCGCAACGAGGACACCGAGTTCAAGGTGCCGTTGCAGCGGCTCTCCAACGTCACCGCCGAGCTGCAGGAAGGCGTCATGAAGACGCGCATGCAGCCGATCGGCAATGCCTGGCAAAAGCTGCCGCGCATCGTCCGCGACCTCTCATCCGAACTCGGCAAGCAGATCGAGCTCGAGATGCACGGCGCCGACACCGAGCTCGACCGCCAGGTGCTCGACCTGATCAAGGACCCGCTCACCCACATGGTGCGCAACTCCGCCGATCATGGCCTGGAGACGCCGGCCGAGCGGCTGGCTGCCGGCAAGGGCGAGCAGGGCACCATCCGGCTATCAGCCTATCACGAGGGCGGCCACATCATCATCTGCATCGCCGACAACGGAAGAGGCCTCAACACCGAGAAGATCAAGGCCAAGGCGCTCTCGAGCGGTCTCGTCAGCGAGGCCGAGCTCGAGAAGATGTCGGAAGCCCAGGTCCACAAGTTCATCTTCGCCCCGGGCTTCTCGACCGCGGCCGCCATCACTTCGGTCTCGGGGCGCGGCGTCGGCATGGACGTGGTGCGCACCAACATCGACCAGATCGGCGGCACCATCGACATCAAGAGCGTGGCCGGCGAGGGCTCAAGCGTCACCATCAAGATCCCGCTGACCCTGGCGATCGTCTCCGCCCTGATCGTGGAGGCCGCCGGCGACCGCTTTGCGATCCCGCAGCTCTCGGTCGTCGAGCTGGTGCGGGCCCGCGCCAACTCCGAGCACCGCATCGAGCGCATCAAGGACACCGCGGTCTTGCGCCTGCGCAACAAGCTGCTGCCGCTGATCCACCTCAAGAAGCTGCTCAAGATCGACGACGGCGCGGCCAGCGATCCCGAGAACGGCTTCATCGTGGTCACCCAGGTCGGCAGCCAGACCTTTGGCATCGTGGTCGACGGCGTGTTCCACACCGAAGAAATCGTCGTCAAGCCGATGTCGACCAAGCTGCGCCACATCGACATGTTCTCCGGCAACACCATTTTGGGCGATGGCGCCGTGATCATGATCATCGACCCCAACGGCATTGCCAAGGCGCTCGGCGCCTCCGGCTCCTCGGCCCATGACATGGCCGACGAGAACGCCGCCCACCACATCGGAAGCGGCGAGCAGACCACCTCGCTTTTGGTGTTCCGCGCCGGCTCGAGCCAGCCCAAGGCGGTGCCGCTCGGCCTCGTCACCCGTCTGGAGGAGCTGCCGGCCGACAAGATCGAGTTCAGTAACGGCCGCTACATGGTGCAGTACCGCGAGCAGCTGATGCCGCTGGTGGCCATGGAGGGCGTCACCATCGCCACGCAAGGAGCCCAGCCGATCCTGGTGTTTGCCGATGACGGCCGCTCCATGGGCCTCGTGGTCGACGAGATCATCGACATCGTCGAGGAACGGCTCAACATCGAGGTCGGCGGCTCCAGTGCGGGCATTTTGGGTTCGGCCGTGATCAAGGGCCAGGCCACCGAGGTGATCGACGTCGGCCACTTCCTCCCCATGGCCTTTGCCGACTGGTTCACCCGCAAGGAGATGAAGCCGTCCTTGGCCTCGCAGTCGGTGCTTTTGGTCGACGACAGTGCCTTCTTCCGCAACATGCTGGCGCCGGTGCTGAAAGCCGCCGGCTACCGGGTCCGCACCGCGCCGACC
Source organism: Bradyrhizobium liaoningense (assembly GCF_018130955.1). Taxonomy (GTDB): domain Bacteria; phylum Pseudomonadota; class Alphaproteobacteria; order Rhizobiales; family Xanthobacteraceae; genus Bradyrhizobium; species Bradyrhizobium liaoningense_C. The sequence goes on from NZ_JAFCJM010000010.1 coordinate 171,619, forward strand.
GCGCAGGAGGGCTTGGCCGCGCTGCGCGCGCAGAGCTTCGACGTCGTGCTGACCGACATCGAGATGCCCGACATGAACGGGTTCGAGTTCGCGGAAGTCATCCGCTCCGACCACAATCTCGGTGCGATGCCGATCATCGGTCTGTCGGCGCTGGTGTCGCCGGCGGCGATCGAGCGGGGACGGCAGGCCGGCTTCCACGACTATGTCGCAAAGTTCGACCGTCCCGGCCTGATCGCGGCGCTGAAGGAGCAGACCGCGACCGCGGCCGGCGCCTCCGAGCTCAGCCGGGCTGCGGCCTAGAGCATGATCCGGAAAAGTGTGAAGCGGTTTTCCGACCAGATCATGCTCAAACAAAAGTAGGACGAAGACAGAGATGAGCAGCAAGACCCAATCCGCCGAAGGCGCCATGGTCGAATACGTCACCGCGATGATCGGCGGGCAGCTGTTCGGGCTGCCGATCTCCCGCGTCCAGGACGTGTTCATGCCGGAGCGCGTCACCCGCGTGCCGCTGTCGTCGCGCGAGATCGCGGGCGTGCTGAACCTGCGCGGCCGCATCGTCACCGTGGTCGACATGCGCGCACGCCTCGGCCTGCCGAGGCCTGAGGACGGCAAGATCCCGATGGCGGTCGGCGTCGACCTGCGCGGCGAATCCTACGGCCTGATGATCGACCAGATCGGCGAGGTGCTGCGCCTGCCCGAGGACGGCAAGGAGGAAAACCCCGTCAACCTCGACCCCCGCATGGCCAAGCTCGCAGGCGGCGTCCACCGTCTCGACGGCCAGCTCATGGTCGTCCTCGACGTCGATCGCGTTCTCGAACTCGAAACCAAAGTGCAGATGGCCGCGTGAGCTAAAGACAATATTGAAGCCGGAGAGCCAAAAATGAAGACATGTTTGGTCGTCGATGATTCAAGCGTCGTGCGCAAGATTGCGCGTCGAATCCTGGAAGGCCTCGAGTTCCAGGTGACCGAGGCGGAGGACGGTTCCAAGGCGCTCGAGATCTGCCAGCAGCAGCTCCCAGACGCGGTGTTGCTCGACTGGAACATGCCGATCATGGACGGCTTCGAGTTCATGGGGCACATGCGGCGCCTGCCCGGCGGCGACCAGCCCAAGGTGGTCTTCTGCACCACCGAGAACAACGTCGCTCATATCGCCCAGGCGCTCAGCGGCGGCGCCAACGAATACATCATGAAGCCGTTCGACAAGGACATCATCGCCGACAAGTTTGCCGAGGTTGGCCTGATCCCGGTCGGACAAGCGTTTGCCTGAGCGTTCCCAGTAATCTTGCGAGAGGCGTCCCGTGACCCCGACCGAGTATGAGTATCTGCGTAAGTTCCTGCGGGATCATTCAGGTCTCGACCTGTCTGCAGACAAGCAATATCTGATCGAAAGCCGCCTGCTGCCGCTGGCGCGCAAGGCCAACCTGTCCGGCATCGGCGAACTGGTGCAGAAGCTCCAGGTCGGCTCCAGCGCGTTGATCACCAGCGTGGTCGAAGCCATGACGACCAACGAGACCTTCTTCTTCCGCGACAAGGTCCCGTTCGAACATTTCCGCGAAACCATCATGCCCGAGATCCTCAGGGCGCGCGCAGCCCGCAAGAGCGTGCGTATCTGGTGCGCCGCCGGCTCGACGGGCCAGGAACCCTATTCGCTGGCGATGTCGCTGAAGGAAATGGGCGTAGCGCTGACCGGTTGGCGCGTCGAGATCATCGCCACCGACCTTTCGCAGGAGGTTCTGGAGAAGTCCAAGGCCGGCATCTACAGCCAGTTCGAGGTACAGCGCGGCCTGCCGATCCAGATGCTGGTCAAGTACTTCAAGCAGACCGGCGAGACCTGGCAGATCAATCCCGAACTGCGGGCGATGATCCAGCACCGCCAGCTCAACCTGCTGCACGACTTCTCGCAGCTCGGCACGTTCGACGTGATCTTCTGCCGCAACGTGCTGATCTATTTCGACCAGGACACCAAGATCAACATCTTCAACCGCCTCGCCCGACAGATCGAGCCCGACGGCTTCCTGGTGCTGGGCGCTGCGGAAACCGTGGTCGGACTGACCGATACGTTCAGGCCGATTCCGGAGCGGCGCGGCCTCTACAAGCCCAACGATGCGCGCGCAGCGGGCGCCAAGCCCGCCGTCGCCGCCATGGTGCCCCGCGCGCCGGTGCTGGCGGGGGTGCGCGCATGAGCGAGGATGGCAAAGGTGCGGAACGTGTGACGTTCAGCCGCGGCTACGATGTCTGCATCATGGCCATCGACGGGACCTGGCGTCGCGACTGCAAGCTCAACGCCATTTCCGACACCGATGCGATCCTGACCGTCGAGGGATCGATCCAGGGCTTGAATCTCAAGGAATTCTTCCTGCTCCTGTCGTCGACCGGGCTCGCCTATCGCCGCTGCGAGCTCGTGCGCGTGAACGGTGCCGAGATGGACATCCAGTTCCTGCGCGGCAAGAACAAGAAGAAGCGCGCCGCCGCCGGCCACGACGCAACGGTCTGATCGCGGCCGGTCGCAGGCCGCGTTTTCTTAAGACGTTGCTTCAAATCTGCTGAAATTATCCGAGTGAATTTCGTGCACCGGCTTTACGCGGTCTAAGCGCGCGCCGTGTATCCATTGCCGGTCTCAATGTCAGGGTACGGCAATGCCAAGAAGCTCCTTCTCCTCCATCCCCTCACACCTGCTGGACGCGACCGAACGGCGCGCATTGCAGCTCCTCGTGGTCGACGACGACGCCACGCAGCGCAGCCTGATCGGCGTCGCGGCCAAGCAGGCCGGCCACGAGGTGACGGTGGCGCCGTCGGTCGCGGATGCGATCGGCAAGCTTCGCAGCGCGCGGTTCGACTGCGTCACGCTCGACCTCGTCCTGGAGGATGGCGACGGCATCGACGTGCTGCGCGAGATGGCGGAGGCGAAGTTTGCGGGCTCGGTGATCGTGATCAGCGGCATGGATGGTCCGCGCCGCTCGGCCGCCCGCCGCTTTGCCCGCTCCGTGGGGATCGAGCTCCAGAGCCTGCCGAAGCCGCTCGATCTCGCTGCCCTGCGCATCAGCCTCGCCAATCTCGGCAAGACCGCGATGGGGCTCCCCGCAACCCATACCTGGGGCGGCGTGGCCGCGAACGCGATCGTGGAACGTCACCGCGCCTGAGGCGCGCCTCAGGCGATCAGATGCGGCCGGCGCAGGCCGGCGAGCAGAGTTCGGCCCTCGCGGTCGCATAGCACGGAGTGACGTCGTCAAGCACGACGACGTCGATGGAACCCGCTTGGTCGCCGCCGGCCTCGCGCATCATCGCCGCCTCTATCGGGCGTATGCCGCCTTCGACCAGCGCAATGAGATTGCGAAGATCCGCCGCGATCAACTGATGGCTGTCGCTGTTTGGCACTGCGACGAGAGATCCTCTGACTGCATAATTTTGCATGGATAGTCTTGGTCAGGAGCCATTAGGCACTACGCCGCTACTTGTGCGTTAAGATCATGTCCCGTACAAATGCGGGTGTGGGCCGAATCCGTGCCGAACGCCATGGTGGTTGGCTCGGACGCAGGTTCTCTACTGCCGAATGGACGTGGCACATGGCCGAAAAATCCTCCCGTGGCGAGATCTTTGTGGTCGACGACGATCCTGCGGTCCGCGACACGTTGTCGATGGTGTTGAAGGCGGCGGGCTATGAGGTGATCTGTTTCGCCGACGGCGCGGCGCTGCTCTCCGTCGCACGAAACCGTACGCCGGCCGCGATCCTGCTCGACGTGCATATTCCCGGAAAATCGGGCCTCGACATCCTCAGGGAGTTGCACGGCGAGGATTACCCCGCCCCGATCTTCATGATCTCGGGGCAGGGCGATATCGCCATGGCCGTGAGCGCGATCAAGAACGGCGCGCTCGATTTCATCGAGAAGCCGTTCCGTGGCAGCGAGATCGTCGGCCGGCTCGACGAGGCGATCGGCGCCTATGCACGCAGGCAGGCAGAAAACGCCTCGCCGAAATTCGGGTCGCTGCATTTCCCGGGACGCGAGCCCCTGACCCGGCGCGAGCGCGAGGTGCTCGAGCAATTCGCCTCCGGTGCGTCGAACAAGGAGGCCGGCCGCACGCTCGGCATCAGTCCGCGCACCATCGAGGATCACCGCGCCAACATCATGAAGAAGCTCGGCGCCCGGAACGCCGCCGATCTGATCCGCATCGTGATGACCGCGGCGCAGCGCGCGTCGTAGCCTGCACTCAGCAATCTTTTAGCCCGGATGGAGCCAACGGGTCGGTGCGAAGCGCCGCCCGATAACAGGCTCCGCGAAATCCGGGGGTTAGGGCACGCGGTAGGAGGCGTCCCGGATTGCGCTTCGTTGCATCCGGCTACGGAGCCTCAATGAGAGGTCTCGTTTGCGGATCTGCGCGGAGCCAGTCATCGGGCCGCGCTTCGCGCGGACCCGTTGGCTTGTCCGGGACACGAGTACGGCGCAATCGTCAGCCGTCCAACGCCTTGCGCAGGATGCGCGCGAGGTCGGACTTGCGATAGGGCTTCGCCAGCAGCAGCACGCCGGTGTCGAGCCGGCCGTGGTGAATGATCGCATTTTCGGTGTAGCCGGAGGTATAGACCACCTTGAGGTCGGGCCGTGTCTTCTGCAGTTCGTCGGCAAGTTCCCGGCCGTTCATCTTGCCGGGCATGATCACGTCGGTGAACAGCAGATCGAACGACTTGCCGGCGGCGACGATCGCGAGCGCCTCGGCGGCGTTCGCGGCCTGCAGCGTGGGGTAGCCGAGCGCGTGCAACTGCGCGAGCACATAGTCGCGCACCAGCCGGTCGTCCTCGACCACCAGGATCGTCTCGTTCCCGCCCTGAATCGTCGCCGGCGTTGTGCCTTCGCTGCTCGCGGTCGGCGTGACGCCGGGCGGCAGATACATCTTGATCGTGGTGCCGTGGCCTTCCTCGCTGTAGATCCTGATGTGTCCGGTCGATTGCTTGATGAAGCCGTAGACCATGGACAGGCCAAGGCCGGTGCCCTTGCCCACGCCCTTCGAGGTGAAGAAGGGATCGAACACCCGGTCCAGAAGTCGCGCAGGAATGCCGCTGCCGGTGTCGCTTACCGCGATCAGCACGTAGTGACCGGGACGGATGTCGTTGACGCTGGCGTAGACCTCGTCGAGATACGCGGCGCCGGTTTCCAGGATCAGCTTGCCGCCGTCGGGCATGGCATCGCGCGCGTTGAGCGCAAGGTTGAGCAGCGCGGTCGTCAGCTGGTTGGGGTCGACCGTCGCCACGCAGCTCTCTTCCTCGAACACCGTTTCGATCTGGATCTGCTCGCCGAGCGTCGGCCGCAGCAGTTTTGCCGTGTCGACGATCAGCGAATTGACGTCGACCTCGCGCGGCTGCAGCGGCTGCTTGCGCGCAAAGGCGAGCAGGTGCTGGGTGAGCTCGGCGCCGCGTGCGGCGGCCTCGTCGATCATCTTGGTGATGGCCGCAAGCTGCGGCTCCTTGGCCACCGCATCTGCCAGGATCTCGATCGTGCCGGTGATGACGGTGAGGATGTTGTTGAAATCATGGGCCACGCCGCCGGTGAGCTGGCCGACCGCCTCCATTTTCTCCGAATGGCGCATGCGCTCTTCGGCGGCGATCTTGTCGGTGAGGTCGCGGTAGAACACGTTGAACAGCAGGCCCTCGCGGCGCTTCAGTGACGTGACGCTCAGCTCGGCCTTGAATTCCTTGCCGTCGTGGCGTCGCATCACCATCTCGCGGCGGCGGTCAAGCAGCTTGCTTTCCCCGGTCTCCAGGAAGTGGAGCAGGCCGGCCTTGATGCGCTCGCGCTCGCCGTCGGCGACGATCAGATCGACGGCGTTCTTGCCGAGCGCCTGATCGCGGCGCCAGCCGAAGATCTTCTCGGCCCGCGAGTTCCAGTCGAGGATATTGCCGTTCTCGTCGGTCTGGACGAAGGCGTCGAGTGCCGTTTCGATGATGTTTCGTGCGAGCTGCTCGCTCTCGCGCATCGATTCCTGCGCAAGCCGTGCCTCCGTCATGTCGCGCCCGGCGAAGAAAAAGCGGCTCGCATGCTGCGACCAGCTTCCGAGCCAGGACAGCCAGACCTCGCGCCCGTCCTTGTGGATGCAGCGCGTGTCGGCGATGACGCGGCGTTCTCCGCGCCGGAGCGCACGCATCTCGTCGCGCGATCGCTCGAGATGGTCCGGATGAATGAAGTCGGCCCCGCTGCGCCCGATCATCTCCTCCGGCCGATAGCCCAGGATGGTCTCTGAGCTCGGGCTGATCTGGGCGACGTAGCCGCGGGCATCCAGAATCATGATCAGATCCTGCGAGGTGTCGAAGATCTGCCGCCGTTCTTCGAGTTGTTGCGCAAGCGCGCGCTCGGCGCGCCGCGCCTCGGTGAGGCTGCGCGCAGACCCCGAGGCACCGATGATTTCGCCCGAGGGCCCTCGGATCGGTGACAGGCTGAGCGAGATTTCGACCGGGCTGCCGTCCTTGCGCAGGCGCACCGTCTCGAAGCGCTCGATCGGCTCGGCCCTGGCGAGCCGCCGCAAATAGTCCTTGCCCTGCTCGCGACGGTCGGGAGGTACGATGATCGAGGTCGGCTTGCCGATCGCCTCATCGGCCGAGTAGCCATAGAGGCGCTCTGCCGCCGGATTCCAGCCCGTGATGATGCCCTCGAGCGATTGCATCACGATCGCGTCGTCGGAGGATTCGACTGCGGCGCTGAACAGCCGCTCGCGCGCAGCATGGTGGTCGCGCGCGGCCTCGGTGCGACGCCGCTCCAGGACCTCGCGCTGGAGCGCCGCGGTCTTTGCCTTGGTTTCCTCGAGCATCCGCGCGAAGGCCCGTGCCAGTACGCCGGTCTCGCCCGGAGCATCGATTGGAATGGTGACGGTATCGCCACGACCGATGCCCTCGACCGCCGCAGTAAGCTGCCCGATCGGCCGGGTCAGCGTGCGTGCGAGAAATATCGCGAGTACGCCGGCGGCCAGGACCGCAATGGCGCCGACCGTCAGCGACGTTTTCTGGATCGCCGCAGGTACGCGGTTGAACACCAGGGGAGGCACGGTCTCGATGATCGCCACCCATTCCTTGCCCACGAGCAGCGACGCTGCGATCGCCGCGCCGCCCGTCTGGCCCGACGCGTTGGTGACGAGTTGCGCAAAGCTCCCCGACTTCCCGACCGAGGCCGCAAAATAGGGAAAGTCGTTCAGCCAGTTGTTGGGCTGGCCGTGCACCGAACCGAATTCGCGCGTGCGATTGGGATGCACGAGATAGTCGCCACGTGCGTTCACCAAATAAACCTGTTCGCCCCGATCCGGTGTGGAGCGGACGCGGTCGAGCGCCGCGCGCATGTCGAGATTGGCGATGATAATGCCGAACGGCCTGCCGTCCGGTGCGAACAGCGGCGTTGCGATCCGCAATGTCGGAACGTGCAGTATGGTCGTGCCGCCCTGATGAGTGGCAAGATCGAGCGGCGAAACGTAGATTTCGCCCGGCGCAAGGCGGATCGTCTCCTGAAAATAGATCCGTTCGCCCTTGCGCTGGAGTTCGCTGTTGGCGGCCACGCGCACCGCGCCATCCGGCCCGGAGCGGTCGACCCGGACCAGTTCGAGCTCGTCCAGACCGATGATGCGAAACTGGGCATAGGCCGGCTTGGCCTCGATCTCGGCGACGAGTCGCGCGGCGATGCGCTCGCGCCAGGTCTGCTCTGAAACGCCGTCGGCAGTGTCAATGCCGCCGGCCAGATGGGCACGGATCAGGCCGTTGATGCCGGCGGCGGAGCGATAGCCAAGCAGATCGCCACGGGCTCCGGCAACGTAGGTTTCGAGATCGATTGCCAGCAGGCGCGCATGGGTTTCGACCCGCTCCAGCACCCGCGGGATCACAGCCTGCTTGAGGCTGTGATATCCCAGCCAGCCGACCGCGGTCACCGTGACGGCGACCAGAAGGACGATCGCAATCGCGAGCCGGGTCGCGAGCGTCATTCGGTCCTTCGCGTCGCTTCGGGGCTGGTCTTGTATGTTGCGTTGTGCCCCGGCATGAATGTCCATGTTATTGGCAGCCGCTGTTGCTATCGAGATCCCGCGCTTTGCCGCTTCCCAGGCAGCCATCGACCGCCGCCAGCAGCACGTCCGCCCTGAACGGCTTCTGAAGGCTCGCAACCGCGCCGAGCTTGGTCGCCATCTTCAGGAAGTCGGGTTCGGCATAGGCGTCGGGCGTCACAGAGCGGCCGGAAATGACGATGATCGGGATTGTCGGCCGCTGCGCCCGAATGTGGCGCATCGTCTCCAGCCCGTCCATTCCGGGCATGAATATGTCGAGGAACAACAGGTCGAATTGATCCGTCTCAAACAGCGCGAGACCCTTGCGGCCGTCGCCGGCGACCGTCACGCGATGTCCGGCCCTTTCCAGCAACAGCCGGATGGTAATCTGTACAGCCGGATCGTCATCCACGATCAGGATGTTGGCCAAGTCGCAGCCCTCCGAGCATCGAATTGTTGCGCGGAAATCGCTCAACCTGCAAGCATTACGCAACCAATAGCGTTCCGCCGGTCGCGAGGTCAGGTGGGAACTTGACTGGCTCAGCGCATGCCGGCAGGCGTTAGCCCCAACGCCGGATTTCAATCGCTGAGATATTCCGGATGGCGCGCGCGGATTTTGGCGAGCTCGCTCAAGGTGCCCGACAGATGCGTGCGCAGATGCTGCTGTGCGGCATCACCGTCGCCGGCCTCGATCGCGCGGGTGATCAGCCTATGGTGGCGCACGATGTTCTGGGCCTTGCCGGGCGAGGGCAAATGCAGCCGGCGCAGCCGGTCGATATGGCCGCTGCGGCTTCGCACCAGAATCCACAGGTCCTGCTTGCCGGCGGCGGCATAGAGCTGGGCGTGGAAATCATTGTCGGCGTTGATAAAAGCTTCGAAGTCGCCGGCCTTCGCAAATTGTTGCTGCAATGCGATGGCCTGGTCGAGGCGGATGATCAGGGACGGGTCGCGTCCGGTTGCAAGCAGGCGGACGATCTCGAGCTCCAGCGCCTGACGCAGGAAATGCGCCTGCTGGGCGCGGTCGACGTCGATCCGGCTGACCACGGTCGCGTGCTGCGGGAACACGTCGACCAGGCCCTCTTCCTCGAGCCGCATCAAGGCGTCGCGCACCGGCGTCGAGCTGACGCCGAACTGGGCGGCGAGCTCCGCGCGCGACAGGGGTGCGCCCGGCGGCAGTTCCAGGGCGATGATCGCGTTGCGCAGCCGCTCGAACACCTGCGGCGCGGCCTGGCGGGCGCGATCGAGCCGGGCGGCGGCCCTTGAAGCGGCCTTTGCGGCCGCGCGCGGCGCAGTGTTGGGAGATTCCATGGCGGGTCCCGCGGGCTTGCTTTTGATGCACTAATATATTAGTGCATCAGCAGCGTCAACGCGGCTCCACGAGGGTCGGAGGAAACACACAACAATGATGATGCATCTTCGTAGCAAGGTTGCGGCTGCAGCCCTGATCGCCGCAATCGCCCTGTCGGTGTCCGCGGCGCGCGCGCAACAGAAATCCGAGATCGCACTGTCGCGTCAGCCCGGCATCTTCTACATGCCGAGCCACATCATGGAGAAGCAGAAGCTGATCGAGAAGCACGCGGCTGCTCTCGGCGTGCCAGGCGTCACCACCAAATGGATCACCTTCTCCGGCGGCGGCGCGCAGACCGATGCGCTGCTCGCAGGCGGCGTCGACATCCTCAACACCGGCACCGGCAATCTGCTGCTGCTGTGGGACCGCACCCGCGGCGGCGTGAAGGGCATCGTCGCGACCTCGGCGCAGCCGATGACGTTGATCAGCCGGGATGCCAACATCAAGTCGATCAAGGATTTTGGCCCGAGCGACAAGATCGCGGTGCCGACCGTCAAGGTCTCGACCCAGGCGATCGTGTTGCAGATTGCGGCCGCCGAGGCTTTTGGCGCCGATCAATGGTCGAAGCTCGATGCCAACACCGTGCAGCTCGGTCATCCCGACGCCTATGCGGCGCTCGCCAATTCCAAGCACGAGGTGCACAACCACTTCTCGATCCCGCCGTTCACGTTCCTCGAGCTGAAGAACGTGCCGGGCGCGCATGTCGTGCTGTCGTCGCCTGACGTGATGGGCGGGCCGCTGAGCCAGGCGCAGTTCTTCACCACGACGAAATTCGCAGACGCCAACCCGAAGATCATCCAGGCCGTGCGCGACGCGACCAAGGAAGCGCAGGACCTGATCCGTAGCGACACCAAGCAGGCGGTCGAGATCTACAAGGAAATCACCGGCGACAAGACCTCGGTCGAGGAGCTGCTCGATCTGCTCAAGGAGCCCGGCATGATGGAGTGGAATCTCGAACCGCAGGGCACGATGAAGTTCGCTGCGCATCTGTTCAAGACCGGCACGCTGAAGATGCAGCCCAAGGCGTGGACCGACTACTACCTCCCCGTGGCGCACGACCTGAAGGGCAACTGATGGCGCTGCTCGACGTCGCCGGAGTGACGCTTCGCTACAAGACATCAAGCGCCGTCGTCACCGCCACCGAAAAGGTCTCCTTCACCGTCGACAAGTCCGACCGCTTCGTGCTGCTCGGGCCGTCCGGTTGCGGCAAGTCGACCCTGCTCAAGGCCGTCGGCGGCTACATGATTCCGAGCGAAGGCCGCATGAGCATCAACGATCGCGAGATCCATGGTCCCGGCGCCGATCGCATGATGATTTTTCAGGAGTTCGACCAGCTCCTGCCCTGGAAGACGGTGCTCGCCAACGTCATGTTTCCGCTCGTCACCGCGCGAAAACTGCCGCGCAAGGAGGCCGAGGCGCGGGCGCGGGCCTATATCGAGAAGGTCGGGCTCACCCGCGTGGTCGACGCCTATCCGCACACGCTCTCCGGCGGTATGAAGCAGCGCGTCGCGATTGCGCGCGGCATGGCCATGGAGCCCGACATCCTGCTGATGGACGAGCCGTTCGCGGCGCTGGATGCGCTGACGCGCCGAACCTGCCAGGACGAACTGCTCCAGCTCTGGAGCGAGACCAGGTTCACCGTGCTGTTCGTGACCCATTCGATCGCGGAGGCGATCCGGATCGGCAACCGCATCCTGCTGCTGTCGCCGCATCCCGGCCGCGTCAAGGCCGAGGTGGTCGACGTCGACAAGGTCTCCAACGGCGACGGCAGCGCCGGCCGGCTGGAGAAGGAGATCCACGATCTCCTGTTCGCGGCCGAGCCGACGGCGCATTGAGGGAGCCTCTCATGGCGGAAGCGAGAATTTTATTGCGTGACGCAACCGTCGCCACTGCCGGCGGCGCGGGCGAAGTCGAGCGAAAGCTGAGCGTGGCTGAGCTGCTGTGGAACGACGGCTTTGTCCGCAAGGCCGTCATCATCCTGTTCCTGGCGGCGATCTGGGAAGCCTATGGCGTTTTTCTCGACAATCCGCTGCTGTTTCCGACGCTGCACGACACCTTCGTCACGCTGTTCGACCGCGTGAAGGACGGCACCATTCCGATGCGGGCCTGGACCTCGCTCAAGGTGCTGTTCATGGGCTATTCGGCCGGCATCGTGCTCGCCGCCATTTTCACCGTGCTCGCAATCTCGACGCGCATCGGCACCGACTTCCTGGAGACGGTGACGGCGATGTTCAACCCATTGCCGGCGATCGCGCTCTTGCCGCTCGCGCTGATCTGGTTCGGACTCGGCAATGGCAGCCTCGTCTTCGTGCTGATCCATTCGGTGCTGTGGCCGGTCGCGCTTAACACCCATTCCGGCTTCAAGAGCGTGTCGAGCACGCTGCGCATGGTCGGGCGCAATTACGGCCTGCGCGGGTTGCCTTATGTGGCAAAGATCCTGATCCCGGCGGCCTTCGGCTCGATCCTCACGGGCCTCAAGATCGGCTGGGCCTTTGCCTGGCGCACCCTGATCGCGGCCGAACTCGTGTTCGGCGTGTCCTCAGGCCAGGGCGGGCTCGGCTGGTTCATCTTCGAGAACCGCAACCTGCTCGATATACCCGCGGTCTTCGCAGGCCTCTTGACGGTGATTATCATCGGGCTCTTTGTCGAGAACCTGATCTTCCGCGCCATCGAGCGGAACACCGTCCAGAAATGGGGCACCCAATCATGACCAAGAAAAAGACGCCCGACCAACTCCGCAGTGCGCGCTGGTTCGCGCCCGATGATCTTCGCTCGTTCGGCCACCGCTCCCGCACCATGCAGATGGGCTACGCGCCGGAGGAATGGAAGGACCGTCCGATCATCGCGATCCTCAACACCTGGTCGGATGCGCAGCCCTGCCACATGCACTTCAAGTCGCGCGTCGACGACGTCAAGCGCGGCATCCTGATGGCCGGCGGCCTGCCGATCGAGCTGCCGGCGCTGTCGCTGTCGGAATCGCTCTTGAAGCCAACCACCATGCTCTATCGCAATCTGCTCGCCATGGACGCGGAGGAGCTGCTGCGCAGCCACCCCGTCGACGGCGTGGTGCTGATGGGCGGCTGCGACAAGACCACGCCGGCGCTCTTGCTCGGCGCGACCTCGATGAACATCCCCGCGATCTATCTGCCGGCCGGCCCGATGCTCCGCGGCAACTGGAAGGGCAAGACGCTCGGCTCCGGCTCCGACGGCTGGAAATACTGGGACGAGCGGCGCGCCGGAAAGATCTCCGACAAGGACTGGGTCGACATCGAAGCCGGCATCGCCCGCAGCTACGGCACCTGCATGACCATGGGGACGGCGTCGACCATGACGGCGATCGCCGAAGCCATCGGCATGACGCTGCCGGGTGCCTCCTCGATTCCGGCGGCGGACGCCAACCACATCCGCATGGCCTCCGAATGCGGCCGCCGCATCGTCGAGATGGTCTGGGAGGATCTGACGCCGAAGGCGATCCAGACCCGCAAGGCTTTTGAGAATGCGATCGCGGTCGCGATGGCGATGGGCTGCTCGACCAATGCGATCATCCACCTGATCGCGCAGGCCCGCCGCGCCGGGCAGGACATTGGGCTGGACGATTTTGAGACCGCGAGCCGCAAGGTGCCGGTGATCGCCAATGTCCGTCCGAGCGGCGATGCCTATCTCATGGAGGACTTCTTCTATGCGGGTGGCCTGCCGGCGCTGATGGGCGAGATCAAGCAGCATCTGCATCTGGATTGCATCACGGTGACGGGCAAGACGCTTGGCGAGAACATCGACGGCGCCGAGGTGCACAATGACGACGTGATCCGCTCCGTCGATAATCCCATCTACAAGGAGGGCGCGCTCGCCGTCCTCAAGGGCAATCTCGCGCCCGATGGCTGCGTGATCAAGCCGAGTGCGTGCGAAACGCGCTTCCTCAAGCATACCGGGCCGGCGCTGGTGTTCGACGACTATGCGTCGATGAAGAAGGCGGTCGACGATCCCAACCTCGACGTCACCGCGGACCATGTTCTCATCCTGCGCAATGCGGGGCCGCAGGGCGGGCCGGGCATGCCGGAATGGGGCATGCTGCCGATCCCGACCAAGCTCGTGAAGCAGGGCGTGCGCGATATGGTGCGGATCTCGGATGCACGCATGAGCGGTACCAGCTACGGCGCCTGCATCTTGCATGTCGCCCCCGAATCCTATGTCGGCGGGACTCTCGCACTGGTGCAGAATGGCGACCGCATCACGCTGGACGTTGCCGCCCGCACCATCAATCTCGACGTCGGCGAAGCCGAGCTCGCAAAACGCCGCGCCGCCTGGAAGCAGCCCGAGCGCCGCTTCGAGCGTGGCTATGGCTGGATGTTCTCAAAGCACATCATGCAGGCCAATGACGGCTGCGACTTCGACTTCCTGGAGACCGGTTTTGGCGCGCCGATCGGCGAGCCGTCGATTTATTGACGACCGTCGTTCCGGGGCGATGCGAAGCATCGAACCCGGAACCCATTTCACCACAGCGCTTGCGGCCCGATGGATTCCGGGTTCGCGCTGCGCGCGCCCCGGAATGACAAGAGAGTGAGCACACGCAAAATGTCCAAACTCAGCGACGCCACCCGCAACAAGCTCAGATCCGTCTCGACCGCCACCGTCGCCACCGCGCTGTTCAAGCGCGGCCTCCGCATCCAGATGATCCAGGATGTGCACCCGCTCGGCGCGAACCAGCCGACCATGGTCGGCGAGGCCTTCACGCTGCGCTACATGCCGGCGCGCGAGGACCTCAACACCATCGAGGTTTTCAAGGACCGCTCACATCCGCAGCGCAAGGCGGTTGAGGATTGCCCGGCAGGCAGCGTGCTGGTCATGGACAGCCGCAAGGACGCGCGCGCGGCCTCCGCCGGCGCGATCCTGGTGACGCGGCTGATGAAGCGCGGCGTCGCCGGCGTCGTCACCGATGGCGGCTTTCGCGATTCCGCTGAAATCGCCAAGCTCGGCATCCCCGCCTATCATCACCGCCCCTCGGCGCCGACCAACCTCACGCTGCACCAGGCGATCGAGATCAACGTCCCCATCGGCTGCGGCGACGCGCCGGTGTTTCCCGGCGACGTCATCCTCGGCGATGCCGACGGCGTGATCGTGATCCCCGCGCATCTCGCCGACGAGATCGCCAACGAGACGTTTGAGATGACCGCGTTCGAAGACTTTGTCACCGAGGAGGTCGGCAAGGGCCGCGGCATTTTTGGCCTCTATCCGGCAACCGATCCGCAGACGCTCACGGATTTTGCGGCCTGGCGCAAGGCGAACGGCCGCTAACGGGCATTCCCGCGAGCTTCAATCGTCCACGAAAACGGGCCGGCCATCAAGGAGCCGGCCTTAATTTAGGCAGGGAGGACCACACAATGAATCTGACACGACGCAATCTGTTGGCCGGTACCGGTGCAACGACCGCTTCCACGTTGCTCGCCCGCGCCGCCGACGCCCAGTCGTTCCCGTTCACACCCAACCAGCGCTATCCGGATCCCGCGGTCCAGATCCTGGATCCCGGCTTTGCAAAATATCGGCTCTACTCCTCGACGCTCGAGCAGGCCGCGACCGGCATGCGCTGGGCCGAAGGTCCGGCCTATTTCCCGGAAGGCGGCTATCTCCTGTTCTCCGACATTCCCAACAACCGGATCATGAAATTCGACGAGAAGACCGGCCAGACCAGCGTGTTCCGCGCCAACGCCAACTACGCCAATGGCAATGCGCGCGACCGCCAGGGCCGCCTCGTCACCTGCGAGCACTCCGTCACCCGCCGCATCACCCGCACCGAGAAGGACGGCAAGATCACGGTGCTGGCGGACAAGTTCGAGGGCAAGAGGCTGAACGCACCGAACGACATCGTGGTGAAGTCCGACGACAGCATCTGGTTCACCGATCCCTTGTTCGGCATCAACGGCGAGTGGGAGGGCAAGAAGGAAAAGTCCGAACAGGTCACCACCAACGTCTACCGCATCGCCAAGGACGGCAAGCTCACCGCCGTCCTCACCGACCTCATCAATCCGAACGGCCTCGCCTTCTCGCCGGACGAGAAGAAGCTCTACGTCGTCGAGTGGAAGGGCACGCCCAACCGCAGCATCTGGAGCTACAATGTCGGCGACGACGGCGCGCTCAGCGGCAAGACAAAACTGATCGACGCCGCCGACCAGGGCTCGCTCGACGGCTTTCGCGTCGATCGCGACGGTAATCTCTGGTGCGGCTGGGGTTCGAACGGCGCGCTGCAGGGCGAGCCGACTGACGTCGGAGGCCGCAAGGTCTACCAGCTCAAGGGCAAGTCGGAAGACCTCGACGGCGTCATGGTGTTCAACCCCGAAGGCAAGCCGCTCGCCTTCATCCGCCTGCCCGAGCGCTGCGCCAACCTGTGCTTCGGCGGCCCCAAGAACAACCGCCTCTACATGGCAAGCTGCCACTCGGTTTACGCGCTGTACGTGGAGGCGCATGGGGCGGTGTGAGGCACGAAGCGACGGTGCCTTCGCCTCTCCCCGCAGGCGGTAGGGGAATCGCATATGGCGCCGGCGGGGTGTTGCCAGACGGTCGGAACTGGATTCTTTGGGTTTCTCTCGATTCCCGAGGGAGACCGGAATGCGCAAACTCAAGCGGCTGTTTCGACCGCTCAAGGATCCGCGCGCCAGCAACGTCCGACACGATCTGGTGGAGATCCTCGTCATCGCGTTGGCGGCAACACTGGCTGGTGCCAAGACCTGTACCGAGTTTGAGTTCTTCGGCAAAGGCCGAGAGGAGTTGTTGCGGCAGTTCCTGGAGCTCAGATACGGCATCCCTAGCCACGATACGTTCAGCAACGTCTTCCGTGCTCTGGACCCGAAGGGGCTGGAAGCGGTTTTGCGCAAGTTCAGCAAGAGCTTCGGCGTCAAAGGGGTGGTCAGCATCGACGGCAAGGCGCTGCGCGGAGCCTTCACGCGGGGCCGGCAGGCCACGCCGCTGCATATGGTCAATGTCTGGGCGGCAGGCACGCGCATGGCGTTGGCTCAGAGGAAGGCTCCCAATCGCAACGAAGTTGCCGGCGTTCTCGAAGTCCTCGCCCTGCTCGATCTGGACGGCGCTCTTGTCACCGCCGACGCCTTGCATTGCCGGCCCGATATCGCAAAGGCCATTCGCGACCGGAAGGGCCACTACGTGTTGGCCATCAAGAGCAATCGCGGCCGACTCTTCAAGGCCGCCAAGGCGCTGCTCGACACCGTCCGGAAGCCAGCGCGGGCGAGCCAGCGCCCGACTTCCGCTCACGGTCGCCGCGAGCGACGGCAAGCCATCATCGCGCCTGCGCCACAACTGGCAAGGCAATACAGCTTCCCCGCTATCGCTGCCGTTGGCCGCATCGACAGTTGGCGCGCCAGTACCGGCAAGGCCGCCAAGCACAGGGTCCGATACTTTCTGGCCTCGCGCCTGTTGCCGGCCAAAAAGTTGCTCGACGTCGTGCGCGCTCACTGGGGTATCGAGAACAACTTGCACTGGGTTCTCGACGTTCTGTTCGACGAGGATGCCTGCCGCAGCCGCAAGGACCATGCCGCAGAAAATCTCGCCGCTATCCGCAAACTGGCCCTCAATGCCCTGCAGGCCACGCCTGGTCCCAGCCGAACCAGCCACAAAATGCTCCAGGCCAGATGGAACAACGACTTCCTTCTCTCGGTCCTGGCTCATATGCGATAGCCCTACCCTCCAGGGGAGGGTAAGGGGGTTCCGCTATCTGTCCTCAGGAGCTTGGGGTCGGCGGCGTCATCCTGGCCTCAAGGGCCGCGATCCGTGCTTTCAGCGCCTCGTTCTCCTCGCGCGCGAGGCGCGCCATGTCCTTGACCGCCTCGAACTCCTCGCGCTTGACGAGGTCCATGTCGCGCAGGAATTTTTCAGCCTGGGTGCGCATGACCGTGTCGAACTCGCGCTTCACCCCCTGCGCGGCGCCGGCAGCATCGTTCATGAGACGTCCGATCTCGTCGAAAAACCGGTTGCTGGTCTGGGTCATGGCGATCTCCGGGAGCCTTTGCGCGTACTGAAACCTGAGCAAGACAATGGCAATCCCACAGCCACGATTCAAGGGCCGAGCAGGCCAGCGCGCGGTATCCTTGTCATGCCCCGGTTTCCTTGCAATCGTAAACATCGACCCGGCAGAACAAGAATCAGAAGGCGAAACGCGCGCATGATCGACCAGCAGATCGAGATTCCGACCAAGGATGGATCGACCTCCACCTTCATCACCCATCCGGAACGCGGCGGCCCCTTCCCGGTCATCATCTTCTACATGGATGCGCCGGCGATCCGCGAAGAGCTGCGCGACATGGCGCGCCGGCTCGGCACGTCGGGCTATTACGTGATGCTGCCGAACCTCTACTACCGCTCCGGCGTGATGGAGCTCGGCCCGCTGCCGGTCGATCCGAATTCGCCGGAACGCAAGCGCATGTTCCAGCTCATGGCCTCGCTCAACATTCCCATGATCATGGAGGACACCAAGGCGCTGCTCGCTTATGCCGAGGGCCAGGCCGCCGCGAACACCAAAATCGTCGGCACCGTCGGCTATTGCATGAGCGGCCGCTACGCCGTCAACGCCGCGACGCATTTCCCCGACCGGGTGAAGGCCGCGGCCTCGATCTACGGTACGCATCTGGCGACCGACGAAGACAACAGCCCGCATCTCGCCGCCACGAAGACCAAAGCCGAGCTCTATTTCGCCTGCGCCGAGACCGACATCTACGCCCCGCCGGAGGTGATCGCGAAGGTGCAGGAGAGCATGAAGGGCGCTCATGCCGAGGTCGAGATCTACCCCGGCACCCATCACGGCTTCGCCTTCCCCAAGCGTCCGGTCTATGAGCGCGATGCAGCCGAACGGCACTGGGAGCGCCTCCTGGCGCTCTACCGTCGCAATCTCGTGTGAACGGAATGGATCGATCTATCCCCGAACTCGGTGCACCTCTCCCGCTTGCGGGAGAGGTCGGCGCGAAGCGCCGGGTGAAGGTTCTCTCCTCTTGGGGAGTCTTTCGGTGGGAGCACCCTCTCCCCTGCCCTCCCCCGCAAGCGGGGGAGGGAGTTCACCTCCTTGCTGGTTGCAGCTTGATCTCCACTGACTAACACCAAGGCGCGATGCTGCTTCTCCTGATCAACTTCCCGTCCTTCGACCCGATCGCCTTGTCGCTCGGGCCGTTTGCGATCCGCTGGTATGCGCTCGCCTATATCGGCGGCATCGTGATCGGCTGGCTCTATGCGCGCTCGCTGGTCAAGAAGGAGCGGCTCTGGGGCGGACCGGCGCCGATGTCGCTGATCCAACTGGACGACTTCATCCTCTGGGTGACGCTCGGCATCATTCTCGGCGGCCGCACCGGCTACGTGCTGTTCTACAATCTGCCCTTCTTCATCGAGCATCCCGCCACGATCTTCAAATTGTGGGAAGGCGGTATGTCGTTCCACGGCGGATTCCTCGGCTGCGTCGTCGCGGTCATGTGGTTCGCCGGCCGCAACGGCATCTCGATCCTGTCGCTTGGCGACATCACCACGGCGGTCGGGCCGATCGGCCTGTTCCTCGGCCGCCTCGCCAACTTCATCAACAGCGAATTGTGGGGCCGGGCTGCCGACCCCAGCCTGCCCTGGGCGGTGATCTTCCCCAACGGCGGGCCCGAGCCGCGCCATCCAAGCCAGCTCTATGAAGCCGGCCTCGAAGGTATTTTGCTGTTCACGGTGCTCGCGGTGATGATCCGCCTGGGCGCCTTGAAGCGGCCGGGCCTGATCCTCGGCAGCTTCATCCTGATCTATGGCCTGGCCCGCATCACCGGCGAGCACTTTCGCGAGCCGGACCCCCAGCTTGGTTTCCTCTGGGGCGGGTTAACCATGGGCGCGCTGTTGTCGATCCCGATGCTTATTGTCGGTGTCATACTTATTGTATTGGCGGTACGGCGCGGTGCGTCTGACACCGCGGAGGCCATTCGTTAATTCATTTCGAGAAGGCTGTTGTGAGCGAACATTCTGCGCTGTTGAACGAGATCAAGGCGCTGATCAAATCCTCCGGACCGATGCCGGTCTGGCGCTACATGGAACTGTGCCTGATGCACCCGCGCTACGGCTATTACGTCTCGCGCGATCCGCTGGGACGGGAGGGCGACTTCACCACCGCGCCCGAGGTCAGCCAGATGTTCGGCGAGCTCCTGGGGCTGTGGACGGCATCGGTGTGGAAGCAGATGGGCTCGCCGCAATTGCTACGGCTGATCGAGCTCGGCCCCGGCCGCGGCACCATGATGGCGGATGCGCTGCGGGCGCTGCGCGTGCTGCCGCCGCTCTACCAGACGCTGAGCGTCCATATGGTCGAGGTCAACCCGGTGCTGCGCGAGCGGCAGAAGACGACGCTGTCGGGCGTGCGCAACATCGCCTGGCACGACAATATCGACGACGTGCCGGAAGGCCCCTGCATCATCCTCGCCAACGAATATTTCGATGTGCTGCCGATCCACCAGATGGTGAAGCGCGAGAACGGCTGGCACGAGCGCGTGATCGACGTCGACGTCAATGGCAAGCTGGTATTCGCAGCCGCCGCCGAGCCAACGCCGCGTTTCGACGTGCTGCTGCCGCCCCTGGTGCGCGCCGCGCCCGTCGGCGCCGTGTTCGAATGGCGCCCCGATTCCGAGATGATGAAGCTCGCGACGCGGGTGCGCGACCAGGACGGCGCGGCGTTGATCATCGACTACGGCCATCTGCGCAGCGATGCCGGCGACACGTTTCAGGCGATCGCGCGCCACACCTTCACCGATCCGCTGAAGGCGCCGGGCCAGGCCGATGTGACAGCGCATGTCGACTTCCAGGCCTTGTCGCGCGCCGCCGAAGACGTCGGCGCCCGCGTGCATGGTCCGGTGACGCAGGGCGAGTTCCTGAAGCGGCTCGGCATCGACACCCGTGCGGCGGCCTTGATGCAGAAGGCGACACCGGAGGTCGCCACCGACATCGTCGCTGCGCAAAAGCGCCTGACCGATCCGGGACGCGGCGGCATGGGCTCGATGTTCAAGGTGCTCGGCATTTCCGAGCCGCGGCTCACCGCGATCGCGGGCCTGAGCGATCATATTGAGGAAGACGAAAGCGCATGACCATCGGCTCGTCGCTGCTTGCGGCCGTTCCCGGCCTGCGCCATGCCTTCTTCACCCGCGAAGGCGGCGTGTCCAGCGGCATCTACGCCGCGCTCAATGGCGGGCTCGGCTCCAATGACGATCCCGCGAACGTCGCGGAAAACCGCCGGCGCATGGCCGAGCATGTCGGCGTTGCGCCCGAGCGCTTCGTCAGCCTGCACCAGATCCACTCGCCCGACGCGCTGGTCGCCGAGGGGGCGTGGCCAGCCGGCCCGCGTCCGAAGGGCGATGCGCTGGTCACGAACACGCCCGGCATCGCGCTCGGCATTTCCACCGCCGATTGCGGGCCGGTGCTGTTCGTCGATCCCCATGCGCGCGTCATCGGCGGAGCGCATGCCGGCTGGAAAGGCGCACTCACGGGCGTGCTCGAATCCACCATCGACGCCATGGAGAAACTCGGCGCGACGCGCAGCGGCATCATCGCGGCGATCGGGCCGCTGATCCGCCAGGAGAGCTACGAGGTCGGCAACGAATTCGTCGCCCGCTTCATCGAGGCGGACGCCGTCAACGCCGTATTCTTCATCCCCTCGGTGCGCGAGGGCCACGCGATGTTCGATCTCGCCGGCTTCATCCGTCAGCGCCTGGATCGCGCCGGCATTTTGATGATCGATGATTTAGGCCTCGACACCTATGCCGACGAGCGCTTCTTCAGCTATCGCCGCTCGGTGCATCGCAAGGAGCCGGACTACGGCCGGCACATCCACGCGATCGCGCTCGAAGGGTGAACATTCAGAGAATCAGGCAGGCGCAAGTCTCGGCAATCGCGAGCGAATCTCGTTTCGCGTAACGCCTGTGGCTTCCCCGCCCTAGACGTTAATCGGTTTTAACGATATCGCTGCCCCTTATAATGAGGGACGCGTCATCATTCCTGCTTCGCGCTGGCTCGCGCCTGCTCGCGATCGCGCTGCTGGCCGCATCTTGCGCGCTCGGCGGCTGCGCCGGCGGAGGCGCTGCGAGCAATTCCTATGCGATGGCCCCGAGCGGGAGCGGCGCCACCGTCGCCTTCGAATCGATCGACGGACCGCCGCCGGCCGTGTTCGACCGCATGGTGAGCGTGCTGGACAGCGAATCGAAGCTGCGCAGCCTGACGGTGGTGTCCCGCGAGGGCTCCGCTGCCTATCGCGTGCGCAGCTACCTCGCCGCCCAAACCGTCCGCGGCAAGACCGTCATTTCCTGGGTCTGGGACGTCTATGACGCCAACCAGCAGCGCGCGCTCCGCCTGTCCGGCGAGGAACCCGCCGGCAAGGCCGGCCGCGACGCCTGGTCCGGCGCCGACGATCTGGTGCTGCGGAAGATCGCCCAGGCCGGATTCAGCGGACTTTCCAACATGATCAACGGTGCGCCGGCGGATTCCCCTGGTACGGTTCCGGGTCTGCGGGGACCGGCGGTCGCCAGCGTCCTGGCCCCCGCGCGAGAGGCTGACATATCAGCCTCGGCGCTCGGCTATACCGACCGCTAACCACAGCCAAAGTGTTGGCCGGACTCAGGATTTTCGACAGGAAAACGTAGCATCCCGGGTTGCCAGCGCGACCCTCGGCCTGATATTTCCTCGCCCGTCGTAACCGTGCTCCGTGTGGGTATTCTTTGATGTTGAACGTCGTATCCAGCAAAGCGCGGGAGGAAGCGTCCATGTCGGCCAAAAACGGCTCCATCAAGCTCGTTGCCGGCAACTCCAATCCGGCTCTCGCCCAGGCCATCGCACAAGGCCTGGATCTGCCGCTGACCAAGGCGGTGGTGCGGCGCTTCGCCGATATGGAGATCTTCGTCGAGATCCAGGAGAACGTCCGCGGCTCGGATGCCTTCATCATCCAGTCGACCTCGTTCCCGGCGAACGACCATCTGATGGAATTGCTGATCATCACCGACGCGCTGCGCCGCTCCTCGGCGCGCCGCATCACGGCGGTGCTGCCCTATTTCGGCTACGCCCGGCAGGATCGCAAATCCGGATCGCGCACGCCGATCTCGGCAAAACTGGTCGCGAACCTGATCACCCAGGCCGGTGTCGACCGCGTCATGACGCTCGACCTGCATGCCGGCCAGATCCAGGGCTTCTTCGACATCCCGACCGACAACCTCTATGCCGCGCCGCTGATGGTGCGCGACATCAAGGAAAAGTTCGACCTCTCCAAGGTCATGGTGATCTCGCCCGACGTCGGCGGCGTGGCCCGTGCGCGTGGCCTTGCAAAACGCATCAACACCCCGCTCGCCATCGTCGACAAGCGCCGCGAGCGCCCCGGCGAGTCCGAGGTGATGAACGTGATCGGCGACGTTGCCGGCCACACCTGTATCCTGGTCGACGATATCGTGGACTCCGGCGGCACGCTGGTGAATGCGGCCGATGCGCTGATCGCCAAGGGCGCCAAGGACGTCTACGCCTACATCACCCACGGGGTGCTCTCCGGCGGCGCCGCTGCGCGCATCGCGAACTCCAAGCTGAAGGAGCTCGTGATCACCGACTCCATCCTGCCGACGGATGCGGTGAGCAAGGCGCCGAACATCCGCACGCTGCCGATCGCCAGCCTGATCTCGGACGCGATCGCGCGCACGGCGTCGGAAGAGTCGGTGTCGAGCCTGTTCGACTAAACACGTCGATCTCGTAGGGTGGGTTAGCCCTGCGGCTGCGCGAAGCGCAGTCCGCGGGGCGTACCCCACCTCTTTAATCTCCGCGGTGACAGAAGTGGTGGATTACGCCTGTGAAC
Organism: Bradyrhizobium liaoningense; assembly: GCF_018130955.1. GTDB lineage: Bacteria > Pseudomonadota > Alphaproteobacteria > Rhizobiales > Xanthobacteraceae > Bradyrhizobium > Bradyrhizobium liaoningense_C. The sequence goes on from NZ_JAFCJM010000010.1 coordinate 194,799, forward strand.
CGCGCTTCGCGCGGCCACCGGCTAACCCACCCTGCGATCTCGGACGCTGACGCGCCGCAGCACGCCTCGCAGCCCCCACGGGTTGTTGCCGGCAACGGCGCATGACATCATCCAGATGCCGAGTAACCTCCTGGACGCCTGATGCCACGCCGGAAATTTGCATGGGAAAAGCTGTCGGATGAGCAGTTGCTCGAGCAGCGCCTCAGTAGCCTGAGGGTTACCGTCGACGGCACGTGGCTCGAGGATTGTGTCGGCACTCTCCACGAAGAGCTCGAAGAACGGGGCATCCGGCTGCGGCCGCACACCTGGATCTCGAGCGAATGGTTCAGTCCGGCGGATGTACCCGGCATCGCGATTCCCTTCTATCTCGCGCATCCCCGCCTGATGAAGCTCGAGAAGAAGAAGATGTTCGACGTCGAGGGCGGCACCTGGCGCGAGTGCATGGCCATCCTCCGTCACGAAGCCGGCCATGCCGTGCAGCACGGCTACCAGCTTCAACGCCGACGCCGCTGGCAGCAGCTCTTCGGCCCGTCGTCGAAACACTACCCGCGCTACTACCGGCCCAATCCGGCGAGCAGGCGTTATGTCCAGCATCTTCGGCTCTGGTACGCGCAGAGCCATCCGGATGAAGACTTCGCCGAAACTTTTGCGGTGTGGCTGCGGCCGCGCTCAAACTGGCGCACGCGATATGCAGGCTGGCCCGCGTTGAAGAAGCTCGAATATGTCGACGAGCTGATGGGCGAGATCGCAGGCAAGCGACCGCTGATCACGACGCGCGAGCGTGTCGACCCACTGAGCAAGCTCAGCCAAACGCTCGAAGACCACTACGAGAAGAAGCAGGCGTTCTACGCCTTCACGCCACCGAAGACCTACGACCGCGATCTCTCGCGGCTGTTTTCAGCCGATCCGCGGCATTATCGGTCAAGACCGGCTTCGAGTCTGATCAGGCGGCACCGCGCCCAGATCAGGCAATTGGTCGCGCGATGGACGGGCGAGAATCAGCTCACGCTCGATGCCGTCCTCGACGATATGATCTCCCGCTGCCGCGAGCTCGATCTGCGCGCCGTCGGCCCCGAGCAGAAGCTCGTCCTCGACTTTACTGTCCTCGTGACCGCCAAGACCATGCACGCGTTGTTCGGCCCATCACGCCGCAAATGGATCGCGCTATGAGACGCCTCCGCATTCTCGTGCTCATGCATCCGGATTTCATGCCTCCGGAGACGACCGACGGATACACCGCGCAGGAAATCAACGCCTGGAAAACAGAATACGACGTGGTGAGCACCTTGCGCGCGGCCGGCCATGAGGTTCGCCCGCTCGGCGCGCAGGAGGAGATCAAGCCGGTCCGCGATGCGATCGAAGACTTCAAGCCGCACGTGGTTTTCACGCTGCTGGAGGAGTTCCACTATAACGTCGCGTATGACCAGCATATCGCGAGCTATCTCGAACTGATGAAGGTCCCGTATACCGGGTGCAATCCGCGTGGCCTGATCCTGGCGCGCGGCAAGGACCTGTCCAAGACGCTGGTGCACCATCGCCGGATCGCGGTGCCGGCCTTCGCCGTTTTCCCGATGCGCCGCAAGGTCAAACGTCCCAAGCATCTTGCGCTGCCGCTGATCGTCAAGAGCCTGAACATGGACGGATCCTTTGGCATCTCGCAGGCTTCCATCGTCGATACGGACGAGAAGCTTGCGGAACGCGTCGCCTTCATCCACGAGCGGGTCGAATCCGCCGCCATCGCAGAGCAATTCATCGAAGGACGCGAGCTTTATGTCGGCGTGATCGGCAACAATCGGCTGCGCGTTCTGCCGGTTTGGGAACTGAAATTCGGCAGCATGGGCGGGCGCAGGTCACGGCACATCGCCACCGAAAAAGCCAAGCACGATACCGACTATCAGGAACGCGTCGGCATTGTCGACGGGCCCGCGAAAGACCTGACGCCCGAACTGACCGCTCGCATCCAGCGCGCTGCGAAGCGCATCTATCGCGCACTTGGCCTCGATGGATACGCGCGCATCGACTTTCGTCTCTCGGCCGACGGCACTCCGTATTTCATCGAAGCAAACCCCAATCCCGAAATCGCGAAGAACCAGGAGTTTGCGACTGCGGCTCAGCACGACAAAATCAAATATCCGGACCTCCTGCATCGCATTCTGACGCTTGGCATCAGCCGCGCCAAGGCGGGCGTATCCCTGGGCTGACGGCAAATTCAGGTAAAGCTCGGCAGCACGACCTCGATCATGAGCGAGCGCATCACGGCGAACTGCTCCGCGCTCGGCCGCCGGTAGTTGCCGCAGTGGGTCACCACAACGAGATCGCGCGCGGGAATGACAATGAGATACTGGCCGCCCCAGCCGATGCCGCCGAACCAGTGCAGGGGTTGCGCAGTCGCGTTGGGGGCATAGTCGCCCATGTACCATTGATAGCCGTAGCTGCGGCCGTTGCCGATCGGCACCGCCGGCATGGTCACACGCTTCACCCAATCGGCAGGCACGACGGGCGCTCCGTTCCAGACACCGCCCGCGAGCATGAGCTGGCCGATCTTCGCGAGGTCGCGCGGGAGAAGCCGCAGGCCTGACGCAGCGCGCGGTTCGCCGTCCCAGCCGTTGGCCCAGTCCGACGGACCAAAACCCAGGGGATCGAACAGCACGCGGCGGCAATAGGCCGGCAGCGCCTCCCCGGTGCCCTTTGCAATCAGGCGTCCCAGCAGCGCGGTCGCGCCGCCGCAATAGGTCCAGTTCACGCCGGGCTCGCCGACAACGGGCCGCTCCAGGATGAAGCGGAAGCGATCGGGCGCCGCCTCCATCGCCATCTCGCTGTTGCGCGGATCGCCGTAAACGATCGTGACCTCGTCCCATTCGAGGCCGAGGGTCATCGAGAGCACATGATGAATCGTGATCCGGTCCCGGCCCGGCTGCGCCGCGAGATCGGCATAGTCGGGAAACTGCTCGTAGAGCCGTGCTTCGAGCGGCGGCACCTTGCCGGCGGCGAGCGCGATGCCATAGGCGAGACCGACGACGCTCTTCGAGATCGAGCGAAGATCATGCAGTACGTCGGGGCCGAACGCGACGTTGCCGAGTGATGTACCCAAGATCTCGTCCGCGCCCTGCCCGTAGTGCTCGAACGCGAGCTTGGCGCCCTGGCTCACCAAGAGCACGTGAAGACCGGACAGCTTTCCCGCACTGTCGGCGGCGGCCAGGCGTTCCGCAATGTCGGACGACGAGGCGACGGCGGGCCTGACGTTGGGAAGCACCAGGCTCGCGCCAAGACCGGCCAGCACATGGCGACGGTCGATATAAGCCATGGGCCATCTCCTCCCGAACCAGGCATTCACAGCGTACAACGCCGTGCCCGCTTCTTCGAGGCTCATGACACACCGGTGTCTTCGCCTCGCCCCGCTTGCGGGGAGAGGCCGGAATTCGAGCGAAGCTTGAATTCCGGGTGATGGGGAGTCTCCGCAAGGGTAACTTTAACTTTCACCGTCCCCGTGGAGACTCCCCCTCACCCACCCTCTCCCCGCAAGCGGCAGGGCTATCGCATATGGCTGAGGGCTGCCATGAGGAAGGCATTGTCCCAGCCGGCGCGCTTGATTTTGCGCCGC
>NZ_JAFCJM010000100.1 GCF_018130955.1 Bradyrhizobium liaoningense
GCGACGCGCGCCACCAAATCGCGCCGTAGCTAGCGCGGCTTGGTTGGAAGGCCGAGGGGGCCCGTTACCCCATCTACAATCGTCCGCGCACTACTCGATGATCGGCACGTGTCTCGCCGCGGATCGCGGCGCGGTGCCGTCGAGGCGGGGATCGGCGGCGATCTCGACCTGGCGGCGGAACGGGCGGAAGCCGGAGCGTTGATAGAACGCAACTGCCGACGGATGATCAAAGGTGCAGGTATGCACCCAGACGCGGCGGAGGTCGCGAGACCAAGCGAGCTCCAGTGCGCGGTTCATCAGGAAGCGGGCAGCACCGCTGCCGATCAAGCTTGCACTGACACCGAAATAGACCAGTTCGCACTGGCCGGCTTCGCGAAAATCCAGCTCCAACAGGCCTTCATCGCAGCCGCCCACGCTCAGTGCATAAACTTCTATTCCCGGCGCGTGGATGACTGCGGCGAGCTCCGTGTCGTTCATGCGCGCCCGCGAAAACCACAGCCACTCCTCGCCGACACGGCGGTAGAGGTCGCGATACCAGTCGAGCGCGGGCGCGTCGACCTTGCGCAGGGTCCACTCGCCCAAGGGATCGTCACGGCGCGCAGGACGCGCGGTCATCTCCAGATGCGTGACGACGGCAGCGATCTTCCCCTTGGACACATCGGAATAGCCATCGGGAAGGATCATCCGCTCGTCACTCCCCCTCGTCGCTCGCCAGCACGCCCTTCACCGCGCGCGCCCAGCCGGCGAGTTTCCGCTCCCGTGTCTCCTCGCTCATGTTCGGCTTGAAGCGGTGCTCGAGGCGCCAATTGTCGGCGAATTTTGATGGCTCTGGATAGACCCCGGCGGCAAGACCGGCGAGATAGGCGGCGCCCAGCGCGGTGGTTTCCTGGATCACGGGGCGGTCGACCGGCGCGTCGAGAAGATCGGCGAGGCGCTGCATGGTCCAGTCGGATGCGGTCATGCCGCCGTCGACGCGCAGCACGACGCTGGCGGTCTCCGAGCTCGGCCAGTCCGCGCGCATCGCGGCCCAGAGGTCAAAAGTCTGGTAGCAGACGCTTTCGAGCGCTGCGTGTGCGAGCTCGGCAGGTCCGGTATTGCGGGTCAGCCCGAACAGCGCGCCGCGCACGCGCGGATTCCAGTAGGGCGCGCCCATGCCGACGAAGGCCGGGACGAGATAGACGCTCTGCATGCTGTCGGACTGGTCGGCGAGCGGACCGGTCTCGGCGGCGTGCTTGATGATGCCGAGCCCGTCGCGCAGCCATTGCACGGCGCTGCCTGCGACGAAGATCGAGCCTTCCAGCGCGTAGGTGCGTTTTCCCCCGAGCTGGTAGGCGATTGTGGTGAGCAGCTTGTTCTTGGATACAACGGGCGTCGTGCCGGTGTTGAGCAGGGCAAAGCAGCCGGTGCCGTAAGTCGACTTCATCATGCCCGGGCGGAAGCAGGCCTGGCCGATGGTCGCGGCCTGCTGGTCGCCGGCGATGCCGCAGATCGCAATCGCGCCGCCGAACAGGTCAGGTGCGCTCTCGCCGAAGCGGGCGGAGGAATCCTTCACCTCCGGGAGCATCGAGCGCGGCACGCGCAGCAGCTTCAACAGCTCGTCGTCCCATTCGCCGGTGTGGATGTTGAACAGCAGCGTGCGCGAGGCGTTGGTGGCATCTGTCGCGTGCACCTTGCCGCCGGTGAGCCGCCATAAGAGGTAGCAATCGACCGTGCCGAACATCAGCTCGCCGCGCTCGGCGCGCGCGCGGGCGCCGGGGACGTGGTCGAGGATCCATGCGACTTTTGTGCCGGAGAAATAGGGATCGATAATCAGGCCGGTCTTTTGGGAGATCATCGGCTCGTGGCCGTCGGCCTTCAGTTTCGAGCAGACATCAGCGGTGCGGCGGTCCTGCCAGACGATGGCGCGGTGCACGGCCTGGCCCGTGGCACGGTCCCATACCACGGTGGTCTCGCGCTGGTTGGTGATGCCGATCGCGGCGATGTCGTGGGCCTTCAGCCCGGCGCGCTCCAGCACGTCGCGGCAGACCATGACCGTCGAGGTCCAGATGTCCTCCGGCTCGTGCTCGACCCAGCCCGAGGCCGGGAAATGCTGCGGAAACTCCTGCTGCGCCTTCGCCGCGATGGAAATGTCGCTGCGAAACACGATCGCGCGCGAGGAGGTGGTGCCCTGATCGATGGCGAGGACGAAAGACATGGCTGATAACCTTGGCGTTTCCCGGATGAGGGAGGTTTATTGTGTCGCGCCAGAGAAAAGGGGATTGGGGCGGGAAGGTCAAGCTGGCTCTCCACTACCCTCCCCTAGAGGTGACAAAGCTATGACCGCATCCGTCAAAATGGTACATGCCGGGAACAACATCGGGGCGGCATGACTTTCACATCCTGGCAGTTCGGCGTTTTCGTCGCTGTTGTCTTCGGCATTTACTATCTGCCGGGCATTCGCAATTTCCAGGTCCAGCTTCTGGTGCTGGCGAGCGTATTTTTTTACGGCTACGGGCAGCCCGAGCTATTGTTGCTGCTGCTGGTCGCCGTCCTCGGCACCTATGTCTTCCTGGTTCTTGCCATTCGCAACCGCGCGCTCTGGCTGCCGGCGGGGATCGCCTTCAACCTCGCGCTGCTCGCCTTCTTCAAGTACAAATTCCTGTTCGTCGCTGCGCCTGCCGCCCACGTCACCGGCGTGACGCCGGTTGATTTTCTCTTGAGACTGCCGCTGCCGATCGGCATTTCCTTCTTCGTGTTCCACAATATCAGCCTGCTGGTCGACCTGACCCGCGACAGGAAAATCCCGCCGCCGCTGACGGACATCTTCCTGTACATCATCTTCTTCCCGCAGCTCGTCTCCGGCCCGATCACGCGTGCCGCGCAGTTCATGCCGCAAATCGTGCCGAAGCGCCTCGCCGACGTCGATTTCGTCGCGGCAGCGAAGTGGGTCCTGGCCGGGTATTTTTTCAAGCTCTACGTGGCCAACAATCTCAACGAGATGACGTCCTACATGGACTTTCCGCTCTACGAGACCTTGCGGACGCAGGACCGCTGGCTGCTGGTGGTGCTCTACAGCTACCAGATCTACGCCGACTTCTTCGGCTATTCGGCGATCGCGCTCGGCCTCGGCCTGCTGTTCGGCTACCGCCTGCCGGTCAATTTCGACCTGCCCTACATCTCGACCTCGTTCTCGGAGTTCTGGACACGCTGGCACATCTCGCTGTCGATGTGGCTCCGCACCTATCTCTACATCCCGCTCGGCGGCAACCGGCACGGCCGGCTGCGCACTTATCTCAACCTGATGATCGTGATGACGCTCGGCGGGCTCTGGCACGGCGCGAGCCTGAGCTACGCGCTGTGGGGCATGCTGCACGGGTTGCTGCTCGTCATCGAGCGGCCGTTCCTGGCACTATTCCAAAAAGCCGGCCCGGTCGTGCAGACCGTGCGGATGGGCGTCGTATTCCTGTGCGTGACGATGCTGTGGATCTTCTTCAAGCTGCCGAACTTCAATCATGCGCTCGCCTATCTGCACGGCATGTTCACGGCGACGAACAGTCCCAACCCGACAAAGCTATTCTACAATCTTGCGCTACTCTACTCGCTGCCGGTGCTGATCCAGCATCTCAAGCTCGGCGCGCTCGTCTCCGGGTCGTTGCGGCGCTGGGAGCCCTATCTCTATGGCGCGCTGGCGGCGCTGGCCTTCCTCGAGGCGGGGCCCGACACCGCTTTCATCTATTTCCAGTTCTGACCATGAAGCCGTTGCCCGCCCTCTCCTGGCTCTTCAAATGCGCGCTGGCGGCGGCGGCCGTGCTGCTTGTTGGACGGTTCGCGACCGTCTCGACCGGCGCCGGCCTGCAACAGCCGGCGGTCACGACACGCGACGGCAGCCTCGTCACGCTGAACCGCTACGTGCAGGAGCCGACGCCCGATGTCGTGCTGGTCGGCAGTTCGGTCACCTGGCGGCTGAAGGAAGAGTATTTTTCGGCGTCCCGCATGCGCAATCTTGCGCTTGCCGGCGGCTCGCCGGTCACCGGCCTCGAAATCGTGGCGAAGCAGCAGCGACTGCCGAAGACCGTACTGATCGAAACCAATGTGCTGTCGCGCCCCATCGATCGCGCACTGGTCGAGCGTTTTTCGGGCAACGAGCGTTCGGATTCTTCTTTCTTCCGGCCGGTGCGAACCGCGATCGCGGCATTCGAGACCTGGAACCATGCACCGCCGGATCCGGCACGCGTACGCGCGTCGCTGGAGAACCTCCTGAGACAGCCGCCCTCCACCTTCGACAATCGCGCCTATGTCGAGCGCGCAGTAAATGAGATGAATGCGGAAAACGCGACCACACAAGCACACGCCAATGCTATCCGCATCAGGCAACTGATCGAGACGATCGAACGGCGGGGGTCGCGCGCGTTGCTGATCGACGTTCCACTGGCGCCGGAGATTGAAGGAACGAACCTGATCAGGACGACCCGCGCCATCGTGCGGGAGGTCTTTCCGGATGCGAACGCATGGCTATCGATCGATGCGCCAAGGTCCGAACTGCGCTTCGCAGACGGGGTGCATCTCGACGAACGCTCCGCTCTCATCGTGGCGCGGGCGATCGAAAACGCGCTCGCCTCTCGCTAGCTACACCGCCGCCGTGGTCACGCCGCCGTCGATTACGATGGTCTGGCCGGTCATGAAGCTCGACGCATCGGAGGCGAGATAGGCGACCGCGCCGGCGATCTCGTCGGGCTCACCGATGCGACGGAGCGGCGTGGTGGCGGTGCGGCGTTTGAGCAGCGCTTCGTCCTCCCAGAGCGCGCGGGCGAAGTCGGTTTTCACAAGCCCCGGCGCGATGCAATTGACGCGTACGCCCTTCGGGCCCCATTCGCCGGCGAGCGAGCGGCACAGGGCGAAATCGGCGGCCTTGGAGATGCCATAGGCGCCGATCACGGTCGAACCGCGCAGGCCGCCGATCGAGGAGATGATGATCACGGAGCCGCCTCCGCGTTCGGCCATTTGCGGGATCGCCAGCGCCGAGAGCCAGATGTTGCTCTTGACGTTCGAGCCCATGATCTTGTCGAAGGCCTCGTCCGTGATGTCGAGCAGCGGGCCGTAATAGGGGTTCACCGCGGCGTTGCAGACGAGAATGTCGATCCTGCCGTAATGGCTGGTCGCGCCCGACATCAGCGCCTCGACCTCGTTCCGGCGCGCGATGTTGCAGGGGATGACGATGGCATCGCCGCCGGCCTTGACGATGCCGTCGGCGACTTCCTTGCAGGCGTCGGCCTTGCGCGAGGAGACCACGACCTTGGCGCCGAGTTTTGCGAGCAGTTCGGCGGAGGAGCGGCCGATGCCACGGCTGGAGCCGGTGACGACGGCGACTTTTCCGGTGAGATCGAACGGGGTGTTTTTCATTGTTGTTGCTCCCTCTCCTCTTCGTCATTCCGGGGCGCGACGAAGTCGCGAACCCGGAATCCATTTCACCGCGCGTGATGCTGCACAATGGATCCCGGGCTCATCGCTTCGCGATGCCTCGGGATGACAGTCATCGTGTGGCTAGATCAACCCGCCCGCATCAGCCACGCGGCGCTGGTGGTACTCGGTGTCGCCAAACGTGTTCTCGATCATGGTCAGGCGCTTGAAGTAGTGGCCGATCTTCGCCTCCATGGTCATGCCGATGCCACCGTGGAGCTGGATCGACTGCTGGCCGACGAATTTCAGCGACTTGCCGATCTGCACCTTGGCCGCCGCAATCGCATTGCTGCGCTCCTTGGCGTCCTCGAAATCGTTCGCCATGGTGGCAAACATCGACATCGAGCGGGCCTGCTCGGCGGCGACGAACATGTCGGAGGCGCGGTGCTGGAGGCTCTGGAACGAACCGATCGCGACACCAAACTGCTTGCGCGTCTTGATGTACTCGACCGTGGTCTTGAGCGACTCGTCCATCAGCCCGACAGCCTCGGCGCAGAGCGCGACGCGGGCTTCATCTACCACGCGCTCGATCAGCACGAGCGCGTCCTCGGGATTGCCGAGCGCGGCGTCGCTACCAACCTCGACACCGGTGAAGGTGATGTCGGCGGCGTGCAGGCCGTCCTGGGTCGGATAGGATTTTTTGGCGATGCCCTTGGCGTTTGCAGGAACCAGGAAAACGCCGACGCCGGTCTTGTCGCGGCGGTCGCCCTTGGTGCGCGCGGTGACGATGAGCGTGTCGGCGTTCTCGCCATTGAGCACGACAAATTTTTCGCCGTCGATAACGTAACCCTCGCCCTTCTTCTTCGCCGTCGTGGACACGTCGAACAGGTCGTAGCGCGAGTTCTTCTCGACCTGCGCGAAGGCAAACGTCTTGCTGCCGTCGATGATGCCGGGCACATGCGCGGCCTTCTGCGCATCCGAGCCGCCATGGCGCAGGAAGCCGCCGCCGATCACGACGGTCGCCAGATACGGCTCGAGCACCAGCGCCTTGCCGAGCGCTTCCATGACGATCATGGTCTCGACGCCGCCGGCGCCAAAACCGCCATCGGCCTCCGCGAAGGGCAGGCCGAGCAGGCCCTGCTCGGCGAGCTTGCCCCAGACGGCTTTGCTCCAGCCGCCCTTCTCCTTCATATACTTCTTGCGCTGCTCGAAATCGTAGGAATCCGTCAGCAGGCCGTCGACGCTGTCCTTGAGAAGCCGCTGCTCCTCGGTCAAATCAAAATCCATCTTCCTTGCTTCCTCGTACCCGGATCATCTGACTTCGTCATTCCGGGATGGCCCGAAGGGACAGACCCGGAATCCATCTCGCCTTTGAACGTGCGGCCCGATGGATTCCGGGCTCGCGACTTCGTCGCGCCCCGGAATGACGGTGGAAAATTGCCCTCCCCGCGTGCGGGGAGAGGTGACATCACAGCCCCAGCACCGCCTTGGCGATGATGTTGCGCTGGATCTCGTTGGAACCGCCGTAGATCGAGACCTTGCGATTGTTGAAGTAGCTCGGCGCGATCTGGGCGGTCCAGTCCATGGCTTCGTTCGAACCGTCGTCACCATGGACGTCATAGGGCGCCGCAAACGGACCGATGACTTCCATCAGCAGCTCGGTCGTGGTCTGCTGAATCTCCGAGCCCTTGATCTTGAGCACCGAGGACGCCGGATTGGGCTTGCCCTTGCCGTGCTTGCCCTCGTCGGCGACGACGCGGAGCTGGGTCAGTTCCAGGGCCTTCAGCTCGATCTCGCAGGCCGCGAGCTTGTCGCGGAAGGCGGAGTCCTGGATGATCGGCTTGCCGCCGGACTCGACCTTGCCCGCGAGCTCCTTGATGCGGCGCAGCCGCTCCTTGGAGACGCCGACCCGCGCGATGCCGGTGCGCTCATTGCCGAGCAGGAATTTTGCGTAATCCCAGCCCTTGTTCTCCTCGCCGATCAAATTCTCGATGGGCACCTCGACATCGTCGAAGAAGACTTCGTTGACCTCGTGGCCGCCGTCGATAGTCTGGATCGGGCGCACGGTGACGCCCTTCGACTTCATGCTGAAGACGATGAAGGAGATCCCCATCTGCTTCTTGGCGCTCGCATCGGTGCGGCACAGGCAGAAGATCATGTCGGCGTGCTGGGCGAGCGTGGTCCAGGTCTTCTGGCCGTTGATGATCCACTTGTCGCCCTTGCGCTCGGCCTTGGTCTTGAGCGAGGCGAGGTCCGATCCCGAGCCCGGCTCCGAAAAACCCTGGCACCACCAGTCGTCGACATTGGCGATGCGCGGCAGGTACTTCTTCTTCTGCTCCTCATTGCCGAAGGTGTAGATGACCGGGCCGACCATGCTGACGCCGAAGGCGAGCGGCTGCGGCGCCGGATAGGACTGCAGCTCTTCGTTGAAGATGTAGTGCTGCACGGATGTCCAGCCCGTGCCGCCATACTGCGTCGGCCAGTGGCTGACGCCCCAGCCCTTCTTGTTGAGGATGCGCCACCACGTCACCATCTCGTCCTTCGAGAGACGACGGCCCTCGACCAGCTTGCGCCGCGTATCCGGCGGCACGTTGTCGCGGAAGAACTGCCGCACTTCCTCGCGAAACGCCTGCTCTTCTTTCGTGAATGCGAGATCCATCGGATCCTCCTGTGAGCTTCTCTTGTCGTCCCGGCGAAAGCCGGGACCCATAACCACCGGCCTTCGTTGTTGCGAAGGCCATTACCATCTGCGTTCCATACGCCTGCCGCGGCGTATGGGTCCCGGCTTTCGCCGGGACGACGCAACTACTGCAACACCTCGAACAAACCTGCCGCGCCCATGCCGCCGCCGACGCACATGGTGACGACCGCGTACTTGGCCTTGCGGCGGCGACCCTCGATCAGGGCGTGGCCGGTAAGGCGCGCGCCCGACATGCCGTAAGGATGGCCGACCGAGATCGCGCCGCCATTGACGTTGACCTTCTCGGGATCGATGCCGAGCTTGTCGCGGCAGTAGAGCACCTGCACGGCAAACGCCTCGTTCAATTCCCAGAGACCGATGTCGTCGACCTTGAGGCCATGGCGCTTGAGCAGCCGCGGCACGGCGAACACCGGTCCAATGCCCATCTCGTCCGGCTCGCAGCCGGCGGAGACGAAGCCGCGGAAGATGCCGAGCGGCTTCAACCCGCGCTTGGCCGCTTCCTTGTCGCTCATGATCACGGAGGCGCTGGCACCGTCCGAGAGCTGGCTGGCGTTGCCGGCGGTAACGGTGAAGCCGTCGCCGCGCACCGCCTTGAGGCCGGCGAGGCCTTCCGCCGTGGTCTCGGGCCGCGGCCCTTCGTCCTGCGACAGCGTCACGTCCTTGAAAGACACGGCGCCGGTCGCCTTGTCCGTCACCGCCATCTTGGTCGTGATCGGCGCGAGCTCGTCCTTGAACTTGCCGCCCTGCTGGGCGGCCGCCGTGCGGCGCTGGCTCTCCAGCGAATATTCGTCCTGCTTCTCGCGCGAGATGTTGTAACGCTTGGCGACCACCTCGGCGGTGTCGATCATGGGCATATAGACCTCGCCCTTGATCTCCAGCAGCGCAGGATCCTGCGCCTGGAACAGGTTCATCTTGTCGTTCTGCACGAGGCTGATCGATTCGCCGCCGCCGACCGCGATCTCGACGCCGTCAAAGATCACCGAGCGGGCGGCCAGCGCGATTGCCTGCAAGCCCGAGGCGCACTGCCGGTCGATGGTCGTGCCGGCGACCGTGACGGGAAGGCCGGCGCGGAGCAGCGCCTTGCGCGCGATGTTGCCGCCGGTCGAGCCCTGCTGGAGCGCCGCACCCATCACGACGTCCTCGATCTCCTTCGGATCGACCTTGGCGCGGGCGACCGCCTCGCCGATCGCATGACCGAGCAGGGTCGCGCCTCCGGTGGCGTTGAGCGCGCCGCGATAGGCCTTGCCGATCGGTGTGCGGGCGGTGGAAACGATGACGGCGTCAGTCACGAGCGAACTCCTGTTGCGACTTGCTGTGGTGTTGATTGCGAAGACGGTTTTTGCTGCTGGCGCAATTCATGGCGCGACAGCTTGCCGACCGGGGTACGCGGCAATTCGTCGACGAACTCGACCGCCGCCGGCAATTCGTGCTTGCCGACCTTGCCGGTGAGAAACCCGCGCAGCTCGTCGGCCGAGAACGGCTTTGCGTCCGGCTTGAGCTTGATGAAGGCCTTGGCCGCCTCGCCGCGATACTGATCGGGGATGCCGATGACGATGACTTCATGCACACCGGGGTGCGTATAGATCGCCTGCTCGATCATCTGCGGATAGACGTTGAAGCCGCCGGAGATGATCATGTCCTTCTTGCGGTCGACCAGGAAGAAATAGCCGTCCTTGTCCATGTAGCCGATGTCGCCGGTGAGGAAGCGGCCATCGGCAAAGGACTCCGCGGATTCCTTCGGCTTGTTCCAATAACCCCTGGTGACGTTCGGGCCCTTGATGCGGATCTCGCCGACTTCGCCCGTCGGCATCACCTTGGTCGGATCGTCCAGTGACACGACGTCGAGCTCGATGCCGGGCAGCATCAACCCGATCGAACCAGGCTTGTCCGGCCCTTCCTGCGGATGGCCGGTGCCGGGCGAGCAGGTCTCGGTCATGCCCCAGCCGCTCTTCAGCTTCTTGCCGATCTTGCGCTCGAAGAAGTTTGCGACCTCCACCGGCAGCGGCGCACCGCCGGAGCCGATGGTGTTGAGCGAGGAGAAGTCGCGCTTGTCGAGATCGGGAAGCGCGGCGATCGCGATCCACATCGTCGGCACGCCCGGGAAATAGGTGGCGCGCTTGACCTCGATGTCGCGCATCACGGCTTCGACGTCGAAACGCTGATGGATCGAGATCAGATTACCGCGGCGGATCGAGGAGAGCAGCACGACGGTCAGCGCGAAGATGTGGAACAGTGGCAGCACGCAGATCACGCGCTCGATGACGTCGCCGCGTGCCGCACGCGTGGTCTTGCCCCAGACGTCGTAGATCGACACCGCCGAGGTGAGATTGCCGTGCGTCAGCATCGCGCCCTTCGGCAGGCCCGTGGTGCCGCCGGTATATTGCAGGAGCGCGACATCGTCGGCCGTGACGACCGGCCATTGCGCGGGCTTGGCTGCACCGTCGACGAACTGCTTGAAGGTGACGATCTTGGGGTTGTCGGGGATCGGCGCCTGCGGCGTGCCGAGCTTGCCCCAATTGTCGTCCTCGCAGACGATCAATTTGTCGATCAGCCCCTTGTCGAGGAATTTCAGTGCGGTCGGCAGCAGAGCGGCGAGGTTCGAGGTCACGAGTACGCGCGCGCCGGAATCGCTGACCTTGTGCGACAGCGCGATCTCGCCGTCGAGCGGCGACAGATGCGCGACGCGCGCGCCCGCCTTCAGCGCGCCGAAGAAACTGACGGGATGATCCGGCGTATTGCCGAGGAACAGCGCGACGGAGCTGTTCTTGCCGCAGCCGGCACGCAGGAAAGCCGCCGCCGCCTGCTCTACCTCCGACTCCAGCTCAGCATAGGTGATCGGCCGGTCGCGGAATTCAAGCGCGGCGCGCGAACCGTAATCCGCGGCTGCCTTGGACAAGAGGTCCGGCAGCGTTCCCTGGACGATCGTGTCGTCCCACCGCACGCCCTCGGGGTAAAACTGTCCGCCGGGATGGGTCATTGATGCCTTCAGCCAAACAAACCGTCATTCCGGGGCGATGCGAAGCATCGAACCCGGAATCTCGAGATTCCGGGTTCGCCCTTCGGGCGCCCCGGAATGACTGAGGTGGGAGCACGAAGCCCCATCACGCCGCTTTCGACGCCGCCGCGAGCGAAGCGAACGTCTGGCCTTCGGCAGCGAGCTTCTTCACCAGCGGTGCGGGCTCGAGGCTCGGGTCGTTGGTTTCCTTGGCATAGAAGGAGAGCCGGTCAGCGATGTGCTTGAGGCCCACCGTATCTGCCCAGTACATCGGACCGCCGCGATAGATCGGCCAGCCGTAGCCATAGAGCCAGACCACGTCGATGTCGCTCGGACGCGCCGCGATGCCCTCTTCGAGGATTTTTGCACCCTCGTTGATCATCGGATACATCATGCGCTCCAAAATCTCGTCGTCGCTGACGACGCGCTTCTTGCGCCCCAGGCGAAGGAGCGTCTCGTCGATCAGCTTTTCGACTTCCGGATCGGGCATCGGCGCGCGCGAACCGGCTTCGTACTTGTAGTAGCCCTTGCCGGTCTTCTGACCGAAGCGGCCAGCTTCACAGAGCGCATCCGCGATCTCCGACTTGATGCCGCGATCTTTCCGCGAGCGCCAGCCGATGTCGAGGCCGGCGAGGTCGCCCATCGCGAACGGCCCCATCGGCATGCCGAATTTTGTCACGACGGCGTCGACCTGCTGCGGCAAGGCGCCTTCGAACAGCAGCTTCTCGGACTGCTTGCCACGCTGGGCCAGCATGCGGTTGCCGACAAAGCCGTCGCAGACGCCGACCACGGCCGGCACCTTTGCGATCTTGCGCGCGATCGACACGGCGGTGACCAGCGCGTCGGGCGCGGTCTTGTCGGCGCGCACGATCTCGCAGAGCTTCATGACGTTGGCCGGCGAGAAGAAGTGCATGCCCAAAACGTCCTGCGGACGCTTGGTCGCCTTCGCGATCTCGTCGATGTTGAGATAGGACGTGTTGGAGGCGAGCACGGCGCCGGGCTTGGCGAACTCGTCGAGCTTGCCGAATACCTCCTTCTTCACCGCCATGGTCTCGAACACGGCCTCGATCACCAGGTCAGCGTCCTTGACGTTCTCGAGGCCAACCTTGCCGTCGATCAGCGCCATGCGCTTGGCGGGTGCGTCGGCCGGGATGCCGCCGCGCGCCGCGGTCGCTTCCCAGTTCTTCTGCATGATGCCCATGCCGCGCTTCAACTGCTCTTCGGCGGTCTCGATCAGCGTGACGGGAATGCCGGCATTGGCAAAGGACATCGCAATGCCGCCGCCCATGGTGCCGGCGCCGAGCACGGCGACGCGGTTGACGGGGCGCGACTTGGTGCCATCAGGCACGCCCGCGATCTTGTTGGCCTCGCGCTCTGCGAAGAACGCATAGCGCTGCGCCTTCGACTGATCGCTGACGAGGAGCTTCATAAAACCCTCGCGCTCCTTCTTCAGACCTTCGTCGAAGGGATAATCGATCGCAGCACCGACGGCGTCGGCGGCTGCGAACGGAGCCTCGAGGCCACGGGCCTTCTTGGTCAGCGCCGCAACCGCGTTGGTGAAGATCGAGCGATCGGCCTTGGCGGCGGCAAGCTTGGAATCATCGTCGCGCAGACGGCGCAGCGGCCGCTTCTCGGCCAGCACCTTCCTGGCGAAGGCTTCGCCACCGGAGGCCGGCCCCTCGACAATCTCCTCGATCAGGCCGTTCTTCAGTGCTTCCGCGGCGCCGATCGGGTCGCCTCCGACCACCATCTTGACCGCGAGTTCCGGGCCGACCGCACGCGGCAGGCGCTGCGTTCCGCCGGCACCCGGCAACAGGCCGAGCTTCACCTCGGGCAGGCCGAGCTTGGCGTCCTTGGTCGCGACGCGGAAGTGGCATGCCAGCGCCACTTCGAGGCCGCCGCCGAGCGCGGTGCCGTGGATCGCGGCGACGATCGGCTTCGGCGAATTCTCCATCTCCGCCAGCACTTCGTTGAGGCCGGGCGGCTTCGGCGGCTTGCCGAACTCGGTAATGTCGGCGCCGGCAATGAAGGTGCGGCCGGCGCAGGTCAGCACGATGCCCTTGATGGCGGGATCCGCGACCGCGGCCTTGATGCATTCCAAAATGCCGCCACGGACCGCGGCGCTAAGCGCATTCACAGGAGGGCTGTTGACCGTGACGACGCCGATGTCGTCATGACGCTCGAGTTTCACCACTTCGCTCACGGCATACCCTCCTTGGTGGGGATTTACTTTTATTCGATTTCGCGGTGCGGAATTTAATTCCGCATCTTGACGGCAGGGTTATTTTGAAGCACGAGCCTTGTCAACGACTCCGCGCAAGAAGCAGATCAGGGATGAAGCGTACAGGGAAGAAACCAGCGACCGATCGGAATTTCGTCGTCGCGCTCTCCCGCGGACTAGATGTATTGCGCGCATTCCACCCCAACGACGGGCTTCTTGGCAATCAGGAGATCGCGGCCCGTACGAACCTGCCCAAGCCGACGGTGTCACGGCTGACTTACACGTTGACGAGGCTTGGTTATCTTACTCCGGTTCCCCGCTTCGAAAAGTATCAGCTCGCGCCGGCCGCGCTGGCGCTCGGCTACGCAGCGCTGGCTAATCTCGGCATTCGCCATTTGTCCGAGCCGTTCCGCGAGGAAGTGATGCGCGCGACCGGCGGCGCAGTCGCCGTCGGCGGCCGCGACCGCCAGAGCATGATCTATTTCGGGCAAAGCCGGGGCAGCGAGACGGTCGGCGTTCAACTTGACGTCGGCTCGCGTGTGCCGATTGCAACCAGCGCGATGGGCCGCGCCTATTTCTGGGCGCTGGGTGAAGACGAACGCGCCACGCTGCTGCGCGATCTGCGCGAACATTACGGCAGCCGCTGGCCCAAGCTGCGCGACGGCTTGGAGCGCTCCGGCGAGACCGTCGCAAAGTACGGTTTTGCGATTTCGGTCGGCGACTGGCACGACGACATCGGCGCTGCCGGCGTCGCGCTCAAGCTCAATGACGGAACCGGTCCCTACGCATTCAATTGCGGTGCGCCGGCATTCCGCTTCACGGAAGAGCGTTTGATCAACGACATTGGACCACGTCTGCTCGCGATGGTAAGGAACATTGAAGCGGCACTCGGTGGTTTGCTGCCCACTTCGAATAAAGAAAACAGCAAGAAGCTGAAATCAGGAGGAAAAGTTGCGCGTGTGGCCGAGGGGATCAGATAGCCTTTGTCGTTGCAGAGGGCGAAATGTTTCGCCCTTCGGCCCACTCAACACCGTGGGCGAGACGAGATGACGCAGGCACAGCTCGCGCAGGGGACTTCGCCTCTGCTCGCGGTTCGCGACGTCAGTGTCGTGTTCGGCGGAATCGTCGCGCTCAACGGCGTGACCTTCGACATGCACAAGGGTCAGATCCTCGGATTGATCGGCCCCAACGGCGCCGGCAAGACCACGCTGTTCAACTGCCTGTCCCGACTCTATCAGCCCTCGTCCGGCGACATCCTGATGGAAGGCGTGAGCATCCTGTCGCGCCCGCCGCACAAGATCGCCGAGATCGGCATCGGCCGCACCTTCCAGAACGTGGCGCTGTTTCCGAACCTTTCGGTTATGGACAACGTCCGCGTCGGCACGCACGCACGCACCTCCAGCGACATCATCAGCGACTCCCTGAAGCTCGCCTGGGTTCGCCGCAGCGAGGCCAGCGTCAACAAGAAGGTGCACGAGATCCTCGACTATCTCGACCTCGGCGACGTCGCGCACACCGTCGTCTCCGGCCTGCCCTTCGGTACGCAGAAGCGCGTCGAGCTGGCGCGCGCGCTCGCCGCAGACCCGAAGATCCTGCTGCTCGACGAGCCGGCCGGCGGTCTCAACCATGAAGAAGTCTATGTGCTCGGCGACCTCATTCGCCGCATCCGCGACGACCGCCACATGACCGTGCTGCTGGTCGAGCATCACATGGGTCTCGTGATGTCGATCGCCGACCACGTCGTCGCATTGAATTTCGGCAAGAAGCTCGCGGAAGGCACGCCGGCCCAGGTGCAGGCGGACCCCGACGTCATCAAGGCCTATCTCGGGAGCAAGGACCAATGACGCAGTTGCTCAACGTCAAGGATCTGCGCGCCTATTACGGCCAGGTCCAGGCCCTTCACGGCCTTTCCTTCTCTCTCAACGAAGGCTCGCTCACCACGCTGCTGGGAGCCAACGGCGCCGGCAAGACCACCACGTTGCGCGCGATCTGCAACATGGTGCGTTCCACCGGCGCAATCGAGTTCGAGGGCAAGCCTCTGACCAATCGCTCGACGGAAAACATCGTGCGCTTCGGCATCGCCCATGTGCCGCAGGGCCGCGGCACCTTCACCAACATGACGGTGGAGGAAAACCTGCAGCTCGGGGCCATCACCCGGAAGGACAATGCCAGCATCGTCTCGGACATCGAGCGCATGTACGCCCATTTCCCGGTGCTGAAGCAGCGGCACACCCAGCAGGCCGGCACGCTCTCCGGCGGCGAGCAGCAGATGCTCGCGGTGGCGCGTGCGCTGATGCTGCGGCCGCGGCTGATGCTGCTGGACGAGCCGTCCTTCGGCCTCGCGCCGCTGGTCGTGCGCGACCTGTTCGGCATCCTCGGCAAGATCAATCGCGAGGACAAGGTCACCATCCTGGTGGTGGAGCAGAACGCGCAGCTCGCGCTGGAGCTCGCGGACCAGGCCTATGTAATCGAGACCGGACGCATCGTGATGTCGGGCAATGCCAAGGACATCGCCAACAACGAAGACATCCGCAAATCCTATCTGGGTTACTGAGGAGCCGGGACAATGGAGCTTTTCACCAACCAAATCCTGGCTGGGATTGCCACCGGCGCCATCTATGCCTGCATGGCGCTGGCGGTGGTCATGATCTACCAGGCGATCGACCATCTCAACTTCGCGCAAGGAGAGATGGCGATGTTCGCGACCTTCGTCTCCTGGCAGCTGATGCAGTGGGGCGTGCCCTATTGGGGCGCTTTCGCGCTCACGCTGGTCTTCGCCTTCGCCGGCGGCATCGTAATCGAGCGAGTCCTGTTCAAGCCGCTCGCCAAAGCTCCGATCCTGACCAACGTCGCCGGCTTCATCGCGCTGTTCGCAATCATCAACTCGTGCGCCGGCCTGATCTGGGACTTCACGATCAAGCAATACCCGACCCCGTTCGGCTCCGCGCCGTTCCTCGGCAGCCAGCTCATCTCGACCCACCAGGCCGGCATGATCGGCGTCACCCTGCTGCTGCTGATCGGGCTGTTCTTCTTCTTCCAGTACACCCGGATTGGCCTTGCGATGCGGGCGGCGGCGGCACTGCCGGAATCGGCCCGGCTCGTCGGCATCAACACGAGCTGGATGATCGCGCTCGGCTGGGGCATGGCGTCCGCCATCGGCGCCATCGCCGGCATGCTGATCGCGCCGGTCGTGTTCCTGGAGCCCAACATGATGGGCGGCGTGCTGATCTACGGCTTCGCCGCGGCCGTGCTCGGTGGGCTGACGAGCCCGTTCGGCGCCGTGGTCGGCGGCTTCCTGATGGGCGTCTTCGAGAACCTCGCCGGCACCTACATCCCCGGCGTCGGCAATGAACTGAAACTTCCGATCGCGCTCGCGCTGATCATTTCCGTCCTGGTCGTCAAACCCGCTGGTCTGTTCGGCCGGCACATCGTCAAGCGAGTTTGATCATGAGCGCTGCAGAAGAAGTCGTCGCAGAAGGCCACGAGAGGGTCGAGGCGGTTCCGAAGCGGGCCATGACGCTGGGCACGACCACCTCGCTGGTGGTGCTCGCGGCACTGCTGATCGTGCCTGTCTTCGCCAAGAACTTCATCATCTTCCAGATCACGATGCTCCTGATCTACGGGCTCGCGGTGCTGGCGCTGAACATCCTCACCGGCGGCTCGGGCCAGTTCTCGCTCGGCCAGAGTGCGTTCTACGCGGTCGGCGCCTATACGGCGGCGGTCCTGATGGAGCAGTTCAACGTCAACTACGCGTTGACGCTGCCGATCGCAGGCGTGATCTGCTTCGGATTCGGGTATCTGTTCGGCAAGCCGGCGCTGCGGCTGTCGGGCGTCTATCTGGCGCTCGCGACATTTGCGCTTGCCACCGCCATGCCGCAGCTCCTGAAACTGAACTTCCTGGAGCACTGGACCGGCGGCGTGCAGGGCCTCGTCGTCACCAAGCCGGACGCGCCGTTCGGGCTGAAGGTGTCGCAGGACACCTGGCTCTACTACTTCACGCTCGCGGTCACGGTGGCGATCTACATCTTCTCGGTGAACCTGCTGCGCTCCCGCTCGGGGCGCGCCTTCATGGCGATCCGCGACAACGAGATCGCGGCTTCCTCGATGGGCGTCAACGTCGCGCTGTACAAGACGCTGGCGTTCGGCGTGTCCGCCGGCATCACGGGCGTCTCCGGCGCATTAGGCGCCATCGCGGTGCAGTTCGTGGCGCCCGACAGCTACACCATCACGCTCGCGATCTCGCTGTTCCTCGGCATGGTCGTCGGCGGCGTCGGCTGGCTGCCCGGGTCCTTCGTCGGCGCGGCCTTCATCATCTTCGTCCCGAACATCGCGGAGAGCATCTCCAAGGGCCTCTCCGGAGCCGTGTTCGGCGTCCTCCTTTTCCTCGTCATCTTCCTCGTGCCGCACGGCGCAAGGCAGGTTGCGATCGTCAGCCAGCAATTGCTGGGCAAGCTCAGAAAGTGAAGTTCACTCCCCAAACGGATAGAAGGAGACCAAATTGCTCTTGCGACAACTAAGAATCGCCGCGCTTGCGACGGCGATCGCGACGTTCACCTCCGGCGCAGCACTCGCCCAAAAGAAATACGATACCGGCGCGACCGACTCCGAGATCAAGATCGGCAACATCATGCCGTATTCCGGTCCGGCGTCCGCTTACGGCGTGATCGGCAAGACCGAAGAAGCCTATTTCAAGATGATCAACGACCAGGGCGGTATCAACGGTCGCAAGATCAACTTCGTCACCTATGATGACGGCTACTCGCCGCCGAAGGCGGTGGAGCAGGTGCGCAAGCTCGTCGAGAGCGACGAGGTGCTGGTGGTGTTCAATCCGCTCGGCACGCCCTCCAACAGCGCGATCCAGAAGTACCTGAACGCCAAGAAGATCCCGCAGCTCTTCGTGGCCACGGGCGCCACCAAGTGGAACGACCCCAAGACCTTCCCCTGGACCATCGGCTGGCAGCCCTCCTACCAGAGCGAGGCGCTGATCTACGCGAAATGGCTGATGAAGGAGAAGCCCGAGGCCAAGGTCGCGGTGCTCTACCAGAACGATGATTTCGGCAAGGACTATCTGAAGGGCACCAAGGACGGTCTCGGCGCCAAGGCCGCGTCCACGATCGTCATGGAGGAGAGCTACGAGGTCTCCGAGCCCTCGGTCGATTCCCACATCGTGAAGATCAAGGCCGCCAATCCCGACGTGCTGCTGATCTACGCCACGCCGAAATTCGCGGCGCAGACCATCAAGAAGACCGCCGAGCTCGGCTGGAAGCCGCTCCAGATCCTCACCAACGTGTCGATCTCGGTCGGCAGCGTGATGCGGCCGGCGGGCTTCGAGAACGGCCAGGGCGTGCTGTCGGCGGCCTATGCCAAGGACTCGACCGATCCGCAGTGGAGCAGCGATCCCGGCATGAAGAAGTGGAACGAGTTCGTCGACAAGTACCTGCCGGGCGCGGACAAGAGCGACACCAGCATGGTGTACGGCTATGGGGCAGCCCAGACGCTGGTCAAGGTGCTCGAAATGTGCGGCGACGACCTTACCCGCGCCAACGTCATGAAGCAGGCGGCGAGCCTGAAGGATTTTGCCCCGGACACCCTGCTGCCCGGCGTAAAGCTCAACACCAGCGCCACCGACTTCGCCCCGATCGCCCAGCTCCAGATGCAGCGCTTCAAGGGTGAGAAGTGGGAACTGTTCGGCGAAATCATCAGCGGCGACATCGCCTCCGAGTGACGCGCTGACCGAACGGTCAGGACGAACGAGCCCCCGCACGCCGGTGCGGGGGCTTTTTGTGTGTGCCGAGCATGATCGACAGCTTGGAGGTGGAAGTCTTCTATCCAGCCTGATGGCGGCGAAGGATTAGCAAAGCGC
>NZ_JAFCJM010000101.1 GCF_018130955.1 Bradyrhizobium liaoningense
CCGCGGGTTGCTGCCGCGGCAGGCCATTCCTCACGGAACACGCCGACAATATCTGATTGCGCTATTACAAGGGTGGGTTAGCGAAGCGTAACCCACCACGCTTCAGCGCATGCGGAACGAAGTTGGTGGGTTACGCCTGGCGGACGACGCTTCGCGCAGCCGCGAGGCTAACCCACCCTACGCAGCGCGCGTCACTTCACCTCCGCGAGCGCCGCGAGGATGCGCGCCCAGGAGCGGATGCCCTTCTGGAAGCTCTTCAGATCGTACTTCTCGTTCGGCGAGTGGATGTTGTCGTCATCGAGCCCGAAGCCGACCAGCAGCGAGTCCAGCCCGAGCGTGCGCTTGAAGTCGGCGACGATCGGGATCGAGGCGCCCGACCCCATCAGCACCGTCTCCTTGCCCCACTCCTCCGTCAGCGCCTGCTTGGCGGCGGCGAGCGGCTTCATGTTCCAGTCGAGCGCGATCGCGGGCGCTGCCGAATGATCGCCGAACTCGACCGAGCAGTCGGCCGGGATCCGCGCCGACACATAGTCGCGGAAGGCCTTGCGGATCTTGAGGGGGTCCTGCCCCTCGACGAGGCGGAACGAGACCTTGGCTGAAGCGACCGACGGGATCACCGTCTTGGAGCCCTCGCCGATATAGCCGCTCCAGATGCCGTTGACGTCGCAGGTCGGACGCGAGGAGGCCTGCTCGATGAGCAGCCGCCCCTTCTCGCCCGCGGGGATCGACAACCCGATCGGCTTGAGGAAGAAATCCGGCGTCAGATTGAGCTTCTTCCACTGCTCCAGAATATCCGGCGGCAGGTCCTTCACGCCGTCATAGAAGCCCGGGATCGTGATGCGGTTGTCGTCGTCGAACAGGCCGCCGAGAATCTTGGTCAGCACCCGGATCGGGTTCATCGCGGCGCCGCCGAACACGCCGGAATGCAGGTCGCGATTGGCGGCGGTGATCTTCACCTCTTCATAGAGCAGGCCGCGCAGCGACGTCGTGATCGCCGGCGTGTTGCGGTCCCACATGCCGGTGTCGCAGACCAGCACGTAGTCCGCCTTGAACTCGTCCTTGTTGGCTTCGATGAACGGCACGAAATTCTTGGAGCCGACCTCCTCCTCGCCTTCGATCAGGAAGGTGACGTCGATCGGCAGCGAGCCCGTCACCGTTTTCCAGGCGCGGCAGGCCTCGACGAAGGTCATGACCTGCCCCTTGTCGTCCTCCGCCCCGCGCGCGACGATGATCTTGCGGCCGTCGGCGTGATCGGTGACGACGGGCTCGAACGGCGGACGATGCCAGAGATTGAGCGGATCGACCGGCTGGACGTCATAATGGCCGTAGAACAGCACATGCGGCCGCCCGCCGCCCTTGCCGTTGCTCTTGTCATTGCTCTTGCCGACGACGGCGGGATGACCGGCGGTCGGTCTCACTTCCGTCGCGACGCCGAGGCTTGCGATATCGCGCGCGAGATGATCGGCCGCCGCCTTGCAATCCGCGGCGAAGGCCGGCTCGGCCGAGATCGACTTGATCCGCAACAAGGCGAACAGACGCTCCAGGCTGTTGTCGAAATCCTTGTCGATATGGTCGAGCACGGACTGAAGCTGCGCGTTGGACATCGTGGTCTTCCTGACGTGGTTCTATGCTGCGGGTTTTAGCTCCGCTGCGGCGTCCGGACTAGCCGCAACTGAGGGATGCCTGATGTGCCAGACCAGCGCACCGGCAAGTACTGTGGTCGCCGCGAGATTGTTGCCCCAGGCCTGGAGGACCAGTGGGAACGGAGGCAGCGCAAGCAGCATCAAGATGCCGGCGACTGCAAGGGCGATCCAGGTTCCCAGCCGGACATTCGGCCTGGGGTCATACGCGGCGCGATGGATCAGCACCGTGATCGGGAAGAACAGCCACATGAAGTAATATTGCCGCGCCAGGGGCGAGGCCACCGTCATCAGGCAGAACAAAATGCCCAGTTCGTCGGCATCCGACCGCGGCGTGCGCCGCGCTTGCCGCGGCATCACCGCGAGGAAGCCGAGGCCGAGTGCCGCAGACACCGCGAGCACGATCCAGTTCGCGGTCCTGTAGTCGACGTCGATGAGATTCATCGTGCGTGGCGGCTTGTCGGGCTCGTCCTGATTCCAGTTGACCCGGCGGACCAGCCGGTGAGTCACCGAGATGATGGACTGGTTGACCCACGACCAGTTCTGCTCGTCGCGCTGACCAAAGCCCTTTTCCGAACTCGTGCCGACCATGCCCTGATACCAGGTCTTCATCTCAGCGACGTTACGCTCGAAGCCCCGGATCGGCGCCGGAACGACAAACAGCAAAATGCCTGTGAAGGCGACCATGCTTACGACCGCCGACCATTGCCGCCGCCAGATCAGATAGGGCAGCACCGCCACGGGAAACACCTTGATCGCGGTCGCAAGTGCGAACATGAAGCCGGCAAGCCAAGGTCCCTGCCAACCACGCTGCTGCTGAAGGCTCCAGAAGCCGTAGAGCATCATCGCCAGCAGGACGAGGTTGGGCTGGCCGAGGTCGAACATGTCGAACACGAAGGTCACGGTGACAAAGCCGGGCAGCGCCTCCAGCCACGGGCTCGGCCTTTGTCCCGATCCCGTCATCGCATGCGAAAGCTGCGCCGTGTACCACCACGCCACCGCATTCAGGATCGAGAGCACGAGATAGAGCGGGATCTTGCCGAACCAGCTCGGGATCGCCAGCAGGACCGCCGGCGGCGGCGGGTAGAGGAAGGGAAACTGCTGGGTGACGTCGGCGGGATAGAGATTGCCGCCATGCAGCACCTGCTGCCCGGCCCAGTACCAGAGCGCGTAATCCTTGGTCTTGCCGTTCTGGCCGAAGAGCTCGGGGCCGAGTACGTCGGCCGTCAGGATCAGACAGCAGAGAAGGAAGAGAATGTCGAGCGGCCGGCGCAGCGAGGGGGAACGAAGCACGCCGGCAATTTCCGAAGATGGTGATGAGATCACGGGATCGATCAGTCCGTCGAGTTAGTCACTAGCGCCGCAATAGCCCGCCGAGCGCGCCGCGGACCAGGGTTCGGCCGATCGAGCCGCCGAGCTGACCGCCGACCGACTTGCCGATATTGGCCGCCATCCCGCCGATCACCTGGTTGGTGACCGATCGCGTCACGTCGCGTGCGATGACCTGGCCGGTCGACAAGCGACCGCGCTTGACGTTGGTGCCGAAGATGGTGCCGACGATCGAGCCGATCTGGCCGAGAATGCCGCCACCACCGCCGGCGGCGGCGCCTGCGCCCGCCGTTGCCGCGGTGCCTGCGATGCGCTTCTGGATCATCTCATAGGCGGACTCGGCATCGACGGCGGTGTCATATTTGCCCTTCACCGGGCTCGCATCCATGATCGCCTTGCGCTCCTCCGGCGTGATCGCCCCGATACGACCTGTCGGCGGACGGATCATCACGCGCTCGACCATGGACGGCGTGCCGTTGCCTTCGAGGAAGGACACCAGCGCTTCACCCTTGCCGAGCTCCGTGATCACCCTGGCGGTGTCGAGCTTGGGATTGGGCCGGAAGGTTTGGGCGGCGGCAGCGACTGCCTTTTGATCACGGGGCGTGAAAGCGCGCAGCGCGTGCTGCACGCGGTTGCCCAACTGGCCGAGCACGCGATCCGGCACGTCGATCGGGTTCTGTGTGACGAAGTAGACGCCGACGCCCTTGGAGCGGATCAGGCGCACCACCTGCTCGATCTTGTCCATCAGCGCCTTAGGCGCGTCGTTGAACAACAGATGCGCCTCGTCGAAGAAGAACACGAGCTTTGGCTTCGGCAGGTCGCCGGCCTCGGGCAGCTCCTCGAACAGCTCTGACAGCATCCAGAGCAGGAATGTCGCGTAAAGCCGTGGACTCTGGAGCAGCTTGTCGGCCACGAGGATGTTGACCAAGCCACGGCCGTCGCGGTCGTTCTTCATGAAATCCTTCAGTGAGAGCGCCGGCTCGCCAAAGAATTTTGTGGCGCCCTGGTTCTCCAGCACCAGGAGCTGGCGCTGGATCGTGCCTACAGTCGCCTTGGTGACGTTGCCAAAACCCTGCGCCTCCTTCTTGATGTTCGCCAGCGGACTTTCCTCGGCCTCCGTGCTCTTCTTGCCGGCATCCGGCACGATCGCATCCAGCAATGCGCGCAGATCCTTCATATCGATGAGGGTCAGGCCGTTGTCGTCTGCGACACGGAAGGCCACGTTGAGGACGCCCTCCTGCACGTCGTTCAGATCCAGCATCCGTGACAACAGAAGCGGCCCCATCTCCGTGACGGTCGCCCGCACCGGGTGTCCCTGTTCGCCGAACACGTCCCAAAACACCGTCGAAAACTGATCCGGCTGGAACGCCAGTCCCATGTCGGACGCGCGCTTGACGATGAAATCCTTGGCCTCACCCACCTGCGAGATGCCGGAGAGGTCGCCCTTGATGTCGGCTGCGAAGACAGGAACACCGGCGCGCGCAAATCCTTCCGCCATCACCTGCAACGTCACCGTCTTACCGGTTCCGGTGGCGCCGGTAACCAGACCATGACGGTTGGCGAGCGCAAGCGTGAGCCAGGCAAGCTCCTCTCCCTTCCCGACGAAGATCTTGTCGTCGGTATCGCCGAGCTTGGTGTTGGGTGTCGCCATAACTGTCCGCCCTGTCGTCTGAATCAAGTACCGGTTCCGCAATTTAACGTATGTTTTGAGCCGATTGAAACAGAACAACGCGTCCCGGACGGCGTTGCGCATGCGACATTATCGGATATCAAGCGCACCACATTCGCCGAAAGTCGGAATGGAAGTTCGCAGCGCGGCAAAATTTTGCGGGATTCGATCTCCGCCCTTGCATCGCTGCAACACTTTTCGTGCGTTTGCAGATGAATCGCCCCTTCGCATGCGTTCATAGCTTGTAATTCAGACCACACAGGCTCAAGATTGTTTTTCAGAAGCAATACTCCGGTATCCAACCGGTCGGGGGCAGGCAATATGGACGAGCTGATCGGGCGGCTGGCGTCAAACGCCGGCATCGATAGTGCTGTCGCTGAAAAGACAGTCGGCATCATCCTGGGTTTCCTTCGCAATGAAGGTCCCTCCGATAGCGTCCAGGCCCTGATCGACCACATTCCCGGTGCCGAGGCTGCGATTGCGGCGACGCAAGGCGGCGGCGGCCTGTCCCGGCTGATGGGTGGCGGCCTGATGGCAGTCGGTACCCGGCTGATGGGCCTTGGTCTGGGTATGTCCGACATCCAGAAAATCGCCCGTGAACTTTTCCGCTTCGGCCGCGACAAAATCGGAGCGGATCAGATGGGCAAGATCATTGCGGGGACGCCGGGCCTCAGCCAGTTCGCCTGAGGCGCGCATTCACATCGAGCATCATGACATATCCCATCTCAGATATTGAGGGCCTGTCGGTCTTCGCTGCCAGCAAGTTGAAAACGCTGGGCATCCGCACCACCGACGCGCTGCTGGAAGCCGCCCGCACCGTGAAGGGCCGCAAGGCGCTTTCTGCCAAGACCGGGATCAGCGAGCAGCAGCTCCTGGAATGGGCCAACGTCTCCGACTACATGCGCATTCCCGGCATGGGCAAGGCCAAGATCGGCCTGGTGCGCGCCGCCGGCGTCACCACCGTGCGCGAGCTCGCCTACCGCAACCCCGCCCGCCTCGCCCAGAACATGCGCGACGTGAACGAGAAGAAGAAGCTCGTCCAACTGCTGCCGTCGGAGAAGTCGGTCGGCGACCTCATCGCCAAGGCGCGCAAGCTGCCGCCGAAGATCACGTATTGATATTCGTTCCGTCATCCTGAGGTGCGAGAGCAGCGGCGCGGTTGCGCCGCTGCTTGAGCCTCGAAGGATGAACGGCCAAGATGCAGTAGCGGGGCCGTTCATCCTTCGAGGCCTCCGCTACGCTCCGGCACCTCCAGCGACAACGGCTTCGCCGTTGCGCGGGGATGACGGAGCTGGTGCCCCTTCCCGTCTTGACACCACCTTCCCGACCGCGCAAAGCGACCGCATGATCGCCTTGCCCTCACAGCCCCTCGCGCCGACCGATCGGACCGGACATGCGGCGCTGCGGGCGCTGCTGGAGCGGCCTGTTCCGGCCGTGATGGGCGTGCTCAACATCACCCCGGACTCCTTCTCCGACGGCGGGCAGTTCATCGCCCCCGAACAGGCGCTGGTCCGGGCGCGGGCGATGATCACCGATGGCGTTGACATCATCGACATCGGCGCCGAGTCCACGCGGCCCTACAAGGGGGCCCAGCCCGTCATGGCGGACGAGGAGCTTGCGCGGCTCAGGCCCGTGCTGGCGGATGTGGTGGCGCTCGGCGTGCCGGTCTCGATCGACAGCATGAAGTCGGAGGTCGTGGCCTGGGCGCTGGATCAGGGCGCGGCGATCGCCAACGACGTCTGGGGCCTGCAGCGCGACGCCGGCATGGCCGCGCTCGTCGCCGCGCGCAACGTGCCCGTCGTCGTCATGCACAACCGCGACAGCGTCGATCCCTCACTCGACATCGTCAAGGACATGGCCGCCTTCTTTCAGCGTTCGCTCGACATCGCGACCAAGGCGGGCATAGCGCGCGACAGCATCGTGCTCGATCCCGGCATCGGCTTCGGCAAGACACCGGAGCAGAGCATGACTGCACTGGCGCGGCTCGACGAACTCGGCAGCTTCGGCCTGCCGATCCTGGTCGGCGCCTCGCGCAAGCGCTTCATCGCGTCGGTCTCGCCGTCCGAGCCTCAGGACCGACTCGGCGGCTCGATCGCCGCCCATGTCATTGCCGCGCAACGCGGCGCGCGGATCATCCGGACCCATGACGTCGCCGCGACACTGCAAGCGCTGCGCGTGACGGAAGCCATCGAGAGCAAGAGATGACGGACACGATTTTCATCACGGGACTGTCGATCCACGCCCGCCATGGCGTGCTCGAGCACGAGACCGAGGTCGGCCAGCGCTTCGTGCTCGATCTCGAGCTCTACACCGATCTGTCCGAGTCCTCCCGCACCGATCGGCTGGCCGACACCGTCTCCTATTCCGAGGTGGTCGCAACCACGACGGCGGCGTTCAAGAACACGAACTACAAGCTCCTGGAGCGCGCGGCCGGCGCGGTCGCCGACGCCATCCTGTCGCACTTCCCGCGCGTCCGCGCCGTCAAGATCACCGTGCACAAGCCGCATGCGCCGATCGCCGCCATCTTCGACGATGTCGGCATCATGCTGACGCGCTCGCGGCATCCAACCCACGGCTAGACGATGGCCAGCGCGATCGTCGCACTCGGCGGCAATGTCGGCGACGTCCGCGCGACCTTCAAAAAGGCGATCGCCCATATCTGCGGCATGGCGCAAGCCGCGCTGGTCGCGCGCTCCTCGGACTATACGACGCCACCCTGGGGCGATGAGGACCAGAATCCCTTCATCAACGCCTGCATCGAGATCGAGACCAGCCTGGACCCGCACGCTCTTCTGTTCGTGACGCAGAAGGTCGAGCAGAAGTTCGGGCGCATCAGGGCCAAGGAGCGACGCTGGGGACCGCGCACGCTCGACCTCGACCTGATCGCCTATGACGACGTCTCGCTGAAGACGCCGGACCTGACGTTGCCGCACCCGCATTTGTTCGAGCGTGCCTTCGTGCTGGTGCCGCTCGCCGAGATCGCGCCCGATCGCATGATCGGCGGCCGCAGGGTGCGCGACGCCCTGGCTAGCGTCTCAGCGCAAGGAATTGAGCGGCTGCCTGATACCGATTAGAGCGTTTTCCAGCGAAGTGGACACCGGTTCGCTTCGAGAAAACGCGTCAAAACAAGAACCCAGAGCTTCCGATCCGATCGGAACGGATGTTCTGGGCCAAAACAACCGTTTGCAGGGGCGGCTGCCCGTGGCATTTTCCGGCCCAACAACAAGACCGCGCACTTTCAGGGAGCCCCCTGCCGAATGACCTCTGTGACTGACGACCTGCCGCTGGCGGCCGACTTTCCAAAAGCTGACTACGAGGACTGGCGCAAGCTGGTCGATGGCGTGCTCAAGGGCGCGCCGTTCGAAAAGCTCGTCGGCAAGACCTATGACGGCCTCAAGATCGATCCGCTCTATCCGCGCGCCAAGGATGTTTCGCCGGTGCCGGGACGGGCCGCGGCGGCGCCCTGGCAGATCGTGCAGCGGATCGACCATCCCGATGCGACGCAGGCGAACGCGCAGGCGCTCACGGATCTTGAGAATGGTGCGACCGGGCTGTCGCTGGTCTTTGCCGGCGGCAATGGCGCGCACGGTTTCGGCCTGGAACCGACCGCGGACGCGGTCGCGAAGGTGTTGAAGGACATTCACCTCGATGCCGGCATCGGCATCGAGCTTCAGGTCGGCCCGCAGTCGCGGATGGCCGCGATTCATGTCGCCGAATATGTGAAGACTGGAGGCCTCGACCCTGCCGCCTGCAACATCCGCTTCGGTCTCGATCCATTGGCCGCCGGCGCAGTGTGGGGTCATAGCCCCTACACCTGGGAGGAGATTGCACCTGCCGTGACGGGCGCAATCAAGGGGCTCGCCGCACTCGGCTTCAGGGGACCGTTCGCCTCGGCCGATGGTCGCGTGATCCACGATGCCGGCGGATCGGAGGCGCAGGAGCTCGCCTTTGTGCTCGCCTGCGGCATCGCCTATCTGCGTGCGATCGAAGGCGCCGGCGTCCCGCTCGAGCAGGCGCAGGGCATGGTCTATGCGCGGCTCGCGGCCGATGCCGACCAGTTTTTGACCATGGCAAAGTTCCGCGCGCTGCGCCTGTTGTGGGCGCGCATCGAGACGGCATGCGGCTTGACGCCAACGCCGCTGTTCATCGCCGCCGACACCGCCTGGCGCATGCTGACCCGGCGCGACCCTTACGTGAACATGCTGCGCGCAACCATGGCGACGTTCGCCGCAGGCCTCGCCGGCGCCAACGCGATCACCGTGCTGCCGCACACGCTTGCGCTTGGGCTACCCGATCCCTTCGCGCGGCGCGTGGCACGCAACACGCAGCTTCTGTTGCTCGAAGAGAGCAATCTTGCAAAGGTCAGCGATCCCGCAGCAGGCGCAGGCGGCATCGAGGCGCTGACGTCGGAGCTGTGCAATGCGGCCTGGGCGCTGTTTCAGGAGCTGGAGAAAGCCGGCGGCATTTTTGCAAGCCTCCAGCAGGGCCTGATCCAGGGCAAGGTATTGGCCACGCGTAAGGCGCGCGAAGCCAACATCGCAAAACGCCGCGACGTGCTGACCGGCGCGAGCGAGTTTCCCAATCTGCATGAGAGCGAAGCGTCGGTGCTGTCAGCGACGCCGATCGTGCTTCCGCCCTATGGCGAGCCAAAATTCAAGTTCGATGCGCTCCCGCCGATGCGCCTTGCCGAGCCGTTCGAGGCCTTGCGCGACAAGTCGGACGCGGCATTGAAATCGCGCGGCGCGCGGCCAAGAGTGTTTTTGGCCAATCTCGGCACGCCCGCCGATTTCACGGCGCGGGCAACCTTTGCGAAGAGCTTCTTCGGGGCCGGCGGCATCGAGGCCGTCGACAGCGCTGGATTTGCCGATCCGACGGCGCTTGCGGCCGCCTTCAAGGCTTCCGGTGCCGAGCTCGCCTGCCTCTGTTCCAGCGACAAGGCCTATGCGGACCGTGCGGAACCTTCCGCCGGGGCCCTGCAAGCGGCCGGCGCAAAACATATCTATCTGGCAGGCAGGCCGGCCGAGGCCGAGGCCGCGCTTCGAGCTGCCGGCGTCACCGGCTTCGTCTTTGCCGGCGGCGATGCGCTGGCAACGCTGCAGGACGCCTATCGACGGATGGAGCAGGCATGACCGACACAGCTAAGACCGTTCTCACCGGCGGGTGCCAATGCGGCGCCGTCCGCTTCGCGATCTCGGCGCCGCCGACCAAGATCAGCATCTGCCATTGCCGCATGTGCCAGAAGGCGACCGGCGCACCCTTCGCCTCATATGCCGATATCGAGCACGCTGACTTCAAGTGGACCAAAGGCAAGCCGGCCGCGTTCCAGTCGTCCTCCATTGCGATGCGCGATTTCTGCGCGGACTGCGGCACGCCGCTGAGCTTCCGCCGCATCGACGGACCGCAGATCGAGATCATGACCGGCACCTTCGATCGCCCGGACCGGATCGTGCCGACGCGGCAGTATGGAACGGAGTCCCGGCTCGGCTGGGTGGTCGGCATTGCCAATCTGCCGAGCCAGACCACGCTGCAGAATTACGGACCGGAGAAGATGGCGACGATCGCCAGCCATCAGCATCCGGATCACGATTAGAATTTTACGCACTGACCTATGATATGGTTGGAACCATGACCCGCATTCCCAACTTCGCCGATGTCGCCTTCGAGCGTGTCGCCGCCACCGCACCGGCAGGCAGTGCAGAGCCGTGGCTCACGCCCGAGGGCATCCCGGTCAAATCCGCCTACGGCGAGGCCGATCTCGCCGGCCTCGATTTCCTCGAGACCTATCCGGGCATCGCGCCTTACCTGCGCGGGCCCTACCCGACCATGTATGTCAACCAGCCCTGGACGGTCAGGCAATACGCCGGCTTCTCCACGGCTGAAGACTCCAACGCCTTCTATCGCCGCAACCTCGCGGCGGGACAAAAAGGTCTCTCGGTCGCCTTCGATCTGGCGACCCATCGCGGCTACGATTCCGATCATCCGCGGGTCGCCGGCGACGTCGGCATGGCCGGTGTGGCCATCGATTCCATCTACGACATGCGCACGCTGTTTGCGGGCATTCCGCTCGACCAGATGAGCGTGTCCATGACCATGAACGGCGCCGTGCTGCCGATCCTCGCGCTGTACGTCGCGGCCGCCGGCGAACAGGGCGTGCCGCCGGAGAAGCTCTCGGGCACCATTCAGAACGACATTCTGAAAGAGTTCATGGTGCGCAACACCTATATCTATCCGCCCGCGCCCTCGATGCGGATCATCTCCGACATCTTCGCCTTCACCTCGCAGCGGATGCCAAAGTACAATTCGATCTCCATCTCCGGCTATCACATGCAGGAGGCCGGCGCGACGCAGGACCTCGAGCTCGCCTATACGCTGGCGGACGGCGTCGAGTACTTGCGCGCAGGTCTTGCCGCCGGACTCGACGTCGATCGCTTCGCGCCGCGGCTGTCGTTCTTCTGGGCGATCGGCATGAACTTTTTCATGGAAGTCGCCAAGATGCGCGCCGCGCGCCTGCTCTGGGCCAAGCTTCTGAAGCCGTTCAACCCCAGGGATCCGCGCTCGCTCTCGCTGCGCACGCATTGCCAGACCTCCGGCTGGTCGCTGACCGCGCAGGACGTGTTCAACAACGTCATGCGCACGACGGTAGAAGCGATGGCGGCGACGCAAGGCCATACCCAGTCGCTGCACACCAACGCACTCGACGAGGCCCTGGCGCTGCCGACCGACTTCTCCGCCCGCATCGCCCGCAACACCCAGCTCTTCCTCCAACAGGAAAGCGGCACCACGCGGATCATCGACCCCTGGGGCGGCTCCTATTATGTCGAGCGCCTGACGCGCGACCTCGCGGCAAAGGCCTGGGGCCACATCCAGGAGGTCGAGGAGCTCGGCGGCATGGCGAAAGCCATCGAGGCCGGCGTGCCAAAGCTGCGTATCGAAGAAGCCTCCGCCAAGACGCAGGCCCGCATCGATGCCGGCCGGCAGGCGGTGATCGGCGTCAACAAGTACAAGCCGTCAGACGAAGTGCCGATCGAGATCTTGAAGGTCGACAACACCAATGTCCGTCGCTTGCAGATCGACAAGCTGGCGCGGCTGAAGAGCGAGCGTAATCAGGCGGACGTCGATGCGGCGCTCGCCGCGCTGACGCGCTCGGCCGGCGAAGGCAACGGCAATCTGCTGGCGCTCGCGATCGACGCGGCGCGGGCGAAGGCCACCGTCGGCGAGATCTCCGACGCGATGGAAAGGGTGTTCGGCCGCCACCGCGCCGAGATCAAGTCCGTTACCGGCGTCTACAAGCGGGAGGCTTCCAGCATGGGCAGCCAGGTGGAAAAGGTTCAGGCGCTGATCGATGCCTTCGAGGAAGCCGAGGGCCGCCGGCCCCGCATCCTGGTCGCCAAGATCGGCCAGGACGGCCACGATCGCGGCCAGAAGGTGATCGCGTCGGCCTTTGCCGATATCGGCTTCGACGTCGACATCGGACCGCTGTTTGCCACCGCCGACGAAGCCGCGCGGCAGGCGGTCGAGAACGACGTCCACATCCTCGGCGTCTCCTCGCTTGCCGCGGCCCACCTCACCGCCGTGCCCGAACTGAAGGCCGCGCTGAAGAAGCAGGACCGCGACGACATCATGATCATCGTCGGCGGTGTGGTGCCGCCGCAGGACTATGACGCGCTTTACAAGTCCGGGGCGGAAGCGATCTTCCCGCCGGGCACGGTGATCGCTGATGCCGCCGAGGAGCTGATCCACAAGCTCAACATTCGCCTCGGGCATAGCGAGGCGGCGGAGTAATCCTGCAAAAGCCACGCCCTCCGGCATGAACCCGGAGGTCCCCAGGCCGCGACCAACGGCGATGAGACCGTGGGCCCAGACGTTTTGCACCCGTTCATCTTGTGGTGTTTATCCCTTGGCAGACTTTTAGCCGCCATCTGTCGCCGCGCGGCCGCGCGATCTTTGGCGGCGCCTGGAAAGAGCGTGAAATTCATGAGCATTGAATTGAGAGACCATCAGGCCGGCCGCACGGTATCGGCCCTGCGCGCGATTGCCATTCTCTCTGCTATGATCGCCCTCGCCTCGCCCGCGAGTGCCGCCGATCCGAAACCCGATGCCATCATCAAGACCCAATCGGTCTCGGCCCGCGTGCTGCTCGATGACCGCGTCAAGTCTGACCCGGCACTGTCGGCCGATTGCCTCGCCGAGGGCAAGAAGTGGATCGAGAAGAACGCGGCTGAGGCCGCCGCCTCGCGCAAGAGCGATCCGCAGTTCTTCAAGGACGGCGGCTGGGAGTTCGAGCGCAAATATTCGGTCCGCTCGATCGTCGGCGATCGCTATGTCAGCGTTCTCCGCGACGACTACATGGACACCCACGCCGCGCACCCCAATTCCGACGTCAACACGATCCTCTGGGACAAGACCGCCGCCAAGCGCATCTCGATCCGCCCGTTCTTCTCCGAGACCAGCGACAACGGCGCGACCATGAAGGCGATGCAGAAGGCGGTCATCGCCTCGCTGAAAGTCGAGAAGAAGAAGCGCGATGCCGGCGACACCGCGACATCAGAGTGGTTCAAGGACGTCCAGCCCAGCCTGCTCAAGATCGGCGCGGTGACGCTCGCGCCCTCGACGGAGGCGGGCAAGAGCTCCGGCCTCACCTTCCACTATCCGCCCTACGCGGTCGGCCCCTATGCCGAAGGCCAGTACGTCGCCTTCGTGCCATGGGAAGCGCTCAAGCCGTACCTCTCGCCGGAGGGCGCGCGCATTTTCGGCGGCGCGCGACCGAAGGGCGACGAGGACAGCGGACAGTGAGAGGCTGCTAGCCGGGACGTGCACGCGCCAGTGTCCGCGCGAGCGAGTCCGTCCAGGCAGGAATCCACGCGCCAAACAAGGCCTGCCAGCGATCGGCGTCCGCAGGCTCGGTATCGAGCGCGACCGACCATTCGATGAGGGTGCGGTCGCCTTCGACGATCGGGCGCAGATGCATGGTGCCCTGATAACGCGTCGGCGACGGCACCTGGCTCGAGCCATCCTGCGGGTACGGCAGCGCTTCGAGACCGGCATAGGTCAAGATGTGCTGGCGGTCCGAGTGATCGACCAGGCGCTGGCGGATCCAGTTGCCGAGATAGCAGAAACGCCTGATAGCGCCGACTTCGTCACCGCGCTTGTCGTCCTCGATCACGCTCTCGCTCACCCCGTCGATGTAAGCGGGGTAGTTGTTGAAGTCGCGGATCAGCGACCAGACAGTGTTGAGCGGATGGTCCAGCACGGCGCTGTAATAGGCTTGATGGTTGGCTTGGGTCATTGGAGGTTTACCCTTGGCTTTGCTCCCACGCCCTCCATTGATCGCGATCCGCGCGGGCAAAACCCACCCGATTTCCGACTGCTCATTGGCCGGTTTCGTCCCACGCATCGATCCCGTTGGTAGCGCTACCTTGCGGCCGCGGTGCAAAGCTGCCTAAAATGCCGGATCGACAAGAGCGCCCGATGTCACGGCGCCGCTGGGAGGCATAAAATGTCCAAGATCACGCGCCGCACCTTTGCGGCCTCTTCCGTTGCAGCCGCTGCCTCTGCCGCCTTCGGCCTGACCCCGGCGCTGGCGCAGGTCTATCCTGCACGTCCCGTGACCGTGATCGTCCCGTGGGGCGCGGGCGGCGGCACGGATGCCACCGCACGCATCGTCGCCGCCCTCCTTGAGAAGGACCTCGGCCAGCCCTTCAACGTCGTGAACCGCACCGGCGGCTCCGGCGTCGTTGGCCATTCCGCAATCGCGACAGCCGCGCCGGACGGCTACACGATCGGCATGCTCACCGTCGAAATCTCGATGATGCACTGGCAGGGCCTCACCGAGCTGACGCCGAAGAGCTACACGCCGCTCGCGCTGATGAACGAAGATCCCCCGGGCATCCAGGTCTCGTCCACCTCGCCTTACAAGACGGTCAAGGAGTTGGCCGAGGCGATCAAGGCGGCGCCTCCCGGCAAGTTCAAGGCATCGGGCACCGGCCAGGGCGGCATCTGGCATCTCGCACTCGTCGGCTGGATGCAGGCGATGGGGCTGCCGGCCAACCAGGTCGCCTGGGTGCCGTCGAACGGTGCGGCGCCCGCGATGCAAGATCTCGCCGCAGGCGGGCTTGATCTGACGACGTGCTCGGTGCCGGAAGCCCGCGCCATCATCGAGGCCGGCAAGGCCAGGAGCCTCGCCATCATGGCCCCTGCCCGCAACAAGGTCTTCCCTGATGTCCCGACGCTGAAGGAGGCGATGGGGATCAATTATTCGACCGGCGCCTGGCGCGGCATCGGCGCGCCAAAGGGGCTGCCGCCGGAGATCGCCACAAAGCTCACCGCGGCGCTGAAGAAGGTCTACGACTCCACCGAGTTCAAGGAGTTCATGAGCAATCGCGGCTTCGGCACCGTGTGGGGCGACGCCGGCGAGTTCGCCTCCTTCATGGACAAGGGCGACGTCCAGATGGGCGAAGCGATGAAGGCGGCGGGTCTCAGCAAGGCCTGATCGCTTAAGCGCGTTCGAAGGATCCGTCATGCGTCTTCCCGACTCCGTTACGGGATCGTTTCTCGTCGTGCTCGGCGCCGCCGCTGCGTATGGTGGCTGGCGGTTGCCGCCGGTGCCGGGCCAGCCGGTCGGCCCCAACGTCTTCCCGCTCGTGATCGGAACGGGGCTCGCGCTCTGCGGACTCGCGATCGTGTTCGGCATCGGGCATTCCTTCGAGGAGGAAGAGGAGCTCATCCCGGTCGAGGAAGGCCAGGCCAGGGCCGAACCGCCAGGAAGGTTCTACGGCCTGCGCGCGCTGCTGCCGCCTGCGCTGCTGCTGTTCTACGTGATCGCGGCCGACCGGCTCGGCTTCATCATCACGGCAGCGCTGATGGTGCTTGCGACCTCGACCGCGCTCGGCGCGAAGTGGAAGCTGGCGCTGCCGCTCGCGGCGCTCGCGCCGATCGGCATCCACCTGATCTTCGCAAAACTGTTGCGCGTGCCGCTTCCTGTCGGCCTATTGCCGATGCCCTGGTGATCCATGCTCAACACCCTGATCCAGGCGCTCCAGCTCATCTCCACCTGGGAAGTCGTCGTCGCGATGCTGGCGGCGTCCGTCTACGGGCTCGTCATCGGCTCGCTGCCGGGCCTCTCCGCGACGATGGCCACCGCCCTGCTCGTTCCCGTCACCTTCTATCTGTCGCCGATCGCCGCGATCGCGACCATCGTGGCGGCATCCTCGATGGCGATTTTCTCCGGCGACATTCCGGGCGCACTCTTGCGCATTCCCGGCACGCCGGCCTCTGCGGCTTACGCGGACGAGGCCTATGCCATGACGCTGAAGGGCGAGGCCGAGCTCGCACTCGGCGCCGGCGTCTGGTTCTCCGCGGTCGGCGGCATCGCCGGTGTCGTCTCGCTGATGGCGCTGGCGCCGCCGCTTGCCGAGATCGCGCTGTCGTTCTCGACCTTCGAATATTTCTGGCTTGCGCTGCTCGGCTTGATGTGCGCGACGCTGGTGGCGCGCTCCTCGCCGGTGAAGGCGATTGCCGGCATGTTCATCGGACTGCTCGTCTCCTGCATCGGCATCGAAAATCCCGGCGGCGTGCCGCGCTTCACCTTTGGTCTGACTGACCTCCTCGGCGGCATCGAGCCGATCCCGGCGCTGGTCGGCGTCTTCGCGGTCGCGCAAGTCATGCGCGCGATGCTGACCCCCGAGCCGCCGCCGATCCCGCGGCGCAAGTTCGGAAGCATCATGGCCGGCCAATGGACGCTGACGAAAAAATACCACTGGCAGATGACGCGCGGGAACATCATCGGCATCATCATCGGCGTGCTGCCGGGGGCCGGCGCCGACATGGCTGCCTGGGTGAGCTACGCGATGTCGAAGCGGTTTTCCAAGGAGCCGGAAAAATTCGGCACCGGCCATGTCGAGGGCCTGGTCGAGGCCGGCGCCAGCAACAATGCCAGCATTGCCTCCGGCTGGGTGCCGTCGCTGCTGTTCGGCATTCCCGGCGACACCATCGCGGCAATCGCAATCGGCGTGCTCTACATGAAGGGCCTCAATCCCGGGCCGACGCTGTTCACCGAAAAAGCCTCGAGCATGTACGCGATCTACCTGATGTTCATCATCGCGAACATCTTGATGATCCCGCTCGGCATCGCCATGATCCGCATTGCGGCCTATGTGCTGCGCGCGCCGCGTTCCACCGTGATGCCGGTCATCATGCTCTGCTGCGCGGTCGGATCCTTCGCGATCGGCAACAACATGTTCGGCGTCGTCACCGTCGCCGCCTTCGGTGTCATCGGCTATGTGATGGAGGCCAACGGCTATCCCGTCGCCGCCATGGTGCTCGGCATCGTGATGGGCACGATGGTCGAGCAGGCCTTCGTCACCTCGCTGATCAAGTCCGACGGCAGCATCTTGCCGTTCTTCGAGCGGCCGGTCGCCGCCATCCTCGCCGCCATGGCGATCGGCGCCCTGCTCTGGCCGGTGATGGTATGGATCTGGCGCAAGGTGAGGCCGGCGCAGACGGCGTCCACGGCGACAGCGCGCTGACGCGGCCGGGCCCCTCGCCTGCGTCATCAGGCCGTTGTAAAGCAGGGTATGATTCAGAAGAAGGCATCCCTCGACATCAAGGCGGTCGCCAAGGACCTGCGTGCCGGCAGCCGGGCCGCGCTGGCGCGGGCGATCACGCTGGTGGAGAGCCGGCGCGGCGACCACCAGGCCGCCGCACGCGAGCTCGTGCAAATGCTGTTGCCCGACACCGGCAAGGCCGTGCGCGTCGGCATCACCGGTTCACCCGGCGTCGGCAAGTCCACCACCATCGATGCGCTCGGCAGCTATCTCATCGAGCAGGGCCACAAGGTCGCAGTGCTCGCCGTTGATCCCTCCTCGGCGCGCAGCGGCGGCTCCATCCTCGGCGACAAGACGCGGATGGCGCGCCTGGCGGCCTCCGACCACGCCTATATCCGCCCCTCGCCTTCCTCTGGCACGCTCGGCGGCGTCGCCGCCAAGACGCGCGAAGCGATGCTGCTGTGCGAGGCGGCAGGCTTTGACGTTATCCTGGTCGAGACGGTCGGCATCGGCCAGTCCGAAACCGCGGTTTGCGACATGACCGACTTCTTCTTGGCGCTGATGCTGCCGGGCGGCGGCGACGAGCTGCAGGGCATCAAGAAGGGCCTGGTCGAGCTCGCCGACATGATCGCGATCAACAAGGCCGATGGCGACAATCTCAAGCGCGCCAACATCACCG
The DNA here is from genome assembly GCF_018130955.1 of Bradyrhizobium liaoningense. GTDB lineage: Bacteria > Pseudomonadota > Alphaproteobacteria > Rhizobiales > Xanthobacteraceae > Bradyrhizobium > Bradyrhizobium liaoningense_C. Next base: position 17,860 of record NZ_JAFCJM010000101.1, read on the forward strand.
CCGCCGACTATCGCGGCGCGCTCCACATTCTTAGCCCCCGTTCGGAGCACTGGCATCCGCCCGTCGTCACCTACTCGGCGCTGACCGGCAAGGGCATCGCGGAGCTCTGGCAAAAAATCCTCGATCACCGCAAGGCGATGAACGCATCCGGCGATTTTGCCGCGCGGCGTCGCGAGCAACAGGTGAAGTGGATGTGGTCGATGCTGGAGCAACGCATGTTGGCACGGCTGCGCACCGAGGCCTCCGTGCGCGCCCGGGTGAAGAAGATCGAAGCCGACGTCGCCGACGGTCGGGTCACGCCGGCGCTCGCCGCCGAACACATCTTGGAGCTGCTCCAATGAGCACCAAGCTCCGCATCCTCCTCACCGGCTTCGGCCCGTTTCCCGGCGCACCCTATAATCCGACCCAGCCGCTGGTCGCACGGCTGTCGCGATTGCGGCGCCCCGCCTTCGACGATGTTGAGTTTGCAAGCCACATCTTTCCCGTGACCTATGCCGCCGTCGACCGGCAATTGCCCGAGGTGCTGGCAAAGGTGAAGCCCGATGCCTTGCTGATGTTCGGCCTCGCCGCCCGCACGCCTTACCTGCGAATCGAGACCCGCGCGCGCAACGCCGTCACCATGCTCTGGCCCGATGCCGCCAAGACGCGCTCGAGCAAGCGCGGCATCGCCGCCAACGCGGACGCGATGATGTTCGGCCCGCACACAGCAAGACTGCTGCGCGCGGCACGTCTCACCGGCATCGACGTCCGGCCCTCGCGCGATGCCGGCGCCTATCTCTGCAATTATCTGAGCTGGCGTGCGATCGAGAAGGTGAAGGCCGGCGGACCATCACTTGCGGCCTTCATCCACATTCCGTTGCTTGCGCGCGGCCACACGTCGCGGCGCCGGGGAATGCCACGCATCACGCTGGACGAACTGGTCGATGCCGGCGAAGCGATGCTGATGGAGATGGTGCAACTGGCAAGGAAGGGGCGGAACACGCCGGTTTCGTAGTGAATCGTAGGGTGGGTTAGCTTTGCGACTGCGCGAAGCGCAGTTCGCTGAGCGTAACCCGCCTCTTTGCTTTCCGCGTCGAGAGCAGTGGTGGGTTACGCCTTCGGCTAGCTGTGGAATCTCAAGAGGTCGTTCTCCGGGAGGGCGAGGCGGCTGATCGGTGGTTTGGCGTGCAGGCTGCCGTGCGAG
>NZ_JAFCJM010000102.1 GCF_018130955.1 Bradyrhizobium liaoningense
CGGCTGAACGGTGACCGGAACGCTTGGCCTTCTAAGGTGACTTTCTGAAACTCTAGCTCTATTGAACATGACTCAAAGGATCGCAAAGGTAGAGCACCTTTTCCAACGCGCGACCGGTCATCGAGGTCCGTCGCGCGGCCGGCATCGCGCTCAGTGCTGATCTGATCAAACCAATGGCAGGGCTACCTTGCGCGTGGCGAATGCACTCTGGGGTGCGCTATTTATTCGCGCTCAACCAACGTGTCTCCGCCTCAACGATCATCCTCGGCGAATCTCCTTCGAGTAGGAACAAACCCACAAGGCTATCGTTCGGGACTGATATCCTCTCTCACTCCCGAGGCCCTCCATGTATCACCACGTCAAGAAGCTGATGTTCACCGTCCGCGTCGACGAACCAGATCCACGTTTTGGCAACATGCTTCTTGAACAATTCGGCGGCGCCAACGGCGAACTCGCGGCCGCCATGCAGTATTCGATACAGGGTTTGAACTGCGAAGATGCGGATCGCAAAGACCTGCTTATGGACATCGGCACCGAAGAACTCAGCCATCTCGAAGTCGTGGGTACCCTCGCCCGCATGCACCTCAAGCCGGCGAAGTTCGATCGCCAGGCGGCCGAAGCCGATCCCCTGATTGCGATTGCGGGCGGCGGCGGGGTGAACCTATTCAATTCCCAGGGCAACGCCTGGACTGCCGATTACCTGAAGATCACTGGCGAGCTCGCTGTCGACCTTCGGAGCAATATCGCCGCCGAAGCGCACGCCAAGATCGTCTATGAACGGCTGATCAACTTCTGCGATGACGCAGGCACCAAGGATGCCCTCCAGTTCTTGATGACCCGCGAGATCACCCACATGAAAGCTTTCGCGCTGGCACTCGAGAGCATGGGCAAGCCGGCCCTCAGTATCGGCCGCATCGCACCGACCCCCGGCCTGGTCAATCAGTTCTTCAACGATTCCACGGGTACGGGCGATCATGGCGAGATCGACACCCGCGGACCATGGAACGACGGCAGCGATTGGGTCTTTACGGAATCGCCGGCCATCCAGGCCGGAGAAGCCGGCCCGCCGACAGCCCTCGTAACGGAAAGCTCGTCGCCGGTAGATGAGAATGGCTTAGGCGATTTGTTGCTCGACGAACTCCGCGACATCCTGCACGCGGAGAAACAACTGACGAAAGCCCTCCCCAAGATGGCGGAAGCGGCGCGTTTTGATCAATTGCGAGAGCTGTTCGAGCAGCATCTCGCAGAGACTGAAGCGCAGATCGAGCGCATTAACGAGTGTTTCGAGCTACTCGGAAAATCGACGCGCGCCAAACCGTGCAAGGGCATGATGGGCCTGGTCGAGGAAGGCCAGGAGATCATGACCGAGGGCGAGGAAAAGGAGGACGCCGCCGCCGACCTCGCCCTTATCGGCGCTGCGCAGCGCGTCGAGCACTACGAAATTGCTGGCTACACCACCGCGCGCAACCTTGCCCAACAGTTGCGCCACAGCGCAATCGTGAGTCTTTTGTCGAAGTCGCTGGCCGAGGAGGAAAATGCGGATCAGCTTCTCAACCAGGTCGCCCGATCGCTCATGTCCGTGGCAAAAATGCCGGCCGCAATCGAACAGGCAGAGTAGTATTGCCGACAAGGCCCCGCCTCTGACCGTGAAGTTGTGGTCGTCAATCGCGCGAGGGACATTCGGGACAAGTGTCGCCGATACCGTCTAGCACCTCCTCCATCGCCGCGGCCGCAGCTTCGGGTGGAACGCCATCTGGCGGGTTCTGACGCGCGACATCGAAGGCGCGCTCGCGGGCATGCCGATCGGCTCGATCCTGCATCCAGCCATGCTCCTCACACTCGCGGATGGCACCGGCATCGTTCAGAACGGCGATCGCCCATCCCCGCAGTGTTCGAATCCGCGGTCGTCTCTCTTTTGTCATCGGCATCAAGAGAGCTCCTGCCGGGACGAATCCTTAGCGCCCCTCCTCGTTCCCGGCGGCTAACACAGACTATAGATTCGAAATAACGACAGCTGCGTTTGTCCTAATTCCTCCTCCGCCGAGTGTGGCGCACCTAACAGACCGCTCCGACTTAGTATGTGCAAGTTGGCCTCATCCGGGATCTTGCTAGTTCCCTCTCGGGGACGCGCGACCTCTTTTGCCAAACGCTGTTCGTAGGTTTTCTGGTGCTTAATGCGAAGACGACGCCTTGCCATGCGCTGCTCCTTTTCATAAGAGGAAGGCGGGAGCGCTGTGATGGGGCGTTCTCATCACCGATAAAAGCCACGATCCGTGATGGTATGAGGGCGCGCCCTATGTTGTCGCGGCGCGAGTCTTTTCTTCATCCTTCTGGAGGAACCGGTCAGGAATGGCTCAAGGATAGTAAGCGGCCCCGCGGTCCTCACCCATCAAATTAGTCAAGAGCCATTTGCAACAAGCAATGCGTGGCCGGATTAGCCCGCATGGCGGAGTCCTTTGGCACCGAGTTCACTATCGTGGAAGTGTCTGCAGGGGATGGGGCTGCCGGAGAGCTCTGGATCGCGCTAGCCAAGCCAGCCCAGGCGCTGACATTGGTGCTCGCCGCGGCACCGAGAGGTTGGAACGGCGAAGTTCTAGTGGCCCCCATCACCGCAGAGCAACAGAAACTATTCGAAGCGCTCAACCTGAAGCCAGGCGATGTCTACAGACTGACATCGCGCTAAAAAGTGAGTTCGCGTATCATCAGGAACAGTAGCAGCTCAGGCTGGTTTGCTCGCTGCTTCCGGTCCTCGGCAGATTGCACTGTTCGGAGCCTGACGATCTCGGCGCGTCCACCGCTGAGGCCGTTTCCTTGTGTCTGCCGGAGACGGCCCCGACCGGTTGCCCCCTTCCGATCTTCGCTCCGGATTGGACCCTCCATAGGAACGCTACTTGCCAGTCTTCATCCTGCATGCGTTTCAGACGCATGAGGCTATCGCATCCGTAGCCCGGCGCGTCACGTGCATGCGGGCGGCTCGCGATCCTACGAAGGCCGTGGTGAGAAACAATAGCTCATTTCGAATTCAACGACGGCAGCTGGCTTCGTGGAACCAGCGTTGCTGGCCGCACATTGATCCTTGCGAGCTCGCGACGTTCGCCGTCCGATAACTGCCAATTCTCGCACTGACTGCAAAGCTGCTGGAAAACCTCATGCAACTTGCTTCGAGCGACCTTGACGATTTCGGTGTCGTCAAATTCACGAGAGTTCAGGAAGATTGGCAAGGCAAAACTGGTCTGATGGCCTTCGAAATGAAACGTCAAACGAATATCCTCGCCTCGTTCATTCGACGAAATCATCTCGATGCGTGCGACCCTTATCTTGAATTTGTCCATTGTCTCACCTCGCTGGATCGACTTGGGATCGATCTGGAATATCGCTTGCCACATGCCGCTCAACCGTCGCGGCAAGGCTCCATTCAGAAGCCTTTCGAAAAATTAGCGGCGACCAGATCATAGGAGCCCCGGCTGCCTCGGACGTACACCTTCGCGGCGGCGGACAATGGTAATTCAGCGGTAGTCCTCCCCCGCGGACCCGCGCCATTGCCTCGACCAAACAGCCAATCGGCTCCGTAGATATGACTAACGGCAAAATGTCCGGTCGGTCGCAGTTGGCGCAATGCTTTCGCAAAGCGCGACCGTCACGCATACTGCGCTCTGTGGTGGGCTTGTGTCATGCCGCAATCCATCTTCATCGCCATTGCCTAGTCGCGCGTGCTACTTTGCCAAAGCGTCACAGCCGCAACGAGCTCCGTGTAATCTGCGTCTTTGAATGCCTGATCCCAGCGCAGCAGTTCATGGGCGATCTTGTGCGGAGTGTAGTCATGGGCGATCTTGTGCGGAGTGTAGGCGCGGAAGTTGAAGCCGTCCGCGAGGTGCCGCGCGGCGGCGAAATCCATTGTTTCCTTCGTGAGGTCCTTCATAACTGAAACCGGCTGCCGACCCGGATCAACTCAAGCTGCGCCAGGTGGTTCCTCGAAGTCAAATGGCTGAAACGAGCCGCTGCATTGGCCGTCGAGTCCAAGGGTTCGTCAGCCATCAGATGCTTGCGTCGATGCGCTGCGCGTCCGACAAATCGACCGGGGCGATCGAGACCACCTCCATTGTCAACCCGCGCGAGCCCTCCGCCGGCACTTTGATCATGGTAGCGACGCGGCGGAACGCCGCGAACGAAAGGCTCTCGATCATTTCCTCATCGGTGACGACCTCGTAGGCGCCTGCCGGCAACTGGCGATCGATACCCCTGATTCGGAACGGATGGTTGAAGGTGACGACTTCACGTCGGGAACGGATGGTCATGCGCGCCTGCCTTTCGTAAAACGCCGGGCGCCGGCACTGCCCGCAGAGCAGGATGCGCCCCCTCCGCCACAATAGCCATCGCTTTCTTGCCCAGCGGCGAATGAAAGGCGCCTTCTTCTCGCTTCGGTCGCAAGCGCAGGAACGTTCATTGCGGCATTTTCAGCCTCACCGAGTGGATCGTATCCTGGTTCGAAGTTCACGGTTGTCCAAATTCGATTTGACTCGACTTCCGAACAGAAAGGGAGTCTGCTGCTCCATCACCGCCCGGACCGTGGCTTTCATCGGTGACTGAGAACGCCGGTTTGCGCTCCCGCCCAACCCCACAGGGAGCACCACCATGCTGGCTCGACAACGCCCCGAACAATCATCGACATTTGAATACCGTTTAACGCAAGAGGCAATCAACTTGCGCAAACAAGCTAAAGGCATGCCCCTTAGCATCCGTCGCGACGAGCTTTTGCGGAAGGCAAGCCAAATAGATGCTGCCGTTGAGGTCAATAAGTGGCTGACTTCGCCAGGACTGGGCGCTCCAACGTAAAGCAAAAGGCCGCCTGCAGCTTCCAGTGTCCTAATTCCCCGCGATTGAATCTTCGCGCAGCTATCCAGACCAACCCGGGATTTTGTTAGTCCCTCTCGGGATAGAGGCCCAGCGCCGCCAGCGATCGTTTCAAGGCTTGGCGGCGTTGCGTTGTCAGTTCGTCATTCCTCTTCGCGAGCGCCCAACGGAACGGCCTCAGTGCCGGGGCACCTGAGGCCGTTTCAAACCTACCGCCGGGCATTGGGCAAAATGTCGACCGGTCGGGGCTTTAGCTCTCGGGGATCGTATCAGGGGGATCGTGTCGCCGATTGCTGAGGACCAAGGATCCGGACGATGAATCGTTCCGTCCTAAATTTGAAATTGTGTGTCCCAATTAGGAAAGCACCATGCCATGCGGGCAGGCGAGGCGATGGCGGCGATCTTGGTGGGTCGTCGCGCCAACAAAGCAGTGAGCCAGGGCCGACGAATCCCGGCTTCGAATTGAGGCGAAACTAGACATAGACTTTGCGCCCGCGTAAGCGCACGGTGGTCGTGATCGAAACGCCAGCTCAAAGCGGCCGAGCCTTCCTTACAACTGAACGACTGGGACCCATCCGGGTGTCCATTGTCTCGCTCCGAAACAAGTCGGGCGAAAGGAAATCACATGCAATTACCCTCAATTTTGCAGGGAGAGTCGCGTAAGCGCCTCCTGCAAGGAATGGCTATTGGTGCCATCCTGACGGTCGTCATCGGCTTCAACTGGACAGGCTACGGCTTCGACTGGGTGACGGCCGGCGGCGCTGACAAGCTCGCGGGCAAGCGGGTGGAGACGGCGGTCATCGCGGCCCTCGGACCGATCTGTGCGGACAAGTTCGGCGCCCAGGCGGATGTGGCCGACAAGAAGGTTGCGCTGGCCAAGGCCGATACTTGGGACAGGCGAAAGCTGTTCCCCGAGGCATGGGTGTCGCTTCCCGGCACAACGTATCCGAACTCGGATCTGGTCGAGCTGTGCTCGGCTCTGATCCTCAGGCCGCAGTCAGCCGCCCTCGTCAAATAGGCCGGGCATGTGCCGGCAAAGCACCTGTCTCAGTTTCGCCGCCGGAAGATGTATCCGACTCGTAGCACCGGGCCCTTGTTGTCGCGCACCTCGACAGCCATTCGAAGGGTGGAGCCGTCTTGCTGCGGTTCGTGCGCAGCTTCGCCCAGGAAATCTGCAAGCGCCTGCGCGGCCTCCGCCTGCACAGCCGCCAGACTGGACAATTCCATACCCTCCTCGTCAACGGCTACGGCGCCGTCATCGCACGAGTCGAAATAGTACTTTGGCATGCCGGACCTTAATCGTCCCAAACCAGGCCGCTGCATTGACCGCAGCGATAGACCAAAACGAGCGCACCGTTGCGGTCAGGCAGCTTCAACCAGAAGCGCAGAAGTCCAGGGCATTTCGGGCATTGGGTGGGCGACTCGGTGGCGGGCTTAGCTGGAGTTTCCATCAGCGGGTCCTCCTTGACTGGCGGGAGCGCGCGTCTCTCTCAGCCACCGACGCCCACGACAAGCGTTGCCGGTGATGGTCCCATCAGTAGCACTGAAAGGGCAGAGAGGACATTAACTTGCCTGTCGGCCTCCCCCTCGTGAAACGACGCCAACCGACTATCAGATCGCCGGCGGCGTTCTGATATTGAGCAAGCTGGCAATCGCGCTGATGAGCTGCGCACGCGCAAACGGCTTTGGAATGAGGATACTGTGCGCGTTCCAGCCGATCGTGATCACCGATTCCAGGCCATCGTGATCACCCATTCCAGAGCAGCGTGATCACCATTTCCAGTCGATCGTGATCGCTATTTCCAGCGATCGCGATCGGGGGCAACCAGGAGGCGCGCACCGCTGATAGTCTGCAACCCGGGTAGCTTGGTCTTTTGCCTAACCGCAGAGGATCGAGATGCCGACCGAGAGACTGTCCATGCGCCACATTCGTGAAGTTCTACGCCTGCACTACAGCGTCGGCATGTCGCAACGCGCCGTTGCTCGCAGCCTGGGCCTGGCCCAGGGCACGATCTGCAAGTACCTCAATCGAACTCGCCGCGCCGGCCTGACCTGGCCGTTGCCGCCGGAGTTGGACGACGACGTCCGGCTCGAGAACTGCCTGTTTCCGCCGCCTTCCGATCGGCCCAGCGACGAGCGTCCACATCCGGACTGGGCGCTCGTGCATCGCGAGCTGCGGCGCCCGAACGTCACGCTGATGCTGTTGTGGGAGGAGTATTGCGACGCAAACTCCGACAGCTTCAGCTATGCGTGGTTCTACGAACGCTACAAGGAGTGGGCCGGCCGCCTCAAGCCGACCCTGCGCCAGGTCCATGTCGCCGGCGAGAAGCTGTTCGTCGACTATTCCGGTCACACCATCGAGGTGGTTGACGGGCTCAGCGGCGAGATGCGCAGCACGCAGATCTTCGTCGCCGTGCTCGGCGCCTCGAACTACACCTACGCCGAAGCCAGCCTCACCCAGAGCCTGCCGGACTGGATCGCCTCGCACGTTCGGGCCTTTGCCTATTTCGGCGGCACGACGCGGCAGACGGTGAGCGATAATCTGAAGGCTGGCATCACCCGGGCCTGCTTTCACGAGCCGATGGTCAACCGGACCTATGCCGATCTCGCCCGCCATTACCGCACCGCCATCGTCCCGGCGCGACCGTATCGTCCGCGCGACAAAGCCAAGGTCGAAGTCGGGGTCCAAATCGTCGGGCGATGGATTCTGGCACGCTTGCGCAACCGTCGCTTCTTCTCGCTCGCCGCCCTCAACGAGGCGATTTACGCGCTCCTTGTCGAGCTGAACGATCGACCTCTCCGGAGCTGAGGGCGAAGTCGGCGCAAACTGTTCGAGGAGCTCGATCATCCGGCGCTCACCCCCTTGCGAGCGACTTCGCATAGAAATCCGCGCCGATCGTCTCGTCATCCATACGCTCTTCGTCCTCCGAGTCTTTGGTCGAGCCCCATAGGCCGACAAGGAGCGTGGCGTGTGGCATTTTGCGACGTAGACGTCGAAGAAGGAAGCGTAGATGCACTGGACTTCCGCTTCCAAGGCAAGATACGCAGACCATCCCTATATTTGCTGTATCAAGCCCAAAGATGTTGGAAGCCGAGGCGGCCGTCGAAGGCTCGATGCGGGCGCCGATGCCATTTCGAGAAGTTGCGCGAGCACGTTCGCCGTCGCTTCGTCAAGTGGGTCTCGTGCGCCGATGCACAATACAGGCTTTCCGTCTCGCCAATCGGGTCTCAACATTCTAGCCGGTACTACGAGCGGCGATAGATCGGGAGCGTCGACCACCTCGATTTCAAGTGTGTTGGAGTCATGGAGGTCCTCGTTGCTCTTGGCAGATGGAGCGCAGTCATCGTGATCGGAAAGATCATCGATCACGCCCTCGACGGTTTCCTTAATCCGGCGCAGGCGCTCCAGGTCCAGAGCGCCGCGTGCGCGTCAGAGCGCGCCAGCACTAACCCAGGAATTGCAATTTCATCGTAGTAGGCGCAGAGGGATTTCTCCTTCATGAACTTCTCGGCTTGGTCCGCGGCCTCGTCGGGATCACCGGCCAGCATACGCTGAAAAAAATTCTGTTCTGGCGTGAGCGCCGGCTGATCACCTAGGATCACATCCATGAACTCCAATCGCTCGATGTGACGCCCCAATACTACCAGGCATACCGTCAGGGTGTCGAAAGTAGAAGTCCGATTGGCCCCCATAACCAGGTCCAGAAGGCTGCAGCCACCACGACAGCTACCGGCGAGAGTCCGGTGTTGTGGCCATACAGCATGGGTTCCACAATTTGGCTGAGGATCGGTTCTATGATCACGAACAAGGCCACCGTCCATAAGAACATGGACCACCCCGGATCCACCGCGACGGCAAGCGCCGCAGGGACTGCGGCAGCGATGAATGCGCCGATATAAGGAACGAAGCGCATTAGAGCCGCGAAGATGCCCCACAACACCGGGTTGGGAATGCCGATCACCGCAAGACTGATCCCAATGATAATCCCGAACGTTGCGTTGATGCAGGTTTGCGTCAGGAAATACCGGCTCAGTCGCCGACCGGCATCGTCGATCGCTTCGGACGTGGGCCCCAAATCCTGCGCGCCTGCAAGTCGGACAAAACGGCCCCGCAGGTCTTCGCGAAAAAGCAGCATAAAAATCACGAAAACGATAACAATGCCCGTCGTCGCCAGAGGCGCCAACAGCGGCCCGACGATTGTTTGCACGACATCGAACGGTTTAGGCGGCGGCTGTTGGATTTCCACCGGCAGGGGCTTAACCTGGGGTTCTCCTGCAGAAGTCTGGGCGGGCGGAGGAGAGCTTGCATTCTTTCGTCCTTGCTCCTGCGGCTTGGAGATTTCCTGGCGGAGATCTCCGAGCATATCCTTTAGCCGATTGAAGATTCCCGGACTGAGCGCGACGTCTTGGACCGAATGAATCTTATCGCTGATCGTCAGCTGATAGCGGGCAGGTTCTCGGCGAGTTGTGCGACCTGCTGGGTCATAATAGCGCTGAGCCCGAAAATCAGCAGAAATGCAAGCGCCACCGCGGCAAGAACTGAGCCCACGCGGCCGGCATATAAGCGACGAAAAAGCCGGACAACCGGAGCGAGCACGAAGCTCAACAGCAACGCAAGGACAACCGGCACAAAGAGCTCACGCCCGAAATAGAGCAACGCCACAAGAGCGAGGCCGATGAAGAGATTGCTCGCGACCACTGCGGGCAATAGAGAGCTCGCGATGTGGCTTCCAGGCAAGGTCCACAGACGGGATGGGCCCGGCATATCTCAAAGGCTCGGTTTCGGTTCTACTCAGCTCACCATAAATTACGGCCGGATGTTCCCTTTGTTTCCTCGGCTGCGATCGGCGACTCTGCCTTAGGTGCAGAAGAACTTGTTGCAATACGGTAGGAACCGTGGCTCAAACATTCGTTTTCTCACATGGCCTTTTGCGAGCCGCGGGAATGCGCGGTTTGTCACATGGTCTGCCGGATGCGGCCAGGCGAACATCTACGGTCGTTTCCGATTGGATGAATCAATAGTACTCCCTCAAGGATGGTGACGGGCCGGCCGCCGAACTGGCGTGTTCTCAAGTGATAAGAGCACACAGGATGACGGCGCGGACGCATGAGTTGCTAGAGTTCTGGGATCTATAAATCGGCCATGGCAAGCAGATTGGAACGTCGGACGGATCATTTTGGCGGATGCTCTAGCCACCCGTCGCAATTGATAGCCGCTTGATGGCCTTGACGGCGGCTCCGGGGCCGCGCCACCCGAGGAATTCAAGCTCCTTATTTTCGAGCGCGTTCGTCGCGCGGAAGAACTGTTCGAGCTCCTCGACGGCGCGAGACGGCAGATCCCTGATGTCTTCAAGATTGCTCTCTAACGGCGAGCGCTCTGGCGCAGCAAAGATGCGATCGTTGCGCTCCTCCTTGCCTTTGCGCTTCTGGAGGATTTCGAGGATTCCGATCGGCCGACATCGGAGCACGACGCCCGGATACGTCTGGGAAACGTGGATGATGAGAACGTCCAGCGGGTCGCCATCTTCGGCTTGTGTCGAGGGAATGAAGCCCCAATCATACGGATAGGTGAGCCCCACCATTAGGGGCTTCGCAAGCGTGAAAACCTTCAGCTCCGGATCGAACTCCAATTTGCAGGTGCTTCCACGGGGCGTTTCGATCACGGCGTAGATATTTTTCTCGTCGGCCCACGTCGGGAGCTTGCTCAGGTTCGTCATGGGTCTGCACGCGCTGCGTTGTCTGGCCTTTGAAACGGCAACGTGAATCGTTTGTTCCTCCCTTCGCGCCGCGCCGGCGTTACCGCGCCGGCGCGCAAGAGCACATGAGGCTACTTGGGAGGCTCGACTGTGGTTTTTGTCGATCCGTCCGGCGCCGGCTGCATCCGTGGTGGGCTTTGCCCTTGGGGGCTTTCCGGAGGCGCACCACCTGAACCGGTGTTGGTAGGCCCGGTCCAGCCCTGCGGCTGCAATTGACCTTTGTCTTCGGGCGCCGAACGCCCGGTCGGCGCGCTAAGGTCGTCCGCCGGCTTGGCAGGCTGTGCAATCGCCAAGCCACCGGACAGCACAAGACATATCGATGCTAGTCGGACGCGCACTGATACCTCCGTTGCCCCTGATCAACGAAGAACTTCCCGCCGATCCTGCCGTTCCTGTTCATCGGAACCGAATTGCTGATTCCTTCGTTCAAGAAAGACTTACAGGAGGACCTTAATGGCAAGAGCATCATGGAAGCGACCCGGCTCACCGATCGGCAAGAAGGGCCCGCGCAAGGCAAATCCCTCATACAAGCGTCGTACGCGTGAACCCTGGTCGAGCGAAGATGTGAAAATGCTCAAGCAGCTCGCGAAGGGCAACACGCCGACCGGAGTCATGAGCATCAAACTTCAACGTCCCGTCGCGGCTATCCGCAGCAAGGCGCAGCGCGAAGGGATTTCCCTGAAGCCCATCAACCGTTCACCCTACAACCGGCGCGCAACGAAGAGGCGTTCGCGTCGCTAAGACCTCCTTGGGCTCAGCGCTTACACCGTCAGCCTCTAAGGTGAGGCCAGGATCACGTCCTTCCTGCTGACAACTATCGCATCCCCGCGCCGCACTGACGCTCATTGGGTCTTGGGTCCAAGTCAGCTGCGGATGGTTTTCACAAACGCAGCAGATGCGCAGATTGGGCAATTCTTGCTCATCTAGAGGTTATCGGGGGTGCGCGCCGGAGAAGATTTGTTCTGATTCCGCAACTCTTGTTGGGCCAATTCCCAAAACTCCTTGTCGCGGCCTTCAGGCCGCCCGGCCTTTTCCCAGAGCTGATGGGCGTAGGTTCGTATCTCGTCCTCGTTCGGTTCAGCCATGTTATTGCCTTCTGGCCTCCCTGTTGGTGCAAGCCAAATGCCGGATACACATCATTGGTTCCAGGCTGCTTTTTGTACCTGCCGGTCCAAGATGCGTGATGGTCGGCGCTACGCTCAGTACGGGAAGTAGGGCGGAAAGAATCGAGAAGCATCCGTAGGACGGTAGGGGGATTTCGCCGACACCAAACCGCCGCTCCCGTACCCAAGGCGGACCTCAGGACACAGTCACGTTATCACCAGTGCACGTAGCGCCCTGCACCAAACCTCGGCCATTTATGAGTTGTCACATCACCGGTCGGGCCGCTTCCTTGACTGCCTGGCCCGTGGTCGCCATTCCGGCGGCGTAGGCCGCTCCCGCACCAAGAAGAAGGGCGCAGAAGCTTGCAAACATTGCATATGCGAAGTGCGTCCGGGCTGCATCAATTTGAGCGGGCGTTGCAGCTCTCGTTGTCGCGCCGACGGTTTCCCGTCCCGTATTGTTCGACCAGTACGCGACGCGCGTGCTGGCGGAATATGACGGGCCGACGAGGTTGCTGGCGATGCTGGTCGCCGAAGCCGGCAACATCGCCGCCGCACCGACCACCACGACGGTTGCGACCGCCCAGGCGGCCATCGCGTGCCCGACCCGACCGAGGGCGGTCTGATCCGGCGAATTGGCTGCCGCAACGGCGCCACCCAGAAATGCGGCGATGATCCCTGAGACCGCCCACCACACGAATGCGGCCCAGCCTGCGCCAGCAGGCGCCGATGCAGCAGTGGGAATGTCGATCGCGAGCAGACCGATGCCGAACCCCAGCATGGTCAGCAGGATCTGGACAACCAACGAAGTGAACACGCCGGCCAGTACGGCTGACCATGTCCAGCCAAAAAACACATTGGGAACGGTGCGTGTAGCCATGGCGAACTCCTCCAGTAGCTTATGCTCCGGTTCCAACGCGCGGTTGAATCGTCCGTTCCTGTTGCAGGAACTTCGGGCGGCTTCTGGACTTGGTTTTCCGGGAAACAACAGGAGGATAGCGCCATGACACTTGGCAGAGGCGCTTTATTGTGGCTGCTGGGCATTCCTCTTCCGGTGATCCTGCTGCTTGCACTGTTCTGGCGTTAGTCAGCAATCGATCGGAGACGAAGCCCAAAGCTCGGCGCTCAAAAACTGCCGGGCAGGATTGGTGAGGAGATACCAGTCTGTGAAGGTTGCGGGTTTCAATGCTGGAGAAGAACAAACAAGCAGGACGAGAACCGCGGCCACTAGCAATGGTGTGCGCGCTAGGGCGTCACGCAAAACTAAGCTTCCGTCTCGTCGCCCTCGCGATCAGATGAAAGGTTTCCCGCCTGTTACAGCAAGCGTCGCACCGGACGTATAGCTCGAGAGCGGATCGGCTAACATGACATAGGCAGTTGCGAGCTCAGCCGGCTGCCCGGCTCGTTTCATCGGCACCTGCTTGCCGAAGTTCTTTACCGTGTCCGATGGCATAGTTGACGGAATCAGCGGTGTCCAGATCGGGCCCGGCGCGACGGCGTTAACGCGTATGCCCTTTTCGGCAAGCATCTGGGCAAGACCGCCCGTGAAGTTCTGGATCGCCCCCTTGGTGGTCGCATAGGCCAGCAGGATGGGGTTTGGCATGTCGGCATTCACGGAAGCAGTGTTGATGATGGCGGCCCCCGACTTCATATGCGCAACGGCCGCCTTGGAGAGATAGAACATCGCATGGATGTTGACCTCGAACGTGCTCTGCCATTCGTCATCACTGATATCCGCGATATCTTTGAACGTGGCCTGATGCGCTGCATTGTTGACGAGGATATCGATCCCGCCGAGTTCATCGACGGCGCGTTTAACGACGGCGCGGCAGTAATCTGGCTTTCGCAGGTCTCCGGGAAACAAGACAGCCTTGCGGCCTTCCTTCTCGATGAGAGCCTTCACCTCCTCGGCATCTTGATGCTCGTCGAGATAAGAAATGAGCACGTCGGCTCCCTCGCGGGCATATGCAATTGCCACCGCTCGCCCGATCCCGCTGTCTCCTCCGGTAATGACGGCCTTCTTGCCTGCAAGACGGCCCGATCCCTTGTAGCTGTTCTCGCCATGGTCCGGACGTGGCTTCATCGCCGAAGTCGAACCGGGCATCGGTTGCTGTTGGCTGGGATAAGGCGGGCGCGGATAATCGAGCATGGCATTCTCCCTACGGTCATCGGTTAAACGGCATCCGCGGCGGAAACTCGTTCGCTACAGAGAGCGCGGCATTCTCGTTGGTTTCCAGAGCAATCTTCTGCGCGAGCATCACGTCGCCGGGCACAAGGCGTGCTGAAGGCGCGAAGCACCAACCCACCCTGGGCGCCCCCGCCCCGTCGAGCTCGTGGACGTTCGCAGCCATCCCATAGCTGATGCGGTAGCGCTTGGCCGTATCGCAACCGACCACATCGAAGTACCGGTGTTCATCGAACTGCGCGAGTTGTACCGGTGACAGCCACGCGCGCAGCAGATGGCGGCCGCGGGCCTCTGGCGAGTTTTCTCCGATGAAGCTGGCATAGAGCTCGCGGAGCGTCTGCAGCCGCGAACCCGCCCGGCGTCGAGCTCCGAACAGAAGCATGGGCCAGCGCTCACTTAGCCGCCGACGAGGCGCGGGTAAAATAACGTCTCCTGGGCCGTCGGGTCGAACGCCCGCACTACGGCGACTTCGCCGGGCCCCGTCCGCGTTGCTGCAGTGAATCCCTTGCCGGTCAATTTCTTGAAGCGCTGCTCCGCCTTGGCCAATGCTTCCAGGTCTGCCGCGTCAAATTCGTGCCGCGTGTCCCCGCTATGGTTCAAAACAATCTGCGTAGGCATGGATGCTCCTCCTATGCTCCGCGATGATTGAGCAAACAGTTGGCGGGGCGCGACGTTCCTCCCTTCCCGATATTCTTGCTGTGTCGGCCTACCTCGAAAGAGGGTTAGGCTCAGCGTTCGCTCTTGCCGTTCTTGCCGTTGCGGTTGGTGAAGCGGGCGTTACCGAGGCCGGTGCCGACCGTCAGCACGCCCCAACTCTTCACGTCCTGCATGAACGGGACCTCGGACAGGCCCTGCACCACGCCGTCGTTGTGCATGACGATCGCCGTGTCATGTTCTCCGATCTGAGGGATGGCTTCGACCAGAGTTATCGGCAGATTAAACTTGCTGCTCTCCCAATTGCCGGGCAGGTTCTGCGCACCCTTCGCGATAGAGCCGTCGCTCTCGATGACGCCAGGACACGCGATGCCGATGAACGGCGCGAGCTTGAATCCTTCGTTATCCGCCTTCGTGATCAGGTCCTTGAGCATCTTGACGAGACGCTTAACCGCTTCCTCACGGCTCGGTTCGTCGTCGGCATGACGCCGCAGCTCGGACTTCCACACGCACGCCTTGGTGAGATCTGGTGCCTTCTTGCGACGTGTTTCCACAACGCCACAGCGGATACGGCAAGGATGGAATCATGAGCCTCGAAGATCCAGGAAGGAGCGAGATGGAGCGCGCCGATAAGGCCTGCGTCATCTGGGTGGCGGTGGATCGGCATCATCTCGATCTTGAAGTTTTCGGCCTTCAGGATGATTTCGGCGCGGGCGATGGCGAGTTCGCCGAGCCGGCTATTGCTAAAGCCGCCACCTACCACGATGCGCTCGGTCTTATCCCAGGCCTTGGTCTTGAGGAAGCGCCGCGTAACATGGGCGAGCTCCTGCGCGAAGTCCTCGATAGCGCTCTGCACGACCGCCCAAGCGTCGGTGTCGTCGCCGAGCAGGATGGCGTCGAGTTCCTTCTTGCTGATGTCTTCGGAAAGCTCTTTGCCGAACGGGTCTTCGCCTGACTTGCGCAGTGGCTTCCGCCATTTTTCGAGAGTTTCCCGAAAAGCGCCCTTGCTGGCACGATCCCCAAGAAAACCCTCCTCATCCTTCAGCTCAATGTTGAAGCTGTCGACCTCCACTGACGGGAGGCGGGAGGCGCCGTGAGCGGCAATGCCGGTGGTCGTGATCGTTTCATCAGCCATCTTGAACCTTGAACAGGCCGCAGAGAAACGTGCGGCTTGTATCAACGACGCTCAGGGTTATCCCGTTCCTCGCCTGTTAGACTGTCTCCCCGGTGTTCGCTTGGGAAACATCGAGAAGCAGGCGCCCCTGCCGTGCTCCTTTATCGCCGACTCGAACAGCGCCTCCTGGATGCCCCGCGGCATATCGCCCCGTAGGCCCATCGAGCGGTACCAGCCGGCTGACCAAGTGTTCTTGGTCAATTTCGGATATTACGAGTTAGCTGCGGGAACGGCAGCCGGTCAGCCGCGTTCCATTGCCATCGTTGGGAGAGGAGATTCAAATATGGGAATGTTCACGAAGGACATAAAATCGATGGAAGACCTGCTGATGCACGGTCTGCAGGACATGTACTACGCCGAGCAGCAGATCATTAAATCACTACCTAAGATGATCGAAAAGGCGACCAACCGAGACCTCGTCGCGGGGCTGAAAGGCCATCTCGAAGAGACCAACAAGCAGGTCGAGCGGCTTCAGAACGTGTTCGAGAAGCTCGGCAAGGAGCCTGGCGGCACGCACTGTCCAGCGATCGACGGAATCATCAAGGAGGCCGACGAGATCGCCGGCGAGATCGAGGACAAGGCCGTCCTCGATGCCGCCCTCGTCGCGGCCGCACAGGCCGTCGAGCACTATGAAATCTGCCGCTATGGCACGCTCATAGCCTGGGCCGAGGAGCTCGGTCACGACGACATCGTGCGCTTTCTCACCACGAACCTCAATGAGGAGAAGGCGGCGAATACCAAACTCAATACGGTTGCGCTGCGCAAGGGTGTGAACAGGAAGGCGTCGAGCGCGGCTTGATGGCAGCGTCGCTCGATCTTAGCGGCTACGCTGAATTGCAGAGCCGCTGCCTTTTTGTTCGATCCGCACTCTCCGCGCCGACCGCATCTTGCGCCGCGAGTACCACGCCACCACCGAAATGACCAACCACGCAAGCGAGGCACCCAAGAAGGCGGCTGCGACGCTCGTTTCCGCAGCCAACGAAAATACGATCGCAAAGGCCAGCATGCCGAGCGCGCCGAGCGCGGCGCCGGCGGATTCGACCGCGGCCGCCATTTGCCCGCGGCGCTCGCCGGCGAGGCCCGCCTCACGCTTGCGGCGAATTTCGTGCTTCTCGATGAGCGTGGCGCTGGCGCAGAAGTTCGCCGGAAGGGCGAGGAAAAGCCCGCCGATAGAGGCTCCATAGCGGCTGCTGACGAGGCCAGCGAAGGCGGTCGCGGCGCCGCCGAGCGCGAAGCGGATCAGGTATTCGTACCAGCGGCCTTCCTTGAGAGATGACGGCGAAAAACGGATCGGCGTCATGTCTGCCCCCCGGCAAGCGTCAGGGCGCCAAAGGCCACGATCAGCCAGACGACAAGAGATAGCACAGTGGCGGGCAATGCTCGCATCCTCGCGCGAACTAGGATCTGGCAGACAACGACGCTATAAACGGCGAGCGCGATCGCTCCGGCAATCATCGCCTGAGTTTGCAAAGTCGCGTAGTGGGCGCCGTGCTGGTACACCGCGATTCCGAGCGTGGCGAGCGCGACGGAGGGGGCGGCCGCGAACAGGCCGGCGAAGCTCTTAGGACGTAGAAGATCTCCCAGCATCGCGAAGGCCGACACGACGGCACCCCCGGCGAGGAAGCGGATGACATACTCGGTCATTTCACTTTCCTCCAAATTTTCGAGAGCGGCCCGCCGGTCCCGTAGACCGGATCCTTGCGTGGCGGCGGCACCTTCGGGATGGTCTTAAGCGCGCGCGGACGATCCTCAACCGTCGTGCATTCGTCGTACGTCCCTGTCGGCGGGTAGGCGCCGATGACGAGGAAGTCATCGTCTGCTGACAGGCACTGATGACCTGTGCCGGCGGGCAGAATGGCAACGTCGCCGGCCTTCAGGGTGAAGATACTGCCCTTGTTGCCGCCGAACCGAACACGCCCCTTGCCGCGTGCGATGCCAAGCACCTCATGGATCCGGGAGTGATAATGCACGTAGTCGTAGATGCCGTCGCGCCAGGTGTCTGCCCATCCGTTCGCTTCGAACAGGTCCTCGATCACGGCCGCGGGGTCGTGACGCTCGTCGAGAGCGATGGCGCTGCGGTAGATGATCAGCGGCCATCGCGGATGATTGGGAATGAGACCGTCGTCCCTGAAGCGGACCGTGTGCGGCTTTCGCACTTGCGCAAGGTCCACGGCCTTCCGCTTGCCGGGGCGTCGCAAACCGGTGGCGCGTTCCGCGTACCCCTTTAGATCCTCAAGGGTTGGCATGATCGTTCTCCGTTGAAGTGTCGAGCGGATAGCCGGTGCAGAGCCGCAAGAGCCGTTCAAGAGCCGCTCCCAGTGCAAAACCTGCGACGACATCGCTCGCCCAGTGCGCCAGGACGACTAAACGCGTCAGCGAGATGCCGACCGCGATGGAGCGGATCGCCCGACGCGGGCCGGCCGGCAACGCGCCGGCCGCCGATGCCAAAGCTCCCATGTGCAGCGCGTGGCCTGAAGGAAAGGCGTCCTCACGTTTCCCGGAAAACGGGACGCCGTGGAGGTGCCCGATCACCGTCCTGCGGTCCGGTCGGGTCTGGTCGAACAGACGTTTCAAACCATGGGGCAGCAGCGACGCCGCGACCGTGACCAGCAGAGCATGGTTGCCGGCGCGCCGCAGCTGCTCGCCCTGCCCGCGCGACGCCAGCCAGCCAGCCGCCGCCAGAACCAGAAGGACCTTCTCGTCAGCGCCCCAGGTCAAGGCGCGGGCTACCATCTCCGGAGCCGGCGCAGTGTTGCGGGCGATGAAGCGTGCGGCCACGACATCCGCTTTAGTCGGCTGAACGGTGACCGGAACGCTTGGCCTTCTAAGGTGACTTTCTGAAACTCTAGCTCTATTGAACATGACTCAAA
>NZ_JAFCJM010000103.1 GCF_018130955.1 Bradyrhizobium liaoningense
CAACAGACCTGAACGAAACAAGAATTGTGTTACCCATGTCGTCGGTTTGAACTGTTACCCATCTCGCCGGTTGCTCATTCGCCACGGAGACATAGAGATACTGGAGGCCAAATGAGCACCTACAAGGACATCGGCGTCGAGAAGGTCGGGCACGTCGGCACCATCGAGATCCGCAGGCCCCCGCTCAACTTCTTCGACATTTCCCTGATCAACCAGATCGCGGACGCGCTCGACGAGTTCGACCGCGACATCGAGATCCGCGCCTCCGTTCTCTCGGCGCAGGGCAAGGCGTTCTGCGCCGGCGCCAATTTTGGCGATCCGGCGCGCCAGGCGCAGGAAGCCCAGGAAGCCGAGAAGAAAGCAAAGGGCGATCCGGCCGACAGCCTCGGACCGATCAACCATCTCTACATCCAGGCCGTGCGCATCTTCCGCGCCAAGAAGCCGATCGTCGCCGCCGTGCAGGGCGCAGCCATCGGCGGCGGATTGGGTCTCGCGGTGTCAGCGGATTTCCGCGTCACCTGCCCCGAGGCGCGCTTCTCCGCGAATTTTACAAAACTCGGCTTCCATCCGGGCTTTGGCCTGACGACGACGCTCCCCGAGCTGATCGGCAAGAACAATGCGGAGCTGATGTTCTACACCAGCCGCCGCGTCACCGGCGAAGAGGCCTACAAATGGGGCCTCGCCAACGAGCTGGTGCCGCAGGACCAGGTGAAACCAGCCGCGATGAAGCTCGCCGGCGAGATCGCCGAATGCTCGCCGCTCGGCCTGCTATCGACGCGCGCAACGATGCGGCAAGGCCTTGCCGATCGCGTGATGGCCGCAACCAACCACGAACTCGCCGAACAGACGCGGCTGAGGGCAACGGAGGATTTCAAGGAAGGCGTGAAGGCCACGGAAGAGCGCCGGGTGGCGAACTTTAGGGGGCGGTAGCTCCTCTTCCTTCTCCCCTTGTGGGAGAAGGTGGTGCGAAGCGCCGGATGAGGGGTTGTTTCCGCAATCTCCTCTCTGGCGAATGTGCGCGCGGAGAGAGACCCCTCACCCGTCTCGCCGCTACGCGGCGAGCCACCCTCTCCCACAAGGGGAGAGGGGTTAACCACGCCCCACGACCAGCGCATCCACGATCGTCACGCCCTGCCCTTCGCCGTGCACCAGCACCGGGTTGAGCTCGATTTCTGCGATCTCCTTTGCATGCCGCGCCGCCAGCACGGAGACATCCGCGATCAACCGCGCCAGCGCCGCGACATCCGCCTTCGCAGCTCCGCGAAAACCATTGAGCAGCGGCGCGGCCTTTAGCCCCGCCAGCATCGCGCCGGCCTCCTCCGCGCTGACCGGCGCCGGCCGATAGACGACGTCGCGAAACAGTTCTGTGGTGATGCCGCCGAGGCCCACCATCACCATCGGCCCGAACGTCGCGTCCGTCATCGTGCCGACGATGATCTCGACGCCCTTCTTCGCCATCGGCGCGAGCAGCACGCCCTGGAGAACGGCATCCGGCCGATGCCTGCGCGCATTGTTGAGGAGCGACTCGAACGCCAAAAACACTTCGCCCTTGGTCGTGACGTTGACCCGCACGCCGCCGACTTCGCTCTTGTGCGCGATGTCCGGCGACTGGATTTTCATCGCGAGCGGAAAGCCGACACGGCCGATCGCCGCGTCGAGCCCGCTCCTGTCCGTCACCAGCACCTCGTCCGGCAGAGCGATGCCGGTGGCGCGCAGCAACGCCTTGCTGTCGGCCTCGGAGAGAACAGGCGATTCCAGATGTGCCGACAGATCGCGCGGCGGCAGCCGCGCATCCTCAGCGGGCTTCGGCGGCTCGAATTTCGCGTAGTCGACGAGCTGGCGCATGGCGACGCCGACATGGGTGAGGCCGGAGAGCACGACCACGCCCGACTTGGCGAGCTCGCGGCGCGCGAAGTCCGACGGCAGCGTGTAGGAGTAGAACACGACCGGCTTGCGCTGCGCCGCCAGCACCGGCTTCAGCTCGGCCTCCCTGAACGGCATCCGCACCTCGCTCGACAGCGACAGCACGACCAGGATCGCGTCCACCTCGTCGGACGCCGTGAGCAGATCGACGCTCTTTTGAAGCCCACCCGAGGTCACGCCTTGCGCAGTGACGTCGATCGGGTTGCGCGCGGAGCCGTAGGACGGCATCAGCGTCCTGATCCCCGCCTGGATCGCCTCGGATAGTTCCGGCACCTGCAGGCCGCGCAGCGCCACCGCATCCGCGCCCCAGATGCCGGCGCCGCCGGACACCGTGACGACCGCGACACGATCGCCCTTCGGCGGCGGATTGCTCGCGAGAACGGCGGCGATCGTCAGGGCCTCGTCGAGATCGTTGGAGACGATAAAGCCGAATTTGGCGAACACCGCGTCATAGGCCGCCGACCAGCCGGCCATGCTCGCGGTGTGCGAGGCGGCGGCGCGCATCCCAGCGCCGGAGCGGCCGACTTTTGTGACGATGACGGGCTTTTTCAACTCGGCCGCGCGCTGCGCCGCGGCGAGAAATTTGTCGACGTCGCGAATGCCCTCAATGAACAGCATGATCACGTCGGTCGAGGCGTCCTGCACCATGTAGTCCAGAAACTCGCCGGCGCCGAGGTCGGATTCATTGCCGGCGCTGACGACGTAGCTCACGGCGACGCCGAGCGCCTTGGCGCGGTGATAATACGCAAAGCCGATGCCGCCGCTTTGCGCGACGATGCCGATCCGCCGCGTGGTCGCGACCAGCGGCACCACATCAGGCTTGACGTCGACCGCCGGGCTGAACGTTACCGCCACCCGCTGCGCCTGGCTGAAAAAACCTTCGGCATTGGGGCCGGAGATCCGCATGCCGGTACGCCCAGCGAGATCGGCGATCGCATCCTGCATCGCCGCGCTGTCGCCGCCCTCCTCCGCGAAGCCCGAGGAGATGATGACCGCGTTCTTGACGCCGGCCGCGGCGCATTGCTCCAGCGCCGCAAGCACCGCGCGGGCCGGGATGATGATGACGGCGAGATCGATCGGCGCGCCGATCTCGGCGACCGATTTGTAGCAGCTGAGACCGTCGATATCGGGATAGTTCGGGTTCACCGGATAGATGGGACCGGGATATTCGTTCTTCCGCAGCATCGACAGCAGCCGCCCCGGAATCTTTTCGTGATCGCGCGAGGCGCCGATCAACGAAATGCTTGCGGGCGCGAAGAAGCTGTCGAGCGGATGCGGCATGGGCGCGGGGGTCCTGTTTGATGGCAATCCGTCATCCCGAGGTGCGAGGCACGCGGTGCAAAGCACCGCGTGGTGAGCCTCGAAGGATGAGCGGCCCGACTGGTGGCCGTTCATCCTTCGAGGCCTCCGCTACGCTCCGGCACCTCAGGATGACGGATTGAGAAGATTGCACACTGCGGATCAAGCAGCGAGCCGGAACGTCACCCCACCCAGCAGAAACTCATTGCCGGCCACCGCATGCCCCTTCGTCTTCGCGGCATGGAGCACGCGGGCAGCATCGGTGACGCGAAACTCCAGTCCGCTCATGATCTCGCTGGCACCCTTCACGAAACGGAAGGTGGCGTTCGGCAGCCCCAGCTCGGCACCGTCACCGGACTTCGTCGCGGCAATGCCGATAATCCTTCCCCAATGCTCGGCCAGCCCCTGCGGATCCGGGCTCTGCATCTCGACCGCGGTCAGGGCCTGCGTCGTCTCCTTGCTAATGAACTTTTGCCAGTCCGGCCCGGCCGGCGGATAGGCCCCCAAAATGTCGTCGCTGCCGTCGGTATGGTTGAATTCGATGAAGGCGGCGCGGCAGTCCCGGGGATGGAGCTGTACGCCGTGATAGGGCGGATGGTCGATCACATTCGCGGTGCGCACACCCAGCGCATTGGCGTTGCGGCCGCGCTCGTCGGGATCATCGCAGCAGAAAATCGCCATGTAGCCGCCGCGGCCGCCGGTCTTTTCGATGAAGCGGCCGGCCGTGGTGCCGTCCTTGAAGGGCGCGACCACCTCCAGCAGGATCGTGTCGACCGGGAACAGCGCATTCTCCAGGCCATATTTTGCGACGTTACCGTCGCGGTAACAGACGGCGAGCCCCATGATCCCGGCGATATCAGAGATCACGGGCTCGAGATGCGGCGCGACCAGGCAGATCTGCCGCAAGCGCACATATGAGGCCATCGTCATTCGCCCCTGAAGGCGGGCTTGCGCTTCTCGACAAAGGCCTTTGCGGCTTCCTTGTGATCGGCGGTATCGCCGCAGCGAGTGTGATGGATCGCCTCGCCGTCAAAACAATCTTCCAGCGTGAGATGCTCGGCATTGTTGATGTTGCGCTTGATGTAGCCGAGCGCGATCGACGGGCCCTGCGCCAGCGACAGCGCGAGCTCGTGCGCGGCAGCATCGATCTCGCTATCGGGCACGACTTTTGTCACCATGCCGATGGCGTGGGCTTCCTTCGCCGTCAGCACCGGCGACATCAGATAGAGCTCGCGCGCCCGCGCGCTGCCGAGGAGCTGGGTGAGGAAATAGGTCCCGCCGTAATCACCGGAGAAGCCGACCTTTGCGAAGGCCGTGGTGATCTTGCAGGATTCGCTCGCGATGCGGAGATCACAGGACAGCGCCATCGAGAGACCGGCGCCGGCTGCCGCGCCGTCGAGCTGCGCCACCACGGGTTTCGGCATCTGATGCAGGATACGCGAGACCTCCATGCCGCGACGTAAGTTCGCAAGCTTTTGCTCGAATGGCAGCGGCGCGCGGCCCTCGGCCATCGACTTGACGTCGCCGCCGACACAGAAGGAGCCGCCGGCGCCCTTGAACAGCACCGCGCGCACCTCCGGATCTTCAGCCGCGCGCCGCGCCGCCTCGACCAGCCCGCGCACCATGTCCGGGTTCAGCGCATTTTTGCGCTCGGGCCGGTTCATGGTGATCGTGAGCAGCCCGCCTTCGAGCTTTTGCAGGACCATTTCGTTGCTCATGGGACTCTCCCTTGTCATTATTTGCTCTGTCATTCCGGGGCGCGCCTCTCGGCGCGAGCCCGGAATCCATTTCTCAACCGTCACTGCGACCCAATGGATCCCGGGCTCGCGACTTCGTCGCGCCCAGGGATGACGACCTGTTGATGGGCTCGCTTTTCGCCGCGACGGCTCGCGCCGTCACTTCTTCACCAGCGGGCAGCGCGACTGCTCCAGCGATTGGAACGCCTCGTTGCCGGACACGGTGGCGAGCAGCTTGTAATCGTCCCAGCGGCCCTTGGACTCCGACGGCTTCTTCACCTCGAACAGGTACATGTCGTGCACCATGCGGCCATCCTCGCGGATCTTGCCGCCCTTGGCGAAGAAGTCGTCGATCGGCGTCTCCTTCATCACCTTCATCACGGCGGCGGAATCGGTCGTGCCCGCCGACTTCACCGCCTTCAGGTAATGTGTGACGGAGGAGTAGACGCCGGCCTGCGCCGAGGTCGGCGGCCGCTTCACCCGCTCCTGGAAGCGCTTCGCAAACGCGCGCGTGTCGTCGTTCAGGTCCCAGTAGAAGGCTTCCGCCAGCAGCAGGCCCTGCGCGGTCTCGAGTCCGATCGAATCGATGTCGGTGACAAAGGCGAGCAGCGGCGAGATTTTCTGGCCACCCTTCATGATGCCGAACTCGGCCGACTGCTTGATGGCATTGACGGTGTCGCCGCCGGCGTTCGCGAGCCCGATCACCTTGGCCTTGGAGGCCTGCGCCTGGAGCAGGAAGGAGGAGAAGTCCGACGAGTTGAGGGGATGGCGGACATTGCCCAGCACCTTGCCGCCGGTCTTGACCACGACATTGCTGGTGTCCTTCTCGAGATCCTGGCCGAAGGCGTAGTCAGCGGTGAGGAAGAACCAGGTGTCGAGGCCGGATTTCACGGCCGCAAGCCCCGTCACATTGGCCTGCGCGAAGGTGTCGAACACGTAGTGAACCGTGTAGGGGCCGCAGGCCTCGTTGGTGAGGCGGATCGAGCCGGGACCGTTGAAAATGACGATCTTGTTGCGCGCCTTGGCGATCTCACCGGCGGCGAGCGCCGTGGCCGAGGCCGCGACATCGAACAGCATCTCGACGCCCTGATTGTCGAGCATGTCGCGAGCGATGTTGGCGGCGAGGTCGGCCTTGTTGAGATGGTCGGCGGCAACGATCTGGATTTTTCGCCCCAGCACCTCGCCGCCGAAATCTTCCGCTGCCATTCTTGCTGCGGTCTCGCTGCCCGGTCCGGTGATGTCGGCGTAGAGGCTCGACATGTCCAGGATGCCACCGAGCTTCAAAGGCGGCTTGTCCTGCGCCTGCGCGGCGCTCGCACCGAGCGCAAACGCGGCGGCGACCATGCCGGACAAAATTCTATTCATCGAAGACCTCCCTTATCGTGCCGTGCTCTGATGGCGGCTTGGTTATTGCTCTTGGTATTAGCCTGTAATCATGCCGCATGCGCGAGAGCGCAGCAAGTCAGGCACGCGCGCAGCGTCTGCGCGCATGTTTTCCGCAAAGCGGAATGACGTCGGTTATTTGGAGTCGGCCAGCAGCCCCTTGCCCGGCACGTGATTGAGCTCGAGCCGGATGCCGTCGGGATCTTCGAACAGCAGCGAATAATAGCCCGGCGCCCATCTGTCCTCGCGCGGCGCGCGAATGATCTTGGCGCCGAGCGTTGTGACGAAGCGATGCAGCTCGTCGACATCGGCGCGCTCGCGTGCGCGGAAGCAGAGGTGATGCAGCCCGACGCGCTTCTGCTCGAACGCGGTCCCCGCATGCTCCGGCGCCGGCGCCGAGATGCCGACCGCGGTGCGGCCGCCGACACAGTAGAACGTCGTCTCGGTGTCGATGACCGGCGTCAGCCCGAGGAACGGCAACAGCTTGCGGTAGAAGTCGCGCGAGCGCTCGAAATTGGACGCGGTCAGGAAAGTATGCGCGATGCCGTTGATCTCGATGCCCATCTCAATCCCCTTGCCCTTTGCTCATGAAGCCGGTTTCTTCTTGGGGTTGAACATAGCGCAACTTTTACCTGGAACGTGAAGCAGGCAATCTCCCTCCTCGTCGCAGCATCGCTTCTCCTCGCCTGTCACGGCGCGGCGCGCGCGGCCGCCTGCCAGTTCGAAGCGCAGGGCGAGGGCCGCGTCGCTGATATCGTGGATACGCGAACCCTGCGTCTCGACGACGGGCGCGAGGTCCGGCTGACGGGCATCGAGCCGGTGACGGGCACGAAGCAGGCGCTCATCGCATTGCTGGTCGGTCACGATGTCACGCTGCGCGCCACCGACGACACGCCCGACCGCTACGGCCGGCAGCCCGGCGCTGGTGTTTCTTGCCGACGGCGAGAGCCCGGTGCAGAGCATTCTGCTCGGCCAGGGCGACGCGCTAGTCTCGGCAGAAATTTCCGACAAGGACTGCGCCGCCGCCCTACTCGCCACTGAGGCTGAGGCAAGGAAGGCAAAAAAGGGAAATTGGGCTGACCCATCGGCCATAAAAAACGCGGAAAGTTCGGACGATATTTTGGCCGGGATCGGGCGCTTTGTGGTGGTTGAGGGGAAAGTCCTGTCCGTCAGGCAAGCCGGGGCAACGACTTATCTCAACTTCTCCCGGAACTGGACACGGGGCTTCGCTGTGACTATTTCAAGGCGCGTGGTCACGGCGTTCGACGGCGCCGGAATCAACCCTAAGTCACTGGAGAATAGACGGATTCGAGTGCGGGGTTGGGTCGAAGGGAATACCGGGCCACGGATCGACGTGCTCCGGGTGGGACAAGTTGAGTTACTGGGCGCGAATTAGCCGGCAGACCAGCCAAGGCTAGGCACGACGAGTAAGCGACGTGAATGGGGAACTAGGACGGCAGAGGGGTCAGACCCGCGGCCTTCGGGCTGCGCCGGCCGGGCTGTGCCTGTTGCTTGGCACCATGCTCGCCGGCTGCGGCGACATGGGCCGGTTCCAGACCTCGGCGCCCGCGGTCATCATGCCCAAGCCGAAGCCGGCGGTGGCGCAGACGCCGGCCACCGAACGCGAGCACGAACGCATTCTCGCCAACTATGGCGGCGGTTATGACGATCCGCGCCTGGAGGCGCTGGTTTCGAAGACGGTCGAGCGGCTGGTCGCAGCATCCGATCGTCCGGACCAGGGCTACAAGGTCACCATCCTCAATTCCGGCGCGGTGAACGCCTTCGCGCTGCCGAACGGACAGCTCTACGTCACGCGGGGGCTGCTGGCGTTGGCCAGCGACACGTCCGAACTGTCCTCCGTGCTCAGCCACGAAATGGCGCATGTGCTCTCCAAGCACGCCGCCGAGCGCGAGGGGCAGGCGCGCCAGACGGCAATTGCGACGCGCGTCCTCACCGACATGGGCGGTAACGATCCCGAGCTCACCGCGCTCGCGCTCGCCAAGACCAAGCTCACCATGGCGAGCTTCTCGCGCAAGCAGGAGTTCGAGGCCGACGGCATCGGCGTCGGCATCGCCGCCCGCGCGCATTTCGACCCCTATGGCGCGGCGCGCTTCCTCTCCGCGATGGAGCGCAACGCGGCGCTCAAGGCGGGCAAGAGCGCGCTCGATCCTCGCGCACAGGATTTCACCTCGTCGCATCCGGCGACACCCGAGCGCGTGCAGAACGCGCAGTCGATCGCGCGGCAATATGCGGCGCCCGAAGGCGCCGAGCGCGACCGCGAGAGCTATCTCGCGGCTGTCGACAACATCGTCTACGGCGAGGACCCCAGCGAAGGTTTTGTCCGCGGCCGCAGATTCCTGCATCCAAAACTCGGCTTCACCTTCCAGGCGCCGGACAATTTTACGCTCGACAACACCGCGCAGGCGGTGATCGGCGTGCGCGAGGGCGGCTCGCAGGCGATGCGCTTCGACGTGGTGCGGGTGCCGGCGGAACAGTCGCTCGGCGACTACCTCAATTCGGGCTGGATGGAAGGCGTCGACAAGGCCTCGACCGAGGACATCACCATCAACGGTTTCCCCGCAGCCTCGGCCACGGCCAAGGGCGACCAGTGGCAGTTCAAGGTCTACGCACTGCGCTTCGGCAGCGACGTCTACCGCTTCATCTTCGCGAGCCGCCAGAAGACCACCGAGAGCGATCGCAACGCACGCGAGACGGTGAATTCATTCCGCCGCCTGACGCTCGAAGAGATCCAGGCCGCGCGCCCGCTGCGCATCAAGGTGATCACCGTGCAGCCCGGCGACACCGTGGAATCGCTCGCCCACCGCATGGCCGGCGTCGATCATCCCGCGGATCGCTTTCGCGTGCTGAATGGCCTCGATGCAAAGGGCCAGGTGAAGGTCCGCGACCGCGTGAAGATCGTGGTGGATTGACGATCTTGTAGGGTGGGCAAAGCGAAGCGTGCCCACCGCTTTGCTCACAGCTCGAACGGATCGTGGGCACGGCGCAAGTGCGCCTTTGCCAACCCTACAAGAGCGAAGTGCGTTGCTACTCCACGCTCTCCCGCAGCCCGCTCAGCCACAGTGCAAAGATCGTCCACATCGCGCCCGAGAGCAGATACGCGCCCGAGGCG
The DNA here is from genome assembly GCF_018130955.1 of Bradyrhizobium liaoningense. Lineage (GTDB taxonomy): Bacteria > Pseudomonadota > Alphaproteobacteria > Rhizobiales > Xanthobacteraceae > Bradyrhizobium > Bradyrhizobium liaoningense_C. Next base: position 9,472 of record NZ_JAFCJM010000103.1, read on the forward strand.
ATGACGCCGAGATTGGTCGCCAACAACAACGCTGCGAGCGGCGCAAAGCCGGCGCCGAACAGCCAGGCCATGTCTGACGTCAGCGCGGAGGCCGTGTAGCGGTAGACCTGCCTGAAGTTGGAGGCGATCGCGCCCGACGACTGGCCGAACGACAGGCCAAGCAGGATGAAGCCGATCACCATGTAGATGGTCTCGCCGAACTCGCCGGCGTCGAGCAGTTGCGGGGCAAAGCCGCTGTAGATGGCGATCGCGATCGCCGAGCCCATCAGCAGGGATTTTCGCCCGACGCGATCGGCGATCATGCCGGAAGCGACGATCGCGGCGACGCCGAACACCGCGCCGACCATCTCGATGATCAGGAATTTCACCGGGCTCTCGCGGGTGAACAAGAACACCCAGGAGAGCGGAAACACCGTCACCATGTGGAACAGCGCAAAGCTCGCCAGCGGCGCGAACGCACCGATCATGATGTTGTGGCCCTCATGGGCGACGGTTGTGGAGATGCGCGCCGGCTGCAGATCGCGGCTCTCGAACAGCGAAGCATATTCCGGCGTCGCCACCATGCGCAGCCGCGCGAACAGCGCCACGACGTTGATGGCGAAGGCGACGAAGAACGGATAGCGCCAGCCCCAGTCGAAAAAGTCTTCCGCCGACAGATTGCCGGCAAAGTAGGCGAACAGCGCGCTCGCCACGATCAGGCCGAGCGGCGCGCCGAGCTGCGGCACCATCGCGTACCAGCCGCGCTTCTCCGGCGGCGCGTTGAGCGCGAGCAGCGAGGCGAGCCCGTCCCAGGCGCCGCCCCAGGCGAGACCTTGCGCGGCACGCGCCAGCGCCAGCAGCCAGATCGCGGCGGCGCCGATCTGGCTGTAGCCGGGCAAAAAGGCGAGCGCGACGGTCGCCGTGCCCAGCAGGAACAGCGCCAGAATCAGCTTTGCGCTCTTGCCGTAGCGGCGGTCGATGGTCATGAACAGGACGGTGCCGACCGGCCGCGCGATGAAGGCGAGCGCAAAGATCGCGAAGGAATAGAGCGTGCCGGTCAATTCGTTCGCGAACGGGAAGACCAGGCGCGGAAAGACGATCACGGACGCGATCGCATAGACGAAGAAGTCGAAGAATTCCGACGTGCGCCCGATGATGACGCCGATGGCGATATCGCCCGGATTGGCCTGGTCGTGGCCAAGCTGGCCTGCAAGGTGACCTGAATCCGTGCCTGCCATTGCCGGGGTCTGTGCCATCGCCATTTTGCGCTCTTCAAGTCCTTAGAAATTCCATAACGACCACCGGGCGGTGGCTCGGCAGCCTGCCCTCTCTGGCCGACGATGCCGCACTGCAACATTGGACAAATTGTCCAATGTCCGCCTTGCTGCGCCGCAGCTAGGCCTTGGCTCTGCAATAGAAACTCATTCTCAAAGAGCCTGCCCTTGTCACGTCTCAAGACCCTGGCGCTACTACCTTTGGCCGTCACCCTGAGCGGCTGCAACTTCGTCGTGCTGGCGCCGGCCGGCGATATCGCCGCCCAACAGCGCGACCTCGTCATCATCTCGACCGTCCTGATGCTGCTGATCGTCGTCCCGGTCATGGTGCTGACCGCAGTGTTCGCCTGGCGCTACCGCCAGTCCAACAGCTCGGCCCGCTACGAGCCGGAATGGGATCACTCGACCAAGCTCGAGCTGGTGATCTGGTCGGCCCCGCTCCTGATCATCGTCTGCCTCGGCGCGCTGACCTGGATGGGCACGCATCTGCTCGATCCCTACCGCTCGCTCGGGCGCATCGCCGCCGAACGCCCGATGGACAAGGCGCGCGCCCCGCTCGAGGTCGACGTCGTCGCGCTCGATTGGAAGTGGCTCTTCATCTATCCCGACCACGGCATCGCCACCGTCAACGAGCTCGCCGCCCCTGTCGATCGCCCGATCAACTTCCGCATCACGGCCTCCACCGTGATGAACTCGTTCTACATTCCCGCGCTCGCCGGCCAGATCTATGCGATGCCGGGGATGGAGACCAAGCTGCACGCGGTGGTCAACCACGCCGGCACCTACAAGGGCTTTTCGGCGAACTACAGCGGCGCAGGCTTCTCCGGCATGCACTTCGCCTTCCACGGTCTTGACGACAAGAATTTTGACGACTGGATCGCGCGCGCCAAATCGGCCGGCGGTTCGCTCGACCGCGTCGAATATCTCCAGCTCGAGAAACCGAGCCAGAACGAGCCGGTGCGCCGCTACGGCTCGATCGACACCGATCTCTATCGCGCCATCCTCAACATGTGCGTCGAAGCCGGCAAGATGTGCATGAGCGAGATGATGGCAATCGACGCCAAGGGCGGCCTCGGCCACGAAGGCCTCAACAACACCCTGCCACTCGCCTACGACAAATATGCCCGCCGCGGCACCGCGCTCGGCCCCGAGCCCGCCTTCGTCGCCGGAACCTGCACGCTAGAGGCGCCGCAGGGCCAGACCACCGCCGCGATCAAGGCGCCGACCGACACAGCGCCACTCGCCGGCGCCGGGTTGAAGCGGCCGGCCTTCGCGCCGCTTCGGTCCTCCGATTCGCTCTTCCTCGGACAACGTCCGAAGTCAGACTCCTAAAGAGAGCTCGCAAGAGAACACACATGTCCAGTCCTGATCTCATCAAGCTCATCTTCGGCCGGCTCACGCTGGAATCGCTGCCGCTGCACGAGCCGATCGTCGTCGGCACCTTTGCGGTGGTCGCGACCGGCGGCCTCGCGCTGTTCGGCGCGCTGACCTATTTCCGCCTGTGGGGCTATCTGTGGCGCGAATGGTTCACCACCGTGGACCACAAGCGCATCGGCATCATGTACATGATCCTCGGCATCGTGATGTTGCTGCGCGGCTTTGCCGACGCCATCATGATGCGCGCGCAGCAGGCGATCGCCTTTGGCGGCTCCGAAGGCTATCTCAACGCCCATCACTACGACCAGATTTTTACCGCCCACGGCGTGATCATGATCTTCTTCGTGGCGATGCCGCTTGTCACGGGCCTGATGAACTACGTCGTGCCGCTGCAGATCGGCGCGCGCGACGTGTCGTTCCCGTTCCTCAACAATTTCAGTTTCTGGATGACGGTCGGCGGCGCGGTGCTGGTCATGGCCTCGCTGTTCATCGGCGAATTCGCCCGCACCGGCTGGCTCGCTTATCCGCCGCTCTCCAACATCGGCTACAGTCCCGATGTCGGTGTCGACTATTACATATGGGGCCTCCAGGTCGCAGGCGTCGGCACCACGCTCTCGGGCATCAACCTGATCTGCACCATCGTCAAGCTGCGTGCGCCCGGCATGACCATGATGCGGATGCCGGTGTTCACCTGGACCTCGCTCTGCACGAACGTCCTGATCGTCGCCTCGTTCCCGGTGCTGACCGTGGTGCTCGCGCTCTTGTCGCTCGACCGCTATGTCGGCACCAACTTCTTCACGAACGATTTTGGCGGCAGCCCGATGATGTATGTGAACCTGATCTGGATCTGGGGCCATCCCGAGGTCTACATCCTGGTGCTGCCGGCCTTCGGCATCTTCTCGGAGGTGACCTCGACCTTCTCCGGCAAGCGCCTGTTCGGCTACACCTCGATGGTCTACGCCACGGTCGTCATCACCATCCTGTCGTACCTGGTCTGGCTGCACCACTTCTTCACGATGGGCTCGGGCGCCAGCGTCAACTCCTTCTTCGGCATCACCACCATGATCATCTCGATCCCGACGGGCGCGAAGATGTTCAACTGGCTGTTCACGATGTATCGCGGCCGCATCCGTTTCGAATTGCCGATGATGTGGACGCTCGCCTTCATGTTCACCTTCGTGATCGGCGGCATGACCGGCGTCCTTCTGGCGGTACCGCCGGCCGACTTCGTGCTGCATAACAGCCTGTTCCTGATCGCCCACTTCCACAATGTGATCATCGGCGGTGTCGTGTTCGGCGCATTTGCCGGCATCGTCTACTGGTTCCCCAAGGCGTTCGGCTTCCGGCTCGATCCCTTCTGGGGCAGGGTGTCGTTCTGGTGCTGGGTGACAGGCTTCTTCTTCGCCTTCATGCCGCTCTATGTGCTGGGCCTGATGGGCGTCACCCGCCGCCTGCGCGTGTTCGACGATCCCTCCTTGCAGATCTGGTTCATCGTCGCCGGCTTCGGCGCGGCCCTGATCTTCGTCGGCATCATGGCCATGCTCGTGCAGTTTGCCGTCAGCATTTTGCGCCGCGAGCAGCTCCGTGACGTCACCGGCGATCCCTGGAACGCCCGCACGCTGGAATGGGCAACGTCCTCGCCGCCGCCGGACTACAACTTTGCCTTCACGCCCGTCGTGCATGACAACGACGCGTGGTGGGACATGAAGCGCCGCGGCTATCAGCGTCCGCTCACCGGCTTCAAGCCGATCCACATGCCCTCGAACACCGGCACCGGCATCATCCTCGCCGGGCTTGCGACCGCGATGGCGTTCGGCCTGATCTGGTACATGTGGTGGCTGGCCGCTGTCTCCTTCATCGCGCTGCTCGTCGTCGCGATCGGCCACACCTTCAACTATCACCGCGACTTCGACATCCCGGCCGACCAAATCGTCCGGACTGAGGACGCGCGCACAAACCTGCTCGCCGGAGCCAAGTGATGACCATCTCAGTCAAACCCCAACAAACCGGCGAGCCGCTGTTCTACCTCGCCGACGAGCATCCGCATCCCGAGGGCTGGAGCACGTCGCTCGGCTTCTGGATCTATCTGATGAGCGACTGCCTCGTCTTCGCGATCCTGTTTGCGACCTATGGCGTGCTCGGCGCCAACTACGCCGCCGGTCCCGCGCCAAAGGACCTGTTCGACCTCAATCTGGTCGCGATCAACACCTCGATGCTGCTGTTGTCGTCGATCACCTACGGCTTTGCGATGCTCACCATGCAGCAGGGCCGCGTTGGCGCCACGCAAGCCTGGCTCGCGATCACCGGCCTGTTCGGCCTTGCCTTCATCGGCATCGAGCTCACCGAGTTCGCCCACATGATCCATGAGGGCGCCACGCCCCAGCGCAGCGCCTTCCTGTCGTCGTTCTTCACCCTGGTCGGCACCCACGGGCTGCACGTCTCCTTCGGCCTGGTCTGGCTGGTGACGCTGATGACGCAGGTCTGGCGCTTCGGCCTGATCGAGGCCAACCAGCGCCGCCTGATGTGCCTGTCGATGTTCTGGCACTTCCTCGACGTGGTCTGGATCGGCGTCTTCACCTTTGTCTATCTGATGGGAATGCTGCGATGAACACAGACACCCACGCCGCTGCCGCGGCGCATCATCACCCCGACCAGCACGCCCATGGCTCGCTGTCGACCTATCTGCTCGGCTTCATCCTGTCGGTCGCACTCACCGCCGTGCCGTTCTGGCTGGTGATGAGCGGCGAGCTCGGCAACAAGCAGGTCACGGCGCTCGTCATCATGGGCTTTGCCGTCGTGCAGATCGTCGTGCACATGGTCTACTTCCTGCACATGAACACGGCGTCCGAGAACGGCTGGACCATGATGGCGCTGATCTTCACCATCGTCATGGTCGTGATCGCGCTGTCCGGCTCGCTTTGGGTCATGCACCACCTCACGACCAACATGATGCCCATCCACGAAATGAGCGGGATGAAGTGAGCGATATCGGGCTTGCGAGATCTTGGGACGGCGGGACGCGCGGCCGGACAACCGCTGCGCGATCGCCCTCGCCTTGGCTCGTCGCCCTCGCGCTGACCACCATCGCCATCCTGACCGCACTTGGGATCTGGCAGATCGAGCGCCGCGCCTGGAAGCTGGCGCTGATCGACCGGGTCGAGCAGCGCGTTCACGCGGCGGCCGGCCCGCTGCCCGTAGCGTCGTCATGGCCCGCGATCTCGGCGGGGAGCGACGAATACAGGCACGTCGCCGTCAGCGGCCGGTTCCGGCACGACCGTGAAACGCTGGTTAAAGCCGTGACGGAGGAAGGCGGCGGCTACTGGGTCGTGACGCCGCTGCAGCGCGACGACGGCACGATCGTCCTGATCAATCGCGGTTTCGTGCCGCCGGAGCGGCGCGATGTCTCCACACGCTTGGACGGCAATCCCGACGGCGAGGTCACGGTCATCGGACTTTTGCGCATAACCGAGCCGAAGGGCGGCTTCCTCAGGACCAATGAGCCCACGCATGAGCGCTGGTACTCCCGCGACGTCGCCGCGATATCAGCTGCGCGCGGGCTCCACGACGTCGCACCCTTCTTCATCGATGCCGATGCGACCGCGAATGCGCGCAATGCACCGATCGGCGGCCTGACCGTGATCCGCTTTCCCAACAACCACCTGATTTATGCGCTGACATGGTTTGCCCTCGCCTTTATGCTGGCGGGGAAACTCTTGGTCATATCAGGCGGCGGGCTGTTTCGCCGCCCACGCTTCGCTCGCCCGGCGGGTGACGAAGCTCGCGCCGCCCGCGGGACGGGATCAGATGCTGGAACGATCGTCGAGCCGACCTGACGACGAGGGACGCCGGTCCCGCGACGACGATGCGGCCATGGCCCCGGGCGTGCGAACGGAGCTCGCGGGCTTCTCGCTGCAATCGTCGAGCGACGACGACACCAACCGCAAGAACATGGCGCTGCTGATCCAGTTGCGCTGGACCGCCGTGGTCGGCCAGATCCTGACCATCGGCGTCGCGCATTTCTGGCTCGGCATATCCCTGCCGCTCGGCCCGATGGGCGCGGTGATCTGGGCGCTGGTCCTGCTCAACGTCTTGAGTCTCGCCTGGGTCCGCTACCGGCCCGAGATCACCAATCACGAGCTGCTGGTCGCGCTGATGCTCGATGTCGCGGCGCTGACCGCGCAGCTCTATCTCAGCGGCGGCGCCACCAATCCCTTCACCTCGCTGTTCCTGCTCCAGGTGACGCTCGGCGCAGTCCTGCTCGACGCGCGCTCGACCTGGTCGCTGGTCGCGCTGACCTGCGCGAGCTTCGTCTGGCTCACAATCGCCTACCGGCCGCTGGACCTGCCGCCCAACCCGCTGAGCAACACCTACAGCCTGACCGTAACAGGCATGCTCCTCGGATTCGTCCTCAACGCCGTGCTGCTCGTCGTGTTCGTCACCCGTATCAACCGCAATTTGCGCGACCGCGACGCGCATCTGGCCGCCCTGCGCCAGCATGCGGCCGAGCAGGACCACATCGTCCGGATGGGCTTGCTCGCCTCGGGCGCGGCGCATGAGCTCGGCACGCCGCTCGCCTCGCTCTCGGTCATCCTGAGCGACTGGCGCCGCATGCCCGACCTCGCCGCCAATCATGAGCTCGCCGAGGACCTCTCCGAGATGGAAACCTCGGTGCAACGCTGCAAATCGATCGTGACGGGCATTCTGGTCTCCGCCGGCGAAGCGCGCGGCGAAGGCTCTTCGCCAACGACAGTCACCGCCTTCCTCACCGCGCTGGTCGAGGAATGGCGCACCGCACGCTCGGCCCACACGCTCTATTTCACCAACACCTTTGGCGAGGACGTCGCGATCGCCTCCGACGTCGCGCTAAAGCAGGTGATCTTCAACGTGCTCGACAATGCCTATGAAGTCTCGCGCGAATGGGTCGAGCTGATCGCCGAGCGCGAGGGCGACAATCTCGTGCTGTCGATCAGCGACCGGGGGCCCGGTTTCGCGCCGGAGATGCTGGCGCAGCTCGGAAAACCCTACCAGTCGAGCAAGGGGCGCGCCGGCGGCGGGCTCGGCCTGTTCCTGGTGGTCAACGTCGTGCGCAAGCTGGGCGGCACCGTCACGGCGGAGAACCACCGCAAGCGCGGCGCCACGGTGCGCCTGGTGCTTCCGCTGTCGACGCTCGCGATCGGAGGCGGCTTTGACGCCTGACCGCTCGCTCATCGTCGTCGAGGACGATGCGGGCTTTGCCCGCACGCTGAAGCGCTCGTTCGAGCGCCGCGGCTACGATGTCGTGCTCGCCGCCTCCATCGAGGAGGTGAAGACGATTTTGGAAGAAAAATCCTTCGGCTACGCCGTCGTCGATCTCAAGCTCGGCGGTGCGTCGGGACTCGCCTGCGTCGAGCTGCTGCACGCCCACGATCCGGAAACGCTGATCGTCGTGCTCACGGGCTTTGCCAGCATCGCCACCGCCGTCGAGGCGATCAAGCTTGGGGCCTGCCACTATCTGGCAAAGCCGTCCAACACCGACGACATCGAGGCCGCGTTCCAGAAGGCGCAGGGCAATGCCGAGGTCGCACTCGACGTCCGCCCCACCTCGATCAAGACGCTGGAATGGGAGCGCATCCACCAGACCCTGATCGAGACGGACTTCAACATCTCGGAAGCAGCACGGCGGCTCGGCATGCACCGGCGCACGCTGGCGAGGAAGCTCGAGAAGCGGCCGGTGAAGTAACGATCTCTCCCAGAGCCCAGACTCGTAGGGTGGGTTAGCTTTGGTCTCTCAGGAGGTTGTCCATCTGGTCTGAACCGAGGAAGCTGAGGTTGCGAAGCTTCAGTGTTCCAGGGAG
>NZ_JAFCJM010000104.1 GCF_018130955.1 Bradyrhizobium liaoningense
GTAAGTCGCGCAAAGTGCCGCTCATACCCAACACTGACGGTCTCCCAACCATCATGTTCGAATTCACGAAAGGCGCCAGGATTGCGGGAACTCTCGATGGCCATCGCTTCCTCCCGACGGAAAAGGCCCCATAGGTCCAGCTATATACACGAGTTGACGAATTCGAGTATCGTCAACGAGGGCCGAATCTTCGGGGGTTGCACGACCGACCTCAAGCTGACCCGCGCATCGGTTCGCTTCTGCTCATGGCCCATCGCGTCGGTTAGCAAATGTCCGCTCTAGCGCCGCTTCTGGGTGTTAAGCGGACCGGAACAGCATTGCCTAACGGTCACGATCTATGGGTACGCGAGTGCTTCGCGAATGTGTCCCTGACTACTACCGCTCGGGCTTCTCGGTTATTTCTCGCGCCGCCAACTGAAGCTCAAGTTCTCTGAGCTGTTCGACCAACTTCTCTGCGATCTCTTCATAGTCGGATGGCGTCAGTGAATGCACGCCTCGCAATGCCAGCTCCTTCTGAAGGATCGTCGCCATGATGGCTTTGACGCTCATGGAGCCTTCTGAAAATTCACAAAATACAATGTGAAGTAGACGCCAAAGATCGATGACACGCAACATCAAGAGCTTGCCTCGTGCCCCGTACGACTACGGGCAGCACCGCCAATGTTGCGCTGCGAAGCGGCGGCTCCTTGCGCGACATCAAAGCGCTTCGCGCCGATCGCCGTAACTTGCGCATGTAGCCGAACAACCTCTTGTCAGGCTGCTGAGGTTATGAGGCCCGGCTCCTAGGCTCACCGGGCCTCGCCTTAACTGCTGATCCGCGTCGCGCCCTGGTTCACTGCGTGCAGGTTTCGCCAGGCCAAGTGCGACAGGAGGCTCGACATGCCCGCCAAGAATTTCGCCGACGACCTCAGCGCCACGGTGCTCTATGCACTAGAGACAACGCGTGCAATCACGATCTGCCCCTTCCATTCTGATTTAACCATCCGCGTCGGTGATGATGCGGCCGAAAGCCATGCCTTCGAGCGCGCCAAGAGGATCGTCAGGAGCGATGGCGCGAATTGGGAGCCGAAGGCCCTTAGGGAAGAGATTGGTCGGCAGCTCAGCGAAGCCGCAGACGGTACATGTCCCCGCTGCGCGTCGCGTTAATCCGAATGCAAAACCCGATCGGTACCGAGCTTGTTACGGGTCACTTCTTCAGCAGTATTCTCATCGCTCTTGCCATTCGCCTCACTGATCCAGCGTGACGGCCCAACTCGGCCGCTATTTTCGACACGCCTACTCTTGCTCGGGCCAGCTTGACCAATTGCTGGACCTCGCGCTCGGCCCATTGCTTTGGCTACGGTGTTTTCATCTAGGGGCGCTCACACTCGCCCGACTTAACCAATCCGTCTGGTCGCCAACACTTGGGAAAATTACGGGTGGCGTCTGCCCATGATCAACATCCGACGCGTACCAGCCGACGGCGGTTGCCTCGGCCGCTGGCGCTCCGCTGAGCGCCTATCACCTCGCCGTATTCCGATAGCCCATGGCCGGTGTTCGCGGAGTATTCCAATTGAAGTCCGGCCGCACCTCAGCGCCTCGCCTGCCGCACGCCGAGCAGACGAAGCGCGGCTCGATGTCCGATAGCCTCACGTCATCCGGCCAGCGGTCGGCGCTCAGGGTCACGGAGTGGCTGCAACTATAGTCGGCGCAATAGACCAAGACGCCACGCACGCCCATCTGGCGCATGTCGCCGAAGGTGATCTTTTGGGGCCGCATGCGGCCGATCAAAGCGCCGCTAGAGCCCGGCGGCAAATTGTCAATCTGTTGGGGATTGCGACGGCGCCGGACTACTGGGCATGGTGGGTGTGGATAGGGTCCGCTGTCGCGGGTAAACCGGACCTGCCTTGTGCGAGCGTCGGACCGCCGCTTTTGACCCCGAGCCGACATCGGCCGGATCGAAATCCCGCAATGGAGCGGGCTCCTTCAGCGCCTTGAGTTGATATGTGAACCTCGCAGGAGCCGGAACATACTCACACATAGGCGGTAACAATTCGCTCGGTGCTGGTCGTGCGCTGGATTTCGCTAATCGGCTTTATCGCGCCTATGGGGGTGTGGCTGATGCCATTGCCGGCGGCGGGGCGGACCTCGACGGGCGTTACGCGAATTCTCCACTCAAGCCGTGGTTTGACCAACTGAAGAGCCGCAACGGCCTCTGCTGTTCGTCCGCCGACGGCTTCGTCGTCGAAGACGCCGACTGGGAAGCGAAGAACGGTCACTATCGCGTGCGAGTGCCAAAGAGCCCCGACTCCAAAGTCATGGTGTGGATCGATGTGCCGGACACTTCCGTTATCAGCGAGCCTAACAAGGCCGAGCGGACCATGGTCTGGCCTGTCTATTTCGACGACGATACCGACGACGAGGACTATCCATACATATTCATCCGCTGCTTTATGCCAGGGAGTATGACCTAGATCGGCAGCTCTTACGCCGACGAGGCGATGGGTGAGGCGAAGAGAGTCTCCTCCTGGCCATAGCTGACACCTGAAACATACGTTCGTGCTGATCGGGTTGAAGCGGGCGTCGGTCATTGCCCGACTTCTTCCATAACAACTGATATCCGAAGCAAGCTTTGGCCCAGACGGATGGGAGATTTGTCCTCCTCTAAGGTCAGCCTTAGTTTGAAACCTGGGAGTTCCGTCGACGAATTTTGCGATCCCGTCACCCCCTCCTGAGGCACTGGGATTGAACGACGGCCGAGGCGTCAATAAATTTCTACAGCTCTATCGAACCGGTGCCCCTGCTCGGGGCGCTCAGTTCCTCGGCTTGCATGTCGCCTGCGATCGGTATGAAAAAGTGAAATCCGTGCCGGAGATGGTAGTGAAATACCAGTTCGCCGAATTTGAGGTCGATCTCAGCCAGCAAGAGCTACGCCGGCGTGGCGAATCCATTCATATCGAACCTCAGGTCTTCGATCTTATCGTTCACCTGGTGCGTAACCATAACCGCATTGTCAGCAAGGATGAGCTGGTTGACACCATCTGGCGCGGTCGAGTCATCTCCGAAGCTGCGCTCAGCAGCCGCATCAACGCTGCCAGGCGAGCGCTCGGCGACAACGGTAACGACCAGTTGCTTATTCGAACTGTGCATAAGCGCGGCTTTCGGTTCGTCGGGCCTGTACAGATTGGCGAAACGCCAGAGCAAGTTGGGAAGGGCACTCAGCTTAATCAAGATAAAAGTGTTGGTCCTGGAAGTGTCCCGATCTCCGTTTCCGTCGCTGCCGAAGTGCCCAACCTTGACAACGTCGTTTCGGAAACCGTCAGGGCTGAGGCCGTTGCGAAGCTGTCTATAGCGGTTATGCCGTTCGACAACATTTCGGATGACCCAGAGAACGACTACTTCAGCTATGGCTTAACAGAAGATGTTATTCGTCTTCTTGCTCGGAATCGTTGGCTGTCAGTTATCTCGCGGCACTCGACCATCGCATTTCAGGGTCGGACGACGGATGCACGAGAGATTAGCCAGCAGCTAGGCGTCAAGTATGTGCTGCGCGGCAGCGTGCGAAAGAACCGCGATGCGGTGAGGATAACAGCGGAGCTGGTGCGGGCAGCGGACGGGCAGCAACTGTGGTCAGACAAGTACGACCTGCAGCTTGAGTACATATTTGATATTCAAGACGAAATGGCAAGGCAGATCGCGGCAACGATCGAACCCGAATTGTCGAAGGTCGAGCAGCAGCTCGCCGCTCGCAAGGCACCCGAGAGCCTCAATGCCTGGGACTGCTACCAGCGCGGCCTATGGCACTTCTGGCGATTTACCACGCCAGGGTTCGATTCCGCTGAATCCTACTTTAAACGTGCGATCGCGGAAGATCCGCACTTTGCGCGCGGACATGGCGCTCTCAGCTACGTCAACCTGCAACGCGCGTTTCTAGATGACCCAAATGATCGTCCGGCGCGGCTTGAAACGGCATTGCGACAGGCGCGGGAGGCTGTGGCTCTCGACGATCTTGATTGCTTCTGCCAATGCGTACTGGGGCGAGCCCTGTGCCTGACACATCAGAATGACGAAGCGCTGGCGGCTCTAGATGTAGCCTTAGAGCTAAACCCAAGTTTCGCACAGGCCTATTTTGCACAAGGATTCAACTTGCTGTGGTACGGCCGAGAGACTGAAGCAGAGACTCTGCTTGACCGCGCAACCGTGCTCAGTCCGCGCGACAACCATCTTTGGAGCTTCCATCATGTTCGTGCTTGGACTCACTTTTCCCTTAGCGAGTATGACATAGCAGCCGAGTTCGCCCGACGGGCGACTCGACAAAGCAATGCAACGTACCAAGCATTTGCAGCATTGACCGCTTCGCTAGGTATACTCGGCGATAAGACGGAAGCAAAGGCTGCCGCTGCCGAGCTGCTGCGGCGCAAGCCTAACTACAACACCGAAATAGCCCGAAACGAGCTGTTCTTTTGCAATGATATAGATTTCATTGATCGATTTCTTGAAGGCCTGCGTTTGGCCGGCATTTCCAAATCCTAAGTTTGCCATTTGCGTGATTTGCAGGCGAAAGTCTTGGCCTGATCTGTTTGAGGCGTTGGCCGAAGTCAGCTTTTGATGTAGTGGACGACGTCCGCTCCCGGCACCGAATGTGCAAAAAGGCGATCGTTGAGGCAACGAAACACCGGAGGGGTCGTCCACATGCAAGTTAGCACCATCGGCGTTCCAAGTGCACGGCGTGGATAGTGCGGGGAAAGTCGTCATCGGCCGTCAGTTGCGGCGCAAGCGGCTCATCCACTTCTTTAGCAAGATTCCCCCTTGCCTGGTTGGCGTAAAACCCGCGGAACTGCTCATCATTAGGCGCGTGATGTCTCCCAACTCGGTCACGCCGTGCGTCTGATGCCGCCGAGTAATGTCAAGGGCTATGTCAAGCGGTCGAAAAACGATGCTGCCGACGCAGCCGCCATCTGTGAGGCCGTGACACGCCCATCGATGCGGTTCGTGCCGATCAAGTCGGTCGATCAGCAAGCTTTGCTGGTGTTGCGTCGAACGCGAGATCTCCTAATCCGTCAGCGCATGTAGCTATCAACGCGCTCCGAGCCAACCTTGCCAAGTTCGACCTCGTTGCGGAGATGGGACGCGAAAGTCTCGCGCATCTTGCCGCCGTCATCGCGGACGAAAGTAATCGCGAAGCTCTTCGGTCCGCGATGAAGCAAGCGCATCTACACTTGACGCCGAAGACGACCGCACCCTTCCGGACGGCAAGAACCCAAGCGAGAAGAGTCGTGGGATTTGGTCGAGTTCATCGCGAAGCCGCAAGGGGTTTGAAGTTCGGGGGGGAACCATTTCTCCTCCGTATGTATTCACGCGATTGAGAGCGCTGCGTGATCGTCTTTGCCTTATGCCGTCTCACCGCCTCAGCAAGAAATCAACGGCATCTAAAGGAATTCCGCATGCTGGCTTCAAGCATGCTCGTGCACGGGCGCGTATATCGATCTGACATTGGGCGAGCGCTAAGCCCGCAAGAGCAGAGTCAAGATTTACGAACCCCCTTACCTCAGATTTGTCACCAAAGGAGAACGAAATGACTATTACGACGAGTGCACGCGCCAAAGTCAATAATGGCGTCAATGTCGATGCGCTGTTAGGTGCCCGTACGGCACTCGAGCAGGCGCCTGAGGCGGCTCAGTTTAAGTGGCGGGCGAGCTGTGAATGGGTGAATGGCACGCACAGCCGCTCCGCTATCGGCAGTTTCTTCGGCCTCGGAGCCGAGCAGTCCCGCAACAAGACGTTCACCGTGGAGGCAGATCACCCGCAGGTCTTCGCATCCGAAGACAGTGCTCCGACTCCGGTCGAGCTCGTTCTGTCCGGGCTTGCGAGCTGTCTCACGGCAGGCGTTGCTGCGATTGCCCAGCGCCGCGGCATACAGCTGCATTCGGTCAGGGCTTCGCTCGAGGCCGACATGGATATTCAAGGAATCCTCGGCATCGACGACGAGGTGCGCAACGGCTTCGGTGCCATCCGCGTCCACTTCGACATTCGCGCAGATGCGAGCGAAGACGACATCAAGGCGTTGGTAGCTCAATCGCAGAAGCGGTCGGCCGTGTTCGACATCGTGACCAATCCGACGAACGTCTTCGTGACTGCTAACTGAGGATAACGGCTGGAGAAAGGGAGCGCGTGCTGTGAAATTTGCAACCGCCATCATTGTCGGCGCGGGCCAATCCGGATTGGCCATGAGCTGGCATCTTAGCACGCGTTCGATCGACCACGTGGTCCTCGAGCGCGGCGAGGTGGCCAACTCATGGCTGAAGGAGCGGTGGGACTCGCTTCGCCTTCTCACGCCCAACTGGCAAAGCCGCCTGCCGGGATACGCCTACAGTGGCGACGATCCGGACGGCTTCATGACGATGCCGGAGGTCGTCCGCTTCCTGCATCAGTACGCCAGTCTCTCGCGCGCTCCGATCGTAACGGGAGCGCGCGTCACGCGGGTGCGGCAGCAGGAGGCGGGCTACGAGGTCGAAACCAGCCTTGGTGCATGGCGCTGCCGCAAGCTCGTCATAGCAACCGGCGCCTGCAATCTTGCCTCGATCCCGCAGCTTGCCGCCGGTCTGCCTGCGAGCGTGGCCAGCCTGACGCCGCTGCAATACAGGAATCCCGGTCTCCTGCCTGATGGCGGCGTGATGATCGTCGGTGCCTCGGCAAGCGGCATTCAACTCGCCCGGGAGATCCGGGCGGCCGGGCGCAGAGTCGTGCTTTGCGTCGGCGAGCACGTCCGGCTGCCGCGAACCTACCGCGGGCGGGATATCCAGTGGTGGATGGACGTCATCGGCGCCATGGTCGTTCGATACGACACCATGGAAGAGGACATCGAACGGGCGCGGCGGCTGCCGTCGCTCCAGCTGATCGGAACGCCGGAGCGCGTGACCGTCGACCTCAACAGCCTGGGCAAGGCGGGCGTCGAGCTCGTGGGCCGCGTTGTCGGCCTTACTGACGGCAAGGCGCAGTTTTCCGGATCGCTCGCCAATCTCTGCGCGCTGGCCGATCTGAAGATGAACCGGCTGCTCTCCAGCATCGATGACTGGGTGAACGCGAGCGGACTCGCGCAACAGTTTCCCGCGCCGCATCGCTTTGAGCCGACCGATGTCGGGTCACAAACCAGGATCGGCCTGGACCTGAACGATGCCGGCATCGGTTCGGTGATCTGGGCGACAGGATATCGCCCCGACTACTCCTGGCTGGACGTCCCAGTGCTCGATCGCAAGGGACGCATCCGTCACGATGGCGGGATCGTTGCCGCACCGGGAATATATGTAATGGGCCTGCCCTTCATGCGCCGGCGCAAATCGTCCTTCATTGACGGAGCGGACGACGATGCTGCGGATCTCGCCGCTCACCTCGGCCACAACCTCAATCGCGCTGCCGCCTGAGAGCAAATGCCATGAACGGCCTACACAGTCTCGACTCAAATTATGACGCGGTCATCGTCGGCGCACGCTGTGCGGGCGCAGCCACCGCCCTGCTCCTGGCGCGGTCGGGTGCAAAGGTGCTGGTGGTCGACCGGCAGCCCTATGGCTCCGATACGATGTCGACGCACGCCCTGATGCGGTCAGCGGTCATGCAACTCACGCGCTGGGGACTTGCGCCGGATATTGCTGCGGCGGGAACGCCCGCGATTCGGTCAACGACGTTCCACTATGGCGACGAGGCCGTTCGGGTGGACATCAAGCCGGAGCATGGCGTCGATTGTCTGCTGGCGCCGCGACGCACCGTGCTCGATCCGTTGCTGGTCGATGCAGCCCGCGACGCCGGCGCGGCGGTTCGCCATGGCGTCGCTGTGTCCGAATTGCAATTTGCATCGAACGGCCGGGTGATCGGCGCTTCCTTGAGAGACGGCAGCGGTGCGTGCAGGACCGTCCGCGCCGATATCGTCGTCGGTGCGGACGGCCGCCAGTCGACCGTCGCACAATCAGTCAATTCAAGAGTCATCGTCGAAGGCTTCAACGCCTGTGGCCTTGTGTTCGGCTACTTTTCAGGCCTGGACCGCGATGGCCTGCATTGGCATTTCGCTCAAAACGCCGCGGCCGGCGTGATTCCAACCAACGGCGGTCACTGCGTCTTTGCGGCGGTTCCGGCTTCGCATTTCGTCGCGACATTTCGCGGCGATCTCATGCGCGGATTCCTCGGGGTGATGGCATCGAGCTGTCCCGAGCTGCGCGCCGGCATTGGCAGGGCCACGCTGACCGGCCGCTTGCGGAGCTTTGGGGGAGCCAGGAGCTACCTCCGGCAATGTCAGGGCGCAGGCTGGGCCCTCGTCGGTGATGCCGGCTATTTCAAGGACCCACTGACCGCACACGGCATCACGGACGCCCTTCGCGATGCGCAATTGCTGTCGCGCGGAGTCATCGACGGCAGCACAAGCGGGCTTGAGGCCTACCAGCGCGAGCGCGACGAGCTGTCCTTGCCGCTTCTGCGCACCACCGACGCGATCGCCTCCTTCATCTGGGACCTCGACGAGGTCAAGCAGCTTCACGCCGATCTGAGCGCTGCCATGAAGGCCGAGGCCAGTCACATCGCGAACTTGTACCAAGAGCCGTCCCACGCCGCATAGGAGCATGAAGATGTCGACCGATTCACCCTGGACTCGCACGCTGGCCGGCCGGCCCGTGGCAGGTCGCCGCGCGGAACGAAGCCGCACCACCACCATGCGCGATGTCGAAATGTTCACGGCGATGACGGGTGACAAGAACCCCATCCATTACGACCTCGAGCTGGCGGCCAGTTCGCCCTTCGGCGGGCTTATCGTGCAGGGCGGGGTCACGACCGGTCTCATGAATGCCGTCGTTGCCGAAGATCTCCCGGGGCCGGGGACGGTGTTCCTCGAAACCAACTGGCGTTTCGTCAAGGCCGTCCGGGTCGGAGAGACGATTACGGCAAGCGTCAAGGTCGAGCACGTCCGCGACGACAAGCCGATCTGCAAGCTGGAGACCGTTGTCCGCAACGCAAGCGGAGAAGATTGCGTGGTCGGAACCGCGACAACTTACACGATGCCG
The DNA here is from genome assembly GCF_018130955.1 of Bradyrhizobium liaoningense. Lineage (GTDB taxonomy): Bacteria > Pseudomonadota > Alphaproteobacteria > Rhizobiales > Xanthobacteraceae > Bradyrhizobium > Bradyrhizobium liaoningense_C. The sequence continues at coordinate 9,024 of NZ_JAFCJM010000104.1, forward strand.
CTGTCGCAGCACGTGGCCGACGCAGGCGAAGTGCGCCATGGCCCGGTGACGGGTCATTGACGAATGAAGCAGCCTCGAATCAGGATCGGGACAATTGCTCTGACCGGTTTGGCGATGGCTGCGTTCGCGGCAAATTCAGTGCTTTGCAGGTTAGCCCTGTCCCATGCTGCGATCGATCCGGCCACATTTACCCTTGTACGCCTTGCGTCAGGCGCGTGCGTACTGTGCCTCATCCTGTCGCTTCGCCGAAAGCCTGAACCGTCCGGGGGATCGTGGCCCGCATCTGTAGCGCTGTTCGCTTATGTGGCCACGTTCTCCTTTGCATATGCCTCTCTGCCGGCCGGAACGGGATCGCTACTTTTGTTTGGTGCGGTTCAGACGACAATGGTCGGCTATGGGTTCGTCCGCGGTGAACGCTTATCCGCTTTGCAGTGGTTCGGATTAACAATCGCCGTCGCAGGACTGGCGGCGCTCGTTGCTCCCGGTGCGATGGCGCCGTCGGTGGCGGGCGCGTGTCTCATGTTGGCTGCCGGCGTTGCATGGGGCGCTTACTCGCTGCTTGGCCGTGGCATTACGGATCCCCTCAGCGCGACGGCCGGGAATTTCCTGCGTTCCCTGCCAATCGCAATTGGACTTTCTTTGTGTGTCCTATTGTTCGGCACGAACCTCACTGCCATCGGATTCGCTTGTGCGATCCTTTCCGGCGCTGTTGCGTCCGGGCTTGGCTATACAATCTGGTACGCGGCGCTCCCGGGTCTGACGCCTGCGCAAGGCGCCTCGGTGCAACTGAGCGTTCCGGTCATCACGGCATTGGCAGGCGCCTTAGTGCTCGGAGAAGCAATCTCCCTTCGCCTTTCGATATCATCGCTTGCAATACTCGGGGGAATTGCGCTGGTCTTCGGCAGTCGAGAAAGTGCGCCATCTCGTACCAGTTGAATGGCGATCGAAGACGTCACGCTAGCGGCGCCGCAAAACGGACTTTGTCAATATGTCCCGGAAATTCGCTTATTGTGAAGGGTTTCGGACGCCGGCCGCCGAACACGCGGCGCCGTCCCTCACGCGGCCGGCATCCGAAACCCTTCACACAACCGGACTCATGCACCGCAGCAAATAGCATCGCTATTCGATCACCTGGATGGCGGCACCATGAAGCCTAGGGCTGCTTGTCCGTCGGCGCAGCAAGTACGGCGCCGCCATTCGCACGACCGACTTTCGCTCCGTCAAATACCTCGTCCATGATTTCTCGGATGGTGCGGGCGCAGCGACCGCACCGAGCTCTGGTGCCAAGGCAGCTAAAGACATAGCTGGTGGTTCGGCGCGTCGCAGTGTTGGCGACAGTTCGCACCTCGGTGTCGCTTAGGACGTTGCAGGAACAAACGATCATAGGAGGTCCGCTCGCTCAATTCCTACGTCTGCTTTAACACGCAAAAAGCAGACATTCATCACGACAACGGTGACGTGCGCTAAGGGTCATTCACTGCGGAGTTAAAGCGGCCCCCAGAGCGCCCCACGGCCGCAAGCCTCTGAAAGCAGACACGATCTGCGCGTCACAACGCATGCTCGATGCTCTCACAAACCGAGGAGTACGATCATGCCCGACGAAGACAGCCTGTCTACTGAAGCTCGCCGCATACCCTGGAACAAGGTCAAGCTGATCGGAGCCAAACCTCCGCTGCGGCCAAACCAAGTCTGGTCGATCCGAACCCGGCTCCTGATCGAACGACGGACCCGCGACCTTGCCCTTTTCAACGTTGCAATCGACAGTAAGTTGCGTGGTTGCGACGTCGTCGCCTTAAGGGTCGAAGATGTTGCTCCGAATGGCTATGCGCTCGATCGCGCGACCGTCCGACAGAAGAAGACCGGCAGACCCGTTAAGTTCGAGTTGACTGATCAAACCCGGCAAGCCGTTGACGACTTCTTGAAGGAAGCCGGCAAGAGGCCAGGTGAGTATTTGTTCACAGGGCGCCGTGGGTGCGATCGTGCGATGACAACTCGCCAATATGCTCGCCTTCTTGCCGACTGGATGGCAAGCATCGGGCTAGATCCGAGGGTGTTGGCACACTCCCTGCGCCGGACCAAGGCGACGCTGATCTGCCGTCGTACGGGGAAATTTGCGAGCCGTTCAGCTCTTGCTCGGCCACACTAAGATCGAAAGCACGGTCCGCTATCTCGGCATCGAGGTTGACGACGCCCTCACGATTGCCGAACAAGTTGATGTCTGAATCACCAGGGCAGAGCGGACATGCTCTGCCCATCGGCCATCAGCCGCTTCTGGTCAACAACTGACCTTTGTTTTGATTTGCGTTAGCTTACGCTAGCCCGCCGATGATCTTGTCAACATCCGCTTCCGGGAACACCTTGACCGAGGTCGTCCGTACGTTCCCGATGGCGGCCAGCGACAAGAGAAACTTGGCCATGGCCTCATCGTCGGTGGCCTCAGCGTGGATGATGAGGTCATATGTTCCCATGGCGAGATAGCCGGCCTTGATGTCAACGCCAAACTTTTTGCCCAACTCCCTGGCGGCCGCTCGACGCTGCGGCATTTCCTTGATGGTCCGAACACCTTGCTCGGTGAAATTGCAGAGAAGCATGTACGTGGACATGGCGATTCTCCTTCCAAGAAGCAATGGATTTAACGGGTCCACGTCGTGGATTATGCCACACTGCCTGACCCCGCCCAACCACCAAGATCCCCCTGGGCGCTTCGAAGCGGCTAGGGGTCATTCTCGACCGAATTGGGCTGTCCGCGTGGCGTCCGGTTTAGCGCCGAGCAGCCGAAGTGCGGACTACCCTCAAGTTCGGAAATATTCAGGCGTCGCGCAAACCGTCGTGAAGGGCCATTAGCGACCATACCCCTTCCACAGTCTGATGTATCTTAGAGTTGAGCGCCGAGGTCTTACCGGAATTGAGGCCGGTTGTTTAAGAAATTATCCGGTTTCAGGAGCTTGCGCTGCAATGAAGTTGAAAACCAAGTTTTGGACGGCCGGCCTCACCGCCGCAATGGCGATCGTCCTCGCCCTGGGCGGTGTGGAACTTGTCGTAAGCCGGACAAAGGTTAGCCCAGAGGCAATTGAGTTATCGGTAATTCACGCAGATGACGCTGTCGAACGCGCGTGGAAGTTGCCGGCTGCCGCATCATTTAGCCATGCGGTTTCTTGGCAGTCCAACGCTTCTCTTTGCGGCCCGTCCAGTCTAGCCAACGTGTTTCGTTCGTTCGGCGAGGATGCCACAAGCGAGAGATCGGTTTTGGCCGGAACGGGCCTTTGCTGGACTGGTTTCTGCATAATGGGCCTGACGTTAGATGAGCTTGCTGGTCTCGCGCGTGCCAAGACACGTCGCAGCGTGACCGTACTTCGGGACATGAGTGCAGAAGAATTCCGAGAACATCTGAAGCGCTCCAATGATCCAGCCCACCGTTACATCCTTAATTTCGATCGGAAGATGATCTTTGGAGCGGGGAGTGGCCATCACTCTCCGATAGGCGGATATCTCGAAAACGAGGATCTGGTTTTCGTGCTGGACGTCAATCGCGATTACCGTCCTTGGCTTGTGGAGCGCACGCGCTTGTTCGATGCAATGAATACGTGGGATGGGGACAAGAAGCGTGGCCTATTGCTGATCGAGTAACATGCCCACTCGATCTAGAAGACACGCAGTGACGTGTGACGTCCAGATCTCGAAGAGTCGGAGTGGGTCATCCGCGCCGGACGCAGCCGAGGAGCGCCCTTGATGTAAGCGAGCGGGATCGACTTCGGCTTTGGGTCACGCCCGGAAGAACTCGGGTGGAGCATATCGAGTCTGCTTCACCCCCAAGGAGCGGACGTCTCGCGGACATGCCGGGTCGGCCGCTTGGGGCCATAAGCTGACCATCAGCCCTCGCGCACCCCGGCCAGCCGCAGGCCCTCATAGACGCGCTCGCATCCCGCGAGATACAGCGGATGGTTGCTTGGGGTGTTCGTGCGGTACCGACGGATAGTGAAACTCGGATTGAGCGCAAGGCCGGCCTGCGCTGTGGCCCGTGCTTCATCCAACTCACCGACGAGCGCCAACGCAGCCGCGAGATTGAAATGCGCAGCGGGATAATTTCGGTTGGCCTCAAGGCTCCGGCGTAGCCAAACAAGAGCTTCGGCGTCGGCACCCTGCCAAAATTTGGCGAGGCCAACAAACATACTCCAGACATAGACAAGTGTGTCGCGAGGAGAGAGACGGAGCGCTTGCTCCATATGGGCTTCGGTTTCCCCGCCCCGACCGAGAAAAAACTTCGCGACCCCAATGCCCGCGTGCGAGCGGGCCAAATTCCGATCAAGCGTCAACGCCCGCTGGCATTCTGCAATGCCTTGAGCCGCGCGGTTCGTAAAAATTTTCACAAGGCCCATGGTGTTGTGAGCCAGGGGATGGTTCGGTGCCAAGGATAGCGCCTTGGCGAGGGTTGTCTCGGCTGCGGCGAGACGCTCTACCCGATCGTCGGACACCAAGTTGGCACCAATTACGAAATTAGCCCATGCTCTGCCGACCAGCGCCTCAACATTTGTCGGTTCGAGTGCCAAGGCCCGTTCATAGAAGCCGCACGCTCGTGTCATATTTTCAGGTGTTCGACCCATGTTGAGCCAAACGGCGCCTTGGAAACACAAGTCAGTCGCGTCGGGATTGGGTGAGCGCTCCGCGCGGCGCGCTTCCAGAGCAAGGAGTTCGGCATCGAGAGCGTTGGCGAGCCTCGATACGATTTCGTCCTGCATATCAAAGAGATCGCCGATGGGCTTCTCAAAGCGCTCGGCCCACAGCTGATTGCCCGTTTCAGTGTCGACTAGCTGCACATTCACCCGGAGACGGTTGCCGCCACGCTGTACCGAGCCTTCAAGCACATAGCGGACGTTCAGCTCGCGTCCCAGCTTCAATACGTCTACGGCTTTGCCCTTAAACGTGAATGCGGTGTTGCGCGCAATTATGAACGCGCCACTGATGCGCGACAGGTCCGTGGTCAGGCTCTCGGTCACACCATCGACGAAGTAGTCTTGCTCGGGATCACCGCTGAGGTTGACGAATGGCAATACGACGATGGAAAGACGAGGCGGTGAAAACGTCCTTTGCGCCGTGCCGTCATTCCGCGTCAGCGAGTCAACCTGCGCAATGGGCCTCTGCTCTTGCACCACGCCAACGAAGCGAAAGCCTTTGCGCGCCAGTGTTTTGATTAGACGCTGCTTTTCGCCCGTATCACCGATTGCGTTGCGGGCGGCGTTGAGTCGGGTCGTCAGCGCGGCATCCGACACGCTGCGCCCATTCCAGATGGCGGTGATGAGTTCGTCTTTGCTGACGACGCGCTCCCGGTTGCGGATCAGGTAGTCGAGCAGGTCAAAGACCTGTGGCGTCACGGAGACGACAAGCGCCCCGCGATGCAGCTCGCGCCGGTCGGTGTCGAATGCGTACTCCTCGAAGAGATAGCGCAAGATGCGAATCCCGCTGGATGAGGGCCCCCGACAACCGGGTAGCGCTTTGGCCTCGCTGGACATCGCAAGAATAAGCTGCCGGTGAGGAAAATGTAAGCGGCCGGTCAAGCGTGCCTGCCGATATTGCGGCACCCTCGTGCCGGTGGAAAGACACCATCCCTGGAGACACCGCAATGAGCACGACGCACGGCACAGGATGGCTGGAACGGACGTCCGTATCGGCCCGGCATGTCTCGAGCTTCATCTGGAAATGTTGGGATCCCTTTCTGGAGCGCCGCGAACGCCAAAAATTGCGCGCCGCCTGGTCCAACTTAAGTGACAGGGATCTGATGGATATCGGCACCACGCGCGGCGAGATCGACTACGTCGCCTCGCACCGAGATATTGACCCGCGGGGCATCCGATCCGGGGAATGGCTGCGATACCTGCCAACGGTGGACGGCCATGTTGGGCCCACCGACTTCCGACAAGGGTCAATCGCGTCATTCTAGCGGTTAGCCAGCTACTTCCGATCTACCCCTGACTTCAGACATGTTGCTGCACTACGGTAACTGAAGCGATGGGCCAGCAGGGACGTTACCGGAGCGGCTGCGTTCGGCGCAAGCGAACGTTCGCCGCCCGACGTGCACACACTCGCAGCCCAAAGGAAGGCGTGAGCGACGAACAAAGGTCGCCCCGTCGGGCGACCTTTTCGTGGCAGCAAATAGCCGATCGACAGTCCCTCTAAACTGCTCCTCTTACGCGAGCAGAAGATCTCCGAAATGAGCTTCGAACACGTGCAACGCGCCATGCAAGCTGCGGGATTCGTTGCCTGGCGTTTCAGTGAGTCCGGTCTCAAAGCTTTGTATTGCCGCGGCAGCGAAGAGCTGCTGTTCGGCCGGGGGGAGCGTTGTTTGGAGATATTCACTTTCACCCGGCGTAGTTTCAATCTTGCCGAGAATGCCCAGAGTGGCAAACCCCTCATAGAGAAGTGCTTCGGGGTCGTTAGCGAACAGCGCCGGCTCTGACTGTGTTAGCGCATACATGCCCTCTAGCAGTTTCGCGTCTGCATCAAACGTCTGGAGTACGGTCGCAGTGCCATCTCTCAAATGTTGATAGACGAGATCGTGTGCATAAAAGAGCTGATCGAGATCGTCCTTTGGAGGATGAGCCAAGTAGTCGGCTGTTCCGAACTCGGGAGTCCTCCCACCTTCTTCGCCAGCAGAATAGTTTGGGCCACCATAGTTTCCGTAACTCGGAACAGGAATGCCATGCTGTGTGGAAGGCAGGACTGAGTTCGGATCAAAGCGTATCGTTACGTCCCAATTGATGTACATCGATACCTCCCTTTTTGTGGGCCACTTTGCCCTGCCGATCTAGCGTGACCGCATGTCGAAAACATGGAGCGGGCGCCGCTGCCTGCTCGACCGGTTCAAATCCTGTCTCGTGCAGGGTATAAGCGAGCTGCCGATCAGCAACGCGGCACCCAAGAGCTGCGGACACAAAAATATCTGCTGGTCAGCCGGGAGGCTGTAGCCTGTTGAACAGAACTGAACGTCTGCTATGTGTCGATTTTGTTGCAAAAGTCGGCTGTAACCGACGGATGTCTTTCGGCCATTTGGTAAGGCCGACCGGCTTTGATCCGCCGACCCTGACGCTCTCAACGCAACTCCTACGCTACGCAATGCACAGGGCATGAGCGGGTG
>NZ_JAFCJM010000105.1 GCF_018130955.1 Bradyrhizobium liaoningense
TCGCACCGGAGCCATGTCCTCGCCGCACCGGCTCCGATCAAAAAGAAGAGGCTCCGCGGCCTTGGGCGGATGCTTACAAAGGTTGCTCAGTATGCTTTGATGCATCTGCAAAGAGGCAGAGGCAGACATGGGGGAAGTAAATGCGGTACCTAATTTTAGGTGCGGGTGCGCTCGGGGGATATTTTGGCGGAATGCTAATCAAGGGCGGCGCTGACGTGACGTTTCTCGTCCGGCCCAAGCGCGCTGCCCAACTTCAGCGGGACGGCCTGATCGTAAAGCTACAGGATGGCAGTGAACTCCGTACGAAGACCAAGACTGTCCAGCAAGGTCAGCTGAATGGGACCTACGATGTTATTCTGCTGTCCTGTAAGGCCTACGATCTTGATGGGGCCATGGACGCACTTGCTCCGGCCATGACTGAGCAGAGCGTGATCGTGCCCGTACTGAATGGCATGCGTCATATCGACGTTCTGACGGTGAGGTTCGGTCAGGCGCGCGTGCTTGGCGGCCTGACGACTATCAATGCTGCTCTGACGCCGGACGGCACGATCCAGCAGAGCCAGTTGCGCATCAATCTCAATGCAATTGGAGAGCTTGACGGTAGCACTTCCAACCGCTGTGCGGCCATCAAGGCTGACCTAGAAGCAGGCGGCGTTCCCGTCCAGATCAGCGACACCATCGTTGCAATGATGTGGGCGAAGTTCTTCGGCTTTGTTATTAGCGCAACGATAGCAAGCCTAACGAGGTCACGAGCGGGGGCAATCGCCCAGTCAGCTTCCGGACCATCGTTTGTTTCCGATGTAATCGACGAATGCACGCGAGTGGTAACGGCGGCTGGTTATCCGCCAGCCCCCCCTCCTGCTCCTGATGCGGCTGGTATTGTGCGCGGCATGTTTTCTCAACAGGGATCGACCTACGGGCCATCGATGCTGATCGATATGGAAGACGGTCGGCCCACGGAAGGCGAGCATACGATTGGCGATCTAGCAGAACGCGCGGCCAAGATGGGCATTTGTGCGCCACTTCTTACTGCGGCTCGATGCAATCTCCAAGCCTACGAAATCAACCGAGGTAAGCATTCCAAAACGTGATCTACGCGACGCGGCCCACACCTGATGGTTCGACGCGATGATCGCTGTTGGCCCTTCGCGCCACTTGGTGCGGGGCGGCGACATGTCTGAAGTTGGAGGTAGACCGGAAGTAATGGGCCGATTGTCGAAACGGCGCTTTTGACCCGTTGCGGACGTTGGCGGTATTGGGCCAGCGACTCGTTTGCGGTTTGAAGATCAGTGTTCTGTCAGCCCTACCTGTCGGAGAATGTCGCTATAGCGGGCGCGATCCGCCGTGTGAACCAATGTGACGCGCTCCATCCCTGGCGTTAACCATATGGCGGTTTCTCGTACCGGGCGGCGGACGCTTAATGCTCGTTTAACATTCTCGTACAAAAGATAACGATCAGCGCGGAGATCAATACGCAGAGAGAATACCGGCAGAAATTCATCCTCTAGGGTGATTGCTTGCGAACACCTCTCATCATCGCGCTAGCCGCGACCTTGGTCGGCTGTAGTCGTCAGCCACCGCACCAAGCGGCCGTGGAATCGTGCACTGACAAACATGGCTTCGCCTGCTCCAATAGGACGGCTGCCGATCAGCCGATTAAACTCGCGTCATCCAAAACCAATCGCCGAACAAAATCTGCCAACTTTACCATTGCGGTAGCCTCCGAAAAGCAGCCGGCTCATCGTGCCCGTGACAGGGGGCCGGCACATCTCGCTACCAAGAAGGCGAAACTTACTGTCACCACGGCAAAGGCAGAGCCTCCGGCAACCGGCGTCCCGCTCCCGCCTCCTTCATTGAAGACGGAACTCGAGAGCAAAAGCAGCGCCCCCGCCGCAGGTCCCGGTACGACAGGGCTAAGCGTCGCGGATCCGTGGTCCACCGTGGGGCCCGCTCCGAATTCCAATAGCAGGACGATACAGAAGCAGGTGGCGGCCGCGACGGCGGTTGCAGAGCGAATGACGGTCACGGCCACAACAGCGGCACGTGACGGGGCCGACCCACTTGCAGGTGCGTCGCCTGACACAGAGCCCTTGGTTGCCGTTGTAATAGTTCGACCGGAGATCCCGTCGGTATTCGCCCTTACTGAAAAAAACGTTGCTATCGATGACAGGTATTCCGCATCGAGGGTTGATATCATGATCGCGATCGTGGCAGCAGGAGGTCCTGTGGTCCAACTCAGCGCAGGGCACACGGCGGCGATCGATCGGCTGGTCAATGGTGAGGTGCCGGCTGCGGTCGCGGCCCTGGTGTCCGTGGACGCAGCAGAGGCGTTTCCTGAAATAAAAGGCTTCAAGATTTTTCACCTCCCGCTCTCGTCGCGTTATTTGAAGCCTCGGCCTTAGCCGATGTACCGGGTGCGCGACGAGGCACGTTGCCGTTCGAGCACAAGCTGGTTCTGTATGGCCGACGGCGTTCAACAGTGCGGCCAGCAAGGCCTGCCTTGCCCGAGCGGAATGCACGAGTCCGGTATTGGCCCGAAGGCGAAGATCGCGACGGCCTCCGGCGTGTCAGCAGTCGAGGCCAGACCGGACACAGCTGAGACGCGGCTAAGTCGACGCGAATGACCCATCTCGGACGTTGTCCGGGTAGCTCAAGTTCGGCCCGCAGGTCGGCTGGCTGAATGCCAGTCCCTATGCCTTTATGGCCCCGCCACGATTGATCGGCAGGGCAATTGAATGAGGCGCCGGGAATTAATTGCGCTTATAGGTGGAGGCCTCATCGCCTGGCCTCTCGCCGCTAGTAGAGGCCGCGATTCTGATCATCTGCGGCGAATTGGCGTGTTGTCTGCGGCGCCAATCGAAATTGGCTCACGCCTGTTTGCTGCATTCGAACGGGGACTACGTGACCTTGGTTGGCATCAAGGACGGGACCTTATGGTTGAATATCGTTCTGCTGATGGACACTTTGATCGCTTGCCTCGCCTTGCTTCCGAACTTGCCAACTTCCCAGTCGAACTGATCCTTGCAGTTTCAGGACCCGAGACGAAAGCAGCTATGACGGCGGCTAAAGGCATTCCAGTCGCATTCGCGGTTCACGGCGATCCGGTCGGGGTAGGCGATGTTCAAAGTCTGGCGCATCCCGGTGGACTGGCTACTGGCTCTTCCCAAATGCATCCTGAGCTGAGCCGCAAACAACTTGAGCTGTTTAAGGAGTATGTGCCCGCGCTTTCGCGCGTTGCTGTACTATGGAACTCGGCCAACCCGCTAAAGGCAAACGATTGGGTCGAACTGAAACCCGCAGCGCAGGCATTGGCTCTGCGCCTTGACCCGCACGAGATTGAAGCCCCGGCTGACCTCGATGCCACGCTCACTAGGATAGACGCGCAGCGACCTGATGGACTTCTTGTGCTTGGCGACCCACGTACGGTCGGCTTGAGAGCAGTCATCGTAAATTTTGCATCAGGAGCACGCCTCCCGGCAATGTATCCCTTCCGGCTGTTCGTGGATGTCGGAGGATTGATGTCCTACGGTGCAGACTTAACCGATCTGTTTCGCCGAGCAGCGAGTTACGTCGATAGGATTCTGAAGGGCGCGAGGCCTCAGGATTTGCCAGTAGAACAGCCGATCAAATTCGAACTGGTAATTAATTTGAAGACGGCAAGGATGCTTGACCTCTCTTTCTCACCCACGTTGCTCGCCCGTGCGGACGAGGTTATCGAATAAGTAGGCTGAGTCTGCTACTGGCCCGAATGCGAAGTGCCGCCCGGCTCTGAAATGGTCTGCTTATCGGGGTAGACCGGAAGGTTATCGGCGCACAGTCAGAATGGCGCAATTGACCCTGGCTGTGTGAAAACGCTGCGCTTGAAGTGATTCGCGCGATATGATTCCCGCACGATTTGCGGGGGCTCGGATGAAGCGCTTCGTTGAGGGTGCGGATCGTGGGCAGAGCACGCTGTTTCCTGAATGCGTGGAGGACTGGATCGACGCGGATAATCCAGTTCGCGTCATCGACGTCCTCGTCGACGACCTCGATCGGGCCGAACTCGGGTTTGGCGGGGTCGATCCCGAGGCAACCGGCCGGCCGTCGTACCATCCCTCGATTCTGCTCAAGCTTTACATTTACGGCTATCTAAACCGGGTTCAGTCCAGCCGGCGGCTGGAACGAGAGGCCGGGCGCAATGTCGAGGTGATGTGGCTGCTGGGTCGGCTCGCTCCCGATCACAAGACGATTGCGGACTTCCGCAAGGATAACGGCCTGGCACTACGCAAAGTATGTGCGCGCTTCGTCGAACTCTGTCGTCAGATGGGTCTTCTCACGACGGCGAGCGTCGCCATCGATGGCAGCAAGTTCAAAGCTGTGAACAACCGCGACAAGAACTTCACACGGGCGAAGGTGGAACGGCGGCATGCCCAGCTGGAGGAAAGCGTCGCGCGCTATCTGAGCCAACTCGACACGGCCGATCGGCAGGTGCCGACGGAGGCGCTGGCCGCGAAGGTAACAAGGCTTACCGAGAAGCTGACAAAACTGAAGGAGGAGATGGGCAAGCTTGCCGTTTACGAGAAGCAGATGCTTGCGTCGCCTGACCAGCAAATCTCACTGACCGATCCCGATAGCCGTTCAATGGCGACGAGCGGCCGCGGTTCCGGCGTCGTCGGCTACAACGTGCAGGTCGCCGTAGACACCGAGCACCATCTGATTGTGGCGCACGAGGTAACGAAAAGCGGCTCAGATCGGGCACAACTTGCCAACATGGCCAAGCAGGCGAAGGGTGTTCTCAAGGCTGAGACGCTCGAGGCCGTTGCCGATCGCGGCTACTTCAGCAGCACGGAGATCCTCGCGTGCCACGAGGCCGGCATCACGGTAACTCTGCCCAAGCCGCAGACGTCGGGCGCCAAATCCGAAGGGCGCTTCGGTAAGCAGGACTTTGCGTATTTGCCAGGGGAGGACGCCTATCGCTGTCCAGCTGGGGAGCGATTGCCGTATCGCTATACAAACGAGGAAGACAGCAAGATGCTGCGGCGCTACTGGACCACAGCCTGTCAAAATTGTGCGCTCAAATCGCAATGCACGACCGGGCTAGAGCGGCGGATTACGCGATGGGAGCACGAGCATTTGCTCGACGCTGTGCAGCAGCGCCTCGATGCAAACCCACAAGCTATGCGCCAGCGTCGCGAGACGGTCGAGCATCCGGTTCGGCACGATGAAGGCCCGCATGGGAGCGACACACTTCCTCACCAAAACGCTTCCAAAGGTGGCCGCTGAGATGGCTCTCTCGGTCCTCGCCTATAATCTGACACGGGCCATGAACATCGTCGGAGCCAAGCCGCTGATCGCTGCGATCGCGGCCTGAGACAGGCCCGGTTCCTGGCTTCTCACCGACTTCCCTGGGAAGGGCGTTTTTAAACGGCCAAGACCCAAGGCAGACATGACACATGCCGCGTCAGCCCCCTCCTGATGCGTTCATCCGGTTCGTTCGCGACAGGTGCGGAGGCTGCTGCCATGGCAGCAGCCGAATACTCGGCTAACGAGCGCGCGCTTGCGTCAAGCTGCTTGCACCAGCACGCCAGTCAGCCACTCAGGATCCATCACCATCGCGGCATGTAGTGATGTAGTATTCACGATAGTCGTCCAAGACTTATCGGCTTTGCACTCCTCCAACGCCTTGTCCAAAGAGGCGAAAGGAAACTTGGGCAGGCGGATGTAAGTCTTCTTAGCGACCTTCTCGCGCGCACCCGTGAGCTTGATAGGCTGCAGCCACGGGCCTAGCGGTTGAGGTGTCATCTTCGATACCATCCACGCAGCGTCCTTCGGGTCCGGCAGGGGGCTCGATTTTGGAGATGGTATGCTGATCACCCCCTCTGGGAGCTTATTGGGTAGGTCATCGGCAAACTTTTGCCCATCGGCGGGCTTCAGTGCGTCAACCCAAACAATGGACGACACGCGGTCGCCGATGCGTTCGAGCGCGCCAGAGGCCGGATAGCCCGCATAGGAATGGGCGACTAAGCAAATGTCCTTGAGGTCTTCCCACTCGACGACATTCACGATATCCGCGATGTGAGTGTCAAGGTTGATGTCCTTGCTCATGAGATGGGATCGGTCGCCCAGGCCCGTAAGCGTGAGTGGATAGGTTTTGTGACCCTGCTGTTCGAGGCGATCTGTAACGCGACGCCAAGTCCAAGCCCCAAAGAAAGCACCGCCGATCAACACGAAGGTCTTCCGAGCGGACTGAGCGCGCGCGCTGTTGATGATCTTGCCGGACGCAGCCAACCCGGTCACGCCTACTCCAACCGAAAGGCCGCTGACCAATCCACGACGAGTGATGTTTATCGAAGTCATGCAAATTCCCCCTAAAGTAAAAGCAAGAAAAAGGATCGGCGAGCAACCGCCCAAATCAACACGCAAATACTGACGTCACAGGCAGAGCTTGGCCGGGGCGTTTAGATTGCGCCTTGTCACGGGGGTTGTCAAAGCTTGACCCGCCGGTAGAACAGCCAAGGTTTTTGACTTGGCAATCAACCGCAAGACCTCCAAAGAGCTTGGTGTGAGCATCCCAAACTCCGTACTGCGGTCGCAGATGCGGTGATCGATTGTTAGCATTGCGACTTCTGCTGTTGCCCCAAGCTGAACACCACGAGAGCCGTCGCCACGTCTGCTATCTGAGGGAAGGCGGACGCCGCCCGACTGATAGGCTGACCGCTGCTTTCGACCCACAAGAGACATGACTCAATGCGGTGCCCCTATGGAATGATTGTTTGAGCCGATAGGATATTGGCTCTGAGCCGGGGGCGGACATGAAACGACGACAGTTCATTGCGGCAATCAGTGGCGCGGCGGCGGCGTGGCCGCTTGTTGCGCGTGCGCAGCAGTCCACGAGGGTCTATCGTATCGCCCTTGTTCCTCCATCCGCTCTCATATCCGAATTGAGCGAAACCGGCGGCAATCCGTTCTATCGAGTGATCTTCGAGGAGTTGCGTCGTCTGGGCTATGTCGAAGGGCGTAATCTTTCTGTGGCGCGCTACAGTGGCGGAGGCCGCACCGAACACTACGCGGAACTTGCCCGAGAAGTGGTTCGCGCCGAGCCGGATGTGATCGTGACGTTCGGGTCACTCATGGTGCAGAGCTTCCGATCAGCTTCGAGCACGATACCTATCGTCACAGTCGTGGGCGATCCGGCCGCCCAAGGTTTCGCCGCCAGCTTGGCCCGCCCCGGAGGCTCCATTACAGGAGCCACTCCAGATGCTGGATCCCAATATCTTGCGAAACACCTTGAGGTATTGAAGGAGGCCATCCCAACGCTTTCCACGGTCGGCTACATCATAGCACCCGCTTTTTGGGAGAACTCATTCGGCTTGGCGATACGAGACGCGGCTCCGCGTCTGGGCATCCAACTCATTCCGGCCTTTCTCGAAAGCCACGAAGAGGTCGACTACCGCAAGGCATTCGCGGCGGTCGCTCAGAGGCATGTAGGTGCCGTCATCTTCACTGACCACGCGGAGAACTTTACGCGTCGGCGGCTCATCGTCGAGTTGGCAGAGATGCACAGACTACCCGTAATGATCCCATGGGTTGAAATTGTGGAGATCGGCGGTTTTATCGCCTATGCGCCGGATCGCCTGGAGCACTACCGATACCTTGCCTCTTGTGTCGATAAGGTGCTGCGCGGAGCCAAACCCGGCGATGTTCCGATCTATCAGTCGATCAAGTTCAAACTCGCTATCAATCTCAAGACTGCGAAAGCGCTTGGTCTCGTAATCCCGGAGCCCCTTCTCGCCCGTGCCGACCTGGTGATCGAATAAAACCCGGTCCACTTCCGGTATTGGCCCATCGCTTCAGTTAGCGCAGTGCGGCGACGTGTCTGGAGTTAGGGGTAGATCGGAAGTAGCTGGCGGAATCCGAAATGGCGCGATTGACCCAAGGCGACTATTCACCCCATCAACCAACGTAGTCCGCCTCGATGACATGCGCGCCATGAGGTAAAGTACGGCATGAATGACGTTGCGGCGCAATAATGAAAGCAACCGGCAATGAGTTGGTATCCCAACATTCGGTACGGCACCGAAGTATATCCTGAGAAGGTCGCCCGTCGGCTGCGCGGATTCAATATCGCAGTCTGGCTTGCTTGCTTGATTCCAGCAGGCATGGCGTTAGTCCGCTTCGTCGATGGGAAGTGGAAGGTGGGTGTCGCGGATATCCTTGTGGCAACAACGTACGCCTCAATGCCCTTGCTTCATCGATTTGGACCGATCGCAGCACCGCTCGCCTTTGTGGGCGTCTCATATGCGGTTGTTCTCTGGGTCTCTTCATTGGTAGGCACAAGCGGAGCAACGCAAATCGGCTATTTCACAGCAACCGCGCTTAGTATCTTAATCATCGGCACCGAGCGCTATTTCATCACCATTATACTCGGGATCATCTCAGTCGCCTTGATCATTGTTGTAGAGATGTACTTGCCGCGCGATACTGGCTTCGTTTCGCCAACGATGCTTTTTCTCACAAATTTCAGCGCTAGCATCGTTCTCAACTCAGCCCTCCTCTACGGCATTATTGTTTATGCCGTGCGGCAAATGGAACGAGCCGAAGAGGCTGCGGAACGAGAGCGTAAGCGCTCCGATGCCTTGCTGGTCAACATTCTTCCAGCCAGGGTCGCAGATCGATTGAAGGTACGGCCGAGCACCATTATCGCTGACTCCTATAGAGAAGCGTCGATCCTATTTGCCGACATGGCAAGCTTCACGTTCCGTGCGGCCGACACAACGCCAGAAGACCTTGTGAGCTTTCTCAATCGCGTATTTTCCCAACTTGATGGTCTGGTCGAGCACCACGGACTGGAAAAGATCAAGACCTCTGGCGACGCATACATGGTTGTCAGCGGAGTGCCCTCAGGCCGACCTGATCACCTTCGCGCGCTCGCCGGGCTAGCACTCGATATGCGCGAGGCTTTGGCCGGACTCGTCGATGGGAAGGGTCGTGCGGTGTTGGTGCGGATTGGTATTGCTACTGGCCCTGTTGTAGCGGGCGTAGTTGGTACGCGGAAGTTCTTCTACGACGTTTGGGGCGATGCCGTGAACGTAGCCTCGCGCATGGAGTCGACCGGCGTTCCCGGCCAGATTCAGGTTACCGACGAAGTGTATGAGGGCCTAAAGAACGATTTCAGTTTCGAGAGGCGAGGGCTAGTCGATATCGAGGGAAAAGGCGAAATGCAGACGTGGTTCTTAGTTGGCCGCAAAGCATCGGTTGCCCCTGTCGATCCGGTGGCCGCAGCTTGACGCTTGTTGCTGCGACACGAGTGACGCAAAAGCAGAGATCGTGTCACCTCCGCTTCTGGTCCATCAGCGAAGTAGCGAACCGTCTCATCGGTCCGCTTCGTGGCTGGCGGCGGGCTAGATTTGCTCAGGCCGATTTCTTCGCACCTTGACCTAAAGCAGTCCTTCGAAGCAGCTGCGAGCGCCCCAAAGTGCTAGGCGTCGCCGCCCACAGGCATGGTTCTCGCAGGGAGAAGTACCGACGAGGCGATCGAAGGCCGCAAGCCGCGAAAGGCGCATCGTATGCAGGTGGCACTCTTGCTGCAGCCCGGAAAGAGCCGCCATGCACGATGCGAAACAACATCGGCGAATAGGTCCGCCTCAGTTTGGCGGGCCGCCATCTTCACAGATCATCGAGCCTCGCGCCGTTGTCGTCCCACCTTGATAAGGCGGTCGATGCGGATATGGATGGCCTTCGTGCGTTCGGCGGCGTCCATCGAGCGATGCTTAGATAGCGGCTCGAGACGCGTGCTGTCCCATAGCACAAAGCTGCCTTCAGTTGCGCTGATCACATAGCGCGAGTCCGCAACCGGATCGCTAATCTTTTTTGTCAATGTGTCCCCCAATGGAAGCACGCAGGAGCGTCGATCCGTTATCCCGTACTGGCGAACAAAAATTGTCTCGATATAGGTCGGCCGCCGCATCTGCCCCTTTGGGGGCCGCCTGATCTTCTGGCAAAAGCCGACGCTCTAGCCAATCAGCGAGGACTTTGTACTCCCGCTCCATCTCCTTTAGCGCTTCGCGGGTTTCCCCGTGGCCGGTCAAAGCCGCCTGGAGGCGACACTCTTGCTGTAACGCTCGATACTTGCGGTGCATGCCACGAATTCCCCGGCTCAAAGGCGCTCGGTGCCCTTGGAAAATGGCTCTTTGGGAAAAGGTTCTTGAGTTTTCCGGCCCAAGAAAGTGTCCACAGTGAAGCCGTTTAGTAACTCCTTCAAATTTTCCACGAGCTTGCGAGAGTCTTCCACGTGCGTGGCTACCGCAGCCCTGTTATCGAACAAATATTGGTAGTACCGACCGTTGCTGCCCATGGTGTGCGCTCCGCGGTTCTGCAGGCGGGAGCGCAATCAGTCTCTCAGCCACCGACGCCTACGGACATGGCCGTTGCCGGTGATATCACTACTATAGCTGACGGTTCCATGAGCCGAACTAAACTATGATAAGGTGCAAGTCTAAATTAGAACCATGAGCGGTCAAAGTCGGACAGCACGTGATAACCGGTCGTCGGCCTATTGGGACGTTCGCGCTGACTCGAACCGACGTTCGTGGCTGACATCGAGTACCGAGCCAGCTATTCGAGCGTGCCGACGTAGTGATCGAACAGAGCCTTCTTGTTGCGGCGCATGAGTCCGGAAGTGGCCCATTGCGGACTCCCATCCCTGCGAGCCGACCGTTCCCATCTCGACGACAGAGCTGGGCGGCACATCGGCTACGGGGCGCCGCCTTCGCGGCTAGGTTTGTGACGCCTTCACGTTTGCCAATGCAGTAAGCCGCAGTTCGCTTTGATCGCGCTCACCTGTCGCAGCACAAGCAAGGATGTTCTGTGCAACCTGCAGACGGTTAGAGGTCGTGAGCATCATAGGTGAGAATGAAGCTATCGCGTCCTCAAAAACTGTCCTGAAACTGGCAAGCTCTTCTGGTGAATAATTGCTCATCATTGTTGTTAGCTCTCCATTTGCTACGCTTGTCCGTGTGCCTCCCTTTGTCGCGCTCTCAAAATGAGGCTAGCCGCTTCCGTCTCAGAAATTACGGGCGACCATCTTCGACCAGGTCGTAGCTGCGACTGACCGCGCCTGCAGCAATTTGAAGCGAAGAACCAATCGCCCAACAGCATGCGATCAGAACGATCGAACCTCCGGACACGACGTGATCAACGACAATCATGCTGACGGATAGAAACGCGGCAATCGCAGCGACGAATGTGCCTGCCGCACTGAAGATCTCAGCCGCATCTGTGCCGGGGTTTCGCTCTTCCGGGAGTCTCGAAGTCGATCTCCGAGAAGGACGGCCAGGCAGATCGATGCCGATATAGAAGCTGAAAGCGCCGTAGAGCATCATCAACAAGATGAACCAGCCGCCTCCAAACAGTTCGCTTTCCAGGCGCATCAATGCTGCGGCCACATACATGCCGCAGGAGGCTCCAACCGTAGCGAGCCCAATCCTCTTAAGGAGATGCGCCAATTTGACGAGAGCAAAAGGAGCGACCCATATGGTAGCCGAGGCATAAATGTACTTTGCCGCTGCCAGTGCGGCATTGCTCATTCTCATGTTGTTCCGCCTCTACCAGTAACCAACGGCGCGCCGCAGTCAGCAGGCTGCGCGTTTGGGTACACTTCACGTCAGCAAGGGTGGAAAGAGTTTGCCTACCGACGGCATCGGGCTGCCACTTAAAGGAGGCGGAGACTTCGGTGCGTCGCCATTTGGACAGCTATCAGGCAAGCAATTCGCTTGACCGCTACAGAGACGCTACTCCGTTTCCCGTCCAACGCCTAATGAATAATGACCGCGCATATGCATGTTTTGAGGAAGGATACCTGACAACGCAACACCGCCTAGCGTTGAAACGATCGCTGGCGGCGCTGGGTCTCGCTCCCGAGAGGGTACTGCAAAATCCCGGATAGGTATTAGTCTGCGCTGCCCGCGCAAAGGTTCACTCGCGAGGAGTCGGCCATCTGAAGCGGCCCCTATGCAGCCTGCGCATGTCGAAGGATCGAGGTCTTGTCCGTTTCTAATAGTAGCCTGGCATGACGGCGCGTTGGGTTTGAGCTCGCCAAGTTAGTTGTGCGCACAACTGAACTTTAGACATCGACCCGCATTATTGTGTATCGCCAAACTCGATGGTTGGCATTGGCGACCGAGAGACTTGTGCTCCCGCCTAAAATCCAAAAATATTGTGCTGAGAGCATGTGCGAAAAGTGCATCGAGTTGAACGAGAAAATCGCGCACTATCGCCGAATTGCAGCCTTTCCATTCGACGCCCTTACGGCCGATCGTATTGCAGTCGAGATCAGCAACCTTGAGCTCGCACGGGACTCGGCGCATCCCGTTGTACCGCGCCCAAAATAAGGCCGCCTCGGTTGGCGGTCCGTTGTGCGCACTACAGCGGACCCTGCCGACGATCCGCCGATGGCCGTCGCGCTGCCGCGAAACGTTCGGCCTCCGGACGCTTCCGCGCCTCGTGATGCCGCCGCCGGAAAGGTTGGCTCCGCGATCGAGTCTCCTCTGCCATCTCGCGTCTGCTCAATTTGCAAATCGAGTGCGAGAACAGATCGTGTTTACGGACCAGTGCGCGAGAAATCGACGCTTACCGATTCCCTGCTAGCGGCGCGCCCAATCCCTGATCGCCGCTGAAAATTCCCTGTTCGGTGTTGGCGCCCGGCCGGCCGCGACACGCTTGAATTCGCAGGCGTTTTCGTCGTTTCTGGACGTTGCGGCGGCGGCGGTTCGCGCGGGTTTTCCCTGCAAATTTCCCTGTAAGCAGGGAATTGATCCCGGCGCCTGTCCGCAAAAGCTCTGGTCCCCCGTCGAGAAGCGCGTGGCGGCCGTGTTCTTGTGCTCCAGAAAGAGTCACCGCCCGCGGGAACTCGTATTGCGGCGTCAATAGAACTTTGGCAAAGGAGATTGTCCGATGCCCCATGCCATCCCTTTTAGTAATCGCCGCCAACCCGTGCCCGATTCAGTGTGCGCCATTGTCTGGAATTGAGATTGCGCTGACTCTTATCTGATTTATTGTTCGCAAATGAAGAGTCGTGCTCCGGGAAAATGGAAGTGCAGTCCTGTCGTATCGGCGGGAGGATGGCATGCAGACGATGACGATCTCGCGTCGCTTTCGTGGTCCGCCGAATTCGGGGAACGGCGGCTACGTCTGTGGTGTGCTGGCGCGTCAAATTGCCGGTGCCGCGGAAGTAACATTGCGCGCTCCACCGCCCCTGGAGACCGAGCTGGATCTCGTCGAGGTCGGGACAGGGCTATGGGAGCTGCGCCAGGGCGCGGCGACAATAGCAGTCGGCCGGGCCATCACGCTTGACCTGAGCCGGCTTGCGAGGGCGACCTACGCAGAGGCGGTGGAGGCTGAGAAGCGTACTCCAGTCAAGCCGCACGAACATCTACTGCCGATGTGCTTCGTCTGCGGGCCTGACCGGGCGCCGGGCGACGGCCTGCGGCTTTTCGCCGGACCACTGGCCCGACAACGCGGCAGCTGGGCCTTTGCTGTACCGTGGACGCCCGACGCCTCTCTCGCCGCCGCTGATGGCCTGGTTGCACCTGAGTTCGTGTGGTCCGCGCTGGATTGCCCGACCGGCTACGTATCCCAGCACAACCCTGAAACCGGGAACTTCAACGTTTTGCCGATCCTGCTCGGGCGCCTTTCGGTGCGCATCGACGGGCGACCGCGTCCGGGCGAGCGATGCGTGGTGACGTCCTGGAAAATT
>NZ_JAFCJM010000106.1 GCF_018130955.1 Bradyrhizobium liaoningense
AGCGAACCGCCGTATACGGACCCGTACGTACGGTGGTGTGGGAGGGGAGGAGCTGCGAGGCTCCCCCCTATCCCGATTCGATCGCATGAGGCGATCACGGCCAAAGCGACGGCCGCTCCACCTTGCGGGCATTCTCCAGCGTGGACACGAAGTACTCTTCGCGCTCGCGCTTGAACTTTTCCTGCGTTGCGCGGAAGGCTGCGACACGTGCGGCGATTTCGTCTCGCTCGCGTGCTTTGCGTTGTTCTTCTTCGGTCATGCCCATCCCTTTCTTCACGACTACCGACCCTTACCACCGACTCCCCCCGCGTTGCCGAAGCAGCGCGTCGAGTCGAATCTTGCGACATCCATTGGTGACTTCGATTGGGGCGTCAATGGGGACGATGCAGCGCAGGATTGTGATCTGCGAGGGGCGGAAAAAATTTCCCAGTCACGGCTCGCGATGACGGTGGATAAGAGCGGCAGCATCATTGTCGCTCACAGGTCTTGCCGCTAGCCGGACCGCAAATCATCGCCAGCAAATCGGCCGGCGAGGCACCGCTGGCCGCATCCGATACCGGACGCTATAGATGGCATCGTCGACAGGGATGGCATGCCCATGATTGCATCGGATTTGCGCAGCGGCGTTGAGCGGCTCGGCGACATGATCGCAGCGGCGAAGACCATCGTGCCCTTCACCGGCGCCGGCATCTCGACCGAATGCGGCATTCCCGACTTCCGCTCACCGGGCGGTGTATGGACGCGCAACCGCCCGATCCCGTTCGAGGAATTCGTCGCGAGTCAGGGCGCGCGGGACGAGGCATGGCGCCGCCGTTTCGCGATGGAGGACACCTTTGCCGCGGCCAAGCCGGGCCGGGGGCACCGGGCGCTGGCCTCGCTCTACCGAGCCGGCAAGGTTCCCGCCGTCATCACCCAGAACATCGACAATCTGCATCAAAACTCCGGCATTGCGCCTGACGATGTCATTGAACTTCACGGCAATACCACATACGCGCGCTGCATCGGCTGCGGCGTGACCTACCAGCTCGACTGGGTGAAGCAGCGCTTTGACGCCGACGGCGCCGCGCCCGACTGCACCGTATGCGCCGAGCCGGTGAAGACGGCGACCGTCTCGTTCGGACAAGCGATGCCGGAGGATGCGATGCAGCGCGCCACCGAACTGTCACAGCATTGCGACCTCTTCATCGCCATCGGTTCCTCGCTCGTCGTGTGGCCGGCGGCCGGCTTTCCGATGATGGCCAAGAATTGCGGCGCGCGGCTCGTGATCATCAATCGCGAGCCGACCGATCAGGATGACAGCGCCGACCTTGTGATCCGTCACGACATTGGTGAGACGCTTGGTCCGTTCGTAGGCAATTGATGCCGGCTTGATTCGCTGCTGTGCAAGCTGTTCATAGGTTCCGGCGAATCTCTTTTTTGTCTATGCGCCGCAACCGGGAGTGTTATCTTTTGATTAAGAGATTCGTGTGGCGTCGCGGTGAGAAGTTCTCGATCGGACGCGTGATTCGGCACCGTCACTGCGACGGGGTGCAATGGATGTGTGGGGTCCGGGGTTATGGGGTCGTCGGACGGATTTGAGTCCAAGAAGGTCGGAGTTCCCGTGCCAGGCGGTACTGGCGCCGGGCGTCTTGCACCGGGTGAGCTCGGAAATGCCGGCCGCGATCCGGCACTCAACCCCTTCACCGGTCTTGGTGAAGCGAGCGCCAACCTCGTTGAGGTGACCGGCGTCATCAAATGGTTCGACGCCTCGAAGGGGTACGGCTTCATCGTTCCCGACAATGGCTGGGCCGATGTGCTTCTGCATGTGACCGTGCTGCGGCGCGATGGCTTTCAGACCGCCTATGAGGGCGCCCGCATCGTCGTCGAGTGCGTGCAGCGCGCCAAGGGCTACCAGGCCTTCCGCGTGGTCTCGATGGACGAGTCCACCGCGATCCATCCGGCGCAGATGCTGCCGCCGCGCACCCATGTCACGGTGACGCCGACCTCGGGCCTCGAGCGGGCGCAGGTCAAGTGGTTCAACCGGCTGCGTGGCTTCGGTTTCCTGACTTGCGGCGAGGGTACGCCCGACATCTTCGTGCATATGGAGACGCTGCGCCGCTTCGGCATGACCGAATTGCGGCCCGGCCAGTACGTGCTGGTCCGCTATGGGCCGGGCTCCAAGGGCATGATGGCGGCGGAGATCCATCCCGAAACGGGATCACCGGGGCTGTCGTCCCACTGACGGCCCGACCAGGCCAGAAGCTCCACCAATCGTGAGCGCGTGCGCACCCAGACGGCGGTATGGGCCGTCTGGCAATTGCCATGATCGCCGGGTTAGGATGAGTTCCAATCCCGTTACGCCGCTGGCGATGAGTACCGTCCCATGAGTCCTGCCCGAAATCCCGCCTGGTCCCTTGTCCGGGGATGGTTTGCTGCTGTCCTCGTCGCTGCGGCCTTTGCCGTCGCGGGCGCCGTCCAGGCGGCCAATTTTCAGCCGCTCGAAATCGCCACCAAGAGCGGTGTGCAGGTGTTCGCCGTGGAGATGGCGACTACCGAGGAGGAGAAGCAGACCGGCCTGATGTACCGCAAGGAACTCGCGGACGGGAAGGGCATGCTGTTCGACTTCTCGCCCGAGCAGGAAGTGACGATGTGGATGAAAAACACCTACATCTCGCTAGACATGATCTTCATCCGCGCCGACGGGCGCATCCTGCGGATCGCCGAAAACACCGAGCCGATGTCGACCAAGATCATTCCGTCCGGAGGCCTTGCCAAGGCCGTGCTGGAGGTGCCGGCGGGGACGGCGCAGAAATATGGCATACGGCCCGGCGACCGCGTGGCGCACCCGCTATTCGGCGGCAAATAGGGGCCTGCTCGGCGTCGATTGCCGCCTTGCTGGCGGCCCGTGAAGCGTGTATCGACGGGACCTGCTGGACATTCGGGGTATAGCGCAGCCTGGTAGCGCGGCAGTTTTGGGTACTGCAGGTCGTTGGTTCGAATCCAGCTGCCCCGACCAGCCCAACCCAACTACAAATATTCGCTACTCGTGTCGCTCGCCTTATGCGTGATTTTTTCGCGCTGCTGCGGGCGGTTACACCGCTTGCCGCGCGAAGAGATTACCAAAGCTTCATCGAACCTTTGGTCCGGCCGGCAGACTCATGGATGCTGGGGGATTTCAGGGCCCAGCGTATAAACCGGCGCCGCCCAGCGAAAATATTCCGCTTGGCGGCGTCGCGCATTTTGATGCCGTCTTAGCCCGAGGCGTACCAGCCGTCCGGAAACGGAAACAGCGGCCAGGCGACGTGGTTGTCGTTGGCGGCTCTGGGAGATTTTGGGGCGTCCGGCTTGACGGGCGCAGGGCGCGGCGCAGAGGCGACGGCCAAGCGCAAATATGTACATTGCAATTTCATGGGTGCTTCAACCCGAGCAGTACGTCTTTGCAAAATTCAATTTCAGTTCGAAAACGTTACGCGATGCGCGCTTACTCAAATCATGTGCGCATTTTAGAAGAGACGCGCGCGCGCTTCAACAGGCGCGGCGGAAATCCCCATCACAAGTAAGGTTGATCGGTTAGGTTAAGCGGGGGCTTTTGTTGCGGCCAGCCCGACGATCGCTATCAGATCGGCGCGATACGCGGCGCTCCGCCCAATGACGAGGCTCACACGACGTCACGTTCGCCGCGGTGCTTCGTTTGTTGCGAGTAACGCCCCAATGGCTTTCGACCGTGTTCTGCGAAACCCCAATCCGCGCTCCAGTTGGGCGGAGATCTGGCATCTGTGGACCGTGATCGTGCCGCGACGCTCGATCAATGGGCAATTGGTGTTCGGCAGGGTCTGGCGCCGGCACGATGGCCGCAACTGGATTTACAAGAAGTTCGTTGAATACAGCGACGAAGCGACCTGAGCAGCCGCGCGCGTCTCGCGAGGATATTCCCGGAAAGCAAACGGGCGCGCCGGCAACCGGCGCATCCTTGCGTGAACTGGCGATATGCGCTCAGCCCGAAGTCGCAGGCGCCGGTGCCTTCGGCGCGGTCGGTTTCAGCGGCTTGTCCTGTCGCTTCGACCACGAGATGTAGTAGGCGACCGTTGTCATGAGCGCGATGCCGGCGATGCTGACGAGGATCTGTGTCAGCAGCGAGCCCGAGCTCAGCGACAATGCGAAATGGCCGACGAAGGACAGGAACACGCCGACGCAGAACACGGCAAGCGACTGTTGTCCGCAGACGATCAGCGGATCGAACACCTTCCACTCCAGCGCCGGCCAGTCCTTCGGCACGAAGCGGATCACCAGGATCACGATCACGACGAAATGCAGGAAGCGATACGGCGCGAGATTGGTCTTGTCGTTTGGATTGAAGGTCGAATAGAGCCAGTGCGGGAACATCGCGCCGAAATCCGGGAAGCGGCCGGCCATCGTCATGATCAGCGCGAGCAGCATATAGCCGAGGCAAAGATAGAGTGTGATCGGCGACATGATCAGCGCCATCGATCGTCCCGCGCCGCCAAGCGCGCACCAGGCTCCGAACACGAACAGCACCTGCCAGGCGAACGGGTTGAAGTACCAGGTGCCGGCCGGATAGGCGGTGAAATTCCAGCCGAAGTAGCGGGCCGCCAGCCACAGAGCGATGGAGAGGCCCATCGTCAGGTCAGGCTTGCGCAGCATGAACCACAGCACCGGGGGAAACAGGCCCATCAGCACGATGTAGAGCGGAAGCACGTCGAGATTGAGCGGCTTGAAGCGCAGGAACAGGCCCTGCCGCAGCGTCTCGGTGGCGTGGTCGACGAGGCCTGCGACATTGAACTCGTCGATCATGTCGGAATCGCCGAAGCGCAGCGCCAGATAGCTGATCGCGGCGATGTAGATCACGAACAGGATGATGTGCGCGACGTAGAGTTGCCAGACGCGCTTGGTCAGCCGGGTGGCGCCGACGATGAAGCCGCGCTCCAGCATCATCCGGGCATAGACGAAGGTGGCGGTGTAGCCGGAGATGAAGACGAACAGGTCGGCTGCGTCGGAAAAGCCGTAATTCCGCGTCGTGATCCAGTTCACGACGTTGTCGGGAATATGGTCGAGGAATATCGCCCAATTGGCGACGCCGCGAAACAGGTCGAGCCTGAGGTCGCGGCCTTTTTCGGGGAGCGTTGCGTTGATGTTCAGGAAGGCCATTCGACGGGAGCTTTCGAAGAGGAGACCGGAGAACACGAGCGTCGGTGGATCGGCCGCAGCCTGGGAGGCAGGCTCCCTGCCTGGGGAAGGCGGGGCACGAGATTGTCACGGCGCGGCATAATGACTATACCCATCGGCAAGGTCACCCAAGGGATGGCGGAATCACCGATCAAATTCCCGAAAGGTGTCTCTATACTATCCCGGTGCTTTCTACCAACTGCCTCGGTGACGCACAGGTTTAGGCAAACAGAACTTAAGGGATCCGGCCGTCCAATGACCGCGCGCATTTTCAAGCCCGCCAAGAACGCGATGCAATCGGGCAAGTCCAAGACCCGGGAGTGGCAGCTCGATTACGAGCCGGAGCAGCCGCGCGCGGTCGAGCCGCTGATGGGCTGGACCTCGTCCGGCGACATGAAGCAGCAGATCACGCTGCGCTTCCACAGCAAGGACGAGGCGGTCGCCTATTGCGAGCGCAAGGGCATTGCCTACCAGGTGATCGAGCCCCAGGAGTCGGTCCGCCGTCCCGTCGCCTATGCCGACAATTTCTCCTTCCGCCGCGGCGAGCCCTGGACGCACTAACTCACGTCCGGAGTGGCTTGGACGCACCTGCGATAGGCCCTGCCGGGCCTTGGCAGCGATTCCGCCGCATGCTTCGCTGTTACAAGCATGACGGGACCGTGACGGGGTGGCCATGGCGGAGCGCGACCAGCTCGACAGTGTCGATCTGAAGATATTGTCCGAACTCCAGGCGGACGGCCGCGTTCGTAACAACGAGCTGGCGCTGCGCGTCGGCGTCTCCGCGCCCAATTGCCTGCGGCGGCTGAAATCCCTGTTCAGGCGCGGTGTGGTCAAGGCCGTCCGCGCCGTCATCGACGAGCGGCTGTTGGGCTACGAGGTCGTGTCCTTCGTCGCCATCCAGCTCGGCAGCCAGGCCCAGCCCGTGCTGGAAGCCTTTGAGAGCTCGATTGCGGTCGTGCCGCGCATCCAGCAGTGCTGGCGCATCTCGGGCGATACCGACTATCTCCTCAAATGCGTGGCGCCGAGCGTGGAGAGCATGCGCCAGCAGCTCCTGCATTTCGCGGCGATGCCGAACGTTAAGAACGTGCGCAGCTTCCCGGTGCTGGGGGTAGCGAAGGATGTCCCGCTGCCGGTGCAGGAGGTGGCGACGGCCCAGGCCGGTTAACGTGACTTGCCGCGAAACTCGCGCGGCGAAGTTCCGGTCCAATTGCGGAAAGCGCGCGAAAAACTCTTCTCGTTGCGGAAGCCCGCGAGCTCGGCGATCCGCTTGATCGGCGTACGGCTGCGCATCAGTTCGGATCTGGCGAGTTCGAGCTTTGTCTCTTCCTTCAACGCGCGCAGCGACGTGGATTCTTCGCGGAGGCGGCGGTGCATGGTGCGGGTCGATAGCGCAAGCTCGGCTGCGACGTCCTCCGCGCCGACGATGCGTCCCCGCGCGTTGCGCAACACGCGTCTCACGCGCTCGACCAGCAGACGGTCGCGGCGGTAGGGCAGCACTGTCAGGCGCAGTGCGCCCTTCAGCATCTCGTCGAGGTCGTCGGGGCTGCGGGTGAGCGGCAGCGACAGATAACGCTTGTCGAAGGTGATGGCTGCGCGTGGCGCCTTGAAGTGGACCGTCTTGCAGAAGATGGTCGGATACACCGAGACATGTCGCGGTTCGCGGTAAGGAAATTCCGCCGAGCGAAGCGCGATGGCGGAGTCGATTGCCCAGCAGGAATAGCCGAGGACGTAGCGGAGCAGTGTGACGAGGCAGAACTCGCGCAAGGGGCCGAGGTCGCGCTGCTCGCGGATGGAGATGATTGCGGCCTCGTCGCCGATCGTGAGTTCGAACAGCACATCCTCGGTCAGATAGCGGTGGTGCCGGCACCAGCGCTTGAGCGCGACCTCGAGATTGGGCGCGGTGATCGAGGCGCGGCACAGCATGCCGTAGCTGCCCCAGGGTAGGCGCCGCGAGAACCAGCCGAGCGCCTCGTCGTCGAGCTCGCGCATCGCGTGGCCCGCCAGGGCCTCGAATTGCGCCGCAGTGACCCGGGCGTCGGCCGATGAAAGCAGGCTTTCCGGCACCTGACCCCTGGCGAGCGCGCCGGCCGGATCGCTGCCATATTTGGCATAGGCCGCGACCACGCCGCGGACGAAGGCGGCCGGCGTCACGGCGCGGCGGGGCGTCGCTGCGGAGGCTTGGAAAGGCATGCGGAACCTTCGCCAACTATGGCGGAAAATGCAACCTTTTCGACAGACAGGATACCGGGCTAAGACTAGGGTCGGCGGGAGATAAAAAACGGAGGAGCAGCCCTTGAACATCCCGAGCATCGACTTCGATCTGGGCGAGGACATCGCGATGCTGCGCGACACCGTGCGCGCCTTCGTGGAGGCCGAGGTTGCGCCGCGTGCCGCCGAGGTCGAAAAGGCCAATCTGTTCCCGGCCGACCTCTGGAAGCGCTTCGGCGATCTCGGCCTGCTCGGCATGACCGCGCCCGAGGAATATGGCGGCTCGAACATGGGCTATCTCGCCCATGTCGTGGCGCTGGAGGAGATTTCGCGCGGCTCGGCCGCGATCGGCCTGTCCTACGGCGCGCATTCCAACCTCTGCGTCAACCAGATCCGCCGTAACGGCAATGACGCGCAGCGCAAGCGCTATCTGCCAAAGCTGATCTCCGGCGAATATGTCGGCGCGCTCGCGATGTCCGAGCCCGGCGCCGGCTCCGACGTCGTCTCGATGAAGTTGCGCGCGGACAAGCGCGGCGACCGCTACGTGCTCAACGGCTCCAAGATGTGGATCACCAATGGCGGCGATGCCGACGTTCTCGTGGTCTACGCCAAGACCGATCCGGAAGCGGGGCCGCGCGGCATGACCGCCTTCCTGATCGAGAAGGGTTTTAGGGGTTTCACCCACGGCCAGCATCTGGACAAGCTCGGCATGCGCGGCTCCAACACCTATCCCTTGTTCTTCGACGAGTGCGAGGTGCCGGCCGAGAACGTGCTGGGCAATGTCGGCGAAGGCGTCAAGGTTTTGATGTCCGGTCTCGACTATGAGCGCGCCGTGCTGTCCGGCGGCCCGCTCGGCATCATGGCGGCCTGCATGGATGTGGTGGTGCCCTACATGCACGAGCGCAAGCAGTTCGGCCAGCCGATCGGCGACTTCCAGCTCATGCAGGGCAAACTCGCCGACATGTATTCGACCTGGCAGGCCACACGCGCCTATGTCTATGCCGTCGGCCGCGCCTGCGACCGCGGCGGCCATGCCCGCACGCTGCGCAAGGACGCCGCTGCCGCGATCCTCTATTCGGCCGAGAAGGCGACGTGGATGGCGGGCGAGGCGATCCAGGCGCTCGGCGGCGTCGGCTACACCAGCGAGTTTCCGACCGGGCGTCTGTGGCGCGACGCAAAGCTCTACGAGATCGGCGCGGGCACCTCGGAAGTGCGCCGCATGCTGATCGGCCGCGAGTTGATGGCGGAGACGGCGTAAGCCGCAACGCAATTGGAACTGCCGCGAAAATGCTCCAGCCTTTCGCGGCACCATTCCCTTAACCGCTCCCCACCAACAAGCGCGGGAAACATGCTGCTCCATTCCAGTACCGATCCATCGTCTCAGGATTTCGCGCGCAATGCGGACGCCATGCGCGCGCTCGTTGCCGACCTGCGCGAAAAACTCAGCCAGGTCGCCGGCGGCGGCGGCGAGGCCTCGCGTAACCGCCATACGTCGCGCGGCAAGATGCTGGCGCGCGAGCGGGTCGATCTGCTGGTCGACCCCGGCACCTCGTTCCTGGAGCTCTCGCCGCTGGCCGCCTATGGCCTCTATGGTGGCGACGTGCATTCGGCGAGCGTCGTCACCGGCGTCGGACGCATCTCCGGCCGCGAATGCGTCATCGTCGCCAACGACGCCACTATCAAGGGCGGCACCTACTATCCGATGACAGTGAAGAAGCATCTGCGCGCGCAGGACGTGGCGCGGCAGAACAATCTTCCTTGCGTCTACATGGTGGATTCCGGCGGCGCCTTCCTGCCGATGCAGGACGAGATCTTCCCGGACGAGCGCCATTTTGGCCGCATCTTCTACAACCAGGCGCAGATGTCCTCGCAGGGCATTCCGCAGATCGCCATTGTCATGGGCTCCTGCACCGCAGGCGGCGCCTATGTGCCGGCGATGTCGGACGAGAGCATCATCGTGCGCAATCAGGGCACCATCTTCCTCGGCGGCCCGCCGCTGGTGAAGGCCGCGACCGGCGAGGTCGTGAGCGCGGAGGAACTCGGCGGCGCCGACGTGCATTCGCGGCAATCGGGCGTCACCGACCATTACGCCCAGAACGACGCGCATGCGATCGGCATCGCCCGGCGCATCGTCGGCACCTTGAAGCCGCCGGCGCGGCCGAACCTCAACATGCACAAGCCGCGCGAGCCGCTGTTTGCGGCGGAGGAGATCTACGGCGTGGTGCCCGTGGATGGACGAAAACCGTTCGATGTCCGCGACATCATCGCGCGCATCGTCGATGGCTCCGAATTCGACGAGTTCAAGAAACTCTACGGCACGACGCTGGTCTGCGGCTTCGCCCATATCTGGGGCTATCCGGTCGGCATCATCGCCAACAACGGCATTTTGTTCAGCGAGAGCTCGCTGAAGGGCGCCCATTTCATCGAGCTGTGCTGCCAGCGCGGCATTCCGCTGGTGTTCTTGCAGAACATCACGGGTTTCATGGTCGGCAAGAAGTACGAGGCTGGCGGCATCGCGCGCGACGGCGCCAAGCTCGTGACCGCAGTTGCGACCGCCTCGGTGCCAAAGTTCACCGTGGTGATCGGCGGGTCCTACGGCGCCGGCAATTACGGCATGTGCGGGCGTGCCTACGGCCCGCGCTTCCTCTGGATGTGGCCGAACGCCCGCATCTCCGTGATGGGCGGCGAGCAGGCCTCGATGGTGCTGAGCCAGGTCCGCCGCGACAATATCGAGGCCAAGGGCGATAGCTGGTCGAAGGAGGAGGAAGAGAAGTTTCGCAGCCCGATCCGCGCGCAATATGAAAGCCAAGGGCACCCGTACTACGCCACCGCGCGTCTCTGGGATGACGGCGTGATCGATCCCGCCGACACCCGCCTCGTGCTCGGCCTCGGCTTGTCGGCGGCCGCCAACGCTCCGATCGAACCCACCAAATTTGGCCTGTTCAGGATGTAATGCGATGGACCGCTCAAGACTTTACCGGCGCTTTCGCACGCTCCTGATCGCCAACCGCGGCGAGATCGCCTGCCGCGTCATCCGCACCGCCCGCGACATGGGTCTGCGCACCGTCGCCGTCTATTCGGAAGCCGACCGCGACGCGATGCATGTCGCACTCGCCGACGAAGCCGTGCTGCTCGGCCCCGCACGTGCCCGTGACAGCTATCTCAACGTCGAGCGGCTGATCGAGGCCGCGCGCAAGACCGGCGCCGAAGCCGTGCATCCCGGCTACGGCTTCCTGTCCGAAAATGCCGAGTTCGCACAGGCCTGCCTGAACGCGGGCCTCATCTTCGTCGGTCCGACGGCGGAGATGATGACGGCGATGGGCTCAAAGTCGGGCTCCAAGGCGCTGATGGAAAAGGCCGGCGTGCCGCTGGTGCCGGGCTATCACGGCGAAGCCCAGGACGAGGGCACACTCTCGAAGGCGGCCGAGAAGATCGGTTTCCCCGTCTTGGTGAAGGCGTCGGCCGGCGGCGGCGGGCGCGGCATGCGCATCGTGCGCTCAGCAGCCGAACTTGGGCCTGCGATCGTCAGTGCCAAGCGCGAAGCAAAAGCTGCGTTCGGCGACGACACCATGCTGATCGAAAAGTATGTCGACAATCCCCGCCACATCGAGGTGCAGGTCATCGGCGATAGCCACGGCAATCTGTTGTCGTTGTTCGAGCGCGAATGCACGTTGCAGCGCCGGCACCAGAAGGTGATCGAGGAGGCGCCGTCACCGACGCTCAACGCCGCCCAGCGCGAGACGGTTTGTGCGGCCGCGCGCAAGGCGGCAGGCGCGGTGAACTATGTCGGCGCGGGCACCATCGAATTCGTCTCCGATGGCAAGGACGTGTTCTTCATCGAGATGAACACGCGGCTCCAGGTCGAGCATCCCGTGACCGAGCTGATCACGGGGATTGACCTCGTCGAATGGCAGTTGCGCGTCGCGTTCGGCGAAAATGTGCCGCTCAAACAGCACGAGATCCGCCTCAACGGCCACGCTATCGAGGCCCGAGTCTATGCCGAGAATCCGACCAAGAATTTTATGCCGTCGGTCGGCAAGATCTCGACCTGGCGGCTGCCAGAGGAAACCGGCGGCCTGCGTATCGATGCCGGCTATCGCGAGGGCGATGCGGTTTCGC
This sequence comes from Bradyrhizobium liaoningense, assembly GCF_018130955.1. Classification (GTDB taxonomy): domain Bacteria; phylum Pseudomonadota; class Alphaproteobacteria; order Rhizobiales; family Xanthobacteraceae; genus Bradyrhizobium; species Bradyrhizobium liaoningense_C. The sequence continues at coordinate 11,491 of NZ_JAFCJM010000106.1, forward strand.
CGTACTACGACGCGATGCTGGCAAAGATGATCGCCTGGGCGCCGACGCGCGATGCAGCGATCGAGCGTCTGAACCGCGGGCTCGAGGGGGCCGATGTCCGCGGCATCGTCACCAACATTCCCTTCCTGTCGGCGCTGATGTCGCATCAAAAGGTGCGGTCGAACGCGATCGACACCGGCTTCATCGAGCGCGAGCTTGCCGGCCTGACGGCGGCCGGAGCTGCACCCGGGGAGCTTGAGCTGTGCGCGGCCGTTGCGGCGATCGTCATGGACGAGCGCCGGGCGGCGTCGGCCGAGTCGCATTCGCCCTGGCAAACCTTTGGCTGGATGCCGGTTGGCCGGCGGCAGCGCAGCTTTTCCTTCCGTGTCGGGCACGGGCCCGAGCAGAAGATCACGCTCAACTATGGCACCGGTCCGTCGACGCTGGTGATCGGCGAGCGCGAGCTTGCCTTTGGGATCGCGCCACGCGAAGGCGGGTTTGATCTGACTCTCGACGGGGTCAAATCGCAGGTTGCCGCCGTGATCGACGGCCACGAACTGTACCTGCGCACCCGCAACGGCCGGTTCGACCTGCATTGGGTCGATCCGTTCGGCGGCGAGTCCGAGGAGCATGTCGGCGAGGACAAGATCGCAGCGCCTCTGCCGGGGACGGTGGTTGCCGTGCTGGCGGAGGAGGGCGCGACACTCGAAAAGGGCGCGGCCATCCTGACGCTGGAAGTGATGAAGATGGAGCAGACGCTGCGCGCTCCGTTTGCGGGCGTGCTGAAGGCGATCAAGTGCAAGGTCGGCGACATCGTCCAGGAGGGCGTCGAGCTTGCCGAGGTCGAGCCAATTGGCGAGTGAGGCTGCCATGAGCGATCAGGTCCGCATCATCGAAATGGGGCCGCGCGACGGCCTTCAGAACGAGAAGACGCCCGTCAACGTCGAGGCGCGCATCGCCTTCGTCGAGTCGCTGGTTGCGGCCGGTCTGCACACGGTCGAGGTCGGCGCGTTCGTGTCGCCCAAGGCGATTCCGCAGATGGCGAGTTCTGATCAGGTGCTGCGAGGCGTGGCCCACGTCAAGGGCGCGGAATTCCACGTGCTGGTGCCGAACGAAAAGGGTTATGACGCCGCGCGCGCGGCCGGTGCTCAGGTCGTGTCCGTGTTCGCGGCGGCCTCTGAAGGCTTTTCGCGCGCCAACATCAATTGCACGGTTGCGGAGTCCATCGAGCGGTTCAAGCCGGTCCTGGCGCGCGCCAGGGCTGACGGTGTCAAGGTGCGCGGCTACATCTCCTGTGTCCTGGGTTGTCCGTTCGACGGCGAGATCAAGCCGAAGGCGGTTGCTGATCTCGCGAAAACCTTGTGGGACCTCGGCTGCTACGAAATCTCGCTCGGCGACACCATCGGTGTCGGTACGCCCGTCAAGGCGAAGGAGATGCTGCGCGCGGTTGCCGCCCACATTCCGACGGCAAAGCTCGCGATGCACTTCCACGACACCTACGGCCAGGCGCTCGCCAATCTCTATGCCGGGATGGAAGAGGGCGTCCGCGTGATCGATGCCGCCGCCGGCGGGCTCGGCGGCTGCCCCTACGCACCGGGCGCAACAGGCAATGTCGCGACCGAAGACGTCATCTACATGCTCGAAGGCATGGGGATCAAAACCGGGATCGACATGGACAAGCTGCTGGCGGCGACCAACGAGATGAGCCGGTTGCTAGGCAAACCGCCGGTGAGCCGCGTTGCGTCCGCGCTGAATGCGAAGAAGAAGCGAGCAGCTTCGTAGGGTGGGTTACGCCGAGCGGACTACGCTTCGCGCAGCCGCAGGGCTAACTTTGGTCTCTCAGGAGGTTGTCCATCTGGTCTGAACCGAGGAAGCTGAGGTTGCGAAGCTTCAGTGTTCCAGGGAG
>NZ_JAFCJM010000107.1 GCF_018130955.1 Bradyrhizobium liaoningense
GCCCATGCCGGGCAGGCGGCCGAGAGATCGCGAGCCCAAATTTTCAGATCTCTGCCCCGGCTGAGAGCGTCGATCCTACCGACTTCTGCAACAAAATCGGCCAGATGCGGACTCTTGTCTTTGAGTCTTGCACCGCTCGCCTCAAGCCGTTTGTTGATCCTTCAAACCTGTCCGTGCTACGCTAAAACCCATGATGATCCGCGCATCCGATATCGTCTCGGTCTTTTTCCTCAGCCGCTAACAGCGGTGCCCGCTTCGAGGCGGGTGGAAGGAGAGAGCGTGCTGGGCAACTGCCTGGCCGCCTATCCCACATTCCTGGACCGATGAGCCGTGCCCAATGTCGCATCACGCGGCGACAGGTGACTGGCCTGCAACGATAAGAGGATATCCATGCCTGCTGATGAACATGCGTCGATGCGCGCACTCAGCGATGATCAGATACAGCAATTCATTAGCGACGGATTCGTCCGCATCGACCGGGCGTTTCCGCGCGAGCTTGCCGACGAGGCCCGCACCATCCTATGGCGCGACACGGGCTGCGATCCCCACGATCAGGCGACCTGGGCAAAACCGGTCATCCGGCTTTCCGGCTACAAGGACGCGCCGTTCCTGAAGGCGGAGCGCACGCCGGTGCTGCACGCCGCGTTCGATCAGATCGTCGGCGAAGGCCGCTGGCGTCTGGGCTCGCTGGGCTTCGGGGGCACGTTTGTCGTACGCTTCCCCCATCCGGATGAGCCCGGAGACGCCGGTTGGCACATCGATACAAGCTTTGCCCCCGATGGCGGCGATCCAAATGAGCGGCGCGCGAATGTAAGGTCGCGCGGCCGCGCCTTGTTGATGCTGTTCCTGTTCTCCGACGTCGGCCCACGCGACGCCCCAACGCGGATAAGGGTGGGATCACACATCCACATGGCACGCTTCCTCGCGCCAGCAGGCGAGACTGGGATGTCACAAACGGAAATGGCGCTGGATCGGATGGGAGCCGAGCGGCCCGAGGCGCTGGCGACGGGGGAAGCCGGCACCGTCTACCTTTGCCATCCGTTCCTCGTGCACGCCGGGCAGCGCCACCAAGGGACGGTGCCGCGGTTCATGGCCCAGCCGCCGCTGCATCCCGCGGAACCCATCCGGCTCGAGCGGGTGGACGGCAACTATTCGCCAGTTGAGATCGCGATTCGGCAAGCGCTTCAGGGGGCGGCTTAGCGGAATAACTCCGACCGGCCCCGAGGCGTCGGCCCAGCAACCAAAATCCAATAGATCGTCGAAAGGCGACTCGCCGCTGGTGCGAACTTCTTGAGGTTCGCACCAGTTCGCGCAAAGGGCGAGGTCCTTTCTGGGTCCAGTACCAGACCTTTCAGTACCTGGAGCGGCGCCCGTCATCAGCAAATTCAAGGTTCTGTTGGACGGAGGAGGTCGCCAAAGGCGGCGCACCGCCTCCAGGCCGGAACAAGCCGGCATCCTGATTTCTGGTCGGGGGCCGTAGTCGTCCGGTTTTGACACGGCTTAACCTAATGTGGTGAAAGCTAGGCACACTTCTCTCGGTTGTGAAGACGAGTCTGCCGTCGCGGCGAGTCCTGATTTCGACCAGCAGAAATGCTGTCGAGCTGCTCAGTGCCTCAAAGCGCAGACCTCATCCCAACGCTCGAGCCCGCGGCGATCGGCTTGCGCTTCGGGCAGACGCAGCGACCAAAGCCCATTGGAGATCCAGCCGTGGTTCGCTTGCATGTCGAACGCTTCATTCGCAGCCGGATTGTTCGGAGATCCCTGGCGCTCGGGATCATCGCGCTGAGCGGATGGGCCCTGTTGCCCTATGTGACCTACCGGATAGCTCCTTCCGCCTATGTCAATGCCGAGCTCATGCGGGTGACTGCGCCGATCGCGGGTCAGCTCTCGCCCGATCTTCCACGCAAGGGTGAGTATTTCGAGCGCGCCCGGATGGTGCAGCTGGTCGAGGCGCGTTCGCCGGATCGCCGGCACCTCATGGACCTTGATCAGCAGCTTGCCGTGTCCACCAAACGCGCTGAGCTCGCACGTCGGCAACTCGAGGAAATCGCCGAGCTCGATCGCAAGCTCCGCGAGCGGAGCGAGGACTATCGCTTGGGGATGGTCGCGCGCCTGAACCACGAGATCGGCGAAACGGAAGTTGAAAAAGGCGGCTGTCTCGCCGAGGCGCGGCAGCGGAACGATGTCGCGGGCCGGATGGAGAGGCTCGTGAAGCTCGGCATCAGTTCGCAGATCCGCTCCGGTGAGGCCCAAGCCTCGCAGGAGGCAACCGCAACGCGGTGCCAGATGGCCGATGCACGCCTGCAGCGCCTCAAGACCGAGTTGGGGGCGGCCGAGAAGGGCATTTATCTTCGTGGCGATGCCAACGACGTGCCGTATTCCCAGCAGCAGCGCGAGCGGCTTGTCCTCCGCCGCCAGGAGCTCGAGACGGACCTGTTGCAGAACAGCTCACGTGCCGCGCAGCTGGCCGCGGAAACCGCAGAGGAACGCACGCGACTTGATCGTCTCGATCACTACGATCTGTCCTTGCCCGCGGCCCACGTGGTCTGGTCGGTCGCGGCCAGCCCAGGCTCGATGGTCACGGAAGGGCAATCGGTCTTCGATTTTGCAGATTGCGAACGCCGGTTCATCGTCGTTGAACTGCCCGAGCGCGATTTCGAGAAGATCAAGGCCGGAGATGCGGCGACCGTCCGCCTGATTGGGAGCCGCGAATGGAAGACCGGCCAGATCCGGCAAGTCCGCGGATCGGCGGCATACGGCGATGATCGGCTGCTTGCGGCGCGGGTGCCGCGGCCTGATCCGGGTAACATTACCGTTGAGATATCGCTTCCGCCCAGTGAGACGTCGGCCGACCGCAACGGCTCCTGCGATATCGGACGGTTGGCTGAGGTGCGCTTCGAGCGCAGAGCCGACGGCCTGCTACGATTGGTCAGCTCGAAGTTGAAATGGCTGACTGCTCGCCTGGAGCTCGACCAATCCTCCCTGTGAGCGAGATGTTCCATGCAGGCCACGATTCTGCCTCTCACTCAGCTGTTCGCGCCGATGCTGGGCATCTTTGCGGCGATGTACCTGTTGGCGCCGACCTTTGCGGTCGCGCGCCCTTGGGCGCGTGCCGCGGTCTTCGTCGCAGTTTGGCTTGTGGTCGCCCGCTATCTCGAATGGCGTATTTTCACCACCGTGCTGCCGGCAAGCGGGACCTGGTATCAGGTCGGCTGGATCTGGTTCTGTCTCTTCGTCGAGCTTTTGACCTTCACGGATCAGTTCATTCTCTATCTGACGTTCCTTCGCAGGACCGATCGCCGCAGCGAAGCAGATCAGCACGAGCGTCGGCTTCGCAGCCTGCCGGATGACGAGCTGCCCTCGGTCGACGTCCTTATTCCGACCTATGACGAGCCATTCGAGGTGCTGGAAAAGACGATCACTGGCGCGCTGTGCCTGGACTATCCAAACGTCCAGATCTGGGTCCTGGATGATGGTCGCAGGCCTTGGCTCAAGGAACTCTGCGAGCAAAAGGGCGCCGGCTATCTCACGCGCGCCGACAATTTGAATGCCAAGGCCGGCAATATCAATCATGCCCTGACGAAGACGAGCGGCGAGTTCTTCGCGATCTTTGATGCGGACTTCGTGCCGCAGCGCAATTTCCTGATGCGCACGATGGGCTTCTTCGCCGATCCGAAGATTGGAATCGTTCAGATCCCGCACACCTTCTACAATGAGGACCCGATGCAGGCGAATCTCGGCCTGCACAGGGGGCTGCCGGACGAGCAACGATTCTTCTTCGATTCCATCATGCCCGCGCGGGACGGCTGGGATGGTGCCTTCTGTTGTGGTTCCAACTCCGTCACGCGTCGCGCAGCGCTCCGCGCGGTGGGCGATGCCTTGCCGACCCAGTCCATTACGGAAGACATCCTGCTGACGCTGGTCCTGCTGCGGAAGGGGTACGTCACCCGCTATCTTCGGGAACCCCTGGCGATTGGACTGGCGCCGGAGAGCCTTGACGCCTTTTTCGTGCAGCGGCAACGCTGGGCGCGTGGCGCGATCCAGACGCTGTATCTCGCCGCCGGCCCGCTCGGCCCCGGACTGGGCTTGATGCATCGGCTCCTGTTCTTTCCTGCGCATTGGCTCTCAATGGGCCTGCGGGCGCTCGCGGTCGTGGTGGTTCCGATCGTGTTCATGTGGACGGGCCTCGCGCCCGTCGTCGACGTCACTCCTGAGTCGGTCTTCTACTACTTGTTCCCCGCGATCCTGGCGCTCAACGGCGGCATCTCCTGGTTCGCGCCGCACGAACATTTTCCGCTCGCCGCTCAGGTGTCGGCAACCATCCAGAGCTTCAAGCTCCTGCCGACGGTGCTCGGGACTCTCGTCAAACCGACGGGGCATGCGTTCAGGGTGACGCCCAAGGGAGCTGCCGCGCGGCGCTCAAGCTACGCCGCTGAGATATTCTGGCCGTCGGCGGCCCTGATGGCGTTGACGGTTGTCGGCCTGGCCCTGAACACCATCCCGGAATGGCGGATGATCGATCATCCGGCCGCCTTGCCGATGGTCGCCTTCTGGTCGGTCGTGAACATCGTCGTGCTCTTCTTCGTCTGCATGACCTCGCTGCAGGCGCGGATGGGACGTGCCGAGGAGCGGTTCGATATCGACGAATCAATCCTGATCCAAACGGAGACCGGTGAGCACTTGTCCGGGCGCGTGAGCAACATCTCCCTGTCCGGCGCCGGCGTCCTCCTCGATTCCAGCGCTGACGGTCCTCGTCCCGGAGAACCGCTGCGCGTGCACGTCATGCAGGTGGGCTGGATCGACGCGACGATTGTGCAACAAAGAGGCCGGCTCGTCGGGGTGCAGTTCAAACTGCCGCAGTCGCTTGAACGAGACCTGCTCATCCGCAAGCTCTTTACCGTCGCCCGTCTGAAGGGGAACGGTGTCATCGCGTGCTCGGTGAACAGGGCGATGCTCAAGAACATCTGGTCAATGGCCGCTCCGTTGCCTCACATTGTTACAACCGGCGCCACCCCCGCATCGCATTCGCCGTCTGAGCGTCTGCCGGCAGAGAGCCTGCTCATTCGACCTCAACCGCGGATCGACGATTTGGCACATCTTGCCGGAGTTCGAAGCGGGCATCCGGCAAGTTTCACTGAACCTGGCTTTGGCCCGGTAGCCGGCACGGCGCTCAAGCTGAGCTGATTGCGGTTGGTCCGTCGACCGCTCCGCGAGCTGGTCGATTGATACACAAGCCGTTTGTGAATGCCGTCGGTCTCCTTCCATGTTCTGCCACAAACCTCAACCGAAATAAGCAAGCCTGTCTTACCCAAGGCTTAGGGTTCCAGGGGTGGAGGGAACATCTCTTGACCGATCACCGCAGCGATTTTCGCCAGGGGCGTCTGACGTTCTGGGCCTCGGTTTTTGTGGCGGTCGCCTGCATGGCGATTGTCGCGCTCAGCGGCTGGCGGGAGTGGTCGTCGCGACTGACGGTGCTGCAGAACTCGGAAACGGACATGGCCAATCTGGCCCGATCGCTGACGCAACACGCGGACGATACGTTCGAGCTCACGGACACTGTTCTAAATGTGCTGGTTGGCCAACTCGAACTGGAGGGGACCGGCCCCGCGGCAATCGCCAAGATTCAGACCTTACTTTCCCGCCGCAAAGCCGCGAACCGGATCCGCGCCGTGTTCGTCTATGACGAGACCGGCCGCTGGCTCGCAACCAGCGAGCCCGTGGATTTCGTCGGCCTCAACAACAGCGACCGGGACTATTTCCAGCATCATCGTGCCGTGGCTGACCGAGGAACCCTTATCGGGCATCCGGTGAAGAGCAGATCGGGCGGGCAATGGATCATCACCGCGTCAAGGCGCTTCAACCATCCTGATGGCAGTTTTGCCGGAGTCGCCCTTACGACGATCGATGTTGACTACTTTCTAAAGTTTTATCGCGGATTTGACGTGGGCCAGAACGGTTCAATTGCGCTCGCGAGCGCCAATGGCGTTATCCTCGCGCGTAGCCCGGACAACGGATATACGGGCCGCGACCTGTCGAGTGCTCCGCTCTTCAAGAATCTCCGCGAGCGGCCGGCTGCGGGCGTCTACTACTTCACGTCGCCGCTCGACAGCGTTCGGCGTCTGAGCTTTTATCAACTGAGCAGTCGCTACCCTGTTCTCATGGTTGCCACGGAATCGGAAGATGACGTCTTGGCCCCCTGGCGCAGAGCCGCGCTGACACGCATCACTGCGGTACTGGGGCTGACAGGTGGGCTCGCCGTCGCGGGGCTCCTGCTGGTGCATCAGTTGCACCAGCGGCAGAAGATGGCCGCTGCTCTGGTCGCCAAGGAGGCCGATTTTCGCCTCCTCGCGGAGGCGTCGGGAGACATGGTCATGCGCATAGGGGTTGATGGACGGATCCTCTATGCATCACCGTCCAGCGCGCGAGTTCTCGGCTGGGCTCCGAACCAATTGGTGGATACGTCAGCCCTCGCCGGCGTCAATCCCGCGGACCTGGCCCGGGTTGAGCACACGATCTCCGCGTTGAAGAACGGCGAGGCCGAGGAGGCGAGGATCGCGTATCGCACCCGTCATCGCGAGGAAGGAGAAATCTGGATCGAAACCGCGCTGCGCATCACCAGGAGTCCCCAGAGTGGCGACATCAACGGCGTGGTGGCGATCTCGCGCGACGTGACCGAGCATAAGGATCTCGAGGAAAAGCTGGCGGCTCTCGCCATTTCGGATGGCCTGACGGCATTGGCGAACCGCAGACACTTCGACGAGCGGATGGAGACGGAATGGGATCGGGCCAGGCGCGAAGGCGCACCTTTGTCGCTGCTGCTGATGGATGTCGATCATTTCAAGGGGTTCAATGACCAGTACGGTCATCAGGCGGGCGACGCGTGTCTTCGCTCAATCGCCAGGATCCTGGTGGAGCAGGCCAGACGCCCGGCAGACGTGGCGGCCCGCTACGGTGGTGAGGAATTCGCCCTGCTGTTGCCGAACACCGATGCTGAAGGTTGCGAGCAGGTCGGCGAACGAATCCGGCGAGCGATTCAGGAACTCGGCATCCTGCACGCGCTCAACCCGCCATCCAGGCAAGTCACCGTGAGCATTGGCGGCGCAACACATGTTCCACCGACCGACAAGGCAGATTGTACGTCATTGATAGCGGCTGCTGATAAGGCGCTCTACACCGCCAAGGAGAGCGGGCGCAACCGCATCGTGATGTCAGGGCAAGTCGTCGCGTGGCCCGGCTCGATACGGGCTTGAAGCTGATGTTCATGGGTACTGGCCCAAAACCATGATCTCCGCGCAAACGCGTTCCGCGTTTGTCGCGAGGGAAAACCGCTGCGCACTTTTCCGGATCCCGCTTTAGGCGGCGTATATCGCCCGATGCTTCTTATCGAATAGCGCCAAGACCTGATCGGCCGCCACCGGCCGGCCGATGAGATAACCCTGGACTTCGTCGCACTGGGTCTGGCGCAGATATTCGAGCTGGTCGGCGGTCTCGACGCCTTCGGCGACCACGCCGATCCGCAGGTCCCGCGCCAGCGAGATCACCGACTTCACGATCGCGGTGCAGTCCGGGTGTATCAGCATGTCGCGGATGAAGGACTGGTCGATCTTGATGCGGCTGAACGGCAGCTTGCGCAGGTAGGTGAGCGAGGAGAAGCCTGTCCCGAAATCGTCGAGCGCGACCGTGACGCCGAGTTGCAGGAGCGAGTTGAGGATCGATACGGCGGAGCCGTATTTCGACAGCAGCATCGATTCCGTGATCTCGATCTCGAGCCGGTTCGGGGCGATCTTCGCGTCGGCAAGCGCCTGCACGATGGTCTGGAGGATGCCGGTGTTGTGAAACTGCGACGCGGAAAAGTTCACGGCGATCCGGATGTCCCCCGGCCAGTCCGCCAGCGTTGCGCAGGCGCGCCGGATCACCCATTCGCCGATCTCGTGGATCAGCCCGGTCTCTTCGGCGATTGGAATGAATTCGCTGGGCGGGACCAGTCCGCGCTGCGGGTGCTGCCAGCGCAGCAGCGCCTCGAAGCCGGTGATCCGGTTCTCGTCGAGATCAAGGAACGGCTGATAGACCAGGAACAGCTCGCCGCGCGCGGTGGCGCCCTCCAGGTCCGATTGCAGTGCCTTGCGGTCGCGCGAGGCCTTGTCGTCGCTCACTTCGAAGAAGCAGACCGTGCCCGGCCCGGCCTTCTTGGCGCGGTAGAGCGCGGTGTCGGCATTCTTCATGATGTCGAGCGGCGCGTTGCCGTCCCGCGGCGCCAGCACGATGCCGACGCTGGTCGCCCCCAAGATCTCGCATCCCTCGATCAGGAACGGCTCAGTGAAGGACGCCACGAAGCGCTCGGCCATATCGAGCGCTTCCTCCGGCCGCGTCAGGTTGGACATCACCAGCGCGAACTCGTCGCCGCCGATGCGCGCGACGTGCTCGGCGGCGCGCGTGCAGCGTTGCAGCCGGCTCGCGACCTGGACCAGGAATGCGTCGCCGGCGGGGTGGCCGAACCTGTCGTTCACCTCCTTGAAGCGATCGAGGTCGAGCAGCAGCACCGCGAATTCCTCGCCTGACAGCGCCAGTCGCCTGAGCGCGGCTTCGAGCGTCTCGTTGAAGGCGAACCGATTGGGCAATCGGGTCAGAGGATCCTGCCGGACCGTGCGCTCCGCCTCGATCTGCCGCATGACACGCCGCGCGAACGAGAATGAGTTGATGAACACGCCGCGCAGCAGCACGGCTCCGTAGACCACCACAAGGAATGCAATCAGCAGAAAGGCCAGATCGCCGCTCCTGCCGAGGCATATGGCGATGCCGAGGAAGATCGGGGCCGTAAAGGCGATGGCGGCGATCGGGATCGTGGCGAAGGCGAGGGCACCGCCGGCCAGCATTCCCGAGCAGAGGCAGGTGATGACGAGCTGGCCGCCGCTGGAGGCGTTGGCGAAGAAGGCTGCCGGCACGACGCCCCAGGCCGCACCGAGCAGGAATGCATTGCGCACCAGCCGTTGCATGGCGCGACGGGAGACGAATTGCGGCTTGATGATGCGGCGCGACCTGTGGGATTGCAGACCGAATGCAATTGCGCCGGTTGCCACCACGATGGCCCAGGCGAAGACGAACTTCCGGTCCGGCGAATACCAAAGCGCGACGGCAAGCACCGTCGCATTGCAGGCGTTGGCCAGCATGATGCCGACGGAGTAGCCGAGCACGAGCGACATCTGCTCGGCGCGGATATGGCCGGCGACGGCTTCGTCGGTGGCCGGTCCGCCAAAGACGGACAGTTCGCCGGCGAACAGCCGTGCGAAATAGGAAGTCAGTTGGGTCCGCATTCCAGAGCCTGCAGCAGCATTGGCCGGTTTCCGGCTCAGGCCGGAGAATTTGCTGCAAACCTTTGAAAAACTATGAATTATCCCACATGGCGGGGAGATTGCCGCGCGGAACCCGCAGCATCGATAACAAATCGATACAAATGCCGGCGTCCTTCGGTTCCAGCGTGGCGTCAGCGCCCCAACTGCTTCGGATCGTAGAAAAAACGTTCCTCGAGCAGTCTGTCACCCTGCCAGGTCTGCCAGGCGATCTCCTCCAGCGTCCGCGTCACGCCTTCCGCGTTGGTGAAGGAGAATCTCCAGCGCGTGGCGACGTTGTCGCCTTCGATCAGGCTCGGACCGATGCGGACGGCCTTGACCTCCTTGGTGCGCGCCAGCACCGCGCGCTCCTTGGCGACGAGGTTGTCGCGGCCGACCATGGGCTCCGCGAGGTTCTCATAGGTCGCGGCATCGGGCGTGTAGTAGTCGAGGATCGCGCCGACGAAGTCGCCGTCCTCCAATCGCTTTGCAAAGGCTTCGACGATCTCGCGGCTCGGCATGGCACACCTCACGACAAAAAACCGACTTATAGTCGGTAAATACCGACCGTCAGTCGAAAAGTCAACTGGCCGGAGAGGTCGAATTCGACTACAGGGAATCTCATGGCGAAACAGGCAGAGCGGCGGGCTGCGACGACGGAGGCAATCCTGGCGGCGGCGCGCCGCCTGTTCGGGGAGCGGGGCTTTGCCGCCACCACCATGGACGACATCGCCGATCAGGCTGACGTCGCCAAGGGCGCCGTCTATCACCACTTCAAGACCAAGGAGGCGCTGTTCGAAGCCGTGTTCGACCAGGTCTCCCGCGATCTCGTGCAGGAGATCGATCGCGCGGTCCGCGGCGAGAAGGACGTGCTCGCGATGATGGTCGCAGGCACGCAGCATTATTTTGCCGCCACCGCCAAGGGCGCGACCGGCCAGATCATCCTGCATGACGGGCCTGCGGTGCTCGGCTGGGAGCGCTGGCGCGAGATCGACGCGCAGCATTTTGGCGGCAAGATGCCCCGCGCCATCGCAGCCGCCATGGAGGCCGGCCTGATCGCGCGCCAGCCCGTCGAGCCCTTGGCGCGGCTGCTGCTCGGCGCGGTCACGGAGGCCGCAGTCGCCTGCGCCGGACGCGCCGACATTGCAAGGGCAGGGGCCGAATATGCCCGTGCGTTCAAGTCGCTGGTCGAGGCGCTGCGCCGCCGCGAATGAGTGTGCTAAGGGGATTCCCGAAACGCCCGCATCCATAATCAACAACAAGAACCGTTAAGCCATGACCGCCCAACTGCAATCCGCCCCCGAATTCGACTACATCATCGTCGGCGCCGGCTCCGCCGGCTGCGTGCTCGCCAACCGCCTGTCCGCAAGCGGCAAGCACACGGTGCTGCTGCTCGAAGCCGGGCCAAGAGATTCCAACATCTGGATCCACGTGCCGCTTGGCTACGGAAAACTGTTCAAGGACAAGCGCGTCAACTGGATGTACCAGACCGAGCCGGAGCCCGAGCTTGGCGGACGGCAGGTGTTCCAGCCGCGCGGCAAGACGCTGGGCGGATCGAGCTCGATCAACGGCCTGCTCTACGTCCGCGGCCAGCATGAGGACTATGATCGCTGGCGCCAGCTCGGCAATGCCGGCTGGGGCTATGACGACGTGCTGCCCTATTTCAAGAAGGCGGAGAACCAGGCGCGCGGCGCTAGTGAGTATCACGGCGCGGGCGGACCGCTGCCGGTGTCTGACATGATTTTGACCGATCCGTTGTCGAAGGCATTCATCGATGCCGCCGTCGAGACCGGTCTGCCCTACAACGCAGACTTCAACGGCGCCTCGCAGGAAGGCGTCGGCCTGTTCCAGACCACGACGCGCAACGGCCGCCGCGCCTCGACGGCATTTGCCTATCTCGGTCCCGCAAAGGCCCGCGGCAATCTCAAGGTCGAAACCTCCGCGCTCGGCCAGCGAGTGCTGTTCGAGGGCCGCCGCGCGGTCGGCGTCGAATACCGGGTCGGCGCGGAAGTTCGCCGCGCGCGGGCGCGCAAAGAGATCGTGCTGTCGAGCGGCGCCTACAACTCGCCGCAACTGTTGCAGCTCTCGGGCGTCGGCCCGGCCGAGTTGCTACGCAAGCACGGCATCGATGTCGTGCTGGACGCGCCGGGCGTCGGCCATGATCTCCAGGACCACATGCAGGTGCGCATCGTGATGCGCGCCTCGCAGCCGGTTACGCTCAACGACGCCATCAACAACCCGATCCGCCGCACGCTCACCGGCATGCGCTATGCGCTGTTCCGCCAGGGCTGGCTGACGATCGCGGCCGGCACGGCCGGCGCGTTCTTCAAGACCAGCCCGCGGCTCGCCTCGCCAGATATCCAGGTTCATTTCCTGCCCTTCTCGACCGACAAGATGGGCGAGAAGCTGCATGATTTTTCCGGCTTCACGGCCTCGGTGTGCCAGCTCCGTCCCGAAAGCCGCGGGTCTTTGCGCATCCGGAGTGCGGACCCGACTGTGCCGCCGGAAATCCGCATCAACTACATGTCGACCGAGACCGACCGCACCACCAATGTCGAAGGCCTGAAGATCCTGCGCAAGATCCTGAACGCGAAGGCGCTGAAGCCGTTCGTGGTCGGGGAGGTCGATCCCGGGGCCAAGGTCGCGACCGATGCCGAGCTGTTGGATTTCTGCCGCCAGCGCGGCAGCACCATCTATCATCCGACCTCGACCTGCCGTATGGGCAATGACGCGCTGGCGGTGGTCGACCAGCGGCTGCGGGTGAAGGGCATCGAGGCCTTGCGCGTCGTCGACGGCTCGATCATGCCGGATCTCGTGTCCGGCAATACCAACGCACCGATCATCATGATCGCCGAAAAGGCCTCGGACATGATATTGGAGGATGCGCGGTAAACGCGATCTTCAGAGGAGCACACGGCTTGGCTACACGGTTTCGGATCGGCACGCGCAAGAGCGCGATGGCGCTGGCACAGACGGAAGAGATCGCGCGCCGCCTGACCGCTGCCGTGCCCGGTCTCGACGTCGAGATCGTCAAGTTCGACACCACAGGCGATACCGACCAGACCAGCAAGCTGTTGCCGCATGGCGGCAAGGGCGGCGCCTTCGTCGCGCAGATCCGCGCCGCGGTGCTCGCTGGCGAGCTCGACGCGGCCATGCATTCGCTGAAGGACATGCCGGGCAACGAGGACACGCCGGGGCTGGTGATCGGCGCCACGCTGTCGCGCGATCCGCCGACCGACGCGCTGGTGCTGCGCGAGGGCGTCTCGCTCGATGCGATCAGGGCCTCCCGCGGCAAGGGTTTCAAGCTCGGCACCAATGCGGTGCGGCGCGCGGCCTATGCGCGGCGGCTGTTCCCTGAGGTGGAGGTGATCCACTTCCGCGGCGCCGCCGACACGCGCGTGCGAAAGCTCGACAATGGCGAGAAGCAGCGCCTGCCGGACGGCGGCGCGGTGGGGCCTGCCGATGCGCTGATCATGGCGCGTTCGGGCCTCGACCGTGTCGGTCTCGCGCATCGCATCGCCTATGAGTTTTCGCCTGCGGAAATGCTGCCGGCAGCAGGGCAGGGCATCGTCGCGGTCGAGTGCGCCGCGCAGGATTGGAAGACGCGAAAGATCCTCGCGGCGATCGACGATCCCGCAGCGCATCTCTGCGCCGATGCCGAGCGCGAGGTGCTGTGGGTGCTCAACGGCCACTGCAACTCGCCGATCGCGGGCTATTCGACGATTACCGGCACGGAGATGTCGCTCAGCGCCTCCGTGCTGGATCTCTCCGGCAACATCTTTATCGAGGCATCGCGTAGCGGCCCCGCGAACCGACCGCGCGAACTCGGCCGCGCAGTCGGGCTCGACCTGCTCGCGAAGGGCGCGGCCGAGATCATCGAGCGCAGCCGGCCGCGCTGAAGCGCGATGAGTTTAGGTTGAGTTGGCGCCGCATCGGGTGTCCAGCGGATTGATTGGTAACAAAACGGACCGGATGGATTGGTAACAATCGTTCACGGTTCCTTCCTCTGCGTTG
>NZ_JAFCJM010000108.1 GCF_018130955.1 Bradyrhizobium liaoningense
GACTGCGCTTCATGCTCTGGTCCTTGTCGTGGGCCAGAACGAACTTCAAACTGGATTAAGCCCGTGGGGCAAGGTCACTACTTCCAATAGTGGAGTTGGAACCGAGCGGATTTGGCCTGTCTGTTCGAAAAGCGACAAACAGACGCCCTTTTGGTCGCAAGTGTGGGAATTAGGATACAAACGCACGTCGCGGGCGCCGGGCGACCGCGCGGCACGAAGTCCAATCCGATCCTTGCCGCACCTTGTCTATAGCTTCCTGACAACTGACGACCGACCAGGAGCGCGAGGTATGAATGCGCGCGCCGTAGGATGAGGCGAAGACGTTACAGCGCCGTTGTCGGATGATGCGCTCAAGATCGTGACGCGCGGCTCCGAGAAGGAAGATAGAGCCGCGTGCTATGTCGGCTCTTACGGGTAAAGCAGACCTGCGCGGCAGGTCACCCTGGAATATCGCATCTTGGTTCGCCGATGTTCAGGGCCTTGTCTTCCGTGGTTTGTCGGCTTCGATAGCGCGCGGCGCTCGTCGTGGCCTGAACATTTGGAGGGTGGTAGCTTGTCGTACCGCTATCCCATTTGATCTTCATTTGGTCGCGCGTGATCTCGACCACGGTGCCAAGCTCGTTGCTGCTTGGTCGGGCCACGCGCTGACCGACCTTCCAAGTCGGGGCGCTCATTACTTCGACGGTCCTATTGTTTGCGCCCATAGGGAGGTGTCTAGCGATCATGATCGTGTGTGTTCCGCGCGGAAGTGTTCCGCACATTCGTGGAACGTGCGCCACTGTGCGTGTTTCGGGCGGACGTTGGCGGCGCAGATGCGACAGCGATAGGTCGGCTCGCCATCCTTCGAATGGGCGATCAACGGCTCGCGCCAACCGATTGATCGGAAGGTGTATTCCAACTCGGCTTGCGCCTTGGTAACGATGGCCCGCTTACGCAAAAGGTGCGCGATCGGGCCGCGTTGCAGCGGCCTCTGCATAGTCGAACCTCGATATGTGCGGTGTGATGCATTGGTGCTCAGTGCCTTCCACCAATCAAAGTGGATTGTGCTCTCTTAGCTCGTGCGACGCTTCGAGCCAAATCCCTTAGTGTCGAGATCGGTCAAAAGGGGGACTAGCTGCTCATACGTTTTTGCGACGGCAGATGTCCACCGCCTCACGTCACGTTCCGGCGGATGAATAGCGCGCTCTGGCTCCAGAAAGAAGTAGCGATCCTGCTCGCAAACGAGTGCGCCGACCTCAACGAGCTTGTCGAGCTTCGGCCCGATCGTTGTGCGCGGCAGGTCGAGGAACGCCGCCACGCTGCTTTTGTTCATCGGGCGTTGTTCGGCGTGGCCGATCATCACGGCGGCCATGATGAGCAGCACAGTGCCGATGTCCGCGTCGGCGACGACTTCGCTGCCGTCGATTTGAATGATCTTACGCGCCAACTGCGCCAGCGTGACGAACATGCGACACACAGCGAGCCGTTCTTTGGCAATTGCCAAGGGGCGCTGCGGTGTCGGCTTTCTTCTTGTCATTGGGACAAGCACGCCGCGCGATTTTGGAAAAAGTTAGTCGAGATCGCGAACGACGTAAGTCAATGCTTGGACACGACCATGGTTGCGGGGAACCGAGCGCATGCACGACATCATGAACTCTGTCTGAGCTTCGCTCACACCGCTCTTGACCTCGTGCCATTTTCGTCGTCCGACGAGAGTTCCGGTGCGAACGGCACACAATGGCTTTGCTTCTGCTGGCCCTCTCGGCCCAAAGGCCGTAGCCAAAACGGAGCGTTTCAGCCGTCTTGACGCGCCATACTTTGGGAACGCAGATTGAAATTCCTCTGGAAAAAGCGGTAGTCGCCCGACGGTGACAGCATTCATACAGCCGCAAGCGCTTCGTGCGCACGGCTTCCGCCTGGTGATAGCGGTCGCCTTGTATGGTGATCGCGAGCTCGACGACGGCGAGGAAGAAGCACCAGATGAAGATGTTCTCGAGTGTCGCGCTGAGCTTGGCAATTATTTCGGTCGGATCGTTCTGCTTGCTGGCTGGGGCCGACATACCGCTGCCGGCCTGCACCTGGCCGCGAAGCTCCTGTCTGCGCGCAGTCCCGCCGCTTCTCTTTATTGGGTTGAGGGAGAGAGATTCAAACCGCTGCCCTAATAACCCATTGATCTTCCGAAAAATCCCGTACTAGACCATTTTTGCCAGTTCTAAGATTCGGAGAAAATTCGGTTCTCCAGATCTATCCAGCACCAAGTTGGATGGGGGAATGGGAATTCTCCGTTGGTGAAAACAGCAGGAAAACGGCCGCATTTCCGGCCTGTCTCCAGCATGAAGTACGAAGTAATTTTGGTGGGCTGGCGGAGGGAGAGAATCTAGAAAAGAACTTGCTCTACCGCTGCATCTCAGGTGCTCTCGGTAGGCGAGAGGGATAGCATTTCCCGGCTTCTCCGCGTACCGTCGCGGGTCTAGACTGCCGTCGGACGCGGCACCATAGTACCTGAACAGGCTCTTCAAGACGCGCGCAACCCGACCCGGCTAGCCATTGGATGGCAAAGCCAAACAACAAACCTGGGCAGGCGGTACAAGCCGGCCCTGCATTTCCGCGGCGGCTTCCTCCGACAAGCCAAGATTTCATTCCAGGGGCTCCTTTAGGTGGCTCTCTGAATGGGCCTCCACGGACCGCTGAGGGCGACGGATTTTCGAATCCTTCGCGGCTTTGTCTTGCATGCTGGCCAGGCCGGCTTATTTCCGGAGCGGTTGGCACTCGCTAGCTTCGACTGCTATTTCATCCAAGACAAAAGCGACTAGAAAATAGGAGGAGCGCATGAAATTCCGTCCACTTCACGACCGCGTCGTGGTCAAGCGCATCGACGCAGAAGAGAAGACCGCTGGCGGCATCATCATTCCCGATACGGCCAAGGAAAAACCCTCGCAGGGCGAAGTCATCGCCGTCGGCCCCGGCGGCCGCGACGAGAGCGGCAAGCTGATCCCAATCGACGTTCAGGTCGGCGACCGCGTCCTGTTCGGCAAGTGGTCGGGCACCGAGGTCAAGATCGACGGCCAGGATCTCTTGATCATGAAGGAAAGCGACATCATGGGCGTGCTCGAAGCTCCCGCTTCGAAGAAGAAAGCCGCCTAATGCACTGCCCGCACCGCTCACCCCTGAGGGGCGCCAGCCGGGCGCATCTCACGAAGGGGTGAGACCAAGTCATAAACTCAGGGAAATCCACCATGTCAGCCAAAGAAGTCAAATTCGGCGTCGATGCCCGCGACCGCATGCTCCGCGGTGTCGACATCCTCCACAATGCGGTGAAGGTCACGCTCGGTCCGAAGGGTCGCAACGTCGTCCTCGACAAGTCGTTCGGCGCTCCCCGCATCACCAAGGACGGCGTCACCGTCGCAAAGGAGATCGAGCTCGACGACAAGTTCGAGAACATGGGCGCCCAGATGGTGCGCGAAGTCGCCTCCAAGTCCGCTGACGCGGCCGGCGACGGCACCACTACCGCGACCGTGCTCGCGGCCGCGATCGTCCGTGAAGGCGCCAAGTCGGTTGCCGCGGGCATGAACCCGATGGATCTGAAGCGCGGTATCGACATGGCTGTGGAAGCCGTGGTCGCCGACCTCGTCAAAAACTCCAAGAAGGTCACCTCGAACGACGAGATCGCCCAGGTCGGCACCATCTCGGCCAACGGCGACGCTGAGATTGGCAAGTTTATCTCCGACGCCATGAAGAAGGTCGGCAACGAGGGTGTCATCACCGTCGAGGAAGCCAAGTCGCTGGAGACCGAACTCGAAGTTGTCGAGGGCATGCAGTTCGACCGCGGCTACATCTCGCCCTACTTCGTCACCAACGCCGACAAGATGCGCGTTGAAATGGAAGATGCCTACGTCCTGATCAATGAGAAAAAGCTATCTCAGTTGAATGAATTGCTTCCCTTGTTGGAAGCCGTGGTGCAGAGCGGCAAGCCGCTTGTGATTATCGCCGAAGACGTCGAAGGCGAAGCGCTCGCGACCCTCGTCGTGAACCGTCTGCGCGGTGGCCTGAAGGTCGCGGCCGTGAAGGCTCCGGGCTTCGGCGATCGCCGCAAGGCCATGCTGCAGGACATCGCGATCCTGACCGGCGGCCAGGCCATCTCGGAAGACCTCGGCATCAAGCTCGAGAACGTCACGCTCAACATGCTCGGTCGCGCCAAGAAGGTAATGATCGACAAGGAGAACACCACGATCGTCAGCGGCGCCGGTAAGAAGGCCGACATCGAAGCGCGCGTGGCGCAGATCAAGGCACAGATCGAGGAAACCACCTCGGACTACGACCGTGAGAAGCTCCAGGAGCGTCTCGCCAAGCTCGCGGGCGGCGTCGCGGTGATCCGCGTCGGCGGCGCGACTGAGGTCGAGGTCAAGGAGCGCAAGGATCGCGTGGACGATGCGATGCATGCGACCCGTGCGGCGGTTGAAGAAGGCATCCTGCCGGGCGGCGGCGTTGCGCTGCTGCGTGCCTCCGAGCACCTCAAGGGCATTCGCACCAAAAATGACGACCAGAAGACCGGGGTCGAGATCGTGCGCAAGGCGTTGTCTTACCCGGCCCGCCAGATCGCAATCAACGCGGGCGAGGACGGCTCGGTGATCGTCGGCAAGATCCTCGAAAAGGATCAGTACGCCTACGGCTTCGACTCCCAGACGGGCGAGTACGGCAACCTCGTCACCAAGGGGATCATCGATCCGACCAAGGTGGTTCGTGTGGCGATCCAGAACGCGGCTTCCGTCGCGGCGCTCCTGATCACCACCGAAGCCATGGTGGCCGAAGTGCCGAAGAAGAACATCGGTGCGGGTGGCATGCCTCCGGGCGGAGGCGGCATGGGTGGCATGGGTGGTATGGACTTCTAAGTCCGACATTCAGAGATCAACAATAGGAAGGCTCGGCAGCGATGCCGGGCCTTTGCTGATTTCCTGGCGGTCAGGGGCTCCGGGGTCCAACACTGGCGCACCTGGGACTATCTCCCGTCAGCGCGGCTAAGGCGCGCAATTCGGACATGTCTTTGCCGCAGCGATAGTCGCGGACGTCGCCCGTTGCCATCGGGCCGCGCCCCCTCTTCTGCGACCCCTAGTTCGATTTTTGCTTTACATACCGGCCCGGCGCCGGCTCGATGACCGGGTAATTTGAATTGCCCGCCAGAGTCGGTGCGGGAATGAGCCCGGTGGAATGACGCTTCATCCAGTTATCCCAATCCGGCCACCAGCTGCCCGGCTTCTCCTCGGCCTTCTCCAGCCAATCGTTCGCCTCGCAGTTCAGATCGTCGTTCAGCCAGTGGCTGCGCTTGTTGCGGGCGGGCGGATTGATCACGCCGGCAACGTGTCCGCTAGCAGCGAGCACGAACCGCGGATCTTTTCCAATAATATTCTTTGACAGGAAAGCACTCCGCCAGGGGACGATGTGGTCCTCACGCGAAGCCAGCACATAGAGCGGCGCCCTTACCTTGGACAAATCGATCGGAATGTCGCATTGCGTCGTCCTGCCCGGCTCCCTGATCTTGTTCTCAAGATACGTATTGCGCGTGTACCAGCAATACATCGGCCCCGGCAGGCTGACGCTGTCGGAATCCCAATACAACAGGTCAAACGCTTCCGGCGTCGCCCCCTTGAAATAGCTGTCGACAACATAGCGCCAGATCAGATCGTTGGCGCGCAGCGTTCCGAACGTAAAAGCCAATTCCTTGCCCGGAAGGATACCACCATTTCCGATCAATGCCTCTCGCAAGGTGACCGAGCCCTCGTCGATCAACAGCCCGATATCGCCGGTGTCGGTAAAATCGAGCATGGTCGTCAGGAGCGTCAGGGTCTGGAGCCTGTCCTCGCCGCGCGCGGCCATTACTCCCGCGGCACAGCTCATAATCGTGCCTCCGACGCAGAAACCGAGCGCGTGAACTCGATTCACATTGGCAATGTCGCTCACTGCATCGATCGCCTTCAGCGGACCTTTTTTCAGATAATCGTCCCAGGTGAGACGTTCGATCTCGGGAACGGCGCTCCGCCAGGAGATCAGAAAAACCTGATGGCCCTGCGCTACGGCATATTCAACGAACGAATTGCCGGCGCCAAGGTCGAGCAAATAGTACTTGTTGATGCACGGCGGGACGATGAGCAAAGGTGTCTTCTCTACCTCTGCCGTCTGGGGCGTGTACTGGATCAGCTGAATCAGGTCGTTTTCGAAGACGACCGATCCTGGCGTAACCGCAAGGTTGCGGCCCACTTCAAACGCCGATTCGTCGACCCTCGTGATCCGTCCCTTCTGAATGTCTGCAATCAAATTCTGGATTCCAGTGGCAAGGCTCGCAGTGTGGGTCTCGATGGCCGTACGTATCACTTCGGGGTTGGTAGCCGGGAAGTTGGAGGGACTTATCGCGTCAATGTACTGGCGCGCGAAAAAGCGAAGCTGCAGCCGCGTTCTGTCATCGACCTGGGCCTCATCGACCATTTCGTGCAGCTGCTTTGAGACGAGAAGATAGGATTGCTTGAGAAGATCATAGTAGGGCATCTCCTCCCATGCCTCGTCCTTGAAGCGCTTGTCGCCGCGAGCCGGCTGGATTGCCGCGTGCGTGCCGAAGGTGAACGTCTTTACGAGCACTGCATTCCATGCGCGCCAGAATTCGGTGAGGTACTGGTGGTGCATGTCCGTGATGAACGCAACAGGCGAAAACACCTGCCCCATGGGGATTGAACGCTTCGCCGGCACTCCCATCGCGGCCGCGAGTGCATCCTCGAACTGCTTCATTGATTGCTGGCCCGCATGCATCAGGTTTGCGAGATGGGCGGACGGATCGTTCGGTGAGGGGCTAGCTACCATTTGAGCCTCCAACGGTCGAAAAGTCACGCTGCTGTGAACCGGCATCATTCTTGATCCGGGTGCGCACATTCCACAACAGAAAACCCCACGCGGAGCCGCGACAGTTCCAGTGCTGTTTTTGGTGGTGTCGCGTTCAAGCTGTCCGTTGTCGCCCGTTTACGCCTAGCTCGCATCGGCAGGAACGAAACAGCGGATGGGTCATATTGCCGCGAACACTGACACACCAGACGACGGCCTCGCCCAGCGAATTGCCAGCATGGCGAACGACCGCGTTCCCCGGCACCGGCCGTCAATTAGCACCCAGTCGGCCCCTGCGGCCCAGCTGGGATACCAGCTGCAGCCCGCCTGCGACTCCACGTCTCTCGGCGTTCAAACGGCGGTTTCATTTATTCGCTTGCGGCTTCAGGATGATTGGACAACACTCCTGAAGAGAAGGCGCTCGTCTTCCGGTCTATTTTTTTGCGGTTGGCGATTTTTATAAGCCTTCGAAAAAAGATCGACCAGGAGGGAGGAGTGCTATGCGCCGTTGGATGATGCTTGCAGCCTTGCTGCCAATGCTCGGCGGAGTCGCTTTTGCGCAAGAGACCGTCAAGATAGGCTACATCGACCCGCTCTCGGGCGGCGGAGCCAGCATCGGGGAAGTTGGCCTCAAGACCTTTCAATTCCTCGCCGAGGAGCTGAACACCAAGGGCGGCATTCTCGGCAAGAAAGTCGAGATCGTTCCCTTCGACAACAAGACCAATCCACAGGAAAGTCTGATCCAGGCGCAGAAGGCGATCGACGCCGGCGTGCGCTACATCACCCAAGGCAATGGATCGTCGGTTGCAGGCGCGCTCACTGACTTCATAACCAAGTACAACGATCGCAACCCCGGCAAGGAGGTCCTGTACTTCAACTACGCCGCGGTCGATCCGGTCCTCACCAACGCAAAATGCAGCTTCTGGCATTTCCGCTGGGATGCGAATTCCGACATCAAGATGGAAGCGCTGACGAACTACATGAAGAGTGTTCCATCGATCAAAAAAATCTACCTGATCAATCAGGACTATTCGTTCGGCGAGTCGGTTCGCTCGGCGGCCAAGACCATGCTGAAGGCGAAACGACCTGACATCCAGATCGTCGGTGACGAACTGCATCCCCTGCTAAAAATCACCGACTTCGCACCCTATATTGCGAAGATCAAGGCGTCCGATGCTGACACCGTCATCACCGGCAACTGGGGACAAGATTTCGCGCTGCTTCTCAAGGCTGCTGCCGATGCGGGGCTGAAGGTGAACTGGTACACCTATTATGCCGGCGGAACTGGTGGTCCCACCGCGATCAAGCAGGCGAACCTCAATCACCAGGTCTTCCAGATCGCGGAGGGGATTCCAAATCTCGGCTATCCCTCCGCAGACGCCTTTGAAAGGGCCCTGCGCGCGAAATACAATTTCAGCCTGTTCTACCCGCGTGCCGTCAACGAGATGCGGATGTTTGCAGCCGCGGCGGACAAGGCCAAATCACTCGATCCGGTCAAGGTCGCAGCCGCGCTCGAAGGCATGGAATTCGAAGTCTATGACGGCGGCAAGGGCATGATGCGAAAGGACGATCATCAGTTCTTCCAGCCGATGTACATCGCCTCCTTCGGTGACCGCACCGAGAAGGAGCCGTTCGACGAAGAGAAGACGGGCTGGGGTTGGAAGCTGGCCGCGAAGATCGACACAGACCAGACCGTGCTTCCCACCACCTGCAAGATGGAACGCCCGAGCTGACCGGCGTTACCGCGCAGAGTGACTTCGCTCTGGTGATCGCCGGGGCGAAGTCGGTTCATCCCCGGGGGGTGGTGTGTCGTGCTTGAACTTATCATTACTTCCACGCTCAACGGCATCCTGTTCGGAATGCTGCTGTTTCTGATGGCCAGCGGCCTCACGGTCATCTTCAGCATGCTTGGCGTGCTCAATTTCGCGCATGCAAGTTTCTACATGCTCGGCGCGTTCTTCGGTTTCCAGATCAGCCGCTGGGTCGGCTTCTGGCCAGCCCTCTTCATCGCCCCACTGCTGGCCGGCGCGCTCGGAGCCGCAGTCGAGCGATTTGGCCTGCGCCGGGTGCACCGCAATGGTCACGTCGCCGAGCTCTTGTTCACCTTCGGCCTCGCCTTCGCGATCGAGGAAGTGGTGCAGATGATCTGGGGCAAGAGCCCGGTCGACTTTCGCATTCCGCCATCCCTGGATTTTCCAGCGTTCAGCATCTTCTCGACCAACTACCCCGCCTACAAAATGTTCATGCTACTGGTGTCGATCGCGATCTTCGTCGGCCTGCTGGTTGTCCTCAAGAAGTCGCGCGTCGGCCTGATCGTTCAGGCGGCCCTCACCCATCCGCACATGGTCGCGCATCTCGGCCACAACGTTGAGCGCGTCTTCATGCTGGTGTTCGGCGTCGGCACGGCGCTCGCCGCGGTCGCCGGCGTGATCGCCGGTCCTGCCCTGGTGACGCAGTCGAACATGGCAGCCCTCCTTGGACCGATCCTGTTCGTGGTCGTGGTCGTCGGCGGGCTCGGCTCGCTGCCGGGCGCATTCGTGGCGTCGCTGCTGATCGGTCTCGTCCAGACCTTTGCGGTCTCGATGAACGGCTCGCTCGCCGGCGCATTCGGTCCGCTAAGTCCGGACTACGCCCAAAGCTGGCTTTCGGACATCTGGGGCGTCACGGTCGCGCAGATCGCGCCGATCATGCCGTATGTGCTGCTGGTGCTGATTCTGATCTTTCGCCCGATGGGCCTGTTGGGAACGCGCGAAACATGACCGAGCTAGCCTCACGCGTCGCACCACCCTACCCTCAGCCCAGCGAGAGGATAAAGTTCTATGGCCTCTGGGCTGCCACAGTGCTGCTGCTGCTGGTACTGCCGAGGCTGTTCGGTTCGGGCGGCGCGCTGACGACGTTCAGCCTGATTGGCATCTCGATCATCTTTTCGCTGTCCTACAACATCCTGCTCGGCCAGACCGGACTGCTGTCCTTCGGGCACGCGGTCTACTACGGCCTCGGCGGATTTCTGGCTATACATGCCGTCAATTTGATCGGCGCCAACAAGCTGCCGATCCCCCTGCCGTTCGTTCCCTTGATCGGAGGCATGACCGGCCTGTTCTTCGCCGCGCTGCTCGGCTGGGTTTCGACCCAGCGCAGCGGAACGGCATTCGCGATGATCTCGCTGGGCGTTGCCGAACTGATCGCGTCCTCAGCCCTTATCCTGCGCACGTTCTTTGGCGGCGAAGCCGGCATCTCGGCAAATCGTACCAAGTTGATTCGATTCTTCGACTGGAATTTCGGTCCCCAGATTCAGATCTACTATCTCGTGGCAGCGTGGACCGTGATCGCCATCATCGCGATGTATGCGCTGACCCGCACGCCGTTCGGCCGCATGTGCAACGCGGTGCGCGACAATCCGGAGCGCGTTCAGTTTGTCGGCTACGACCCCCATGTCATCCGCTATCTGGCCTTTTGCTTCGCCGGCTTCTTTGCCGGCATCGCTGGCGCGCTTGCCGCAATCAACTTCGAAATCGCCAACTCGGCCTATCTCGGCGCCGTCCAGTCTGGTACGGTGCTGTTCTCAACCTATATCGGCGGCGTCGGCTATTTCATCGGACCGATTGTCGGGGCGATATTCGTGACTGCATTGTCACTCGGCCTGAGCGATCTGACGTCGGTCTGGCAACTCTACTTCGGCCTGTTTTTCATTGCGGTCGTGACCTTTGCGCCCGGCGGCATCACGGGACTTCTGATGATGCACCGCCCGCTGCTCAAGGGCGGCACGCTGGCAAAGGTGGTACCGTACTACTTGATCTCGCTCGTTCCGACGCTTGCGATGATCGCAGGCCTCGTTCTCGCCATCGAAACCGTCGTTCATCACACCGTGAACCCGGGCGAAGACCCGAATATCAGGGCGTTTGGCATAAGCTTCAATGCATCCAGCCCAATCACCTGGCTCGCCGCCCTCGTGCTGGTCGTTGCCGGATTTTACGTCGCGCGCAAGACATGGATCCGGCTCGCGCATGCCTGGGATGAAGCGATGACGGCGGCGCGTGACAAGGGACACTCCACATGACCGCACCCGCCATCGAGATCAAGGATGTCCAAAAGAGCTTCGGCAACATCACGATCATACGCGACCTGAATCTAAGCGTGGCGCAAGGCGAGCGGCATGCATTGATCGGCCCCAACGGCGCCGGCAAATCGACCACCTTTAATCTGATCACCGGCTATATCGCGCCGACGTCAGGGACGGTGAAGCTTCGCGGAGAGGTGATTTCCGGATTGCCGCCCTATCAGATCAATCGGCGCGGATTGTCCCGAAGCTTCCAGGTCACCAACGTCTTCACCAATATGAGCGTGTGGGAGAACCTGCGATGCGCCGTGCTCTGGACCGCCGGCCACCGCTACTCATTCTGGAAGAACATCGACAATCTTCCGGAAGTTCGCGACCGGACCGCGGAAATTCTGTCTGACATTGGCCTCGCGGCGCGGCGAGATGTTCCTGCGGGGCTCCTGACCTATGCGGAGCAACGCGCCCTCGAAATCGGCATCACGGTTGCGGGCGGCGCAGATGTCATCCTACTCGACGAGCCGACCGCGGGAATGAGCCACGCGGAGACCGAGCGCGCCGTCACGCTGATCCGCCGTCTCACCGAAGGACGGACCTTGATGATCGTGGAACACGACATGAGCGTCGTATTCGGGCTGGCCGATCGCATTTCGGTGCTCGTCTACGGCCAGGTGATCGCGACGGGAACGCCGGAGCAGATCCGATCCGATCCAAAGGTCAGGGAAGCCTATCTCGGAGAGGAGGCCGCCTGATGCTCGAGGTCGAAAATCTCCACGCCTACTACGGTAAAAGCCACATCCTCCAGGGCGTCGATCTCAAGATCGAAGCGGGTGAGGTCGTGAGCCTGCTCGGCCGAAACGGTGTCGGCCGTTCTACCACCGTCAAGGCCATCATGGGGGAAGTGCCGCCGCAGGGCACCATCCGCTTCAAAGGAACTGACATCGCCGGGATGCAAAGCTTCCAAATTGCCCGTCTCGGCCTCGGCTACGTTCCAGAGAACCGCGATATCTTTCCAAGCCTCACCGTACGCCAGAACCTGATGCTCGGCATCAAGGATCCGCGCAAGCCCGGCAGGTGGCGGATGGATGACATGCTACAAATGTTTCCCAATCTCGCGGCGCGTGCGGATACCGCGGCCGGCGTGATGTCCGGCGGCGAGAAGCAGATGCTGACAATGTGCCGCACGCTGATGGGCGACCCCGAACTGATCATGATCGATGAGCCGACCGAAGGACTGGCGCCCCTGATCGTCCATCAGGTCGGCGACCTGATCGCGGAAATCGCGCGCCGCGGGGTTGCTATTTTGCTTGTGGAGCAGAAGCTCTCGATCGCCATGCGGATATCGCACCGCCTCTACGTCATGGGTCACGGTCGCATCGTATTCGAGGGCACACCTTCGGACCTGACGAACAACGCGTCGATCCGAAAGGAATGGCTGGAGGTTTGAGGCGGACCCTACACCGGAGGATACGATGCACCGGTTGTCCGCCCTCGACACCAACTTTTGTACGGCGAAACACCGGAATCTCCGATGCGTGTTGCCGGGCGTGCCACGGCAAGGAAGACCTGATCGGCGAAATGAGAGCAGCCGGCGCGCCCCTTCGATCAGAAGACCGTGCAGGAGCGGGTGACGCATGGTCGCTCCAGATAATAGGCGGTTGGTGTAAGGACTCTCGTTGTATGTACCGCTCCTCCATGGCCATGGAGCTGAGGTTTCTATTGCCCGATCCTCTTCTTCAGATAACGGTCCCCGCAAGCGCGGCCAAAGTCAGCAAACGCCGCCCTATTCGCGCATGCCTTGTTATGGAAGGACTCGGTCGCCGGCCGAGCTCCTAACCTGTGATCGCGGACTTAGCCCAGCGTCGCTCGCGTATTCACAGTTATGGAAGAAGCCGGCCAATGGCCGACTGCCGGCGAACGTAGGAGTGCACAGCCGGCTTACGCCCATTTGCGCCGGATCCGCTTTACTCCAAAACCGGACATGTCGAAGAGGGCGCCTTTTGACAGATTTTGTTGCAAAAGTCGGTTGAGGCGAGCCGGCAAGCGTGATTCCGTTGTGTTGACGCGAATCGCGACGAGATCGATCCATGATGGGCCGTCTGAAGAGTGACCAAGGTCAATTGTTCTACGAGTTTCATCTCAGCGACGCGGTTCCCGAAGATCATCTAGTGCGGAAGATCGACACTGCTCTCGATCTG
>NZ_JAFCJM010000109.1 GCF_018130955.1 Bradyrhizobium liaoningense
CTCGCACGGCAGCCTGCACGCCAAACCACCGATCAGCCGCCTCGCCCTCCCGGAGAACGACCTCTTGAGATTCCACAACTAGCCCGCCGCCTTTGTCGAGATCGGCAAGGTTGAACCTGTCCGGTTCGTGGGGCGACTAGTCGTCTGGAGGCCGCGGCGACCGTATCGCAGCCGCTGTATCGCACGAAGACGCGCGATACACTTGGATGAGCACGACGATGGTCAGGCACGGGATGAAGGTTTCGGCACAATGGCGGCCGGTTGCGTGCAGCCTCTTCCTCTTGGCGGGCTCGCCAATCGAGGCTCAGGCCGGCGGCATCATGGACGTGGACGTGCAGGCCTATCGCAACTGCGTCGCGCCGAGCCCGCTCGCCAGGATCAAGGCTGCGATCGGCTGGCAGACGCTCACGCCAAATCCCGACAAGGCCGTGCCCGTGCCGACGGCATCTAGCTTCAGCAGCTTCAACACAACGGTGACGCCCGGAAGCAAGGCTCCGCTTCGGAGCACGCTCGAAGCCTGCGTACCCGCAAAGCTTGGCGACGTGCTGGCCTTCTACCGCACGGAGCTCGGCAAGCTCGGCTGGCAGGAAAAGCCGGACGGCGCGGTGATCGCGGCCGATCAGGCGCAGCTTGCCTTCACCGTCCCGGAGGGATCGGCGGTGCTGAAGCTCGGCCGCAAGAACGGCAACACCTCGGTCAGTCTCGTGCAGAAGAACTCGGAGGCCGCGACCAAGGCGAACGTCATGCCCAAACCCGGCCAGGCAGCGCTGGTGTTCGCCAATAGCGGCGACAACGAAGCAGAGCTCACCATCAACGAGCAGACGATCACGATCGCGTACCGCCGCCAACACGCGCTGAGGCTCGATCTGCCGCCGGGCGAGTATTCCTACGAGCTGCGCGTGCCGGACCATCCAACCCGCACCGACACCCTCACTCTCGCCGTCGGCGATGCCTGGGAGCTCACGGTGGGGCGCGACGGAGCCGTCCAGTCGCCGTTCCATCT
The DNA here is from genome assembly GCF_018130955.1 of Bradyrhizobium liaoningense. Classification (GTDB taxonomy): domain Bacteria; phylum Pseudomonadota; class Alphaproteobacteria; order Rhizobiales; family Xanthobacteraceae; genus Bradyrhizobium; species Bradyrhizobium liaoningense_C. Next base: position 1,004 of record NZ_JAFCJM010000109.1, read on the forward strand.
GTACTGACCCCGCAGCCCTTGCCGGATCGGCCAGGTTGAACCTGGTCGATCCGTGGGGCGACTAGTGGTCCAGAGGCCGCGGCGACGCCTATCGCAGCCTTGGCGTCGCGCGAGGATCAAGACGCGCGGCATCCCTGGAGAGTGAGTGTGACGATAGTCAAGCGCCCCACGAAAGTCCCGGCACGATGGCGGCTGCTGGTGTGCGCCCTCGCTGTTCTCGCAGGCTGTTCGAAGGAGCCGCTGACAGCAGATCCCGACGTCGACATGCCGGCACCGAAGCAGAGCAGTTTCAGCCAATTCCACACCACGCGGGCGCATGGCGCCGAGGCCCCGCTCCGGCTCGAGCTCGCAGCGCGCGTGCCCGCAGAGCTCAGCGATGTGCTCGCCTTCTACCGCAGAGAGCTCGGACAGCGCGGCTGGCAGGAGAAGCCGGATGACGCGGTGATCGCCGCCGACCGCGTGCACCTCGCCTTCGTCTCCCCAAAGGGCCCGGCCGTGCTGAAGCTTGGCCGCGCCAAGGGCGAGACCACGGTCAGCCTGGCGCAAAGGAATCCGGAGGCCGCGGCCAAGGCCAATGTCCTGCCGATATCAGGACAAGCACGGCTGATATTCGGCTATCTAAGGCCAGACGTGGCTTCGCTTGTGATCAACGATCAAACCATCAAGATCGCGGGCGGCGAAAATCATCCACAAGTGCTGGATCTGCCGCCCGGCACGTATTCCTACCAGCTGCGCGTGTCGGGCCTTACGCTGCGCACCGATACTGTCACCCTGGCCTCAGGCGAGGCCTGGGCCCTCAACGACGATAAAAAGCCGTCCCAGATCTACTGAACCCGCGGCCCGTTCCGGGACGCCCTATGCGCCCTGAAACGGCCCTGCGACGCCCGGAAGAACCACGTCCCCGAAGGCCCCAAAACGTGCCGTCGAATCGGCCTTTTTGCAGCGCCGAGAATCGGCCTTCCGACGCCTTGAAAACAGGCAAAAAATCCCTATCTGCTCAAAGGGTTGCGATAGGATACTTTGCGCTAGGCGCAGGTCCCCTTTCGTGGCACAAATAGCAGGAATCAGCGCCCCTTGTGCGCCGCTGATTCGGGACACCCCTCGAAGGCCTCTCAATGACAGAACCTGCTCGGCAACCAATTGCCGAAAACGAGCCCTCAAACGCGAATGAGTACGGCGCGGAATCGATCCGCGTGCTCAAGGGTCTCGATGCCGTCCGCAAGCGCCCGGGCATGTATATCGGCGACACCGACGACGGCTCGGGCCTGCACCACATGGTCTACGAGGTCGTCGACAACGCGATCGACGAAGCGCTCGCGGGCCACGCCACGCGCGTGGACGTCGTGCTCAATGCCGACAATTCCGTCACCGTGCGCGACGACGGCCGTGGCATTCCCGTCGACATTCACAAGGGCGAAGGCATCTCGGCGGCCGAGGTCATCATGACCCAGCTCCATGCCGGCGGAAAATTCGACCAGAACTCCTACAAGGTCTCCGGCGGTCTGCACGGCGTCGGCGTCTCCGTGGTCAACGCGCTGTCCAGCAAGCTCGGCTTGCGCATCTGGCGCGACGACAAGGAGCACTACATCGAGTTCGCCCATGGCGATGCGGTGGCACCGCTCAAGGTCGTCGGCGACGCGCCGGGCAGGCGCGGCACCGAAGTGACGTTCTTGGCCTCGCTCGAAACGTTCAAGAACGTCGAGTATGATTTCGCGACTCTCGAGCACAGGCTGCGCGAGCTCGCCTTCCTCAATTCCGGCGTCAACATCGCGCTGTCCGACATGCGTCACGCGGTCGAAAAGCGCGAGGAGATGCACTATTCCGGCGGCGTCGAGGAGTTCGTCAAATATCTCGATCGCAACAAGAAGGCGATCGTGCCGGCGCCGATCATGGTGCGCGCGGAGCTCAACGGCATCGGCGTCGAGGCCGCGCTTTGGTGGAACGACAGCTACCACGAGAACGTGCTCTGCTTCACCAACAACATCCCGCAACGCGACGGCGGCACCCATCTGGCCGGCTTCCGCGGCGCGCTGACGCGCCAGGTCAATGGCTATGCCGAGGCCAATGCGAAGAAGGAAAAGATCGCGCTCACCGGCGACGACTGCCGCGAAGGCTTGACCGCCGTTCTCTCGGTGAAGGTGCCCGATCCAAAATTCTCGTCGCAGACCAAGGACAAGCTGGTGTCCTCGGAAGTGCGCCCGGTGGTCGAGAACGTGTTGAACGAAGCGCTGCAGGCCTGGTTCGAGGAGCACCCCAGCGAAGCCAAGATGATCGTCGGCAAGGTGATCCAGGCCGCGGCCGCCCGCGAAGCCGCCCGAAAAGCGCGCGAGCTGACGCGCAAGAGCCCGCTGTCGGTCTCCTCGCTGCCCGGCAAGCTCGCCGACTGCCAGGAGAAGGATCCGGCGAAATCCGAGCTCTTCATCGTCGAGGGTGACTCGGCAGGCGGCAGCGCCAAGCAGGGTCGCAACCGCGAATTCCAGGCCGTCTTGCCGCTCCGCGGCAAGATCCTCAACGTCGAGCGCGTGCGCACCGACAAGATGCTGTCCAGCGAGCAGATCGGCACGCTGATCACCGCGCTCGGCACCGGCATCAGCGACGATTTCTCGATCGAGAAGCTGCGCTATCACAAGATCATCGTGATGACGGACGCCGACGTCGACGGCGCCCATATCCGCACGCTGCTGCTCACCTTCTTCTACCGCCAGATGCGCGACGTCATCGACGGCGGCTATCTCTACATCGCCCAGCCGCCGCTCTACAAAGTTTCGCGCGGCAAGTCGGAGCAGTATCTGAAGGACGAGCGCGCGCTGGAAGACTATCTGATCAATACCGGGCTCGACGATTGCGTGTTCACGCCCGGCACCGGCGGCGAACGCTCGGGCCGCGACCTGCATTCGCTGGTCGACGACGCCCGGGTCATCCGCGGCATCCTGCGCAATCTGCACAGCCGCTATAATCGCAAGGTGGTCGAACAGGCTGCCATCACCGGCGTGCTGAACAAGGCGATCTATGGCGATCCCGAGAAGGCCAGCGCCGCGGCGCAATACATCGCCGGGCGACTGGACGCGCAGGCCGAGGAGGTCGAGCGCGGCTGGATCGGCCAGTATGTGGAAGGCCAGGGTTTTGTCTTCGAGCGCACCGTGCGCGGGGTCAAGGAAGCCGCCGCCGTCGACGACGCATTTTTGGGCTCGGTCGAGGCCCGCAAGCTCGACGAGTACACGGGAAGGCTCCAGGACGTCTATGCGCGGCACGGCAAGCTGCGCCGCAAGGACTCCGAGCACGCGATCCACGGCCCCGTCGACCTGTTCGAGGCGGTCACCGAAGCCGGCCGCAAGGGCATCACGCTGCAGCGCTACAAAGGTCTGGGCGAGATGAACCCCGAGCAGCTCTGGGAGACGACGCTCGACACCAACGTCCGCTCGCTGTTGCAGGTGAAGGTCAAGGAGGTCGACGAGGCCGACGACATCTTCACCAAGCTGATGGGCGACGTGGTGGAGCCGCGCCGCGACTTCATCCAGGAAAACTCGCTCAGCGCGACCATCGACACATAACGCGCCGCACCGGACTGTGGCGCGCTGGCGCACCCGGTGAACCCCGCCGGCGCCCGCCGCGACGAAGTGACGTAAATCCTGCGGCCAATTGGGGCCGGGAAGCGTCATGTCATGACCAGTTCTGCAACGACGGGTAATGCTGCGCCATCTCGCTGGTTCGGCTCGATCGGCAGCATCATCGGGCTCTTGGCCCTGATTGCGGCCGTGTTGCCGCATTGGGTCCTGCCGATGATCTATCCGCCGCCTCCGGTCGATAAGGTCATCGTCGACACCGGACATCGCCTCAAGGACCGCCTGATCGCCCGCGCCAAGGGCGTCGAGTATCAGGCCCCGGTTCAGGAGAAATCGGCCGGCGCCCAACTGAGCAGCGAATTGTCCGCCGGCGCAATCGCACTCGGCCTGTTCGCCATCGCCTTTTCGGTGTTTTCGCTGATCCGCCGCGAGGAACGGCTGTTGGCCGGCGTCTCGGCGACGCTTGGCATCGCCGCGATCGCGTTCGAATTCTCCTTCTTCGTGATCGGCGCGCTGATCCTGATCGCGATCATCTATGCGGTGGTGCACATCCTCGATTTCTTCTAAAGGCCTGTTTTCGGCCCCTACACTGATGCTCGGAACGGGCCTGCACCTTCGGGAAGTGCAGAATTGATACTGCGCCCGATTCTCGCTAGTTTCCGCCCCCGAAACGGCCCGGCCCAACTGCAGGACAGCGAGAACCCCACGTGGCGCCCATTCAGTACATCGTCGAGGGCGGTCACCGGCTCTCGGGCACGATCGAGCCCTCCGGCAACAAGAACTCGGCACTGCCGATCATCGCGGCTGCGCTGCTGACCGAGCATCCGGTTACGCTTCAGAACGTGCCGCGCATCCGCGACACCGAGACGCTGGTCGAGCTGATCCGCTCGGTCGGCGCGTCAGCCGAATGGACCGCGCGCAACACGCTCGTCATTCATGCGAAAAGTATCCGGGCGGCCGATCTCGATCCCGAGCTCTGCGTCCGCATCCGCGCCTCGATCCTGCTCGCAGGTCCCCTGCTCGCCCGTTGCGGTGAGGTGATGCTGCCGCCGCCCGGCGGCGACGTCATCGGCCGGCGCCGGCTGGACACGCATGTGCTGGCGCTGGAGCAGTTGGGCGCCAAGGTCACCGCGACCGACCGGCTGGAATTCCGTGCCCCAAAACTCACCGGCGCCGACGTGTTCCTGGACGAGCCGAGCGTCACCGCGACCGAGAACGCGCTGGTCGCAGCGGTCGCGGCCGAAGGCACGACCTATTTGCGCAACGCGGCGTCCGAGCCGCATGTGCAGGATCTCGCCAATTTCCTGGTCGCGCTCGGCGCGAAGATCGAGGGCATCGGCACCAACACCATGATCGTGCATGGGCAGGCCACGCTCGGCGGCACGATCTATGCGATCCAGCCCGATCATATCGAGGTCGGCTCGCTGATCGGGCTTGCCGCGGTGACGCGCTCGCCGCTCCGCATCGCGCGGGCCGGCGTCGACCATCTGCGCTCGATCCGCATGGGGTTTGAGCGGCTCGGCATCGTCTGCCGCGTCGAGGGCGACGATTTGATCGTGCCGTCCAACCAGACGCTCAAGATCCAGGACGATTTTGGCGGCCACGTGCCGAAGCTGGAGGACCAGCCCTGGCCGGCCTTCCCCGCCGATCTGATGTCGATCGCGATCGTCACCGCCACGCAATGCGAAGGCGTGATTTTGATGTTCGAGAAGATGTTCGAGTCGCGGATGTTCTTCGTCGACAAGCTGATCGCGATGGGTGCGCGCATCGTGCTGTGCGACCCGCATCGCGCCATCATCGCCGGCCCCAGCCGGCTGCGCGGCGCATCGATGATCTCGCCCGACATCCGCGCCGGCATGGCGATGCTGCTGGCGGCCGTCTGCGCCGAAGGCACCTCGACGATCAACAATGCCGACCAGATCGAGCGCGGCTATGAGCGCATCGACGAGCGGCTGAACGCGCTCGGCGCGAAGATCAAGCGCGTGCCGGAGCGGAAGGGCTAAGGCTCGCTTTCTTCCTTCTCCCCTTGTGGGAGAAGGTGGCGCGAAGCGCCGGATGAGGGGTTGCATCCGCGAAATCAATCGCGAGTGACTCGTCCGCGGAGAGAGCACCCGTCTCGCCGCTAAGCCATAGCCGATGCGAAGCATCGGCGTTCTCAAAAGGACTGCGGCCAAAGGCCGCCTATGCCACCCTCTCCCACAAGGGGAGGGTGAAGGCCGCGTCCGGGACCCAAGACCGGCCATTTTTTGGTCGCGTGCTGATACTATTGGTACCCCATGCTCGACACGGTCCAGCATCCGCAGCCGCAGTCCGGCGTGCAGCAAAATCATCTCGCCGACGAGTTCGGCGAGACGCTGCGGCTGGCCGTGCCGATGATGCTGACCCAGCTCGGCCAGATCGCGATGATGACGACCGATCTCGCGCTGATCGGCCGGCTCGGCGAGGATTCGGTGGCTGCGGCCGCGCTGGCGCATACCGTCTATTTCATCAGTTTCACCTTCGGTCTCGGTCTCGTGGCGGCGGTATCGCCATTGGCGGCGCAGGCTTTTGGCGCGGGCGATCCGCGCCGCATCCGCCGCTCCCTGCGCGTCGGCCTCTGGGTGTCGCTCCTGATCTCGCTGCCGATGATGGCCTCGCCGCTCTATGGCGAGGAGATTTTGCTTGCGCTCGGGCAGGCGCCGCATTCCGCGGCGCTTGCCCAGCACTATCTCTACGGGCTCGCCTGGGGCATCGCGCCGGCGCTCGGCTTTATTGCCCTGCGCGGCATGATGAGCGCGGTGAACCATCCGCAGCCGCCGCTGTGGATCACCATTGCCGCGATTCCGGCCAACGCGCTGCTCGTCTACGCCCTGATCCACGGCCTGTACGGCCTTCCGCGGCTCGGGCTGTTCGGCGCGGGCCTTGCGACCACGCTGGTGAATTTCGGCACCTTCTTCGCCGCGCTCGGCATCGTCGCCTACCGAAAGCCGTTCGCCGATTATCATACGCTCGTCCATCTCTGGCGAATCGACTGGCCGTTGATGCGCGAGCTCATCATGATCGGCGCGCCGATCTCGTTCTCCCTGCTGATGGAATACGGCCTGTTCTCCTCGGCCGCGCTGCTGATGGGATTGATCAGCACGACGGCGCTCGCCGCGCATCAGATCGCGCTTCAGGTCACGGCCGTGCTGTTCATGATCCCCCTCGGCATCGGCCTTGCAGCGACGGTGCGGGTCGGGCACGCCTTCGGCCGCAACGAACCGGACGGGGTGAAGCGCGCGGGCCTGGTCGCGGCACTGCTCGGCATCGCGCTGGTCGCAGCGCTGACGCTTGCGATCGTGCTGACGCGCTATCCATTGGCGCGGCTGTTCTTCGGCGGCGGCGACACCAGCGAGGCGACGGTCGAGCTGACCGCGACCCTGCTGCTGGTCGGCGCCACCTTCTTCATTGCCGACGGTCTCCAGTCCATCATGGGCGGCGCGCTGCGCGGCCTCAATGACACGCGGATGACGCTGGTGTTCGCCGCGATTGGCTATTGGGGCATCGCCTTCCCGATCGCCTGGGTGCTGGCCTTCCACGCACATCTCGGCGCCGTGGGCGTCTGGATCGGACTGTCGATCGGGACATTCGTTTATGCCGGGCTTCTGATCTTGCGCTTCCAGCGTCTGGCGCGCAAATTGACGGCATGACACCGGTCCAGGAAGTCGTTCCCGAGGTCGATCCCGGCACGCTGCTCGCCGGCGCCCAGTTCGTCGATGCCTATCGCGTCGAGATCGGCGAACAGCCACTCGATGCGCGGCGGGCCTGCGAGAAGATGGTGCTTGGCGGGCCGCGCTGGATCGATGCGCTGCTGCGCCTGCGCAACATCCTGGTGTTGCCGTTCGGGCTCAAGACCTCGGGCGAAGGCGCGCCTGCACCGGGCGGCATGATCGGCCTGTTTCCAGTGGTCAGCGAGACGCCGGAGCGGCTGGTCGCGGGCTTCAACGATTATCACCTCGACTTCCGCGTCGTGGTCGATGTCGGGCGTGCGGCGACCGGCCGGCAAGTCACCGCGACCACGCTCGTGCTGACACATAATCTTTTGGGCCGCGCCTACCTGACGCTCATCATGCCCTTCCACAAGCTGGTCGTGCGCAGCATGATGCGGCAGATCGTGAGCGAGATGCGATGACGCTCTCCGTCGATCTCTACTTCTCGTTCCGCAGCCCCTATAGCTATCTGGCGCTGCCCAAAACGCTGAAGCTGGTCGAGGAGTATGATCTCACGGTCAATCTGCGACCGGTCTATCCGCTGGCGGTGCGCGTGCCCGGCTTCTTCAAGAAGGCCAATCCGCAGCTCATTCACTATATCGTTCTCGATTCCAGTCGCGTGGCACAGCGCGAGGACATCCCGTTCCGCTTTCCGCGTCCCAATCCGATCGTGCAGGACTTGACGACGCTCGAGGTCGCCGCAGAGCAACCTTATATCCATCGTCTCACCCGGCTGGGCGCGATGGCCCAACTCGAAGGATGCGCGCTGCCTTTCACCTACGCGATCGCACGCACGTTGTGGGACGGCTCGGTGGACGGCTGGAACGAAGGCGATCATCTCGCGCGGGCCGCCGAGAAGGCCGGCTTCGACCTCGCCAGGATGGACGCGGCGATTGAAGCCGATCCTGATCGCTACGAGCAGGTGATCGCCGGGAACGAGAAGGACCACGCGGCCGCGGGCCATTGGGGCGTGCCGACCTTCGTCTTCGAGAAAGAGCCATTCTTCGGCCAGGACCGCATCGATCTCCTGGTCTGGCGCATGCAAGGCAAGGGATTGACGCGGCGCTAGGCTACCTCGCCTGATCGGCCACCCGCGCGGGCTTGCTCAGCGACGTCTCCGACCACTCACCGACGACGCGATCGAGATCGCCGAGATTCTGGTGCATCTGCTCCAGCGAGAAACTGAGCGCAAAGAAGCGCTCGGCGGTGTCGCCGGGATGGCCGCGGATCAATCCCTCGCGGCGGACGGCCGCGACCTCGTTCGCATAGCGCTCCAGCGCCAGGTGCACCGGCCGGATCGCCGGCGCGCCGACGCCGGAACGAAGCGCCTCCGCGGCGGAGCGCATGTAGGCCGCGATCGTCGCTGAGACGTCCGACAAGGGACCGACGAGCCGTGTCTGCACTTCGGCCGGCAGCGGCACCACGGTGGCGCGGCCGATCATCACGACGTCATGGCGCAGCCGCAGGATCGTGCGCAGGAGCGGGCCGGTATCCGGCCCCGACGACAGGCGCGCTGCGCGCTCACGCTCGGCCTCCGCGCCGATCGCGTTCAGGGCGACGATCGCACTGCCTATGCCGTCCTGAATACCGTGGAGCGCATCGCTGTCACGGCCGCGCGTCAGCCCCGCCAGCAATTCGGTGAAGGCGTCGGCGATCAGTTCGAGCAGGTGCCCGGCGCTGGCGCGAATCTGCCGCACCGCACGCGAGGGCAGCACGAGGAACGAGACGAGGAGGCCTGTGATGGCGCCGACCGAGACCTCGCTGACGCGATCGATCGCCGAGGTCATGGGATCGGCATGATGCATGGTCGGAACCAGCAGCACGATGACCGCCGTCACCGTGGCGGCACTCAGGCTCGGATGGATCGCCGCGACGAAGGCGAGCGGTGCCACGGCCAGCACGAGCAACCCCAGCAATTGCATCTCGCCGGAGTAAGGGATCAACACCGCGATCGCGCCGCCATAGATGGCGCCGCCGACCGTACCGAGCATGTAGTCGCGCGTCGCCTTCAGCGAGCGTCCGACGCTCATCTGGGTCACGATCAGCGAGGTCAGCACGGCCCAGAGCGGCAGCAGCAGATGCAGCGCGGTGGCAATCGCATAGGCCGCGGTGGCCGCCACCGTGACCCGGATCGCGAGCCCCAATTGCGTCCGCAGCGCCAGAATCCGATCGAACAGCCGCTGTGAGAGAGCCATCATCCAATATCCCGGCAACGCATCAGTTAAGCGGCTGACAGCATAGCTGATCCCCGCGAGCCAATGGCAGCTTGAAAGGCCAAATCAGCCCGCCTAACTTGCCCGCCAAAACGAGGAAACACGATGGCCCACGAAACCGCAACGTTAGCTGCCTATGTTGCCAACCTGAAATACCAGGACATCCCGGCCGAAGTGCTGGATCGCGCAAAGGTGCTGACGCTCGATTTCCTCGGCAGCGCCATCCGCGCGCGGAGCGAGGCGGAATCGACGCCGTCGGTCCTGAAGATGCTGGAGGCCCTCGCCCTCGACACCAAGGGCGAGTCCACCGTGTTCGGTGACAGCAAGACATGGACACCCGCGGTCGCGGCGCTGCTCAACGGCGCGCTCGGCCATTCCCTCGATTTCGACGATACGCACGCGGACTCCTCGCTGCATCCGAGCGCGCCGGTGGTCCCGGCGGCATTTGCCGTTGGTGAGATGGTCGGCGCGTCGGGGCGCGACGTGCTCACCGCGATCGTTGCGGGCTACGAGGTCTGCTGCCGGCTCGGCAACGCGCTCGACCCGACCTCGCATTACGCGCGCGGTTTCCATCCGACCGCGACCGCCGGTACCTATGGCGCGGCCGCTGCGGCTGCAAAACTGTTTGGTCTCAACGAGACGCAGACCATCGCCGCCTTCGGCGTCTCCGGTAGCCAGGCCGCCGGTTCACTGCAATTTCTGGTCAACGGTGCCTGGAACAAGCGCTACCAGGTCGGCGCCGCCGCGATGAACGGCGTTATCGCTGCCACGCTCGCGCGCAACGATTTCATCGGCGCGACCGAATCCGTCGAAGGCAAGCACGGCCTGCTGGTCGGCTACACCGATGACGCGCATCCCGACAAGGCCACCGCCGGTCTCGGCAGGACCTATGAGACGATGAAGATCGGCGTAAAACCGTATCCGAGCTGCCGCTACACCCATGCGGCGATCGACGCGCTGATCGCGATGCGGCGCGAGCACAATCTGACGCCCGAGCAGGTCAAGCGCGTCGAGGTCGGCCTTCATCGCAACGGCATCACGCTGACCGGCGATGCTGCGACCAAGCGGCATCCACGCTCGATCGTCGGCGGGCAGTTCTCGATGTTCTTCACCGGCGCGCTTGCGCTCGACCAGGGCTCATTTGGCTGGGACGACTACGTCAGGCTCGGCGATGCCGCGATCGACGCGCTCGCCGACAAGTTCGACGTCGTGCAGGACGAGCGCCTGGAAGGCCGCAGCCATCCTTTCGGCGCGCGCGTCAGCATCACCACCGACGACGGCGTCCATGAGCGCCTCTACGCCGATCCCTCCGGCGAGCCGAATTCCTTCCCCGACGCCAAGGCGATGCAGCAGAAGTTCTTGACGTTGGCGCGCCCGGTGCTGAGCGGCCGCGCCGAGCAGTTTGCGGAGGCGATTTTGTCGCTGGAGCGGTTCGATCGCGTCGAGAAGGCGACGCAGCTGGGGCGGCAGTAAGCTGGCGCTACGTGCGCGGTGCACCCTCTCCCCTTGTGGGCTAAGGGATGCCCGAAAGTGATTCCCGAGAATTTGGGAATGTGATTCAAGGCCTTTCGACCTGTTTGGGACGGGAGGCATGGGATGTCTTTTGGCGATATTCGGGTTGCTGAGC
>NZ_JAFCJM010000011.1 GCF_018130955.1 Bradyrhizobium liaoningense
TCGCTACCACCGCCCAACCGGGCAAATCCAACAGCCGGAGCGAACTCAGGATTGGATAAAACTTGGGGGCAAGGTCAGTGATCATCCGCCTTGGCGGCCTGGTCGGTGGCACCGACGATATGACGAACGTGGGCCGCGATTACTTCGTCACGATCCTTCGCGTCGGCGCGACCGTGCTGGTCGGCGCCATCGGCGACAGCGAGAAAGTCAGCCACGTATTCCAGCCGGCCGGCCGATTTTCTGCGGCAAACTCGCCGTACCCTTTCAGGTTCAAATATCCCTGCAGGTCACCGACCGGAAACAGGTATCCGATCTGAGGGCCGACTCCCACCACGCGCGACCGGAAACCGCCCAGGATCGGCGGCTGACCAAAATCGTCCGTGATCTGTTGATAGTAGTAGCCGACCAGCCCGACGAAGAGCTGCTTCGAGAGAAACTGCGAAGCACCCCAATCGATGTGGAAATCGATGCCATTCTGATATTGCGTGTCAGGGTTCTTGAAATTGTAGGTGAAGCCTGCAACCGCCGAGAATTCGTGCCCCAACTTCTCATTAAAATAGGTATAGCCGCCGCCGCCGTCGATCGCGCCGTGACCGATGCCAAGGTTGGCAAGACGGGTTGAAGAGTAGGCGCCAACCGGAATGTCGCCGGTCAAATAAGTCATGTAATTGTGGACGCCGGCGTTCCACTTCAGCGTTACCTGCGGATACAGATCGCCCACCGAGGTGATTGAATCAGAGAGGCTCCCCGTACGGGTTATCGCAAAGGGCCCGACGGCCGCCGTCAGCGTTCCGTCGAGCGATGCGGCGGATCGGCCAAACAAGCCGATAATGCCGACTGCCAATTGTCCGCCGAGCACCGGCGTCGCGAACGTGTAGGTCGGGTTGAGCAGGACTAGGTCCGCCTGCGCGTTCAGACGCAAATTCAGATCGACATTGACGTTGGCGGGGATCCGGCCGACGCGGATTTGTCTTGCCGCGGCTGCGTTACCGAAGGCGGACACGCTGGTGTGATAATAGACCTCGGCCATCGACCAGCCGGGGACCGCAGGGGCTGCCGCGAGGCTGCTGAAGCGCCCCGGAAGCCAGTACGAAACGCCGTCCTCGTCGGCGTATGCAGCGTCGGACAAGAATCCGGCCAATGCCACAGTCAGGCCGATCGTTGCGCGAGTGAGCCGACATTGAGACTTTGGTTCGGATAGGTTCCGCGTCATTTGCTTGTCCTCCCGCGAACAGATGACAGTGTATCTATCGGGGATTCAATGTCTCGCTCCAACGTAGCAACCTCGTCGGATTCGGCTCAGCATGTTGCGCTAGGGTCACTCAGCACTGCCGCTGACTCCTGGGAATACGGACAGCATCGTTGACCTGAGGTATCCATGTCTAGGCGAGGTGCGCACGTGTGTAGCGAGAAGACTGCAGGATAGTTCATCCTCATTGCCAGAAGCGGCGGTCACATCGCTCCTGGTTGAGTCGCTGTGACACTTCGTCACGCACTCGTGCGGGGTGATCAGCGAGCAAACCTCAGCCGTTGGCGTCGCTCATGTCTCCGGCATCGTTCGGGTGTCATTGATTTAGATCAGCGCTCGACAGCCGGATGCGATCTGAAGTCGAGTGATCGTGCGTGCTCGGAGTATATTGCAATGGATATTCGCAAGATACCCATTGCGCTGATCGCCGCCGTCACCGTCACGCCTCCGGCAACTACACAGCAAACATAACGACCACGAGCTGCTCAAAGCATCGCTCGTGCGCGAACGGTTTTGATTTGGATCAACGCACGAAATCCGGATGCGATCTGGAGTAGAGGCATCCTGCGTACTGGAAGGATATTGCAATGAATATTCGCAAGATCTTTACCGCGCTGATTCCCGCCCTCGTCATCTCGGCTCCGGTGTTTGCACAGCAAACGCAACAAGCCGCGCCTCCACCCGGCTCACCCGCCGCGACCATCACCATTCCCGGCGACCAGCTTCCACCGCCGCCACAAAAATTCGGCGGCAAGATCGAGCGCGATGCCACGAATTCAAAACCGTATTGGCCATCGCGCGTGGTGCCACCGAAAGGCGCACCGAACGTCCTGCTGATCATCACTGACGATGCCGGCTATGGTGTTCCCAGCACATTCGGAGGCGTTATCCCGACGCCTGCACTTGATCGCATCGCGCAGAACGGCTTGCGCTACACGAATTTCCACTCGACCGCATTGTGCTCGCCGACGCGCGCAGCCCTCATCACCGGCCGTAACCATCACTCTGTGGGCTACGGCGTGATCGCCGAACAGGCCACCGGCTTCCCCGGCTATGACAGCATCATCACCAAGGACAAGGCCACGATCGGCCGGATCCTTTCCGACAACGGATATCGCACCGCGTGGTTCGGCAAGAACCACAATACGCCGGAATACCAGGCGAGCCAGGCAGGTCCGTTCGACCAGTGGCCGACCGGTATGGGCTTTGAATATTTCTACGGCTTCATGGGCGGCGACACCAACCAATGGCAACCCGGCAATCTCGTCCGCAACACCACGCCCATCTATCCCTATGAAGGCAAGCCCGGCTGGAATCTGGTGACGGCCATGGCTGACGAGGCCATCGACTATGTCAATCGCATGAACGCGCTGTCGCCGGACACGCCGTTCTTTGTGAAGTTCGCGCCCGGCGCAACCCATGCGCCGCATCACCCGACGCCGGAGTGGGTCAAGAAGATCAGCGACATGCACCTGTTCGACCAGGGCTGGAACAAGCTGCGCGACACGATCTTCGAAAATCAGAAGCGCCTGGGCGTCATTCCGCAGGATGCGAAGATGACCCTATGGCCGAAAGACCTGATCAAGGAATGGGATCAGCTCTCGGCGGACGAGAAGAAGCTGTTCATCCGTCAGGCCGAAGTCTTTGCCGCCTATGCAGCGTACGCCGACAATGAAATCGGCCGCGTGATCCAGTCCATTGAGGACATGGGCAAGCTCGACAACACGTTGATCATCTACATTGAGGGTGACAACGGGACGAGCGCGGAAGGGCAACCCAACGGCACGCCGAATGAAGTGGCGATGTTCAACCAGATCACCCCATCGGTCGAGGACCAGCTCAAATATTTCTACGACGTCTGGGGCACCGACCGCACTTACAATCACATGTCGATCGGCTGGGCCTGGGCGTTCGACACGCCGTTCTCCTGGACCAAGCAGATCGTCTCCCACTTCGGCGGCACGCGCCAGGGCATGGCGATTTCGTGGCCCAAGGTGATCACGGACAAGGGCGGCATCCGCACTCAGTTCCACCACGTCATCGACGTCGTGCCGACCATTCTCGAGGCTGCGCAGATCAAGCAGCCGGAATTCGTCGACGGCATCAAGCAGAGCCCGATCGAGGGCGTCAGCATGATGTACACGTTCGATGCCAAGAACGCGAACGCGCCCTCGACGCACACGACGCAATATTTCGAGATGTTTGCCGATCGCGCCATCTATAGCGACGGCTGGATCGCCAGCACCAAGGTCTTGCGTCCTCCGTGGGTGACGATCGCGAAGCTGCCGAGCCCGGGCGACTACCCCTGGGAGCTGTACGACCTGCGCAACGACTGGACGCAGGCCGACGATGTTGCCGCCAGGAATCCGGACAAGCTGAAGGAGCTGCAGGCGCTGTTCTGGAAGGAGGCGGAAAAGTATCAGGTGCTGCCGCTCGATTCGACGGTGGCTTCGCGCATGATCACGCCGCGTCCCAGTCTCAGCGCCGGCCGCACAAGCTTTGCCTGGACGCGACCGATGACCGGCACGCCGAATGGCGACGCGCCGAGCCTGCTCAACTCCTCCTACAACTTCAAGGCCGACGTGGACATTCCGCAAGGAGGTGCGGAGGGCGTGCTTGTGACCCAGGGCGGCCGGTTTGGCGGCTATGGCCTCTATGTCCTGAAGAACAAGCCCGTGTTCACGTGGAACCTCGTCGACCTCAAGCGCGTGCGTTGGGAAGGGCCGGAACTCACGCCGGGCAAGCACGTGGTCGAGTTTGACTTCAAGTACGATGGTCTTGGTGCGGGCACGATGGTGTTCGGCAACTACACCGGCATCGGACAAGGCGGCACCGGAATGCTCAAGGTCGACGGCAAGGCGGTGGCGACCGAGAAGATGGAGCACACGCTTCCCTTCATTCTGCAATGGGACGAGGCGTTCGACATCGGGTCCGACACCGGCACGCCGGTCGACGACAACGACTATCAGGCACCGTTCGCTTTCACCGGTAAGATCAACAAGCTCACGCTGGACATCGACCGGCCCAAGCTGAGCCCGGACGATATCAAGCGCCTGCAGGAGGCCGCCCGCGCGGCGGGCGATGGACCATCTACCGACGACGGAAAGACCGCGTCGGCCGGACCACAAGTCGGCACCGTCGGCCTGAGCCTGGTCGACAAGATCCAGCTGCGGATCGACAAGCGCGAGGGCTGCCGCAAGCAGGCCGAGGCGAAGGGATTGGGCATGGTGGACCGCATCAAGTTTGTCCAGACATGCGTCCAGCAGTGATGCCGGGCGCCGGAATAGCTCAGTCGACGAACAAGGGCGGGCGCTTCCCGCCCTTGTTCAACAACTCGAGTCGGCCGTAGCAGAGATTGGCTGGGTGGCTCAGACGGGACGCTCGGCGAGGAAGACGAGACCAGGATCTCTCCCTTTGTACTTGCAATCGCTCCCAGCGGGGCGGTGATGTGGGTACCGCGGCGGATCCGAGGTGCGAGGGCAGTACTGTGACAGACATTGCCAGCACGACCGGAGTTCCTCCTCGGCGGGGCAACCAGCTGGGCGGCCTGCTCGTCTTTCGCCAGTCGATCAGACGCAAGATCGTCGGAATTTCCGTGGCATTGATCGTCCTGATGGTGATCACGTCGGTTCTATCGATGGTGATGTCCAAGCGCGTGGAACACCTGCTCGACGAACTGACCGTCCGATATATCCCCGCCTATGGTCACCTGGCACGAGCCAACATCCGCTCGCTCGAACGCGCGCTGGCGCTGCGTCGAATGGTGATCGCCAAGATGCAGGTGCCTCCGGACGAGGAGGGTTATGCTGCGCGCCTGCGTTTCTTTGAGGAAAAGGACGGCGAAGTCGAGCAGGAGGCGAACGCTGCGCGCAAGCTTATCAACGCGATCATAAACGACGTCAGCACCCCGTCAGACAACGCCGCCCTGGCGCGCATCGAGACCCGGATCGACAACGCCATGGCAGAGGGGCGCCGCCAACTGGGCGAGGAACAGGCGAAGTTGCTGAAGCAGATCGGATCCGGGGACTTCGTGGACGCTCGTGGCACGCTCGCGCGCGTGGACACTCTGCGCGATCAGTTCACCCAGAAGATCGATGCAATCCGGGCCGACATGCTGTCGCAGGTGTTTGCAAGTGCATCGACCGTGATCCGCGATCAGCAGCAAGCGATAGACGTATCAGTCGTTGTCACAGGTCTTGCGGCCGCGCTTGGCCTGGGCTTCGCTTTCCTTGTCAGCAGCGGCATCACCCGTCCGGTGCGACGGTTGCTGGAAGGCACCCGGGAAATCGAAGCCGGCCACCTCGATCAATCGATCAGCGTCTCCACAAAAGACGAGATCGGTCAGCTTTCAGCCGCATTCAACCGGATGGTCGAGCAGCTGCGCCGGAATGAACGTATCCGCGAAACGTTCGGTCGGTATATCGATCCGAGGGTCGTGGAAGGACTGCTCGACCGGCCCGACGCGGCGACCCAGGGCCAGCGCCGTGTCATGACCGTGATGTTCTGCGACATGCAGGGCTTCACGTCCATGAGTGAAGGCATGACCCCACAAGGGCTCGTCAAGGTCATGAACTGCTATTTGACGATGATGTCGGAGCCGATCCGGGACCGCCACGGGGTGATCGACAAGTACATCGGCGATGCCATCATGGCCTATTGGGGCCCGCCGTTCATTGACGAAGCGGACCAGACTCGCCTGGCATGCCTCGCCGCAATTGACATGGTCGATCGGGTGCCCAAGCTTCGCAAGCAATTGCCGGAGCTTCTGGGAGTGCGCGTGATACCCGCCGAATGCGACGTCCGCATCGGTATTGCGACGGGCGAGGTCTTGACCGGCAGCATCGGTTCAGAGCTCATGATGAGTTTCACCGTCATGGGCGATGCCGTCAATCTCGCGTCCCGTCTTGAGGCGGTCAACAAGGTCTATGGCTGCCGCATTCTGATATCTGAAGCCACCGCCGCCACGGTCGGGACCGAACTCGAACTGCGTGAGATCGATCGTCTGGCGGTCGTCGGACAGAGCAAGCCACAAACCGTGTTCGAAGTGATGGGAAAGCATGGCGACCTTACTACGCAGCAGGAGCTGTTGCGATCCCGGTATAAAGAGGGACTTGCCGCCTATCGGGTTGGGCGCTGGGAAGATGCACTTAACGCCTTCAACGCTGCTCTTGAGGTATTCCCAGGTGATGGCCCGTCGCTTGCCCTCTTGAGCCGCCTCGACCATCTTCAATCCGATCCGCCACCGGCCGACTGGAATGGTTCGTGGCACATGGAGCACAAGTGAAAGACGGGGAAGGCGAGACATGTATAAGGTTTTTGGCTTACTGGTGCTGGCAGGCACGATGGGCGGACTGACGGCCTCTTTCGCCCAAACCGCTCAGGAAACACCGCAGACCATGCTCGCCGCGCAGATACGCATGCAAGGGTTTGCCTGTGACAAGGCGCTCGGCGCGAGGAGAGACGCGAAGCGCTCCAAGCCGGATCATGCCGTCTGGGTGCTCAGGTGCAGTAACGCGACCTACCGGGTGAGCCGTGCCCCCGACATGGCTGCGAGAGTGGAGCCGCTGCGCTGAAGGCCTCATCGACTGGACTCGCGTGATATGGATTGCGCTTCACGATCATGACGTGAGCAGGTAGGATTGCCGTGACACGCTCAGATCGGTGAGCAGATGTGGCCAAAGGCTCCGGAAAGCACCGCAAGCGCGACAAGGCCCGCAAGGCAGGAACGCCCGCGCGGGATCATTCCGCACCGCAGGTACCGTCCGCCCCACGCGGCATCACGAAGCGGCTGATCGCCGGCGCGAGCGCGCTGGTCGCCGCGATCGCAGTCGGATTGCTCTGGTTCGAGACGTCGAAGGCTCCGGTCCAATCGCCTGAGCATACCGAGTTGGCCCTTATCGGCAGCGAGTCCTGTGCCGGCTGTCACGAAGCGGAGACAAGGCTCTGGCAAGGCTCGCAGCACCGTCACGCCATGGATCATGCGACCGGGCAATCCGTGCGCGGGGATTTCAACGACGCGGCCTTTGACTATGCCGGTACACATTCGCGCTTCTTCCGGAAGGACGGCAAGTTCCTGGTCGAGACCGACGGGTCCGACGGCAAGCTCGCTGTCTTCGAAGTCATGTACACCTTTGGCATCGACCCGCTGCAGCAATATCTGATCGAATTTCCGGACGGCCGCATCCAGGCTCTGTCCATCGCGTGGGACACACGGCCGAAAGAGCAGGGCGGTCAGCGCTGGTTTCATCTCTATCCCGATGGAGCGATCACGCATGACGACCCCTTGCATTGGACCAAGCTGAACCAGAACTGGAATTTCATGTGCGCGGAGTGCCACTCGACCGCCGTGCGCAAGAATTACGACGCCGGCAGGAATAGCTTCGCGACGGCATTTGCCGAGATCAGCGTCGGCTGTGAGGCTTGCCATGGTGCGGGTTCGCGGCACGTCGCCTGGGCCCGCGGCAAGCCTGCCGCGCGCGGCGCCGATAACGGCCTGCTGGTCCGCTTTGACGAGCGCTCCGGCATCACCTGGTCCGCCTCCGCCGGCACATTGACGCCGACACGCAGCGCTCCGGCACCTATGTTGCGCAAGGAGGTCGAGACCTGCGGACGCTGCCATGCGCGTCGCGGCCAGCTTTCTGAGGACTGGACGCCGGGACGGCCGCTGTCGGACACGCATCTGGTCTCGCTGCTCGAACGGCAACGTTTTCATGCCGACGGCCAGATGCGCGACGACGAGGAGATCTACAACTACGCACCGTTCAAGCAGAGCAAGATGTTCGCCAGGGGCGTGACCTGCAGCGACTGTCACGACCCGCACAGCGCTGCGCTGAAGGCGCCTGGGGACGGCGTCTGTGCACAGTGTCATGCGCCCGAGAAGTATCAATCAGCCGCGCATCGGCACCACGCCGATGTCTCTCCGCCCCCCGGCTGCCCGTCCTGCCATATGCCGGAGCGCCGCTACATGGTCGTGGACCGCCGCCACGACCACGGCTTTCGCATTCCGCGCCCCGATCTTTCCGCGCGGACAGGTGTGCCGAATGCGTGCAACGATTGCCATCGCGACAAGCCTGCAACATGGGCTGCGCAACAGGTCGAGAGCTGGTTCGGCCCTGAGCGGCGCGGCTACGAGACCTGGGCGCGCGCATTCGATGCCGCATGGGGCGAGGCTGCCGACGGGCAAGCATTGCTTGCCGCGATCGCGGGATCTGGCGACGTTCCCGGCATTGTCCGCGCCAGTGCGCTGGCCGAGCTTCCTGCGCCGGACATGGACCTGATCCGGCGCGGGCTTTCCGATCCCGATCCGCTCGTGAGGCTGGGCGCTCTCGACGGGCTTGAAGGAGCGCAGGCCGATCAGCTCTGGCCGCTCGCCTCTCCGCGACTGAGCGATCCGGTGCGCGGCGTGCGCATTCGCGCCGCCGAGCTTCTCGCCGCCGTGCCCGCAGCGCGCCAGCCCGCGGCCGATCGCGACCAGTTCGCGCAAGCTGCCGCCGAGTTCCTCGCTGCGCAGAAGCTGAACGCCGACCGGCCGGACGCGCGCACTGCGCTCGGCAGCTTCTTCGCACGCCAGGCCAATGCTGGCGAAGCGGAGACCGAGTATCGCGCCGCGCTCAGGCTTGATCCTTCGTTTGCGGCCGCCGCCGTCAATCTGTCCGACCTGTATCGGCAGCTCGGACGCGACGGTGACGGTGAGCGGGTCCTGCGCGAGGCGCTGGTCACATCGGCGCGGGACGCCTCGCTCCACCACGCGCTCGGTCTGACGCTCGTGCGCCAGAAGCGCAACGATGCAGCGCTCGAAGAGCTACAAAAGGCCGCGTCACTGGCTCCCGGTCAGGCGCCCTACGCCTACGTCTATGCCGTCGGTCTGAACGGGATCGGCCGGCGCGACGACGCGCTGGCCGTGCTGAAAGCGAGTCTGCGCGGGCATCCCAACAATCTGGAGCTGCTCTCGGCTGCGCTGAACTTCAGCCGCGAGAAGGGAGACGTCGTGGCCGCGCTTGAATATGCCGAGCGAATGGCGCTGCTCCTGCCTGACGATTCACGTCTGGCGAACCTGATCAAGGAGCTGAAGCGATAGATGAGCCGAGAAGCCGGATGCCGTTGGGGGCGATAACGGACATCAGGAGGTAAATTACTCAATGATAGGCTTTTACCACCGATTTGCCCGACGTGTCAAGCGAATTTCGTAAAATCCGCAGGGGGCCGTGTCGGTGATCCTCGGCTACTTTGCATGGGGTTGTTTTTCAAGTTTTTGGCGGGCGGGTCGCGAGCGGGAGCTTTCGGCGCTCTGGAACGGAGCGGCGCAGCCGAGACCGAATTCTTCCCGCGGCATCGTCTTTCTGGCGCCGCGGCCGGCGTTCGGTTATGATCCTGTCCTGGCTGAGGGCATCAAAATGACAGGGATCCGATCCGGGCTCGTCATCGTGATAGCGTTGCTGCTGTCAGATTCCGTCGCGGTCGCGCAGCAGGCGGGACCGCCTTGCGCTGGTGACATCAAGACGCTGTGTGCAGGCATTCGACCCGGCGAGGGCCGGATCAAGGCCTGCATCAAATCTCACCTGAAAGACGTGTCGGAGGCCTGCCGGGACCGCCTGCTCACGGTGGCGGTGACCGGAAAGACCTGCAAGGCCGATGTCGCGAAACTGTGTGCCGGTATTAGGCCTGGCACCGGAGGCATCAGGGAGTGCATTAAATCGCATCTCGCAGAGCTGAGCGAGCCTTGCAGGGATGCGATGTCGCAGGCCGCGGCGGGCAGGAAGCTGCTCGGCGGGGATCTCTAGCCCACGCCACTCCCCATGAAAAAAGGCCGCCGAAACCGGCGGCCTTTCGTCGTTTGATGCGGAAGCCTTACTCCGCGGCCTGCTTGCGCGGCGGCTCGAGCGCGCCGGAGTCGTGGATCTCGGCGACCTGATGGTCCGAGAAGCCGAGCACCTGGCGCAGGATCTCGTCGGTGTGCTCGCCGAGCAGCGGAGAGCGGGTGACTTCGCTGGCGGAGTCCGACAGCTTGATCGGGTTGCCGACCGAGATGTACTTGCCGCGGGTCGGGTGATCGACCTCGACCACGGTGCCGGTGGCGCGCAGCGACTGGTCTTCGGCGATCTCCTTCATCGACAGGATCGGCCCGCAGGGGATGTCGTCCTTGTTGAGGATTTCCATCGCCTCGAACTTCGTCTTCGTCATCGTCCACTTCTCGATGCGGGCGAAGATCTCGTTCAGCCGCGGCAGGCGGGCCGGGGGCTTTGCGTAGTTCGGATCCGTCTTCCAGGTCGGCTCGCCGATCACGTCGCAGATCTTCTCCCAGACCGGGGCCTGGGTGATGAAGTAGATGTAGGCATTGGGATCGGTCTCCCAGCCCTTGCACTTCAGGATGCGGCCGGGCTGGCCGCCGCCGGAATCGTTGCCGGCGCGCGGCACGGCATCGCCGAACGGAATGCCTTCGCCGAACTGGCTGTACTCCTTGAGCGGACCGTGGGCGAGGCGCTGCTGGTCGCGCAGCTTGACGCGGGCGAGGTTGAGCACGCCGTCCTGCATCGCGGCGGTGACCTTCTGGCCCTTGCCGGTGCTGGTGCGCTGGTGGAGCGCGGCCAGGATGCCGATCGCGAGATGCAGGCCGGTGCCGGTGTCGCCGATCTGCGCGCCGGTGACGAGCGGCAGGCCGTCGCGGAAGCCGGTGGTGGAGGCGGCGCCGCCGGTGCACTGGGCGACGTTCTCATAGACCTTGCAGTCTTCATACGGTCCGGGACCAAAACCCTTGATCGAGGCGACGATCATCTTCGGGTTGAGGCTGTGGATCTTCTCCCAGGGGAAGCCCATGCGGTCGAGCACGCCGGGGCCGAAGTTTTCGACCAGCACGTCGCACTTCTTGATCAGCTCGGTGAGGACTTCCTTGCCCTTGGGGTTCTTGGTGTCCAGCGTGATCGAGCGCTTGTTGTGGTTGAGCATGGTGAAATACAGGCTGTCCACGTTCGGGATGTCCTGCAACTGGCCGCGGGTGATGTCGCCGACACCCGGACGCTCCACCTTGATCACGTCGGCGCCGAACCATGCCAGCAACTGCGTGCAGGTCGGGCCCGACTGGACGTGGGTGAAGTCAAGAATGCGAACGCCCGTGAGCGCCTTTGTCATCGTATTTGCTCCTGTTACCTATTCTGTTTCCGTCATGCCCGCGAAGGCGGGCATCCAGTATTCGCTGTCGATTCAGTTGGGCTCAGTGTTCGCCATCGAGGATGGTTCGGCGATTACTGGATTCCCCGCCTGCGCGGGGAATGACCCGGAGTTACTTCTTCTTCTGCAGAACGCTCTGCGGATTGAGATTGCCGATGCGGCCGCTCTCCGAGCCCGCCGCCGGATCGATCACCGCGTTGATCAGCGTGGGCCTGCGCGAATCCATCGCTTCGTTGACGGCGCGCTTGAGCTCGTCGGGCGAGGTCGCGTTCACGCCGACGCCGCCGAAGGCTTCCATCATCTTGTCGTAGCGCGCGCCCTTGACGAACACGGTGGTCGCGGGATCCGCGTTGGCGTTGTTGACGTCGGTGCCGCGATAGATGCCGTCATTGTTGAAGATGACGACGCAGATCGGAAGGTTGTAGCGGCAGATGGTCTCGACTTCCATGCCGGAGAAGCCGAACGCGCTGTCGCCTTCGACCGCGAGCACGGGATTGCCGGTCTCGAGCGCGGCTGCGATCGCCTGGCCCATGCCGATGCCCATCACGCCCCAGGTGCCGACGTCCAGACGCTTGCGCGGCTTGTACATGTCGATGACACCGCGGGCGAGGTCGAGCGTGTTGGCGCCTTCGTTGACGAGGATCGCGTCGGGACGGTCCTTGATCACGTTCTTCAGCACGCCGAGCGCGCCGTGATAGTCCATCGGCGACTTGTTGTTCATCAGCTTCGGCGCCATCTTGGCGACGTTCTCTTCGCGCTTCGACGACACGGCCTTGGTCCAGTCGGCAGGCGGCGCGGTCCAGTTCGATCCCATCGCCTGGTTGAAGGCCGAGACGACGGAGCCGATGTCGCCGACCACGGGCGCGACGATCTCGATGTTGGAGTCCATCTCCTTCGGCTCGATGTCGACCTGGATGAATTTTTTGGGCGCTTCGCCCCAGGTCTTGCCCTTGCCGTGCGAGAGCAGCCAGTTGAGCCGCGCGCCGATCAGCATGACGACGTCGGATTCCTTGAGAACGGTCGAGCGCGCCGCACCGGCGCACTGCGGATGCGTATCGGCCAGCAGGCCCTTCGCCATGCTCATCGGCAGGAAGGGAACGCCGCTCTTTTCGACAAACGTCTTGATCTCTTCATCGGCCTGCGCGTAAGCCGCGCCCTTGCCGAGGATGATGAGGGGACGCTTTGCGCCCTTGAGCACGTCGAGCGCGCGCTTGACCGAAGCGGGCGAGGGGATCTGGGCAGGCGCAGCATCAATCACCTTGACCAGCGATTTCTGGCCGGCGTCGGCGTTCATCACCTGGCCGAACAGCTTTGCCGGCAGGTCGAGATAGACGCCGCCGGGACGGCCCGACACTGCGGCGCGGATCGCGCGGGCGAGACCGATGCCGATGTCCTGGGCGTGCAGCACGCGATAGGCCGCCTTGCACAGCGGTTTTGCGATCGCAAGCTGATCCATCTCTTCATAGTCGCCCTGCTGGAGGTCGACGATCTCGCGCTCCGACGAGCCCGAGATCAGGATCATCGGGTAGCAGTTGGTGGTGGCGTGGGCCAGCGCAGTGAGGCCGTTGAGGAAGCCGGGCGCCGACACGGTGAGGCAGATGCCGGGCTTCTTGGTGAGGTAGCCGGCAATCGCAGCTGCGTAGCCGGCGTTCTGCTCGTGGCGGAAGGAGATCACGCGAATCCCGGCGGCCTGCGCCATACGGCCCAAATCCGTGATCGGGATGCCCGGCACATTATAGATGGTGTTGATGCCGTTCAGCTTGAGCGCGTCAATGACGAGATGGAAACCATCCGTCAGTTCCTGCTCGGAGCCCGGTGCTTCGGACTTGGTCGCGGTATTCAGCATGGGCCTTGTCTCCCTGATCTCAAGGTCGTTGGGACGAGTGCTCGTCCTTCTGGTGAACGTTGCTAACTAAAAAGTTCCTGGCCGTGCGCCTCGACGTAGGCTGCCAGGCCCAGCGTGTGGTCACGCGCGCGCTTCTCGGCAAGTTCGGTGTCGCGTGCTTCCAGCGCTTCGATGATGCCGAGATGCTCGGGCAGCGAGGTCGCGGTGCGATCCTTGCGTCCGATGGTCAGTTGCCGGTAGCCGCGCACGTGCAGCAGCAGATCGTTGGTCAGGTCGACCAGGATCGGCGATTCCGACAGCGAGATCAGCGCCTGGTGGAAGGCGATATTCGCCTTGGAGTACTCCTCGACGTGATCTTCCGGCAGGCGGTCCTTGCCAAAATCCTTGAAGAAGTCGCGCAGCGCCGAGATGTCTTTCTTGCGCGCGGTGGTGGTGATCAGGCGCGCCGCCATGCTCTCCAGCGCCGCCCAGGCGCGGATCATGTCGACGATCTCGCTCTTGGTCCGGCGCACCACCATGATGCCCCGGCGCGGCACGGTCTTCACAAAGCCGTCCTGCTCGAGCATGGCGATCGCTTCGCGGATCGGCGTGCGGCTGACGCCGAGGCGTTCGGAGAGGGCGCGCTCGTCCAGCATCACCGGCTCGGGCGTGGAATAGATGTCCATCTTGAGGATCGCTTCCTTCAAGGCGTCATACGCCTTGTTCTTGAAGCTGCTCTCCGGGGCAATGCGGACGATTGCGATGTCTGCCTCGGCCATGTTGGACGGCGCCTTGGTCTGTTTCCGTAGGGACACGACGATTCTCCTCCTATGAAGGAGTCGTCTTTTACAGGAATATTTACCGAAATGTTTTTGGCATACCACATGCCAGAATGTCAAGCAGCCTATTTTTTGCGGCGTTCTCCCCGCTGCGGCGGCTTGACAAGTTGGCTTCTGGCATACCAAATGCCATCGCCAGCCATTTTTGATCCAGGCCGGCGGGAGAGAGTTGGGCAAATTGCCACTCCGTTCCGCCTGAGGGAACAGGGCGCGGCGAATGGCAGGCGTCACGGGCAGCCCAACGGGCGCCCCGCAAAGCAAGAATTTGAGGTCAAGGAGGAAGCCACATGTCCAATTCCAAAGATGTCGTTCGCAAGGTTCTTGACCAGGTCAAGGCGGACAATCGCACCAGCCTGACGGCACCCGAAGGCAAGCTCGTCTGCGACGCCTACGGCATTCCGGTGCCGAAGGAGGGCGTTGCGAAGTCGGCGGGCGAGGCCGGCAAGATCGCGGCCTCCATGGGGTTCCCCGTCGTGATGAAGATCGTCTCGCCGGACATTCTCCACAAGACCGAAGCCGGTGGCGTCATCGTCGGCGTCAAGACGGCGCAGGATGCGGAGAAGGCCTACGAGACCATCCTCGGTAACGCCAAGAAGTACAAGGCTGACGCCAAGATCGAGGGCATCCAGGTGCAGCAGATGCTGGCCGGCGGCACCGAGGTCATCGTCGGCTCCATCACCGATGGCTCGTTCGGCAAGCTGGTCGCCTTCGGCCTCGGCGGCGTGCTGGTCGAGGTCCTGAAGGACATCACCTTCCGCCTCGCGCCCGCGACCAAGGAGGACGCGCTCTCGATGCTCGACGGCATCCAGGCGCATGAGATCCTCAAAGGCGTTCGCGGCGGCGAGCCGGTGAACCGCACGGCGCTTGCCGACGTTATCGTCAAGGTTTCGCAGCTCGTCACCGACTTCCCGGAGATCGTTGAGCTCGACCTCAACCCGGTGTTCGCCACGCCGAAGGATGCGACCGCCGCCGACGTGCGCATCGTCGTCGACTTCGCCTACGTGCCGAAGCCCAAGCCGCGTCCGACCGAAGAGATTGTCGCGGCCATGAACCGCATCATGCAGCCGAAGGCGGTTGCGGTGGTCGGTGCCTCGGCCGAGGACGGCAAGATCGGCAACTCCGTGATGAAGAACCTCGTCAACGGCGGCTACAAGGGCGACATCTATCCGATCCATCCGAAGGCCGCCGAGATCCTCGGCTACAAGGCCTACAAGAGCGTCAAGGACGTGCCCGGCGTGATCGACGTCGCGGTGTTCGCGATTCCCGCGAAATTCGTGGCCGCAGCGCTCGCCGAATGCGGTGAGAAGAAGATCCCGGGCGCGGTGCTGATTCCGTCGGGCTTTGCTGAAGCCGGCGCGCCCGAGCTCCAGGCCGAAATCGTCGAGGTCGGCAAGAAGTACGACATCCGCCTGATGGGGCCGAACATCTACGGCTTCTACTATACGCCCGCCAATCTCTGCGCGACCTTCTGCACGGCCTACGACGTCAAGGGCCACGCGGCGCTGTCCTCGCAGTCGGGCGGCATCGGCATGGCGATCATCGGCTTCTCGCGCTCGGCAAAGATGGGCGTCTCCGCGATCGTCGGCCTCGGCAACAAGTCCGACATCGACGAGGACGATCTGCTCGCCTTCTTCGAGCAGGATCCCAACACCAACCTGATCGCGCAGCACTGCGAAGACTTGAAAGACGGCCGTGCCTTCGCGGAAGCCGCAAAGCGCGTCTCCAAGAAGAAGCCTGTCGTCGTGCTCAAGGCCGGCCGCACCTCGGCCGGCGCGAAGGCGGCGTCGTCGCACACTGGCGCACTCGCCGGCAACGACCGGATCTACGAGGATGTGTTCAAGCAGTCCGGCGTGATCCGCGCGCGCAGCTTGCGTCAGCTGCTCGAATTCGCCCGCGGCGTGCCGGTGCTGCCGACGCCGAAGGGCGAGAACGTGCTGATCATCACCGGTGCTGGCGGTTCGGGCGTGCTCTTGTCGGACTCCTGCGTCGACAACGGCCTGTCGCTGATGTCGATGCCGCCGGATCTGGATGCTGCCTTCCGCAAGTTCATCCCGCCGTTCGGCGCGGCCGGAAATCCTGTGGATATCACCGGCGGCGAGCCGCCGATCACCTACGTCAACACGGTGAAGCTCGGCCTCTCCGATGAACGCATCCACTCGCTGATCCTGGGCTACTGGCACACGATCGTCACCCCGCCGATGGTGTTTGCCCGCAACATGGTCGAGGTGAAGAAGGAGATGGAGGCCAAGGGCTTTGTGAAGCCGATGGTCGCCTCGCTCGCCGGCGACGTCGAGGTCGAGGAAGCCGCCGAATATCTCTACCAGAACGGCATTCCGGCCTACGCCTATTCCACCGAGCTGCCGGTCGAGGTGCTCGGTGCCAAATACAAGTGGGCGCGCGGAGCAGGGTTGCTCTGAGCGTTATCTCTCCTGTCATCCCGGGGCGATGCGAAGCATCGAACCCGGGATCTCGAGATTCCGGGTTCGCGCTTTCGCGCGCCCCGGAATGACGTCAGCCAAAGGCGGCAGGTCGCGATGAGCAAGAACGTGATCCGGCGCAAATCGCTCGAGCCCCGATCGCCATCGGAGGCCGAGCATGACACACGCGATGGCGGCGTGCAGTCGGTCGACCGCGCGCTGTCGATCCTCGAAACGCTGGCTGAGGACGATGAAGGCTATCGCCTCAGCGATCTCGCCGTGCGTACCGGCCTGTCGGCCTCCACCGTGCACCGCCTGCTGGCGACGCTGGAGAGCCGCCGCTTCGTGCAGTTCGACCGCGCCGAATCCAAGTGGCATGTCGGTGTGCGCAGCTTTACCGTAGGCGCAAGCTTTGCGCGGCGGCGCAATTTCAGCGCGCAGGCGATTCCTTACTTGCGCAAGCTGCGTGATCTCACCCGCGAAACCGCCAACCTTGCCGTGGTCGACGACGAATTCATTATCGTGCTGACCCGCATGGAAAGCCGCGAAATCATGCGCTCGCTGACCCAGGTCGGGGGCCGCGTCGCTATGGTGACGTCGGGCGTCGGCAAAGCGGTGCTCGCGACTTACTCCGACGAGGACGTCGGCGCCGTCATCCGCCATCACGGCATGCCTCGCCTGACCGAGAAGTCGATCGTGCGGCCGAGCGACCTGTTCAAGGAGCTCGAAAAAATCCGCAAGCAGGGCTACGCGCTCGACGATGAAGAGGCCTGCATGGGCCTGCGCTGTATTGCCGCAGTGGTCTACAACGACTGCGCGGAGCCCCTCGCGGCAATTTCCGTCTCCGGCATGACCAGCCGCCTGACCGACGACAGATTGCCGGAAATCGGCCAGATCGTCCGCGACGTCGCTGGTGAGCTGACGGTTGCGCTTGGCGGAGTGATGCCGGCTTCTGGCTCGTAGGGAATCCCGGGGGAGTCGCTGGACAGCATCGGCCGTTTTGGCTGATATGCGGCCAAACGACACAATGCGGCAAACGTCCGCGTGAGCCTTGGAGAATGCCCTCATGTTTCAACTTCCCGCGCGCCTCGTCGGCGCAGCCGTCGCGCTGACCCTTGCGGCAGCTACGCCGACCTTGGCCCAGCAGCTCGAGCTCAAGCTGATGGCGCCGGCGGCGCCGGGCGGTGGCTGGGACCAGACCGCGCGCTCGATGCAGCAGGCATTGGTCGCTTCCGGCGTGGCGCGCAGCGTGCAGGTTACCAACGTTCCTGGCGCAGGCGGTAGCGTCGGCATCGCGCAGTTCGTCAACGGCGCCAAGGGCGACGGCAACCAGCTGATGGTCAACGGCTTCGTCATGGTCGGTGCGCTCGCCATGAACAAGTCGCCGGTGACGCTCGAGCAGGTGACGCCGATCGCGCGGCTCACCGAGGAAATCCAGGTGATCGTGGTGCCGGCGAATTCGCCTATCAAGACTGCGCAGGATCTGGCTGCGGCGGTGAAGGCGGATATCGCCAAGGTCACCTTTGCCGGCGGCTCGGCCGGTGGCGTCGACCATGTGATGGCAGCGTTGTTCGCTGGCGCCGTCGGCGCCGACGCGAAGAAAATCAACTACATCCCGTTCTCCGGCGGTGGCGAGTCACTGGCGGCGATCCTCGGCGGCAAGGTCACCGCGGGGATTTCGGGGCTGAGCGAATATGAAGGGCAGATCAAGTCCGGCAAGCTGCGCGCGATCGGCGTGACCTCGGAGAAGCGCATCGCAGGCAGCGACATCCCGACCTTCAAGGAGCAGGGCATAGACCTCGTGATCGCCAACTGGCGCTCGGTCGTCGCGCCTCCTGGCATCACGCCGGAGCAGCGCAAGACGCTGAGCGATGCGATCGAAAAGATGGTGAAGTCTGACGCCTGGCGGGAGATTCTCAAACAGAAGGGCTGGGAGGACGCCTATCTCGGCGGCGACGCTTTCGCCGACTTCCTGAAGAAGGAAACCGTGCGCGTCACTGATGTGCTCAGGTCGGTCGGCCTGGTCAAGTCATGACCCCAGGTGATCCTGCGCAGCCGCTGCGGCGCGTCGATCGCGCCGGCATCGTCATCGCTATGCTGCTCGCGGCGCTCGCCGCGGTGCTGGTCTGGGACGCGCGCGACCTGCAATCCACGGCAATGTACGGGATGGGGCCGGAGGCCATGCCGGTCTTGGTCGCTACCGGCCTCGCGCTGCTCGCGATCGGCAATTTCATCGACGCGCTGCGCGGTAATCTTCCGGCGCGAGAAAGCGCCGATCCCGTGCCGGTGATTCTGATCCTCATTGGCCTTGCGCTGCTGATCGCCATCATCGGCTTTGGCGGAGGCTTCATCCTGGCGACGTCGGCACTGTTCGTGACGACGTCGGCCGCCTTCGGGCGCCGTGCCGTCCTTGTCGACAGCATAATCGCCATCGTGATGTCGACCCTCATCTATCTCGCGTTCGACCGCCTGTTGACGCTGAGTCTTCCGACCGGCCCGCTGGAGCGAATGCTGTGATGGACACCTTTGCTGCGCTGGCGCATGGCATGGCGGTTGCCATCCAGCCGATGAATTTGCTGTACGCGTTGATCGGCGTGTTCCTCGGCACGGCCGTGGGCGTGCTGCCCGGCATCGGTCCGGCGTTGACGGTCGCGCTGCTGTTGCCGGTGACCTACAAGCTAGACCCCGGCGGCTCGCTGATCATGTTTGCGGGCATCTATTACGGCGGCATGTATGGCGGATCCACCACCGCGATCCTGATCAACACGCCCGGCGAGAGCGCCTCGATGGCGACCGCACTCGAAGGCAACAAGATGGCCAAGGCCGGCCGCGGCGGACCGGCGCTTGCGACATCCGCCATCGGCTCCTTCGTCGCTGGCACCATCGCCACCATCGGGCTCGCGTTCCTCGCGCCATGGTTGGTCGATTTCGCCGTACGCTTTGGCCCTGAGGATTACTTCGCGCTGATGTGCGTCGCCTTCGTCACGGTGTCGGCGACTTTCGGAGATTCCCCGATCCGCGGCCTGACCAGCCTGTTCGTTGGCCTGACGCTCGGCCTCGTCGGCATCGACAAGCTCACGGGACAGGCGCGGCTTGCGTTCGGCATCCCCGAGCTGCTCGACGGCGTCGAGGTGACGACGCTTGCAGTCGGCCTGTTCGCGGTCGGCGAGGCGCTCTACGTCGCGTCGCGCCGCCACCACACCGAGGAAAAGCTCGAGCCTGTGCGCGGCTCGCTGTGGATGACAAAAGAAGACTGGAAACGGTCGTGGAAGCCGTGGCTGCGCGGCACGATGTTCGGCTTCCCGATTGGGGCGCTGCCCGCAGGCGGTGCGGAGATCCCGACCTTCCTGTCCTATTCGACCGAGAAACGGCTGACCAAGCACCCGGAGGAATTCGGCAAGGGCGCGATCGAAGGCGTCGCGGGACCGGAGGCCGCCAACAATGCGTCTGCCGCTGGCACGCTGGTGCCATTGCTGACGCTGGGGCTGCCGACCTCTGCGACGGCCGCGATGATGCTGGCGGGTTTCCAGCAATATGGCCTCAACCCGGGGCCGCTGCTGTTTGCCGAGCGGCCCGATCTGGTCTGGGGCCTGATCGCCAGTCTCTTCATCGCCAATTGCATGCTGCTCGTGCTCAATCTGCCGCTGGTCGGCCTCTGGGTGCGGCTGCTCGCGATCCCGCAGCCGTGGCTCTATGCTGGCATTCTCGTCTTCGCGACCATGGGCACCATCGCCGCAAAGCCGTCGGTGGTCGAATTGTCGATGCTCGCCGGCTTCGGCGTGCTCGGCTTTCTGATGCGCCGGTTCGATTTTCCGATCGCGCCCGTCGTCGTCGGCCTGATACTCGGTCCGATCGCCGAAAGCCAGCTACGTCGCGCGCTCGCGATCAGTCTTGGCGACCCCATGGCACTGGTCCAGAGCCCGATCTCGGCGACGCTGCTCGCGCTTGCGCTGATCGCGCTGCTGGCACCCTTCGTGTTGAAGGGCCTCGGGCGATTCAAGGCGAACGAGGACTAGCGGAACCCGACGCACGCACTTGATGCTGTGTCTAGTCGATTCCATATCTCGCCATGTAGTCTGCCACACTCGGCCTGATGGCTCGTGCGGCAGCAAGATCGGCCTCGCTGCCGACGAGGTCGCCTTTCCGTCGTTTGACGATCGCGCGCCCGTAGAGCGAGGCGGCCATTCGTGCATCAACGCGAAGTACGGCGTCATAGTCGGTCAGGGAGTCGTCGAGCGATCCCTTCATCAGATAGGCGAGGGCGCGACTGTCGAGAATGTTGGCGTCGTTAGGTCGTACCTGCAAGGCCTCATTGCAATCCGCGATGGCCGCCTCGAAAGCACCCGCAAACGAACGGGCCATGCAGCGGCCATTCAGCGCCCGGGCATTTCTGGGTTCGAGTTTTAGCGCTTCACCAAAGTCCTGGATTGCATGATCGTAATCACGTTTCTCACGATAAACGTGCGCCCGACGCATAAATGCGAAGGCATTTCCCGGGGTTGGATCAAGTTCAATCGCCCTATCGTAGTTGGCCGTAGCAAGGTCGCGCTGCCCCTTCAGATCATAAGCAAGAGCTCTCGCCGCGAAGCCGGTAGGGCAAAGCGGGTCTAACTTGATCGACGCGCCAATATCCTCGATTGCTCGATCGTACTCGCGCATATTTGAGTAGATAGAACCCCGAAGCAGGTAGCCGCTAGCGTTACCGGGAAAAAGCTTGATGGCTTCGGCAACGTCCTCAAGGGCACGGCCAAATTCGCCCATGCTAGCGTAGAGCCTACCACGTTCGAGAAAGGCAACGGACGAGCTGGGGTCGAGGTTTATTGCTTGATCGAGGTCTTCCCTGGCTTCACTTAACCGGTGGTTCGCAGCACGAGCCGCGCTCCTTTCAGCATAAAAACGCGGGTTTTGCGGATCGAGTTTGATGGCTTGATCAATTTGTTCAATGGCCCGCTCGTAGTCGTTCGCGAACTTGAAGCGGGTCGCCGCCAGGATGAAGGTATAGCCCTTCTTGCTTTCGGGTGACGGCTTTCGAATTTCGCCGAGTGCCGCGCGCGGTGGAATGCGACAAGCTGACAGGATCGCGGTTGCCGGATCCTCCGCTTGAGCAGTGTCTGACATCACACTCAGAATGACGAGTTGTGCCAACAGGACGGTAGCAGATCCCTGGAGGCGAAAATCCACACCGGGCACGACACCGCTGTGGGCCTGGTAGGGTCGCAGCCGGGCCGCCAAGCGCTTCAGAAAGTTCATGAGGAAAGTTTTCCGAGCTGTTTGGCGGATAGTGATACAACGTTAGCATGTAGTGTTTGCATGAAGCAATCGGCACAAGAACGGTAACCCGAACGCTAGCAAATCTATGGCGGCTTATGCGACTGTGAAGGATTCCAGAGAAAGTCGTGCTCAAGGGCGTCTCGAGGTGACCGAAGATGTCGAGGTGCTGCAGACGGAATGGGTCGAGGCCGGCTGCACCATCCCTACATGCGCTTTGATTTGATTCCGCTATCGGTCATTCCAAAAGTTTGCATCTTCGCGTGATCCGCTTTCACGCATGTCTCGATCTAAATGATTGAACGCGCCGCGATTTTTTCTGCGGCTGCCGCATCGTGGAAAATAAAATCGATCTCGTTGAGATCGCATCTCGC
The DNA here is from genome assembly GCF_018130955.1 of Bradyrhizobium liaoningense. Taxonomy (GTDB): domain Bacteria; phylum Pseudomonadota; class Alphaproteobacteria; order Rhizobiales; family Xanthobacteraceae; genus Bradyrhizobium; species Bradyrhizobium liaoningense_C. Next base: position 22,137 of record NZ_JAFCJM010000011.1, read on the forward strand.
GCCACCGATGATCACGCTCGAGAACACCGCAACCGAGCGAGGTCCGACATGGCGAAGATGCGAGCCGTCGATGCAGCCGTCCGTATCCTGGAGAAGGAAGGCATTTCCACTGCCTTCGGGGTTCCTGGCGCTGCGATCAATCCGCTCTATTCGGCGCTGAAGAAGCGCGGCTCGATCCACCATATTTTGGCGCGCCATGTCGAGGGCGCTTCCCACATGGCCGAGGGGTATACGCGGGCGAAGGCCGGCAATATCGGCGTCTGCATCGGCACATCGGGGCCGGCCGGTACCGACATGATCACCGGGCTTTACTCAGCGATCGCGGATTCCATTCCGATCCTCTGCATCACCGGCCAGGCGCCGCGGGCGCGGCTCTACAAGGAGGATTTTCAGGCTGTCGACATCGAGTCGATCGCAAAACCCGTGACCAAATGGGCGGTGACGGTGCGCGAGCCCGCGCTGGTGCCGCGCGTGTTCAGCCAGGCCTTTCACGTGATGCGCTCGGGACGGCCAGGGCCGGTGCTGATCGACATGCCGCTCGACGTGCAACTCGCCGAGATCGAGTTCGACGACGAGACCTACGAGCCGCTGCCGGTCTACAGGCCGACCGCGACGCGAAAGCAGGTCGAGAAGGCGCTGGAGATGCTCAACGCCGCCGAGCGGCCGCTGATCGTCGCGGGTGGCGGCATCATCAACGCCGACGCCTCGGACCTCCTGGTCGAATTCGCCGAGATCGCGAATGTGCCGGTCGTGCCGACCCTGATGGGGTGGGGCGCGATTCCCGATGATCACGTGCTGATGGCCGGCATGGTCGGCCTTCAGACCAGCCACCGCTACGGCAACGCCACGATGCTGGACTCCGATTTCGTGCTCGGCATCGGCAACCGCTGGGCCAACCGTCACACCGGCTCGATCGAGACCTATACCAAGGGCCGAAAATTCGTTCACGTCGATATCGAGCCGACGCAGATCGGGCGCGTATTCAATCCTGATCTCGGCATCGTCTCGGATGCCAAGGCCGCACTCGAACTCTTCGTCACCGTCGCCAGGGAGTGGCGCCGGTCCGGCAGGTTGCGTGAGCGCCAGGCGTGGCCCGCCGCCTGCCTCGATCGCAAGCGCTCGATGCTGCGCAAGAGCCACTTTGACAACGTGCCGATCAAGCCGCAGCGCGTCTATGAGGAGATGACCAAGGCCTTCGGCCGGGACACCTGCTACGTCACCGTGATCGGGCTCTCGCAGATTGCCGGCGCGCAGTTCCTTGGTGTCTATCGCCCACGCAACTGGATCAACGCGGGGCAGGCGGGGCCGCTTGGCTGGACGTTGCCTGCTGCGCTCGGCGTGCGCGCCGCGTGCCCGGATCGCGACATCGTCGCGCTCTCGGGCGACTACGACTTCCAATTCCTGATCGAGGAGCTCGCGGTCGGTGCGCAGTTCAATCTGCCCTACATCCACGTCGTCGTGAACAATTCCTATCTCGGCCTGATCCGACAGGCGCAGCGCGGCTTTGACATGGACTATCACGTCCAGCTCTCGTTCGAGAACATCAACGCGCCCGAGCTCGGCGTCTACGGCGTCGACCATGTCGCGGTCGCCGAAGGGCTCGGCTGCAAGGCGATCCGCGTCCGGGATCCGAAGGACGCGCAGGCGGCGTTCGCAACCGCGCGCGAATTGATGGCCAAGCACCGCGTGCCTGTGGTGGTGGAGTTCATCCTGGAACGCGTGACCAACATCGCGATGGGCACGGAGATCGACAATATCGTCGAGTTCGAGGAGGTGTTGGACCTGCCGCTCGACGAGGTCGAGCGCGCGCCGTCTGGCGTGCTCCAGCCGGCGGAATAGGGAGGACAACATGCCGAAATTCGCCGCCAACCTCACCATGCTCTTCAACGAGATGCCGTTTCCCGACCGTTTTGCCGCGGCGAAAGCTGCTGGTTTCAGCGGGGTCGAGTATCTCTTTCCCTATGACTTCGACAAGGCGATGCTGCGCGAACAGCTCGACAGCCACGGCCTTACGCAGGTGCTGCACAATCTGCCCGCAGGCAATTGGGCGGCGGGTGAGCGCGGCATCGCCATCCTGCCGGACCGCGTCGCCGAATTCCGCGACGGCGTCTTCCGCGCCATCGATTACGGCAAGGCGCTCGACTGCGATCAGCTCAATTGCCTCCTCGGTATCGCGCCGGCGAATGCCGATCCGCGCGAGTTGAACGAGACGCTGGTCGGGAATCTGCGCTTTGCGGCCGCGACGCTGGCGCGGGAGAACATCAAGCTGCTGATCGAGCCGATCAACACGCTCGATATTCCCGGCTTCTTCCTCAACAGGACCGAGCAGGCCGTGCAACTCATGTCTGAGGTGCGCTCGAGCAATCTGTTCATCCAATACGACATCTACCACATGCAGATCATGGAGGGCGATCTCGCCCGCACCATGCAGAAGCATCTCGATCGCATCGCCCATATCCAGCTCGCCGACAATCCCGGCCGCAACGAGCCGGGGACCGGCGAGATCAACTATCCCTTCCTGTTCCGCCACCTCGACGCGATCGGCTATCGCGGCTGGATCGGCTGCGAATACAAGCCGCGCACCACGACGCTGGAAGGACTTTCGTGGCACGCGGCGCAGACGTTCGAGACCTGAGGAGTATTGGACATGATCGATATCGGTTTCATTGGACTGGGCACCATGGGGCAGCCGATGGCCGGCCATCTCCTGACCGCGGGCCATCGCCTATTCCTGCATGATGTCAGCGGAATCGCGCCGGACCTGATCGCGGCCGGCGGGATTGCCTGCAAGTCGGCAAAAGAGGTCGCGCAGGAGGCGGATGCCGTCGTCATCATGGTGCCGGATACGCCGCATGTTGAGGCCGTGCTGTTTGGCAAGGACGGCGTTGCGGAGGGTATCTCGAAGGGCAAGATCGTCGTCGACATGAGCTCGATCTCGCCGCTGGCGACCAAGGAATTCGCTAAGAGGATCGAGGCACTCGGCGCAGACTATCTCGACGCGCCGGTGTCGGGCGGCGAGGTCGGCGCGAAGGCTGCGAGCCTCACCATCATGATCGGCGGCCCCGAGCGCGCCTTCAACACCATGAAGCCGATCTTCGACAAGATGGGCAAGAACGTCACCCGGGTCGGCGCCAATGGCGACGGCCAGACCACCAAGGTCGCGAACCAGATCATCGTTGCGCTGACGATCGAGGCCGTGAGCGAGGCGCTGCTGTTCGCCTCCAAGGCGGGCGCCGATCCGGCACTGGTGCGGCAGGCGCTGATGGGCGGATTCGCCTCGTCGCGGATTCTCGAAGTGCATGGCGAACGCATGGTGAAGCGAAATTTCGATCCCGGCTTCCGGATCGAACTGCACCAGAAGGATCTCAACCTCGCGCTCGAAGGCGCGCGTTCGCTCGGCCTGTCGCTGCCGAGCACGGCGGTCGCACAGCAGTTGTTCTCTTCCTGCACCGCCCATGGCGGCAAGGCCTGGGATCATTCAGCGATGGTGCGTGCGCTCGAACTGATGGCGGGCCACGAAATCGCCGCCGCCTGAAGTGTTACGCAGTAACGCTCTCCAGTTTTGTGCCGCGCTTCGGCCATGTTGGAACCGGAACGATCGCCGTTTCCATCGGTTGTGAGCGCATAACAAACACTGGAGATTTGGACATGAAGACCCGTCTTGCGATCTCATTGGCTGCCGCGTCGCTGCTGGTGTCAAGCGCAGCCTTTGCCCAGTCCACCACTGCCCAGGGCGCGCAGGAAGGCGCGCGTGCGGGCGGCGAGGTCGGCGGTCCGATCGGCGCGATGGTCGGTGGCACTGTCGGAGCGGCCGTCGGTGCAGGCCTTGAAATTCCGAACGCAGTGCTCGGCGGAATCCCGCGCGATCACTCGGTCGTGGTGCAGGAGCGCGTCGTTGTCGGCGAGCCGCTGCCGCCGACCGTAGTGCTGCGCCCCGTTCCGAACTACACCGAGTATCGCTACGCGGTCGTCAACGACCGACGCGTGATCGTCGAACCGCGCACGCGTCGCGTCGTCAAGATCATCGACTGACCGCGCTCCGCGAACGTCAATGGGCCCTGCGGAGATCTACTCCGCGGGGCCTTCGCTCGTAATGGTGTTGGTGCGAAAGCGCGCGATGGCCCAATCGATGGCCGCCGACAGCACGAAGCCGACGCAGGCGGTGAGCGCATCGACGACGAAATCTTCCAGCCGCGCATGGCGGCCGGGGGCAATGAATTGCAACAATTCGAGCACACCGATCAGGACGACCGCGATGATCGCAGCCGACCAGCGTCGCGTCGAATAGGCAAGCCCGAAGGAAAGGCCAACCAGCACGAAGGCGAGCGCGTGCTCGCCATCCTGGCCGAGTTGGGCATGCGGGCGGAGGTCGGGCGGACCAAGCGTCGCGAAGGCGACGGCCGCAGCGAGCAGCCAGGCAAATAGCTTCAAAAGAACGGTCATCCAGTTCGCTTAACACAATTTTGCAATGCAATAAAAGCCGTCAGGCGTCAGATCGCCGTGTAGTTAATTACAGATCGTTAAAGTGGCTGGCGCACGCCGAGGCCGTGCATGAACCGTTCACGAATCTGAACGGGATCGCGGCGGGTGGTGCCGACGCCCGGCTGGTCGTCGATGCGCAGCGCAATCAGCGTTGGCTCAGACGCGTCCAGCGACTCATCAACCAGACGCTCAAAATCCTCCTCGTCTGCGGCCCAGACGCTGTTGGTCAATCCTGAGCCGACGCTGATAGCCACGATATCGGCAACGGAGGCGGCAGGCGTCGGCTGCGAGCCGGTAATTTGGTAGATGCCGTTGTCGAACACGATCATGGTGAGGTTCTTTGGCTTCAACGACGCGATGGTGGACAGCGCGCCGAGCTGCATCAGAAGCGAGCCGTCACCCTCAAGCGCAATGACGCGACGATCGGGCTGCGCCAGCGCAACCCCGAGCGCGATCGGGAAGGCCAGCCCCATGCTGCCGAGCATGTAGAAATTCTGCGGACGGTGGCCCGCAGCCCAGAGGTCGAAATTTGTGTTGCCGATGCCGCCGATCACGGCCTCCTCGTTATGGAGCTTTCCGATCAAGCGCGAGGTGACATCGTAGCGGTTCATCACCTTGGTATTGCGTTTGGCGGTGTCCTTGCTCATGGCTGATCTCACTTGTCAAACGTCTTGCCGCCGGTGAGCAGCGGATTGAGGATCAGCGCCACCGGCGCCTGCGTGGTGACGGCCTGCTTGATCGAGCGATCGACGATGAATTCGAGCTCGTCGAGCCGGGTAATGGTGTGGTGCTCCAGCGCCAGCGAATCCAGCACCGGGCGCATGGTGCGGCAGACCAGCGCCTGGCCGTAATTGAACTCGCCGAGCGTGCCGCGCTCGGACACGAACATGATCAGCGGGATCTGGTAGGGCACCGCGAGCGAGGCCAGCACGTTGGCGAGTGTGGCAAAACCGGAGGTCTGCATCAGCAATGCGCCGCGGCGGCCGCCCATCCAGGCGCCGGCGAGGATACCGACGGCTTCCTCCTCGCGCGCGGTCGCAAATGTCGTGAAGAAGGGATCGGCGTGCAGGCTCTTGATCAGCGGCGTCAGCACCCGATCCGGCACGTAGGGAATGAGGCCGACGTCGTTCCGCTTCAGGGTCTGGAGCACGATGCCGTGCCAGGTTCGCTCAGCCGTGTCGTGAGACGTCAGGGGCGGGGTGTGCTGCTCCACAATCGCCATCTCGTCCTCCCTTCCGCGACCATCCTTCTTGATCTTAAGCGCAATCGCGGCTGCCTTGAGGTCCGAACTTGACGCCACCGGCGGGATTGTCAACATGTCCGCACCGGCATGGTGGCCTGCGCTATGAGCGCTGCCTCGGCTGGTACCGTCGTGTCATAAGCAACCACAATTAGAAGAACGGGAGGAAAGCAGGGGGAGCGCATGCCGCGCGGGTCCCGCATGGCCTCCGCGAGGAGCCGGAAGTAGGTCGATGTCGGTCAACAGCAAGCGCGTCTTTTACGTCAAATATCTCGCCAACCCCATCTATATCGACATCCTGAAGGCGCGGGCCGACGTCCGGCTCGATCGGCTCGAGAACGAGAGCCCGGAAGCCGACTTCGCGCCGATTCTTGAGGCTGCTCATGTCTATCAGATTGGCGCCGCGCGCGACGAGCTGGCGCCGCATTTCCATGTCCATGCCGATCTCCTCAAGCGGACGCCGAACCTCCTGATCGTGTCCTCCAACGGCGCCGGTTTCGATCCCGTCGACGTCGAAGCGTGCACGGCGGCGGGCGTGCTGGTCGTCAACCAGTCCGGCGGCAATGCGCATTCGGTCGCCGAGCACGCGCTCGCCATGATGCTTACGCTATCGAAGCGGATCATCCAGTCCGATCGCCGCCTGCGCCGCGAGCGCAACGTCAACCGCAACGATCTCGTCGGCAACGAGGTCGAGCACAAGACCGTCGGCATCGTCGGGCTCGGCAACGTTGGCCGCCGCATCGCCGCGCTGTGCAGCACACTGCTCGGCATGAAGGTGCTGGCCTACGACCCGTATCTAACGGCAGAGGAAATGGCTGCGCGCGGCGGCGAGAAGGTCGAGCTCGACGAGCTCTTGCGCCGCGCCGATTTCGTGTCGATCTCGTGCCCCCTCGACAAGGGCAGCCGCGGCATGATCGGCGTGCGCGAGTTCGCGCTGATGCAGCCGCATGCCTATTTCATCACCACGGCGCGGGGCTTCATTCATGACGAGGACGCGCTGCTTGGGGCGTTGCGCGACAAGCGCATCGCCGGCGCCGGCCTCGATGTCTGGTCCAAGGAGCCGCCGCCGCCGGACCATCCGCTGCTGCAGTTCGACAACGTGCTGGCGAGCCCCCACACCGCAGGCGTCACGACGGAAGCCCGCCAGAACATGGGCCGCATCGCCGCCGAGCAGGTTTTGGCCGCGCTCGATGGCAAGCGCCCGCCGCGTGTCATCAATCCGGACGTCTGGCCGCACTACGCAGAGCGCTTCCGCAAGGCGTTCGGCTTTACGCCGGGGTAGGGCCTGGGCGGCTAAAATTTGAGCGGGAACCGCGGCCCGGCGATTGATCCGTGTCAAAATCCCTCTCCCTCGGCCGGGCAGAATAGGATTAGAGTGCTGCCGGGGCAGCAAGAGGTCCGAGGTTCTATGTCACGCTATGTCGTCAGGTTCATGAAGGATGTGCTCGGCGAGTACGGCCGGCAGAGCGAAGTCTGCCAGGGGACCCTGGAAATCGAGGCTTCGTGCGAGAGCGAAGCCACCGAACAGGCGAAGCAAAGATTCTGCAAGGATCAGGCGTTGCATCATTGGTCCCTGCATGCGGACCGCATCCATGTGAAGGCGGCCGATTTTCCGTCGTAAGCACCGCTTCGATGTCTGTGCGTTGAACGTCGATAGACCGTATTGGACGTGTGTGCCCGTCCGCGCGACGGGGCGCAGGTCGCGCTAGCGTTGCGTCTCCCGAAACACCACCGGCGGCACGGCGCGGTTGACCACCTCGCGCAGCGCAAAGCTCGATTGCACGCGCGCGACGCGCGGCAGGCGCGACAACTCGGTGCGGTGGATGCGCTCGAAATCCTGGATGTCGCGCGCCAGCACGATCAGGATGTAGTCGTCGGTGCCCGACATCAGGAAGCAGCGCACGACCGAGGGGCATTTCACCACCTCCGCCTCGAACGCCTTCAGCGCGTCGTCGCTCTGGCTCTCCAGCGCGATGCGGACCAGCACCGTCGTGGTGAGACCGAACTGCGCGAGATCGAGCGCGGCCTGGTACGCCTGGATATAGCCGTCATCCTCCAGCGCTTTCTGCCGCCGCGCCAGTGCCGTGCTCGAGAGCCCGACCTTGGTGGCGAGTTCGGTGTGGCTCGCGCGCGCGTTGGTGGTGAGTTCCGCGAGGATGGTCAGGTCTTTTCGGTCGAGGCCCACGGTTTCGTTTCCAGCGTGAAAAAGAGGAACGGCGCCGGAAACCGGCGTCGATCGGGTGAAACTACGCGATATTTGCACGAAACCAAACTGGAGGTGTCGGTAACATCGGCAGGCGATTCAAGGCTTTAAGGAATTTAAGGAAGGAGCGCGAGATGCGCGTCGGTGTCCCCAAGGAAATCAAGCTGCAGGAATATCGCGTCGGGCTCACCCCCGGCGCCGTCCGCGAATATGTCGCGGCCGGGCACAAGGTCACGGTGGAAACCGGCGCCGGTGATGGAATCGGCGCCTCGGACGAGGTCTACCGGCGGGCAGGTGCCTCGATCGAGGGGAACGCGCGCGACATCTTCGCCAAGTCGGACATGATCGTGAAGGTCAAGGAGCCGCAGAAGAGCGAATGGACCCAGCTTCGCGAGAACCAGATCCTCTTCACCTATCTTCATCTCGCGCCGGATCCGGAGCAGACCAGGGGTCTGCTCGCCTCCGGTTGCACGGCGATTGCCTATGAAACCGTCACTGACGCGAGCGGTCGCCTCCCGCTGCTCGCGCCAATGAGCGAAGTCGCCGGCCGCCTCGCGATCGAGGCGGCCGGCGCCGCGCTCAGGCGGTCGGCTGGCGGCCGCGGCGTGCTGCTCGGCGGCGTGCCGGGTGTGCAGCCGGCCCGCGTCGTGGTGCTCGGCGGCGGCGTGGTCGGAACCCAGGCTGCACGCATGGCCGCAGGCCTTGGCGCCGAGGTTACCGTCATTGACCGCTCGATCCCGCGGCTGCGCGAGCTGGACGATCTCTTCATGGGCCGCGTGCGTACGCGCTTCTCCACCATCGAGTCGATCGAGGAAGAGGTTTTCACAGCCGACGCAGCAATCGGCGCGGTGTTGGTTCCCGGCGCCAGCGCGCCAAAGCTCGTCACGCGCAAGATGCTTACGTCGATGCGGCCGGGCTCGGTGCTGGTCGACGTTGCGATCGATCAGGGCGGCTGCTTCGAAACCTCGCGGCCGACCACGCATGCCGATCCGACCTACGAGGTCGACGGCGTCGTGCATTACTGCGTCGCCAACATGCCCGGCGCGGTGCCGGTGACGTCGAGCCAGGCGCTCAACAACGCGACGCTGCCGTTCGGCCTGCAACTTGCGAAGAACGGCTTTGCCGCCGTGCTCGAGAACCCGCATTTGCGCAACGGCCTCAACGTCTATCGCGGCCGCATCACCAACAAGGCGGTGGCGGAGAGTCTCGGCCTGCCGTTCTCACCGACGGAGGGACTTGCGGCGTAAGGGCGCGCGAGTTACGCGGCATCGTTGTCTCCTCTTTCTTCCTTCTCCCCTTGTGGGAGAAGGTGCGCGCAGCGCCGGATGAGGGGGTCTATCCGTCGTTAGAGATTTGTCCGCGGAGAGAGACCCCTCACCCGGCTTCGCTGTCGCGAAGCCACCCTCCCACAAGGGGAGAGGGTGCACCGCCTGCGCGGTAAGTCATGCCTTCGTCAGCCTGTATTGCCCGAAATCCGGATCGTGCGTCATGCGCCAGTAGTCGACGAAGCGCCAGGGCATCGCCGAGAATACGCGGCCATTCTTGTTTCGATAGTAGGTCGTCATGCCCGGATGGGTCCAGATCATGGCCTCGTGCTCGGCGTCGACCTTGCGGACGTAGTCGTCGAGCACGTCCGGGCGGACGTCGATCGCGGCCACGTTCTGTTCGATCATGTCGACGAGGCAGGCCGAAATGTAGCGGCTCTGGCATTCCGACTGGAAGATCACGCTACCGCCATGCGCCGGACCGGAGTTCGGACCGAGCATGCAGAAGAAGTTTGGGAAATCGGGCACGGTAAGGCCGAGGAATGCCGTCGGATTGTCGTTGGCCCAGGCGTCGCGCAGGTTCTTGGCCCCGCGCCCGGTGATATTGAGGCGTGCAGCCATCTCGGTGACCTTGAAGCCGGTCGCGATCACGATGATGTCGGCGGGACGCTGCTCGCCATCGGCGGTGACGATGCCGTCCCGGCTGAAATGGTCGATCGCGTCGGTGACGAGCTCGACATTGTCCCTCGTCAGCGTCTTGAACCAGTTGTTGTCCAGAAGGATACGCTTGCCATAGGGCGGGTAGGTCGGCACGCATTTTGCGATCAGATCAGGACGGCCCTTCAACTCTGACAGAATGAAATCAGTCAATTCCTGCCGGTGCCGGTCGTTGCCCTTGTTGACGGCGCGCTCGGGATGCAGCCAGGCCGGGTCTTTGCGCAGGAACGGCAACAGGCCGTCGCCATAGCGCCAGAACATGTTGAAGCGGTACCATTTCACATAGAAGGGCAAATGCGCGAGCAGCCATTGCGCGCCTTCGGTGATCGGATCGGAATAGCCCTTCACCGGGCGCGCCCATTGCGCGGTGCGCTGGTAGACGGTGACGGAGGCGACGCGGTCGGCGATGTCAGGCACGAGCTGCATCGAGGTCGCACCGGTGCCGATCACGGCGACATGCTTGCAGTCGAGCTTGATGCCATCAGACCACAGCGCGGAATGCAGGATCTGTCCCTTGAAATCCTCCTCACCCTTGAAGCGGGCGCGCGAGGGATCGTTGAGCTGGCCGATCGCCGAGACCAGTGCTGTCGATTCGAATGTCTCCTCGCCGTCTTTGGTCTTCAGGGTCGAGATCCAGCGGCGCTTGCCTTCGTCCCAGCGCGACGACGTCAGTTCGGTGTTGACGCGCAGATGCTCGCGGATGCCGTACTCGTTCGCGACCTTCTGCAAATAGGCGAGCAGCTCCTCGCGCTGGCAGAAATAGCGCGTCCAGGGATTGAGCGGGCCGAAGGAGTAGGAATAGGAATGGTTCGGCGTGTCGACGCCGCATCCGGGATAGCGGTTGATCCACCAGGTGCCGCCGAGCTCGGCATTCTTCTCCACGATGGTGTAGGGGATGCCGAGATGACCGAGAGCGACCCCGAGCGCGATGGCGCAGACGCCGGCGCCGACGATGAGGACGTGCTGCTGCGCCAGCGTCTCGTTGGACGGGCGCTGGCGCCAGCCTGCCTCGCGCGGCACAAAGCCCATCTCCTCGCGCATCAGGGCTGCATATTCCGGCGCGACGTTCTCGCCGAGGCAGGCGCGCATCATCTTCAGGAGCAGCTCTGCGCCGGGATCGGCGATGACAGGTCTTGGCGTGCCGTCGGCAAAGAGCCTGACCACGGCGGCGCGGATTTCGTCCTGGACTTCCTTCGGCACGCCTGCATCAGGGTCCGGAATGAGACGGATGTCGCGCTTGGGCAGATAGGGCGGCTCGAGCCAGCGCTCTTCGCCGGTCATGTGCACCAGCACCATCAGGAGGCAGCGGATGTCGCCTTCCGCGATCGCAGAGGCAAGGTCGAGTTGCTTTCGCGGGAGCTCGATGTTCATAGCGTCGTCTTCTCCCCGGAGGCATTGAACAGGCCGCGCGTCATCAGCTTGCGATAGGCTGAAATGACATGGTCAGGCACGGCGGTGACGCCGTCGGCCGAATAGGAATAGCGCCGGCTGAGATAGCCGCGCGCGCCCATCAGCATGTGGACGATGGCCTCGAATTCCTCGTCGCTGAAATCCTCGATCGCGCCGGCCAGCCGGGCGCGGCGTAGGATGCGCACATAGGCGGTGGAGATGTTGTCGAGATGCTTCTGGTAGCCGGAGGGCGCGAAGAACTCGGCCTCGTTGAGGATGCGCAAGAATTCCGGCACCTCGCGGATGAAGTCGAAGAAGGCGGAGAAGCGCTCGATCTCCTGGCGCGCCGCATCCGCCGTGCCGGTGCGGGCGCGGATGAAGTGTACCATGTCGAGACCGATCTTTGGCAGGAGCTGGTCGAGCAGCTCCTGGCGGTTCTCGAAATGATTGTAGAAGGTGCCCTGCGCCACACCGGCCTGCTCGGTAATGCGAGCGACGGAGGCTTCCGCATAGCCGTATTTGCCGACGACTTTTGTCGCGGCCTCAAAGATCTTCTGCTTGGTCCAAGCGTTGCGTTCGACGCGATTGAGCTTGGTCACCTTGGCCGTGGCTCGACCTTCCGTCATTCGACGCTCTCCAGTTCGGCGCGCAGCACGCGCTTGAGAATCTTGCCCGATGGGCTGCGCGGCAGGCTGTCGCGAGGCGTGCATCTCGATGAATTCTGACTCGTAATTCATCCTTGGCTTGACGTCACCCCCTGCTTGAGCCGCTTAATGCTCGCATCGCGGGCGGGCTCTCCGGCGGTGAGGAGCAGATGCTGGTGATCGCGCGTACATTGATGGGCAATCCGGCGCTGTTGCTGCTGGACGAGGCGAGCGAGGGGCTTGCCCCGATCATCGTGCAACGGATCGGCGAATTGCTGAGGCAGCTCCGAAAGCTCGTTCGACCGTGCTGATCGCCGAGCAGAACACGTTCTGCTTAGGCCTGGCGAGCCACGCCACCGTCATCGACAAGGGCCAGATCGTCCATGCCGCAGGAATCGACGAACTGACGCCAACGACGCGATCCGGCGCCGGTCTCTGGCCCTCCGAGCGGTTCAAAACCGCCCCTGAGAAGAAAACTATCGTCCGTTCGTTGCCCGCGGGAAGGAGTTTCCCTCGGGAGGGGCAAAAAAGCCAATCGCTTCCATTGCCGTTTCGGCCGGAAACGACGACATTTCAGCCAGAAATCGATGGATTGGCTGCGATGGAACGCGTGAATTTCGAGCCGTTTGGCGAGCGCCTGGCCCCCGAGGGGAGTGCCCAGCCGCAGTCGCGCGCGTCCAAATATCTGCTGTGGACGGGCACCGGCCTGTTCTGGTCGCTGGTCGGCGCCATCGTTCTGGCCCGCGCGGCCTTCTTCGAGCCCGGCGTTTTCGACGGTTTTAACCGCGTGGCCGCGCTCGCCAAGAGCCTTATCTTCTAAGCTTCTGAGCGGTCAAAGACTGCGCGCGAAACTCGTTCGCACGTGTGGATGATTCACGCCGAAGGACATTACTTGCTTTCATAGCTCCCGCTTGGAAATATATTACCCACTCGCGCCTCCGGGCGTATAAAATCTTCTCCTTCGGGAGATTTGAGTGGCCGATAACAAAGTATCCTCCTCGGCCGGCGCAAGACCGGCAACCCCCGCGAGCCGTATCGCAGCGCTGATTCCGGGCATCCTCCTGTGCATCGGGGTCGCCGGCATTTCCGCGAGCCTCGAAGGCGTCGAACGCCACCTGTTCGCGCACCCCTACGTCGAGGCGCTGGTCATGGCGATCCTGCTCGGCATGGCCGTGCGCAGTTTCTGGAAACCGTCCCAGCGCTGGCAGGCCGGCATCGCCTTCAGCGCCAAGCAGCTCCTCGAAGTCGCTGTCATGCTGCTGGGGGCCTCCATCAGCTTTGCGGCAATCGCCGCCTCTGGCATCGCTTTGCTCGCCTCGATTGCGGCCGTTGTTGTGATCGCGCTGGCGGTCAGTTTTAGCCTGAGCCGCTTGCTCGGCCTCGGGACGCGGCTGTCGATCCTGATTGCCTGCGGCAACTCCATCTGCGGCAACTCCGCGATTGCGGCGGTAGCGCCGATCATCGGCGCCGACAGCGACGAGATCGCGTCCTCCATCTCCTTCACCGCGATCCTCGGCGTGATGATGGTGCTGGGCCTGCCGCTGCTCATTCCGCTGCTGCATTTGTCGGCGACGCAATACGGCATTTTGGCGGGCCTGACCGTCTACGCGGTGCCGCAGGTGCTGGCCGCGACCCTTCCGGCGGGGCTCGTCAGCACGCAGATCGGGACGCTGGTGAAGCTGATGCGCGTGTTGATGCTGGGACCCGTGGTGATCGGACTCTCGCTGTTCGTTTCCCGGCGGGGCGGAGCGCAGAAGAAGTCCAGCGTCGGCTTCTTCCGCCTGGTCCCGTGGTTCATCCTGGGCTTTCTGGCGCTGGCGACGTTGCGCTCGCTCGAAGTGGTGCCCATCAGTGTGGTGAGCCCGCTGACGACGATCACCGGATTTCTCACCGTGGTGTCGATGGCCGCGCTCGGCCTCGGTGTCGACGTGCGCGTGCTCGCCAATGTCGGGGGGCGCGTGACCGCCGCGGTGACGCTGTCGCTGATGCTGCTGCTCGCGATCAGCATCGGGCTCGTGCACTGGTTCAAGTGAGGTTGTGTTTCCTCTCCCCTTGTGGGAGAGGGTGGCTCGCCGCGTAGCGGCGAGACGGGTGAGGGGTTCTATCCGGGAATGGATCTCTTGCAGAGATGCGTGGACAGAACCCCTCATCCGGCGCTTCGCGCCACCTTCTCCCACAAGGGGAGAAGGGAAAGCCGGTGAGGTTACAGCACGTCCGCCAGCGAATGGCCGTGCAGTTCGATGTTCAGGCCTTGCATGCCCAAATCGTTGATCTCGCCGCCCATGGCCTTGAGGCTTTCTTCGCGGATCAGGGACATCAGTCCGCGGCGCAGCGCCAGAAACTCCGACGACATCATCATCGATTGCTGCCGCGGCCGCTCCAGCGGGATCGGAATCTCGGCCTTGATCGAGCCGGGACGCGCAGTCATGCAGTAAACGCGGTCGGAGAGGAAAATCGCCTCGTCGATGTCGTGGGTGACGAACAGCACCGAGATCTTCAGCCGCTGCCACATGTTGGTGAGGATCTGCTGCATGATGACGCGGGTCTGCGCATCGAGCGCGCCGAAGGGTTCGTCGAGCAGCAGCACCTTGGGACCCGTGGCAAGCGCCCGCACGATGCCGACGCGCTGCTTCATGCCGCCGGACAGTCGCTCCGGATAGTGCTTTTCGAAAGCCTCCAGCCCGGCGAGGCCGAGCAGGGTACGGGCCGCGCGTTCGCGCTGCGAGCGCGGCATGCCGCGCATCTTTAGCCCGAACTCGACATTCTCCCGCACGGTCTTCCAGGGGAACAGGGAATATTGCTGGAACACCATGCCGCGTTCGGCGCTCGGTCCGTTGACAGGCTCGCCGTCGACGGTGACGACGCCGGTGGTCGGCTTGAGGAAGCCCGCAACAGCATTAAGCAGGGTCGACTTCCCGCAGCCAGAGGGGCCGACGATGGAGACGAACTCGCCCGGCTTGACGTGGATCTGCGTATCGGTGACGGCCTGCACCGGCCCTTCGATGCTGTCGTAGCTGAGGGAGAAATTCTTGACCTCGATATGGCCCTTCGGCGGGCTGACCTGGATCTCGCTCATTTCACCCTCCACGGCATCACGAGTTGTCCCACGCCGCGGATCAGGAGGCTCGATCCCAGTCCGAGCACACCGATCGCGATCATGCCGAGCGCGATGTCGGCATACTGGACCAGTGAGTAGGCTTCCCAGGTGAAATAGCCGATGCCGTACTGGCCCGAGATCATCTCGGCGGCGATCAGCGACACCCAGGCCACGCCCATGCCGACGGTGAGCCCGGTGAAGATGTGCGGCAGCGAGGCCGGGAAATAGACCTCGCGGAAGATCGACCGCTCGCGTGCGCCAAGACATTGCGCCGCACGAACCAGCACGGGATCGACCAGCGACATGCCGTGCAGCGTGTTGACCAGGATCGGGAAGAACGAGCCGAGGAAGGTGATGTAGACGATGCTCTGCTCGTTGGTCGGCCACAGCATGATCGCCATCGGCACCCAGGCGATCGCCGGGATCGGCCGCAGCACTTCCGCAACCGGGAAGACGATCTCGTGGATCAGCTTGAAGCGGCCCATGATCAGCCCGAGCGGCACGCCGATCAAGGCGGCCAGTGAGAACCCCATCAGGATGCGCCGGCAACTGAGCAGGATGTGCATCAGGAATTTGGGATCGTGGATCGCCTTGGTGAAGCTCGCATAGACCGCGAGCGGCGAGGGCACGTTTGTGAAGCGCACGAAGAACACGACGCGGTAGGTCGTGAGCAGGTGCCAGACGAGAAGGAAGGCGATCAGCGAGGCGATGCCGATCGCGGTTGCCCGCAGGGTGCCCTGGTTGAGCCGGAACCAGCGCAGCGCGAGCGTCCCGAACGACGGCGGCGTGCTCTGCGTGGCGGCGGGCGCCGGCGGCACGTCTGCCATCGCTGATGCCATGGTGTCCTCGGAATGCCGCAGAAGGGCGGGGCTGCTCACGTCTTGCCTCCGGTCACCGCCGACTTCACCGCGTCCTCGAAACCGAGCACCTTGCCGCTGATCTTGGCCGCATGGGCTTCGGCGTCCTTCTTGAGCAGGAACGGCGCGATCTCGTCGCCGCCGACCGCGAAGAAGGCCTGGTCCGCAAACAGCTTGATGCCGCGGGCGGTGTCGAACACGTAAGTCACGTTGATCTTCTTGCCCTTTGCCTTGAAGTCAGCATATGCGCCAAGCGTGCAGGCGGCGCTCGCAAAGGGCAGGATGCCGGCGTCGTCGACCCAGACTTCGCCTGCCTTGCGCGGATCGCCGATCGGTTTCTTGCAAAAACTGTCTTCGCCCGCGATCTCATAGTTCTTGGTGCTGGCGAGCCGGGCGTCATAGTCGAGCTTCATCTCGGCATAGGCCTTGCGGATGTAGCTGTCGTCGACCCATTTCTTCGGGTCGAACTCCTTCATGCGTCCGAGATTCTGCAACACCTTGACGTCGGTGGTGGCCGCATCGATCAGCGCGGGCTTGATCGAGGGATCGGTGGTCATGTTGCCGCTGGGACCCAGGAAGATGTAGACGACCTCCTTGCTGATGCCGGTCCATTCCTGGATCTTTTCGGCCGCGAGCTTCGGATTGTCGCGCAGCCATTGGTTGGCGGCGATGATCGCCTTCATGTAGGCGACGACGACTTCAGGATATTTTTCGGCGAAGTCGGTGCGCACGACGATGCCGTGGAAGGTCGGCAGATTGGTCTCGACGCCGTCAAAGATCTTTCGCGCAAAGCCGCGGAACGGCAGCAACTCGGCGAAGGGGACGAAGTCGGCATGCGCGTCGATCTTCTTCTCCTGCAGATTGGTCGAGCCGACCTCGGGGCTCTGGCTCACGAGCTGGAAGAAATCGGCGGGATAGCCGCGGTCCTGCAGCGCCTTCAGCACCATGCCGTGCGCGGCAGAGCCGAAGGGCACGCTGACGAGCTTGCCCTTGAGATCGGCGAGATCGTAGTAGGCCGACTCCTTGTGCACGACCATGCCGTTGCCGGAGCCGGACAGGCTATAGGCGGCAATGCCGATCAGGCGGCTCTTGCTTTCCGGATTGCTCTCGAAAGTGAAGCCGTTCACGATCAGCGGATAATCGCCCATCATGCCGATCTGGAGCTTGTTCGCCATCATCGCATTGGTGACGGGCGGACCGGAGGTGAAGTTCTGCCACTCCATCTCGAACTTGATGTTCGCGTATTTGCCTGATGTCGGCAGGTATTTTTCGAGGAGCTTGAGCTGACGGATGACGACGCCGGCGGTCACCGTGTTGGTGGTCGTGTCCTGCGTGCCGATGCCGATCGTGACCGTTTCCGCCGTCGCCGGCTGCGCGAGGAGAAGCGCGAGCGACGTCACTGACATCGCGATCGAGAGCGTGGGAAGATGGCGGACCATTCTCATCCTCATTCGGTTGGATGTGCTGTGGTTGCCATGATTGGGTGGGGGAGCCGGCGGGGCAAACCCGGATTTACCGCCGCAGTCGATTAGTTGCCGGGAAAAGGTGATTGCATACTCCTTGGGCAGTTCTGCACTTGAAAGCCACTTGCATGTGCATGGTCGTTAGTCGCCGGCCTTTTCAGTCCGAGGCTTGGCCGCGCATCTCCTCGAGCACGTCGGGGCGGCAAACCACGATCTGGGAGCGCTTGGTCAGGACGATTCCCTTTTCCTGCATGCGCTTCAGGCTGATGGTGACCCACTGCCTGGTCGCGCCGACCATGTGGGCGATGTCGGCATGGGTGAAGGCGGCCGCGATCACGGTGCCGTCGGCATCCTCTACGCCATAGAGCTCGACGAGGTGGAGCAGCAGATGCGCCAGCCGCTGCGTGATCGAGCGCGTTCCCAGCATCTGCGCCAGTGCCGAATAGCATTTGCCCTTGAAGGTCAGGCCTTCGATTAGGCCGATGGCGAGGTTGGGGATCTCGGCCGCGAGCGTCCTCAGCTCCTTGCCGGGCAGGTGCACGACTGCGCAATTGCTGGAGGCAACGCCGGACCATTGATGCACGGTGCCCTCGAACACTTCGGGTCCGCCGACGAAGTTCCCGACATGCCAATAGGCAAGCGTGATCTCGCGCCCAAGCGGTGAAGTGTAGAAGACGCGGATCCTGCCGCTTTCGATCAGCCAGATGCCGTCGTGGCGGCCGCCTTGGCTGAACAGGGTTTGGCCGCGATTGAGCACCTTGCGGCGGCCCTGTTTCAGCACCAGCTCGCGTTCGCGCAGCGTCAGCTTGTCCATCAAGGGCGGCGGTCCGCCGATGGATTGCTGGTTTTCGGTCAGCAGCAGCGACGAGTTACCTGCGGATCGGACCGCGGGAACAGTCCCGCGCCCCGCATTTGCCGCCTGCATCAGCATTCTCCGCCTCCGGAACGTTCAAATCGTTCTAAAGAGGAGCAATGTCCGTGCCAAACTCACTCCGCCGTCATCGCCCGGCTTGTCCGGGCGATCCAGTATTCCTGAGACGTCAATGGGTTACGGTTATGCCGCGGCGCGCTGGATTCCCCGCCTTCGCGGGGAATGACAGCGGAGCAAGAGGCGCCTCAGCGCTCCGCCAAACTCAACAAATACGGCTTCGGGTAAATCCCCCGATTGTGCCCGTCCGAGAACGAGATGTTCAGCCCGTAGCCGAGATCGCCGATCTCGGTGATTGCGATGCCCGGGAAGCGTTCGGGGAAGCGGCCATCGAAACGGGCGCGGGTGCAGTGGGCGCATTTGCAGGCCAGCCGAAGCTGCTCGGCACCAAGCGCGAGCTCGTCATCGTGTGTGGTACGCACGACGAGCGCGGCGAGATCGGCGCTGGCCTCGTAGTCTGCGACGGTCGGTGCCACCATTGTGGTCATGGTCATGACGGTTCTCCGACGTCCTCCTAAGCATCCAATGCGGCGCTGCCGATAGCAACTAATTGCCGGGCGGCGCATGGCGAACCGATCGCAGCGATATTTCGCAACTAATCGACCGAGTGCAGCAGTTCGGCGTTGCGAGAAGACCGTCTCTCCGAAACCTTTCGCCGCATCGCGAAAGCCATGACGAAGGAGAGACGGACGATGAGCGCCTTTCAGAAGGAAACGGTTCTGTCGGTGAAGCACTGGACAGAATCCCTGTTCTCTTTCACGGCAACGCGCGATCCCGGCTTCCGCTTCCAGAACGGCCAGTTCGCCATGATCGGCCTGGAAGTCGAGGGCGAGCCGCTGATGCGGGCCTACAGCATGGCGAGCGCCAACCACGAGGAAGCGCTCGAATTCTTCTCGATCAAGGTGCAGGACGGTCCTCTGACCTCGCGGCTCCAGAAGATCAGGGAAGGCGACATCATCCTGGTTGGTCGCAAGGCCACGGGCACGCTGATTACCGGCAATCTCATTCCGGGCAAGCGGCTGCTTCTTCTCTCGACCGGGACCGGCCTTGCGCCGTTCGCGAGTCTGATCAAGGACCCCGATGTCTACGAGAATTTCGAGACCATCGTGCTGGCCCATGGATGCCGGCAGGTCTCAGAACTCGCCTATGGGGAACACCTCGTCGAGAACCTCCTGAGCCACGAGTTCTTCGGTCCGCTGATCAAGGACAAGCTCGTCTACTACCCGACGGTGACGCGCGAACCCTTCAGGAATCGCGGCCGCATCACCGATCTGATCGAGCAGGGGCAGCTCTTTGCCGACATCGGGCAGCCTCCGCTCGACAAGGACACTGACCGCATCATGCTGTGCGGCAGCCCCGCGATGCTGGAAGAATTGCACGGGATGTTCACGGCGCGCGGCTTTGCGGAAGGCAATCACAGCCAACCCGGCCACTTCGTGATCGAGAAGGCCTTTGTCGAGCGCTGAGCCGTCTGCTCACGCCGCGGTCAATCGAGCGGCTGCGGTTTGGGCAAATGAACCAAAGAGCGGCAATTCTCTCCCGGCGACAACTAATTGCTATCGCCGGAAACTCCCCTGAACAAATCTGATGCAAAGGCGCCGGATCGCGCCGGCGAACCAGGAGCAAGCGATGGCACTAGATCAGATCGTCGACGGACTTTCCGAGGTTTCCTGCGACGTGCTCGTCATCGGCGGCGGCACGGCCGGCCCGATGGCGGCGTTGAAGGCAAAACTGAAGAATCCGAAGGCCAACGTCGTCCTGCTCGAAAAGGCGAACGTCAAGCGCTCCGGCGCGATCTCGATGGGCATGGACGGGCTGAACAACGCCGTCATTCCCGGCTACGCGACGCCGGAGCAGTACACCAAGGAAATCACCATCGCCAATGACGGCATCGTCGATCAGAAGGCGGTCTATAAATACGCCCAGAATTGCTTTGCGATCATCGAGGAGCTCGACAGTTTTGGCATCCGCTTCCTGAAGAACGAAAACGGCGACTACGCCGTGAAGAAGGTGCACCACATCGGCACCTACGTTCTGCCGATGCCGAACGGTGAGACCGTGAAGAAGGCGCTGTACCGCCAGCTTCGCCGCGCCCGCATCCTGATCTCCAATCGCTACATGGCGACGCGCCTCTTGAAGTCCACCGACGGCCGCATTGCCGGCGCGATCTCGGTCAACACCCGCACCGCCGAGATGCTGGTGATCAAGGCCAAGGCCGTGATCCTCTGCATGGGCGCGGCCGGCCGCCTCGGTCTGCCGACCTCAGGCTACATGTTCGGCACTTACGAGAACGCCGCCAATTCCGGCGACGGCTATGCGATGGCCTATCACGCCGGTGCAGCTCTCGCGAACCTCGAATGCTTCCAGATTAACCCGCTGATCAAGGACTATAACGGCCCGGCCTGCGCTTATGTCGCCGGTCCCTTCGGCGCCTACACGGCCAACAACGAAGGCTCGCGCTTCATCGAATGCGACTACTGGTCCGGCCAGATGATGCTGGAATTCTATAACGAGCTCTTGTCCGGCAAGGGCCCGGTGTTCCTCCAGCTCAAGCATCTCCACCCTAACACCATCGAGGAGATCGAATCGACCTTGCATAAGGTGGAGCGGCCGACGCGCGGCCTGTTCCAGCAGGGGCGCGGGGTCGATTATCGCAATGAGTCGATCGAGATGCACATCTCCGAGATCGGCTTCTGCTCCGGGCACAGCGCCTCGGGCGTGTTCGTCGACGACAATGCGCGCACCACCGTGCCGGGCCTCTACGCGGCCGGCGACATGGCGAGCGTGCCGCACAACTACATGCTGGGTGCCTTCACCAACGGCTCCGTCGCCGGCATCGACGCGATGGAGTTCGCCAACAGCCACGATTTTGCGGAGTTCGACGCGAGCGAGGTGGCGAAGGAGCGCGAGCGCGTGATGGCGCCGACCAAGCGTGAGGACGGCATTCCGCCGAACCAGATCGAGTACAAGACGCGACGCCTGGTGAACGACTATCTCCAACCGCCGAAGGTGACACGGAAGTACGAGCTCGGCATGCGCCGTCTCGCCGAGGTGAGGGAGGACATGCAGGAGCACATGATCGCGCGCAACGCGCACGAGTTGCTCCGCGCGCTCGAAGTGCAGTCGATCATGGACTGCGCCGACATGGCTGCCCACGCCTCGCTCTACCGCGAGGAGAGCCGCTGGGGCCTCTACCACTGGCGCACGGATTTCCCGGAGAAGGACAACGAGAACTGGTTCTGCCACACGCTGCTCTCCAAGCAGGACGGCAAGATGACCAGCGAGAAGCGCGCCGTGGAGCCCTATGTCGTGCCGATCGCCGACGATGAGAGGGACCTCTACGACAAGCAGCGCATTCGCGCCACAGCCTGATCCACCGCCAACAGAAAGCAACAGGAGACCAAAGATGCCTCTCGCTTCATATCAGACATCGGTTCCGGTGGTCGTGGACGACGCCAAATGCATCGCGGACAAGGGCTGCACGGTGTGCGTCGACGTTTGCCCGCTCGACGTGCTCCGTATCAGCGACATGACCGGAAAGGCCTACATGGCCTATGACGAGTGCTGGTATTGCATGCCCTGCGAAGCGGACTGCCCGACCGGTGCCGTCACCGTCAACATTCCTTATCTGCTGAGGTAGTCATGTCGAGCCCGTTTGAATCCTACGACGATCTCGAGGATGCCGATGAGCGGCTGCAGGCCGCCGATCCCGCAGAGCGTCGCGTCGCGATCATCGCGCTCGGTCATTCCGGCGATCCCGCCGCGGTCGGCCATCTCGCCAACATGGTGTCGGATCCCGATGCCGGCGTGCGCCAGCAGGTCGCGATGGCGCTCGGCGAGTTTGACGGGTCGGAAGCCGCAAGCGCGCTGGTGAAGCTGCTCGTGGACCCCGAAAGGATCGTGGCGGCGGCCGCCGCCGACAGCATGGCCGAGTTCAAGGACCCCGCTTGCGCCGATGTGATCCTGCCGCTGGTCAAGCACGCTCATGCCTTCGTGCGCATGGGCGCGTTGCGTGCGCTGAGGGAGTTGCGGCGCAAGGACACGTTGAAGCCGGCGCTGGAAGCGCTGCAGGACCAAGATGCGGCCGTGCGCGTGCAGGCGATCGGTGTCATCGGCTTCCTGAAGCTGGAGGAGTCGATCCCGGCGCTGACCGCACTGATTCACGATCCTGACGCCCATGTGCGACGGGCGGCGGTGAGCGCGCTCGCCTTCTCGCAGATGAAGCCGGCGGCGGAGACGATCACCCGCGCGCTGAAGGATTCCGACTGGATGGTTCGCGAGATGGCGGCTGAAACGCTCGGGCTCAACGTCAACGGTGCGCTGGCCGCCGATCAACTGGTGGCCTCGCTCGGCGACGAGTTCTGGCAGGTGCGGCTGAAGGCGATCCGCAGCCTTGGCAGGATGAAGATCGAGCGCGCGGTGCGCCCGATTGGTAACTGCGTGACCCATGAGCAGGCGAACTTGCGCAAGGAGGCCGCCGCGGCACTCGGTGAGATCGCCCATGCCGACGGCGAGGCGTTCCTGGCGGCGATCGCCGACGATCCCGATCCCGACGTGCGCAAGAACGCGCGCTGGGCGCTCCAGCAGATTGCGGCCCGAAAAGCGAGGGCGGGGGCGTAGGGATCAGAACCGCTTCGCCAGATCGGCGAGGCGGCGATGGGCGCTGTCACGCGCGGTGCGGATCGGCTCGGCCGGCCCAGCGGTCGGGCCGATCGGCACAAAACTGACGCTGCTGACGCCGATGAAGCGCAGCGCCTCGCGCAAGTATGGCGTCGCCATGTCGATCCGGCCGCGGTTCATGCCGGTGGCAAAGTCGCTGCCGGAGGCGAGGATCACCAGCGTCGGGCGGTCCTTCAGCAGCGGAAGATAACCTTGCGCCGGATCGAACCGGAATGTGAGCCCGGGCTGAATGATGATGTCGAACCACTGCTTCAGCTTGTAGGGAATGCCAAAATTCCACATCGGCGTCGAGATCAGCACGCGATCGGCCAGTGAGAAGCGCATCGCCATGCGCTCGGCTTCGGCAAACTGCGCGGCTTGCGGATCGCTGAAAGCCTGGCCCTTCATGCGGGCATACTTGGCCTCGACGATGGGGCCGACGAACTCTGGCATCCGCTCCCGCCAGAGATCCATGACGTCGATGTCCCAATCGGGACGGGCCTGGCGAAAGCCGTCAAGGAAGATGCGTGCGCCGGCGGTCGACTCGGAGTCGGAACGCGGCGAGCAGGAGAGGTGCAGGAGCTTTGGCACCGCGCATCATCCCAGCGCCCGGATGACGGCATCCGCCCTGGTCACGACGGCGACGTTCTGCATGGCAAAGTTGATCGAGGCGTTGTGCCAGTCGGCATTCATGGTCGAGCAGCAGTCCTCCGGCACGATCATGAAATAGCCCTTGTCGGCGCCGGTGCGCGCGGTGTGCTCGACCGACATGTTGGTCCAGGCACCGGTGTTGATGATCATGTCGCGGCCGGTGGCTTTCAGGATCGTTTCGAGCCGGGTGCCTTCCCAGGCGCTCATCCGCATCTTCTCGACCACGAAATCGCCGGGCCGCGGCTCGAGGCCGGACACCGGCGCCGCACCCCAGCTTCCGCGCACCATGGCCTTGCTGTCGACAAGTCCCTCGAACAGGGGCGCGTTGAGGGTGACGCCGGGCGCGCCGGGCTCGACGACGAACCAGACATGGATGATGACGACGCCGCGGGCGCGCGCGGTTTCCGCCAGGCGCCGGACGTTCTCGACGACATGCTGCTGCTTCGCATGACCCGGCGCGCCGGAGTCGGAGAAGGCGCCACCGTCCATGATGACGTCGTTCTGGAGGTCTTGGATGATCATGGCGCAGCGCCGCGGGTCGAGCTGCATCTCGCCGTCGGCGAGGATCGGCGCTGCAGGCGCGGAAGTCGCGCTCGCACTTGCGCCGCCGCCGCTGCGCCTGCCACTCATGTAGGGTTCGTGGCGCGGGCCGACCTTGGTCTGGATCGCATACACCGAATGCGTCGAGGTCAGATAGAGCGTGCGGAAATCCGGTCCGCCCCAGGCGAGGTTGGCGACGAGCTCGGGCACGCGCACCTTGCCGAGTAGTTCGGCCCGCGGCGAATAGACCCAGACGCCACCGGGCGCGGTGACCCAGACATTGCCGTGCTGGTCGCATTTCATGCCGTCGGGCAATCCCGGCTCGAGCTCCGAGCGGATGCGGCTAGCGAAAACGCGCGCGTTGGAGAGCGAGCCGTCGGCATTGACGTCGAAGACGCGGATCAGCGCCTGCACGGTGTCGTTGACGTAAAGCAGTTTTTCGTCGGGCGAGAAGCAGAGGCCGTTCGGCTGGTCGAACAAGGTGCGCTCGACCAAGAGCTTCGGCTCGCCGCCGGGGACGATCCGATAGACACCCTGGAAGCCGAGCTGGCGCGGCCGCTCGACGCCGAAGACGGGCATGCGGCCATACCAGGGGTCCGAAAAATAGATCGCGCCTGAGGAGTGCACGCAGACGTCGTTGGGGCTGTTGAGCTCCTGGCCGCCAAAATGCGAGGCCAGGACCTCGCGGCGGCCGTCGGGCCGCTCACGGATCAGCGAGGACGTCGCGTGCTCGCAGACAATCAGATTGAGTTCGGCATCATAGGTCATGCCGTTGCATTTGTTCGAGGGGCGCCTGATCTCGACGACGCCGCGCCGCGCGTCCCAGCGCCGCCGCACGTCGCCCGGCATGTCCGAGAACAGCAGGTAATGATCGACCGGATGCCAGATCGGTCCCTCCGTAAAGTCGAATCCGGTGCCGACCTGCGCGACTGGCGCATAGGGGTCGATCAGGTGTTCGAACTCACTTCTCAAGGTGACGTGGGTCATCGGTCGATCCTCAACACATCAGGCCGGAAACCAGTTGCGTGCGGGTAGGGATTGCACGATCGGTCCAGGGACCTGGTCGTGCAGGCGGCCAACGACCATGCCGCCTTCGATCTTGGCGGGCCGGTCGTGTACAGGCAGGAGGTAGCGCGAGTTGCTGAGCAGCTTCTTGATCGCCGCCTTCTCGGCGCGCTTGGTGGTGCCGTGGTTGCCGGTGGTCCGCGGCTCCCAGTCGTGGATTTCGTTGAACGGCGTCACGATCTGGTCGTTGAAATCGTAGATCACGTCGCCGCAGATCGTGGCGATGCCGTCGGCGGTCTCGACGATGATGTTCATCGATCCCTCGGTATGGGCGTTGGCGGCATCGCAATAGACGCCAGGCATCAGCTCGATGGGGCCGGTGATTTCGAGGTCGAGGAAGCGCAGCGCGCTCTTGGTGTGCAGGCGGTCGATCAGATGCTTGATGTCGGGCGCCGGATATTGTGGGTGCATCAGGCCGGATACCGAATATTCGAGCTCCCTGCGGTTGAGAACGACAGTTGTGTTCATCGGGAACAGGTCGTCCTTGCCAGCGTGGTCGATGTGGAGATGGGTGTGGCAGACGAAGCGGACGTCGCCCATGCGCACGCCGTGCCGCGCAAGCTGGTTCTCGATCATGTTCTCATGGTATTGCAGGCCCCGCATGCCCAGCGTTTCCATGATCTGGTTGGAGCGATAGCCGGTATCGACCACGACGGGATATTTGCCGCCGAGGATGAGGAAGCCGAGGGTCAGGACGCGGCGGGTCCGGCCGCAATCGCGGCCGAGCACCAGAAAGCTCGATTCCAGTTCGATATCTCCGTAGTCCAGGATCTTGATCTCCAGCGCCATTCCTTTGCCCTCCCTGTCCGTGTCCTGTTGGTTGCGCCTATGGTCCAAGCCGATAGACGCGCGTCGCAGTTGTCCTGAAGATGGCCTCGCGCTGGGCTTCGCTGAGCGAAGCCGCCGCGGCGCGGAACGCGTCCACCAGCTCGCGGGAGCTGGTCCACAATTTCTCGATCGGGAAGTTCGAGCCGAACAGGCAACGCTCGGCGCCGAAGAGCGCGACAGTGTCGGTGATGACTTCAGCGATATGAGCGGGGTCGTTGCGGTGGATGAAGGTGCCGAGTCCGGAAAGCTTTGAATAGACGTTGGGACATGAAGCGAGCTGCGCCATGCGGGCGCGCCAGGCGGCGCGGCCGGCCGGTGAGAGATCTTCCAGCATGCCCGCGTGCTGAAGGATGAACGTCACGTTGGGGCAGGACTCGGCGAGATGCGCGGCGTCCGGCATCTGCGACGTGAACACCTGGAGATCAAAGCTCCAGCCATAGTCGGCAAGCCGCGCGACGTTGCGGCGGATTGTGGGATCGACGCAGAGATCGGGCCGAGCAGCAAAGCGATAGAGCGAGTTCTCGTGCCAGTGCAACTGCATGCGCACGCCGCGCACCAGCGGATAGCGCCTGAGCCGGTCGAGTTGTGGGCGCACGTCGTCGACCGCGAAATTGGCATAGGCGACGATCGCATGTGGCCAGCCGTTTTCGTCGGCAGTCCGCTGCACCCACGCTGCCTCGTCCTCAAAACGGTCATTGGCCCAGTTGGTCTGGACATAGACCGAGCGGGTGACGCCGGTACCCTTGAGATCGGCGAGATACTCCTTGATCGGATAGTCGCGCCGGATCGCTTCGTAAGGGCCAAAAATGCGCGGCTGCATCGGTCCGACCAGCCAGGGCAGATCCGCCTGCCGCCAGATATGATGATGGCCGTCGACGATATCGGTCACGCCGCTCTCCTTCGTCCGAGCGCCAGCACATGCGCCACGATCGACGCGCTCGACCCGCCGTCCACGAGATCGTCGACGAAGCGCTCGATCGCGACGAGCGCTTCGGTCTGCGGGCGGAAGCCGGGACCCGTCGCGAGCGGCGTCAGCCAGCTCACGCGCCACGCCCGCCGCGATAATTTTGCGACCGCGTCGCGCAGGGCATCCGGTTCGCCGCGCTCGAGACCGTCGGAGATCACGACGACGGCCGCGCCCCGCGCGTAGCCGCCGAACCGCGGCACGGCGAGGAACGCCTGCAGCGCGTCGCCGATCCGCGTGCCGCCGTCCCAGTCGCTGACGAGATGGGCCGCTGCATTCAGCGCCTGTTCGCGACGTTTCAACCGCAAGGGGCGGGTCACCCGGGTGAGCCGCGTGCCGAAGGTAAAAACCTCGACATTGGGCGCCGCCTGCACCAGCGCGTGCGCGAGCTTCATGTTCTCTTCGGTGCGGCTCTTCATCGAGCCGGAGACGTCCATCAGCAACAGGATCTTGCGCGGGCGCTGCCGCCGCTTCAGGTGGCCGAGCCGCAAAATCTCGCCATCGTTGCGCACGGTGTCGCGCAGGGTGCGGCGCAGGTCGGCAAAGGGACCGCGGCGTGTGCGCATGCGTCGGTGGCCGCGCCGTTTCGGGAGGCGTCGCGGTGCCTCACGGGTCAGGCGGCGCAAGGCATCGGTGGTCGACGTGACCGCGAAGCGGCGCTCGACCAGGGCTTCGGTGCGGGTGGCGGTGAGGCCGGATTCGTTGGCGTCGTCGGTGAGCAGGGGCTCTTCGTCGCCGCGGCCTTCCTCCTGGAGCCGGACGGTCTCGTCGTCCTCGCCCTCGTCGGCGCGCTCGAGTGCCTCGCTGCCGCGGAAATGGAGATCGAACAGGCGGTCGAAGGTCGCCCGGCGCTCCGGCGGCGGGGCCAGCGTTGCGAGGGCAGCCTGCCTGATGTCATTGAGGTCGCGCGGGCCGAGCAGGTCGATGGCGGACAGGAACGCGGTGGTCTGCTCGGGCGCAACGGCAAATCCGTTGGCGCGCAGCAGGGCGACGAAGTCGACGAAGACGCGCGCGGCGCGCGGTAACCTTGGCTCGGTGCTCATGCGGCCGCCTCCGCAAGTATGGTGTCGAGCCGGGGCGAGATGAAATGCAGATCCTCCTCGTCCTTGAGCGCGACCCCGATCGAGCGCCTGAACGCATCCGGCCAGCGGGCGCCGCCCTTGTGCAGGAGCGTCGCGGCCTCGGCCCAGTCGACGGCCTCCGCAATCCCGGGCGCCTTGCTGAGCGGCTCGCGGCGCAGCTTTTCGACGGCGGCGACCACGGCACGTGCCGTGGATTCCGCGACGCTCGAAGCCCGCATCATGATGATGCGCGCCTCGCGCTCGGCGGTGGGATAGTCGATCCAGTGATAGACGCAGCGCCGCCGCAACGCCTCATGCAGGTCACGTGTCCGGTTCGAGGTGAGCACCACGACCGGCCGCTCAGCGGCGCGGACCGTTCCGCGTTCCGGAATCGAGATCTGAAAGTCGGACAAAAATTCGAGCAGGAAGGCTTCGAACTCCTGGTCGGCACGGTCGATTTCGTCGATCAGCAGCACGGTCGAGTCGGGCGCGCGCAGTGCTGCGAGCATGGGACGTTCGATCAGGAACGACTCGCCATAGATGTCGATGCTCTCGTCGCCGGCCTGGCGGATCGCGAGCATCTGGCGCGGGTAGTTCCACTCGTAGAGCGCGGCGGAGGCGTCGATGCCCTCGTAGCATTGCAGGCGGATCAGCCGGCGGCCGAGCACGGCGGCAATGGCCTTGGCGGCCTCGGTCTTGCCGACGCCCGGCGCGCCCTCGAGCAACAGCGGCTTGCCGAGCGCGAGACCGAGATAGGCCGCGGTCGCAAGCCCTTCGTCGGCGAGGTAATAGGCCGCGCGCAGCGCCTTCTCCAGCGCCTCCGGGCTGTCGATGCCGACGATGTTGCTGCGAACCGCCACGAATATCCTCTAACGTCGTGCCTGCGGCCGCGCGCCGCCCTGGGCTTTGATCGCGCGCAAGACTCTCTCTGGCGTGATCGGCAGTTCGTCGATGCGCACGCCGACCGCGTTGAAGATCGCGTTGGCGACGGCCGGCAGCACCGGATTGGCGCACATCTCGCCCGGCCCCTTTGCGCCGAATGGACCGTCAGGAGCAGGGCGCTCCAGCACCGCAATGTCGTGCGGGCAGATGTCACCGGGGCCAGGCATCAGATATTCGACGAAGTCGCGGGGGCCGTGCACCGGATCGGGATAGTAGGGCTCCGGAGTCTCATAAAGAGCGTGGCTGATGCCCATCCAGGCGCCACCGACGAGCTGTTGCTCGACAAGGCGCGGGTTGAGCGCGCGGCCGAGCTCATAGGCGGAATCCATCCGCACCATTTCGACCTCGCCGGTCTCGTCGTCGACCTCAACCTCGGCCACGAGACAGGCATGCGCGTAGCAGGTCGCTGGCGACATCTCGCCGGTCTCGGGGTCGACGTTGGAGAGCGGCACCAGAAAGATGCCGCGACCGGAGATGGTCTTGCCCTGCTTGAACTGGGCGGCGATGGCGACGTCCTTGGTCGAGATCGAGCGATGCGGTGCACCCTTGACGTGGATGTTGCCGCGTCCGTCTGTTTCGAGATCGGCGGCGTTGACTTCCAGCTCCTCCGCGGCGGCCTCCATCATCACCCCGCGCGCCTCGCGGGCCGCGGCCATCACGGCATTGCCGACGCGATGGGTGCCGCGCGAGGCAAAGGAGCCCATGCAGTGCGGGCCGGTGTCGGAGTCTGCTGTGTCGACATAGACGTCCTCGACCGGCACGCCGAGCGTTTCCGCGCAGATCTGCCGCGTCACCGATTTCATGCCCTGGCCGAGGTCGATCGACGACAGCGCCACCGTGAACTTGCCGCTGGGATTGGAATGCACCAGCGCCTGGCTCGGATCGCCGCCGAGATTCATGCCGATGGGGTAGTTGATCGACGCCATGCCGCGTCCGCGATGCCGGGTCATGTCAGCGTCTCCTTGTACCGAACACCGACGAGAAGCGGGTGGCGCCATGCGAGGGGGCGGACGGCCGCGGCGGTGGAGGCGGCGGTGCCGGTGGAGGCGGCTCGCGCGGCGGTTCTCGCGTCACATTCACCGGTGCGCGGTCGTAGGTCGTCCGCTGTTGCGCAGGTGTGGTCGGCCGTGCCCGCGCATCGGTCGGAATCGGCGGAATGACGGCGCGGCTGCCGCCGCCGTCCTTGCGCGAGGAGGCGCGGCGGAACTCGTCGCGGATCGGCCATTTGGCTTTTTCGGCCGCGACCTGCACGCATTCGATCAGCGCGGTGTTCTTGGCCTCGCGCCGATGCGCCTTCATGTCGCCGTCGCGATAGGCGTTGAGGATGCGGAACTCCATCGGGTCCATTCCGACGAGGTTGGCGAGCTTGTCCATCTGGCATTCGATCGCAAAATCCATCGCGGTGACGCCGAAGCCGCGCATCGCGGTCGCGGGCGTGCGGTTGGTGAAGACGCAATAGACGTCGCCATAGACGTTGGGGATGGTGTAGGGGCCCGGCAGGTGTGCCGCGCATTTCACGGCGGCGTAGCTCGACAGCCGCGTATAGGCGCCACTGTCAAAGTAGGCGCGGATCTTGCGCGCGACGATGCGGCCATCGCGCATCACGCCGTCCTTGATGTAGATGCGCTCGGCGCCGCGCGGCGGACCGTATTGCATCTCCTCCTCGCGCCCGAACACATAGCGCACGGGCCGCCCGGTCAACATCGCGCCCAAAATGGCGAGCGGTTCGGTCAGCGTGTCCACCTTGCCGCCAAAGCCGCCGCCAACAGTGCCGCCGATGAAGTGGAAGGTGTTGGACGGTACGTCCAAGATCTTGGCGCAGGTGTCGACCGAGAAGAACAGCGCCTGCGTCGAGGTATAGACGACGTAGCGGCCATTAGTATCCGGGGCGGCAATCGCGCCGTTGGTCTCGGTCGGCGCGTGCTCGATGGGCGACATCTGATAGCGCTGCTCGAGCACGTGGTCGGCTGTGGCCAGCGCCGCGTCGGCATCGCCAAAGCGCAGCCGCTGGTGATCGTAGGCCTCGTGATAGATGAAGGCGTTCTTCGGGTATGTCTCGTTGACGACGGGCGCGCCGGGCTTGAGGGCGTCCTCGACGTCGAACACGGTCGGCAGCGGCTCGTAGTCGATCCGCACTTTTGCGATCGCCTCAAACGCCTCGCGCTCGCTGTCGGCGACGATGGCGAGGATCGGCTCGCCCTTGTAGCGGACCTTGTCCACCGCCAGCGACGGCTCGTCGTCCTTGCCGAAGTTGATCAGGCTGAGCAGCGTATTGAGATTGACCGGCACGTCGGCGCCGCGGATGATTTTGCGCACGCCGACCGAGCGTTCGGCTTCCGTGGTGTCGATGCGGCGGAGCCGCGCATGCGCATGCGTGGACCGAACCACCTTCAGATGCAGCATGCCCTGGAGCTTGTGGTCGTTAAAGTAGCTCGACGTGCCCGTGATGTGGCCGAGCATATCCTGGCGCTGCGTGCCCTTGCCGATCTCCTTGAGGTTATCGTCGCGCTCGTCGGCGAAAATGTCCTTGCGCAATTCCAGCATGACGGGGTCCTTAGGCGCTGGCCCGGCCGCCCGAGGCGGCGAGGATGGCATTGATGATGGATTCGTAGCCGGTGCAGCGGCAGATGTTTCCGGAGATCGCTTCGACGACCTCGGCCCGGCTCGGCGACGGATTGCGGTCGAGCAGGGCCCTTGCCGCCATCAGCATGCCCGGCGTGCAATAGCCGCACTGGGCGGCAAAGGCGTCGGCGAAGGCGCGTTGCAGCGGATGCAGGTTCGGCCCTTGCTTCATGCCGTCGAGTGTCTCGACCGAACGGCCGGCAACGGTCTCGGCGAGCGTCAGGCAGGAGAGGTGCAACTCGCCGTCGATCAGCACGCTGCAGGTGCCGCAGCCGCCCTGGCCGCAGCCGAATTTTGGCGTCATGTCGCCGATCAGTTCGCGCAGCGCAACCAAGAGGTTGGTGCCGCCATCGACGAAGATCGCGACGTCGCGGCCATTGTGACGAAATTGCAGGGGAGTTTTTGACATGACGATCTATTCCCTGTCTATTCCTGGCCGGACAAGAGACGACGCAGATGCACGCCGACGATCTCGCGGCGATACCAGGCGCTGCCGAGCGCGTTGTTGGAGGGCGATGTTCCCTCGGTGACGGCTGACGCCGCGGCGGCAATGGTTGCAGCATCCAGGGTGCGCCCCTCCAGCGCACGCTCGGCGGCCTTGGCACGGATCTGCGTCGGTGCCATCGAGCCCAGCGCAATGCGCGCGCCGGCGATGCGCCCGCCGCTGATCGGCAGATGCGCCGCGAGCGTGATGACCGAGCCACCCTTCGGCTTGATGCGGGCGACCTTGCGATAGCGGAAAGCATCCGCACTGGCCGGCCGCGTGCAGGAGACCGAGAGCACCAGGGCGCCCGATTGCCGTTCGCGCGATTGCAAAAATTCTTCGATCGCGATGTCGCGGGACCCAAAGCCGCCTTGCACCGCCACCGTGGCATCGAGCGCCAGCAGCGCCACGGCAAAATCGCCGTAGGGGTTTGGCGCAAAGAGATTGCCGCCGACCGTTCCCATGTTGCGCACGGCCGGGCCGCCGATCGAGCGGGCCGGGGCGTGCAGGAAGGCGAGGTCGCGCTCGCTAAGGATGCGCGCGAAGGTGATGCCGGCACCCAGCGTGATCCGCGGGCCCGATGCGTCGATCCGGGTCAGCGCCTGGTCGTTGGCGCGAACCACGGTCGAGATCGAGACGTCGCCCTCGTTCAGCGCGCGCATCACGAGCGTGCCGCCGCCGAGATAACGCGCCGTGCGATCAGACGATAGCGCGGTTGCGGCCTCATTGGAGCTGGCAAAGGTCTTTACCGTGACAGCCATGACTATGCGGCCTCCTTCAGATGGCGGCGGATGGCCTCGAATCCGGCCTGGTAGATATCTTCGGCGACCATGTGGGTGATGCGGTCGCGGTCTTCCGGTTTTGTGGTGAAGCGCGATTCCCAGTGCCAGAAGGTGCGGTCGCCGTCGGTCACCGGCAGTAGCCGAACGTGGGCTACGTAGTTGAACATCGGCACGGGCGTATCGAGCAGGCAGTAGCTGAAGGACTGTTCGAGGTCGGACAGCGCCAAAAGTTGCTCGCGCAGCTCCGCGCCGTCCCTGAGCTTGAAGCGCCTGACGCAGCCGATCTTGTCCGATGATTGCGCCCGCTCGATGGTCGAGGTCGCGACCGCCGGATGCCAGCGATCATGGCCATTGAAATCGCGCAGCACGTTCCACACCGCGTCGGTCGGTGCGTCCAGGATCGTGCTCTTGACGATATGCGGCACGGCTAGCCTCCGAACACTCGCTTCAGGGCATCGAAGCCGCCCTGGAACACACCGCCGCCGATGTTGCCGACGAGTTCCGCTTCCCGCTCCGGCGCGCAGTCGAACTCGGCGGTCCATTCCATGAAGGTCTGGTCGCCGTCGGTGACCGGCGTGAGCCTTAAGGTCGCGACGTAGTTCTCGACGCCCATCGGGGATTCCAGGATCGAGTAGGTGCAGAACATGTCGTAGTCGGAGAGGCCCAAAAGCTTCTCGCGGATGCGGTCGCCGTTGCGCAGGCGAAAATCCCTGACGCAGCCGATCTTGTCCGCGGGCTCACCGCCTTCGATGCGGCTTTCCGCAATCGCGGGATGCCAGTTCGGCAAGCCGTTGAAGTCGCGCACCCGCGCCCAGACGCGGTCGTTGCGGGCGTTGACGACGGTGGAGACGTAGACGCGGGCCATGGACTGGATCCTCAACTCTTCTTCCGCGGACCGCGCTCGGCCGGCGGTTCGCCTTCAACGGAGGGGGCGGCCGGGCCGGCCGGCTTGTCGCCACCACCACCGCCGCCGCTCTTGCGGGCGGATTCCTTGATGCCTTGCATGTCGCGGGCCTCGCGGATCAGGCCCGGCATCTTTGCGAGGCTGCCGCCCTCGACGCCGATATCCGACAGGATCGAGTCGATCAGCGGTGCCTGGACGCGGTAGCGCAGCGCCGAGTCGATCACCTCGTCGGTCGCGCTGCGGCCGCCACCACCGCCATTTCCGCCACCGTTGAGGCCGTCGACCTGGAGGATGCGGATGCCCTCGATCTTCTCCATCGGCTTGACGCTCTCGCGGACGATGCCCTCGATGCGGTCGAGTAGCTTTCTGCGGAACAGCGAGTAGCGTGCCTGGTCGGTGAGCACGTTCTCGGCCTCGTTCAATAGGCGCTGCGCCTCTGCTTCCACGGCGGCGCGAACACGCTCGGCTTCCGCGGCGATGCGGGTCTCCTCCGCCTGCTTCTCGGCGATCAGGATCTCCACGGTCTTGCGGCGCTTTGCGATCTCGTTTTCGCGGGCGGTGATGACGCGCTCTGTGGCCTCGGTCGCGCGCATCCGCGCTTCCTCGGCCGAGGCCTTGGCCGCGGATTCCTCCAGCGACTTCAGGTGGATCGCAATCGCCTTCTCCATCAGGACGGTTTCGACCTCCTTCTCGCGGTTGACCTCGAGCTTGCGCAATTCGCGCTCGCGGCCGATGCGGGCCTCGTCGAGGCCACGATCGGAAGCGATGCGGGCGCGCTCGACTTCCTCGCGGGAGGCGATCTCCGCCTCCTGGAGCGACTGGACGCGGGCGACCTCGAGCTGCTCGATCGAACGGCGGCGCTCGATGCGGGCGGCCTCCAGCGCCTGCTCGCGCGAGACGTCGGTGGTCTCGACCTCCTTGCGAGCGACGATCTCGGCCTGCTTGACCCGGCTGTCAGCGTCGATCCGTTCGGAGCGCTTCGCGGAGAGGGCGATCACGCGATCCTCGTCGGCGATCTCGATCGCCTTCTTCTGCTCGATATTGAGGACCTCGCGCTTCTTGGAAGAGGTGATCCGCTCGGATTCGAGCGCGAGGTCGACGCCGATGCGCTGGCGTTCGATGACATCACGCCGCTTGAGGTCGGCGGCCTCGATTGCTGCGGTCCGCTCAATTTCCAGCGCCTTGGTGTCCCGATCGGCCTGGATGCGCTCGGCAGCGACGGTCTTCTCCTGCGCGATGCGGGCAGCTTCGATCGCCTCGCGGGAGGCGATGTCGGCCTCCTCGACGGCACGGTTGCGGGCAATCTCCAGCGAGCGGACGCGCTCCTCCTGCGCGATGCGGGAGGCTTCCGTGGCTTCGCGCGCGGCGATCCCGGCGACATCAAGCGTCTGGTTGCGCTCGATCTCCAACTGGCGCGTGTTCTGTTCGGCTGCGATGCGCTCGGCGGCGAGCGTCCGCTCGCGGGCGATGCGGGCAGCCTCGACCGCGCGCTGCGCCTCGATCTCGGCTTCCTGGATGGTGCGGACCTGCTGGATCTCCAACGCGCGGGTGCGTTCGTCCGAGGAGATGCGCTCGACATTGACGATCATGGTCTGGGCGATGCGCGCCTTCTCGGTCGCCTCGCGGGCGGCGATTTCGGCCTCGTCGACCGCGCGGGTGCGCTCGATCTCGCGGCGCCTTGTCTCTTCCTCGTTCGCGATGCGGGCATCGGTGACGACGCGATCCTGCTGGATGCGGGCCTTCTCGATCGCCTCGCGCGCCGCGATCTCGGCTTCCTCGACCGTGCGCATGCGCTCGATCTCGCGCTGGCGCACCTCGCGTTCCGAAGCAATGCGGGTGGTGTCGATCGAGCGCTGGTTCGCGATCCGCGTCTTCTCGACCTCTTCGCGTGCCAAAAGTTCCTTTTCCTCGATGGTGCGGGTCCGCTCGATCTCTTTCTGGCGGGTCTCACGCTCGGAGGCGATGCGGGCTTCCGCGATGGCCTGGTCGTTGGCGATGCGCGCCCTTTCGATGGCCTCGCGGGCGGAGATCTGGGCCTGCTCGGCTTCGGTTTCGCGCAGCGCGCGCTCGCGGGCCACCTCGGTGCGTTGCAGAGCGCGGCGCATCTCGATGTCGCGTTCCTGCTCGAGGCGCGCGGTCTCGCTCTCCCGCTCGATTTCGAGCGCCTGCCGTTCGGCCTCCAGATTGCGGGAGCGGATCTTGATCATCGAGTCCTGCTCGATATCGTTGCGCAGCTTTCGCTTGGCCTCGATGTCCTCCATCAGCCGGGTCAGACCCTCGGCGTCGAAGCGGTTCGAGGGGTTGAAGAACTCGAGGTCGGTCTGGTCGAGATCGGTGATGGCGACCGATTCCAGTTCGAGACCGTTCTGCGCCAGCGCTTCGGCCGCATTGGCCTTGACGCGGGCGACGTATTCGCCGCGCTGCTCGTGCATCTGCTCCAGGGTCATCTCGGAGGCAACCGAGCGGATCGCGGAGATGAACTTGCCGGCGAGGAGGGCGTGGAGCTGTTCAGGCTCCATGGTGCGGCGGCCGAGCGTTGCGGCCGCAATCGAGACGGCTTCGCGGCTCGCCTGCACGCGGACGTAGAAGTCGGCTTCAATGTCGACACGCATGCGGTCGCGGGTGATCACGGCGTCTTGCCGGGACCGAACGATGCCCATCGGCAGCACGTTCATGTTGACCGGCGTATAGTCGTGGATGAACGGCAGCACGAAGGCGCCGCCGTTGATCACCACGCGCTCGCCGAGGAAGCCGGTCCGGACGAAGGAGACCTCCTTTGAGGAGCGGTGGTAGAGCCAGTTCACGATATAGACGCCAACCACGATCACGATGATCGCGATGATCAGCCAGAGGATCAATTCACCGACCAAAATCCCTGACATTTTTCCCTCCCTCAAACGTTCCGGCGTTATCGCGCGCCGATCGCCTTGAATTGACGCACCTGATCCGTCAGCGCGCGCTCTACGGGCAGTCGCTCCATCGAGGAGGCGCCGTAGAAGCCGTGGCAGTGACTTGTGTTCTTCATGATGAAATCGGCATCCGCCGGATCGGCGATCGGGCCGCCATGCGCCAGCACCAGAATGTCCGGATTGACGCTGAGTGCGGCCGAGGCCCAGGTGTCGATCTGCGCCGGGCAGTCTTGCAGCCTAGGCGCGGTCTGCGCGCCGATCGTGCCGCCGGTCGTCAGCCCCATGTGACAGACGATGATGTCGGCCCCCGCGATCGCCATCGCGGCGGCTTCCTTCTCGCTGAACACGTAGGGCGTGGTCAGCATGTCCTTGTCATGCGCCTTCGCGATCATGTCGATCTCGAGCGCATAGGACATCCCGGTCTCTTCGAGATTGGCGCGGAAGATGCCGTCGATCAGGCCGACGGTCGGAAAGTTCTGCACGCCTGCGAACCCGATGGCCTTCAATTGATCGAGGAAGACGTCCATGTCGCGAAACGGATCGGTGCCGTTGACGCCGGCCAGCACCGGTGTCTTGCTGACGACAGGGAGCACTTCGCCGGCCATCTCCAGCACGATGGCATTGGCATCGCCATAGGGCATGAGGCCGGCGAGCGAGCCGCGCCCGGCCATGCGGTAGCGGCCGGAATTGTAGATCACGATGAGATCGACGCCGCCGGCCTCCTCGCATTTGGCAGATAGTCCGGTGCCGGCGCCGCCGCCGACGATCGGCTCCCCGCGTCGGGCCATGTCGCGAAACTTCTTCAGGAGGGCAACGCGTTCAAACCTCGCCATCGGTCACCTCGCTCGTTTTCGGCGCGCCCCGGTGCGGCCGAACAGCGTCCGGAACGCACTGACAATGGTGGCGGCGAACTCGGGATCGTTGATGTTCTTCCTGACGCGGATGAGCTGGCGATTGCTGGTCTGCCGCACCGTGCGCTCCAGCGCGCGGAAGAGAGCCGCATCCGCCTCGGGATCCCAGAACGATTGGCCTGCTGCATCGAGGGCGGACACACCGCCCTCGGGCAGGAAGAAGCGCACGGGCCCATCCATCTGATTGAGTTTTTCGCCGATCCAGCGGCCCATCCGCTCGTTCTCGTCCGCCGTGGTCCGCATCAAGGTGACTTGCGGATTGTGGACGTGAAACTTTCGCCCGCGATAGCGCTCGGGGACGCTGTCCGGCGCGCCGAAGTTCACCATGTCCAGTGCGCCGGCCGAGCCGATATAGGGGAGGCGGCTGCGGATGATGGCGCCGAAACGGTCTTCGGTCGCGGGAAACACGCCGCCCATCAGGAGATCGCAGACTTCCGTCGTGGTCAGATCAATGACGCCAGCGAGCTGGCCGGAATCGACGAGTTTTTCCATGGAGCGGCCGCCGACGCCGGTGGCGTGGAAAACGAGGCATTCAAAATCGCCGTGCAGGTCCGCCGCGATCTTCTGCACGGCCGGCGTGGTGACGCCGAACATGGTGATGCCGATCGACGGCAGGGCGGCTTCCGCCGCGCGCTCCTGGGCTTCGCGTTGGTCGAGGCGGGCCTTCACCATTCCGACCAGCGCGTTGGCGCCGTTCGCCAGCACCGCGCGCGAAATCGAGTTGAGGCCCTGCACGTCGGTGACCGAGTACATCATGGTGATGTCGGCAGGACCGACATAGGGGCCGACGTCGCCGGAGGCGACCGAGGAAATGATCAGTTTTGGTACGCCGACGGGCAAGGTGCGCATGCCGGGCGCGGCCAGCGAGGCGGCGCCGGAGCCGCCCGCCGAGATGACACCGGCGATATTGCCCTGGCGTCGCATCCAGTTGGCGAAAGCGTCCGCCATCGCGGTGACGGCCGCTCCGCGGTCGGGACCGAACACGGCCGAGCCGCCGCGGCCATGATTCAACGCGATCTCCTGCGCAGAGACATCGCAGGTGGAGTGCTTGCCGCTGGTCGAGACGTCGACGAGCCGCGTCCGAAGGCCGGTTCCAGCGATGATGTCGCGGATGTAGCGGAGTTCTGTGCCCTTGGTGTCGAGCGTGCCGACGACGAGGACGACCGGCGGGCCCGAGGTCTGCGCTGCGACTGGCTCGCGCGTGCGCCGCGCGGTCTCGTCGAGGCGTGCGACCTGCGTCGAGAGCGTACGCGCCGCCGCCTCGATGCGTGCGATCGGCACCGGCTGCGACCAGCGCGTCGGCGGCGTCGGATTCGAGATGTAGACCCGGATTGGACCCGTCGGGCGCGCGGGCTGCGGTGCGGACTTGGCCTCGGCGCCGGCCGCAGACACGTCGACCTCGGGCTCCAGCTCCGCATGAAGACCGACGCCGAGCAGGCGCTGCTGCAAGTCGCGGTCGGCGGCGAGCCGAACGGAATCGATGATGCGGTTGATGCGGCCGTTGACCATGATCGCGACGTTGCGCGAGACGGCGGTAGCGACGCCGATGTTCTGCTCGATCACGAGCACGGCCATGTCGCCGTCCTCGCCGAGGCGCAGCAGCATCTCCTCGACCTGGGCGACGATAACCGGCGCCAGGCCTTCAGTCGGCTCGTCCATGATCAGGAGTTGCGGGTTGGTCAACAGCGCGCGCGAGATCGCGAGCATCTGCTGCTCGCCGCCGGAGAGCTGACCGCCGCCATTGTCCTTGCGCTCGGCAAGCCGTGGGAACGTGTCGTAGATGCGCTCGACCGTCCAGGCGCCGCGCCGCAGGCCGGCGGCGAGCTGCAGATGCTCGTCGACGCTGAGCGAGCGCCAGAGACGGCGTCCCTGCGGCACATAGCCGACGCCGAGCCGCGCGATATGTGCCGGCGGGCGCCGCGTGATGTCCTCGCCGCGGATTCGCACCGAGCCGCCGCTGACCGGGACCAATCCCATGATCGCCTTGCACAGCGTGGTCTTGCCCATGCCGTTGCGGCCGACCACGGAAAACACGCCGGCCTCCAGGGTGAGGTCGACGCCTTGCAGTGCGTGCGAATGGCCGTAATAGACGTCGAGGCCTTTGACATCGAGGGCTGGCGCGCCGCGGCGGACATCATTCATGGCCGCCTCCGAGATAAAGCTCCTGGACCTCGGGGTCGGACTGGATCTCCTGCGGCAGGCCTTCCTTGAAGATGCGGCCGTTGTGCATCATCGTGACGCTCTCGACGACGCGCAGCGCGACGTCCATGTCGTGCTCAATGATGATGTAGCCGATGTGGGCGGGCAGCGAGGTCAAAATCTCGATCAGCTCCAACCGCTCGGCCGGGGAGAGGCCCGCGGCCGGCTCGTCGAACAGCACGAAGCGCGGCGCGCCGGCGAGCGCGAGCGCAATCTCGAGCTGGCGCTGCTGACCGTGGGCGAGCTCGGCGACGCGCTGGTCCTTCACGGCCGACAGATGCACAGCCTGGACGAGATTGTCCGCCGCGTGCATCAGCGCATCGTTCTGGCCGGGACGTAAGAAGGAGAAACGTCCGCGCGAGACGCCGCGGCAAGCGAGGTAGACATTGTCCTGGACAGTGAGGCCGGGAAACAGCGCGGAGATCTGGTAGGTCCGGCGCAGACCTCGGCGGATGCGTTCATAGGGCGGGAAGCGGGTGATATCCTCGCCGAAGAAGCGGATCGTGCCTGACGTAGGCGGGAAGTCGCCGGTGATGCAATTGAACAGCGTGGTCTTGCCGGCGCCGTTCGAGCCCAGCACCGCGCGCCGCTCGCCCGGGCGGACGGTGATCGTGACGTCGGTCAGTGCGGCCAGCGCGCCGAACAGTCGCGTGACGCCGCGAAGCTCCAGTGCCGCGCCGGCGCCGACGGCGGAGAGGCGGTGCGCGACGCTATCCATGGCCGTGCCCTCCGCCCGGGCGCGGCGTGGCGGGCCGTTTGCTCTCATTCACTCCATTGCGCCAGCGCTGCCACAGGCCGATGACGCCGTCCGACGACCAGAACACGATGGCGAGGAAGCCGAGTCCGATGATCAGCCGGAAGCGGTTGCCGTCGAGCCCGATCTCGACCAAGAAGTCGAGCGCGAAGGTGCGCAAGAGCACGAAGATCAGCGCGCCGATATAGGGGCCGATCGGGCGCGTGATGCCGCCAACGATTGCGATGATCAGGATATCGATGCAGGCGCCGACGCTGACCGAACCCGGCGAAATCTGCCGGTAGTTCCAAACCTGGAGCACGCCCGCGAGCGCAGCAATGAACGATGCGACGGCGTAGGCCGCGATTCGGTGCGCATTGACGTTGAAGCCGAGCGCGGCCATGCGGCGCGGATTATCGCGGACACCTTGCAGCGCGAGGCCGAAGGGGGCGCGAGAGATGTATTGGACGGCGAAGTAGCACAGCGCGGCGGTGCCGAGCACGACGTAGTAAAAGGGAATATCAGCGCGCCAGTTGACGCCCCAGAAGCGCGGTGTGGCCACGTTGTTGATGCCGGTATGGCCGTTGAAGATCGCCCAGTTCTGATTGGTGAAGTAGTAGAAGGCCGCACCGATCGCGAGCGTGATCATGATGGTGTAGATGCCCTCGGTCCGGACCGCGAGCGCACCACCGAGCGTGCCGAAGAGCGTGGCGAGCACGAGTGCCATCGGAACTGCCAGCCACCATGGCCAGCCCAGGCTGATGTTGGCGTTGTCGCTGGTGCCGAACACCGCGACCATATAGGCGGCAAAGCCGGCGATGGTGAGCTGCATCAGGCTGACCATGCCGGCATAGCCCGCGAGGAGCATGAGGCTGAGCGCGATGGTCCCGAGGATCATCGTCGTCGCAAAAATCTCGATGAGGAAGAAGCCGTTGGCGATGAGCGGCATGATCAGGAGAATGACCGCGACGATCCAGGCGGCCGGATTGTCGATCTCCGGCCATGTGCGTATGGCCGGACGCTGCGCCGTGGCGGCGGGGAGAAGCTGAACGCGGGCATCGTGGGTGACGGACATGTCAGCGCCTCGCCAACAGGCCCTGCGGCCGCACCGCCAGCACCAGCACCATGATCAGAAAGGTGACGACGATGGCGTAGGTCGGGATGTAGACGGAGCCGAGCTGCTCGGCGAGCCCGATGATGAGCGCGCCGAGGGCCGCGCCGGGGATCGAGCCCATGCCGCCGACGATGACGACGACGAGGGAGGCGAGCAGGAATCTTATGTCCTCGCCGGGAGATAGCGACTGGAAGGTGCCGCCGACGACGCCGGCAATGCCGGCAAGTCCGGCGCCGAGTGCAAAGACAAGCACGAAGACGAGCTGGATGCGCACGCCGGTCGCAGCGAGAATGTCGCGGTCGTCGACACCGGCGCGGACGATCATTCCGATGCGGGTGCGGTTGAGCGCGAGCCACATCGCGACGCCGATCACGACGGAGGCGAGGAAGATCACGAGCCGGACCAGCGGATAGCGGAGATAGACCGGCTCGCCGGAGGATTTGATCGCCGTGATCAGCGGCAGATCGATCGGGCCGATCAGCCAGCTCGGCGTCTGGATCTGGTAGAAATCGCCGCCGCAGGCCCAGAGCATCAGATCGGCAAAGACGATCGAGAGGCCGATCGTGACCATCGTTTGCCGAAGATCCTGTCCCTCCATGCGGCGGAACACGATCACCTGCAGGAGCACGCCGACCAGCGCGGTCAGGATGAAGGCGATGATGAAGGAGAGGATCCAGGAGCCGGTCGAGGCACTGATGGCGTAGCCGATATAGCCGCCAAACAGATAAAGCGAGCCGTGCGCGAGATTGACGTTGCGCATCAGGCCGAAGATCAGCGTAAAGCCGCTCGCGACCAGGAAGTAGAGGCCGCCCAGCGTGATGCCGTTGAAGACGGCGTTGAGGAAGACGCGCTTGCGGCCGATCGCCTCTTCAAGCCCGGGCGGCCACACCGCAAAGATCAGCCAGAGCAGGATCGCGAGCGCGATGATGGCGATCAGCGCCCAGACCGGATGGCGTTCGACAAAGCGTGTCATGGCTTAGCCTCGCCCCGCTGGCGGGGAAGGGCAGCAATCGGGTCGGACAGCCTTCCGCAGGCTGCGTACCTCGCCATGGACGTGCGTCCTCCCTGGACTCGCGATCCTCTTTTCGGGATCGCGTTCCGCACATCCTATCGGGGCCGCAAGGCCGGTGTTTGATTGTCAGTATCTTTTCGCGCAGCCGTCAGGCGCGCAAGACCTTGGCCGCGCGACGATAATCGGTCGGAGCCATGCCGACATTGGCGGCGAAGAAGCGGGTGAAACCGCTTTGCGAGGAGAAGCCGAGATCGAAGCCGATATCGGCGATCGGCGCTTCGCTGGCGACCAGCGCTTCCAGCGCCTGTTCCATGATCAGCGTGTTGAGATAGAGGTGCGGCGTGACGCCGGTCTGGGTGCGGAACAGCCGGTAGAAGTGCGGCCGCGACAGGCCGGATTCACGCGCGATCGTGTCCAGCTCCATCTCGGCGCCCGGGCTTTCCGACATCAGCTTGATGCATTTGCGGACGCGAAAATCGGTGACGGTGCCGCCGGCGCGCGGATCGCGGGCGATGTCCGCCTGCTGCCAGCTTTCGTCGTAACAGATGTCGATCAGCCGCCGCAGCTCGGAATCGAGGCTGGAGAGCGAGGGGGCACCGCACACCAGCGCGGCCGTGCGGCGGATGTGCTTATCGAGTGCGACTGTGCGCTTGAACTGGGTGCGGCCGAAGCGCAGGCGGTCGGCACCAGGCGCATCGGGCGCGAACCACTCCGCATTGACGTAGAGCACGAAGAAGATCGCGCCGCCTTCGAGATCTGAGGGCAGGAAGTTGTGTGGTTCCCACGGATTGACGGCGACCACGGAGCCTTCAGTCAGTTCGTAGCGCCCATCGTTGACATCAATGCAAGCAGGCATGCCACCGACATGGAAGATCAGATGACCTTCGCGATGCGCGTGGATGTTGAAAGGGCGGTTCAACTGATAAACCGTCGCCCGACCGAACCGGCCGTGGAAGACGGCGAGCGCCCGGCTCATGCCTTCCCTCCCGATATCATCTTATTTTGTTTGCTCGCTTTCCCGACAGCGTTGAACAACCGGGGAGAGATTGCAAGGGCGGAAGTCTCCGCGCATGCAAATCGCTCCCCGGCTGCTCATTTGCGAACGTGATGCGTCAGTACTTCTTACATTCAGGTACTGTACGGCTCGGCAAGCCGATCTTGGCGAACACCGCCGGATCGTAGCCGAGCGTCTGGTTCACGTTCGGGATGACCTTGACGACCTTGCTGAACAGGGCGCCCTTGCCGTCATCGACGACTTCGGTGACAAAGTTGGTGCCGA
Source organism: Bradyrhizobium liaoningense (assembly GCF_018130955.1). Taxonomy (GTDB): domain Bacteria; phylum Pseudomonadota; class Alphaproteobacteria; order Rhizobiales; family Xanthobacteraceae; genus Bradyrhizobium; species Bradyrhizobium liaoningense_C. The sequence continues at coordinate 66,081 of NZ_JAFCJM010000011.1, forward strand.
TCGCCTGGCGGTTGGAGTCGAGCTTGATCTTGCCGTTGGGCGCATCGATCTCGAGTTTTGCCAGCGCCTCCTTGAACTTCGACTGGTTGTTGGAGAGATCGCCGTTGACCGCGCGCAATCCGAGGATCAGCGCCATCGTCGAGCCGTAATAGTTGGTCGCGAGCAGTGAGGGGCTCGGGAAACGCTTGTTCGGCGGGAAGGCGTCCTGATAGGCCTTCACGAATTTCTGCCAACCCGGATCTTCCCAGGTGTCGGCCTGGCCGCTCGCCGCGATCGTGCCGATCAGTGCGTTCTTGGCGTTGCCCTTGGAGGACAGGATGGTCTGATCGATCATGATCGAGCCACCCATCAGATGCGCCTTGCCGCCGGCCTGCTGATACTGGTTGAGGAAGTTGACGGCATCCGCGCCGCCGAGGCCGAGATAGATCGCGTCGACATCGTCAGGCAATGCCGCGATGACCGAGGCAAAGTCCTTGGTTCCCAGCGGCACCCATTGGCGGTTCGTGACCTGTCCGCCCATGCCGCAGAATTCGAGCACGAGGCCGAACACCTGGGTGTAGATGAAGGAGTAGTCCTCGCCGACGGTCGCGATCTTGCGATACTTCTTTTCATCATAGGCGTATTTGCCGAGGCCAACCTGCCACTGGGCGCCGTCCATGTTGTAGCGGAAGAAGTTCGGCGCGGGATCGACATAGGTCGTTTCCTGGGCGCCGGAGGCGGCGTTGATGAAGGTCAGCTCGGGGTGGGTTTTTGCAAAATTCTTCACCGCGATGCCTTCGTCGCCTGACAGCGGCGACAGCAGGATCTGCACCTTGTCCTGCTCGATCAGCTTGCGGACGGCGCGAACGGCGGAGTCGGGCGTCGCGTCCGTGGAGGCTATGACGAATTCGAGTTCCTTGTCGCCGATTTTCTTGCCGAGCACGTTGAGCGCGGTCTGGTGGCCGCGGATGCCGTCCTCCCCGAGCACGGTATAGGTGCCTTCGAGCGTCGCGGTGACGCCGACCTTGATCTTTTCCTGAGCCATCGCCGCGCCTGATAGAAACAAGGCGCTCAGCGCGATAAGTCCCACACTGCCTTTCAACATTGCTCTCCTCCCTGCGTCGTAGATTGTTCGCCGCGTCCGTTTGCGTGGCGCGGTTCTTGGAATGAAAGCTAACCGAACTCGAATGCAGCGCACGCGTCGGAGGGCTGTACGGCTTAACGGGCAGTCTCATTTTGAATGTTGCGTCGCAAATGGTTCCGCGGTGCAATAGGGCCGCGCGCGCGGGTTGGTTGAATCGCAGTTCTGCCAGTAGCGCTGTGCCTGCAAATGGTGTTTTTGGTATCGCGGCGAGCGCCGCAAATGATTGGCGATCATGAGACTGGAAAAGGACGGACGCGATGAAGTCGGAAGCGGCACTGACGGCAAATGAGCTTCTGCCCGAGGACGGAACGAAGGGGACATTGGCAGGGCGCGTCTGGCTGCCGCAGGCCGACGGTCCGGCCGTGGTCGCCGTGCGCGGCGACGGCGTGTTCGACGTCACCGCGCGCTTTCCGACCATCAGCGCGCTGTGCGAGGAAGAGAACCCGGCCAAGGCGCTGCGCGAGTCCAAGGGCGAGCGCATCGGCGATCTCGAGGCGATCGCGGCCAACACGCCGCCCGATCATCGCGACCGGCAGAAGCCGTGGCTGCTCGCCCCGGTCGATCTACAGACGCTGAAGGCGGCCGGCGTCACCTTTGCCGTCTCGATGCTGGAGCGGGTGATCGAGGAGAAGGCCAAGGGCAATCCGGCTTCAGCCGAAGCGATCCGCAAAGAGGTGACGCGGCTGATCGGCGACGATCTGTCAAAGCTCAAGCCGGGCTCGGACCAGGCGATGCGGCTAAAGCAGGTGCTGATCGATCAGAACGCCTGGAGCCAGTATCTGGAGGTCGGCATCGGCCCCGATGCCGAGGTCTTCACCAAGGCGCCGACGATGTCATCGGTCGGGTCGGGCATGGATGCGGGACTGCATCCGAAATCGACCTGGAACAATCCCGAGCCGGAGCTGGTGCTGTTCGTCTCCAGCCGCGGCAGGATCGTCGGCGGCGCGCTCGGCAACGACGTCAACCTGCGCGACTTCGAAGGACGTTCGGCATTGTTGCTGTCGAAGGCCAAGGACAACAACGCCTCGTGCTCGATCGGCCCGCTGCTGCGCCTGTTCGACGACACGTTCACCCTCGATGACGCGCGCAAGCTCGACATCAGCCTCAACGTGAAGGGGCAGGACGGCTTCGTTCTCAACGGCCACTCCTCGATCAGCAAGATCAGCCGCGATCCGACCGATCTCGTCGCGCAGACGATCGGATCCGTGCATCAATATCCGGATGGCTTCGTGCTGTTCCTCGGCACGATGTTCGCGCCGGTCGAAGATCGCGACGCGCCGGGGCAGGGATTTACCCACAAGCGCGACGACATCGTCACGATCTCGGCGCCGCAGCTCGGCAAGCTGGTCAACCGGATGCGCACCAGCGACGAATGCGAGCCCTGGAGTTTTGGCATCGGTGCGCTGATGAAGAACCTTGCGCAGCGGAAAGTCATCTGACCGCAGGGCATATCTGCCGGCCGGCCGCGTGGTCGGCCGGCCGGATCTTTTTTCTGCAAAACAACCCCATGCAAAGTAGAAAAGGGGCCCGATGAGGGGAATCGCGAAATAGTCAGATAATATGACTAGTCGCCGCTCGAATTCCGTGAAATAGTGCGTCCGACCGCCCAAAGAGGCAGGAATACGGTGCCATGATACCGATTGGCGCCCAAAGACGAAATCGGGAGACGCGCCTCATGATCCAATATCCCTCACGCCAGCCTACCGCCGCCTGATCCGTTCTGACAGCGATCAATTGCGCTTGCCAGAGGGGGAGAGCAACATCATGGCCTCGCGTATCGTGGTCATTCCGACGCGGCGTGCGCATTCCAACCACGCCGAAGTCGCCCGATCGATCGGCATCGACATCATCGCCGGCCGTTATGCCGAAGGGACCCGGCTGCCGGGCGATACCGAATTGACCTCGATGTTCGGCGTCTCGAGACCGGTGCTGCGCGAAAGCGTGAAGACGCTCGTCGCAAAGGGCTTGCTCACGACCAAAGCCCGGGTCGGCACGGTCGTACGCGAGCGCGTCGCCTGGAACATGTTCGACGCCGATGTGCTGGCCTGGCATCTCGATGCCGGCATCGACAAACGCTTCCTCGACGATCTCGCCGAGATCCGGCTCGCGGTCGAGCCACGCGCGGCCGCGCTCGCGGCCATGCAGCGCTCGGAGGGGGATATCGCGGAGCTCAGGCGCGCCATGGATCGGATGCGCAAGGAAGCCTCCGACTCCGCCGACTTTGCCGACGCCGACCTTGCGCTTCATGTCGGCGTGGCGCGCGCGTCAGGCAATCTGTTCATGCGCTCGATCGGCCACGTCATCGAGGCCGCCTTGCGGGCGTCGTTCCTGCTCAGCGCTCCCGTCGAACCGGAAGACCGCGAGACCGTGCTGCTCTGGCATCAGAAGATCGTCGATGCCATCGCGGCCGGTGACACCGAATCCGCTTTCCAGGCGATGGTGTTCGTCATTCACAACGGTATGAGCCGCCATGAGGGCACGGTGATCGAAGCAGCGATGGCCGCAGATTCCGGAGATCCGTCGTGACCGAGCTTCGCATTGCCATCGTCGGTTTCGGCAAGATCGCGCGCGACCAGCATGTCGCGGCAATCGCGGCGACGCCGGGCGCAACGCTTGCCGCGATCGCGAGCCGCAACGCATCACTGCCGGACCTGCCGCATTTTGCGACCATCGAAGACCTCCTGAGCAAGGGCCCGCCGATCGACGCGGTCTCGCTGTGCACGCCGCCGCAGGTGCGCCGCGCGCAGGCAGCCAGCGCGCTCGCCGCCGGCAAGCATGTGATGCTGGAGAAGCCGCCGGGCGTCAGCGTCAGTGAGCTCGATCCGCTGATCGCTATGGCCCAGCATTCGAAGCGCACGCTGTTTGCGACCTGGCATTCGCGCTATGCGCCGGCGGTCGAGCCGGCGCGGGCATGGCTTGCCGCGCGCCGCATTTCGTCCGTCCACATCAGCTGGATGGAGGATGTCCGCGTCTGGCATCCCGGGCAGACCTGGATCTGGCAGCCGGGCGGGCTTGGCGTGTTCGACCCCGGCATCAACGCGCTCTCGATCCTGACCCGCATCATGCCACGCCCGGTGTTTGTGACAGGAGCAACGCTGTCATTTCCTTCCAATTGCGAGGCGCCGATTGCGGCGGACCTGACGCTGGCGGATGCGACCGGCCTGCCTGTTACGGCCGAATTCGACTTCCGCCAGACCGGTCCGCAAAGCTGGGACATTGTCGTGGAGACCGACGGCGGTCGCATGACGCTGTCCGGCGGCGGCAGGCGCATGGCGGTGGACGGCAAGGTGCTGTCCGAGGCACCGGATGCCGAGTACCGCGAGCTCTATCATCGTTTTGTCGAACTTGCGGCGACAGGTGCCGCCGACGTCGACCTTGCGCCGTTCCGTCTCGTCGCCGACGCGTTCATGCTCGGCAAGCGCACGCTCGTCGAACCGTTCGTGGATTGATCATGGCCGAGTCGCGCATCGCAGGAGAGGTTTTCGGACGGCTGCCGGACGGCCGCGCCGTCCAGCGCGTGACCCTGCGCGGGCAGGGCGGGTTCGAAGCGCGTATCATCAATTTCGGCGCGGCGCTCCAGGCGCTGATCGTGCCTGATGCGAAGGGCGGCTGCGAGGACGTGACGCTCGGCTATGACGAGCTTGCCGGCTATGTCACGGAGCGAAAGTTTTTCGGCGCGACCGTGGGCCGCTACGCCAACCGTATCGCAAATGCGCAGTTCGTCCTCGACGGCGCGACGGTACAGCTCGAGGCCAATAACGGACCGAATGCGCTGCATGGCGGACCGAACGGCTTTGACCGGAAATTGTGGGACATTGCCGACATCGCCGACGGTGCGGAGCCCGCGGTTACGCTCAGCTATGTCAGCGAGCATGGCGAGGAGAACTATCCGGGCCGGCTGGCGGTGCGTCTCACCTACCGCGTCACCGGTCCGGCCGAATTGTCGATGGAGTTCGAGGCCCGAACCGATCGGCCGACGATCCTCAATTTGACCAATCACAGCTTCTTCAACCTGGAAGGCGCGACCTCCGGCCTCGACACGCTCGATCACCGGCTGACGCTGACATCAGATCATTTCCTGGCGATCGATCCCACCGCCATTCCGTTGCCGGGGCCGCCGCATCCGGTGGCGGGCACGCCGTTCGACTTCCGCGTTGCGACGCCGGTCGGCGCGCGAATTCGCGAAAGCCACGAGCAGTTGCGCAACGGCAAGGGCTACGACCACAATTTCTGCTTCGCGCCCGACGGCATCGTGAAGCTCGCAGCGCGGCTGGAAGCGCCGCGCTCGGGGCGCGTGCTCGAACTGCTGACCGATCAGCCGGGCCTGCAGGTCTACTCCGGCAACTATCTCGACGGCTCGGTGCTCGGCAAGGGCGGCAAGCTCTACCGACAATCCGACGCGATCTGCCTGGAGCCGCAGGTGTGGCCGAATTCGCCAAACCGGCCGGACTTTCCGAGCCCCATCCTGAGGCCCGACGGCGTCTATCGGCACCGCACGGTCTATCGCTTTGGGGTGCAGACATGATCGAGCAGGTGCAGACCTCAGTCCTGTGCGATGAACATTGCCATCTCGGCGAGGGGCCGACTTACGATCCGGCGACGGATACGGCGTGGTGGTTCGATATTCGCGAGGCAAAGCTGTACGAGGCCCATCTCGGCAGTGGTGCGCTGAAGGCCCACAATCTCGGCCGCATGGCGAGCGCGCTTGGACGGATCGATGCCGAGCGCCAGTTGATCGTCGCGGAAGACGGTCTCTACATCCGCAGCGTCGCTGACGGCGCGATGACGCTCTACCGTCCGCTCGAAGCCGACAATCCCCGCACGCGCTCCAACGATTCCCGCGTTCATCCCTCCGGCACGTTCTGGATCGGCACGATGGGAAAGAAGGCGGAGCCCCTGGCAGGCGCGATCTACGCGCTGCATCGCGGGGAGATCTCAACGCTCTATCCCGGCGTCACCATTCCGAATTCGATCTGCTTCTCGCCAGACGGGGCAACCGGCTACTTTGCCGACACCGGCCGCAACGAGCTCTTCAGTGTCGCGCTCGACCCCGCGACGGGATTGCCGCGCGGCGAGCCAAAACTGCTGGTGCGCCATCGCGGCATCGGCGGTATCGACGGCTCCGTGGTCGATGCCGACGGCTTGATCTGGAATGCGCGCTGGGGCGGCGGCTGCGTCGACGTCTACAGCCCGCAAGGCGAACACCTGCGCTCGCTGCGCGTTCCCGCCTTGCAGTCGAGCTGTCCGGCCTTTGTCGGGGCCGACCTGTCTCGTCTGCTCGTCACCTCGGCCTGGCAGGATATGGATGAAGCGGCACGCGCCGCCGATCCGCAGGCCGGCTGCACATTTCTGTTGGAGGTTTCTGCGCGCGGTCGCGCGGAGCCCGACGTCAAGCTCGCATAGGAGACCCAAGACAGAGCATCACACCGAGTTCTCACTGCAAACGAAGCGTTCGTAAACCCTAAAGGGAGTGAAACATGACGAAACTGAAGACGACTTTTCTCGCACTGGCATTCGCCGGCGCGGCCGCGCTCGCCTCATCCGGCGGCGCTTGCGCGCAGGACAAGGGCACGGTCGGCATTTCCATGCCGACGAAGTCGTCCGCACGCTGGATCGACGACGGCAACAACATGGTCAAGGTGCTGAAGGAGCGCGGCTACGCCACCGACCTGCAATATGCCGAGGACGATATCCCGAACCAGCTCTCGCAGGTCGAGAACATGGTGACCAAGGGCGCCAAGGTGCTGGTGATCGCCGCCATCGACGGCACCACGCTGTCCGACGTGCTCAAGCAGGCCAAGGCCAAGGGCGTCACCGTGATCGCCTATGACCGCCTGATCCGCGGCACGCCGAATGTCGACTACTACGCGACCTTCGACAACTTCCAGGTCGGCGTGCTCCAGGCGGATTCGCTCGTGCAGGGGCTCGGCCTGAAGGATGGCAAGGGTCCGTTCAACATCGAGCTGTTCGGCGGCTCGCCCGACGACAACAACGCCTACTTCTTCTACAACGGCGCCATGAGCGTGCTGAAGCCCTACATCGACAGCGGCAAGCTCGTCGTTGCTTCCGGCCAGATGGGCATGGACAAGGTCGCGACGCTCCGCTGGGACGGCGCCACCGCGCAGGCCCGCATGGACAACCTGCTCAGCGCCTACTACGGCAACAAGAAGGTCAACGCCGTGCTGTCGCCCTATGACGGCCTCTCGATCGGCATCATCTCGTCGCTCAAGGGCGTCGGCTACGGCAGCGCCGGTCAGCCCATGCCTGTGATCAGCGGCCAGGATGCGGAAGTGCCCTCGATCAAGGCGATGCTGCGCGGCGACCAGTATTCGACCATCTTCAAGGACACCCGCGACCTCGCCAAGGTGACCGCTGACATGGTCGATGCGGCGCTGGCCGGCAAGCAGGTCACCGTCAACGACACCAAGACCTACGAGAACGGCGTCAAGACCGTTCCGTCCTTCCTGCTCAAGCCCGTCGTGGTCTACAAGGACAATTGGGAGAAGGTTTTGGTTGACAGCGGCTACTACAAGAAGGCGCAATTCCAGTAAGACTCTCTCTTCTCCTCTCCCCGTTCTTGCGGGGGGGCTTCTTCTCCCTCTCCCCGCTTGCGGGGAGAGGGTTGGGGTGAGGGGGAGTCTCCGCACGGACGGTGACAGTCGGACGCGCAGACTCCCCCTCACCCCAAATCCGCGCTACGCGCGCATTTGGGCCTCTCCCCGCAAGCGGGGAGAGGCGAAGTAAGGACACACGACGATGACCGCAATGCTGGAGATGCGCGGCGTCAGCAAGAGCTTTGCAGGTGTGCAGGCCTTGCGCGACGTCAATTTCTCCGTTCAGGCCGGCCAGATCCACGCCCTGGTGGGCGAGAACGGCGCCGGAAAATCCACCCTGATGAAGGTGTTGAGCGGGGTCTATCCGCACGGCAGCTACGAGGGCACCATCGTCTTTGAGGGCGAGGAGCGGCACTTCCGCGACATCAACGATTCCGAAGCGCTCGGCATCATCATCATCCACCAGGAGCTGGCGCTGATCCCGCTGATGTCGATCGCGGAGAATATCTTTCTCTCGCATCCGCCGTCGCAGCTCGGTGTCATCGACCGTGACGAGGTCTACCGGCGCACGCGGGAACTTCTGGCCCAGGTAGGTCTGAAGGAGTCGCCGGACACGCTGATCACCGACCTTGGCGTCGGCAAGCAGCAACTGGTCGAGATTGCGAAGGCGCTGTCCAAGCGGGTGCGGATGCTGATCCTGGACGAGCCCACCGCCAGCCTGAACGAAGCCGACAGCGCGGCGCTGCTCGAGCGCCTGATGGCATTCCGGGAGCAGGGTATCGGCTCGATCCTGATCTCGCACAAGCTCAACGAGGTCGCCCGCGTCGCCGATCACATCACCGTGCTGCGCGACGGCCGCACCGTTGACGGTATCGATTGCCGGTCCGAGCCCGTGCAGGAAGACCGCATCATCCGCAGCATGGTCAACCGCGATCTCGCCCATCGCTTTCCGGAGCGCAGCGCCAAGGTCGGCGAGCCGGTCCTCGCGGTCGAGAACTGGTCGGTCTATCACCCGATCCACCCGGAGCGGCAGGTCATCAAGAATGTCAGCTTCAATGTGCGACGCGGCGAAGTGGTCGGCATTGCCGGGCTGATGGGCGCCGGCCGCACCGAATTCGCCATGAGCCTGTTCGGGCGGTCCTGGGGATACAACATCAGCGGCCGGATCAGGCTGGAAGGACATGAGGTCCACCTGCCCAACGTCGCCGCGGCGATCGATGCCGGCCTTGCCTATGTCACCGAGGACCGCAAGCAGCTCGGGCTGATCCTGGCCGACGATGTCCGCAAGAATATCACGCTGTCGAGCCTCGACCAGGTTGCCCCGCGCATGGTGATCGACGACATCGCCGAGCTGAAGGTGGCAAGCGATTACCGGAACCGGATGCGGATCCGCTGCTCCGACGTCTATCAGGAGACCGGCCAGCTCTCCGGCGGCAATCAGCAGAAGGTCGTGCTGTCGAAATGGCTGATGACCGATCCAAAGGTCCTGATCCTGGACGAGCCGACGAGGGGTATCGACGTCGGTGCGAAATACGAGATTTACTGTATCATCAATGAACTGGCCGAAGCCGGCCGGGGCGTCGTGGTGATTTCGTCGGAGATGCCGGAGCTGCTCGGCATCTGCGACCGCATCTGCGTAATGAACGACGGCGCCTTTGTCGGCGAGTTTAGGGGTAGCGAGGCGACGCAGGAAAAGATCATGCGCGCCATCATGCGTAACGACAGAAAATTTGCGAACGGCGTGCCTGAGGCCGCGGAGATGGGAGGATCGCAGCCATGACCGACAAGACGGTTTCGCTGCCCGAGGAGCGGCAGCACGGTAGCTTCATCAAGAACAATTTGCGCAATTACGGCATGCTGCTGTCGCTGATCGCGATCATGCTGTTCTTCCAGATCGTCACCGGCGGCACGCTGCTGCAGCCGCTCAACCTGACGAACCTGGTGTTGCAGAACAGCTACATCGTCATCATGGCGCTCGGCATGCTGCTGGTGATCGTCACCGGCCATATCGACCTGTCGGTCGGCTCGGTCGCCGGCTTTGTCGGCGCGGTCGCGGCGCTTCTGATGGTGACGTACAAGGTCGACTACACGGTCGCATTCCTTGCCTGCCTCGTGCTCGGCGCAGCCATCGGCGCGGCACAGGGCTATTGGGTGGCCTATTTCGGTATCCCCTCGTTCATCGTGACGCTGGCCGGCATGCTCGTGTTCAAGGGACTTGCGCTGGCGGTGCTGCAGGGACAGTCGCTCGGGCCGTTCCCGGCGACCTTCCAGAAATTGTCATCGGGCTTCATTCCGGAGCTGCTGCCTGAGGCCGGTACGCTGCATCCGACTTCCATGGTGATCGGCGTGGTGTTGGCGCTGGGGATGGTCTATGCCAGCGCCAAGAGCCGCTCGCGCGAGCTGGCGCACGGCATCGAGGCCGAGCCTTATGCGTTCTTCTTAGGGAAGAGCGTGCTGCTCGCCTGCGTCGTGCTCTATTTCACCTATCTGATCGCCTCGCATCGCGGCCTGCCGAACGTGCTCGTCATCATGACGGCGCTGATCGCGCTCTATGGCTTCGTCACGCGGCGCACCGTGGTCGGGCGGCAGATCTATGCGGTCGGCGGCAACGCAAAAGCGGCAAAACTCTCCGGCATCAAGACGGAGCGACTGACCTTCCTGACGTTCGTCAACATGGGCGTGCTGGCGGCCCTTGCCGGCCTCGTCTTCGCTGCGCGCCTCAACACCGCGACGCCGAAGGCGGGCCTCGGCTTCGAGCTTGACGTCATCGCCGCCTGCTTCATCGGCGGCGCCTCGGCCTATGGCGGTGTCGGGCGCGTCGGCGGCGCCGTGGTCGGCGCCATGATCATGGGTGTGATGAACAACGGCATGTCGATCCTCGGCATCGGCATCGACTACCAGCAGGTGATCAAGGGGCTGGTGCTGCTGGGTGCCGTCTGCATCGACGTGTATAACCAGAGAAGGTGACCTCGCTGCCGTAGGGTGGGCAAAGGCGCGTTAGCGCCGTGCCCACCATCTATCCTCAACGTCGCACAGACCGGTGGGCACGCTTCCGCCTTCGCTCTTCGAGCTACGGCGGACAAGTCGCTTTGCCCACCCTACGCTCCGTTGCCATTCGCTACTGCGTCGTGAACAGCACCACCGCAATCGCGACGGAGAGGGTGACTGCGGAAACGGTCGCCGTCGTCGACAGCACGCCCATCCGCCTGAGCGCCGCGGCGAACAGGATGATGATGGGGGTCGCGGTCATCAGGCCGATTTGCGCATCGCTCATGGTCTTTGCCTGTCGTCGGTCTAGGAACTCCGACCGTTCTTATCGCGGCCGCCCATCGCCGGGATTGCGACGGCGCAAACAACCAGCCGCGAAAAGCGCGATGAATTCAGGTTGAATCATCGCGCTTTAGCTCCTTGTTTGAGCATGATCTCCGCGCAAGCGCGTTCCGCGCTTGTCGCGAGGGAAAACCGCTGCGCACTTTTCCGGATCATGCTCTATCGTTTGATTGCTGTTTGTCCGGCGACAAACTCGGATCCGAGCCGCCAGGATATGCCTCGCGCCGAGGTCCAGACCGGAAGCGCTGATGTCGGCAGCCGATTGCGAGCAACGAGAAACCGGCTGGGGCATTTTGGAAGACCTGCCCGGCGACCCCATGATGTGGGTGCTCATCTTCAGTGAGCTCGCCGTCTTCGGTCTCTGTCTCGGCGCCTTCTCCGTCGCCCGCGCGATTCATCCCGTGATGTTTGCGTCGGGGCAGGCGGCGCTTGATTCCCATCTTGCGGGCATCAACACCGTCGTGCTGGTGACCAGCGGCTGGCTTGCTGCCCGCGGCACGCGCGCCGCGCGGGCCGGCGAACGGGCGGCATCGCGCCGCTGGCTCTGCGGCGCCATGGCGCTGGGCGCCGCGTTCGTGGCGGTCAAGCTGTTCGAATATGCCGGAGAGATCGGCCAGGGAATTGGGCTCGAGACCAGCCCGTTCTTCACCCTGTACTTCCTGTTGACCGGCTTTCACCTCCTGCATGTCTGCCTCGGCATCATCATCCTGGCCGTGGTCATCAGGCGTGCCGAAGCAGTCGGCGTCGAAACGGGAACCGCGTTCTGGCACATGGTCGATCTGGTCTGGATCGTCATGTTTCCGATTCTGTACCTGGTGCGATGATGGCCCGTCTCGATGCGACCTGGCTGCTGCTGATCGGGCTTGCGATCGCAACTGTCGTTGTTCCCTCGCTTCTGCCGCGCGCACTGCTCGCCAACGCCGTGCTGCTGGCCTTTGCCGCTGTCAAGGGCCGCCGCATAGTCCTCGACTATCTCGATCTGCGTGCGGCACCTGCGGTGTGGCGCGGTTTGGTGAGCACGTGGGTGCTCGTCGTCGTGCTGTTCGCCTGGCTCGCCTCGGCCGTGATCGCCCTGATCTGATCGACGCCTGACCATCGTCGCGTTGATTGCGCGCGCACAAATAGCCGCCTGGCGAAGCACGGTAGGAACGGCCCGAGCGCACTTCGCGACCAGCATCACACGGAAAGGATTGGCAATGGCTGAACGCCTGACCAAGTCGGCGGCTCGAAACGTCTTCTACGGCGGATCGGCCTTTTTCTTCGCCATCTTCATCGGGCTGACGGCGCACAGCCATTACTACATGACGACGAGCTCGACGGACACGACCACGCTGACCTCGTCCGTCGCGCGAGGCAAGCATGTGTGGGAGAAGAACTCATGCATCAACTGCCACACCTTGCTGGGCGAGGGCGCCTATTTCGCGCCCGAAGTCGGCAACGTCTGGGATCGCTGGGGCGGTAACGAGGATCCCGCAGGGGCCCGCGAGACGCTGAAGGCCTGGATGCAGGCGCAGCCATCCGGCGCGCCCGGCCGGCGGCAGATGCCGCAGTTCAATCTCAACGACCAGGAACTCAACGATCTCGCCGATTTCCTGCAATGGGTGAACACCATCAAGCGTCAGGAATGGCCGCCGAACAAGGCCGGCTGAGCGCAGCACAATCCCTCAAGACAGAGAGCCTCTCGATGAAATATCAGACCCAGAAAGTCGCGATGCTGTATTTCTACGGCGCGCTGACGCTGTTCCTGGCCCAGGTCGCGTTCGGCCTCGTTGCCGGGACCATCTACGTTCTTCCCAACACGTTGTCGGTCATTCTGCCGTTCAACATCGTCAGGATGATCCACACCAACGCGCTGATCGTGTGGTCTCTGATCGGCTTCATGGGCGCGACCTACTATCTTCTGCCGGAAGAGACCGAGACCGAGCTGTTCAGCCCGTTGCTCGCAAAAATCCAGTTCTGGATGTTCTTTGGCGCGGCGGGTGCGGCTGTGGTGGGCTATCTCTTCCACTATCACGAGGGCCGCGAATTCCTCGAGCAGCCCTTCATCATCAAGGTCGGCATCGTCGTGGTCTGCCTGATGTTCCTGTTCAACGTGACGATGACCGCGCTGAAGGGTCGCAAGACCACGGTCACTAACATCCTTCTGTTCGGCCTGTGGGGCGTCGCGATCTTCTTCCTGTTCGCCTTCTACAATCCGGCCAATCTCGCGGTGGACAAGATGTACTGGTGGTACGTCGTGCATCTCTGGGTCGAGGGCGTCTGGGAGCTGATCATGGCCTCCGTGCTCGCCTTCCTGATGATCAAGCTCAACGGCATCGACCGCGAGGTGGTCGAGAAGTGGCTCTACGTCATCATCGGCCTCGCCCTGTTCTCGGGGATTCTTGGCACCGGCCATCACTTCTACTGGATCGGCGCGCCCGGTTACTGGCAGTGGATCGGCTCGCTGTTCTCCACGCTCGAGGTCGCGCCGTTCTTCACCATGGTGATCTTCACGGTGCAGATGACCTGGAAGGCCGGCCGCAAGCATCCGAACCGCGCGGCCCTGTTGTGGTCGGTCGGCTGCTCGGTGATGGCATTCCTCGGCGCGGGCGTGTGGGGCTTCCTGCACACGCTGTCCTCGGTGAACTACTACACCCACGGCACGCAGGTCACCGCAGCACATGGCCATCTCGCCTTCTTCGGCGCCTATGTGATGTTGAACCTCGCGGTGATGGCCTACGCGGTGCCCGAGCTCAAGCAGCGCGCGCCGTACAACCAGTGGCTCAGCATGGCAAGCTTCTGGATCATGTGCACGGCCATGATGGTGATGACCTTTGCGCTGACCTTTGCCGGCGTGGTCCAGGTTCACCTCCAGCGCGTGCTCGGCCAGAGCTACATGGACGTGCAGGACCAGCTCGCGATGTTCTACTGGGTCCGGCTCGGCTCGGGCGTGTTCGTGGTGATCTCGGCCCTGATGTTCGTCTGGGCGGTGCTGGTCCCCGGACGCGAGCGGAAGGTCGCCATTCCGGCCGCGCTTCAGCCGGCCGAATGAGAAGTGAAGCGGCGGCCGCATCATCTGCGGCCGCCGCCTGCTTGCAAAGTCACGGAGAGATGCCCAATGAAACCCGCGCTTCACGCCATCGCACCCGCCGCGCCAAAGCTTCCGGCCTATGTCCCCAGCGGCAACGAGTGCGCGCTGTTCGAGCACGCCTGGCGGCGCCGCCTGCCGGTCCTGCTCAAGGGGCCGACGGGCTGCGGCAAGACGCGCTTCGTCGCTCACATGGCGGCGCGGCTGGGACTGCCGCTCCACACCGTCGCCTGTCACGACGATCTCACCGCGGCCGATCTCACCGGCCGCTATTTGCTGAGGGGCGGCGACACGATCTGGACTGATGGACCATTGACGCGGGCGGTGCGGGAAGGCGGCATCTGCTATCTCGACGAGGTGGTGGAGGCGCGCAAGGACGTCACGGTCGTTCTGCATCCGCTCACCGACGATCGCCGCATCCTGCCGCTGGAGCGCACCGGCGAGGAGCTCGTTGCACCCGCCGGCTTCATGCTGGTGGTGTCGTATAATCCCGGCTACCAGACCCTGCTGAAGGCGCTAAAGCCCTCGACGCGGCAGCGCTTCGTGGCCATCGAGTTCGACTTCCTGCCGGTCGAGGAAGAAGTCGCCGTGGTTGCCGCCGAGAGCGGGCTTGCCCCCGATCGCGTGCGGCCGCTGGTGCAGCTCGGCGGCCGCCTGCGAACTCTCAAGGGCCACGATCTGGAGGAGGGCGTCTCGACGCGGCTCCTGGTTTACTGTGCGACGCTGATCGCGGCCGGGGCCTCGATCGCCGACGCCGTCCTTGCGGCCATGATCGAGCCGCTGACCGACGATGCGGACGTCAAGGCGGCGCTGCTCGAAGTCGCGCGCGCCGTGATCGGGTGAGGGCCGTCAGATGCTCGACTTCCTCGAGCTGGAGGAAACCGTCGGACGCACCTGGCATCGGCTGGTCGGGGGTACCGCGAGCTATCCGGTTCATGCCGATCACGCGGTGGCGCTGGCCGACATCCGCGCCCAGATCGCGGTGATGTTCCGCGCCCTCGGCGGCGAGGCAGGCGTCCAGATCGCGAGCGTCAGCGCGCGCAGATCCGGGCATCGGCTCGGCTGGCGGCAGCGCATCGGACTCGGCGACGAGCGCCTCGATCAGCCGGGCCGGGATGCCGCAACCGTGTTTCTCCCCGATAGCATCGCGATCTTCGCCGATCGCGCGCTGAACGCCGCGCTCTATCGCTGGCTCGCGGCGTGGTTCGCCGTCGCGCCGACTGAGGCGATCGACGAGGTCGATCCGCTGCGGCGGGATCTGCTCCTGCTGCGGCGGGCAAGTCAGATCGCCGTTTTCGTGCTGACGGAATTTCCCGGGCTCGCGGCGAGCTATGCGAAGCTCGCGGCGGCAACGGCCGCGGCCCGGCCGGATCGGTCCTTGCCCCGTGTCGAGCAGGAGATGGAGCAGGTCGTTCTGGCCCTGCTCGGCAGCCGAAAGCTACCGCAGGGCATGCTGTGGCCGGCCATGACCGGCACGGGCGCGCTGCCGGCAAAGGCGCCGCCGGGATATCGCTCCATCCTGCCGTGTCCGCTGTGGGGCGATTGCTGGACGCGCGATCTCTCGCGGACGCATGCAAACGACGACGAGGCGGCACCGGAGGGCGGAGCGTCGGCGCCGGACGAGCGCAAGCGCTTCGCGGTCCGCGAGCGCAGCGATGACGCCAACCGCCGCGATCCCTTCGTGCTCAACCGCTTCGAGAAGATCCTGGCCATGGCCGAGATGGTCAACGTCGATCGTCCCTCCGACGACACCGAGGACGAGGACGCGCGGAAGGCGGCCGACGATCTCGAGGAGATCGCGATCGGGCAGCGTCGCGGCAAGCCTGCGACCAGGCTCAAATTCGATCTCGACCTGCCGCCGGAGGCGATCGAGGCGTCGCGGCTCGATGCCGGTCTCACCTATCCGGAATGGGACTATCGGAGCCGCTCCTACCTGCCCGATCATTGCCGCGTGCTGGCGAGCGAGGCGTCTGAGACCGGCGAGAGCTGGACGCCGGACGAGGCCATGCGCCGCCACATCCGCCGGGTGCGGCGGCACTTCGAGGTGCTGCGACCGCGGCACGAATTGATGCGCGCGCAGGCCGACGGGCATGATCTCGATCTTGACGCGCTGGTGCGTGCGCGCTGCGATCTGCGCGCGGGCGGGTATGGTTCGGATCGCGTCCATCTGGCGATGCGGCCGCAAGGCCACGATCTCGCCGTCACGCTGTTGGTCGACGTCTCGCTTTCGACCGACGCCTGGGTCGACGGCTATCGCGTGCTCGACGTCGAGAAGGAGGCGTTGCTGGTGCTGGCCAACGGGCTCGCCGCCTGCGGCGATCACCACAGCATCGTGACCTTCACCTCGCGCCGGCGCACATGGGTTCGGCTCGAGACGGTCAAGGCGTTCGGCGAGGCGATGAGTGCGACGGTCGAACGCCGCATCGGCGCGCTGAAGCCCGGCTATTACACCCGCATCGGCGCGGCGGTGCGTCACGCCGCCGCCGAGCTCGCCCGCCAGCCGCAGCGCAAGAAGCTCCTGCTTGTTCTCACCGACGGCAAGCCGAATGACGTCGATCACTACGAAGGACGTTTTGCGGTCGAAGACACCCGCAAATCCGTGCAGGAGGCGCGGCGGCTCGGCATCGCCGTGTTCGGCGTCACCATCGATGCGACCGCGCAATCCTATTTTCCGACCCTGTTCGGGCGGGGCGGCTACGCCATCGTCGGGAACATCAAGCGGTTACCCGCGGCGCTACCGGCGATCTACCGGCAGGTGGCGCATTGACGGACCGGAACGCCCGCTAGCAAATTGGGGATCATTGATCGATTGCATCGGCGCTGTAATATCCGTTCGCGATCGACCGGCAAGTGTGGCGCTGCGCGTCGTGATTGGGATTGGCGATCGCTGGGACCGGGAGCATTGGAATGTTCAGGGACGACGGAAGTGGTGGAGGAGGACGCCGCGCGCCACGGAATGTGCTGGGCGAGCCGTTGGTCGCATGCTCGACGAGCCCGATGACCGGTTTCTATCGCGACGGCTGCTGCAATACCGGTGTAGAGGACGTTGGCAGCCATACGGTTTGCGTGGTGGTGACGGCGGAGTTCCTGACGTTTTCAAGGTCGCGCGGCAACGATCTCCTGACGCCGCTTCCGGAGTACGGCTTTCCGGGCCTGAAGCCCGGCGATCGTTGGTGCCTGTGCGCGCCGCGTTGGCAGGAGGCCTTCGCGGTGGGTCAGGCGCCGCGCGTTGTGCTGCGCGCGACGCACGAGGCGGCCTTGAGCTATTGCGCGCTCGGTGATCTCAAGCGGTTTGCGATCGATTTGGCTTGATCCGGCGCGACAGGGATATGGCCCGGCGGGGAGCTGCTTTGTGGGCTATTGCTCAGTTGGTGGGTATATGATCGAATATCCGGATGGGCATCGGCCAGCCAAAACCCGACCTGATCATCTTCGACTGCGACGGCGTGCTCGTCGACAGCGAGGTGTTGAGCTGCCGCTGCCTGTCGGACACCTTGTCCGAGTTCGGCTTCGATCTCACGCCGGAGCAGGCGCTCGAGTTGTTTTTGGGCCGCAGTACGGCGGCGATCGCGCAGCACTATGGCAAGCTCGGACGGACCGTGCCTGACGCCTTCTGGCCGCAATTGAAATCGCGCGTGCTCACGACGTTCGAGGGGGCGCTTCGGCCTATCCCCGACATCGATGCGGTGGTGTCCGATCTGTCGGCGCCGTTCTGCGTGGCCTCGTCGAGCGATATCGACCGGGTCTCGCTCTCGCTCAACGTCACCGGCCTCGCGCCGTATTTCGGCGATCGGCTCTATACGGCGCAAATGGTCAAGCACGGCAAACCGGCGCCGGATCTGTTTCTTCACGCCGCCGAGAAGATGCGCACGCCGCCCGGGCGGACGCTGGTGATCGAGGACAGTGTCAGCGGGGTGCAGGCGGCCAAGGCTGCGGGCATGACAGTGTGGGGATTTGTCGGCGGCAGCCATTACCTTGCGCGTGACGGCCGCGCTATATTGTCGGCTGCCGGAGCCGATCGGGTCTTCGCGCGCATGACGGATTTTTGGAAGGACGGCTGACGCCAGCCATGGCCGCGATCGAGAACGAAAAGTCCAGGCTCGACGATGCCGCGCGCGCCGGCTGGCTCTATTTCATTGCCGGCCATACCCAGGACGAGATCGCAAAAATGCTCCAGGTCTCGCGCGCCTCGGCGCAGCGGCTGGTGTCGCTGTGCCTCGCCGAGCGTCTGATCACCTTCCGGCTCGAACACCCGATTGCCGCCTGCATGGAATTGGCCGCGCGCCTGAAGGACCGGTTCGATCTCGTGCATTGCGAGGTGGTGCCGACGGATCCCGGCGCGCCCCAGGCCCCGGCCGGAATTGCCGAGCGCTGCGCCAACCTGCTTGATACGACGCTGCGTTCGGAGACGCCGGTCATCGTCGCACTCGGCACGGGGCGGGCGGTGCGCGCCGCGGTCGAGCGCGTCACGACGATCGAGCGGCCGAATCACCAAATCGTCTCGCTGGTCGGTAACATCTCCGCGGACGGCTCAGCGAGCTTCTTCGACACGGTGGGGCGGCTCGCCGACCGCACCGGCGCGAGGCACTATCCGATGCCGCTGCCGTTCCTGATGTCGTCGGAGGACGAGCGCAACAAGATGGTGCGGATCGAGCCGATCGCCAAGGTGAAGGCCGTCGCCGCCAAGGCTGATCTGCGCCTCGTCGGCATCGGCCAGATGGACCAGAAGGCGCAGGTGCACGTCGACGGCTTTGTCACCCGCGACGAATTGTTCGAGATGATGCGGCTCGGCGCGATCGGCGAGATCACCGGGTGGGCCTATGACGCAAAAGGGCGCCTGCTCAAGGGCGGCACCAACAAGCGCCTGACCAGCATTCCGCCGGAAGTGCCGGCGAAGACGACCACGATCGGCGCCGCGCTCGGGCCGGCCAAGGTCGTTGCGATTGCCGCCGCACTAAACGGACGGCTGATCAACGGCTTGATCACCGACGAAGCGACCGCGCGCGCGATTTTGGAGCGCTAGGGAAGCTGGCGCGGCAGCGGGACTCGGCTCCCTCTCCCGGTTGCGGGAGAGGGGTGGGGAGAGGGTGTCTCCGCTCGCGATGCTCCCCAAGAGGCGAAAACCCTCACCCGTATCGCATCTTCGATGCGATACGACCTCTCCCGCAAGCGGGAGAGGTGACCAACCCGCGGCGGCATCACCTCTCTCGCACTGCAGCACGTCTCTCAGTAGCGCGACTGCAACAAAGTACCAGCTTTTGCACCCAGGGCTCTAGGCGCGTCGACCGTCCCACCCGAAGCTCAAACAGCGGGAAGATGTGTGCGCCTGCTTGACAATCAGCCTCCCTTGATGTGAACATACGCTCAACGCGTGAGCAGATGCTCAAAACGCGAATGTAGGGAGGTCACCGTGAAAAAAGTCCTAGGCGCCGTCTGCGGCGCGTCTGCGCTTCTGCTTTCCTTTCCCTCGATGGCCGAGACGACCCTGACGATCGCCACCGTCAACAACGGTGACATGATCCGCATGCAGGGGCTGACGAGTGAGTTCACGGCCAAGAACCCCGACATCACCGTGAAATGGGTGACGCTGGAGGAGAACGTGCTGCGCCAGCGCGTCACCACCGACATCGCCACCAAGGGCGGACAGTTCGACGTCCTCACCATCGGCACCTACGAAGTGCCGATCTGGGCCAAGAAGGGCTGGCTGGTACCGCTCGCCAATCTCGGCGCCGATTACGACGTCGCCGACATCCTGCCGAAGATCCGCGACGCGGTCTCGGTTGACGGCAAGCTATACGCCGCGCCGTTCTACGGCGAGAGCTCGATGGTGATGTATCGCACCGACCTGTTCGAGAAGGCCGGCTTGAAGATGCCGGAGAAGCCGACCTGGGACTTCGTGATCGATGCCGCCAAGAAACTCACCGACAAGGCTGGCGGCGTCTACGGCATCTGTCTGCGCGGCAAGGCCGGCTGGGGCGAGAACATGGCGTTCCTGACCGCCATGTCGAATTCCTACGGCGCGCGCTGGTTCGACGAGAAGTGGCAGCCGCAATTCAACTCGCCGGAGTGGAAGACGACGCTCACGACCTATGTCAACCTGATGAAGGAAGCCGGCCCCCCCGGCGCGAGCTCGAACGGCTTCAACGAGAACCTGGCGCTGTTCAACGCCGGTAAGTGCGGCATGTGGATCGACGCCACGGTCGCAGCGTCCTTCGTGACCAACCCGAAGGACTCCAAGGTCGCCGACAAGGTCGGCTTTGCGCTCGCGCCCAACACCGGGCTCGGCAAGAACGCCAACTGGCTGTGGGCCTGGAGTCTCGCGATCCCCGCCGGCTCGAAGAAGTCGGACGCAGCCGAGAAGTTCATCGCCTGGGCGACCAGCAAGGACTACACCAAGCTCGTCGCCTCGAAGGAGGGCTGGGCCAACGTGCCGCCGGGCACGCGGACCTCGCTCTACCAGAACCCCGACTATCTGAAGGTCGCGCCCTTCGCCAAGCCGACGCTGGCCTCGATCGACGCGGCCGATCCGAACAAGCCGACCGTGAAGCCGGTGCCTTACGTCGGCGTGCAATATGCGGCGATCCCTGAATTCCAGGGCATCGGAACCCAGGTGGGGCAGCAGTTCTCCGCAGCACTTGCCGGCTCGATGACCGTGGACGCTGCATTGACGGCGGCGCAGTCCGCCACCGAGCGCGAGATGAAGCGCGCCGGCTACATCAAGTGATGCCCTCAGCCTCCTGAGAGCCCAACTCGCGGCCATCCAACGAATGGATGGCCGCCTCTTTCCCACCGATGGAGAGTGAGGGATGGCCACCCAGCAGACGCAAACCCTTGCGCGGTCGCTTCTGACCCCGGCCGTCGCGCTGCTGTTCATCTGGATGATCGTCCCGCTCGCGCTGACGCTCTACTTCTCGACGCTGCATTACAGCCTGCTCGATCCCGGCTCGGAATCATTCGTCGGCCTTGAGAATTTCCGCTACTTCCTCACCGATCCCGCTTTCCTCGCCTCGCTGCAAAACACGCTGGTGCTGGTCGGCTCGGTGCTGGCGCTGACCATTTTGCTCGGCATTCCCCTGGCGCTGTTGCTCGACCAGCCCGTGGTCGGCCGCAACATCGTCCGCCTCATGGTGATTGCGCCGTTCTTCGTGATGCCGACGGTGAGCGCACTGGTCTGGAAGAACCTGTTGATGCATCCGGTCTCCGGCCTGTTCGCCTGGCTCACCAAGCTGTTCGGGCTGACGCCGATCGACTGGTTCAACGACGTACCAATGTTCGCGATCATCCTGATCGTGGCCTGGCAATGGCTGCCCTTCGCGACCTTGATCCTTCTGACCGCGCTGCAATCGCTCGACGAGGAGCAGAAGGAGGCCGCCGAGATGGACGGCGCCAGCGGGCTCTCCACCTTCATCTACATCACGCTGCCGCATCTGGCGCGCCCCATCACCGTGGTAATCCTGATCGAGACCATCTTCCTGCTCACGGTGTTTGCCGAGATTTTCGTCACCACCGGCGGCGGTCCGGGCCTGCAGACAACCAACATCGCCTTCCTGATCTATTCGCAGGCGCTGATCCAGTTCGACGTCGGCAGCGCCTCGGCGGGCGGGCTGGTGGCTGTCGTCATCGCCAACATCGTTGCGTTCTTCCTCGTCCGCATCGTCGGTCGCAATCTGGAGGCGTGAACCATGGCACGGATGGCGACGACGCGGAGGGTGGCGGTATCGACGATCGGGGCCTGGCTGGCAGGCTTCCTGATCTTCTTCCCGATCCTCTGGATGGTGCTGGCGAGCTTCAAGACCGAGCTCGAAGCTTTCGCGATTCCGCCGTCTTTTCTGTTCTTCCACTGGACCCTGGAAAACTACGCGACGGTGCAGGAGCGCAGCGACTACCTGCACCATGCGATGAACTCGATCATCATCGCCGGCGGCTCGACGCTGATCGCGCTGTTGATCGCGATCCCTGCGGCCTGGTCGATGGCGTTCTCGCCGACCAAGCGCACCAAGGACATTCTGCTCTGGATGCTCTCGACCAAGATGATGCCGCCGGTCGGCGTGCTGGTGCCGATCTACCTGATCTACAAGACTTTCGGCCTGCTCGATTCCCGCATCGGTCTCGTCTTCATCCTTTGCCTCGGCAATTTGCCGATCGTGATCTGGATGCTGTTCACCTATTTCAAGGAGATCCCGCGCGACATCCTCGAAGCCGCGCGCATGGACGGTGCCACGATCGGCCGCGAGCTCGTCTACGTGCTGACCCCGATGGCGATCCCGGGGCTGGCCTCGACGATGCTGCTGAACTTGATCCTGGCCTGGAACGAGGCGTTCTGGACGCTGAACCTGTCGACCTTGCACGCCGCGCCGCTCACCACGTTCATCGCCTCATACTCGAGTCCAGAAGGCCTGTTCTGGGCAAAGCTGTCGGCGGCCTCGACGCTCGCGATCGCGCCCATTCTCGTCCTCGGTTGGTTCAGCCAGAAGCAGCTCGTCCGCGGGCTCACCTTTGGCGCGGTCAAGTAACAAAAGGCGCTGTCATGGGTCAGATCACACTTCAGGGCGTACAAAAAGCCTTCGGGCCAGTTCACATCATCAAGGGTGCCGACCTCGACATCGCGGACGGCTCCTTCGTGGTGTTCGTGGGACCGTCAGGCTGCGGCAAGACCACGCTGCTGCGGCTCATCGCCGGGCTCGAAGACGTCACGGATGGACGAATCCTGATCGACGGCAAGAATGTCGTCGCCGTGCCGCCGGCCAAGCGCGGGCTGTCGATGGTGTTCCAATCCTACGCGCTCTATCCGCATATGAGCGTGCGCGGCAATATCGGCTTTGGCCTGAAGATGGCCGGCCTCGCCAAGGACGAGATCAACAGCAAAGTCGAGGCGGCGGCTGCGACGCTGAACCTCACGCCCTATCTGGACCGCAAGCCGCGCGAGCTCTCCGGCGGCCAGCGCCAGCGCGTCGCGATCGGCCGCGCCATCGTCCGCGAACCAAAAGCGTTCCTGTTCGACGAGCCCTTGTCGAATCTCGATGCCGCGCTGCGCGTGCAGATGCGGCTGGAGGTGACGCGGCTGCAGAAGCAGCTCGGCACCACCGCAATCTACGTCACCCACGACCAGGTCGAGGCCATGACCATGGCCGACAAGATCGTCGTGCTCAACGGCGGCAAGATCGAGCAGTATGGCTCGCCGCTGGAGCTTTACGAGCGGCCCAACAACCTCTTCGTCGCCGGCTTCATCGGCTCGCCAAAAATGAACTTCGTCACCGGCGAGCAGGCAGCACAGCAGGGCGCGGTCACGATCGGCGTGCGGCCCGAACATCTGAAGATCGAGCGCGGCGGCGCCGGTGGCTGGTCGGGAACGATCTCGGTCGCCGAGCATCTCGGCAGCGACACGTTTCTCTACGTCGATGCCGGCCCGCTCGGCATGCTGACCGTGCGCTACATCGGCGAATTGAGCCTGAGCGCCGGCGACCGCGTGTCGCTGACGCCGGAGCCAAACCGCGTCCACCGCTTCGACGGAAGCGGCAACGCGATCCGGGCCTGAAACACTGGGACAAACAAGAACGGGAAAACCACCATGTACCTGGAAAAATTCAAGCTCACCGGGAAGACGGCCATCATCACCGGCGGCGGGCAGGGCATTGGCCTCGCCTGCGCCGACGCGCTGGCGGAGGCCGGCGCAAAGGTCATCATCGCCGACCGCGACGCCAAGGTCGCCGACACCGCGCGCGCCAGCCTCAAGGCCAAGGGTTTTGACGCCGAGACCGTCGTCATGGATGTCACGGACACCAAGCGGGTGTCGGACGTGGCCAACGACCTCGTCTCGCGCTTCGGCAAGGTCGACATCCTCGTCAACAATGCCGGCATTGCGCGCAGCGAAACGCCGGCCGAGACCGTGACCGACGAGCACTGGCTCAACGTCATCGACGTCAATCTCAACGGCACCTTCTGGTGCTGCCGCGAATTCGGCAAGCACATGCTGCGGGCGAAGAGTGGAACCATCGTCAATGTCGGCTCGATGTCCGGCTTCATCGTCAACAAGCCGCAGGAGCAGTGCTTCTACAATGCCTCCAAGGCCGGCGTGCACCATCTGACCAAGTCGCTCGCGGCCGAATGGGGCGCGCGCGGCGTGCGCGTCAACGCGGTGGCGCCGACCTATATCGAGACCCCTCTCAACGCCTTCGTGAAGAGCAACCCGAAGATGTACGACGCCTGGATCGGCGGAACCCCGATGGCGCGAATGGGGCAGGTGGAGGAGATCGCCTCCGTCGTGCTGTTCCTGTCGTCGGAGGCTGCGAGTTTGATGACCGGGAGCATCGTGCTTGTGGATGGCGGTTACACTTGCTGGTAGGCTTGCGTCATAACTGACGGGAGCGACAATGCCGCAGGCGTATATCGGCGTCGACGTGGGAACATCCAGCACGCGGGCAGGGGTGTTCGATGAGGCCGGCAATCTTCTCGCAACCGCGCGGCATCCGATCAGGACCTGGCACGAGGCCGGCGACATCGTCGAGCAGTCGTCGTCCGACATCTGGGACGCCTGCGCCAAATCC
Organism: Bradyrhizobium liaoningense; assembly: GCF_018130955.1. Lineage (GTDB taxonomy): Bacteria > Pseudomonadota > Alphaproteobacteria > Rhizobiales > Xanthobacteraceae > Bradyrhizobium > Bradyrhizobium liaoningense_C. Next base: position 90,699 of record NZ_JAFCJM010000011.1, read on the forward strand.
GTGCGTGCGGCGATGGCCGAGGCAGCCATTGCGCCCGAGGCGGTCAAGGGCATCGGGTTCGATGCGACCTGTTCGCTGGTGGTGCTCGACAGGGACGGCGAAGCCGTCACCGTCAGCGCTTCCGGCGACCGGCAGCGCAACGTCATCGTCTGGATGGACCATCGCGCCACGGCGGAAGCGCGGCTGATCAACGAGACGCAGGACGACGTGCTGCGCTATGTCGGCGGCTCGATTTCGCCCGAGATGGAGATGCCGAAGCTGTTGTGGCTGAAGCGGCATCTGCGCGCGAGCTTTGATGCGGCCGGCCATTTCTTCGACCTCGCTGACTATCTGACCTGGCGTGCGACAGGTTCGCTCCAGCGTTCGACCTGCACGGTGACCTGCAAATGGAACTATCAGGCCCATAACGCTAAAGACAATGCCGGTGGCTGGAGCGCGCCGTTTTTCCAGCGGATCGGGCTGTCGGAGTTCGTCACGGAGAAATATACGCGCATCGGCACCGAGATCGTTCCGCCCGGCACGCGGCTCGGCTCCGGCCTGACGCGCGTGGCCGCGGCGGATCTGGGTCTTGTGCCCGGAACGCCCGTTGGTGCGTCCCTCATCGATGCCCATGCCGGCGGGGTCGGGGCGATCGGCGGCCGGGATGGCTCGGGAGGCGTGACCAATGTCTGTGATCGCATGGCTTACATCATGGGAACGTCGGCCTGCATCATGGCGACGACGCGGGAGCCATGCTTCGTGCCGGGTGTTTGGGGACCCTACTACTCCGGCATGGTGCCGGACTTCTGGCTGAACGAGGGCGGGCAGTCGGCCGCGGGTGCCGCGATCGATCATCTCCTCAAGTCGCATCCCGGACATGCCGAGGTCAGCGCGGCGGCGCGCAATGACGGCCTCGATATCATCGAGTTCCTGGAGAAGCGCATCATCGCGCGCGCCGGCAATGCCAGCAGGGCGGCGCTGCTCGCACGCGACATCCACGTGCTGCCGGAGTTCATCGGCAACCGCTCCCCTTACGCCGACCCCGATACGCGCGCAGTGATCGCGGGTCTTGATCTCGACACCGATATCGCCTCGATGGAGCGGCTGTTCGTCGCGGGACTCTGCGGTCTGGCTTACGGGCTCGCCGAGGTGATCGAGGCCTTTGCCGCGCATGGCGTCGCGAGCCGCATGATGATCATGGGCGGCGGGGCGAGCCGCAGCCCGCTGGTCCGCCAGATCATGGCCGACACGACCGGCCTCGCGGTAGCGTTGCCGCAGACAAGGGAGCCGGTGCTGCTCGGCGCTGCCATGCTCGGGGCGGTTGCCGGCGGCGCCTTTGCCTCGATCGGCGACACCATGGCGAGGATGTCGGCGCTTGGCAGGTTGAGCGAGCCGACCGCCGAGGGCATGTCGGACTTCCATCGTCGCAAGCGTGAGGTCTATAAGCTCTTGCGCGATATCGATCGCGGCAGCCGCGCGGCGATGCGCGGTTTCGAGATGGCGCAATAAGGGTCGAGGCGATGCTGATCAGTTGTGGCGATGCGCTGATTGATTTCGTGCCGACCCGCACCGCGGAGGGGCGCGAGGCGGTGATGCCGGCGGTCGGCGGCTCCTGCCTTAACGTCGCGATCGGGATTGCGCGGCTTGGTGCGCCGGCCGGCTTCGTCGGTGGGCTCTCGAACGACATGTTCGGGCAGATGATCGCGGCGCACGCGGCCGCCTCCAATGTCGCGCTCGGCTTTGCGACCCGCAGCGATCATCAGACGACACTCGCCTTCGTGCGTATCGTCGGGGGCGAGTCGCAATACGCGTTCTATGATGCCGAGACTGCGACGCGGAACTGGGCCTACCGGCGCGGCTCCATTCCGTTCGACAGGGTGGAGGCGGTTCACGTCGGATCCACGACGCTGGTCAACGACCAGGGCGCGTCGGAAACAAGAGCCCTGATCGCGGATGCCAGGGTGTCGGCGACGATCTCCTTCGATCCGAACTGCCGGCCCAATCTGGTCAAGGACAAGTCCGCCTACCTTGCGCGCATGGGCGAGTTCGCGGCGAATGCCGACATCGTCCGCATGTCCGACGTCGATTTCACCTATCTCTACGGCAATGAGCTTTACCCCGCGCGGGCGAGTACGCTGCTGGCGCAGGGCAGGAGCCTCGTCGTCATCACCCGCGGAATCGACGGTGCCGTCGCATGGCATCCGGCCGCGGGACAGATCGAGGTCGCCGCACCCGAGGTGACGGTCGTGGACACGATCGGCGCCGGCGACAGCTTTCAGGCCGCGCTCCTGTTCGCGCTGCATAAGCAGGGACGATTGCCCAAGGCACAGCTTAGGGACATCAGCGCCGACGAGCTTCGCCGCGCTTTGTCATTCGCCGCCAACTGCGCGGGCCTGACCTGCACCCGTCCGGGCGCCGATCCGCCGCGCATCGGCGAGATCAGTTGGAACTGGTAGGCAACGCCGCAACCCGCGACGCTACAACCGCGCCACCGCTTTCTCGGCGCATTTGACAAAGTTGCGGATCAGGGGGCTGTGGGAGTCGCGGCGCCAGCAGACCGCGATCTCGATCGAGTCCGTCGCTTCGCGAAGCGGCCGGAAGACGATGCCGCGTGGCGCACCGAGCCTTGCGCAGGCGGGAACGATGGCAAAACCTTCGCCGGCCAGCACGAGGCTCAGCGCCGAATGCACGGTTTCGACGCGGCCTACGACCGGCATCACCACCTGATGCCGCCGCAGCAGCGCCGCGACGGCGGAGGAGGCGGGCTCCTCGTCCGGCTTGGGCAGTGCAATGAGGGGACGTCCCTGCAATTTGCTCATCGGCACCGCGTTGAGGCGGGCGAGCGACGAGCCGGCCGGCACGGCGAGCACGAAGCGTTGCGTGCCGATGCGGGCCACCTGAATCTCCGGATGGTCGATGGCCGGCATGCAGAGCGCAGCCGTCACGCTGCGGTCGAGCACGCGAGCCCGGCGTGTCGAGGCGCTGAGCTCGGCGAATTCCAGATCGACGCCGGGAATGGAGCGGCGCAGCTCCGGGATGAGGCGCGGCAGGATCGCGTTCGCCAGCACGAACATGTAACCGACGGTGATCCGCCCGTGTCGTCCCGCCGCCACCGCGCGCGCCGCTTCGACACCATCGGCGGCAAGCGCGAGCGCCTCGCTCGCGCGCGACAGGAGGGCCTGGCCTGCCTCGGTCAGATCCATCCCGCGCGTGCCGCGGCGGAACAGCGGCGTGCCGATGTCGGCCTCGAGCCGCCGGATCTGGACCGAGAGCGGAGGCTGCGCCATGCGCAGCCGCTCGGCGGCCTTTCCGACGCTGCGCTCCTCGGCGACAGCAACGAAGTAACGGAGACGGCGGAGATCCATAGGCATACCGAAAACGTATGGGTTGACCACCAAATTCGTATTGGACGCCGAGTTAACATGGGTGCCATTCTCGGTGTCAATGCTGACGGCCAATGGCGGCTGCGTTTCAGAAAGAATGATCCGATGACGAGCGGCGACCTCTGCTTTCTCTCCGCGGCCGAGCTGCGCGCGCGCATCGCCCGCAAGCAGGTGTCGCCGGTCGAGGTCACAAGCGCGGTGCTCGCCCGCGCGGAAGCGTTGCAGCCGAAGCTGAACTGCTTCATCACGCTCTGCGGCGACGAGGCGATGGCGCAGGCGCGCGACGCCGAGCGCAAGCTGATGGCCGGGGAGCGGGTCGGCCTGCTCCACGGCATTCCATTCACCGTCAAGGACATCGTCAACACCAAGGGCGTGAGGACCACGTTCGGCGCGGTCCCCTACAAGGACAATGTGCCTGACGAGGACGCCGTGGCGGTGGCGCGACTGCGTGCCCAGGGCGCGATCCTGATCGGCAAGACCACGACCCCCGAGTTCGGCTCAAAATGCCTGACCGACTCGCCGCTGTTCGGCCGTACCCGCAATGCGTGGGACGGGCAGCGCTCCAGCGGCGGTTCGAGCGGTGGCGCGGCCGTTGCGGTTGCAAGCGGCATCGCGCCGCTGGCGGTCGCAACCGATGGCGGTGGTTCGACGCGCATTCCGGCGGCCTGCAACGGCCTCGTCGGCTTGAAGCAGAGCAACGGCGTGATCGCACACAGCCAGGCGCCGGATGCCTTCGGGAACCAGACCTATGTCACGCCGACCACGCGGAGCGTGGCCGACACCGCCCTGATGATGCAGGCGATGGCCGGCGAGGACGCCTGCGATCCCTGGTCGATCGGCATTCCCGCGCCCGATTTCATCGGCACCGCCGCGCCGCGCGGCGATCTGCGCGGACAAAAAGTGCTGTACTGCCTGTCGCCGCCCAACCGGCCGGTCTCGGCCGACGTCGCCGACGCCTTCAAGGCGAGCCTCGACCGGCTGGCAGGCCTCGGCGCGGAGCTCGAGGAATTCTCGGGCGATGGGTACGACATCGAGCCGATCTGGCGGGCCATCAACCACACCGTCTGGCGCACCCGCTTCGCGAAACTGGCGGCCGAGCACAAGGGCGATCTGAGCGAAGCGTTCCTCAAGCAGCTCGCGCTGGCCACTAAGGTGACCGGCGTTGATTACCAGGAGGCAATGTTCGCGCGCTCGACGCTGTTCCGCCGGGTGCAATCGCTGCTTGCGCGCGGCAGTTTGCTGGCGGTGCCGACCCTGACCCGGACCGCGCTACCGATCGACCAGGATTTGTTCGGCACCATCGAGATCGACGGCCAGCATTTTGACAGCGTGCGGCCGCATTGGTTCCCCTGGACCATGCTGTTCAACATGACCGGTCACCCCGCGATCAGCCTGCCATGCGGGTTCGGCCGGGACGGACTGCCGATCGGTCTTCAGCTCGTCGGCCGCTTCCGTGCCGACGCCGAGCTGCTCCGCGTGAGCGCGCTGTTCGAGGCCTCGCAGGACCTGTTGTCCCGCTGGCCCGGCTGAGGAGCGGGGACGTGAGGGGGGCTTGCGCTGGGCATCCGGACATGTTGATCGTGCCCAAAGGAAGCTTTGAGACCGGAAGCCTTGTCCTGGTGAGCCCTGAGCCCGAGAGCGCATGAGCGTATTTGTCCTACGGCGGCTTGTGACCTTGCTGGCGACGCTGGTCGGCGCGTCCCTGATCATTTTCCTGGTGCTCGACGCGCTTCCCGGCAACGCCGCGCAGATGCTGATGGGCGCCGATGCCTCGCCGGATGCGGTGCGCGCGCTCAGCGTCAAGCTTGGGCTCGATCAGCCGCTGACGCTTCGCTATCTGCAATGGCTGAGGGGCATGGCGGTCGGCGACCTCGGCAACAGCTATGTCTACGGCACGCCCGTCGCCGGCCTGATCGCGGAACGGCTGACGCTGACCGTTCCGCTGGCCATCATCTCGATGTCGCTCACCGTGACGCTGGCGCTGTCGGCCGGGATCTACACCGCCGCCAACCACAACAAGCTCGGCGACGTCGGTGTCATGTCGCTGACGCAAATCGGGATCGCGCTGCCGAACTTCTGGTTCGCCATCCTGCTGATCCTGCTGTTCTCGGTGCGGCTGCAATGGCTTTCGGCGGGCGGGTTCGCCGGCTGGGAGGATGGTATCTGGCCGGGCGTGAGATCGCTGCTGTTGCCGGCGTTCTCGCTGTCGGTAGTGCAGGCCGCGATCCTCGCCCGTGTCACGCGCTCGGCCGTGCTGGAGGTCTTGCGCGAGGACTTCGTGCGCACGGCGCGCGCCAAGGGGCTGGGCAAGCGCGAGGTGCTCTGGAGCCACGTGCTGCGCAACGCCATGATCCCGGTCATGACCGTGATGGGCCTGCAATTCGCCAACCTGCTCGCGGGCACGATCGTGATCGAGAACGTGTTCTACCTGCCGGGCCTCGGCCGTCTCATCTTCCAGTCGATCGCCAACCGCGACCTGATCGTGGTCCGCAACTGCGTGATGCTGCTCGCGGCCATGGTCGTCATCGTCAATTTCGTGGTCGATGTGCTCTATGCCTTCATCGATCCCCGCATCAAGGTTCACGACCTGTGAGCGACCCGCTGACCGCAGCAGTCGGCTTGCCGACGACCGCAGTGCCGTCGCGACCTGCGACCGGCTTCTGGCGCCGCGCGTTCCGGCACCGCAGCTTCGTGCTGGGCGGCGCGCTGGTGTGTCTCGTGATCGGCTCCGCGCTGCTGTCGCTGGTCTGGACGCCCTGGTCTGCCTACGAGATCGACATCGCCTCAAAGCTGCGGCCGCCGTCGTGGTCGCACTGGCTCGGCACCGACTCCTTCGGTCGCGACATCGTCTCGCTATTGCTGGTCGGGGCGCGCTCGACCATTTTGGTCGGCATCATCGCGGTCGGGATCGGGCTCACCTTCGGCGTCTGCCTCGGGCTGATCGCCGCTGCGCGAAGGGGATGGACGGAAGAGCTCATCATGCGCATGAGCGATTTCACCTTCGCTTTTCCCGCCGTGCTCTCCGCGATCATGCTGGCCGCCGTCGTAGGTCCCGGCATGGTGACCTCGATCACCGCCATCGGCATCTTCCAGATCCCGATTTTCGTCCGCGTCACGCGCGGCTCGGCCAACGCGATCTGGGCGCGCGAATTCGTGCTGGCCGCGCGCGCCTCGGGGAAGGGGGCGTTTCGCATCACCATCGAGCATGTGCTGCCGAACATTTTGTCGATCCTCATCGTGCAGGCGACGATCCAGTTCGCGCTGGCGATCCTGGCGGAAGCCGCGCTCTCCTATCTCGGGCTCGGCACCCAGCCGCCGCAGCCGTCCTGGGGGCGCATGCTGAACGATGCGCAGACGTTGCTGTTCCAGTCGCCGATGCTGGCCGTCTATCCCGGCGCTGCGATCGCGGTGGCGGTGCTCGGCCTCAATCTGCTCGGCGACGGATTGCGCGATCTGCTCGATCCTCGTCTGGCGCGGGAGCGGTGAAGATGGCTGCGCCAGAGAACACAGCGCTGATCGAGGTCGAAGGCCTTGGCGTCCGGCTCAACACCAGCCGCGGGCCGGCGCAGGCCGTGCGCGGCGTCAGCTTTGCATTGAAGCGGGGCGAGACGCTGGGGCTGGTCGGCGAATCCGGTTGCGGCAAATCCGTGACCGCGCTTGCGCTGATGGGACTGCTGCCGGACAGCGCCGTGATCAGCGGCAGCATCCGGCTCGACGGAAGCGAGCTCGCAAAACTGTCCGATGCTGACTACTGCAAGCTGCGGGGCAACCGCATCAGCATGATCTTTCAGGAGCCGATGACCGCGCTCAACCCGATGCACACGATCGGGCATCAGGTGGCCGAGCCGCTGCGGCGGCACAAGAACTATTCGGTGGCGCAGGCGCGGAGCGAAGCCATCGCGCTGCTCGATCGCGTCGGTCTTCCGGATGCGGCAAAGCGGGTCGATGCCTATCCACACCAGTTCTCCGGCGGCCAGCGCCAGCGCGTGACCATTGCCATGGCGCTCGCCTGCGAGCCGGACCTGCTGATCGCGGACGAGCCGACCACGGCGCTCGACGTCACCATCCAGGGCCAGATCCTCGATCTCATTGCCGATCTCGTCGAGGAGCGCGGCATGTCCATGATCCTGATCTCGCACGATCTCGGCGTCATCGCCGAGAATGTCCAGCGCATGATGGTGATGTATGGCGGCACGGTGGTCGAGAGCGGGCCGACCAGCGAGGTCTTCAGGCGCATGGGGCATCCCTATACGCAAGGGCTGTTTCGCGCCCGTCCGCGCCTCGGCGCACGCAAGGGGACGCGGCTGAAAACCATTACTGGCACAGTGCCCGAGCTTGCCGATCTGCCGCCGGGTTGCACCTTTGCCGATCGCTGTCCGCTCGTGATCGATGCCTGCCGCGCCGCGCTTCCGCCTGTCGTGGACGTCGGACCCGGTCATGGCGTCCGCTGCATCAGGACGGACGTCTCGATGGCAGAACGGGTCGGGGCTATCGCATGACCGCGCCGTCCCAACCGCTTCTCGAGGTGACGGATGTCGTGCAGCGCTACGCGTTGCCGCGGGAATCGCTGTTTCGTCCGCCGGGTGTGGTGCGCGCGCTGAATGGCGTGAGTGCGCAGGTGACGGTCGGAAAAAGCCTCGGCGTCGTCGGAGAGTCCGGCTCGGGCAAGTCGACCTTCGCCCGCCTCGTGATGGCGCTGGAGCGGCCGACGTCCGGCTCGGTGTCGCTGCTCGGCCGTGACCTCAACAAGCTGCCGGCGGATGAGCTGCGCCGCGCCCGCCGCGATTTCCAGATGGTGTTCCAGGACCCCTATGGCTCGCTCGATCCGCGCCAGACCATTTCCCGCATCGTCGCCGAGCCGCTGACCGCGCTGGAACAGGTCGATCGCGCCACCCAGCGTGCGCGTGTCGCCGCCGTGCTGAAGCAGGTGGGCTTGCGCGATGCCGACATGGACAAATACCCGCACGAATTCTCCGGCGGCCAGCGCCAGCGCATCGCGATCGCGCGCGCCTTGATCACCCAGCCAAAGCTGATCGTCGCCGACGAGCCTGTCTCCGCGCTCGACGTGTCCGTGCAGGCCCAGGTGCTGAACCTGATGCAGGATCTCCAGGAGCAGTTCGGCCTGAGCTATATCCTGATCAGCCACGATCTCGCCGTCGTCGACTATCTCTGCGACGAGGTCGCCGTGATGTATCTCGGCCGCATCGTCGAGCAGGGCAGGCCTGACGACCTGTTCGCGCACTGCGCCCACCCCTATACGCGCGCCTTGCTAGAAGCCGTTCCGCGGGCGCGGGCCGGCGGCGAACGGCGCCGCCGCGGCGCCCAAATGATCGCCTCGCAATCGGCCGCCGCGACCGGATGTCCCTACGCCGCCCGCTGCCCGCTGGCCGACCAGCATTGCCGCGACACGGCGCCTGCGCTACGCAAGGTCGGTCCGACGCACCTTGCGGCCTGTCACAAGGCAGAGGAGGTCATGACGCTTCCGGCCCTGGTGGCGGAAGCGGGTTAGCGTCGGATCGCGGATTGGCGTAGATTGGCCAGCGTGATTGGCCGGGGAGAAAAACGCATGTTCAAGAAACTGATCATTGTCGCGGTCGCCGCCGCTTTTGCCGCAGCACCGTTGCCGGCGCTTGCGCAGGGCAAGAAGGACAGCGTCGTCATGGGCATGACGCTGGAGCCGCCGGGCCTCGATCCGACCAATGCGGCTGCCGCCGCGATTGCAGAGGTCACGCTCTACAACATCTACGAGACGCTGACCAAGATCAAGGAGGACGGCACGGTCGCGCCGCTGCTCGCTGAGAGCTGGACGGCCACGCCCGACCTCAAGACCTACACGTTCAAGCTAGCCAAGGGCGTCAAGTTTCAGAACGGCGAGCCCTTCAACTCGGCGGCCGTGAAATTCTCGTTCGATCGGGCCGCGGCACCGGACTCCACCAACAAGGACAAGAGCCTGTTCCGGGCCTTCGAATCCGTGACGGCGCCCGACGCCGACACGGTCGTGGTTGCGGTGAAATATTCCGAGCCCAACCTGCCGTTCCTGCTGGGGCAGGCGAGTGCCTCGATCGTCGAGCCCAAGAGCGCTGCGACCAATGTGACGCAGCCGGTCGGCACCGGGCCCTATCAATTGGGCGCCTGGGTCAAGGGCTCCTCGATCACGCTCAACAAATGGGCCGATTATCGCAATGCTGCCGCGATCAAGCTCTCGAAGGTGACGATCCGCTTCATCGGCGATCCCGCAGCCCAAGTCGCGGCGCTGCTCTCCGGTGACGTCGACGTCTATCCGCGCGTGGCGGCGGCCCGCAGCCTCGCGCAGTTCAAGGCCGATCCGCGCTTCGCGGTACTGGTTGGCGGCTCCAAGGCCAAGACCATCGTCGCCATCAACGAGAAGAAGAAGCCGCTCGACGATGTCCGCGTTCGCCGCGCCATTCTCGCCGCGATCGATCGCAAGGCGATGATTGACGGCGCCGTTGACGGGTTCGGCACGCCGATCGGCAGCTTCTACACGCCGGGCTCGCTCGGCTATGTCGACACCACCGGCATCAACCCCTACGATCCCGAGAAGGCCAAGAAGCTGCTCGCGGAAGCCGGCGTCACCAACCTGGAGCTGAGCCTGAAGCTGCCGCCGCCGCCCTACGCGCGGCAGGGCGGCGAGATCCTCGCGGCCCAACTCGCAAAGGTCGGCATCACGGCCAAGATCGAGAACGTCGAATGGGCGCAATGGCTGTCGCAGGTCTTTGCCGGCAACGGTCCGCACAATTTCGATCTCACCATCGTCAGCCATGTCGAGCCGTTCGACCTCGTGAAGATCACCGAGCCGGGCTATTATCTCGGCTACAATAACGAGGGCTTCAACAAGCTCTACAACCAGATCGTGACCACGCCCGACGAGGCGAGCCGCGCAAAACTGCTCGGCGATGCCCAGAAGATGCTGGCCACCGACGCGGTCGCGGGCTTCCTGTTCCAACCGCAGTGGATCACCATCACCAACAAGAAGCTGAAGGGCGTCTGGAAGGAAGTTCCGCAGTTCGAGAACGACTTTTCGGCTTGGGCTTGGGAATAGCAGGCAGCACCCTGCGAGGACCGGGCGATGTAAGCATTGTAAGGGCGACGAGCTTGTTTTCGGACGGCGCGTAAGCGGGCTCGCGTCTTTCTTGTCAAAGGTGAGTTCGTGGTCCTAAGGCAACAGTTGCTGGGGATCCTATCGATGGCCAGTTGCCTGACCATCGAGCTCTCGTCTTGCTTGGCCGCTCAGTGCCCCGATTCTGTGGCGGTTTCAAATTTCGTCGGGCCGATGGTCATGGCGGGTTTCTTTGGGACTCGTGAATCGGACCCTGGATTCAAGCAGATGCTCGTAGACCTCGAGAACGGTCTGATTGGCGGAGTACTCTTTCTCGGTCGAAATATCGAGACGAGAGATCACCTTAAAGCCATGGTTCGGCAGATCAGCGTGTGCAAATGTTCAGCGCCTCCCTTTATAGCCATTGATGATGAAGGAGGTGCTGTCGAGCGGCTTGGGGAAGGCCTTGGCTTTCAAAGGACGCCATCCGCCGCCGCGGTTGCTGGAATGTCGGTAGCTTCAGCACAAGCAGCGTACGAGTCGCTTGCGCAGAAGCTAGCTGGGATCGGATTTAATCTCAATCTTGGACCAGTGGTTGACCTAAATAGGAACCCCGGCAATCCAATTATTGGAAAGTTCGAGCGCAGCTATGCAGGCGATCCAACGACCGTGATCAAATACGCCTCCATCTATATTCAGCAGCACCACAAGTATCGAGTTGTAACGGCGCTGAAACATTTCCCCGGTCATGGTTCGTCCTCGACGGACAGCCATGCGGGGGTTTCCGACGTTCGATCTTCTTGGTCTCCGGATGAACTGCGGCCCTATCGGGAATTGATACAGATCGGATTGGCGGACACAATCATGGTTGGCCACCTAGCCAACGAAGCGGTGTGGGGAGGGGTCGCGACCCAGTACGGCGCTCACGCGATCGACGTGATCCTGCGGAAGGAGCTCGGATTCGTTGGCGTGGTCCTTTCGGACGATCTCGCAATGCGGGCTATCATCAGAGACGACGAGCCAGTTTCCGATGCGGTGCGATCGGCTATCAAGGCCGGCGTTGACATCGTGATTGTGGGCCGCTTCAGGGAATTTGACCAGACCACGGACGTTGGACGGAAGGCCAACGAGGCCATCGTCGATGGCCTGTGCAGCGGTGAACTTAGCCGCACCGCGATCGAGGGTTCGGTAGACCGTATTCGGACGTTGAAGCTTCGTCGGCTAAAATGATTATCTCACAATTAATTGCCGCCTCTTGAGGGTGAAAATGCGTCTTGTTCAGCCGCATCTTCTAATTGGAATTTCCGCTTCGTGATCTTCTCGGCCAAACAGCTCTCGATGGCGAAGGAGCAAAGCTCTTGCAAATCGACTGGGTACGCCTGGGCTTGAAGTTCGTCGTCTCTTTGACCTTGTCCGGGACGATGTGCAGGCGAGCACAAGTCGACGTCAGCAACCATTTTCGTATGGGTCGTTATCTGGCATCGAAGACTGCTATTTTGCAGTAAAGCAATGAGTTTAGGCAGCCGCCGGGATCACCTTTCGATCAACGAATAGAGAGGTGTGAAGCGGCTCACAAGGGAACCTCACGTCCCGCACTAATCAGGCTTCGATGGGTGCTGAACCAATGGAGGTTCGCATGAAGCGTCTGATGATCTCGGGGCTGGTTTCCGCCGCCTTGCTCGCCATTGCGACCGGCGCAATGCGTTCGCATTCTCATCCCGACGGCGGCACCGTCGGATTGGTGTCGCGAGACGGCACGAGCACCACGCAGGCAAATCAACTGCCCGTGCAGGATTTCGACGACCGCTCGCTGGTCTTCCCGCGCGACGTCAGGCCCTAAAGACACCATCAAGGGCTCAGCAGCATCGGATCGATCGCGACGTAATGGCCCAGTAAGCCCAAGGATTGCAACTCGGCGGCATGCAGGTCGATTTCGAGGATCGCCAGCAGCAGCGCCAGCGCGGTCGCGGCGAGGATGAGGAACGGCGAGGCTTTCCGGCTCGCGGAATCCTGATGCCGCGACAAGAGCGCCCGGGCGCTCCGCCACCGCGCGATTGCTTGCAGATACGCTTTCGCTCGTATGTGCATGGCCGGCTCGTCCTCTGAACCATCCTAGAGCCATTCCGATGAAATCGGAACGGGGCTCTAGATTCTTGTTTTGACGCGTTTTCTTCACGCGAACCGGTCTCCACTTCGCTCGAAAACGCTCTGGGACCGGGTGCTTTGCGGCTCAAGCGGCCGCTTGTCGCAATCTGGCACCGAATGCAGGCGCCTTCGTTGCGGTGGATCAATGAAGGAACCGACGCGAAGGCGGTTCGGCGCCGCTTTGGCTGCGGCACGAATTCGGGCAGAATGGAGCGCGAAGGGGCTCCCCACGCATCGGAAGGCCAATGGATTTCATCTTGCGCCTCGCTGTCGCGCTTCTGCTGGCACTCGCCGCGCAGCCAGCGCGCGCGCAGTTGATGGGGCATGGCGGTCCGGTCCGGGCCATCGCGGTTTCGGCCGACGGCAGGACGGTGCTGTCGGGCAGCTTTGACACGGCCGCGATCCGCTGGTCGTTGTCGACCGAGGCGGCCGAGCAGGTGCTGCGTTTCCACAGCGATGCGGTGAATGCGATCGCGTTCCTCGGCAGCGCGCGCATGGCCACCGCCGGCGCCGACGGCCGCATCGCGCTCTGGACGGAGGGCCGACCGCAACCGGACGCGGTGCTCGAAGGCCATACCGGACCGATCGTCGCGCTCGCGGTCTCGCCCGATGCCTCGCGTCTCGCGTCCGCCTCGTGGGACCGCACGGTGCGGCTCTGGTCGCTCTCGGACGGCACTTCGCGCGTCTTCGAAGGGCATTCGCAAAACGTCAATGGCGTCGCGTTTACGCCGAACGGCAAGTCGCTCGTCAGCGTAGGCTATGACCTGGCGGTGCGGATCTGGCGCCTCGCGGACGGCACCTCCGACGTGGTGACGCTGTCGGCACCGCTGAACGCGGTGGCGATCGCCCCCGATGGCGAGATCGTCACCGGTGCCGCGGACGGCAAGCTCCGGATGCTCGGCGCCGACGCCAAGCAGGCGGGCGAGGTCGCGGTCGGCCCGACACCCGTCGTGGCTCTGGCGCTCTCCGGTGACGGAGCCCTGATCGCGGCCGCCGGCATCGGCGGCACGGTGGCGATCGTCGATCGCAAGTCGCGCAGCCTGTTGCGGACGCTGGTGGGACCGGGGCTGCCGGTGTGGTCGGTCGCGTTCCTTGCCGATCGCGAGACGCTGGTGACGGGCGGCGCCGACGGCAAGATCAGGCGCTGGAATGCGCGCACCGGCGATCCCATTGGCTCGAACCTGCTGGGCACGCCGGCCGATCCGCTCGCCCCCTATGCCGGCGATCACGGCGCCGATGTGTTTCGGGCGTGTGTGGCCTGTCACACGCTGTCTGACAAGGAGGTGCAGCGCGCCGGCCCGACGCTGGCCGGACTCTTCGGCCGCAAGATCGCGTCTCTGCCCGGTTATCGTTTCTCCGATGCGCTCAAGACCATGGACATTGTCTGGACGCCGGAGACGGTCGCAAAGCTGTTCGAGGTCGGACCCAATGCCTTTACGCCCGGCACCAAGATGCCGGAGCAGCGCATCGGTTCGGCCGAGGATCGTCGCGCGCTGACCGACTTCCTCGGCCGCGCGACGTCGCGATAGAAGCGCGATGGCATTAGGTTGACTCGCTTGTCCGGAGAGCGCGGTTCACCTCTCCCCAGCGGGGAGAGGTCGCTTTGCGGCAGCAAATCGGGTGAGGGGGGCTGCATCAAACTGGGACCGTAACCCCTCATCCGGCGCTTCAGCCGATGCGAAGCATCGGCGTCCTTTAAGAACGGCGGCCACAGGCCGCCTATGCCGACCTCTCCCAAGGGAGAGGTGAATTCCCGACGCCGCGCCAGTTCAACGCAAAGCATCCCGCTTCAGAAGCGCCTCAGATCGAATCCCAATTGTCCATCGGCAGGTCCCGCATCTCCGGATGTTCCTTGAGGACCTGGATGACGTCGATGCTGGGATGCTCCTTCAGCGCCTCGGCGACGCAGTGGTTGACATATTTCCGGCGCGACAGCCACGCGATCTTCTTGCCCTTGGCTTCGGCCTTGCAGGCCACGATCGCCTGCTTGAGGGCGACCTTTTGCGCCTTGTTTAGCGGAGGGGCGGCGGCTTCAGCCGCGCTGCCTGCGAGAGCGATCGAGATCAAGCATGTCGACAAGACGGTAGTGAGACGAGACATGGTGATGCTTCCTTGGTTTCCGACCCTGCAAAATTATCAATTGTCCGTCTGGTCCTTGCTGTCGCGCTGGCGCAGATAGTCGTCCGTCGTGCGCGGCGGCGCGCGTTCGGGGACGCCCTTGAACGGATCGAACTGCTGCTCGCTCATGACGATGACGCGGCAGTCGGCGCACATCCGGAGCGCCTCGATCCGCTTGTCGCCGGCGGGATACATCCAGTGCCGGCCCTCGAGTTTGGCCGCGATACGGTCGATCGTGCTCTTGACGCCGAAGGGCGTGCCGCAGCGGACGCAGAGCGCAGGCTCCTCTTCCTTGATGATCTTGGCAGACGCGCGGGCCGCGCGAAAATCGATCTGCGGCTTGAGCGTGATGACCTTTTCCGGACAGGTGCTCTGGCACAAGCCGCATTGCACGCAGGCATCCTCGATGAATTTCAGCACGGGCCGCTCGGGATCGTCGCGCAGCGCGCCGGTCGGGCAGGCCGAGACGCAGGACAGGCACAGCGTGCAGCCGGCGATGTCGACATTGATCGCGCCGACCGGTGCACCCTGCGGCAGGGCGATCACGTCAACCGGTTTCGGTGCGACGCGATGCAGCTCGCTCAAGGCGAAGCGCAGGAGGCCGCGCCGCTTGCCGACCGTCTTGAAGGTCGCGGGCGTTGAGACCGCGGCGAGTACGCCGATGCCGGTCAAATGGCCGCCGAGCGCGTCGGGGTCGTCGGTTTCGACGGTGGCAACGCGGCGGCCTTCAAATCCGAGGCCGCCAAGGATCGCCTCGGCCATGCCGATCGTTTGCGACAGGCCGGTCAGATCGTGGCGCGGCTTGGCGCGCAGCAGGAAGCGCACGGCTGATGCGCCATAGGCCAATGCACCGACGATCGCTTCCAGCCCGACCTGCGTGAGCTCGTTCACGGCAAAGGGAAGCACGTTCGCCGGCAAGCCGTCGCCATGCCGCGCCAGGGCGTCGATCAGCGGCGTGCCGTGCGGGCTGTCATGAAAGAGCAGCACCGGATTCGTGCCACCGGCCTGATGGTAGGCAAGCAGCATGGCGCGAAGCTTTTGCAGCTGCGTATCCGCAGGCGGCAGCGTGTAGGAGACCGCGCCGGTCGGGCAGGCGGCCGCGCATTGGCCGCAGCCCGCGCAAATGTTCGGATCGATCGCGACGTGATCGCCGTCGGGCGTGATCGCGCTCGTCGGACAGAGATCGAGACAGCGATGGCAGCCCGTGCGCTTCGAACGCGAATGGGCGCAGAGGTCAGGCGTGACGTCGATGTATTTCGGCTTGTCGAAGCTGCCGACGAGATCGCGCGCGGCCAGCACCGCGCGCAGCATTGCGGCCGGATCGTTCGGGGCAGCCCGCAAATAGCCGTCGCGCAAATCGTGGGTCGGAAACAGCGGCCTCTCGCCCGAGAGGTCGAGCACGAGATCGCAGCGCGACGTGACGCCGCCTCTCGGCGTATCGAACACGAAGCGGTCGCGCGAGGAGGGGCGGGGACGCGCATAATCGTCGATCGCAAGCTCGAAGGCGCCGAAATGCCCCTTTGCGGAGCGGATGGTCCCCTTCACGATCGGGAAAACTGTTGCAGCCGGCGGCATCGCGTCACCGGGCTCTTTCAGCATGACCGTGACGTCGAGGTGATCGGCAAGCAGGCGGCCCGCTTCGATCGCGGCTTCGTCGCGCCCATAGATCAAAACCACGCCGTCGCTCGACAAGGTGACGAGCGGATAGTCCGGTGTCGTGACGGACGCGGATGCGAGCAGGGCCGCCATCTTCGCACCGGCTCGCGCGCCGTCGCGCGACCAGCCGGCCGTTTCGCGGATGTTGACGAAGCTGATCGCGTCAGTCCGTTCGCCGGCCTCATCCGTAAACTGCGCCGCCTGCTGGGTGCAGGCGACCGTCAGCGTGCCATCTGCCGTGGCGGCCTTGCGAAAGTGGTCGAGCTCGGCACCGCAGAGATGACGAAAGCTCTTGATCTCGCAGTTCGGGCATCCGCGCCGGATCGCGGCCGTGTCGAGACGCATCGTGTCTTCGCACGAGCAGATCAAAACGGTCTTCGCTGGCTGCTCCAGGTTAACCTCTCCGCTAGTCCGGCGCCGACTGTGGACTCGCGCCGGCTCTTCGCCTCGTATAGACATTATCGATCGGGAAGAAAAGGAAAGCGGAGGACGGCCTGCCGTCGACCCCAACGAGCCACGTTTCCCTGGCGGAACCAATCCACTTGCCGCCGCCGTTCACATTGGTGCGGTTGCGCGAGAGTGGCGACGCTTTTGCCCATGCATGCCGCATTGCACCGGAGAGCGGGGCCGGGACGCTGGTCTATGTCGGCCGCTTCGACCTCGCGGAGTTTGCCGTGGTGCTCGAGCCGGGCGAGCCGCTGCGCGAAGCGCGGCGCGCGTTCTATGCCGGCATGGTCGCATTGTCAGATGCGCTGCGCGCCTACGCGCCGCCGAACAAGCCGATCACGATCGGCTGGCCGGATGCGGTCAGGATCGACGGAGGCCTGATCGGCGGTGGGCGCATGGGATGGCCTCCCGCCGCCAACGAGGACCAGCCGCCGCAATGGCTGGTGTTCGGCGCCATGATCCGGACGGTGGCCATGAGCGACGACGAGCCGGGGGTTCACCCCCTGGCCTCGGCGCTCGACCAGGAAGGTTTTGGCGAGGCCGGCGCGGTGCAGGTGACAGAGAGCTTTGCCCGGCACCTGATGCTGACGATCGACAGCTGGCAGGCCGAGGGTTTTGACGGCGTTGCCCGCGAATATCTGGGACGGATGCCGCGCGAGCGGCAAACGATCCAGCGCATCGACGAACACGGCGATCTGCTCACGCGCCGCATTGGCTCGGACGCGATCGAACGAAGCCGGCTGGTTGAGGCGCTCGCGACGCCGTCCTGGCTCGATCCGGCGCTCGGAGGGCCACGCCTGTGAAGCTCCTGCGCACCATCGCACTCGATCCCTCCGACACCTTCGTGTTCGACGTCGCGGCGGAGCCGGGCGAATGGGCGGTTTCCGGCGCCTTCCGCTTCTGGGATCGCGATGGTGCGAAGCTCGAAGGCAAGGAGCGGGCGGCGTTTCGCAGCGGCTTCCTCGGCGTGCAATCCTGGGGCTGGTCGACGCTAGCGCAGATCGTGCCGGCGACGGAGGCCGATTACCAGGGGCTGGTCGAACTCCTGGCCCGACAACTCGTCGACCGCTTCGGCGCGCCGGACATGGCTGCCGCGCGGACGGCCGCGGAGGAGGAAGTCGCTTTCGCCCAATCGCTCTGCACGCATCCGGTCTCATCGCTTATTGCCGTCCATCGCGTGGCGCAGGACGGCGGGGTGCGCGAAAGCTTCCGCCGGCTGCGATTGCGAGAAGGGCAGGGACACAGCAAGGCGTTTTCGTTCATGGAGGTGGTTGAAGACACCCAGCCTGACGACAGTCTCAACCTTGCGGAATTGGGCCGGGAGCCGGGCCACAGATGAACGATTTCTGGATCGCCTGCGGACATCATTTGCTCGATCGTGACGAGGGCGGCGGGCTCTGCGTCACCGACGAGTTCCTGAAGGCCTATTTCGCCCGTCCCGAGCTGATGCCGCCGGAGGATGCGTGCCCGGTCGAACGCCGGCTGCACCGCGAATTGCTCGCCAATCCGCGCCAACCGGTCGGCGCCGACGAAGTCGCCGGGATTTCCGACGCCGATGCCCGGGAGAACTGGCAGTTCGTGCTGGCGTTTCGCGATCTCCTGCTGCGGCATCCGACGCTCGAGGCCGCCTATCTTGCATCGGTGCGCTCAGGCGCCAACGACCTGCCGCCGCTGTTCGTCAATCAGCTCGTGCACGTCATCCTGCGTAATGCGCTCGACGGCTGCGATGATCCGTTCGTGCTGCGCGCGGCCGAGTTGTTCTTCCGAACCCAGCGCGTGCTGCCACATGAGCAGGCCCTGCTGCTTGGCGACGAGGAGATCGTCAGCGGCCGCACGCCGACCCCGGTGCTCTCGCTGATGTCGATGCTGGGCGCCACGACCGATGCTGATGTCGACGTGTTGAGCGAGGACAATGCCGAGGACTATTGGCAGCGCAGCGACCAGTTCGACATGGCCCTCGACCTCACGGCTGATGGTCGCGGGCCGGCGGCGCTGGCGCAGGCGATGACGCGCTGGGTCTCCCATCTGCTCGGCCTCGACGTCACGATCGAGCCGCTGCGCGCGCTAAGGGACGCAAAGCTCACCTGGTATGTCGGGCTCGATGCCGATGCCACCCGCCTTGGTGATCGCCTCTGGCGCGGCGAGGAACTCGACGAGCCCAGCGCGGACCGCGTGCTCGCGTTGTTCCGTCTGACGTTTGCCGATTCAACCCTTGCCCTCGACGATGTCGAGGACGAGCCGGTCTACCTGATCCTGTCGATGACGGCGGATCAGAAGCTCCGGATGAAGCCGCAAAATCTGCTGACCGGCCTGCCGGTGAAGCGCCTGGAGATGGTGACATGAGCCCGGCGGCGTTGCCATTGCTGTTGATTCCCGTCGGCGTCGTGGTCGAGCGGCGCAAGGCCAGTTCGCCCTGGGTCGACTTCATCTGGCGCGGTATTGCCGTGCTGCCGGACGAGCCGGCCACAAAACCCTGGACCGTGCTTCGCGATCAGGACGGCACGACCCTGTTCTATGCCGGAAGCGCCACGGTCGATCTCTATCCGTCCGAGACGGCGCGCTATCGCGACAATCTCGCCTCGGGCAGCCCGAGCATCTGGACCGTGCTGTCGCCGTCGGAAGGCGCCTGGCCTTATGCCGTCACGGCGGTTACCGCCGATCCCGCGGAAGGCGAAGGCTTTACCGAAGCCGCCGACAATCTCGTCGAGGCGGTGCCGATGCCCGAGGTGCTGCGCGAGGCGATTGAAAACTTCGTTGTCGAGCACCATGTCGAGCGGGAATTCGTCAAGCGCAAGCGACGGCGCGCCGATCCCGAGGCGCTGGCGCGGCGCGACCATGAAGGCGGACAGGAATGAGCGAGGAAGAGTTCCTTGCACGCTGGTTCCGCCGCAAGCGCGAGCAGCGAGCGGACGTCGCGCCTGCGGAGCCGGCGAAGCCTGCCGAGGCGCTGTCCGCGCCGCCGGCGCCTGCGGCCAAGGACGATGAGCGCGAGCTCGACCTTTCTGACCTGCCGTCGATCGACGAGATCACTGCGGCGACCGACATCACGGCTTTCCTGCGCAAGGGTATTCCACAGGAGTTGAGCCATGCGGCGCTTCGCCGCGCCTGGGCCACCGACCCGGCCATTCGCGACTTCGTCGGGCTTGCGGAGAACGCATGGGACTTCAACGACCCGACTGCGATGCCGGGCTTTGGACCGCTGGATTGCACTTCGGAGGAACTGGCCGCGCTCGTCGATCGCATCGTCGGCGGCGTGCGGGAGGTGGTGGAGTCACTGCCTGACGCGGACGTTGAACCAGCGGATTCTTCGGCCGAACTGCAGCAAACCGATACGGCAACCCCACCCGATGTCGTCGAGCCCCCGGGTGCGCCGGAACTGCCGACAATGCCTGCTGCAGCGCAACCGACGGTGGCCGAGAGGCATGCGGATTTTGCCGAGCCCGTCAGGCCTCGCACCCATGGTGGTGCTCTGCCGCGCTGAGGCGCGCGACCAAAGGCTATAGCTTCAGGCTATGGGCAGGCGATTGACCGTCCATGGAACCGGGACTACGATTTGCCTACTGCTTTGTAACAAAAGCGATAATCAAGCAGACGGGACTTGGATGGGAGGTCCACGTGCGAGATGACGGTCTTGATCGCGCAATCGGCGCCGCAGGTGGCGTTGCGGAGCTTGCGCGTAAAATCGGCATCAGCCAACCCTCGGTTTCGAACTGGACCAAGGTGCCCGCACAACGGGTGGTTGCAGTCGAAGCCGCGACCGGCGTGTCCCGTAACGATCTGCGGCCGGATCTCTACAGCGAACAAACCGATTCCGCAGAGCCGCTCGATCCCGTCGATGCGGCACGGGCGCAGGAATACGCGCTGCTCGCAACGCTGTTGTCCGCACCGCCGTCGAAAAGACTGCTCGACCAGCTTGCAGCATTGACCGGTGATGCAACGCCGCTCGGACGCGCGCATGCTGCGCTGGCCGACGCCGCCTCGGGCGCGGTCGCAGCGAAGATCGAGCGCGAATATTTCGATCTCTTCGTGGGGCTCGGCCGCGGCGAGTTGCTGCCCTACGCCTCCTACTATCTCACGGGCTTTCTCAACGAACGGCCGTTGTCGCGCCTGCGCGCGGACCTGACTGCGCTCGGCATCGAGCGGGTCGCCAACAATTCCGAGCCCGAGGATAACGCCGCCATCCTGTGCGAGATCATGGCGGGCCTTGCCAGCGGCAGCTTCGATGCGCCGCCCGAGGCCCAGCGCGCCTTCTTCGAAAAACACGTGTCGTCCTGGATAGGGCGGCTGTTCGCCGAAATGGAGAGCGCCGAAAACACCCGTTTCTATCGGGCGGTCGGCGCGCTCGGTCGCGCCTTCATCGAGATCGAGACGGAAGCATTCACATTCGCCAACTGACCGACGCGCGTCGGTCCTGGAGAGATGCGATGAGTGACGAGACGAAAGCGAAGGTCGGACGCCGCGACTTCCTGCGCAAGGTCGGCATCGGCACGGTCGGCGCCGGCGCGACGCTCGCGACTCCGCTGGTCGGGTCGGCGCAGGCCGACAGCGAGAACAACGATGAGAAGCGCAAGGCGCGCTATAAGGAATCCGACCACGTGAAGGCCTATTACCGCGTCAATCGCTATCCGGTTTGAGAGGGAGGCCGCCCGTGCTTATCAAGCGAACCCATCAGCGTTCCGATCGCCGCGGCTCCGTCGCCGAGTCCCTTGCAGGTCAGGCCGGGGGCCTCGACCGCCGCAGCTTCCTGCGCAAATCCGGCCTCGCGGGCGGTGCGCTCGCAGCGCTCAGCACCATGCCGCTCGGCGGTGTTCGGAAGGCGGAAGCGGCGATGGCCGGTCCGCTCACCGCAGGGGCGACCGTCCGCAAGAGCATCTGCACGCACTGTTCGGTCGGGTGCACCGTGACGGCGGAGGTGCTGAACGGCGTCTGGATCGGCCAGGAGCCGAGCTGGGATTCCCCGATCAACCGCGGCTCGCATTGCGCGAAGGGCGCCGCCGTGCGCGAGCTCGTGCACAGCGATCGGCGGCTGCGCTATCCGATGAAGCTTGTGGGTGGGCAGTGGACGCGCGTCTCATGGGACACGGCGATCAGCGAGATCGGCGACAAGCTGCTGGACGTGCGCGAGAAGTCGGGCCCCGATTCCGTCTATTGGCTCGGCTCGGCCAAGATGACCAACGAAGGCGCCTATCTGTTCCGCAAGCTCGGCGCGTTCTGGGGAACCAACAACACCGATCATCAAGCGCGCATCTGCCATTCAACGACCGTCACCGGCGTAGCCAACACCTGGGGCTACGGCGCGATGACCAACAGCTTCAATGATATCCGCAATGCGAAGACCCAGGTTGTGTTGGGCGGCAATCCGGCCGAGGCGCATCCGGTATCGTTGCAACATCTGCTCGAGGGCAAGGAGCTTCAGAAGGCCAACTTTGTCGTCATCGACCCGCGCCTGACGCGCACGGCCGCGCACGCGACCGAATATGTGCGCATGCGGCCTGGCACCGATATCCCGGTGCTCTACGGCATGATGTGGCACATCCTCCAGAACGGTTGGGAGGACAAGGAGTTCATCAGGCAGCGCGTCTACGGGTTCGACGATCTCCGGAAGGAAGTGGAGAAGTGGAATCCGGAAGAAGTCGAGCGTGTCACCGGCATTCCCGGCGAGCAGCTCAAGCGTGTCGCCAAGATGTTTGCCACCGAGAAGCCGGCAACACTGATCTGGGCCATGGGCCAGACCCAGAAGACCGTCGGCACCGCCAACGTGCGGGCGAGCTGTATCGCGCTGCTGATGACCGGCAATGTCGGCGGAGCGGGCAAGGGTGCCAACATCTTCCGTGGCCATGACAACGTGCAGGGCGCGACCGATGTCGGGCTCGATATCGTCACTCTGCCGTTCTACTACGGCCTCGCCGAAGGGGCCTGGAAGCACTGGTCGCGGGTTTGGGAAGTCGACTATGAATTCCTGAAGTCGCGCTTCGACTCCAAGCAGATCATGGAAGCGCCCGGGATCCCGCTGACTCGCTGGTTCGACGCGGTGACGCTGCCGAAGGATCAGGTGGCGCAGAAGGACAATGTGCGGGCGGTGTTCGTGCAGGGACACGCCTCTAACAGCATCACCCGCATTCCCGAATCCCTCAATGGCCTGAAGGCGCTCGAGCTGCTCGTCATCGCCGACCCGCATCCGACGACCTGGGCCTCGCTCGCCGTCGAGGCGGGACGCAAGGATGGCGTCTACATTCTCCCGGTCGCCACGCAGTTCGAGTGCAAGGGTTCGCGCGTTGCCTCGAACCGCTCGTTGCAGTGGGGCGAGCAGATCGTGAAGCCGATCTTCGAATCGAAGGACGATCTCGAGATCATCTATCTGATGGCGAAGAAATTTGGTTTCGCCGACAAGATGTTCAAGAACGTCAAGGTCGAGAACAATCTGCCTGAGGCGGAGGACGTGCTGCGCGAGATGAACCGCGGCAGCTGGTCCACCGGCTATTGCGGGCAATCGCCCGAGCGCCTCAAGGCGCACATGAAGAACCAGGCGAAGTTCGACATGCTGACGATGCGGGCGCCCAAGGACGATCCCGAGGTGGGCGGCGACTATTACGGTCTGCCCTGGCCGTGTTGGGGATCACCGGAAGTCAAGCATCCGGGCACGCCGCTGCTCTACAACACCAATCTGCATGTGATGGACGGCGGCGGCACGTTCCGGCCGCGGTTTGGCGTCGAGCGCGAGGAGAAGCTGCCGGACGGCACGACGCGGAAAGTGAGCCTGCTCGCGGACGGCTCGTACTCGAAGGGTTCGGCGATCGAGGACGGCTATCCGGAATTCACGCTGGCGAGCCTGAAGAAGCTCGGCTGGGACACCGAGCTCACCGAAGCCGAAATGGCTGTGATCAACAAGATCAACCCGGCCAATCCGGACACGGTATCGTGGTCGCTCGACCTTTCGGGCGGTATCCAGCGCGTAGCGCTAAAGCATGGTTGCGTGCCTTACGGCAACGGCAAGGCGCGCATGCATGCCTTTGGCTTGCCCGATCCAATTCCGGTTCACCGCGAGCCGATCTACACGCCGCGCGTCGACCTGGTCGCGAAATATCCGACGATGCCGGATGCCAAGCAGTTCCGGATGCCCAATATCGGCTTCTCCGTGCAGAAGGCCGCGCTGGAGAAGGGGATCGCAAAACAGTTCCCGCTGATCCTCTCCTCGGGTCGTCTTGTCGAGTACGAGGGCGGCGGCGAGGAGACGCGCACCAACCCCTGGCTCGCCGAATTGCAGCAGGACATGTTCATCGAGATCAATCCTGCCGATGCCGCCGAGCGCGGTGTCAAGGACGGTGGCTGGGTCTGGGTCACGGGCGCCGAGAACAGCTCCCGGGCGAGGATGAAGGCGCTCGTCACCGAGCGCGTCGGCAAGGGCGTTGCCTGGATGCCCTTCCATTTCGGCGGTTGGCTCGCAGGCAGGGATCTTCGCAGCGCCTACCCGAAGGGCACCGATCCGATCGTGCTCGGCGAAAGCGCGAACACGATCACCACTTACGGATACGATCCTGCGACGAACATGCAGGAGACCAAGGTCACTCTCTGCCAGATCGCGGCGGCATAAGGAGCAACGACGATGGCACGTATGAAATTTCTCTGCGACGCCGACCGTTGCATCGAGTGCAACGCGTGCGTGACGGCGTGCAAAAACGAGCACGAGGTGCCCTGGGGCATCAACCGGCGCCGCGTCGTCACCATCAATGACGGCAAGCCGGGCGAACGCTCGGTCTCGATGGCCTGCATGCACTGCACGGATGCGCCGTGCGCTGCGGTGTGCCCGGTGAACTGCTTCTACACCACGGCGGATGCCGTGGTGCTGCACTCCAAGGATCTCTGCATCGGCTGCGGCTACTGCTTCTACGCCTGTCCTTTCGGTGCGCCGCAATACCCGAAGGTCGGGAATTTCGGCTCACGCGGCAAGATGGACAAATGCACCTATTGCGCCGGCGGCCCCGAGGCCGACGGCAGCAAGGAGGAATACGAGAAATACGGCGCGAACCGGCTTGCCGAAGGCAAGCTGCCGCTCTGCGCCGAGATGTGCTCGACAAAATCGCTGCTCGCCGGCGACGGCGAGATTATCGCCCAGATCTACAAGGAACGGGTGACCCGGCGCGGCTACGGCTCGGGCGCCTGGGGCTGGAAGACGGCCTATCGCGAGTCGATCGAATCCTGAGACGGGCAGAAATCTGGGGCGGGTGGATATCCGGGAGGAGCTGATGGCGTCGTTTGGAAGGTTTGTTCGCCTCGCGTTCGGCGCTCTTGCGCTTCTCCTGCTGGTGATGGCGGCGCCTGCGCCACTCGGCGCCCAACAGGTCAACCCGACCGCGAGCTCGGTCAATGAGCGGCAGTTGCTACAGGAGTTGGACCGGATCCAGGGCCGCGTCAGCATCCCCGACCAGCGTTCCAGCGTGCTCGTTCAGCCGCAAGGACGTGAGTGGCGTGAATTCCGCAACGTTGCGCTGCGCTGGATCGGTGGCATCGCCATCATCGGCATGCTCGCCGTGATCGTGATCTTCTATCTCACCCGCGGCATGGTTCGCCTCGAAAGCGGCCGATCGGGCCGCACCATCGTGCGTTTCAACGGTTTTGAGCGCTTCGTGCACTGGATGACCGCGACCTGCTTCATCATTCTGGCGATCTCAGGCCTCAACATCACCTTCGGCCGGCCGCTGCTGCTGCCGCTGATCGGCTTCCAGGCGTTCTCCGAATGGTCGCAATGGGCGAAATATGCCCACAATTATCTGAGCTTCCCGTTCACGATCGGCGTTGTCCTGATCTTCCTGATGTGGATCGGCGGCAACATCCCCAACAAGGTCGATCTCGAATGGGCCAAGCGCGGCGGCGGCCTGTTCGGTCATGACCACCCGCCGGCCAATCGCTTCAATGGTGGCCAGAAGGCGATTTACTGGATCGTGGTGATCGGCGGCGGGCTCGTCGCGGCGACCGGTTACGTGCTTATGTTCCCATTCTATGTGACGGCGATCGAAGGCATGCAGATGGCCCAGATCGTCCACTCCATCGTCGGCGTGCTGTTCGTCGCCGCCATGATAGCGCACATCTATATCGGCACGATCGGGATGGAGGGCGCGTTCGAGGCGATGGGCTCGGGCGAGGTCGACGTCAACTGGGCGCGCGAGCACCACAGCCTGTGGCTCGAGCAGCAGACGGCGCAATCGGGCTCCAGCCCCTCGCAATCCGGCCACGCCGCCGCGCCGGCGGAATAAGGGCCCTCCCGGTCTCGTCTCTAGAGCCGCACGCCGGTCGTCGCAAAGGCCTGTTCGACCGGCTGCTGCACGCGGTTCAGCACGCCAATGGACACGGCCGTGATCGCGATCGTCGCCACGCAGGCCAGTAGGAAGGCTTTCATCCTGGCTCTCCTGTAAACTCTCGTCGCGACGATTCTATACAAGGCGCCGCGTCGCAGACAATCTGCATCTGCGCTGGACGACCGCTCCCGACACGCTCTAGTGAACCGGTCTCGGCCGTTTTCCGCCTGCCGAGCGATCGGAGCCGGGGAGGTGTCGGGCATGACCCGTGAAGGACGAGAGCTCAGTGCTCGGACTGCGATCCCCGCGAGATCTGGTCGAGGGCCTGCCTCAGACGCCGGTCCTGCCGGCGGTCGCTGATCTCCTGGAGGCAGGAGATCCGGATCAGGATCTGGTTGATGCGGCGGGTCAGGGCCGGATTCTCGGCGTGGCTCGAGCGGACCGCGACCAGGTGGCGGCGGACCTCGAAGAGATCGAGACGTTCGCCCCTCCTGAGCCGCGCGGGCCGGGGGTGTCGTGTGGCGCCGGCGGTATCGGTTGAACTGGCAACGGTCTGGTCGTTAAGTCCTGGTTCTTGCATGGCGATCACATCGGCAAATTGACAACGAGAAAACCCGCCTCACGCAAAGCCGCCGCCCCCGCCGGCGGGCAGGATGAAGTCGTTGGCGCGGAGGCTGTTGATGGAGGTGTTCTTCAAAAGGATCGTGTCGACGTCGGGCCCGTTCACGTTGAGATCGATCAGCAGGTCGCCGTTCGACTGTTGCGTCGCGTGATCGGACAGCCATGCGGCAAAGCTCGCGGGATCGCCGGCGTCGAACGCGGCGTAATCGAGCTGGATGTGATCGGTGTCGGTGATGAAGTCCTGGATGGTGTCGTGGCCGATGCCGCCGGGGAGCTCCCGGAACACGAAGATGTCGTTGCCGCCGTTGCCGGTCAGGATGTTGTCGTGGCTGTCGCCGGCCAGGATGTCGTTGAATTGCGAGCCCATCAGATTGGCGATGTTGGCGAGCTTGTCGATGCCCGCGCCGCCGGTGTTCTGCGGGCCGCTGATCGCAAGATCGACCGTCACGCCTGATGGCGCGTGCTCGTAGCTTGCGGTGTCGCTGCCGCCGGGGTTCCCGATCAGGTTGTCGTCGCCGGGACCGCCTTCCAGAATGCCGTTGCCGTTTCCAGTCAGCGTGTCGTCGTAGCTCGAGCCGCGCAGGCCCTCGATGTTGAGGAACTGGTCGAACATGCCCGGGGCAACCAGCTGAATTCCCGTCAGATTGAGGTTGACGTTCACGGCCGTCGGCGCGTGCTCATAGCTCGCGGTATCGATCCCGCGGCTGCCGCCGTCCAGGATGTTGTGGCCCGCGCCGCCCTCCAGCACGTTGTTTTTGCCATCGCCAGTCAGGACATCGTCGAACGACGAGCCGCGCAGGTTCTCGATCGAGACATAGATGTCGCCGGCCGCCGCACCCGTGTTGTCGGCCGGATTGAGCAGGCTCGCCGTGACGCCGGCTCCGGCGGTGGCGTAGCTGACGGTATCCGAGCCGGGATCGTTCGGTCCGAACGGGCCGGCCATGCCGTTGAACGTGTCGGCGTGGTTGCCGGCGACGAACACATCCGCGCCGAGCTGCGGCCTGCCGTCGTGGTCCTGGCCGCCCGGGCTGCCGACATAGCTGAACATCGGCGAGGTCAGGTAGGAGGTAAGCGCCGCCTTGCCGGCCGCGCTGGTCTGGGCGTCGGCGCTTTGCGCCTGGTCGAGCGTGTTGAACAGCGTGGCAGCGTCGATCGACCAGCCGTTGGAGTTTGCCAGGATCTGGTCCTGAGTGGTCTGCGCAGGGTCGGCGCTGTCGAGGATGTCGATCTCGGTGACGAGGCCGCCGGTCACGTGATGGGTGATCGAATCGTAGGTGAAGCCGCTACCCACCATCTCGAAGGTGATGCCCTTTGCAGCATCGACGAGGAAGATGTGCTCGGAGGTCGAGGCGGAGGTCGCGATCGCGCTGGCGACGAGATCCGTCGCGACCGTCGAGAAGTCATAGCCGTCGGGCGTCTGCACGGTGACGGCGACGGACATCGGTGCGCCGGCGAACATGAACTCGCTCGCCACGAGATTGGCGAGCGCTGTATTTGCCAGCGTGATGGAATTGCCGGGGCTGAACGTGATGACGGTGTCAGGGCCGTTGGTCGAAACGAGTGCGAGCACGTCCGCCAGGCTGTAAACGCCCGGCACGCCGCGCAAGTCGATCCTGTCACCGTCGCCCGGGTTGAGGTCCGTAATGCGGTCGGCGCCGCCGCCGGCCGAATAGACGAAGATATCGGCGCCGGTGCCGCCGGTGAGCGTATCGTTGCTGGCCCGGCCATCGAGGACGTCGTTGCCACCGCGGCCGTCGAGCACATTGTTGCCGCCGTTGCCGGTGAGGACGTCGTTGAATTCCGAGCCGGTGATCGACCTGACACCGCTGATGATGGTGTCGTGTCCAACCGAGGCGTCACCATCGGCCGTACCGCTGCCGTTGACGCCCAACGTCACCACCACGCCGGCCGTGGCATGGTAGTAGGCCACGCGCGTATTGCCGTTGCCGGTGACGGTATCGTTGCCGGCCTGGCCTTCGAACTCGTTGAAGGCGCGGGCGGTATCGTTG
Source organism: Bradyrhizobium liaoningense (assembly GCF_018130955.1). Lineage (GTDB taxonomy): Bacteria > Pseudomonadota > Alphaproteobacteria > Rhizobiales > Xanthobacteraceae > Bradyrhizobium > Bradyrhizobium liaoningense_C. Next base: position 119,407 of record NZ_JAFCJM010000011.1, read on the forward strand.
ACCGTGATGAAGCCGGCGCTTCCCGCGTTGGGATTGTCCGCGGTCGCAATCGTCGTGAACCCGCTCGCATCGTAGACGTCGGCGAAATCGGTGCCGCGGATCGCCTCGACCGAGAGCAGCGTGTCGGTCCCGGTCGTTGGTCCGCCCGTGACGATACCCTTGGCGAGCTGGACATTGATTCCGGTCCCGTCGAAGGCACCCTGGTAGACGGCCCGGTCAAAACCGCCACCACCGTCGATCAGGTCGTTGCCGCCGAGCCCTTCAAAATTCTCCGTCGACCCGCTCGGATTGTTCGCGCCATGGAAGACATCGTCGAAGAACGAGCCGCGGGCCCAGTTCACGCTCGAGAACGTGTCGTGACCGACCGAGGCGTCGCCGTCGGCGAAGCCGGTCGAGCCGCTGGCGGGGTTGGTCCAGCCGGTGAAGGTCACGGTGACGCCCGCCGTCGCGTGGTAGTAGGACAGGCGGGTCTGTCCGTTGCCAAAAATTTGATCGTCGCCGCCGCGTCCCTCGAATTCGTTGAACAGGCCGAATGTGTTGCTGGTGACAGTGCTGCCGGAATTGGTGCTGGCCGCGCCGAAGCCGTCGGGATTGTTCGGCGTCGGCCCGGCGTTGTAGAGATCGGCATAGTCGCTGCCGGTCACCATCTCGATCGACTTCAGCGTATCGGTGCCGGTCGAGGCGCCGACGACGAACCCGTCCGCGAGCTGAACGTTGATTGCCGCGCCGGCGTTACCGTAATAGGCGCGATCATAGCCAAACTCGCCTTCAAACGTGTCGTCGCCGCTATTACCGGTGAAGATATCGTTCAGGATCGACGCGCCAAACCCGTCCGCCCCGGCATTGCCGATGAAATTGAAGCTCCAGGTGCGCGTGAGGGTCTCGATCACGCTTTGGTCGCCATGGGCCGCGGCACTGACCGCGTTCATCCACTCGACGGCGGGGACGTAGAGATCGAAGCGCGAGAACGCGGGTTGCGGTGGCGTGCCATGTCCGGTCTCGACGATGGCGGTGATGATGCCGCCGGTCAGGTGCATCTCGCTGCCGGTGCCGGCATAGGTGAAGCCCGTGCCCGTGAAGGTGAAATCGCGGTTGGCGCCCTCGTTCTCGATCTTGAAGACGGTGTCGCTGGCGCCGTCCGCAATGGTTCCAAGACCCATCGCCGTGATCGGATTGTCCTGGTCGAAATCGAAGCCGCCGACCGTCTGCACCGAGAGCTGCGCATCGACGATGGTGACGCCGATCGTGGCAGGCGCGGTCGTGATGGTCCCGTCGGACAGCGTGGCCGTGAAATCGCCGGCGCCGACATAGGTGGGATCGTCGGTGACGAAGAAGACGGACCGCGCGTTGACCTCGGCCTGCGTGAAGCTCGTGATTGCAGGCCCCGTCAATGAATAGGCGAGGTGGCCGTGCAGCGCGCCGGTGACGGTGTAGAGGAGCTGCTCCGGCGTGTTGTCGGCGTCGATGCCGATGAGGTCCGCGGTCGAGGTGCCCGCGGCGAGGCCCCTCAGTGCCACGCCGCCGCCCTTCACGGTCAGCACGGCGAAATCGCCCGAGATCGATGGCGGCGCATCCGGCGGGGCCGGTGCGATCGGCGGCGAGCCGGCGCTGGTCACGCTCTCGGCATTACCCTGGCCATCGGTGTAGTGCACGACCACGTCGATGCTGTGGCCGACGTCGGCGCCGGTCAGCGTGTAGCTGTTGCCGGTTTGGAGGGCGATATCGACGCCGTCGCGTTGCCACTGATAGGCGAGCGTGCCGAGGCCGTCGGCATCCGCCAGCGTGGACGTATTCGCAGTCAGCACGTGAGGCGCCTGGAACGTGCCGTCGATGGAGACTGCACCGGTCGGGAGATCGTTGACAGGTGCGAGCGTGAGACTCGCAGTTGAGCTCGACGTGAGCGTTCCGTCTGAGGCCGTATAGCTGAAGCTGACCGGGCCGTTGTAGTTCGTCGCCGGCGTGTAGGTCCAGCTGCCATCGTCGTTGGGGACGAGATTGCCGCCGCCGCTCGTTACCGACAGGGCGGTGATCGACAGAGGGAACGGCCCGTCGACGTCGCTCACACCCGCAAGCAGGGCGGAGGCATGCACCGTGTAGGCGGTGTCTTCAGTGCCGGCGGCCAGCGTCACGGCGGAGGCGACCGGCGCATGGTCGCCGGTTTCGTTCAGCGTGACCGTGATGGTCTGGGTGACCGTCTTGTCGCCGTCGGTGATGACGACGTCGAAGGTTTCGGTTTTGGTATGCTCGGGGAGGGCGTCGAGCGCCGCGCGCACGGCGACGCGATCAGTTGTGTAGGTCCAGGCGAATTGTCCGGTACCGCTCTCCGAGGTGTCCGTCACCTTCGTGAAGTGCAGCGTTCCGAGCGCGTCGCCCGCGCCGGTATAGGTCACGCTCTGGATGGAGTGGACGTCATTCGGCTCGATGTCGGAGAAGTTGATGGTGCCGTTCGTCGTCAGCGAGGGCGGGCCGACCTCGCCGTTACGGACATCGAATTCATCCACGCCATTGACATGGGTGTTGCCCTCGGTCGTCGGCAATGCCAGCAGCGCCGAGACGTTGCCGGAGGCCGGCAGCTCGAAATAATGCGTGCCGTCGCCGGCCGAATAGCCGGCGCGGGCGGCCTGACCGCCGCTGACATCGCCGGTCGTCCACTGAATGCCGCCGTAGCGATAGACGATGTCGAAATTGCCGCCGCCTTCGTTCACCAGAACGACCTGGAACGAGTTCAGCCGGTCGGTGTGTGCGCTGTAATAGCCGACATGGTCCCAGGTGATGGTCATCACGCCATCGACGGGATCGAGGTCGTAATAGACGTGCCCGGCGCCGCGGGTGTCCACGTCGGCCCAGAACGGCGCGATGATCGGGTTGCCGAAGCCGGCATTGATCTGGCTCGGCGTGAAGGTGGAGTTCGGCCCGTTGAAGGTGATGTTGCCGTTGTTGTTGACGTAGAGCGACGTGTAGCTGTGGCCGAAGAAGTTGATACCGGCGGAGCCGAACACCGAGGTGATGTCGATCGCGCCGGACGAGTTGTCGTCGCCTGCTGATAGTGCCAGCGTGCCGTAGCCGGAGTGGCCGTTCAGCCCGCTGATCAGCCCGGAGCCGGCGTTGAGGATCAGGTCCGCGCCTGCGGTGTGGCTGCCGCTTCCGCCCGACGTGACGGGAACGTCGACCGTTCCGGCGACGACGGAGCCGCCGGCAATCGTCGGTGCGTCGTTCACCGGCGCAAGGTTCAGGCTCGCCGTCGCGCTCGAGACCAGCGTACCGTCGGCCGCCGTATAGTTGAAGCTGACCGGGCCGTTGTAATTGGCCGCCGGCGTGTACGTCCAGGTGCCGTCGTGATTGTCGACCAGCGCGCCGCCGCCGCTGGCGATGCTGAGCGCCGTTATCGACAGCGGGAACGGTCCGTCGGGATCGTTCACGCCGGCGAGAAGATCGGATGCGCTGATGGTGTAGGGCGTATCCTCGGCGCCCTGCGCCAGCGTCACCGGCCCCGCGACCGGAGGCTGATCGACGGCGGAGATATTAAGGCTTGCGGTCGAGCTCGCGCTCAGAGTTCCGTCGGATGCGGTATAGTTGAAGCTGACAGGGCCGCTGTAATTCTCGGCCGGCGTATAGGTCCAGGTCCTGTCGTCATTGTGGACGAGGCTGCCGCCACCGCTCGCGATGCTCAGCGCGGTGATCACGAGCGGGAACGGGCCGTCGATGTCGGTAACGCCGGCCAACAGCTTGCCGGCCGTGATCGTGGTGGGCGTGTTCTCATCGCTCTGCGCCAGCGTGACCGGATGGGCGATTGGCGCGGCGTCGGTCGGCGTGATCGTGGGCTGGACGCCATCATGCACGGTCACGAACACCGGAATGGTCAGTGTGCCGTTGTCGGCCGACAGTTTTATGATGAATTCCTGGGTGGCGTCCTCGCCGTAGGCGAGGCCCGCGAAGTCGCTCTTGGCTTCGCTGAAGGTCCAGTTGATATGACCCGCTGCATCGAAGGTCGCGCTGAAGTTCGGCGTCGGATTGCCGAACTTGTCGGTGATGCTCATCCCGACGCCGGTGAAATCGCCGGTCAGCGTGATCGTGCCGTGCGCCGTGAGGACATCAGGGGAATTCACCGTTTCCAGGATGATCGCGCTCTTGCCTGACGTCGGGTCGGCAAAGAAGATCTGGCTGGCGCTGCCGAACGCCACATACTGGCCGCCGGCGCTGATCGCCACGCCGCCATTGCTGGCCGCGGCATTGCCCTCGGAAACCAGCTTGTACTGCGGCGCGGCCGGGTTGGTGACGTCGACAACATAGATGTCGGCAAACGCATTGTTGTCGGCCGACGTCACATGCGCATCGCTCGTGAAGGCGATGAAATGCCCGTCGGGACTGAGCACGGGATAGTAGCTGCCGCCTGACGCATTCGCAGTGTGGAAAACCACATGGCCCGTGTTGAGGTCGAAGAGATAGACCTCGGAATGGCCGCTCGCGTCCGTCGCTGCGTAGGCGATCAGATGGCCGTCGGCGCTGACGGAGGCGGCGCTCGTCCCCGCGCCGCCCGAGGTGCTGGCGATCTCGGTGAGGGTGCCGGTTGAGGCGTTGAAGACATAGAGATGGCCCGCGCCGCCAGGCGCGCCGGAATCCGAGCTCCAGAATGTGATGACATGACCGTCGGCGCTGATCGCGGGCCGCCACAGCGTGACCCCGCCGCCGACGGCCTGCGGCGTGATTGTTCCCTTCAGCGTTCCCTGCAGATCGTAGATCGCGATGTTGCCGCCGCCCTGCTCGACGACGATGGTGCTGCCGTCGCCGCTGACCGCGGCAGAGCCGCCCTGCGCGATCAGGGTCGGGGTGTGATAATGCGCGGCATCGGTGGGGTCGGTGCCGTAAACGAAGACGTAGCTGCTGCCGCCGCCCTGCGATCCCTGATAGACGATGTAGCGGCTGTCCATGCTGATCGTCGGGGAGCCGTAGGTCCAGCCGTTGGCGGGTGAGGCCACCGTCAGCGTGGTCTGCGTCACGTGGTCGTAGAAATAGATCGCGCCGTCGGGGTCGTAGACCACATCGCCGCTGGCGCTCATCACCGGACCGAAATGATCTCCTGCTCCCGAGGTGATGGGGGACAGCGCCGGAGGGGTCACCACGAAGGGAATCGCGGACACGACCTTGGTCTGGATGATGACGGGATCGGCCGGGGTGGTCGTGGAGCCGGACGTCCCGCCCGACGCGGGTGGCGTGTTGTTGATCACGACCTGGGTCGGAGTCCCGCTGCTCGCATTCTGCGTGGTCGTCGAACCGGTGGGCGGATGATACTCGGTCCCGGGAGGATTGAGCGGCGGGCTTCCCGCGAACTTTGTCGTGGTGTTCGGGCTGGGATTGTTGCCGTTGCCGCCGGTGTTCTCGGTGTGCTGCGGCAGGTTCGGAAAGATCTGCTTGCCGACATCGTAGGTGTTGAGCACCTGCTGGAACGCGGCGAATTCCTGCGCGACCTGCGCGGGCGTCTTGTTGCTCTCCTGGGCGATCACGTCGAAGGTCGCGGTCGGCGTCAGCGTCAGCGAGTTGCCGTTGCTCGTCACCGTGCCGATCAGCACGCCCGCGGCGTTGAAGACCTGCACCGCGTGGACCTGGCCGTCCTGCTGATCGACGACGGAGATCGATACCTTGCCGTCGGTCGAGTTGATGTCGAGGATAACGGCGGTGCCGCGAATGCCCATGGTCGCAACGGGCGTTGCAACCTTCATGTCGCCGCTCTTGGCCACCTGGCCGGCAACGAAGCTCGCCGCACCCTGCACCAGCGTGAGCAGTGCGCTGTTCGAGGTGCTGGACGCATCGTAGGTCAGTTCGTTCAGCATGAACCGCGAATTGGCGGACAGGTTGAACGCGGTGCCATCCTCGAGCACGAGGCCGAGCGTCGAGTTGCTTCCGGTCTGGACGAGGTCGTTCTGATAGATGACGTCGCCATTGTTGACGACGATGGCGACGCCGTTGCGCACGATGCTGGCGCTGCCGGTCATCTTCACAACATGGCCGACCACCTTGCCGGCGGATGCGGCTGGATCGGTCGCCTGTGCGTAAGCGGTGTGTCCGGTGTAGGCCTCGATCACCTTCGGATCGAGCGGCGCGCCCTCGGGTGACACCAGCGCCGGATGCTTGGTGCCCGCGAAATAATTCGGCACCGTGAAACGGTGATGCTCGTCGGAGATGATGAGATCGCGTCCGGCGCGCGCATACTCTCCCGAGAACAGGAGATGCGCATCCGGCACGATGACGGCATGACCAGCGTCGTGCCCCGAGGAAAATGTCTCTGGGTGAGAAGACGACAGGTTGAATGAATCGCCAAAGGCTCTATTCAACGCCCCACCATCAAAAAATTAAAAATACGTAAATATCTGCGACGCTATCATCGGAATGGGCCGGCCGGAAGCGCAATGAAATGACGAGAAACATCCTGTCATGGCGGGATGCTGGGCCTCATGACCGGCGCCGAAGTAGTTCGGCAAGTACAACCAAGTCTACTTGGAGTAGAGCGTGCCCAGTCCTTCATCGTCCCTGTAGTTTGCAGGTTTTTCCCGATGCTTTCAGGCGCGATCATCTGCCGTTCGACAGTGCGGGGCCGTAAGTTGGTTCTGCTCTCCGCGCCGGGCGGAGGTCAGGCAAAGCAACGCTGCCGCGCCGCAGCGTTGAATCCGGGTGCATTCACCAACGCAAAAAGTAGGGTGCAGGACGACAAATCGCTGTCTTTAACGACATCAGCGCAAGGTGCGCAGCGCGCACCGGTGGGTTGTGGCGGTCGCCTGTTACCAGGGCGGCGCATCCGACGTTGCGCCGCCCTGCGCCGGTCACGCAGCGCGTGCCTCGATGCCGCTGGCCCAATCGCGCGCCAGCATCACGTCGGCTTGCGAGAGCTGGTGGCCGGCCGGCAGGATCTTGTGGTCGACTTCGGCTCCTGCGTCCGACAGCAGCGCGGCGAGCCTTGCCGAGTTGTGCGCAGGCACGATCGGGTCGGCTTGCCCTGACAGCAGCAGGACCTGTTTGCCGTCGAGCTTCGCGCGCGGCGGATCCGAAAGCGGCACCATCGCGCGAAGCAGGATGGCGCCTGCGAGCGCATCCGGCTTCATCAGCAGAAGCGCTGCTGCGATGTTCGCACCATTGGAGAAGCCGACGGCGATCGGCGCCGCGATGCCATGGCGCTGCCGCGCATCCACGACGAAGCTGCCCAGCTCCAGCGCGCGCTTGCGCACGTCGTCCTCATCGAAGACGCCTTCGGCGAGCCGGCGAAAGAAGCGCGGCATGCCGTGCTCGAGCACGCGTCCGCGTGGCGAGAGGAGCGCCGAGCCGGGAGAGATCATGCCGCCGAGCGGCAGCAGATCGTTCTCGTCGCCGCCGGTGCCGTGCAGCAGCAGCAGGGGCGGTGCTTCGGGCCTGTTTCCAGGCTCGAAGCGATAAATGAAGGACGTCTCGATCATGACGCGGTCTCTTCCAGATTGGGTAACACGCCCTCGATCTGCTTGCGGTGCGGCTCGAGGAAGCCGGGCAGCTTCAGGTCGCGGCCGAGCGTTGCCACGGGCTCGTCGACGGCGAAGCCCGGGATGTCGGTTGCGATCTCGAACAGCACGCCGCCGGGCTCGCGGAAGTAGATCGAGCGGAAATAGTTGCGGTCACGCTGCTCGGTCGGCCGCATGTCATGCCTGTCGATGAGCTTCTGCGCCATCGCACCCTGTTCGGTGTCGTCGGCCGCGCGGAATGCGATGTGATGCACGGAGCCGCCGCCCTGATGCCCGCGCAGGAACCCCTTGGCCTCATAGATGTCGACGACGCTGCCTTGCACATCGCCCGGCGCCCTGAAGCGGATGACGGAGCCTTCGCGCGCGATCTCCTTGAAGCCGAGCACGTCGGTCAGGATCGCACCTGTCTTCGCAGCATCGTCAAGCAGCAGGGTGACGCCGTGGAAGCCGCGGATCGCGTGCTCGGCCGGCACCTCGCCACTGCTCCAGGTCGGCTCGTTCTCCGCACCGGCCACGCCGACGAGCGCCAGCGCCATGCCGTCGGGATCGGTGAACGGCAGCACGGATTCGCCAAAACGCTTTTCGAGCGCCTCGTAGCGGATGCCCTTTTCGATGAAGCGCTGCGTCCAGTAGCCGAGCGAACGCTGCGGCACGCGGAACGCGGTTTGATGCGTCTCGCCAACGCCGCGCCGTCCGGCCGGCACGCCCTGCCAGGGGAAGAAGGTCAAGATCGTGCCGGGGCGGCCGGTCTCGTCGCCGTAATAGAAGTGATAGGTGGCGGGGTCGTCGAAATTGACGGTCTTCTTGACGAAGCGCAGGCCGAGATCGCGGGTGTAAAAGCCAAAATTGCGGATCGGGTCGCCGGCGATCGCCGTGACGTGATGAAGTCCTGACATCTCATCCTCCAAGCTTGGGGAGCAGTTTCGCTCTGGCAGGAAATATCGTGCAGCTTTGTTTTGGCGACAATCCGTGCTTCCATGACGGCTATGTCTACGATTTGGAAACAATCGGAGGGTCGGCGTGGATAAGCTCGCGAGCCTCCGGGCCTTCGTGAAAGTGGTCGACAGCGGCAGCTTCGCCGAGGCCGGCCGGCAATTGCGGCTGTCGCGCTCGGCGATCTCAAAATACATCGCCGACCTCGAGGAGAGCCTCGGCGTGCAACTGCTCAACCGCACCACGCGGCATGCGAGCCCGACCGAGAGCGGCCAGCACTATTACGAGCGCGCGCTGGTCATTCTCGGCGAGATCGAGGCGGCCGACCAGGCGGTGACGCAGTCGCAGTCCGCGCCGCGCGGGCTGCTCCGCGTCAATGCACCGATGTCGTTCGGCACGATGCGGCTGGGACCCGTGCTCGCCGACTTCATGGCGAAATATCCGGAACTGCAGCTTCAGCTCGTGCTCAGCGACGATTTGCTCGATCCGGTGCAGGACGGCTTTGACGTGACGCTGCGCATTGCCGAGCTCGAATCCTCCAGCCTGATCGCGCGAAAAATCATGCCGATCGAGCGGCTGATCTGTGCCTCGCCGGATTATATCAAGCGTCACGGCACGCCGGCCCATCCGCAGGATCTGCGCACGCATGTGTCGTTGACCTATGGCTTCCTGCTCACCGGCAACCAGTGGAAGTTGACCGGCGCTGACGGCGTGCATTGGATTCAGCCCACCTGGTCGCTCTGCGTCAACAATGCAGAGGTGTTGCGCGACGTCGCGATCAAGGGCAGGGGGCTGGCGTTGCTTCCGACCTTCATCGCGGAGGAGGCGCTGAAGCGCGGAGAGCTGCAGCCGGTGCTCGAAAAATACGCGGCGCCGCCGCTCGCGCTCTACGCCGTCTATCCGCCGACGCGGCACCTCTCGGTCAAGGTGCGCCTGTTCATCGATTTTCTGGTCGAGCGTTTTGGTCGCGACGGCGGTGCCTGATTGTCAGTGCTACTAAGTCTATCCCGCCAGGATGCGCCGGCAGGCATCGACGAACACCTTTGCGCCGGTGACGATGTCGGCGTCATCAGTGTTTTCGGTCCAGTGATGACTGATGCCGCCGATCGACGGCACGAACAGCATCCCCGCGGGCATGATCGTCGCCAGCATCTGGGCGTCGTGGCCGGCGCCGCTCGGCATGCGCAGCGAACGGCTGCCGGCGAGCGCGGCGCTCGCGGCCTCGATTGCGGCCTGAAACCCTTCGTCCATCATCGCGGGCGCGCCGGTGCGGAGGTTTTCGAGCGTCGCGCTGCACGGACCCTGCGCGTTGACCTCATCGACCATGGTTCGCAGCAGATCCTCCAGCCGCGCGATCACGGCAGGATCGTCGTCGCGAATCTGGAACAGCATCTCGGCACCGCCGGGAATGATACTGGGCGCACCGGGATCGAGGATGATACGGCCGGTGGTCCACACCGTGCGCGGACCGCAAACTCCCGGGAAACGTTCGTCAATCGCGACACAGAACTTTGCCAGCGCAAGGCCGGCATCCTTGCGCGCGGCCATGCGCGTCGTGCCGGCATGGTTTTGCTCGCCCACAAAGTTCAGCCGGTACTGCCAGATGCCGACGATGGACGTGACGACGCCGATCGCAAGGCCGCGGCTCTCCAGCGTGTCGCCCTGCTCGATATGTGCTTCGAGATAGCCGACATGGCGCCCAGGCTCGGCGGATGCGCGGGGCCGTCCCGCGAGCCCGATATCGCGGAGTGCGTCGCGCATAGTCCGCCCGCTGGTGCGATCGCGTGCAGCGTCGACATCGGCTTCAGTTACAAGGCCGACATAGGAGCGGCTGCCGAGGAAGTGGCCAAAATGTCCTTCCTCGTCGCACCATGAGGCAACTTCGACGGCGCCGTGCGCCTTCGGATCAGGGTTGATGACGCGCGCCGCTTCAAGCGCATAGACCACGCCGAGCGGGCCATCGAGCCAACCGGCATAATTCTGGCTCTCCAGATGCGAGCCCGCGAGCAGCTTTGGACCCGCCCTCGTGCTGGTGCCGAGTACGTTGCCAATGCCGTCGATTGTGGCGGTCAGCCCGGCGTCGGGAAGTTTTGCGGCAAGCCATTCCAGCGAACGGACATGCGGTTCCGAAAATGTCGGCTTGTGCACGCCGGTCTTATAGGCGCCGATCGCGCGCAGCGCGTTGAGATCGGCGAGCACCCGCGCGCCATTCACCTCGAATCGATCGTCAGGCATGGGCAGCGACCTTCAAAGCCTCGGTGCGGATTTCCTCGACCAGCCGCTCCTTCAGCGCGGTGAATTCCGGCGTGGTCTTGATCTTGTAGGAGCGCGGATGCGGCAGGTCGATGGCGATGTCGGCCTTGATGCGGCCGGGCCGCGCGCTCATCACCACGACGCGGCTGCCGAGGAAGATCGCTTCCTCGATGTCGTGGGTGACGAACAGCACCGTCTTCTGGTCGCGCTCCCAGATGCCGAGCAGCATTTCCTGCATCAGCGCACGGGTCTGGTTGTCGAGTGCGCCGAAGGGCTCGTCGAGCAGGAGGATTTTTGGATCGTTGGCGAGCGCGCGCGCGATCGCGGTGCGCTGCTGCATGCCGCCGGAGAGTTGTTTTGCCCAATGGTTCTCGAAGCCGGTGAGGCCGACCTGCTTGATCAAGCCGTCGGCGACCTTGTGGCGCTCGGCTTGCGAGACTCCGCGTTCGCGCAGGCCGAAGGCGATGTTCTCGCGCACGGTGAGCCAGGGAAACAGGGTGTAGGACTGGAATACCATGCCGCGATCCGCACCGGGGCCCGTCACCTCGCGCCCGTCGAGCGTCACGCGTCCGCTGGTCGGACGGTCAAGGCCGGCGACGATGCGCAGCAGTGTGGACTTACCGCAGCCTGACGGTCCCAAGATCGTGACAAAGTCGTTGTCGCCGACGTCGAGATTGGTCGGCTCCAGCGCGCGCGTCGGCGCGTGGCCGCCGCGGGCAGGGAAGGTCCGGGAGACCTGGTCTATCCTCAGCTTCGTCATGCGAGCTTCCACGGAAACAGCCAGGCGTTGAACGCCTTGAACAGGAAGTCCGAGATCAGGCCGATCAACCCGATGACGATGATGCCAAAAATGATCTGGCCGGTGTTGAGCAGCGCCTGGCTGTCGGTGATCATATGGCCGATGCCGGAGGACGATCCGATCAACTCGGCGACGATGACATAGGTCCAGGCCCAGCCGAGTACGAGGCGAAGGATTTCGGCGATCTCAGGCGCGGAGGAGGGCAGCAGCACGCGGCGGATGATGCCGTCGTCGCTGGCGCCGAGCGTATAGGCTGCTTCAACGAGGTCGCGCCGTGTGCTGCCGACGGTGACGGCGATCATCAGGATGATCTGGAACACCGAGCCGATGAAGATGACGAGCAGCTTTTGCAGCTCGCCGATGCCGGCCCACAGGATCAGCAGCGGGATGAAAGCCGAGGCCGGCAGATAGCGTGCAAAGGACACGAAAGGTTCGAGGAAGGCCTCGATCGGCTTGTAGGCGCCCATCAATACGCCAATGGGTACCGCGATGATCGCCGCCAGCACAAAACCGCCGACCACGCGCCAGATCGTCATGCCGATGTCGAACAGGAAGCCGTGCCGGGTGAGAAGCTCAAAACCCTCCTGGACCATGGTGAGGGGATTGGCGAGAAACGTTTTTGAGACGTAGCCGCCAAAGGTCGCCCACGACCAAAGGGCCACGAAGAGAACGAAGAACGCGAGGCCATAGGCCGCGCGTTGTCTAGAGGTGACGGGATCCAGGGGGCGTATCACGGGGGAGGTTCCGGTAGCGTGGATCGATCGCGCGCAAGTCCCGCTTCACGGCGTGTGAAGCGGGACGAAGGCGCGGCTGATGTTACTTGATGAAACTGGCGTCGAAGAGGTCCTCGACCTTCGGCGCTGATTTGATGATGCCGATCTCGAGCAGGAGGTCGGCGGCTTCCTTGTTGAAGGTCAGGAACTCGCTGGCGAAGAACTTCTGGTTGGCGGCCTTGTCCTGCCAGCGCAGATATTTCGCCGAGTTGCCGAACTGCTCGCCGGTCTGCTTCACGTCCGCGCCCATGATCTCATAGGACTTGGCCTGATCCTTGGCGATCATGGCGAGCGCCTCGAAGTAGCTGTTGGCGAGCGCCTGCGCGGCCTTCGGGTTCTCGCTCAGGAATTTCGGCGTGCAGCCAAACGTGTCCATCACCATGGGATAGTCGAGCGTGGTGGCGATGATCTTGCCCTTGTCGGGAGCGGCACGCACTGTCGAGAGATAGGGCTCATAGGTCATCGCGGCGTCGTTCTGGCCTGAGACAAATGCCTGCGCGGCCGCGGCCGGCTCGAGGTTCACGACGGTCACGTCTTTCACCGTGAGCCCGTTCTTCTTCAGCATCCAGGCGAGCGCGAAATAGGGCGAGGTGCCCGGCGCTGATGCCGCGACCGTCTTGCCCTTGAGGTCCTTGATTGCGGCGACGTCGTTCCGTACCGCCATGCCGTCGGCGCCAAAGCTCTTGTCGAGCTGGAAAATCTGCTTGGTCGCAACGCCGTTGGCGTTCCAGGAAATCCAGGTCTCGACCGTCGTCGCCGCGCACTGGATGTCGCCGGAAGCGATGGCGAGGTGGCGATCCTTCTGCGGGATCTTCTTGATGGAAACGTCGAGCCCGTTCTTCTTGAAGATGCCGGCCTGGTTCGCCAGCGTCAGTGGCGCAAAGCCGGTCCAGCCGGAAATGCCGATGCCGACCTTGACGTCGTCGGCGAGCGCCGGGGCGGATACCGCAAGTGCAATGATTGTCGCAACGACTTTTGAACTACGCATGATGATGGTCCCCTTGCCGAACTCTGGTTTGCCGTCCTGTTGGTCTTTCATTTCCGTGCCAGCGAACGTCTGCGCCGCTGTTGCATGAATTGTGCCGCATGATCGCGTATCTCAGCCTCCCTTGAAGCGCGCGGTGAGGCGATGGGACTCACCGGGATAGAGCAGGCGCACGGCGGTGATCGTGCGCGCGCTGCGCCAGGTATGGCGGTCGACCACGAGGCATGGCGCACCGACGGGAATGTCGAGTGATGCCGCCGTGTGGTCATCTGCGACAATAGCGCTGATCGTGTGCTCGGCCTCGGTCCATGGGACATGATGAAGCAGCCAGGTGCCGGGTGGCTCGGCCGCAAAGTCGGCCTTGGCTGCGTCCGGCACGGATTCGAGATCGATTAGCCGGTCCTCGACGGCGAAGGGCACGTTGTCGGCGCTGTGGCGGCAGGCGATCGCGATCACCTTGCCGGCCTTGCGTACGCCGAGCCGTTCGCGGTCGGCGGCAGTGGCCGCGCGGCGTGTGCAGCGGATTAGCTCGTAGCCGTAGGCGCGCCCGAGCGCGGTGATCTCGGCGCGGATGTCCGCGATCTTGAGCACGGCCGACAAATGCTGCGGACGGCGCACGAAGGAGCCGGCGCGGCGGCGGCGCTCGATCAGATCGGCCTGCGCGAGCTCCGACAGCGCCTTGTTGACCGTCATGCGCGAGCAGCCGTAGCGCGCCATCAGCTGATGTTCGAAGGGGATGCGATGGCCGGGCGGCCACTCGCCGGTCAGGATGCGGCTCTCGATGTCCTGCCGGATCTTCTTGTAGAGCGTCGGTTTGTCAGCGGCCTTGTCGCGATCGAGGGTGAGGCTCATGCGACGAGCCTCCGCACCGTCGTTGCAAACTTTTCGCGCGCTTCGCCACGGAGCCGATGCTGTCCGCCTTCGACAAGCTTTTCGCCGCCCGCCCAGACGCAGTCGATCGCGCCGGCATGGGTGCCAAAGATCCAGCCGTCGAGCACGGCATCGCCGCGGCGTCCCGCCAGAGAGGGATGGTTCGCGTCGAGCGTGACGACGTCGGCACGCGCGCCGACCGCAAGTCCGACGACGGGCTGGGCAAGCGCCTGCGCGCCCCCGGCAAGCGCGCCATCGAGCAGGGCGCGGCCGGTCGAGACGCCGGGCCCGCCCGACAAGACGTTGCGTTCCCGGTGCTTCAGCCGTTGGCCGTATTCGAGCTGGCGCAACTCATCCGCGACGCCGACCAGCACATTGGAGTCGGTGCCGACGCCGAAGCGGCCGCCGGCGGCTACGAATTCCCGTGTCGGAAAGATGCCGTCGCCGAGGCTTGCTTCGGTGATGGGGCAGAGGCCCGCGACAGCGCCAGCCTCGGCAAACGCGGTGATCTCCGACGGCGTGGTGTGGGTCGCATGAATGAGGCACCAGCGCCGATCGACAGGCGCATGGTCAAGCAGCCATTCGACCGGCGGCTGACCCGACCAGGCGAGACAGTCCTCGACCTCCTGCGTCTGCTCAGCGGCGTGGATATGAACAGGTCCGCCGTCTGCGAGTGGAATGATTGCGGCGAGTTCGTCGGGCGTCACGGCGCGCAGGCTGTGTGGGGCGATCCCGATATTGGCGCCGCGCAACGTGCCGATAGCCTTGCGCGAGGCCGCCATCAGCTTCGCGAATTGATCGACCGAGCAGATGAAGCGGCGCTGGCCGGCATGCGGTGCTGCGCCGCCAAACGAGCCGTGCGCATAGAAGCTTGGCAGCAGCGTCAATCCGATACCGCTCGACGCGGCAGCGCGCGCGATGCGCGTCGCCATCTCTGCGATGTCGGCATAGAGCCTGCCGTCGTGGTCGTGATGGAGGTAATGGAATTCGCCGACGCGGGTAAAGCCCTGCTCGAGCATCTCGACATAGAGCAGGGTCGCGACGCTTTCCACGTCGTCCGGCGTCATCGCCAGCGCAAAACGGTACATCGTCTCACGCCAGGTCCAGAATGTATCGGCGCTGTCGCCGCGCGTTTCCGATAGTCCTGCCATGCCGCGCTGGAACGCATGGCTATGCAGGCTTGCGATTCCCGGAACCGCCAGCGCATGGCGTTCGTCACCGTGCTCCGGCGCCACGCCGACCGTGACTGCGGCAATGGTTCCGTCCGCGACTTCCAGCCGCACGTCGTCGGCCCAACCCGAGGGCAGCAGCGCGGATGTGAAATGCAGGCGCGTCATGTGTCAGCCGGCTGGACAGAACCTCGCCACGATTATATGTCTAGACATATAAGTCAAGCTTCCGGCACTTGGGGAAGACCGCATGGCAGAGCGCTTCGATCGGATCTGGCACAATGCCCGGCTCGCTTCGATGCGGCAGGATGCGGCTGATCTCGGTACCGTCGAGCACGGCGTGATCGCGGCGCGCGATGGCCGCATCGCCTTTGCCGGCCACCGGGCCGACTTCCCGACACATGCGGATGCGACCGAAAGGATCAATTGTGAGGGACGGTGGATCACGCCGGGTCTGGTCGATTGTCATACCCATCTCGTCTACGGCGGTAACCGTGCGCATGAGTTCGAGCTGCGGCTGAAGGGCGCAAGCTACGAGGAGATCGCGCGGGCGGGCGGCGGCATCGTCTCGACGGTTGCCGCGACGCGCAAGGCGAGCGAAGCCGAGCTCGTCGCGGGCGCGCTGCCGCGGCTCGACGCGCTGATCGCCGAAGGCGTCACGACGATCGAGATCAAGTCGGGCTATGGCCTCGACACGCAGACCGAGATGCGCCAGCTCGCGGCTGCGCGCACGCTTGGCCGGACGCGACCCGTTGCGGTCAAGACCTCGTTCCTTGGCGCGCACGCGCTACCGCCGGAAGCGGAGGGCGACAAGGACCGCTACATCGATCTCGTGTGCCGGGAGATGCTGCCCGCGGTGGCGAAAGCCGGCCTTGCCGACGCCATCGATGCCTTCATGGAGGGTATCGCCTTCTCCGGCGAGCAGACGGCCCGGGTCTTCGAGGTAGCAACGGCACTCGGCCTGCCGGTCAAGCTGCACGCGGATCAGCTCTCCAATCTCGGCGGCGCCGCGCTCGCCGCAAAATTCGCCGCGCTGTCGGCCGATCATCTCGAACACACCGACGCCGCCGGCGCTGCCGCGATGGCGAAAGCAGGCACTGTCGCTGTGCTGCTGCCCGGCGCGTTCTATTTCATCCGCGAGACCCAGAAGCCGCCGGTCGAGCTGTTCCGGATGCACGGCGTCAACATGGCGCTCGCGACCGACTGCAATCCCGGCTCGTCGCCCATGACCTCGCTGCTGCTCGCCATGAACATGGGCGCGACCCTGTTCCGCATGACCGTTGCCGAATGTCTTGCCGGCGTGACGCGGGAAGGCGCGCGGGCACTCGGCGTGCTGGCCGAGACCGGCACGCTCGAAGCCGGCAAATGGTGCGATCTCGCGATCTGGGAGATCGAGCGTCCCGCCGAGCTCGTCTACCGCATCGGTTTCAACCCGCTACACGCGCGGGTTTGGAGAGGGCAATGAACGCTTCGGACGCGCCGATTGTCGTCGTGCCCGGCAAGGTCGGGCTCGACGATTTTGCGCGTGTGCTTGCCGGCAGCTCCGTCGAACTCGATCCGGCCTTCTGGCCGCGGGTTGAGGCTGCCGCGCAGATCGTTGCGAAAGCGGCCCGCGCGGATGTTCCGGCCTACGGCATCAACACCGGCTTTGGCAAGCTGGCATCCACGCGTATCGCGCCCGACCAGACCGCGGCTCTCCAGCGCAATCTCATCGTCTCGCATTGCTGCGGCGTCGGGTCGCCGACGCCGGAGCCGATCGTGCGACTGATGATGGCGCTGAAGGTCGTTTCGCTCGGACGCGGTGCGTCAGGCGTGCGGCGTGAGGTCATCGAGCAGTTGCAGGCGATGCTGGCGCGCGGCGTTTGTCCGCTGGTGCCGCAGCAGGGTTCTGTCGGCGCCTCCGGCGATCTTGCGCCGCTTGCGCATATGACGGCCGTGATGATCGGGGAGGGGCAGGCGCTCGTCGACGGCGCGGCGGTTCCCGGGCGTGAGGCCCTGAGTGCCGTTGGCCTCACGCCGTTGACGCTCGGCCCGAAGGAAGGGCTCGCGCTGATCAACGGCACGCAATTCTCGACCGCCTATGCCATATCAGGCGTGCTGCGCGCCCATCGCCTGGCCTGTGCGACGCTTGTGACCGGCGCCCTGTCGGTCGATGCGGCCATGGCTTCGACGGCGCCGTTCCGCCCCGAGATTCACGCACTGCGCGGGCATGCCGGGCAGGGAGCCGCCGGCGCGACGTTGATGGCATTGCTTGAAGGAAGCGACATCAGGCAGTCGCATCTCGACGGCGACGAGCGTGTGCAGGACCCTTATTGCCTGCGCTGCCAGCCGCAGGTCGCAGGCGCCGCCCTTGATCTGATCACGCAGGCCGCGCGGACGCTGACGACCGAGGCCAATGCCGTCACCGACAATCCGCTGGTGCTGGTCGAGACCGGCGAGATTGTCTCGGGCGGTAATTTCCATGCCGAGCCGGTGGCCTTCGCGGCCGATCAGATCGCGCTGGCGCTCGCCGAGATCGGCGCGATCAGCGAGCGGCGCATTGCGACGCTGGTCGATCCCGCGCTCAATTTTGGCCTGCCGCCGTTCCTGACGCCGGAGCCCGGTCTCAACTCCGGATTCATGATTGCAGAGGTGACGGCCGCGGCCCTGTTCGCCGAGAACAAGCAGCGTGCGCTGGCGTGCTCGATCGATTCGACGCCGACCAGCGCCAACCAGGAAGACCACGTCTCCATGGCCGCGCATGCCGCGCGCCGCCTCGCCGACATGGCCGACAATCTCGCCACCATTTTGGGCATCGAGCTGCTCGTCGCGGCACAAGGCATCACGCTGCGCGCGCCGCATGCGACCAGCGCGCCGCTCGCCGCCGTCATTGCAAGACTGCGCGAACAGGTGCCGGCGCTGGGCGCCGATCGCTACATGGCGGACGACATCACGAAGGCCGCCGCGCTGGTCGACGCTGGCGCATTGCCCGCCGCCGCGCTGGCCGCATCGTCACACATTCTATTTCCGAGACTTGCCGAAGAGGGCCTTTCATGAGCCACCGACTGGACAATGACCGTGCGATCCGTGCCCCGCGCGGCAGCGAGATCAGTGCAAAAAGCTGGCTGACCGAAGCGCCGCTGCGCATGCTCATGAACAATCTCGATGCTGAGGTCGCCGAGCGTCCGAGCGAGCTCGTCGTCTATGGCGGCATTGGCCGCGCCGCGCGCGACTGGGAGAGCTTTGACCGCATCGTCTCTTCCTTACGCAAGCTCGAGGGTGACCAGACGCTGCTGGTGCAGTCCGGCAAGCCGGTCGGCATCTTCCGGACGCACGCGGATGCGCCGCGCGTCCTCATTGCGAACTCCAACATCGTGCCGCATTGGGCGACGCTCGATCATTTCAACGAGCTCGATCGCCAGGGCCTGATGATGTTCGGGCAGATGACCGCGGGCTCGTGGATCTATATCGGCAGCCAGGGCATCGTGCAGGGCACCTACGAGACCTTCGTCGAGGTCGGCCGGCGCCATTATGGCGGCAGTCTTGCCGGCAAATGGATTTTGACCGCCGGTCTCGGTGGCATGGGCGGCGCGCAGCCGCTCGCCGCGACGATGGCAGGCGCCTCGATGCTCGCCGTCGAATGCCAGCCGAGCCGCATCGAGATGCGGCTGCGCACCGGTTATCTCGATCGACAGGCGGCGACGCTCGACGAGGCGCTCGCGATCATGGCGGAGGCGGCGAAGACGCAAAAAGCCGTTTCGGTCGGCCTGCTCGGCAACGCCGCCGAGATTTTCCCTGAACTGGTGCGACGCGGCGTAAAGCCCGACATCGTCACCGACCAGACCAGTGCGCATGACCCAATCAACGGCTACTTGCCGAAGGGATGGACGCTCGCAGAATGGGAGACCAAGCGCGCCTCCGATCCGAAGGCGGTCGAGGCAGCGTCAAAACGCTCCATGGTCGATCACGTCCAGGCGATGCTGGATTTCCACGCGCAAGGGGTTCCGACGCTCGACTACGGCAACAACATCCGCCAGATGGCGAAGGACATGGGCCTCACCAACGCCTTCGACTTCCCCGGCTTCGTCCCAGCTTACATCCGTCCGTTGTTTTGCCGCGGCGTCGGCCCGTTCCGCTGGGCGGCGCTGTCGGGCGACCCCGAAGACATCTATCGCACCGATGCCAAGGTGAAGGAGCTGATGCCGCACGACAAGCATCTGCACAACTGGCTCGACATGGCGAAGGCGCGGATCAAGTTCCAGGGCCTGCCGGCGCGGATCTGCTGGGTCGGTCTCGGCGATCGTCATCGTCTCGGCCTCGCCTTCAACGAGATGGTCGCGGGTGGCGAATTGAAGGCACCGGTGGTGATCGGGCGCGATCACCTCGACAGCGGCTCGGTTGCCAGCCCGAATCGCGAGACCGAGGCGATGCGTGACGGATCGGACGCGGTGTCCGACTGGCCGCTGCTCAACGCACTGCTCAATTGCGCGAGCGGCGCGACCTGGGTGTCTTTGCATCACGGCGGCGGCGTTGGAATCGGCTATTCTCAGCACGCCGGCATGGTCATCGTCGCCGACGGCACGCCGGAGGCGGCGCGCCGCCTCGAACGCGTGTTGTGGAACGATCCGGCCACGGGCGTCATGCGCCATGCCGATGCCGGATATGAGACGGCCGTGGAATGCGCCCGCACCAGCGGGCTCGATCTGCCGAGTTTGGCGTTATAGCGACGGGACAGAGTCAAACCGCCGCTGGTTCGAGGTCCTTCAAGCCAAGGAGACACGCCGTGGTCAAACCGTTCCCGTCAAAAACCAAGATCGGCAATCACACGCTGCATCCGGAAACCCTGATGCTGAACTACGGCTACGATCCGCAATTGTCGGAAGGAGCCGTGAAGCCGCCGGTGTTCTTGACCTCGACCTTCGTGTTCCGGACCGCCGAGGACGGCAAGGATTTTTTCGATTTCGTCGCGGGCCGCCGCGAGCCGCCGGAAGGGATGGGCGCGGGCCTCGTCTATTCCCGCTTCAACCATCCCAACAGCGAGATCGTCGAGGACCGGCTCGCGATCTACGAACGCACGGAAGCCTGCGCGTTGTTCTCGTCGGGCATGTCGGCGATCTCGACGACGATCTTGGCGTTCACGCGACCCGGCGACGTGATCCTGCATTCGCAACCGCTCTATGGCGGCACGGAAACGCTGTTCACGAAGACGCTGGCAAATCTCAACATCGGCGCCGTGGGCTTTGCCGATGCCCTTGACGAGGCCGTCGTCACGGCGGCGGCCGAGGAGGCCATGCGCAAGGGGCGGGTGGCGATGATCTTCATCGAGACGCCGGCCAATCCGACCAACGGCCTGGTCGATATCGCGCTGACGCGCCGCGTCGCCGACATGATCGGCAAGACGCAGGGACACACGCCGATTATCGCTTGCGACAACACCTTGCTCGGGCCGGTGTTTCAGCGACCGATCGAGCACGGCGCGGACCTGTCGCTGTACTCTCTGACCAAATATGTCGGCGGCCATTCCGACCTGATCGCGGGAGCCGCGCTCGGCGCGAAGGCCGTGATGAAGGACGTCAAGGCGCTGCGCGGCGCCATCGGCACCCAGCTCGACCCGCATTCCTGCTGGATGATCAGCCGCTCGCTGGAGACGCTCAGCCTTCGCATGGAGAAGGCCGATCGCAATGCGCGGGTGGTGGCGGACTTTTTGCGCGACCATGCCAAGGTGGCAAAGGTCCACTATCTCGCGCATCACGATGTGACGTCGCCTGCCGGCCGTGTGTTCGCGAGGCAATGCAGCGGCGCGGGCTCGACCTTCTCGTTCGACATCGTCGGCGGGCGGCTTGCTGCGGAAAAATTCCTCAATTCGCTGCAAATCTTCAAGCTCGCGGTCAGCCTTGGCGGCACCGAGTCGCTGGCAAGCCTTCCCGCGACCATGACGCATTCCGGCGTTCCCGCCGACATCCGCAAGCGCATCGGTGTGCTCGATTCGACGATTCGCCTGTCGATCGGCATCGAGCATCCGTCCGACCTCGTCGCCGATATCGCGCAAGCCTTGACCGGAGTTTAGCGTCGGATCGTGAACTCAGCCGCCGGACGCCGATGCTCCCAGTCCGCGCGCTCGAGCTCGGGCCGGGCGCATTCCTCCTGCGGATAGCCGATGCAGAAATAGCCGATGAACTTCCAGGACGGCGGCACGTCGAGAATTGCGTGAATGCGCTCCGGGT
This sequence comes from Bradyrhizobium liaoningense, assembly GCF_018130955.1. Lineage (GTDB taxonomy): Bacteria > Pseudomonadota > Alphaproteobacteria > Rhizobiales > Xanthobacteraceae > Bradyrhizobium > Bradyrhizobium liaoningense_C. Next base: position 140,873 of record NZ_JAFCJM010000011.1, read on the forward strand.
TGAGGATCGAGACCCAGCCGAGCCCGATGCCTTCCGCGCGCGCCGCGAGCCACATCGCAGTGATCGCTGCGACCACGGAATATTCTGTCGTCTCCGGCATCGTCGCGCGCCCGAGGCCATGGCCGATATCGCTGGCCTTGTCGGCGAAGACCGCGAGATGAACCGGGGCCTCTGTAAGGCCTGAGAGCTTGAGCGCGGCATATCGCGCGGCGCGCTCGACCGAATAGGATGACAGGGCTTCGGCGTTGCACGCCTTGAAGTCTTCGATGACGGCTGTTCGTCGCGCGTCGTCCTCAATGAGGACGAACCGCCAGGGCTGGCTCAAGCCGACCGATGGCGACAGGCAGGCGATGTCGATCAGCCGCTCCAGCGCGCCTGCGGGCAGCGGATCGGGGCGGAAACGCCGGACGTCACGGCGCCAGATGAAGAGCTCGCGCAATTGTCGGCGAAAGCTGTCGTCGAACGCGGTCATCAGGGTTGCATGCTCGACTGAAAGATGGCGGCCGCCATGAGCAGGATGGCCGTCTCGGCAAGCTGCTCGAAAGCGCCGAGAATGTCACCGGTCTGCCCGCCAATCTGTTTGACGCAGAGCCGGGCCATCAATAGCCCGATCGCCACGAGCAGGACCACGGCCAGGATCGCTTTGCCCGGCCCAAAGCCGAGCGCGAGCACGAGGGCGCCGAGGCCGAGGGGAATGGCGGCGCTTTGCAAGGCCGGCTGACCGGCGCTGGCCGAAAGTCCATCCTTCCGCGCCGGCGGCACGAAAGCCGAAAAGGTCGGCAGCCCTGCGCGCGCAGCCGCGTGCGCGAGCAGCAGCGCGATCATCACCGAGCGCGGCGCGGCGATCGCGGCCAGCGCGCTCCAGCGCAAAATCATTGAGCTCAGCAGCGCGCAGGCGCCATAGGTCCCGATGCGGCTGTCGCGCATGATCTCCAGCTTGCGCTCGCGCGTGCGGCCGCCGCCCAATCCGTCGGCGGTGTCGGCAAGTCCGTCCTCGTGCAGCGCGCCGGTCACGACCATGGTGCTGGCAAGCGCCAGCATCGCGGCGGGGCCGGGCGTGACGCCGAGAGCATGGGCGATGCCATAGACGGCCGCACCAACGAGGCCGACAACCAGTCCCGCGACCGGCAGCGACCAGCTCGCCCGGGTCATCTCGCCATCTTCGACCGGCGTCGACGGACCTAGCGGGAGGATCGTGGCGAAGGAAACGCCGATCCGCAAATCCCTGACGAGTTGCTCGACTCTTGCCATCACTTGACCTTCATCGGCAGTCCCGCCACCACGAACTCGACCTCGTCGGCGACCTCGGCGAAGCGCTGGTTCAACAGGCCGGCCGCATCGCGAAAGGCGCGCGCCAGCGCATTGTCGGGCACGATGCCGAGCCCGACCTCATTGGTCACGAGAATGACGGGGCTGCGCTGGCGGCCGAGTGTTGCCGCGAGCAGGGCGGCCTCGTCCGACCAGTTGCGCCCGGCGTGGAGGAGGTTGGATAGCCACAGCGTCAGGCAATCGACGAGGCGGGCTCCGCCGCCATCCGTCTCGTCCAGCGCCTGCACGAGGTCGAGCGGGGCCTCGCGCTCGATCCAGTCGCTGCCGCGGCGCGCGCGGTGCTGGGCGATCCGCGCCTCCATCTCCGCGTCGAGCGCCTCGGCGGTCGCGATATAGACGGGCCGGCCGGGAAGCGTGCGGGCGCGCGCCTCCGCGCGCCGGCTCTTGCCGGACCGTGCGCCTCCCGTGATCAGGACAATCGCCATGCGGCCTCCGCTCAGATCCCGCACTAACCATCAATCGCCGGCAAAGACAAAGCCGAATTGTTCTCGCGGGGGCTTGCGCTGCGCGGCAATTCTTGCGCATCAGGGCGGGACGCAGCAGGAGAGGTGGCGTGGGTTTTGTCGGTGCGATGGCGGTGGCGATGATAGTGGACGCCCTGGTGGGCTGGCCCGCCGCGCTGTTTGCGAGGATCGGCCACCCCGTGACCTGGATCGGCGGGCTGATCGGCCGGCTTGATCGCAACTGGAACAGGTCCACCGATGCGCCCCTGATCCGTCGTATCGCCGGCCTTGCCGCCGCGCTGCTGGTGATTGCAGCTTGCGGAGGGCTTGGCTGGATCATGCAAGGCGTACTGCCAACGGGATGGGGCAGTGTCCTACTCATTGGGCTTCTCGCATGGCCGATGGTCGCACTGCGTTCGCTTTATGACCACGTCGACGCCGTGGCGGCGCCGCTGCAAGCTGATGACATCGATGCCGCGCGCGTCGCTGTTGCGCAGATCGTCGGCCGCGATCCTGCGTTGCTGGAGGAGGCAGGGATCGCGCGGGCGGCGATCGAAAGTCTCGCCGAGAATGCATCCGACGGCATTGTCGCCCCCGTGTTCTGGGGCGCACTGCTCGGTCTGCCAGGCATTTTTGGCTACAAGGCGATCAACACGCTGGATTCCATGATCGGCCATCGCTCCGAACGCCATCTCTATTTCGGCTGGGCGGCGGCGCGCATCGATGATGTCGCAAATTTCATCCCGGCGCGTCTGACCGGTTTCATCTTCGCGCTGGTGTCTCCGCGCCTCCCGGAGGCGGTGTCCTGCATGGTGCGCGACGCGAGCCGCCATCGTTCGGTCAATGCCGGCTGGCCGGAAGCCGCGATGGCCGGCGCGCTCGGCGTGCGCTTGAGTGGGCCGCGGAGTTATCATGGCCATGTGACGGACGAGCCCTGGCTCAACGAAACCGCGCGCGATCCGCAAGCCGCCGATCTCCGGCAGGGCTTGCGGCTTTATATCCGTGCGATGCTGGTGCTCGGCGGTTTGCTCGTCGCATTGGCGCTGGCATGACGGAGCGGATGATGCGCGAGCACGGCGGCAATCTCGACCAGGCAGTCCAGCGTTTTGGTGGGCGCGTGGAGGACTGGATCGACCTGTCCACCGGCATCAACCGGCAGCCTTATCCGGTCGGCGACATCGAGCCGCGATACTGGACCGCGCTGCCGTCGCGATCGGACCTTGAAGCGCTGCATGACGCGGCATGGCAGGCTTATGTAACCGAGGCTCCCATACTGGCGTTTGCCGGTGCCCAGGCAGCGATCCAGCTTCTGCCGCGCCTTGCGCCCCGCGCCCGGGCCCGCGTGCTCGCGCCGACATATAATGAGTATGCCGGTGCGCTCTCGGCCGCCGGCTGGGAAGTGACGGAAGTCTCCACGCTCGATGCGCTCGCCGGCGCGGACCTAGCGGTTGTCGTCAATCCCAACAATCCTGATGGCCGGCGCCATGACAAAGCGGCGCTGCTTGCGTTGCTGCCGCAGGTCGGCCGTCTCGTCATCGACGAAAGCTTTGCCGACGCGGTGCCGGAACTTTCGCTCGCCGCCGAGGCGGGACGGCCCGGTCTCCTGATCCTGCGCTCGTTCGGGAAGTTTTACGGCCTCGCGGGCCTGCGGCTCGGCTTCGTGCTTGGCGCAGAAGGTGACATCGCCGCGTTGTCGGCGATGGCGGGTCCTTGGCCGGTGTCCGGCGCAGCTATCGCTGTCGGCCGGAGCGCCTTGCGCGATTGCGAATGGGCCAAAGCGACGGCAAGGCGTCTCGAAGGCGATTGCCTGCGGCTCGACGCCGCCGTGACGTCGCAGGGATGGCGGCTCGTCGGCGGCACGTCCTTGTTTCGGCTCTACGACGCCGGCGATGCGATCGCTGCACAGGAGAATCTTGCGCTCGGACGCATCTGGTCGCGCGTTTTCAGCCAACGGCCGGGTTGGATAAGGCTGGGCTTGCCGGGCGACGAAGGCGAATGGTCGCGATTGACCGAAGCGTTGTCGCGTTGAGGTCAGCGCGCGAGCGCAAAGAGCCCTGTGACATCGAGATGGGCTTCGATGTGATCGGCGAGTGCGTCGAGCGCGTCCTCGACGCGCGCGCCGTAGCGCTGATCCGTGACGGGAATATCGAGCTGCGCGAGGAACGAACGACGGAACGCATCCGACGCAAACAGGCCATGCATATAGCTGCCATAGACGCGACCGTCGCGTGACACCGCGCCTTCCGGCTTGCCGTCGAGCAGGGCGAATGCGCGGCCGCGGTCAGGGCCCTCGGTTTGCCCGATATGGATCTCGTAGGCGTCGATCGGCTGCTTCGTTGCCGCATGCTGCGCGGTCACGCGGGTCAACGTTTTGTCTCCGGTCATAACAGTCGTCACATCCAGCAGCCCGAGCCCTTCTGTTTCGCCGGCGGGCCCCTCGATGCCGTCAGGATCGGCCACGTTGCGCCCGAGCATCTGGTAGCCGCCGCAGACGCCGAGCACGTGACCGCCGCGGCGGTGATGCGCGACGAGATCGATGTCCCAGCCTTGCGCACGCAAGAAGGCGAGATCACCGCGCGTCGATTTGGAGCCGGGAATGATGACGAGCCTGCAATCGCCGGGAATGGCTTCTCCCGGACGGACCATCACGAGGTCGACGCCGGGCTCGAGCTTGAGCGGATCGAGGTCGTCGAAATTCGCGATCCGCGACAGCGCGAGGAATGCGATCTTGCATTGGCCGGGTTTTCGCGCATCGGCAAGCCCAAGGGCATCCTCGGCCGGTAGCTCGATCGCACGGGTGAAATAGGGGAGCACGCCAAAACCCCGCCACGACGTCCTGGCCTCGATCGTCCGGTAGCCGTCATGGAACAGCGTGGGATCGCCGCGGAACTTGTTGATGACAAATCCCTGGATCATCGCGGCGTCGTCCGGATCGATCACGATCTTGATGCCGACGAGCTGCGCGATCACGCCGCCCCTGTCGATGTCGCCGATCAGGACCACGGGGACGTCGGCTCTTCGCGCAAAGCCCATGTTGGCGATGTCGGATTTGCGCAGGTTCACCTCGGCGGGGCTGCCGGCGCCTTCGACCAGCACGAGATCGGCGCGCTGCTTCAGTCTCTCAAAACTCTCCAGCACCGCGCCCATCAGCGACGGCTTGAGCGAGGCATATTCGCGGGCGCGGGCCGTCGCGATGCGCTTGCCGTGCACGATGATTTGCGCGCCAACATCGGTCTCCGGTTTCAGGAGAACCGGATTCATGTCGGTATGCGGCTCGACGCCGGCGGCGAGTGCCTGCAAGGCCTGCGCGCGGCCGATCTCGCCGCCGTCGATGGTCACGGCCGCATTGTTCGACATGTTCTGCGGCTTGAACGGGAGCACGCGCAGGCCGCGGCGCCGCGCAGCGCGCGCGAGGCCCGCGACGACGAGCGACTTGCCGACGTCGGAGCCGGCTCCCTGGATCATCAATGCGCGCGCCATCGAATTTTTCTTCAGAACTCGACGCCCGCCTGCGCCTTGATGCCGGAGCGGAAGGGATGTTTCACCAGTGTCATCTCGGTGACGAGGTCGGCGATCTCGATCAGCTCGTCCTTGGCGTTGCGTCCGGTGAGGACGACATGCGTCATCGGCGGCTTGTGCGCCTTCAGGAATTCGACGACCTCGGCAATCTCCAGATAGTCGTAGCGAAGCGCGATGTTGATCTCGTCGAGCACGACCATGCGCAGGTGCGGATCTGATATCAGCTCCTTCGCCTTCTCCCAGCCGGCCTTGGCGGCCGCGATATCGCGGGCACGGTCCTGCGTCTCCCAGGTAAAGCCTTCGCCCATCGCGTGGAACTGGCAGAGGTCGCCGAAATGTCCGGTGAGCAGGCGCCGCTCGCCGGTATCCCAGGCGCCCTTGACGAACTGCACGACCGCGCACGGAAAGCCATGCGCGACACAACGCACGATCATGCCGAAGGCGGAGGATGATTTTCCCTTGCCCGCGCCGGTGTGGACGATGATCAGGCCCTTCTCGCCGCTCTTGGTCGCCATGATCTTGTCGCGGGCGACCTTCTTCTTGGCCATTTTCGCCGCGTGGCGCGCCTCGGAGACGGCGGTATCTGCGTCGTCGGCGGCATCCTGTTCAGACATCATCGGAGGTGATCCTTGGCTTGACAAGTTCGAGCCTTGGGCAAATGGTGGGGCTGTGTTGGTTCCTGTCCTACGACAGGCGAAGAGGGAATGCGATAGGCTCAAATCGCAAGATTGGGTCTGAAAAGCAGCCGCCCCCGCGACCGTGACCGGAGAGATGCCCAAAGCCACTGATCCCTGAGGGGGTTGGGAAGGCGGGGATCGAGGGACAAAACGTCCTGCTCCGCAAGCCGGGAGACCTGCCAGCGCAAATGTTTTGGACCGGCGGACGGGGTGTTCCGCGACGGGGAAGCGGACCCATGGCAAATTGGTTCGCACACCTCATCGCCTCCCCTGCTTTTTCCTGGAAGGGCGATGACTGTCACACTTCACGTCTGCATTACCTGCCGTGCCGGTCAGACGATCGGTGAAGGCGAGACCACGCCCGGCAAGCGCCTCCATGCCGCGATTCTCGACGCCGGCGTGCCCGACGGCGTCAGCGTGGTTCCCGTCGAATGCCTGTCCGCATGCAGCCAGGGCTGCTCGGTTGCGCTCAGCGCGCCCGGCCGCTGGTCCTATGTTTACGGCCGGTTGTCGGAGGTTCACGCGAAGGACGTGATTGCCGGTGCATCGGCCTATGCTGGGGCACAAGATGGCATCGTGCCGTGGCGCAGCCGCCCGGAAATCTTTCGCAAGCAATCGCTCGCCCGCATTCCACCCATTGCCGCAGTTCTAGAGGCCGCCGAATGAGCTCGCTCGCAAAAGTCCCCGTCACCGTCGTCACCGGCTTCCTCGGATCGGGCAAGACGACGCTGATCCGGCATCTCATCACCAACGCCAACGGCAAGAAGCTCGCGGTGCTCGTCAATGAGTTCGGCAGCGAAGGCGTCGACGGCGAGATCCTGAAATCCTGCGCCGATGCCGATTGCCCCGCGGAAAACATCGTCGAGCTCGCGAACGGCTGCATCTGCTGCACCGTGGCCGACGACTTCATTCCGGCGATGGAGCAACTGCTCGCGCGTCCCGTGAAGCCCGATCACATCGTGATCGAGACGTCGGGACTGGCGCTGCCAAAACCGCTGCTTAAAGCGTTCGACTGGCCGGAGATCAGGTCGCGCATCACGGTGGACGGCGTAATCGCGCTCGCCGACGCCGAAGCCGTTGCCGCCGGCCGCTTCGCGCCCGATCCGGATGCCGTCGAAGCGCAGCGCGCGGCTGACGAGAATCTCGATCACGAAACGCCGTTGTCGGAAGTTTTCGAGGACCAGATCGCCTGCGCCGACATCGTGCTGCTCACCAAGGCGGACCTTGCTGGTGTGTCCGGTCTCGAAGCCGCCAAGGCCGCGATCGAAGCCGAGATGCCCCGCCGGGTGCCGATGCTACCTGTTACCGAAGGCGTGGTCGATTTGCGCGTGATCCTGGGTCTCGAGGCAGCCGCGGAAGACGATCTCGCCGCACGGCCGTCGCATCACGACGGTGAAGACGAGCACGAGCATAATGATTTCAACTCCGTCGTGATCGACCTTCCCGAAGTCGTCGACGTCGATGCGCTGGTTGCTTCCGTGCAGCGGCTCGCGCGCGAGCAGAACGTGCTGCGGGCCAAGGGCTATATCGCGGTCGAGGGCAAACCGATGCGGCTCCTGCTGCAGTCGGTCGGCGAACGCGTTAGACATCAGTTCGATCGTCCCTGGGGTACCCGCGCGCGGCAATCAAGACTGGTCGTGATCGGCGAGCACGGCGATATCGACGAGGCTGCGATCAAGGCGGGACTTGGTCTCTGATGCACGTCGTCTTCCGCGAGAGCCGCGGTCTGGAGGAGACCGAAACGCCACGGGACATCGGCCAGGATGCGGCCGACCTCGTGGTGCTCTCGTTTTCGGATAGCGATCTTGCAGCCTTTGCCGCAGGCTGGCGGCGCGGGCGGGACAGCCTGCCGTCATTGAGGCTCGCCAATCTCGCCGAGCTGCGCAATCCGCTGTCGGTCGATACCTACGTCGAGCGGACCCTGTCGCAGGCACACGGCATTCTCGTCCGGCTGATCGGCGGCGAGTCCTATTGGTCGTATGGGCTCGCGGCGCTGCATCGCCTGGCAAAGGATCGCAACATCGCGCTCGCCGTGCTGCCCGGGGATGGCCGCGACGACGAGCGGCTGGATGCGTTTTCGACGCTGCCGGTTTCGACGCTCAGGCGGCTCAAGGTACTCTGCGACAAGGGTGGGCCGGTCGCGGCGCAAGCTGCCATCGCGCAGTTCGCGCTGGCGTCCGGGCTTTATGCGGGACCGGTTGTCGGTGAATTGGATGTTCCCGAGATCGGTTTCTACGATCCGACCCGTGGTGTCGTGGCCCATCCACCATTCGACGGCCGGCCTCGCTCGCTCGTCACTTTTTACCGCTCCTATCTTACGGCCGCCGACACCGGACCTGTCGACGCGTTGATCGCAGCGCTGCGGCAAAAGGGTTTTGACGCCTACGGCGTCTTCGTCACCTCGCTGAAGGCGCCTGATGTGGCGGATTGGCTGCTCGCGCATGTCGAAGCGCATCCGCCGGCGGTCATCGTGAATGCCACCGCGTTCTCCGCTGTTGGCGATGACGGCAGGACGCCGTTTGACGTTGCATCCTGTCCGGTATTCCAGGTCGCGCTGTCCACGGCCCGCCGTGACGATTGGGCCGCCTCGCTGCGCGGTCTCTCGCCGGGTGATCTCGCGATGCATGTGGTGCTGCCCGAAGTGGACGGCCGTGTGTTCGCCGGCGTCGTGAGTTTCAAGTCGCCTGGCGCGCGCGATCCCGATTTGCAGTTTGCGCATCTTGCCCATCAGCCCGACGGCGAGCGTATCGGTGCGGTCGCGGCAAAGGTCGCCGCCTGGCATCGTCTTGCGACAAAACCAGCCGGCGAGAAGCGGCTCGCGGTCGTGCTCTCGAATTACCCGGGCCGCCCGCACCAGATTGCACACGCAGTCGGGCTCGATGCGCTCGCCTCGGTCGAGGCGCTGCTGGCAGATCTCGGCGAGGCCGGTTTCGAGGTCGAAGCAGCCGAGGTGCTCGGCGATGCCTTGTTGCGGCGGCAATTGACTTGGAGCGTCGCCGATTATCGTGCGGCGCTGACCCGCCTTCCGCGCCAGTTGCAGGACGATCTCGCCAGCGCCTGGGGCGCGCCTGAGGACGACCCGAGCTGTCGCAACGGCGAATTCCATTTTGCCGCGATCCGCTCCGGCAAGGCGCTCATCGCAGTCCAGCCGGAGCGCGGCGAAGTCGGACAGCACGATGCCGACTACCACGACCTCGCGCGCACGCCGCGTCACGGCTATGTCGCTTTCTATCTGTGGCTTCGGAAACAAGGCATCGACGCCGTCATCCACATGGGCGCGCATGGCACGCTCGAATGGCTGCCCGGCAAGTCCGTCGCGCTGTCGCCCGCGTGTTGGCCGGATGCGCTGATCGGCGATCTGCCAATCGTCTATCCCTTCATCGTTAACGATCCCGGTGAAGCGGCGCAGGCCAAGCGGCGGATCGGCGCCGTTACGATCGGCCATCTGCCGCCGCCATTGGTCGAGGCCGCCGTGCCGGAAGGCCTGCGCCGCCTGGAGCGGCTGCTCGACGAATATTCGACCGCCGACGGCCTCGATCCTGCGCGCCGCCAGCGATTGATCGCTGCGATCTGCGACGAAGCGCGCGCGGCAGGACTGGACGACGATCTCGGGCTTGCCGCCTCGAGCGCGCCTGCGGAGGCCATTCCACGGATCGATCGCTTCGTCTGCGATCTCAAGGAAAGCCAGTTCGGCGACGGCTTGCACGTGTTCGGCCGCGGCCCGTGCGGCGAGGCGGAGAAGGGCGCGCTGCTTGATGCGCTCGCCGGGCGTCGGGTCGCGCCGGGGCCGGCGGGCTCGCCCTATCGTGGCCGGCGCGATGTTCTGCCGACGGGGCGCAATCTGTTTGCCGTCGACCCGCGCGCAGTACCGACGCCGTCTGCGCATGCGCAGGGCATCAAGCTCGCGGAAGAGCTGATGCGCCGTCATTTGCAGGATCATGGTGACTGGCCAAAAGGGATCGTCGTCGATCTCTGGGGCTCCTCGACGATGCGCACGGCGGGCGAGGATTTTGCGATGGCCCTGCACCTGGCCGGCATTGCGCCGCGCTGGGACCACGGATCGGGGCGGGTGACAGGTTACGACATTATTGCGCCGGCCGAGCTCGGCCGTCCCCGCATCGACGTCACCCTGCGCGTCTCCGGCCTGTTCCGCGACGTCTTTGCCACGCTCGCGCAATTGTTCGAGGCTGCGGCTGAGGCACTGTCCGCGCGTGAGGAGGAAGGCGACGACAATCCGTACCGTCATCGCGCCGCGCGCGTGTTCGGGCCGCGTCCCGGACACTATGGTGTCGGCGCAGCGTCGGTGCCTGATGTCTTTACGCCGGAGTCGCGCGCCGCCGCCGGCGAAGCCTGGCTGTCGGCCTCGTCCTGGGCGTTCTCGTCGGACGGCGCGATACAGCCCGACCGTGCCGGCATCGAGGCAAGGCTCGCGTCGGCCGATACGTTCGTCCACACCCAGGACCTGCCGGAAACAGATTTGCTGCTGGCCGCCGACTATGCCGCGCACGAAGCCGGCATTGCCGCCGCTGCCGCGCGGCTCGGCACGGCCGCGCCGTCGCTCTATCACCTCGACGCCACGCACCCTGATCAGCCGCGGGCGCGCGCATTGTCCGAGGAGATTTCGCGCGTGGTGCGAGCGCGCGCGGCCAATCCCGCCTGGATCGCCGGCATGATGCGCCATGGTTTTCGCGGCGCCGCCGAGATCGCGGCGACGCTGGAGCACATGGCCGCGTTCGCGCATCTCGCCAATGCCGTGCCGCCGCATCTCTTCGATCTCTATTTTGACGCGACGCTCGGCAGCGACGACGTCCGCGCCTTCATGGCGCGGGAGAACCCGGCGGCGCTGGCCGCCATGGAGACCTGCTTCACCCGCCTGCACGAGGCTTCGCTCTGGAAGACGCGCCGCAATTCGATTGCGGCAGCGCTGCGGGAGGCCTCATGAGCGCGGTCGCGATCAAGGGCTGGTGTCCCGGTGCACTGCGTCCGATGCCCTCGGGCGACGGGCTCGTGGTCCGCGTTCGCCCTTATGGTGGCAGGCTGTCGGCGGCGCAGGCGGGGGGCATCGCCGATCTCGCCGAGCGCCACGGCAACGGCCTGATCGATCTGACCAGCCGTGCCAATCTTCAGATCCGCGGCGTCAATGATGACGAACATCAGCCTCTGCTCGACGGTCTTGCGCGATTGGAGTTACTCGATCCCGATCCAGGGACGGAGGGACGGCGCAATGTGCTGGTGACTCCGTTCTGGAGGGCGGGTGATGACACAAGTTCGCTGGCGGCCGAACTCGAACAAGCCCTTGCAGATTGCGCGCTCGATCTCCCGACCAAGTTTGGCTTTGCAGTTGATGATGGCACGGAGCGCACGCTTGCGGCCGCGTCGGCCGATGTGCGGATTGAGCGTGATCTTGGGGGCGGCCTTATCGTACGCACGGATGGTGCGGAGCTCGGTCGTCCGGTTTCGCGAGCGGACGCAGTCGAGACCGCGCTGGCGCTGGCAGAATGGTTCGTCACTTCAGGCGGCGCCAAGGGCGGGCGAGGGCGGATGGCGGCGCATTGTCGTGCCGGCGCACGATTGCCCGACGCACTGCGTGGCGATGCCGCGCCTGCAAAGATGATGGCTCTGGCGCTGCCCGGCCTTCATCCGCAGGGCGCGCTGGTCGGTGCGGCCTTCGGGCAACTGACGCCTTCCGCGCTTCGTTATCTCGCGGGGCTTGCGCCCGCGTTGCGCATGACGCCGTGGCGGATGATGCTGGTCGAAGGCTTGCGCGAGTTGCCCCGCCGTGACGACTTGATCACGCGGGCCGACGATCCGGCGCTGCGGGCGATCGCGTGTAGTGGAGCGCCGCGCTGCCGTGAGGCCCATGCTGATGTCCGTGTGCTGGCTGCCGCACTGGCGCCGCGCATTGCACCCGACGCGCATCTTCACGTCTCCGGCTGTGCCAAGGGCTGTGCGCTGTCTGGCCCTGCCTCGATCACGCTGGTTGCGACCGCTGCTGGATTTGATCTCATTCGCGATGGCTCGACACGTGACATCCCGACGCTGCGCGGGCTGAGCGCGGCCGACATCATGGCAAGCCCCTCGATCGTGGGAGGCCGCTGATGCCGCACATTTACGAAACCGACGGCGCCGCGATCTACCAAAAATCCTTTGCCACCATCCGGGCCGAAGCGGACCTCGGCCGCTTCACGCCCGACGAGGAGCCGGTGGTCGTGCGCATGATCCACGCCGCCGGCATGGTCGGGCTGGAGCCTCACATCCGTTTCACGCCTGACATGGTCGTGGCCGCGCGCGCGGCGTTGCAGAAGGGCGCGCCGATACTTTGCGATGCGCGCATGGTGTCGGAGGGGATCACGCGCGCGCGGCTGCCGGCCGGCAACGCCGTGATCTGCACGCTCGGTGACCCCGCCGTGCCCGATCTCGCAAAATCCATGGGCAACACCCGCTCCGCTGCCGCGCTCGAACTGTGGCGTCCGCGTCTTGCGGGCGCGATCGTCGCCATCGGCAATGCGCCGACGGCGCTGTTCCATCTGCTCAACATGCTGGAGGACAGCGACTGTCCACGGCCGGCGGCGATCATCGGCTGCCCCGTCGGTTTCGTCGGCGCGGCCGAGTCCAAGGCGGCATTGATGCAAAATCCGCCGGCGCCGGCGCTCACCGTCGAAGGGCGGCTCGGCGGCTCCGCGATCACAGTGGCCGCCGTGAACGCACTCGCGAGCCGGAGCGAATAGCGATGGGCCGTATCATCTGCTGCGGCCTCGGGCCCGGCGATCCTGATTTGATGAGCGTGCGTGCCGATCGCGCGGTGCGCGCGGCAGGGCATGTCGCCTATTTCCGCAAGAAGGGACGCCCCGGCCAGGCGCGGCGCATCGTCGAGGGCATGCTGGCGGCCGACGTCTGCGAATACCCGATGGAATATCCCGTCACGACCGAGATCGCCTTCGATCATCCCGATTACATCCGGCTGCTTGCGGGTTTTTACGACGAATGGGCCGAACGTCTTGCGCGGCTGGCGCGCGCCGTCGATGTCGTCGTGCTCTGCGAGGGCGATCCCTACTTCTACGGCTCCTTCATGCATCTGCACACGCGCCTGCAGGGACGCGTCGAGATCGAGGTGATCGCCGGCATTCCCGGCATGGCGGGCTGCTGGAATGCCGTGGGGCGGCCGATCGCGCTGGGCGACGACGTGACGACGGTGCTGATGGGCACGCTCGCCGAAGACGAGCTCGAGCAGCGCATGCGCAACTCCGATGCGCTCGTCGTCATGAAGACTGGACGCAACCTGGCAAAAGTGCGCCGCGCGCTCGCTTCCGCGGGCCGCCTCGCCGATGCCTGGCTGGTCGAGCGCGGCACCATGCCCGGCGAACGCGTCGCGCGGCTGGTCGACGTCGATGCTGCCGAATGCCCCTATTTTGCGATCGTGCTGGTGCACGGGCAGGGGCGGAGCGAGGCGACCGAATGACGGGCACGCTGACCATCGCGGGACTTGGACCGGGCGATGACGCCATGGTCACGCCGGAGGTCACCGCCGCGCTCGCGGCCGCGACCGACATCGTCGGCTATGGGCCTTATGTCGCGCGCGTGGCGCCGCGTGAAGGCCTCACGCTGCATCCCTCGGACAATCGCGTCGAGCTGCAACGCGCAAGCGCGGCGTTGCGATTGGCCTCCGACGGCCGCCACGTCGTTGTGGTGTCCTCAGGCGATCCCGGCGTTTTTGCAATGGCGTCGGCCGTGTTCGAGGCGCTCGAAGAGAAGTCGCAATGGCAGGCGCTGTCCATCCGCGTCCTGCCCGGCGTGACCGCGATGCTGGCCGCGGCCGCGCGCGCCGGCGCGCCGCTCGGCCATGATTTTTGCGCGATCAACCTCTCCGACAATCTCAAGCCGTGGACTGTGATCGAGAAGCGGCTGCGGCTTGCCGCTGAAGCCGATTTCGCTATCGCGATGTACAATCCGCGCTCGGCGAGCCGGCCCGAGGGATTTGCTCGTGCCTTGCAGATCCTGAACGAGGCCGGCTGCGGAGAACGGCTTGCGATCTTCGCACGCGCAGTCAGCACGCCCGAGGAGCGGATCGAGACGGTCAGCTTGCGCGATGCGAGGCCGGAGATGGCCGACATGCGGACGCTGGTGATCGTCGGCAATTCGTCGACGCGCCGCGTCGGCCGCTTTGTCTATGCGCCGAGGCAGGTCCGATGACCGAGCCATTGCATGACCTCGGCCACACTCTCCACCCGCAACCGGTCGGGCAGCGTTGGCCGCGACATCAGGATGACGGGCAGGCCGAGCGTGCGCGCGGCGTCGATCTTGGCGCGCGCGCCGTCGCCGCCGGAATTGCGGGCGACGATCCATGCGATGCCGCGTGCGCGTATCATCTCGAGTTCGGCGTCGAGTGTGAACGGGCCGCGCGACACGATGAGATCGGCCTGGAACGGCAAGGGGCCTTCCGGCGAATCGACGAACCGCAGCGTGTAAGTGTGCTGGGGCCTGGCGCCGAACGGCGCGATATGCTGTCGGCCGATCGCAAGGAACACGCGCGTTCGCGATTCCGGCAGCGCCGCGACGGCGGCGTCGAGATCGGCGACCTCGATCCAGTTGTCTCCGTCCGTCCGCGTCCATGGCGCGCGCTCGAGCCCCAGCAGGGGCGTAGCGGTTTCGGTGCAGGCTGCAACGGCGTTGCGGCTCATCTCGGCCGCGAAGGGATGCGTCGCGTCGACCACATGCGTGATGCCGGCCTCGCGAATATAACCGGCCAGGCCGCGCGGGCCGCCAAACCCGCCGATGCGCGTGGGCAGCGGCTGGTCGGCCGGCGCGCGGGTGCGTCCGCCATAGGAATAAACAGCGTCGAGGCCCGCGCGCGCAACGCTGGTTGCGAGCTGGTTGGCATCGGCTGTTCCGCCCAGAATGAGGGCGCGCATGGCTAGTCCCTGGTTGACGATCATCGGCATCGGCGAAGATGGCCTTGCGGGGCTGTCGGAAGCAAGCCGAAAGGCGCTGCGCGACGCTGAAACCATCTTTGGCGGCGAGCGGCATCTCGCGCTCGCGGGTGTTGCCGAACGCGGCCGGGCATGGTCCGTGCCATTCGACGCGGAGAGCGTGCTCGGCTGCCGCGGCCGTCCGACAGCCGTGCTAGCCTCCGGCGATCCATTCTGGCATGGCGTTGGTGGAGCGCTGGCGGAGAAGCTGGATGCGGGCGAGTGGATCGCACATTCCGCGCCTTCGACATTTTCGCTCGCGGCGGCGCGGCTGGGTTGGCGCCTCGAGACCATCGTTTGCCTCGGTCTTCACGCCGCACCCTTCGAACGCCTGGTGCCGCATCTGGCGCAGGGCGCGCGGATCATATGCCTCGTGCGTGACGGCAAGGCTGCCGGCGATCTCGCGAACTGGCTGTCGCGCCATGGCTGGGGCGCATCGTCGATATGGACCCTCATCGCGCTCGGTGGCCCCCGCGAAGCCGTCAGTCAGTATCGCGCCGACAGCTACGCGGCAGAGCCGGGCGAGAGTCTGGTCGCGGTCGCGCTGGAGGCGAGGGGGCCACGTGGGCTCGCGCGAAGTTCGGGTCTATCTGACGATCTCTTCGCGCATGATGGCCAGATCACCAAGCGGCCGATGCGCGCGCTGGCGCTGTCGGCACTCGCGCCGCGTCCCGGCGAGAGTTTGTGGGACGTCGGCGCCGGCTCCGGCTCGATCTCCGTGGAGTGGGCCTTGTGTGGGGGAACGGCTGTCGCGGTCGAGGCATGCGCGGACCGCGTCGCGAATATCCATCGCAATGCCCTGACATTTGGCCTGGCGCATCGGATCACGGTGATCGAGGGGACGGCGCCGGACGCGCTCTCGGGCCTCGCGGCGCCAGGCGCGGTGTTCATTGGCGGCGGCCTGGATGTCACGCTGTTCGAATCCGTCTGGTCGCGCATCGCGACTGGGACGCGACTGGTGGCGCACAGCGTCACGCTGGAGACAGAGGCGCTTCTGACGGAGCTGCACCGCCGTCACGGCGGCGAGTTGATGCGGGTCGACATCGCGCACGCCGCGCCGCTAGGCCGTTATCGGTCGTGGGAAGCGGTGCGGCCCGTCGTGCAGTGGAGTGCTATCAGATGAAGGTCGCAGGTTTTGGGTTCAAACGCGATGTGACGGTCGCTTCGCTGCGCGAGGCGCTGATAGCCGCAGGCGGCGCCGAAGGTCTCGCGGCGATCGCAACTGTGGACGACAAGGCGGACGGTTGCGCTCTGGTGTCGCTGGCGCGCGAGCTCGGCCTGCCGGTCAAGGCGATCCCGGTTGAACGACTGGCCGGCATCGCGACGCCAACGCAATCCGAACGTATCAAAGACGCGTTCGGCACAGGATCGGTGGCCGAGGCCGCAGCACTTGCGGCCGCCGGCCGGGACGCGCGGCTGGTTGCGACGCGCGCCGTCTCGAAGGACCGAACGGCGACCGCGGCGATTGCGGAAGGAGACGGCGAATGACGGTGCATTTTATCGGCGCCGGACCGGGCGCCGCTGATCTGCTCACCTTGCGCGGCCGCGACCTGATCGCGGCCTGTCCGGTGTGCCTCTATGCCGGCTCGCTCGTGCCGGCGGGCGTGCTGGCGCATTGCCCGCCGGGCGCGCGGATCGTCAACACCGCGCCGCTGTCGCTCGACGAGATCATTGCCGAGATCGCCGCCGCGCATGCACAAGGGAAGGACGTCGCGCGGCTGCATTCCGGCGATCTCTCGATCTGGTCGGCGATGGGCGAGCAGTTGCGCCGCCTGCGCGCGCTGAAGATTCCCTATTCGGTCACACCCGGCGTTCCCGCGTTCTCGGCTGCCGCTGCCGCGCTCGAGGCCGAGCTGACGCTGCCGGGCCTGGCGCAATCGGTGGTGCTGACGCGCACCTCGGGCCGGGCCAGCGCGATGCCGGACAGCGAACGGCTCGCGGCGTTCGCCGCAACCGGTGCAGTGCTCGCCATCCACCTCTCAATTCACATGCTCGACAAGGTCGTCGCTGAGCTCACCCCGCATTACGGCGCCGAATGTCCCGTCGCGATCGTCTGGCGCGCGAGCTGGCCCGACCAGCGCATCGTGCGCGCAACGCTCGCTACCCTCGATGCCGCACTCAGTGCCGAGCTCGAACGCACCGCGCTCATTTTGGTCGGCCGCACCCTGGGTTCGGAGGAATTTGCCGAGAGCCGTCTTTATGCCGCGGATTACGATCGCCGCTACCGCCCGGTTGGGGCCGCGCCGCGCTTTCCGGAGACGACCAAATGACCGCGGGCCTCGTCATCTCTGCGCCGGCCTCCGGCGTCGGCAAGACGACGCTGACGCTGGCGCTCGCGCGCGCCTGCCGCGATCGCGGTATGCAGGTGCAATGCTTCAAGAGCGGCCCGGATTATATCGATCCCGCCTTTCATGCGGTTGCGACCGGACGTGCCTCCGTCAATCTCGACAGCTGGGCGATGGATCGCGCGACGATCGCGGGTCTGGTCGCGCGCGGCGCGGATGCGGATCTCGTGCTTGCCGAAGGCTCGATGGGCCTGTTCGATGGCGTCGCCGCGCGCGGTCGTGCCGGCACCGGCGCGAGCGCTGACATCGCTGACATGATGGGCTGGCCGGTGCTGCTGGTGATCGATCCCTCCGGCCAGGCGCAGACCGCCGCCGCCATCGCCGCGGGCCTGCGCGATTTTCGCAAAGGCGTGCGCCTCGCGGGCGTCGTTCTCAATCGCGTCGCGAGCCCGCGGCACGAGGACCTCGTGCGCCGCGCCATGGAGGCTTCAGGCATTGCCGTGTTCGGCGCGTTGCCGCGTCATGCCGAGATCGCGTTGCCCAAGCGGCATCTCGGCCTGGTGCAGGCCGAGGAGCAGGCGGAGGTCGGTGCGCTCATCGCCGAAGCCGCGCGCTTTGTCACCGCCCATGTCGACCTCGACGCGGTGTTGCGATCCGCCGGCGCGTGGTCACCGCCGCAGGTGCCGGCTGGGCGTCACGCCACGCCGCCCGGTCAGCGCATCGCGCTGGCACGCGACGCGGCATTCTCCTTCGTCTATCCGCACATGCTCGAAGCCTGGCGCGCGGCCGGTGCCGAAATCTCCATCTTCTCTCCGCTCGCCGATGAAGGTCCAGATAGCGGCGCCGACGTCTGCTGGCTGCCCGGCGGCTATCCCGAGCTGCACGCCGGCCGGCTCGCAGCCAACACGCGGTTTCGCCGCGAGCTGCGGGCCTTCGCCGAGACTAAGGCAGTGCATGGCGAATGCGGGGGCTACATGGCGCTCGGTACCGCCCTGACCGACGCCGAGGGCGCGCGTCACGAGATGATTGGGCTGCTCGGCCTCGAGACCAGCTTTGCCAAGCGCCGCATGCATCTCGGCTACCGCCTTGCGGAACTTGCCGCGCCGATGCCGGGTCACCCGGCCGGTGCGCGCCTGCGTGGCCACGAGTTTCATTACTCGACGATCGTCGCGCAGCCGGACACGCCGCTGGCGGTGGTGCGCGACGCGACCGGCGCGATCGTCGCCGAAACGGGCTCGCGGCGCGGCCGCGCAACTGGTACGTTCTTCCATCTGATTGCGGAGGACCGGTGAGCGGCTTCGTCTCCTTCATTTCCGCCGGTCCCGGCGATCCTGACCTCCTGACGCTGAAGGGGGCCGCGCGGCTGCGCGAAGCCGATGTCGTGCTCTATGACGATCTTGCCTCCGGCAAGATCCTCGATCTCGCGCGCTCCGACGCCAGTCTAGTGGCGGTGGGAAAACGTGCGGGCCGTCCCTCGACCAAGCAGCAGCATGTCAACCGGCTTCTCGTCGATTACGCCGCGACCGGTGCGCGCGTCGTCCGCCTCAAATCGGGCGATGCCGGCATTTTCGGCCGGCTCGAGGAGGAGATCGAGACGCTGCGCGCGGCAAACATCAGCTACGAGATCATTCCCGGCGTCACCTCGGCCTGCGCCGCGGCCGCGCAGGCCGGCATTCCCCTGACGCGGCGCCACACCTCGCGCCGGGTCCAGTTCATCACCGGCGCCGATGTCACCGGCGAGTTGCCTGCGGATCTGAACTGGCCGGCGCTGGCGGATGCGGACGCGACCACCGTGGTCTATATGGGGCGCCGCACATTCCCTGTGCTGGCCGCAAAACTGATCGAGCACGGCCTTGCGCCCGACACGCCGGCGCTGCTTGCGGAATCGCTCGGCCGTCCCGACGAACGGCTCGTGCGCACGACCGTTGCCGAGCTTGCCGAGCAGCTCGCGCGCGGCGGCGCGGCGACGACGGCGGCCGTCATCCTGTTCGGCGCGCTGGCCGGAGACTACCGGCCATGATGCTGCAACCCGTTCTCGCCAATTTCTTGAAGCCAAGGCCGTCGAAGACGGCAGGAAGGACCTGAAGCCATGCATATCGAACCGGAAATCGTGACGGGCGCAAAGCTCGTGCTCAGCTATGCGACGGGCATTGCCGCGGGCGGCGTTGCACTCAAGCTTGCGGTCGACGCTGTCCGCGAGCAGGGCGTTTCGTCGTTCCTCGTTCGCACGGTCGTGACGACGGCACTGGTGTTTTCCTTCTTCGAGATCTTGCCGCACTTCCGCGTCGGGGTCTCCGAGGTGCACTTCATCCTCGGCTCGACGCTGTTCTTGTTGTTTGGTGCTGCGCCCGCCGCGCTCGGGCTGGCGTTCGGCCTCCTGCTGCAAGGCCTGTTCTTCGTGCCGACCGACCTGCCGCAATACGGCATGAACGTGACGACGCTGCTGGTGCCGCTGTTCGCGATCCAGGCGCTCGCCCAGCGCATCATTCCGCGCAACACTGCCTATGTAGACCTCAGATATCGCCAGGCGCTGGCGCTCTCCACCGCCTACCAGTCCGGCATCGTGGCGTGGGTCGCCTTCTGGGCGATCTATGGCGCGGGTTTTGGTGCCACCAATCTCGCCAACATCGCGACGTTCGCGGGATCCTACGCGCTCGTCATCGTGATCGAGCCGCTGGCCGATCTTGCCGTGCTCGCGCTGGCGAAATCGCTGCGCGGCGTCACGGCCGACGGCCTGGTCACGCCGCGCCTGCATCACGCGGCGTAGCGACGAGGTTGAGGGGCGGTCGCCAGGGCCGCCCTTCGTCCAGAGTATGTTGACGCTCTCCTTGATAGGTATCGGCTGCGGCGATCCCGGCCAGCTCACGCTGGCCGCGGTCCGCGCGATCAACGCTGCCGACCTGATCCTCATTCCGCGCAAGGGAACGGCGAAATCCGATCTCGCCGAGTTGCGGCGAACGATCTGCGCCGAGGTGCTGACGAACGCGGCAACGCGGATCGCCGAGTTCGACCTGCCGGTGCGCGATGCCGGGGATGCGGACTATCGCAGGGGCGTCGATGACTGGCACGACGCGATCGCCGCGACCTGGTCGCAGGAGATCGCAACCCATCTTGGAGCTGCGGGGCGCGTCGCATTGCTGATCTGGGGCGATCCGTCGCTGTACGATTCCTCGCTGCGCATTGCGCGGCGGCTTGATCCGCCGCCGGCGATTGAGGTGGTCCCCGGCGTCACGTCGATCCAGGCCCTGTGCGCGGCGCATGCGCTGCCGCTGAACGACATCGGCGAGCCGTTTCTGGTCACGACTGGCCGGCGGCTGCGGGAGGGCGGCTGGCCCGAGGGTACCGACACCGTCGTCGTGATGCTCGATGGCGGCACGGCTTTTCAGTCGCTGGAGCCCAAAGGGCTGCATATCTGGTGGGGCGCCTATCTCGGCATGTCCGATGAGATCGTCATGTCCGGGGCGCTTGCCGAGGTCAGTCCGCGGATTGTCGCGGCCCGCGAGGCCGCGCGCGAACGTCATGGCTGGATCATGGACAGCTACATTCTCAAGCGCAGGCCGTGAGGCGGCCACAGCGTCATATAAAGGCAAAACGACATGCTCCCTGATTGGGTCACCCAAAAATGCCCCGGCGTTTCGGCCGTCCACCGCGAGGCGGCATTGGCGCGGCAGGCGCAACTCACAAAACCGGCCGGTGCGCTTGGCAGGCTCGAGCAAGTGGCGGTCGATCTCGCAGGCCTGCAGGCAACCGAACGGCCCCGCGCGGAGCGCGTGCCGATCGTCATCTTTGCCGGCGATCACGGCATCGTCGCGCAGGGCGTCTCCGCTTATCCGCAGGAGGTGACGATCGCGATGCTGGCCAATTTTGCGGCGGGCGGGGCTGCAATTTCCGTGCTGGCGCGGGAGCTGGGTTCGAGCCTCGAGGTGGTGGACGCCGGCACGCTGGCGCAATCGCCGCTGCCTGATATCGTCACGGACAAGCCGCGTTGCGGCAGCCGCGATTTCAGCGTGGAGGCGGCACTCGCGCCCGATGAGCTGGCGTTCGCCTTCGAATGCGGGAAGCGTGCGGTGTTGCGCGCGGAGGCCGGAGCGCCTGATCTCTTCATCTTCGGCGAGATGGGGATCGGCAACACCACGACGTCAGCGGCCATTGCGTCCGCGCTCCTCGGCGTGAGCGCGGAGGAGATCGCAGGCCACGGCACCGGCGTCGATGCCGCCGGCCGGGCCCGCAAGGCGCGGCTGATCGAAGCGGCGCTAGCGCGCCATGACCTTGCGGGTGCGTCCGCCGAAAAAATCCTGTGCACGGTCGGCGGTCTCGAAATCGCGGCGATCACTGGCGCAATCATCACGGCTGCGCAGCGGCGCATTCCGGTTCTCGTCGACGGCTTCATCGTCTCGGTTGCGGCGCTCGCGGCCGTACGGCTCAATCCGTCGTGCCAGTCCTATCTCCTGCCGTCGCATCAATCGGCAGAGCAGGGGCATCGCCTGGTCCTCCGTGCCCTCAACGCGCAGCCGCTGGTGAGCCTGGATCTCAGGCTCGGCGAAGGATCAGGCGCGGCAATCGCATTGCCGCTGGTGCGGCTTGCCTGCGCCTTGCACAACGGCATGGCGACGTTTGCCCAAGCCAACGTGCCGGATCGTCCGGCGGTTTAGCCGAGCCGCTGATTGACCGACACCACGCGCCAGCCCTTCGACAGACGGTCTATCCGGGTCAGCGAGAGCGGGTTGATGACGAAGCGCAAGCCGGCCTCGGGCGTGAGGTCGAGCGCGATGGAGAGCGCTGCGCGGATGGTGCCGGAATGCACCACGAGCGCGGCCGGACCGGCTGCGATCCGATCCAGTCCTCGTCGAACCCTGGCGATCTGGTCTTCAAAACTTTCGCCGCGCGGCGGTCGCGAGCGAGCGGGCTCGTTCCAGAAGGTCGCGTATTCATCCCCGCCGGTCGCGGCAAGATCGTCGTGGCGCCGTCCGGTCCAGTCGCCAAAATCCTGCTCGCGAAATTCGCCGACGAGGACCGGATCGAGTCCGATCGCACGCGCCGTATCGACGGTACGCCGTGAGGGGCTGGCATAGCTCGCCGCATCCGGCGGCAGATGCCGGCGGAGCGCGTCAAGTTGTGTCCGGTCGCTGAGATCAGCAGGCGCGTCCGATGCATGGATGGTCCCCGCGATGCCGTCGACGACGGCATGACGCACCATCCAAAGGAAGGCGTCCCCTTCCATTTCAACGTCTCCATGAGCGGCAGAGATGCCGCGTACTTTGCGATTGCCCTCGTGGCCGACCGGTTGTCAATCGCTGCGACACGAACTGGAACTGCACATTGACTCCACCTTCGTCTTAATCCTAGATGGCTCCGACGGTTTCCCCGTAAGGGGATGAAAAGGGAATGCGGTGCGAGGCTGAGTCTTTGGAGACTTGTCCTCAATGCCGTAGCTGCCCCCGCAACTGTGAGCGGAGAATCTTGCGTCAATGGCCACTGGGCATCTCGGTCCCGGGAAGGCGATGCAAGGTAACGACCCGCAAGCCAGGAGACCTGCCGTCAGCCGTGGTCACACGCGAAGATGTCGGTCGGGGAGTACAGACATTCGGCTTCTCCTGAGGCTTCACAAGCCGAAGGTTGAGACCTGGTTCGCTGTGACGTGCCACTGACGTCATACCGAGGTCTCAGCCATGTCTCGTCGTCGTGCCGGCCGGCCGCGCAGCTTTTTGCTCGCATCCGGCGTCCTTTCTTCCTTTGCTGCCATCGACATCTCCGCCGTCTTCGCCCAACAGGCGGGCCCGCGCGAGCAATTGCCGCCCGTCGAGATTGCCCCGCGCCCCGACCAGAAGCGCAAGCAGGCGAGGCCCGCCGGCCGCGCCGAGCGCGGCGCCCGGCGCGCGGCGGCTCATCGGACCGCATCGCCGGCGACGGCCCCCAAGCCGGGCGACCAGCCCGCGCAGACGCCGCTCAACACCAATGTGGTGGCTGAAAGTGCCTCGCGCCTCGGCCTGACCGTGCACGAAATCCCGGCAACCGTCGAGGTGATCTCGGCTGAGACCATGCGCGAGCAGGGCTATCGAACCACGTCGGAAGTCGCGCAAGGCGCGGTCGGCGTCACCTCCGGCGACAATCCGGCCGAGCCTGCGGCCTTTTCGATGCGCGGTTTCACCAACAGCCAGATCAATACGCTCTACAACGGCATCAAGATCGGCCCGCAGAACATGACGTCGCGCGTCATGGATACGGCCAATCTCGAGGCCGTGGAATTCGTGAAGGGCCCGGCCTCGGTCATGTCGGGCGAGGGCGCCAGCGGCGGCGCGGTCAATGTCGTCACCAAGCAGCCGCACACCGGTCCGATCCGGAACGAGGCCTATTTCTCCTATGATTCCCTGAATTCGTTACGCAGTTATTATGGCTCGGGCGGCAGCACAAACGTTCAGGGGCTCGACTATCGCTTCGACATCAGCCGTTCCTCGCTCAACGGCTTTGCCGACGATACCGGCACCAAGACGTTGGACGTGTCCGGCCAGCTCAACTACCGGGTAACCGACAATCTCAAGATCTGGGGCGCGATCGAATACCGGGAGGATCGCTCAAAAGCCTATTGGGGCGTGCCGCTGGTGCCGATCGCCTTCGCCGGCTCGCATGCGACGAGCGGTATTGTTTCCGGCAACTACTTCAACAGGACCGACCTTGGTGCCGTCACGATCGACGACCGCACCTTCAACACCAATTACAACGTCCTCGACAATCGCAACGTTGCGAAGGAGGTGTGGCTGCGCGGCGGCTTTGAGCTGAAGTTGGCGCCTGACCTGACGCTGAAGAGCCAGGCCTATGGTTACGGTGCCGAGCGCAGTTGGTTCAACAATGAGATCGAGGCGTTCGATTCCACAAACAACCAAGTATATCGCGAGCGCTTCTATGTCGCGCACAGCCAGCGTCTTGTCGGCAACATCACCGACCTGATCTGGGATGCTAACATCGCTGGCTTCGACAACCGCCTGGTCACGACGGTTTCGTCGAGCTACCTCGACTTCGTCAGGCCGGGCACGGCGAACTTTCCGTCTGATTATGTCTCGCTGGTCGATCCAGTCCGCGGCTACTACGGCTCGCTCACGACGAAGCAGCAGACCGCACGTATCGACAACGAGGCGGTGTCGTTCGAAGACCGGCTGAAGCTGACGCGGACTTTCGCGCTGGTCGGCGGCCTGCGCGTCGAGCATATCGGGCTCGATCGCAATTCAACCGACCCCGCCGGGCTTGTGAAAGCGGGCTTCCCGTTCACGAAAGATTGGGCGCCCGTCACCGGCCGCGTCGGCTACACGTGGGAGGCCGTGCCCGGCCTGACCTTCTTCAGCCAGTACGCCACCGGCGCCGACGTCTCCGCCAACAATATCTTCCTGCTCTTGCCCACGCAGCCGCTCGATCTCACGACGTCGCGCACCTATGAGACCGGCATCAAGCATCTGTTCTGGGACAACCGGGCGGAGTGGTCGTTCTCCGCCTTCGACATCGAGCGCAAGAACGTCTATGCCGCGGCAGGCGGCATGCTGCTCAACATCGCTGGACGGCAGGAATCGAGGGGTGTGGAGCTTGCAGGCGCGGTGCGCGTCACCGATGCCCTGCGTCTCTGGGGCAACATCGCCTATGTCGATGCGCGCTATGCCGACTACAATTTTGCCGGCGGCTCGTTCTCCGGCAACACGCCGCCGAACGTGCCGCGCATCGTCGCCAATGCCGGCGCGGCGTACCGGTTCTTCACGCCCTGGCCGGTCGAGCTCGGCGTGGTCGGTCGTCACGTCGGCGACCGCTACAACACCGATGCGAACACGGTGACGATGAACGCCTATACCGTGGCCGACCTCTACGCCTTCGTGGACATCCCAAGATCAGTGCTTAGCTCCGTCGCGCAGACTCGACTGACCTTCCGCGTGCGCAACGTGACCGACAAGCGTTACGCGATCTGGGGCGATCCCTTCTATCCCGACCAGATCCTGCTCGGCGCGCCCCGCACCTATGAGGTGTCGGCCGCGTTCAAATGGTGATTTGACCGCATGGGCGCGGTCGTCTTCCTCCATCGCTGGCTGGGCATCGCGTTCTGCCTCTTGTTCGCGATGTGGTTTGCGACCGGCATCGTCATGCACTTCGTTCCGTTTCCCGCGCTCGCGGACGCGGAGCGTTTTGCCGGCCTTGCGCCGGTCGACATTGCGCGCGTGGCGATCGGTCCTGTGGAGGCCGTCCAGGCCAGCGGGATCGCGGACGCAATGCGGGTCCGCCTTGTCCAGCGCAGCGATGGTCCGGCCTATGTCGTGTCGGGTGCATCGCGGCTGCGCGCGGTCCGCGCGTCCGACGGCGCCGATGCCGCGGTGACCTCGCCCGATATCGCGCTCGTCGTGGCGAGAGATCACGCCGGACGGCGCGGGTTGGATGCTTCTCGCGCGTCGGTCATCCAGCTCGCAGACTACGATCAATGGAGCGTGCCAAACGGCTTTGATCGTCATCGCCCACTGTTTCGTGTCGCACTCGGTGATATCAGGGGAACGGACGTTTACGTCTCGTCGGTCACCGGCGAGGTGGTGCTCGAAACTGCGCGGGGTGAACGGGCCTGGAATCTTGTCGGCAGTGTCCTGCACTGGATCTATCCGACGATCCTCAGGAGCAACTGGGCGCTCTGGGATCGCGTGGTGTGGACGCTGTCGCTGCTTGCCCTGATCGGAGCAGTGCTGGGTGCGGTGCTCGGGTTCGTGCGCGTCAGGATCGGGCGGGGGACGGCGCTCTCGCCCTATCGCGGCTGGCATGCGCTGCATCACGTCACGGGCGTGATCGCGACGGCCTTCGTCCTGACCTGGATCTTGAGCGGCTGGCTCTCCATGGATCATGGACGCCTGTTCTCGCGCGGAGAATTGACCCCGGCCGAGACGGACGCGGCGATGCCGCAATTGGATTGGCGTGCCGTTTCATCGATCGCCTGGCGCGCCATTTCGCCGTCTGCGCGCGAGAACGAATGGTTCGTGTTTGATGGCAAGTTCTATCGCCGGGACCGGATCAGCCTCGACGGGCAGGTCATGTTCAGGGCGGGCGAGGAGCTGGGCGATCGGACGGGATCGCTTGGCTCCGCTGAAATTCAGGAATGGGCGGCGCGTTTGGCGAGCGGCTGCGGTATGCCATCGGTGTTGGCCGCAGACGATGACTATCCGGCGCGATCGACGATGCCCGGTGCTCCGGTCTATCGCGCCAGATGCGGCGAGGTCTGGTTCGACATCGACGGCGCCGATGGTCGCGTGCTGCAGCGATGGGACGCCTCGCGCCGCGCCTATCGCTGGCTCTACGGCGCGCTGCATACGCTGGATTTTCCGATCCTGATCGCGCACCCGGCCATCCGCAGCGCCTTGGTCGTCGGCCTTTGCACGTTCGGCTTGCTGTTCTCGCTGACCGGTATCGTGATCGGCTGGCGTCGTCTGCGCCATTCGTTCCGCGGCTAATTTCGGACCTTTGGCAGGGCATACTTGACGCGCCTGGACGAGGAGGACCTGTCACCGCATCGTAGTCTCAAATCGCGCGGGTCTGCATATTGCCCTCGCTGCGGAGCGGCCTAAGATGCACGCCATAGGCATGACCGCCGGGCCGAGCGGCTTGAAGGGGGGACGATGGCGCAGGACCGCCCTGGTGGGCTGCACGAAAGCTTCGATCGCGAGGAGGCGGTCGAGCTGTCCTCTGACCGCAGTTTCGGCCTGGTCATGGCCGGCATCCTGGCGCTGATCGGCGCAATCGGTTTCTTGCGTGGCAGCCAGCATTGGCCATGGTGGTGCGGCGCCGCCGCCATATTCGGCGCCACCGCCCTGGCTGCACCGGGTCTGCTCGGGCCGGTGAACCGGCTCTGGGCGCGTCTGGGCCTGCTGCTGGCCGCGATCGTGAGCCCCGTCGTCCTTGCGATGCTGTTCTACCTTTGCATCACCCCGATCGGCCTGTTGATGCGATGGGCGGGAAAGGACCCGCTGCGCCTCCGGTTCCAGCCCGACGCCGACAGCTATTGGATCAGGCGCAATCCCGCCGGCCCCGCGCCGGACACATTGAAGAACCAGTACTGATGATCAAATCCTTCGTCGTTGAATTCTGGGGCTTCTTGCGGACGCGCAGGAAATACTGGCTTCTCCCCATCTTCATCATGATGGCGCTGTTCGGCGCGCTGATCGTGTTGACGAAGGGGTCGGCGGTGGCGCCCTTCATCTATACGCTCTTCTGAGCGGGGACGGGCAGCTTGCGCGTCCTTGGGATTTCCGCGTTCTACCACGACAGTGCCGCCGCCCTCGTCGACGACGGCGAGATCGTCGCGGCCGCCCAGGAGGAGCGGTTCACGCGCAAAAAATATGATGCGCGCTATCCGCGCAACGCGATCGCCTATTGCCTGGAACAGGCCGGCATCGGCCTCGATAAGGTCGATCGCGTCGCCTTCTACGACAAGCCGTTCCTCAAATTCGAGCGTCTGCTCGAAACCTATGTCAGCTTCGCGCCGCGGGGCTTTGCCTCGTTCCGCATGGCTCTGCCGCTGTGGCTGCGCGAGAAGCTGTTCCAGAAGCCATTGCTGGTCGGCGAGCTCAAGCGGGAGGAGCCCGGCTTCGACTGGGAGAACCGGCTGCTGTTTTCCGAACACCACCTCAGCCATGCCGCCTCGGCCTTCTACCCGTCGCCCTTTGCGCGGGCGGCCGTGCTGACGCTGGACGGGGTCGGGGAGTGGGCCACGACCGCGGTGGCGATCGGGGATGGGCGGCAGCTTGCCATCCACAAGGAAATTCACTTCCCCCACAGCCTCGGGCTGCTCTATTCCGCCTTCACCTATCACACCGGCTTCCGTGTCAATTCCGGCGAGTACAAGCTGATGGGGCTGGCGCCCTACGGCACCCCGCGCTTCGTGCAGGTGATCCGCGACCATCTGATCGATCTCAAGCCTGACGGCTCGTTCCGGCTCAATCTCGACTATTTCGACTATTGCACGGGTCTCACCATGACCAATGCGCGGTTCGATGCGCTGTTCGGCGGCAAGCCGCGGCAGCCGCACGAGCTGCTCGAGCAGCGGCATATGGACATGGCGGCGTCGGTCCAGGCGGTGCTGGAGGAGGCGGTCCTGCGCCTCACCGCGGATGTCGCGCGCGAGACGGAGTGCCGCAATCTCTGCCTCGCCGGCGGCGTCGCGCTCAACTGCGTCGCCAACGGCAAGGTGCTGCGCGAGGGGCGGTTCGACAATATCTGGATCCAGCCGGCGGCGGGCGATGCCGGCGGCGCACTCGGCGCGGCGCTCGCAGCCTTTCATCTTCAGGGCGGCGGCGAGCGTACCGTGCAAGGACCGCTCGATGCGATGAAGGGCGGCTATCTCGGTCCGTCCTTCGACCAGGACGAGATCGAGCGCAGGCTGACGGCCGCCGGCGCGCGCTTCACCTCGCTCGATCAGGAGGCGATGCTGGAGACCGTGGCCGGAGCCCTTGCCGACGGCCAGGCCGTCGGCTGGTTCCAGGGACGCATGGAGTTCGGGCCGCGCGCGCTCGGCAACCGCTCGATCCTCGCCGATCCGCGCAATCCGGCGACCCAGAAGACCCTCAATCTCAAGGTCAAGTATCGTGAAAGCTTTCGCCCCTTCGCGCCGTCGGTGCTGCGCGAGCATGCGCCGCGATGGTTCGATCTCGCCGTCGACAGCCCCTATATGCTGCTCGTCACCACCGTTGCCGAGCAGCATCGCAAGACGATGACGACCGAAGAGCAGGCGCTGTTCGGGATCGACAAGCTGAACGTGGTGCGTTCGACGGTTCCGGCAATCACGCATGTCGACTATTCGGCGCGAGTCCAGACTGTTCATCGCGAGACCAATCCGCTCTACCATGCGCTGGTGAGCCGGTTTCACGCGCTGACCGGCTGCCCGATCCTGGTGAACACGAGCTTCAACATCCGCAGCGAGCCGGTCGTCTGCACGCCGGAAGACGCGTTCCGTTGCTTCATGGGCTGCGAGATCGACATGCTTGTCGTTGGCAATGCCGTGCTTCGCAAGCAGGATCAGGATCCGGCGCTGCGTGTGGACTACCGGGATTCGTTCGAGCAGGATTGACGAAGAGCGATGACGCAACGGGGGTTCGAGGCATTGCCGGCGAGCTCTCTGCGCGCAACGCCGCCGCCGATGACAAGCGCAGTCTTCATGACCGGGAAACCTTGTGCGAGTCTGATCGCTGTTTGTTCATCCTATGCCGACGGGACGGCGGGCCGTCAATACGGGCTGCCGGGCATGCCGGGGATGTCAAGTAACCAATTCACAAGGCGGAAGAAATTGAGGAGGGGGAGCGCCGTTTCCTTCGCCCGGGTTTGCGCTATGATGCTGTTGCCCGCAAGCAAAGCCGCGAGCCCCCTCCGGGCGGCGGGACTGCGGCTCTCCCATTCGAGTGGACAGGTCTTGTCGTTACTCTCAAACATCGCGCCGACGCGCCGTCAGCAGTTGATGGTGCTGGAAGATGATCCGGTCACCGGCCAGATGATCGCGGCCTATTTTTCCGAGCATGAATTCGACGTCACGATCGTCGATAGCTGCAAACGTTGCCGCGAGCTCTTGCGCGACCAGGCGCCCGATCTGCTGTTCGTCGACATCCAACTGCCCGACGGCGACGGCATCGAGCTGGCGCAGGAGATCCGCGCCGGAAGCCAGGTCGGCATCATCTTCGTGACGCGCCGAAACTCGGACGCGGACCGCATTCGCGGACTGGAAGCCGCCGGTGACCACTACGTCACAAAGCCGATCAACCTGCGCGATCTGCTGGCGCGGTCGCGATCGCTGTTACGCCGGCGCACATCCGACGGCCCGGTGCCCGCCGCCGCTTCGACCATCCGCTTTCGCGACTGGACCATCGATCTCGTGCGCCGCGAGCTGACCGCACCGGAGGACGTGCAGATCAATCTGACGCGCGGAGAGTTCGATCTTCTGGGCGCGCTGGTCGATGCACGCGGGCGGGCGTTGAGCCGCGAATATCTGATCGAGGTCATCAGCAACCGGCACGCGGAAGTGGACATCCGCACGGTCGATGCGCTCGTGGCGCGGCTGCGCCGCAAGCTGGTCAGCCGCAGCGGGCGTCCGGTGATCGCGACGGTGACCGGCGTCGGCTACAAGCTCGTGCTGGATGAGTGAGCGGGGCCATAGCGTTTTCAAGCGAAGTGGATACCGGTTCGCGTCAGGAAAACGCGTCAGAACAAGAATCTAGAGCCCCGTTTCCGCTTCCATCGGAACGGAAAAAGGGCTCTAGGACGGCTGGAGCAATCGGCCGAGCGCTCGCAACGAAGCCTCGAGCAGCGTCGCCACTTCACTTGCGGCCGCCTGGCACTCGGCAGCCGGCACCGACGTAACGGACAGCTCCAACTCGCTGCAACGCTCGGACAGGCGAACCAGACCAAGCGCGCTGGCGGCGCTACCGAGCTGATGCATGGACCGCGCGAGCCGTCCGCGGTCGCCGGCCTCGGTGGCCTTCGTGATCTCGCCGATGAGCGTTTCGCCGGTGCGCTCCAGCAGGCCGTGCAGCTTTGCGATCTGTGCGGCTCCCAGCAGCTCCGTCTGGTCGCGGAGATAGTTTTGGTCGATCAGCGCGCCTGCGGCCGGCCGCGCCGTCACCGACGCCTCGTCGCGGTCGCTGTCGATCGCGTCGCGCAACGTGTTGAGCAGCAGGGGCTTGCCGAGGATCTTGTTGATCCCGGCGCCCGCGAGACGTTCGCGCGCGCCCTTTGAGACGTCGGCGGTCAGCGCGATGATCCGCGGCGCGGGTTGCAAGTTGAGCTTCCGGATCTCGGTTGCCGCCGCCACGCCGTCCATGTCGGGCATGTGCAGATCCATCAGGATGATGTCGAACGGCTCGCTGGCGGCAAGCGCGACGGCAGAGGAGCCGTTGCGCGCAACCGTCGGGCGATGGCCGAGCCGTCGCAGCATGGCCTCGCCGATCTCGCAGTTGACGGGATCGTCGTCGACCAGCAGCACGCGGAAGGAGCGGGACGGGTCGCGCGCAACGCGCGCGGCGGCCCCGTGCTGGGCCGGCTCGAGCGGCACCGCGAGATGGAAGGTGCTGCCCGAGCCGGGTGCGCTCTCCACCGTCAACTCGCCGCCCATCAGGCGGGTGAGGCGGCGCGCGATCGCAAGACCAAGGCCGGTGCCACCGAAGCGCCGGGCGATGCTGTCGTCCGCCTGCACGAAATCCTCAAAGATGCGCTCGTGCATGTCGGGTGCGATCCCGATTCCGGTATCGGCGACGGTGAAGCGGAGCAGGAGTGCGCCGTCATGCGGTACGACGGAGGCCGTCAGGTCGATGGTGCCCTTCGGGGTGAACTTTACGGCGTTGCCGATGAGGTTGAGCAGCACGCGGTTGAGCCGCACCGGATCGCCATGCACGTAGGCGTCCACGCCCGCATCGCACGACAGGTTGAACGCGAGCCCCTTGGCTTGCGCCTGCGGGCGCATCAGCTCGGCGGCGGCTTCGACCAGCTGATAGAGGCGGAAATCGCGTTGTTCCAGCGCCTCGGTGCTCGCTTCGAGGCGGGCATATTCCAGGATCGCATCGACCAGCGCGATCAGCGTTTCGCCCGACGTTGCCGCGGTCGCCAGCGAGCGCCGCTGCGTCTCCGAGAGGCTGCCGTCGTCGAGCAGCTGCAGCACGCCGACGACACCGTTCAGCGGTGTGCGCAGCTCGTGGCTGACGACGGCGAGGAAGCGTGATTTGGTTTCGTTGGCGTGCACGGCGGCGCGGCGCGCGCGCTCGGCCGCGCTGTGCTCCGCGAGCGCCTGGTCGCGGGCCTTTTCGAGCTCGGCGGTCCGCTCAGTCACCTTGCGTTCGAGCGTCGCGTAGGACTCGCGCAGATGCGCGGCCATCCGGTTGAACTGGTCACCGAGCGCTTCCAGCTCGTCATTGGTCTTGATCGCGAGCCGCTGCTCGAGATCGCCGCTGCCGATCCGCCGTGCGCCTTGCGTCAGCATCCGGATCGGAACGATCATGCGACGGCTGAGCAGAAGCGCGGCGAGCACCGCAAAACCCAGCAGCACGACGAGGAGGAACGCCGAACGTCCGATCGAGGCGTAGATCGGTGCATAGGCCTCGCTGAGCGGCAGCTCGACGAACACCAGCCAGCCGAGCGGGGCGACGGTTGCGTAGGTCGACAGCACCTGCTGACGCGACAGATCCTCCTTCACCAGCCCGCCCGCGGGCGGAGCGATGCCGGCGAGTGCGCTCTTGACGTCCGGATCGGCGGTGAGGTCGGTCTGACGCAACGCCGGCCACAGATCCGGATGCGCGATCAGTTGCCCCTTGCGGTCGACCACATGGGCCTTGCCGGTGTTACCGACCTTGATCCGGGCGACGAGGTCCCAGATGAAGCGCAAATTGACCTCGGCGACCACCACGTCGGGTTCGTTTCCGATGCCGCTGACGGCGAGCGTCATGAACGGCTCGGTCTCGCCGAAGAAATACACCGGTCCGTAATAGACCCCGCTCGCCCGTGCGGCGCCGAACGCCGGCGAAGCCGATAGATCCTCATTGCTGCCGATCCTGTCCGCGACGCGGCGCGACACGCGCACCTGCTCGCGGCCGCGTGAATCGAGCTGAGCGATTTCGGCGATGGCCGGGGACAGGCGCAAGAGGCGGATCGCGTTCAGGCGAATGTCTTCACGCGCCGACAGGTCCGGGGGCAGGCGCGACATCCATCTGAGCTGGCTCTCGATCTGACTGATGAACTGTCCGATCTGGATGGCGGCGGAGGACGCCTGCTCGCGCTGGATGGCGGCCAGAAGCTGCTTCTGCTCCCGGTACGAGAACCAGACGTCGAGCGTGGTGTTGACAGCGAGCGCGGCGAAGGCGAGTGCTACGAAGGAGTAGAGATATTTCCGGAACAGCCGGCTGGGAGGCGGGGTCGCACGTCCCTCGTCGTTCGTCTCGTTCACTCGCGGATCTCGTCGGCGCGCGCGAGCAGGCTGGCGGGCAGCTTCAACCCGAGCGTTTCAGCAACCTTGCGATTGATCAACAGCTCGTATTTTCGCGGCGACTGCACCGGCAGATCGCCCGCCTTGGTGCCGCGCAGGATGAGGTCGATGTAGTCGGCCGAGCGGATCTCGAGCGAGGCGCCGTAACTCATCAACCCGCCGGCGTCGATGAAGTAGTGGAAGGGATAGATCATCGGCACGCGATATTTCGCCGCCGCGTCGACGATGGCCAGGCGGTTGATCACGAGGAAGGGGTCGACCAGCGCGATCATTCCGGCGGCCGGCGCGCCAGCATAGGCGCGTATGGCCTCGTCGATCGCACTGGGCTCGGTGATCGGCACGGGCGTGGCCGTCACGCCCGTCGCCGCAGCTTCGCTCTGGATCGAGTCGAGATAGAAGCGGCCCGCGCGCGGCGTGGATTTTGGATTGAACAGCACGCCGACGCGCTCGATCTGCGGCGCTGCCTCGCGCAGCAGCTCCAGCCATTTGCCGCCCATCTCGGGTGTGCTGCTGGTAAAACCCGTGACATTGCCGCCGGGACGCGTCAGGCTTTCGACGAAACCGTTGCCGACGGGGTCGTTGGCGGTCGCGAATATGATCGGGATTGTCTTGGTCGCGGCCATCATGGCGGCGGTTTCGACCGTCGAAGAGGTCAGGATCACGTCGGGATTGAGTTCGAGCAATTCCTTGACCGCGGTCGCCCTGTTCTCCGGTCCGCCGAAGCTCGACCGGATCTCGTAGCGGATATTGACCCCTTCGACCCAGCCACGCTCGTACATGCCCTGGATGAGTGCACTCGTCCGCGAATTTGCGATCTCCGGCGCCCTGCGCGTCAGTGTGTCCGACAGGGGTAGCCCCACCAGCGACGCGACGATTCGCACCCGCTCGGATGCGCCGAGCATGGACCATCCCGCGGCGGACGCTCCAGCGAGGCGGATGAAAGCGCGGCGGTCGATCGTCATTGAGGTGGATTTGCGAGCAAATGGCTCGGTCATGAACGTGAGGGCGCGGTGATTTCTC
This sequence comes from Bradyrhizobium liaoningense, assembly GCF_018130955.1. Taxonomy (GTDB): domain Bacteria; phylum Pseudomonadota; class Alphaproteobacteria; order Rhizobiales; family Xanthobacteraceae; genus Bradyrhizobium; species Bradyrhizobium liaoningense_C. The sequence goes on from NZ_JAFCJM010000011.1 coordinate 175,076, forward strand.
ATCGCGTGCATAGCCCGAAAGCCCAGCGATCACAATTGATGAAAATAGGCACTTGTGAACGCGCATTCGCAGCTTTGAGCAGCCGAATACCGTATCGCTGTGTTGCTGCTTCGTTGCTGAAGACTCGCCGCGCCCGAGCCGGATCTCCAGTCGGCGTAGCCTTTTGTGGCGTCGCAGCATTTGTGCGTGGTCCCAACGGCAGTTCCGGGAGACCGACGGTTTCTTGATTTTCGCTTTTTCGGGCTTCGGTCGACGTCGTTTTTTGAAGGTTAGAGATGCGCAGAATTTCGTCTTTCCTGGTGCTCAGCGGATTCCTTTCGTGCCTTGCGGCTGCTCCGGCCGTCGCGCAGGGCGCAACGACTCCGGCCCCCGCGAAACAGAAGGCGGCCCCGGCGCCGAAGGCGGTCGCCGCCGGCACCAGCGCCGGCGCGAGCTCCGCGCCGCCCGCGGCCGAGACGCCGAGCGGCGAGGGCAAGGCGATCGACGGTTTCCGCTCTGCAAAATTCGGAATGAGCGAAGCCGATGTCCGCGCCGCGATAACCAAGGACTTTGCCGCGAAGCCTGAGGCGATCAAGACCCAGGACAATCCCGCCGAGCTGACGCACAGCGTGCTGCTTCCGGTGCCGGAGTTGCTGCCCAACGGCGGCACCGCCGAGCTGTCCTACGTGTTCGGCTACAAATCGAAGTCGCTGATCCAGGTCGGCGCGGTCTGGTCGAAGGCGACGGATTCGGCGATGACGCCGGAAAAGCTGTTCTCCAATGCCAACATCCTGCGCGCCCACTTCCTCAACGAAGGTTTCAAGGCCGACTCCATCGCCGTCAACATGCCCGTCAACGGGGGCATCGTGATGTTCCGCGGCAGCGACGCCAAGGACCGCTCGGTGATCCTCCTGCTCCAGGGGACCTTCGAGACCAAGGAGAACAATCAGCGCGTGCTCACGCCGACGGGACTGTTGCTGTTCTACGTCGCCGACGCCAAGAGCCCGGACATCTTCAAGCTTCCGCCCGGTCAATTCTGACGACGAGGCTTTTGGAATGCGCGGGTCGTTTGCAAGGCGAAACGATGGTGGCCTGACGCTGCAGGCGTTTGGGCATCTGCGCGGCGTGTCGCTGCTGTGCGCCATGCAGATGGTTTTTCTGCCCGTCTTCAGCGTCAGGCTGCAGGCGCAGACGGCCAATGTGATCATCCCGGACGGCCGCACCGGCACCAGCCTGCAGACCTCGGGCAACGTCACCAACGTCACGACGTCGACGGTCTCGGGCGTCAACGCCTTCAACTCGTTCTCGCAGTTCAGCGTCGGCCAAGGCAACACGGTCAACCTGCAACTGCCGACCGGCACGCAAAACCTCGTCAACATCGTCCGTGACGCGCCCGTCTACGTCAACGGCACGCTCAATTCCTACATGAACGGCCAGATCGGCGGTAACGTCTATTTTGCCGATCCCAAGGGATTTGTCGTCGGCCGCAGCGGCACGGTGAACGTTGGCAGCCTCAATGTATCGACGCCGACGCGCGAGTTCACCGACAGCCTGATCGGCGCGCAGGGGCAGATCAACGGCTCGGCCGTCGGCAATCTGATGGCCGGCTCGTTCCCGGTCTCGCCGGACGGCAACATCCGGATTTTCGGCCGGATCAACGCCCAGGACGGCGTCCGCCTGACCGGGCAGAACGTCCTCGTCGGCGGCGGTGGGAGCCAGCGCGACATCGCCAATCTCGATCACGCCGCAAAATTCGCCGCATCGGTGAATTCCAAGGGCCTGCGCAGCGCGGCAGCGATCACCGTGCGTAACGGCTCCATCCACATCGGCGCCGCCAACAACGCCACCGTCAACGGACGCCTGACAGCGCGCAGCAAGACCACGACGCCGAGCACCATCACCGTCGATGCCGGCAAGAACATCGATATCGGCAAGAACGCGAGACTCAGCGCCGCCAGCAAGACGGGCGACGCCGGCGACATCCGCCTCAAGGCCGCCGAGAACCTGACCGTCAAGGGCGGCGCCCGGTTCAACGCCAGCTCGAAGACCGGCAATGCCGGTCTTGTCGAGCTGAGCGCATACGGCATCATCGACATCGGCCAAGGCATCAAGGTCAACATAGCCGCGCCGAACGGCAAGGCGGGCACGCTGCTGATCGATCCGACCGACGTGGTCGTCGGTGATGCTGCCCAAGGCGACACCGGCGTGACGCTGTCGAACAGCTCTGTCGCGGCTGCGCTCGCCGGGCTCAGCGCAGGTGCCAACTACCTCATCCAGGCTGATAATTCTGTTACGCTGGCTGCGCATGCGCTGATCGACGCGCGCCGTCTCGATGGCTCCGGCCATTCGACGGGTAACGCCAACAGCGTCACCATCCAGGCGCCGAACATAGACATCAAGAATGGCGCGCAGATCCTGGCCCAAGTGGTCAATTTCGGCGGAACGAACTACGTCGACGGCGATGTGACGCTGACCGCCACCGCCAGCCAGACGTTGCTGTCCGGTCATGCCTATGCGACCACCGGCATCACGGTTGACGGCAAGATCACCGGCGGCGCTATCTCGATCAACGCGACGTCGACCGCCACGGCGAGCTTCACCAGCTCGATTGCCGGGACTTTTGCTCTGGTTGGCGAATCCGTGCCGGGGCTGATCCTTGGCCTCAACGGCGGCTATGTCGCAGCGAGCGCAACCGCGAATATTGCCATCAACGGCCATGCCAACATCTCCGGCAGCGGCGACATCTCGATCAACGCGCACGGCTCGGAGAGAGCCGAAGATCCCGTGATCGCCTCGACGCTCCTGGGTGTATCGCCGGTCGGCGCTGCGGTCGTGGTCGGCAACATCGCCGGCAACGTATCCACCAACATCGCAAACAACGCGACGATCAGTGCCGGCGGCTACCTCAACATCAAGGCCATCAACGACGCCAATATGAACGTCGCTGCGGTCTCGCTGACCTCGAGCGCAGTTCTCGTGGCGACGGTGGCCTATTCGACCGCATCCGTGACGACGACGGCGAACGTCGAGACCGGCGCCAACCTGAGCGTCGGGACGAAGTCGGCGGGCGGACTTGCCCTGCGAGCGTTGAACAACAACAGTTTCTCGACATCGGCGACCTCCGTCGGGCTGGACAATCCTTCGCTCAATGGTGGCGTCGGCGGCGCCGTTGCGATCAGCAACGTCAATACGTCGGCGACCGCGACGATGGGTGGCTCGCTCGGCACCGGCACGTCGAACCGGATGAACGGCGCGCTGACGGTGGAGGCGACCTCCAACACGACGTCGAACTCGACGATGTCCTCGACCATCACCGGCACGCCGGCGCTGATCGCCGGCCTCCAGGGCGCGGCGGTCGTCGGCACGATGAATCCTGGCCTGTTCTCGCAGCAGCTCAGCACGCTGTTCACCGCCGATTTGAATCTGAAGGCGGCTGCGGCCCTTTCGATCGCGCGCAGCACAGAGAGCGCGACGGCGGCGATTGCGCAAAATCCAAGTGGCGGCGCGCCGTCGATCTATACGTCAGGCAACGTCGCGGTCATCTCGAACGTGATCGACGTCGGCGTGCGCAGCATTGCGACGGCCTCGGCGATCACCTCGAGCCCGGTCGACGGTCAGTCGGTAGCCGTCGCGGCCGCGGTCGCATGGGGCGACTTCACGCATAATTCCAACGCCTATATCGGGGCCGGAACCCTGATCAACGCGCCGGAGATCGGGGTCGTCGCCAACACCTACATGCCGATCACCAACACCTGGTTGCAGTGGAACGGGCTCACCGACGTTCTGCGGCATCTCAACGGCAATCTCGGCGTCGGCGGCAGCATTTTGACGAGCTACGCCAACGCGACCGCGGATGCCGGCGACACGCTCGGCGTCGCGGGCTCCGTCAACAACTTCATGGTCCACAACAACACGACCGCGTGGGTTGCGACCGGGGCCAGCCTGACGTCGAGCTGCTCGATCGCGACCTGCGGCACGGGCGCCTGGACGGCCCCGCTTGATACGGGCGCGACGCAGGCCTTCGACGCGACACTATCCATCTCGGCGAACGCCTATTCGGCCTCGATCGACGCTGCGGGCAATGTCGGCACGCTCGGCCTCCTTCCGGGCAACACGTCAGGTGGCTCGTCGCTCGGTGGTGCCCTCAACCTGGTGCAGTTCTGGAACAACACCATTGCCGGCGTCGCGTCGGGTGCCTCGGTCAGTGCGTCCGACAACATCTCCATCACCGCGTCGACCACCGACCAGTTCTTCGGTGTTGCGCCGACCTCCGGCAAGGCGGCCGGCGCGCTGGCGCTGAACGGCATCACGTCGATCGCGCTCGTGCACAACACGACGCATGCCTCGATCGGCATGGGCGCCAATGTGTCGGCGCCGACGGTCAATCTGCTCGCGCAGCAGGATCTGTCGATGCTGTCGGTCGCGGGCGCCGTGTCCGCCGGTGGCAATTCGGCGGTCGGCCTTGCCGTCGCCTATCTCGGTGCGACCACCGATACCTCCGCTTATGTCGGCGACAACCACGCCGACATCCGGCCTGGCCCCTTCAGTGCTGATGATCCGTTCTCCGGAAACGGCGGCGGGAATGGCACGATCGCCAGCGACAAGCTGGTGATTTCTGCGACGACCGCTGGCCGGATCACAGCGGCGTCGATCGCGGCCGCAATCTCGGAGCCTTCGGTTTCTGACTTCGGCACCAAGGCAAGCGCGGCCGGCGCGGCCGCCACGGGCGGACTGAGCGGGATTTCGAGCGCACTGACCAAGATCAGCTCGTCGTCGGGCGCCTCCGGCGACGGCATGACGGTCGACATCGCCGGGAGCTCGTCCGTCAGCGACACCAATCTGGCGACAAGCGCCTCGATCACCGGCGTCACCGTCAATCGCTATACGACCAATGGCCTGACGGCCAGCACGGTGGTGCAGGCGCTCAACAATACGATCCTCGACAACGGGTCAGGCGGTGCTGCCGCCAACCTGGCTGGATCCTCCGGCTCCTCGAGCGTGGCGGTCGACGGCACGATCGCCGCGGCGATTTCGAACAACAGCACGCTGGCCTTCATCAAGAACACCACGATGAACAACCAGCAGTCCGTGACTGTGCAGGCGCTGAGCGGCGGATCGGAAATGGCCGTGGCCATCGGCCTTGCCGCGGCGCCGCGATCCAATGCCGCCTCGATCGCGCTGTCGGTCGGTATCATCACCGACAGCACTAATGCCTATGTCGAGAATTCGACCATCACGGGCGTCTCGACCGGCGTCAATCGTGCCCTCGAGGTCGACGCCTATCAGACCACCAACATCGCGGTGGGTGGCGGTTCGTTGTATGTGTCGGGTGGCCAGGCCGGGTTCGGCGTCGCCATGACTTACGCCTCGATCGGCGATCCCACGGACGGCAAGGCCACCGACGCGCATATCAAGTCGACCTCGATCAGCAATTACGACACACTGCTCGTGATGGCCGACAACGCCAGCGTCATCGCCTCCGGCGCGGCGTCGGGCGGGGCAGGGGCCAACGGTCTCTCCGGCGCCATCGTCGTCAACGAGATCACGCCGACCACGACGGCCTATATCAGCAGCAACGCGACGGTGAACATCAATGTCGGTCGCGTCACCGTGCTGGCGGACAGCGGCGCAGTATCGGCGCTGGATACGGCGCTCGGAAACCTCGTCAAGAAGAACAACAACAATCTTCTCGCCTCGGATACCTGCACGGTCGCCGGTGGCACGGGGGGACAGAACTGTATTGATTTCAGCGCGGCTGCGCTCAACGACGGCACGGGTAACGGTCCGGGGGGCAGCATCATCTCCGTTGCGGGCCTCATCCAGGCCGGCAAGAACAATGTCGGCGCCTCGATCATCTACGACACTATCGCAACGACGCATTCGGCCTACATCGCCAACGTGCTGATGTCGACCGGCAGCGGTAATGTCAGCGTGAGCGCGGTCGACTCCTCGAAGATCCAGTCGGTCACGATCGGCTTTGGCCTTGCCACCGGACAGTTTGCTGGCGTTGGCGGCATGACGATCAGCAGCATCTCCAACACCGTTTCGGCGGCCATCGGCAACAACCTGTCCAGCGCGTCGCAATCGAGCGTTACGGGCCGCAATATCTCCGTCTCCGCGACCGACAATTCCAGCATTACCGGAACCGCCGCGGTCGCGGGCGCTTCGACCCAGGGCAGCGCCGCGGGCCTGGCGCTCGTCTACAGCAGTATCGCCAACGATGTCAGCGCCGGCGTCACCGGCTCCAGGCTGACCGCATCGGGCAATGTCGCGGTCAATGCGAACTCAAACGCCAGCATCTCGACTGTCGCCGTCGGTGTCGCGATGTCCTCGCAGATCGGACTGGCCGGCTCCGTCGCGACCAATCTGATGGGGACCAACGTCACCGCCAGCATCACGGCTGCCGGTACCAACGGTATCAACGGCGCCGACGTCACCGCAACCAACAACGTTGGCGTGATCGCCGGCAACAACGACAAGGCGGCCGTATTCGCCGGCGCCGTGTCCATCAGCAAGGGCGCGGCTGGCGGCGCGGGCTCGCTGGTGACCAACAAGATCACCGGAACCACCGCAGCCTATATCAGCGGTGCGAATACCCAGGTCGATGCGCTCGGCACCAGCACAACCGATACGCTCTCGGTCGACAACGGCACGCTCGTCCATGCCTTCGATCTCGGCACTGCGCAGCGGCCGAGCGACAGCACGCCTGATCTGTCCGAGAACCAGGACACCGTGCGCGGCCTTGCCGTCGTCGCGAGCTCGCACCAGGCGGTCGTGGCCAACGTCGCCTCGCTCTCGGCGAGCAGTGGCATAGCCATCATGATCAACCCGATCACCAATGTGATGAGCGGCGCGACCAGGGCCTATATCGATGGCGCATCCATCGACACGCGCCTGACCTCGACGACGCTGGCACCGCAGATCGAGGTGGCCGCGTCGAGCTTCTCCTATTCGGGCACGTTTGGCGCCGGTATCGTCCCGCCCACCGGCAATGGCGGTGGCGGCGCGACCATCATCTCGACGACGATGGCGCGCGACACGTTTGCCTACATCACCAATGCCACGGTCGGCGGCGTCCAGTCGTCGAGCGCGACGGTCGGCGCCGTCACGGTGAAGGCCAATGCCGAGCAGGACGCGTCCTCGATCGCGGTCGGCTTCAACACCGGCTCGGTCGGGTTGAACGTGTTCCAGGCCACGACGGAAGCCTATGTCGACGGTGGCGCACTGACGGCCGCGTCGCTGACGGTGAACGCCACCAACAATACCGGCATCTTTTCGGCGAACGGTTCCGGCGCCTATGGCAGCCAGGCCGCGATCGGCGCGGCGTTCCTGGTCCAGGTCTCCTCGAACCGCACCGAGGCCTATGTTGGCGACGAGTACCACTATCAGGGCACTGGCGCTGCGCACACGACCGCGCTCAATCTGAGCGGCGCGCTGGACGTCGAGGCCAATACGAAGAACCGCTTCGAGGCCTATGCGATCGGCGGCGCGCTCTCGACGGGAACGGCCGCGATCGCCGGCATGGCGAACATCGAGATCGCCAACAACACCACGATCGCCGGCGTCTACGACACCACGCTGCAATTGCCGACGGGCGGCGCGGCGGGTGCAGTCACCATCAACGCGACCGAGGACGTCGCGATCAAGGAGATCGCGGGCGCGCTCGCGGTCGGCGCCAGCGGAGCGGGCGTCGGTGTCGGCGCTGCCGCCAACGTCATCGTCTTCAAGAGCCAGACGACAGCGGAAAGCCGCAACAGCGACCTCAATTCGGCCGGCGCGATCAATGTCGGCGCGCTCAGCACCAAGGAAGTTCTGTCCTACGCGGTGACGGCCGGCATCGGTGGCAGCGTCGGTATCGGCGCGACCGTCGGCGTCATCATCATCGGCACCAACACCGCCGATCCGGATACGCAGGGGCAGCAGACCGGCCAGCTCAACCAGAATGGCAACGGCACGATTGCGTCGGTGAACTCAAGGACCAGCACCACGCATGGCAGCGACGCGGTCGCGAGCGGCACGTCCGGCGACCCGAGCTCGGCGAATGCCAGCTCGACCTACGATGTCTCGACAGTGCTGACCGGCGGCAATGACGGCGTCACCGCGCAGATCGCGGGCGGCAATGTTGTGGGCACGCAGGTCAATGTCGGCGCCACCAGTGCCAACGCAGCCAAGATGTACCTGCTCGGTGCCGGCTTTGCAAAGAACGTCGGCATCGGTGCCGGCATCGGCTACACCAGCGTCAACAGCAGCGTGCTCGCAAATCTGAGCGCGATCGTCGCCGCGCAGACCGTCAACGTTGTGGCGCGCGCCAAGGACGCCGACAGCAGCGGGCCTTATTCGGGCAAGACCATCGACACCGAGGCGATCGCGGGCGGTGCGGCGCTTTACTTCGGCGCGCAGGCGGCCGTGGCGTTTGGCAATGTCACCAACACCGTGACGGCCCAGCTCGGTGGCAGTGTCACCGGCACCGGCGGCAACGGCGTCGCCGTCATGGCGCAGGACTCTTCCACGCAGGTCGTGTTCACGGGCGGCGTCACCGGCGGTGCCGCGGCCGTCGGCGCATCCGTCGCCACGGCCGGACGGTCGAGCTCGGTCGCAGCAAAGGTTCTGGACGGCACCACGATCGATACCAAAACACTGGCCGTTGGCGCGTCCGGCGCCGGCAAGTTGACCACGACGGCAACCGCGCTCGGCGGCGGTATCCTCGCGGGCGTTGGCGCCGATGCCGAGTCCAAGGAGAACTCGAGCTTGCTGGCCGAGATCGGGGCCAATTCCTCGATCACCACGTCGGCGAGCAGTGTTGGCACCCTGGTGACGGCGTCGATCACGCCCGATCTGTCGAGCAGCGCGATCGGCGTTTCGGTCGGCGGCGGTGCGGTCGGCGTCGCCATTGCCCAGTCGACGGTTGGCGCCACGGTCACGGCCGATGTCGGCAACAATGCCGTCTTCTCCGGTGGCTCGCTCGCGGTGACCGCCATGGCGCTGGTTCCGACCGGCGGCACGACCACCTACGCCTGGTCGCTCGCAGGCGGCGGCGGCTCGCTGATCGGCGCACAAGGCAGCTACGCGAGGGCATCGCAGAACGTGACTGTGAACGCCTATGCCGGGACCGGGGTCACGCTTCCCAACGGCGATGTGGTTATCGCGGCCCAGAACGACAGCAGCCAATACGCTGAGGCGACCGGTCTCTCGAGCGGGTTCCTGGCCCTGGGGGCGAGCGTCGCGCAGACTTCGTCGAACGCCCACACCCACGCCTATCTCGGCGCGGACGCGATCACATCGGCGTCCAATACGGGCATTCTCCAGATCACGGCCACGGGTACGGATACCAACGTCGCCAATGCGATCGTCGGCGCGGGCGGCACCTATGCCGGTGCCGCGGCGGTCGCGACGACCAGCTCAACCGCCGTGACCGACGGCATGATCAATGGCGACACGACGGATCAGACGCTCTATTTCGGCGGCCTCAGCATCAAGGCCACGCACACGACGAATTATGCGGCGAGCGGCGACGCGTACCAGGCGTCCACGGCCGGCGTCTCTGCCGGCAAGGCGCAGAACGACGTCACCTCGACCACGACCGCCGAGGTGGGGACCCATCTCATCATCAATTCGGCCGGCGGCGACATGGTCGTCATCGCCAACGACATCGTGAACCAGGCCGGTGGCGGCGCGCGGTCGGGCTCCGGCGGCTCGTTCTCGGGCGCTGCCGCGCTCAGCAGCTCCAACGTCACCCAGACCGTCAACACCAACATCGACGCCGGCACGATTTTGAGCCTCAACGACGATCCGCGGTCGTCGACGGCGGTGATCAACATCGAGGCCTACAACACGCTGAACACGACCGATACGGCGAGCCTGGCGACGGCCAGCCTGTTCGCCGGCGGCGGCGCCGAATCCGACATGACCGCGAATGCCACGCTCACGGTCAACATTCAGGCGCGCGAGCTGTTCAGTGCCGGCAACATCTATATCGGCTCGGCTTCACGGATGGCGGCGGCCAACAACGCCAATTCGAGCCTCTATGGCGCCATCGCCGGCGTCGGCGCCAGCACCAACAGTTGGGTCCATGCCAACCAGGCCGTCAACCTCGGTTCCAGCTCGACGGTCGAGGCCTGGGGCCAGATCAACATGTATGCGGGCCTTGCCGGCGACGGCACCGTTTACTCCAGCGTGCAGGCGACCGCGACGACCGTCGTCTACAACAACACGGCGATTCCGATCTCGACCCTCTATCGCGGCACGGCCAATGCCGCCGACACCACGAGCCTGACGCTCGCCGACAGCTCAAAGGTGCTTGGCGCACGCGACATCTATCTGGGTGCGACCCAGGGTCTGGTCGCTGCCTCCGGCAATGGCAGCAATTACAATCCGTATCTGGACATTTTCAGCGCCAAGAACAGCGACAACCACAGCCACACCAGCGGCACGGGCGACGTCGCGCTCAACGGTCTGGTGGTCGCCGGCATCCACAATGACGAGACCATCACGATCGCGCTCGGCGCGAGCACGCCGACGCTGTCGACCACGAGCCCGTACGATCCGCTCTCGCTGCAGTACGTCCAGGACGTCAATCACTTCAGCCCGGTGATGAGCTGGAACAACCAGAAGATCCAGTACACCATCGTCGGCGGCTTCAATCCCTACCAGACGATCGTCGCCCAGCTCGTTGCGCTGAGCGGATTGACCACGACGGACGTTCAAACTGCGCTTGCCGCGAGGCAGCCCGCGATCACGTTTACCGGCTCCGATCCGACCGGTGACATCCAGCGCCAGATCAACACGCTGATCCAGCAGGCGCCGTTCGCCGCCAACGCCTCCGGCAACGCCTTCGCGTTCGGCGACATCCTGGTGTCCGCCGGCAACGTCTCGATCCTGGCGCAGAAGCTGACCGGGAACAGCGATGCGGGCCACACCGCGCCGTCCGTCAACGCGCGCAGCTCTCCCATGATCAAGATAGAGAACCAGGGCCTCGACTTCGTCGCCCTGCGCAACCTCACCGTCACCAACGTGACCGGCGGCAACATCACCTACCGCCAGATCGACCATGTCGATCCGGACTCGCACTCCAATGTCACCTTCAACGCCTCGCCGAGCGCGACGCCGATCATCGATATCTCGGCGACCTACAACCGCAAGGACCCCAACACCGGCCTCGGCGTCGACCAGAACGGCAACACGCTGACCCGCACGCCCGACGTCTATTTCGACGGCGTCGTCACCAACCAGAACGGCTTGCTCAAGATCACCAACAGCCTCGGCAACGTCGTGGCGTCGCAGACGCTCGATGCGGCGACGATCCAGATGGTGGTGCCGAACGGCTCGTTCACATTCAATGGCGGCGTCGGCAGCATCTTCACCACCAACCACGACGTGGCTTCGCAATGGGCCAACGTCGAGTACAAGCCGGACGACAACGACACGCTGACGGCGGTGATGGCGGCGGCGACCTATCTCGGCGCCTATGGCGCCTATGACACCGGCGTGCACATCGCCAGCGGCGGCAATCACCCGTATTTCTATTATTGCTGCGCATCCGGCAGTGAGGGTGTTGCCGGCACGGCCTCCAACAGCACGATCTTTACCGCGCGTATGCTGGAGCTATTCTACGACGGCCGGTCGCTCTATTCGGCAATCTTCCTGCCGATGGGGAACGGTACGCCGAACAATGGCGGCGGCAGCGTCGGCAGCACCAGCACGCTCGCGACGATCGAGGGGCCGACGCGTCAGACCATCACCACCGCGCCGTGGGAGAAGACGACCTACGATAACCAGGGCGTTTACACCAACAGCGGCGATTACCAGACCCCATTCAATTGCTCGGGATGCGCGGCCTACTTCCAGGTCATCAACATCCAGAATGACGTGATCACGCCGAAGACCGCGAACACGGCGGTCAACCCGCCGGCCAACGCGCCGTTCATCGTCGGCAAGGCGATCATCCTGTCGGCGTCGGTGCTCAACGTCAACGGCACCATCCAGAGCGGCTCGAGCAGCAATTATTCGGTCAATATCGACAACGCCGCGCTGAACGCGATCAATACGCTCAAGGCCGACAGCAAGGCCTTTGCGCAGGCCCAGACCAACGCCCAGCACGGCAATTATGTCGACCTGACGCAATATCTGACGAAGGACACCAGCACCGACGTGCTGGTCGGCGCCAAGTACAACGCCGCGACCGACCAGATCATGCTGAACAGCGTGGTGCAGGGCTCGGGCGGCTACGTCTACCTGAACGGCAGGATCATCTCGACCTCGACCGAGAACAACGTCTCGCAGGGCAACATCATCATCAACGGCGGTGCCGGCACGATCAACGTGCACAACACCACCGGCCTCCAGCTCGTCACCAATACCATCAACACCGGCGTCAGCGCCGCCAGCGTGATCCAGATCGTCGACCAGCTCAAGCAGCAGACGACGTGGTACGTGTACAATCCGGCCGCGGCCGGCGGCCAGCAGGTGTCGACGTATCAGACCAACAGCGTCAATGCGAGCCAGTACACCGCCTCGATGCTGACCGGCGTCAGCGGCACGGCGGGCCTGCAATACACGCCGCAAGCCAACATGTATTACCAGTGGGTCGACACGGCGACGCTCGAGCGTCCGGCGACCAGCACGCAGTTCGACTATGGCTGGCACTATACTTCGCGCGATCCCGTAACCGGCAGCTCCTTCGTCCGCACCTACAGTCTGGTTTCGAACGTGCAGCAGGCCACCGGTGGCGGTACCACCGGCCAGTTGCAGAGCACCAACTTCCAGGAGGTCGTCACCGCGAGCGGCTCGTATCACGGCGGCGGTTACAACACGACAGCCGGCAAGTGCTGCGGCGCAGACGGCCACTACGACTGGTACCAGGAGATCTGGGACCACATCACGTTGACCCTGACCAATACGGTCAAGGCGTCGAACCCGATCAACATCCAGTTCAACGGCGGCGGCACCAGCACGGTTGCAGTCAATTCGAACTCCAGCATCGTGATCAACGGCCCGATCAACAATCTCCAGGGCACGACCACGGTCGCCGCGACCGGCGCCAACTCGTCCATCACCGTCGGTGCGAATGCCAACAGCCCGGTGATATCAGGCACGAGCGTGACGCTGTCCGCGCCGGGCGGCATCGGCAAGATCGGCGCGGGCGGGGCTCCCGTCCAGGTCCAGGTCTATGGTGGCAGCCTGACCGCCAATTCGATCGACAACGACATCGCGATCGCGGCCGTTGGCTCGCTCTCGATCAATCAGGTGAAGGTTGCCCCGACCGTGGCCGGCAACGCACCGCAGGGCAGCGTCTTCATCACCGCGACCGGCGACATCACCTCGGCATCCGCCTACAACGTCGCCAACCCCGTCGTGGTCGGCAAGAACATCGAGATCAACTCCACCGGCGGGGCGATCGGTGCAAAGACCAGTGTCAGCGGCGGCGCCACCGTCCTGACCGACATCAATCCGCTGGTGATCCAGGCGACCGGCACGACGCTGGTCGACGGCAGTGTCGACGGCGGCGTTCTCAACAGCGCCTCGGCCACCGGCACCTATATCGTGCAGTCGAAGGGCGACCTGCGGCTCGGCACGATTTCGTCGGCCGGCGGCCCGGTCTTCCTGGAGGCAGCCGGCTCCGACGACAACCACGCCAGCATCCTCAACGGACAAACGGCGGTCGGTCTCACCGCGGCGCAGAGCGCGCATCTCCAGAGCGTCTGGACCAGCCTCGATCTGCTCAGCGGCAACGCCGCCACCACAGCCGTCAACAGCTACCAGTCGATGGTCACGGCGGCCTATAACGACTACTTCCAGCTCAAGAACGTCGTGTTCACCAACTGCGCCACGAGCTGCGTCTATAATCCCAGCGCAATCGGCCAGACCGTGCTGCGGGCGCAGGTCGCCGCCAAGCTCGGCATCGATCCGTCCAACGTCCAGGCGGCCGACATGCAGGCCGAGGCCATGGCGCGGCTCCAGAGGGACCAGTTCCTGCTGGGCATCAAGTCCACGGCCGAGCTCACGGACTCGCTCTCGACCCTGTTCGGCGCCACGCTCGCGACCAACCTGTTCTCCAATCTGTTCCAGAACGTCGCTCCAGCCGATCAGCGCATGCCGACCAATACGGCGCTGCAGACGGCGCTCACGACCTACAATGCGAACTACCGATACACGCTGGCCTCGACCGAGAAGGTCTACACCATCATCACGGCCGGCTCGCAGTGGACGCATGACCAGCTCGCCTACACGGTCTCGTCGTCGGCCGTCGGCGCGACGCCGCCGCCGATCGACGACCTCAAGCCGAACATCCAGGCCAGCCAGGTCATGCTCTACGCGCCGAACGGCTCGATCGGCAATCTGGCCCTGCCGGAGACCTTCAGCTTCACCAGCGTCAATTCCTCGTCGCTGACGGCGGCGCAGAAGGGGCTGCTGGCCTCGGCCGGCCCCGGGCAGCTCACCGTCCGCGCGGTCGAGGATCCCACGAGCCACATCGTGACCTATTCGGTCAGCGTGTCGCAGCAGAGCCTCGTCGTGCTCGACGACCCGACAGCGGTCTCGGCCAAGGCCCAGTCGCAGATCTATCTCGGCAGCCTGCACAATCTCGCGCTCGGCGGCATCACGGCGTCGAACTACGGTTCGATGTCAGCCGCGCAAGCCAACGGCGTCCAGGTCACCGGCAGCGGCGACGTCAAGCTCAATGTCGTCGGCAGCATTTCCGCCGGCGTGGGCGGCGCCACGGTGATCTCGGGCGACATCTCCAACCTGACCCTGATTGCCGAACACGGCAACATCGGAAGCGCGGGCACCGCTGGCAGCGACCCCGCAGCCAATCCGAACGCGATCCGGATTGCATTCGCAAACCCTGCGACCGACCGGCTCGATCAGGTCTCGTCCGGGCAGGGCATCTATCTGAAGCAGACCACCGGCGATCTCGTTCTCGGCAACATCTCGGCGAGCGGCGCGATCCAGCTTGCGGCGACCGGGAGCATCTACGCAGAGGCCGGATTCACCGACCGCACGGCGGTGCATATGGTGGGTTCGGAGCTCGATCTGCGCGCCGGCGGCAGCATCGGCTTCAACAGCTCGGCCTTCCAGCCCCTGCAGGTGCAGATCTCAGGCGCCGTCACCGGCTCCGCTGTCGGCAACATCAGCATTTTGGCGCCGTCGGGCGATCTCACGATCGGTGCGACCGGTACCTACGGCACGCTGTCGGCGGGCGGCGCGCTGACGCTGAACGTGGCGGTCGGCGCGCTCACCATCAACGCCGACGTCTCCAGCGTCGGCTTGATGCAGCTGCTCGCGAACGGCGCCATGACGTTCGCAGCCGGCACCAGCGCAGCGCCGGTGGTGGCGTCCAGCAGCACGGGCGCAGTGACATTGGCCTCGGCGACGCTGTCGATGGGCGCCTGGTCGGCAATCGATGCCGCGGGCGTGATCTCGGTCGCGACCACGGGCGATGCGACCATCGGCCAGCTCAATTCACAGGCCTCTTATGCCGCGGCCGGCAATGCGCCGTCGATCGTGGTGTCCGCCGGCGGCGTGGCCTCGCTCGGGGCGATCCTCGGCAATGGCGACGGCCAGACCAATTTCCTCGCCAACGGCTCCGGCGCAAAGATTTCGCTCGCAGCATCGAACGGCATCGGCACCTCGGCGACCCGGCTCACCCTCAGCGCGAGCCTGTTGTCGGCCAGCACGAGCGACGGTGGCATCTACCTCAAGGCCCTGACCGGCACCGAGGCGACGCTGCTCTCGGCGGTCAAGGGCGATGTCGACATGCTCGGCACGTCGGGCCTGACGCTGGACCAGGTGCTGGCCGGCACGGCGAGCGGGGCCTCCGGCAGCTTCCGTGCGGTCACCAATGGCGGCAGCATCGTCATCGGCACCGCTGACAGCAGCGGCTCGCAGACGGTCCATGCCAGCCAGAACGTCACGTTCAAGGCGCTGACCACGACCGGCGCGACCGCTGACGTCGGCAACATCGACGTCACCGCCGACACCGGCTTCATCCTCGCCCAGACCGTCACGTCGGGCGGCGTCACCACGCAAGGTTCTGTCGCAGCCCACGGCTCGGCGACGCTGGCCGCCGCTACGACCATCACCGGCAACACGCTGTCGGCTGCGACCGGCGCCGGCTCGCTCACCGCGAGCGGTGCGGTCAACTGGAACTCTCTGAACGTCGCCAAGGCGCTCGGAATCACCTCCAGCCAGGACAGCATCAGCCTCAAGACGGCGCAGAGCGGCGGCACGCAGACGATCCACGCGCATCAGAACGTCAGTTTTAACGCGCTAACCGCCACCGGCGTGACCGGCGATGACGGCAGCATCAACGTCAACGCCGACACCGGCTTCGTCCTCGCGCAGACGGTGACCTCGGGCGGCGTCACCTCGCAAGGCTCGGTTGCGGCCAACAGTTCGGCCACGCTCGTCGCCGCCACGAGCATCAGCGGCAACACGCTGTCGACGGCGACCGGCGCCGGCGCGCTCACCGTGAGCGGTGCGGTCAACTGGAACTCTCTTGATATCGCCAAGGCGCTCGGAATCACCTCCAGCCAGGACAGCATCAGCCTCAAGACGGCGCAGAGCGGCGGCACGCAGACGATCCACGCGCATCAGAACGTGACGTTCAACGCGCTGACCGCAACCGGCGTGACCGGCGATGACGGCAGCATCAACGTCAACGCCGACACCGGCTTCATCCTCGCGCAGACGGTGACCTCGGGCGGCATCACCTCGCAAGGCTCGGTTGCGGCCAACAGTTCGGCCACGCTCGTCGCCGCCACGAGCATCAGCGGCAACACGCTGTCGACGGCGACCGGCGCCGGCGCGCTCACCG
>NZ_JAFCJM010000110.1 GCF_018130955.1 Bradyrhizobium liaoningense
CGACCACAAGGAATACTTCGCCGGCGAGGCCGCCCTGAAGGCGGGCGGCGCCCACAACACGATGAACCAGTTCGGCTGAGCGAACTGATCATCTGAAGACCTGCGGGGCGGTCTCAACGGCGGTGACGTCGTCGAGATCGCCCCGTCCATTTTCGACGAGGGGCCGTGCTCACATCGGCGCCGCCGGGTGCAAGACGTCGTTAATTGTATGACTTATTCCAGCTCCTGTTTGCTCGCGAAAATCTGCCGGTTAGGCACCGCAATTGTCCGTGCTTGATCTCCCCTGAGGGCTCTGTTTGGATGGTCCTGGTTCGACAATTCGCATTTCGGATTATCGTAGTGGATCAGACAAATGGATACCGTCGTTCATTGACCGCTCGTTCACCAGAAAGCGTCGCGACCGTCCAGCGCGCTGGCATCGGCAACCGGCTGCTGGCGGCGTTGCCGCCGGCGGATCTCGCCTTGCTCACGCCCCACCTCCAGAAGGTCTCGTTCGAACCCGATGCAGTCTTGGTGCGGTCAGGCGATGAGCTCGACCCGGTTTACTTTCCCCACAGCGGCGCGGTCGCCTTTATGCTCGACATGCCGGACGGGCAAACGGTCGCAACCACCTTGATGGGACGGGAAGGCGCGTTGGGCTCGTTCTCCGTGCTCGGCCCGTCGCTTTCATCCGTGACCGCGGTTGCTCGCGTGGCCGGCACGGCATCGCAGATCTCCGCCGCCAAGTTTCGGGCGGCCTATGCGCGAAGCGCGGCCATCAGGAACGTCGTGCAGGTCCACGTCGGCGCGCTGATGTTGCAGCTCCAGCACGTTGCCGCCTGCAATGCGCTGCACCTGGTGGATGGCCGCATGGCGCGGTGGCTCCTGCAGCTCCACGACCGCGTTCCCGACGATCTCCTTCCGGTGACGCAGGAGGCGCTTGCGCAGTTGCTTGGGGTGCGGCGGACGACAGTGACCCTGACGATGAGCAAGCTGCGCGCAGCCGGCGCCGTCCCGTCCGACCGGCGCGGGTTTGTAGAGATCGACCGGGCGCGGCTCGAGCGCGTCGCATGCGATTGTTATGCGTTCATGCAGCGCAAGATCGATCGGATGTATTGCGAGGCATTGTCGGCGCCGCAGCCTGCCCTTGCACCATCCCAGGAAAACCCCATTGCCGCCTCCAACGGAAGCGGGCGCTGAATCCAGCGCCGCTTCGCGGGCTGGAAAATGGAGACTTCGCTACGCGATCGCGACGATCTCGATGTCCTGACCCGCGCTCACGATCACGTCTCCGATCGCCTTACCCATCAGGAGCCGGGCGATTGGCGACACGAAGGAGATCATGCCCTGCTTCGGGTCGGCTTCGTCCTCGCCGACGATGCGATAGGTCTGAACCCGTCCATCGTTGCGTTTGAAGGTGACCGTGCTTCCGAAACTGACGGCATCGCTCGCGGTCGGATCCGGAACCACCTGGGCCGTTCGCAGGCGCGCCGCAAAATATCTGATATCGCGCAGCGGCAGCGCGCTCTCCCGGCGCCGTTCATTCACGTCCTCGATCTTCTGCGCGAGATCGTAGGCCTCCTGCGCCTGCTTGAGCTGAGCCTCCAGGGCTTTCAGGCCCGCCGCCGTGACGAGGTTTTGGTGAGCCGAGATCGGGCGATCCGGCAGCAGAGTCTCGGATGCCGTTTCGGCACTTTCTTCCTTGGTGAATGCGACGCTCAAATTCTTGGAACTCCTAGGGGCAAGACGCGGCGCGCGTCCCTCCTTTCCAGATAGCGGCGACGGCCGCCAGCGCAAGGCTCTCCTTATCCCTCGTATTGATCCAGTCCCATCGCCCACGGCGCTTCGTCGTGGCCGAAGGCGTAGTTGCGGTTGTTCAGCGCCGGATTGCGATTGACCATCGGCCGCATGAACATCGGGTGCGTCGCGCTGCGCACCTCGTGCTCGACCGTGAAGAGAGGCTTGCCGCTGTCGAGATCGACGATGTCGCAGAACCGGTACTGATATTGATTGTCCTCGCGGGAGATCAAATTGCGCGCCAGGAGCCGGCGGTAAGGGCCGGAGAAGTCGGTGATGTACATCTGCACATGGTGGCCGTCATACTCCGGCTGTGGCCGGTCGGTCTCGCGGAACAACAGATATTGGTCGCGGCCCGTCTTCACGGCGGCAACCTTGCCGTCACCGTTCCGCAAGGTCGCGGGCATGCCCATGATTTGGGGATAGAAGGCAGAGATCGCAGGCGCCGTTCCGATCGGCACCTCGAACTCGACATAGGGGATGCCGAGCGCGATGCGCCCGAAGCGCGCCGGGTCGGGTTCATGGCAGCGCAGCCGGTTGCCCCACGGACAGATCGCCTCGACACAATCATTGTGCTCGGCGAACGCGAACGCCGTGCCCTCGAGCTTCTTGGCGACCGACGCCAGCCGCCCCAGCAGCGCCTCGCGGCCTGCGATCACCAGCCCGGTATGACCGCGCAGCACCTGCGGCCTGCCGCTCGGCAGGTGAAACTGGCTGCGTCCTGCGTTGATCCACATGTTGGTGTCGGACACCATCAGATAGGGATCGCGGGTGAGCCCCAGTCCCGTGACGTAGAATAAGGTCGCCAGGCGCTGATCCGGAACCTGGATGTTGACGTGCTCGAAATGAATCGCATTGCCGAGATCCTCGGCGGAACGATCGAATTGTTGGGGCATGGATGCAGCTCTGGGTGCGGGACGGACGTGACATAATAGAGCAGAACGCGGGCTCGTCGAACCCTCCGACCCGATCACTTCTGTGGGCTGAGGCATGCTGTCGGCCGCCTTGCCGCGGCAACCATTCCCTGTAATCTGGCAAAAAAACATCAGGGAAGGGATCGATGGGGGGAGTTCTGGAGGGCGTGCGCGTCCTGGATTTCGGGCGCTATATCGCAGGGCCCTATTGCGCGACCTTGCTGGCCGAATTCGGCGCCGAGGTCATTCGCGTCGAGAAGCGCGACGGCAGCGAGGATCGCTTCGTGGCGCCGGTCGGCGAAAACGGCGAAGGCGCGCTATTCCTCCAGGTCAACCGCAACAAGAAGTGCATCACGCTCGATCCGATGAAGCCGGAAGGGCAGGAGGTGATGCGCCGCCTGATTGCGACCGCTGATGTCGTCGTCGCCAACCTGCCGCCGCAGACGCTGCGCGCGATGAAGCTCGACTACGACTCCTTGAAGGCGATCAAGCCGGACATCATTTTGACTACCGCCACCGCCTTCGGCGGACCGGGGCCCTGGTCCGACCGCGTCGGTTTTGACGGCGTCGGGCAGGTCATGTCGGGATCGGTGTACATGACGGGCGAGGGGAATCCGCCGTACCGGGCCGCGGTGAACTGGGTCGATTTCGGAACCGCGCTGCACTGCGCGTTCGGGACACTCGCCGCGCTGATCGAGCGCGGCAAATCCGGGCGCGGCCAGATCGTCGAAGGCGCGCTGCTCGCAACCGCGCTGTCTTTCACCAACGCGACGCTGATCGAGCAGGCCGTCATCAACGTTAACCGCGTTCCATCAGGTAATCTCGGCCAGACCGCAGCGCCAGCCGACATCTATCGCACCAAAGACGGCTGGGTGCTGTGCCAGGTCACCGGCCATCCCCTGTTCAAACGCTGGGCAAAACTGATGGGCGAGGAGGAGCAGTGGCTGAGCGATCCGCGCTTTGCCGACGACATCAGCCGCGGCAACAACGGCCCCATCATCAGCGAGCGGATGGCGCGCTGGTGCGCCGAGCGCACCACGCAGGAGGCCGTCGACACCCTCGGCAAGGCGATGATTCCAGCCGGCCCCGTGCTGAGCCCGCAACAGGCGCTGGATCATCCGCATATTCGCGCCACCGGCTTCATGCAGGAGGTCGACTATCCGGGCCTGCCAAAGCCCGCCCCGGTGGTGCGCGCCGCCGTCCGCCTCTCGGAAACGCCGGGTGAAATCGCCGCGCGTCCGCCGACGCTCGGCGAACACACTGATCGCGTCCTCTCCGAACTCGGCTATGACCGCGACGCGATTGCGGCGCTCAGGAATAGCGGCATCGTCTAGCGCACGCCTCACTATATCCCCTATGAGATAGGCGGCTACGCGGCGCCCCCGCCGGTCCAAAAGGAATATTCATGCGTCCGCCTACGCTCGTCTTCACTATCTTGTTTTTCTTTGGCGTCACTGTCGCGCAAGCTGCCGGAGTGAAGAACTTTGACATTCCCGCCAGCCCGGAGGGACCGGCGATCAGACTATTGGTCTGGACTCCCTGCTCAGAGCCGCCGCAAGAAATGGATGGCCGCGGAGCCATGTTCCTGGCCGCACCCGGATGTCCGGTCACCGGAGACAAGCTTCCACTCATTGTAGTGTCGCATGGCAGGAGAGGATGGTTCGGCGGTCACCACGATACGGCAGAGGCTTTGGCAGATGCAGGATTCGTCGTTGCAACGCTCAATCATCCCGGCGATACCGGGCGCGACACGAGCCGCACCGACAGTCTTGCCGTTCTCGTCGAGAGACCGACGGATATGAAGCGGCTGGTCGACTACATGCTTCATGCGTGGCCGGACGCTTCACGCATAGATGCCGCGCGCATCGGCCTCTATGGTTTCTCATTCGGCGGCTACACCGGCCTCGTCGTCATCGGTGGCGATCCCGCTCTGCGGAAAGGCCTGGCCAATTGCCAGACGTCGACCTTGCAGGCTTGCAAGCAGCTCGAAAGCGGTGAACTTCCCGACCGACCGATCGTTCATGACCCGCGCGTCAAGGCCGCTGTTATCGTCGACCCATTTCCGGCGTTCGTCTTTCCTGAGGAAAATCTCAAAGGAATAACGGTCCCGGTACAATTGTGGAGTTCCGACCCGGCGCAAAATGCTGACGGTCTGTCCGGCTGCTGTGCGGCAGCTATCAGTCAACGGCTCCCCGTAAGACCGGACTATCATTTCGTGGAAAATGCCACGCACTTTTCCTTCCTCGCGACCTGCACGTCGAAGGAAACCCAGGCGACTCCTGCCATCTGCACCGATGCGCCAGGTTTTGATCGCGCTGACTTCCACAGGAGGCTTCACGCGGATGTTGTTGCATTTTTCCGCAAGCATTTTGCTGAAAGCGCAAAGCCGTAACGCCATCCTGGGCGCCTCCTGATCCCGCGGCTGCTTGCTTGCCCCAAGCCCGCCGGGACGCCGATGCGATCCGCTTCGGGACGGTCTTGGCTCATCTTGCGTTTGCCTTGAGGACCGTGACGAGCGATCGCAACTTGCCGCTTCTGGATTTCTGCTTTCCACAGCACGCAGGTCGTGTCGCCGCGCGGCGCCGGTGCAAAATCCCCTGAAATCAGTGGCTTGATTGGGCGATGCGGCCTCGTCCCCCGCTCGCCGCGAGTTGGCCCGGCTCTTGCTATCCCCAGTATGATAGTTTTTGATAAACGTCATACCGGAGAGTCTGCCGGTGGATGGGGTTAGTCGCGTGATCAATGGGGCTGTGCGGGCGGTTGTTTCAGGCACGGTCCTGCTGTTCGGCGGGCTCGTGACCGCCAATGTCGCCGCCTGGGCGTGGGCCTTCGCCGTGTTCGCCGACCGCCCGTCGGTGATGGCGACCGCGCTGCTTGCCTGGGTGTTCGGCCTGCGCCACGCCGTCGACGCCGACCACATCGCGGCGATCGACAACGTCGTGCGCAAATTGATGCACGCCGGCGATGCGCCGCAGAGCGCAGGCCTCTTTTTCGCGCTCGGCCACTCCACCGTGGTCGTGGTCGCAACGCTGCTGCTTGCCGTGGGTGTGGTAAGCTTTGGCGGCGACAGCCTGCTCAAAACCATCGGCGGGCTGATCGGCACGTCGGTTTCCGCGATCTTCCTGCTGCTGATCGCCGTGCTCAACCTCGCAATCTTCGTCAGCCTGTGGCGCACCATGCGCGCGGTGCGCGACAGCGGCGTCCATGATGCGGAGCGGATCGATGCACTGCTGGCCGGCCGCGGTTTCCTGTCGCGGCTGCTCGCGCCCATGTTCCGCGTCGTGACAAAGCCAAAGCACATGTATCCGCTCGGCTTCCTGTTCGGGCTCGGCTTCGACACCGCGACCGAGATCGGCCTGCTCGGCATCTCCGCGACCGAGGCCGCGCGCGGCCTGTCGCTGTCGCATGTGCTGGTGTTTCCCGCGCTGTTCGCCGCCGGCATGGCGCTGGTCGACACCGCGGATTCGGCGCTGATGGTCAGCGCCTATCGCTGGGCCTTCGTCGATCCCATGCGAAAGCTCTGGTACAACCTCACCATCACCGGTGCCTCCGTCGCGGTCGCGCTGTTCATCGGCGGGGTCGAGGCGCTCGGCCTGATCGGCGAGCAGCTCGGGCTGTCAGGCGGTCTCTGGACGCTCGTCGATCACCTCAATGAATCGCTCGCCAGTTTCGGCTTCGCGGTGATCGCACTGTTCGCGGTCGCCTGGCTCGTGTCCTTCCTTGCCTATCGTGCTGCGTTCAGGGGAGAGCGCTGGTCGCGCGCCTTTGCCCGCGCCGAGCCCGACGCGCTGGAGTGCGACGATGCGGTCGAGGTGGCCTAGGGCTGCGTATCCTGCCAACGGGTGATTGCGCGCGCGTGGGTGTGTTGTGGTAGTGAACGGCGGGGTTCGCGGCATGCTGCGGCCTGAAAGCGCTACCAAGGGACATCAGATGAACCGTGACCTCGATCTCGCCGGCTTTGAGCTGCATCCGCGGCGTGGTGCGGTGCTGGGCGAGGTGCATGCCCGCCCGTTCACCCGGCTGACGGCGCCGCTCACCGTGCTGCGCTTTGCCTTTCTCAGCCAGGGCGACATTGCCGCCGCCGACCGCGAGAGGTTCGTGGCGTTCTGCGCCGCGCACGGACAGGCGCCGCCGGATGCCGGGATCAAACATCATCAGGTCACGATCGGCGCGACCCAGCTCCGCTGGGAGCAGCATTCGGAATTCACCACCTTCACCTGGATCCTGAGTGACGCGGATACGTCCGCTCGGAAGTTCGGCGAGATCGGTGGTGAGCCCGCCGCTTTGATCCGCTCTCTGCGCCAGTCCGGCCAATTGCTGGTCGCGGTCAAGCTCGAGGTCGAGCAGAACTCGGCGGCGCTGGAGCGTGCCCAGGAGCTGTTCGAGAGAGGCAGCCTCGCCGTCGCCGCGGTCCGCAGCGGACCAGCCGTCGTCGCATCCGACTTTCGCGCGGACGAGCAGGGTTTTGTTCGCATCCTCGTCTGCAATGACGGGCTGTCGCCAGGGCGGCTCGGCGCGCTGGTGCAGCGCGTGCTGGAGATCGAGACCTATCGCACGCTGGCGCTGCTCGGCCTGCCCGCCGCACTCGAGCTTGCGCCCTCCGTCGATCATATCGGCCGGCGGCTCGTCGAGGTGCTCGAGGAGATGCAGGGCGCCGAGGACCTCAAGCTCAACAATCATCTGCTGACGGAGCTGACCGCATTGGCGGCCTCACTGGAAAGAGGCGCTGCCGGCAGCCTGTTCCGTTTCGGCGCCAGTCGGGCCTATTACGAGATCGTGCAGGCCCGCCTCGGCGTGATCGAGGGCGGCGAGATCGCGGGCTATCCGACCTGGTCATCCTTTCTCGCCCGCCGCATGGCGCCGGCTATGCGCACCTGCGCCACGATGGAGGACCGGCAGGCCAATCTGTCGATCAAGCTCGCGCGCGCGGCCGATCTGTTGCGCACGCGCGTCGACGTCGAGCTCGAGGAGCAGAACCGCGACCTGCTGCGCTCGATGGACGAGCGCACCAAGTTGCAATTGCGGCTCCAGAGCACGGTCGAAGGATTGTCGGTGGCGGCGATCGGCTACTACGTCGTCAGCCTGTTCGGCTATCTCGCCAAGGGCGCGCATGATGGCGGCCTGCATGTGGAACCTTCGCTGGCGACCGCGCTGTTCGTGCCGGTCGCGGTGGGCGTGGTCTGGATCGTGACCCGCAACATCCGCAAGCGGCACCTGAAGCACGACGAAACGTCGGGTTAATCCAAGCGACGATCTGCGCATTTGAACCGAGGGCGGAGCAAGTGTGACCTACCTCGCAGAGCCCGGTGAAGGGATCCAATATCTGCAACGGGATCGTTTCTTGGATTGGAAGCACGCCCGTGAAGAACCATTTTCCCCTGCTGGATCCGCTGCGCTTCGGGACTGCCCTCGGCGTCGCCATTTTTCATCAGATGTTCTGGTCCTGGGCCTGGGTTTCGATTGGCGTTCCAGGTTTCGAGCGCTACGTCGCCGCCGATGTTCTATACCCGTCCGCCGCGCCCTTCACATGGTTCGGCTGGGTCGGTGTTGAGATATTCTTTGTCATTTCCGGTTTCGTCATCGCGAATTCCGCGAGCAAGTCTTCACCGACAGAGTTTCTTCTTGGCCGCGCTCTCAGGCTTTATCCGGCGGTCTGGGTTTGCGCCACTGCGACCCTCCTCGTCCTGGTTGTCTATGGCAGCGGACCAGCCTCCGAATTCATCCTGCCCTACATCCACGCCATGACGCTCGTTCCCAAGGGAGTCACGCATCAATGGCTCGACGGTGTCTATTGGACACTGGCCGCCGAGATGGCGTTTTACGGGCTCGTGTTTTGCGCGATGCTGACGAAGAAAATCACCCTGCGGCACCTGGCTTTTGGCCTCACCATCTACAGCGCTGTCTTCAACGCTGTGGCGTTGCTGGTGCTGTCATGCACGACGCCATCCGACTTGCCCTATCTCGTTATTCTGATGTTCCGGGTGCCGTGCGCAGCATTCCTGTTGACCCATGGCTGCTTCTTTGCGCTGGGCATCTGGCTCTTCATTTCTGCAAACCGAGACTTGACGGCGCTCGAGCGAGTCGCCGTCGCCGTCACCGTTCTTTCGGGGGCCGCAGAAATCTACTTTTTTGCCTCCTTCTTTTTGACGTCCATACCCGCCATCTCGGATCAATCAGCCCTTGTGCCGATCATGGTCTGGGCGGCGGCGGTGGGCCTCATTGCCTGGTGCGCGAACAGGAACAGGCGCTCCGCAGCCACCGCTTCGGCTGAAGCACCGGCGTACTGGAGGACGCTCGGGCTGATCACCTATCCGCTCTATCTCACCCACAACGTCGTTGGCACGGCGATTATTCGTGCCCTGGTCGATGCCGGCCTGGATGCCACCTCGGCCGTGTGGGTCCAGCTGGGCATGCTTGTCCTGATCTGCTGGTTTATCTGCGCGAAGGTCGAGCCGGCCATCAGAGGTGCGATGACGCAAGCTATTGCCTATTTCGGACAGCTTCCGGAAAGACTGCCAGCATCGAAGCGCCCGAGGTTCTCCCGGGGGCTGGGCCTTCGGCCGCCTGTCCCGGCAAAGATGGTCGCCACGTTGCAATAGCCGGTACCCTGCTAGACTAGCTTCCTGACACCCATCGGATGGAAGAAGTTCCGCGAGTTAAGGCAGGAAGGAGCGAATGAAGGTCACCAGGGACATGGTGGATGAAGACTTGCGCGGCAGCTATGCCGTTGGGCGGATGATCGCAAGTTTCTTTCACACAGGATGGTTCTCGCTGCTCGTGTTCCGTTTCAGTGCGGACATCTTGCGGGGAAAGAACATCAGAGGGCTTGTCTGCCGGGAGCAACATATTCCGAGCCGAAATGGCGGGCCGCCCATTCGTGTGAGAATCTATCAGCCGACCGCGGCAGTTGGATCACTGCCGGTGATGCTCTACCTGCATGGTGGCGGCTACGTTTACGGAGTGCCCGAGCAATTCGGCTCAATCATCAGGGACTTCATCGAGACAGAACCGTGCATCATCGTCGCGCCGGACTATAGAAAGGCCGTTGAATCGCCGTACCCGGCCGCATTCAACGACTGCTACGACACTCTGCTATGGATAAGAGACAATGCGGCCTCTCTCGGCGGAAGAACCGATGGATTCATCGTGTCAGGCCATAGCGCGGGCGGAGGGCTTGCGGCGGCCGTCTCGCTTAGGGCTACCGATGACGACGATGCAAGAATAGCCTTTCAAATGCCGCTCTATCCCATGATTGATGACCGGCAGAACTGCGCCTCCGTCCTCGAAAACGACGCACCCGTATGGGATGAAGAAGCCAACAGGCTGGCGTGGTCCCGTTATCTCGATGGCGTGGAGACCATTACGGCTTACGCGGCTGCGTCACGCTGCACAGATTATACGAAATTGCCGCCGACGATCACATTTGTCGGCAGTCTCGAGCCCTTTCGGGATGAAACGAAAATTTACGTTGAGAACCTTCGCCGTGCCAACGTTCCCGTTGAGTTCGAGATATTCGACGGCGCTTTTCATGGTTTTGACGTGATGGTGCCGGACGCTCCAATCAGTCGGCGAGCAAATCAGTTTCTCATGGAAAATTTCCAGAAGTTTGCTCGGCGGTATTTCCCCTAGGACGATCGACACGGCCTTAGCAGCAAGTTCCTCGATGCTCTGGCTTGGCGTTCCAATTGTTCCCTTTCCGTCTGACGCTGTCACGATCAGATGTCGCGGAACGAAAGCTCCGGTCAATACTTTAGAATCATGAGGCCGTCGCTCGCCGTTAAACTACACGGCGCATGTCGCGGATAGCCAAAGGTTCCTACTGCTGGGCCCGCTGTTCTCAAAAACAAGCGCTCGCACAGATAGCCAAAAGCGGCGGTCTCCGGTTCCATGCCAGTACTGCCAGCCGCGCTCGCAAGCGGGAGAGCTGCGTGAGGGGTGCGCCGATGCTGGCGCTTTCTTGCCCGAACGAGGCTTCCTATGCGCAACCGCATTGACATAGATCCCAAGCACAGCCGAGCAATTGTTCAAGAGATTGGAGGGAGGCTGCGCGCGTTCCTGAAAGAAGAGCCGGAATTGCCGGGGAGTTTTAGAACGCAAATCGACCGGCTTCGGGAATGGGAAGAGCAGTCACCATCAATCATTCCCAATGCTGAGCGCTGGGACAAACCTCGGCGTTGAGCCGTCTCGCGACAGCACGGACGGCTCGGCCGAACAGGACGAGCAAATGCCACCAGTGATGCC
The DNA here is from genome assembly GCF_018130955.1 of Bradyrhizobium liaoningense. Classification (GTDB taxonomy): domain Bacteria; phylum Pseudomonadota; class Alphaproteobacteria; order Rhizobiales; family Xanthobacteraceae; genus Bradyrhizobium; species Bradyrhizobium liaoningense_C. The sequence goes on from NZ_JAFCJM010000110.1 coordinate 10,932, forward strand.
CGTGCATCAAGCATCCTGAAAGAGTACGGAGAGGGGCGATCCGAGTTGATCGGCAAAGCCGTCGTCCTTACCGATGGAAAGGAGGCACGGTCGAGCTCGTTTGACTGGATGAACTGCACGGGCTCCGCATTTCGATCGCGGGTCATGATGGAAGATGGCCGGTCTCAACACCATCAAGTTTGCGGAGTCCTAGACCTCGCGCCGGCTGCTGCGCTGCCCAGATCGCGTGCTCCTTTCAGAACATTCCAATCAAGATGAAAATCCCGACCTCGGTCAGGAAAGTGACGCTCATGATCGCGACCATAAGGAACATGTCGCTCGCCGAGAGAGGGTCCATGAATGCCTCGCATCTTGCGAAGCCCGGGGAGTAAATCATTCAGGCTAGCAAATGTTTCGGTTCCAACGCAGACGGCGCGAGATGCGAGCGGCGCGGACATCCGAGGCGGCCTTGAGGCGAAGCCCGCCAGGGCCATTTGAGACTCGGCCGCTGCCCTGAACGATGTCGGGTTGCCCCTCACGAACCGACATCGCCGAGCGAGAGCATAATGTGGGCAAGGGGCCGATTTTGTTGCAAAAGTCGGTTGAGGCGAGCCGGCAAGCGTGATTCCGTTGTGTTGACGCGAATCGCGACGAGGTCGATCCATGATGGGCCGTCTGAAGAGTGACCAAGGTCAACTGTTCTACGAGTTTCATCTCAGCGACGCGGTTCCCGAAGATCATCTAGTGCGGAAGATCGACACTGCTCTCGATCTG
>NZ_JAFCJM010000111.1 GCF_018130955.1 Bradyrhizobium liaoningense
CTCGCCCTTCTCAACCGCCACCATAAAGCGCATCCGCTCGTCCACGGCACAGGTCTCCTTCCAACCCATCGGCAAAGTCCTCCTTGCCGACAGTTGACCTGTTACCCATGTCGTCGGTCTATTCTGTTACCCATGTAGCCGGTTAGGACCCTCGGTCCACCTCTCCCCAGCGGGGAGAGGTCGATTGCGCCAGCAAATCGGGTGAGGATCTTTGTAGCAAGTGAGACCGTCACCCCTCACCCGGCGCCGTAGCCGATGCGAAGCATCGGCGTTTTGAAGAACGGCGGCCATAGGCCGCCTATGCCGACCTCTCCCAAGGGAGAGGTGAAGTCCCGACGACGCACCAGTTCAACCTAATCTCATCGCGCTTCAGGGCGCTTTCGCTTCCACCTCGAGACTCAGGGGACGATCGGCGGAGGACGCGCCGATGGATATTTTGTAGATTCCCTTGTCGACGACCCAGGCATTGTCCCGCTCGCTGAAGTTCGAGAACGCGCGCTGGTCGAGGATGAAGCTGACGGCTTTGGTTTCTCCGGGCGCAAGCTCGACCTTGTCAAAGGCCCGCAGCAGGGCCGCCGGCTCGCCCGACACCTCGGGATAGCTGATGTAGAGTTGCGGCACGGCGGCGCCCTTGACCTTGCCGGTATTCGTCACCTTGACGCTGATCGTGACCGCCGGGCGTCCTTTGAAGGTGGCATCCTGTCCGGGATGGCCAATCGTAAAGGCGGCACGATCCGCACCGATGTCAGTGAAGGCGAACGTCGAATAGGACAGCCCGTAGCCGAACGGAAACAGCGGTTGCGGTGCGTTGCCGCCGTTGAAGTAGCGATATCCACTTCGAAGTCCCTCGCGATACAGCGTCACACGGTCGACGCCGGGAAACTGGGCCTCATCCGCGGTCGGAAGGTCGTCGTCCTTGCTCGGAAATGTGATCGGCAGCCGGCCGCTCGGATTGACGTCGCCGAACAGCACCGCAGCCAGGGCCGCCGCACCCCGGGTGCCGCCATACCAGGCCTCCACCACCGCAGGCGCGCGATCCAGCCACGGCATGGTGACCGCACTTCCCGTCGCAAGTACCACGATCGTACGCGGATTGGCACGAAGCACGGCCTCGATCAGGCGGTCCTGGTCGTTCGGAAGGCTGAGCGTGGGGCGGTCGAGTTCTTCCGACTCCAGATCCCGGGCCACGACGATCGCGATGTCTGCCGCCGACGCGGCACGGACGGCATCGGCGATACCGGCATCGATCGATGGCGCCGGCGGACGCCAGCCGAGCTTGAGATTGCCCTCGCCTTCAAGACGAACCTCGATGTCATGCAGTCCGGGACCCAGATCGAGGCCGGCCTCGGCGACGGCCTGTTCCTTGGTCTTGGACAGGACGCGCTGCCCGTCGATCGAGAGCGTGACGGCCGCGTCCGCCACGGCGTCGAATTGATAGCGACCGGCCACATCGGCCAACAGTTTTGCGCGCCAGACCGCCGAGGCCGTGCCTTTCGGCGCGGGCTGCGAGGTGGTGACGGTCGAGGAGAACTGGCTGCCCTGGCTCACGCAAAGGCAGCTATCCACGCGAGACTCGATCGCCTTGCCCTCGCGGTCGTAGTAGGTGGCTTGCGCGCCGCTGGCCGCGTTATCAGGCGTGCGTAGCGCGCCGGAGGGCAGTTGGGGCAGACCGCGCGCAGCCGAAATGCCATGGATCGGATCGACGCCGGCCTTGAAGACGATGTCAGCATCGGGGACCCGCGCCTTGATGGCATCGAGAAAAGTCATTTTTCCCGCAGGCGACGGATTGGTCGGCCCGCCATGGATGCGCAGGTCCACCGCAGCCGCGCCGATCACCGCGATCGAGCGCGAAGACGGCTTCAGCGGCAGGATACCGCCGTCATTCCTGAGCAGCACGATCGATTGCGCCGCAATGGCCTCTGCCTGCGGAAAGCTTTCGGCGAGATCGGCGCCGACGCGCTGCGGCGGATCGTCGAAGATTCCATATTTGATCATCGATGTGAGGATCCGCACCACGGCCGCATCGACGTCCTTTTCCGGAAAGTCTCCCTTGGTCACGGCCGCGATCAGATCCTTGCCGTAATATTTTTCGGATCGAAACTCCTGGTCGACGCCGAACGAGAGCGAGCGCAGCGAATGTTCGGCGCCGGCATCGGTGCGCACGATCCCACCAAACCCCAGCCGTTTGCGAAGCACGTCCTGGAGCAGGTTTTCGTCGTTGCAGGCATGCACGCCGTTGATCCTGGTGTAAGCGCACATCACCATGGCGACGTCGGCATCCTGGACTGCGTCCTGAAACGGAAAGAGATGAAGTTCCTCGAGCACCTTGCGCGACAGTCTTGCATCCGTGCTGCGGCGGTCCTTCTCGACGGTGTTGACGGCGAAATGCTTGGCATCCGCCATCACGGCGTTCTCCTGCACGCCGAGCACGTATTGCGCGCCAATGGCGCTCGTCAGCCACGGATCCTCACCGAACGTCTCATGGGCGCGACCATGCCGTGGGTCACGCTGGACGTCGATATTGGGGCCGTGGATGACGCCATATCCGAGCGCCCTGGTTTCACGCCCCAGCAGCCGTCCATACGATCGCGCGGCCTCGCGTGAAAACGTGGCGCCAAGTGCGACCGAGGCAGGCAGTTGCGTGACATCATTGCTGCCTTGCCAAATTCCGGCCGGAGAATCGCCCTGCACCATGTCGGGGATGCCGAGGCGCGTGTTTCCCCTTACATAGACCTGCCATTTCTGACCGCCGATGTCGCGCGTGCCGTAGCCGTAGAGCAGCGCGGATCTCTCCTCCAGCGTCATCTGCCTGACGGCCAGTTGCGCCCGCTCACCCGCGGCCCGGCCGCGATCGAGCCACGGCCGGTCGTCGGCGCTTGCCATACCGGCGGCCCAGTTCAAGCCGAGGACCAGCCATGCCGCTGCCGTCAGGCTTATGGCGATAGGACGGAAGCGGAAATGACCTGATCTCAAATCTTCACTCTCCTGGCAGGCACATGTCGGGTTCGTGGGTGGGATAGCGTATTTTGTCAAACGATCGGTATCGTTGACGTGGCCTTGCGGATCGCGACCGCCGCCGATGAATTCCCGTCGTCGCATGCGCCATGGGGCATGCGAATTCTTACGGAAGGTTCGATGATGGCATTATGCCACCGATTTGCCCGATGTGTCAAGTTTTGTTTCGTAAAATACGAACTTCGTCGTACCGGCAGGCGTCGGCTACTGTGCATGGGGTTGTTTTCGATGTTTTTGGTTGCCCGGTCCCAAGAGCCCCCAAGCCGGGCCTGATCTCATCCGCATTGGCTCGGAGGATTTGGACATCCGCCACGCCCGCGTTCATTGCCATTCCCTCCCGGAAGGAGGATGCTTCCCGCCGGGCGGACACGAGGGAGAGCGGCATGAGCAAGGCAGGTCTCGACAATCGCCACCGCAATCACGACGGCGAAATCAGCCACAAGCACGGAGACACCCTGCTCGGCACGCTGCGCAAGATCTACGGGCCGGGTTTTGCCGCCGGCTATCCCGCGACCGAGAAGCTGAGCGCGGTTCTGCTCCAGTTGAACGAGACGTCGCTGAGCCAGCTCCGCCGCGACCATGACACCGGCCATCTCGGGCACAAGATCCTCAAGGCATCGAAGTAGATCCACATGGCATCGAAGTAGCCCGGACCTGCCGGCCCTATCGCGCCGCGCCGCTGCATCTGCGACGCGCAAGTCTTTCAATTCCCAAATGTGAACTGCGTCACACACGGTAACGCTACGACCGGTTACATAGGGCTGTCCCGGATATTTACGGGAGTGCAGGACGACAACCAGATGGCCCTTTCAGCCATGACGCCGGAAGCCGAAGCTGCAGCACCCCAGGCCGAGGCAAAAGCACGCGGCCGGCTGCCCGATCTTCTCGGCGTTGCCTATCTCGTCGTCATGGCCGCGGCGATGGCGGGCTGGATGTGGGTTTTGGTCTGGATCGCCTACTCGGCCTTCAGCTGGCTGGTGTCCTAGACCCTGGGTCCTAGAACAAGAGCGGAATCGTCTGGATCGTCTTGATCGCCCCGCACACGATCATGACCCAAAGCGCCAAGCTGATCTGGATGGCATGCAGCATGTCCTGTTTCCCCCGAGAATCAGTCCGTCGATTTTTTCTTTGAACAAGACCGTGAAGTCGCCTCGAACGCCAGACAAAATTAAGGGCACTTGTTGTGCATCGCGACAGGTACGCGGTTCCAGGAATTCAACTGGAGAGCGGTCGAGGCGACTCGGCCGCTTCAGGCGTGACCGCCTACCGCGAGGCCACGCGCCGCCATTTCGCTTCGAGCCGCGCCTTGACCGCGCGGATGCGCGCCTCGTGCGCGGTCCAGAACGCACGGCTCGCGGCCGGCGTGCCGCGCTTGTAGATCGCATAGACGTCGGTCGGCCTGGCCGGCGGCTTCGGCGCCTGCGATTTGGCCGGCCGAGCTGAGCTCATCGGCTTCGATTCGAGTTCGACCGGATCGGTTGCGACGGCTGACGCCCCGGCGGCTGCGAAAGGCGAGTTCATCGCAATCAGGCGGTTGCGCGCGCGATTGCAGTAGATGGTCGAGCGCGGCGTCATGGTCTCTTCGCCATGGCCGGCGCGGTATTTCATCAACGCGCGGCAGAGGTCGCCCTGCGCCAGCCGCCAGGCTTTTGCGAGATAGGTCACGCCGTAGTGGATGTTGATCTCGGGCTTGGCGAGTTCTTCCGTCGTTCCCCTGAATCCGAGCATCGCGGCCGTCTCGGGCTTGACCTGCATCAGGCCGATTTCGCCGACGCGGCCGATGACGGTGGAGTCGTAGCGGCTTTCAACGAAGACCACGGCTTCGGCGATGTCGGCCGGCAGTTTGGCCCTTGCGGTTTCCTTCTCGATCAGGGCGCGGACGGCGGCACGCGCTGGAAAGGGCTCGGTCTCCCTGGTCTCGGACACGGCAAGATCGCTGGCGCTGTCCGCCACAGTGCCGGCGCGGAGCGGAACGAGGCTCAGCACCAGAACGGCCGCGATCGTCAGCCGTGCAACAGATCCGGTCCATGACGGGCGCGTCCACATCCCCGCTTGATAGACGCGGCGAGTTAACAACGCTTGTCGGGCTCGGAGACTCAACCCGAAAACAGATGAGGCGGGCCCCTGCCCGCCTCACTCTCGATCGAACTCGATGACGGCCTCAGTAGCAGGCTCGGGGATCGGCCTGCACATACTGACCGTTCGGATAGCGGTAGTAGCAGACGCCTTGCGCCCAGTAGTAGCCAGGCTGCGAGGCGGCGGTCGCGCCCGCAATGGCGCCGGTGGCGCCGCCAAGGACGGCACCAGCGGCCGCGCCCGTGGCATTGCCCGAGATCAGGCCGCCGAGCACACCGCCGACGATGGCGCCGCCGAGCGCGCTCGCCCCGGGATCAGCCGGCGGCGGGGGCGGCGGCGGAGCATAGGCCGGGGGTGGCGGCGCATAGGCCACCGGCACGTCGTCGATATAGTCCTCAGAGATGTAGACGGGCGGACCGGCCATCCGCTGCGGATAATAGTACCAGACGCCGCCGACGTCCCACCACCAGCCGTTGCGGCCGTTGCGCGTTTCGTGGCGCCAGCGCCCACCTTCCCAGGCACCGTGACCGCGATAGGCATGGCCGCCGTAAACCCGTTCGGGCGCCGGCCCGCGGGCGACATAGCGCCCCTGCGCCGGACCAGCCGCGGGCGGGCCGGCATGGACCTGTCCGCCCGCCGGACCTGCTCCCGGACTTGCACCAGGACCTGGCGCGGGCCGGGCCGCCTGCTGCGGCGGAGGCCCCTTGCGGGTGTTTTGCGGCGGGCCGCCCTGCGGACCCGCGCCTTGGGCTGGACCTTGGGCCGGACCGGCCGCGGCGGGTCCCCTGCCCGATTCCTGGGCCTGCGCAGCGAATGCGGCCAGCGAGATGGCCGAAACCAAGGGAATGATGATCTTGACGCGGCTGGACGCGCGCATGGTGGACTTACCTCTTCAATCTGACGGATGCCGTGGTCCGGGCGCGCTGGCGGATGGCTGAAGCGCCCGGTCGATGCCGGCGTGGCAAAGCTGACCTGCTTGGTCCGCGATGTCCCGTTACAAATGCCAGAGATCACGGCAATTTTTCGTTCGCGCCGCGTGCGGCAAGGCCGCTAGCGGGCCGGCTCGATCACATTGCAGTTGGTCCGCCCCGACATCAGGCAATCCTGCATCTTGCTGGCCGCCGTGAGATCGCGGGCAAGCCACAGGCCGATGCCCAGAATGACCGCCGCAATGATCAATCCGGCGATCGCGCCAGCGCGATTGTCGCCGGAAGGCGCCGGCCTGCCTTCGGATTCGCGCTTCGGGTCAGGCTTGAATTGAGATTTGGGCTCGGGTTCGGGCTTGGACATTGCTCAGGCGGCCAGATCGCGTCGCAGGCGGCGGATTTACCACCTCTGCGCCCTTGCGTCACACCCGTTACGAACCTCGCCTCACACCCTGGGCGCGCGCAGGGCCACTTTGCCGGTGGTCTCCGCAGCCGGGACGGCCTGCTGCTGGGCCCGGGGGGCACAGGTCGTGATCAGGAATGCCGTCTGGCTGCACTGCCATTCGCTGCCCAGCACGGCGTTCTCGATCGGCTTGGGACGCGCCAGAGCGAGCGCAACGCCGGCAAGCACGACGGCCGCAAACGTGATTGCGAGGGCTTTCAGGCTCAGCCGAAACATGGTCATAGCCGCAGCTCCGTGTCGTTTGGGTGCGGACATTAGGCGCCGCTCCCATGCTCCCTTGTGAGGGAAATCACAATTCGGCAGTTTTTCGGGGCTACAAAAACATCGCAGAAGAAGCCTGCGATTTTTCGTCTGCCTGATTAGCTGCGATTATGGGTGGCATCGGGACGCGCAGGGATGTACACGCATGTCCGTCACGCGAAGCGCGCGGGTTGCGCGGCACGCGTTACCACACGCGGTGATGTAAGATCGAAAGCGAGGAAGACAAGGCCGTTCGATGAGTGGATTCAGGGAACCCGGCTTCGCAGACCGGCAAAAAGCAGCGCAAGACGCCCGCAAAAATCTTTTGAACAAGTTCAAATCGCAACCGGGGCCCGACGATCCCGCCGTTGCCGCGCGGCGTGCCGAGCGTGAGGCGCTTGCAGCAAAGCGTGCCGAGGCGAAAGCTACGCGCGAAGCCGAAAAGGCCGAGCAGAAGCGTCGCGAAGAGGAAGCTGCAGCCGCCGAAGCTGCAAGGATCGCGCGCGAGCAGGAGGAAGCCGCCGCCAAGGCCGCCGCCCTCGAGGCCGAGCAGAAGGCCAAGCGCGACGCGCGCTACGCCGCCCGCAAGGCCAAGAGGAAGTAGCCTGCAGGCGCGCGACCACAGCGCATCACATCATCGTGTATGGCCGGGACGCGGAGCACGACGCGCTCTTGCCCCGGCCATGAAAAACGCGACGGCGAAGATCAGTTCTTCTTCATCATGCCGTCGTCCTTCTTCATGCCGTCCTTCGACATGGTGTCCTTCTTCATCATGCCGTCGTCCTTGGTCATGGTGTCCTTCTTCATGCCGTCCTTGGACATCGTGTCCTTCTTCATGCCGTCGTCCTTCATCATCTTGTCCTGAGCGAACGCGGCGGGCGCAAGCGCAAGGCTGAGCGAGAGAGCGGCAGCGGAGACGCCGAGCGCGATACGGGTGCGAATGGTCATGATAGATCTTCCCTTTTGGGTTGTTGGTGCCAGCGACGAATGCCGCTACCCCATGCTCGACGGATCGCAGGCCGCGCTTGTTACACGGAGCGGTGGAAATTTTTCGCGGCCCCGGGGATGCGCGCCGGTTTTCGCCTTCGACACAATTTCGCCCGCGTGAACCCCGTTAAGTGCCGCCGCCAGATCGAAGGGCGAGTGTGCAGCGCAACAAGGCCGCGACTTGCCGCCGCATTCGGTCTCGAACTATCAGATTAGAGAATATCGGGCGAAAGACCGGCTAGGATGGGCCCGAACGCCGGCCTAAAGGCCCAATCCATCAACAAGAACCGCTCAAGGGGACTATCCATGCTCACGCGACGCCACCTTCTCGCGACAGCCGTCGCCGCGCCCGCCGTGCTCCGCTTCGGCACCGGCACGGCGCATGCCGCCACCACACTGAAGATCTCGCACCAATTCCCGGGCGGCACGATCGACAAGGGCGATTTCCGCGACCGCCTCTGCCGCATGTTCGCCGCCGAGATCGCCAAGCGCTCTGGCGGCGACCTCGCCGCCGAAATCTATCCGAACTCCTCGCTGATCAAGACCAACGCGCAGTTCTCCGCGATGCGCAAGGGCGCGCTCGACATCAGCCTCTATCCGATGCCCTATGCCGGCGGCGAATTGCCGGAGACCAATATCGGCCTGATGCCAGGCCTGGTGACGACCTACGACCAGGGCCTGCGCTGGAAGAAGGAGCCGGTTGGCAAGGCGCTGACCGATTTCCTCGCCGACAAGGGCATCATCCTGCTCACCTGGGTCTGGCAGGCCGGCGGTGTCGCCAGCCGCTCCAAGCCGATCGTTGCGCCCGAGGACGCCAAGGGTCTGAAGGTGCGCGGCGGCTCGCGCGAGATGGACATGGTGCTGCAGACCGCGGGCGCTTCCGTCCTCTCGGTACCGTCGAACGAAATCTACGCGGCGATGCAGACCGGTGCGTGCGACGCCGGCATCACCTCCTCCACCAGCCTGATCTCGTTCCGGCTCGAGGAAGTCGCAAAGTCGCTCACCTCGGGCGCCGGTGCGTCCTACTGGTTCATGCTGGAGCCGCTGATGATGTCGAAGGCAATCTTCGACAAGCTGCCGAAGAAGCAGCAGGACATCCTCCTCACGGTGGGTCAGGAGCTCGAAGCCTTCGGTCGCAAGGGTGCGCAGGACGACGATATCGAGGTCGCCAAGGTCTACGAGAAGGCCGGCGCCAAGGTCTACAACCTCGACGCGGCGACCGTCGGCAAGTGGCGCGACATCGCCCGCGATACCGCGTGGAAGGACTACGGCGCGAAAACGGCGACTTCGGCCAACCTCCTGAAGCTCGCTTCCGACGTCTCGGCATGAGCCACGGTCCGCTTCCGGATCGTGACGACGCAACCGACGTCGCCGCAGGCAAAGGTCTTGCGGCGGCGGTCGATCGCGGCCTCGCAATCTGCAACAGCATCATCATTGTCTTCGCTGCGATCGCGCTGGTCGCGGCCTGCGCCATTCTGAGCTACAGCGTGCTAAGTCGCGCGCTGTTCAAGGCGGCGAACTACTGGCAGGACGAGGCCGCGGTGTTTCTGCTGGTCGGCGCGACCTTCATGACGGCGGCCTATGTGCAGCAGCATCGCGGCCACATTGGCATTGAAGCCTTTGTCGGGCTCTTGTCGCCGCTCGCCAACCGCATCCGGCTCTGGCTCGTCGATCTCGCCACGCTGCTGTTCTGCGGCTTCTTCACCTGGAAGTCCTGGACGCTCGCGCACGAGGCCTATGTCGACGGCCAGGTCTCCAATTCGATGTGGTCGCCGCCGCTCGCCATTCCCTACGTGCTGATGGCGATCGGCATGAGCCTGCTTTGTATTCAGATCCTGGTGCAGCTCGCCCTGCCCTTCACCGGAGCCCAGCGGCGATGAGCGTGTTCGGCATTGGACTGTCCTACGGAATTGCGACCCTGGTCGTGATGTTTTCGGGGATGCCGATCGCATTCGCGCTCGGCGCGGTCGCGCTCGTATTCATGGGCATCTACATGCCCGCCGCCTCCCTCGATACGGTGACGCAGAACGTCTACGAGGAGATGGCCTCGATCACGCTGCTCTCGATCCCCCTCTTTATCTTGAAGGGCGCAGCTATCGGCAAGTCGCGCGCCGGCCAGGACCTTTATTTGGCCTTGCATGCGTGGCTGCACCGCGTGCCCGGTGGCCTCGGCGTCGCCAACGTGTTCGCCTGCGCCTTGTTCGCGGCGATGGCCGGCTCCTCGCCTGCAACCTGCTCCGCCATCGGCTCGGCCGGCATCCCCGAAATGCGCAAGCGCGGCTATTCCGGCGGCTTTGCGGCCGGCATCATCGCCGCCGGCGGCACGCTCGGCATTTTGCTGCCGCCCTCGATCACCATGATCCTGTTCGCGGTTGCGGCCGAAAAATCGCTGGGACGCCTGTTCCTGGCCGGCATCGGCCCGGGACTGCTACTGGTCACGCTGTTCGGCGTCTATGCCGTGATCCGCTTCCGTCAGGAATATGCGGCGGCCCAAGCGGCCTACGAGAAGAGCGGCACGGCGGCTGCGATCCTGGCGCGCGACGAGTACACCCTCGCCGAGCGCTTCAGCATGCTGCCGCGCGTGATTCCCTTCGTGCTGCTGCTCACCGGCGTGATGATCGCGCTCTATGGCGGCTACGCGACCCCGTCGGAAACGGCGGGCCTCGGCGGACTACTCGCGCTCGGCTTGATCGCGCTGATCTATGGTGTCTGGCGGCCGAGCGACCTCGGGCCGATCATGAAGTCGACGATCCGCGAGTCCACCATGCTGATGATGATCATCGGCATGTCGCTGCTCTATTCCTATGTGATGAGCTACCTGCACATCTCGCAGTCGGCGGCTGAATCCATCGTCGCGATGCACCTGCCGCGCTGGGGCCTGTTGTTCGCGATCCTCGCCATGGTGGTCGTGCTCGGCTTCTTCCTGCCTCCGGTCTCGATCATCCTGATGACCGCGCCGATCATCCTGCCGCCGCTGCGCGCCGCAAACTTCGACATCATCTGGTTCGGTGTGGTCATGACCATCGTGATGGAGATGGGGCTCATCCATCCGCCCGTCGGGCTCAACATCTTCGTGATCCGTAATGTCGCGCCGGACATTCCCCTGAGCGAGGTGATCTGGGGAACGCTGCCCTTCGTGCTGTTGATGATGGCGGCGGTGCTGCTGCTTTGCTTCGTGCCGGGGATTTCGACCTGGCTGCCGGATCTGGTGATGGGACCTGATGGGAGCAGGTGACGCGGTCGTAAAGTGGGTTAGCTGTGGAATCTCAAGAGGTCGTTCTCCGGGAGGGCGAGGCGGCTGATCGGTGGTTTGGCGTGCAGGCTGCCGTGCGAG
>NZ_JAFCJM010000112.1 GCF_018130955.1 Bradyrhizobium liaoningense
ATCGAGAGAAACCCAAAGAATCCAGTTCCGACCGTCTGGCAACACCCCGCCGGCGCCATATGCGATTCCCCTACCGCTTGCGGGGAGAGGTCGGATTGCATCGAAGATGCAATCCGGGTGAGGGGGACTCTCCGCGAGTCCATCTGTCACCGTCCTCGTGGAGACTCCCCCTCACCCCAACCCTCTCCCCGCAAGCGGGGCGAGGGAGCACACCGCCGCCGTTGCCCCTACCGATCCGGCCCGAACTTGAACCGCCCGTCGCCTTCGAGATAGGGGCCGGTGCGCATGTAGAGCTGGCCGTTCTGGCCGATGAAGAACAGCGTGCCGCGCGGCACCTTCTTCGCGCCCTTCAACAGCTCGCCGGCATTGCTGGTGCCCATCTTGTAGGAGAACGTCTTGCCTTCCTTGTCGTAGGCATAGCCCATGTCGGGCTTCAGCTCCCACGGCGTCGCGGCGGTCTGCGCCAGCGCCGGCGCGGCAAGCGTTCCGAAAACGAAGACCGCTGATGCGGCCGCCGTCAAAGACATCCTCGTCGGAAATCCAGTCATCATCATCCTCCCCACAACCGACAGGCCGCCCATTGTATTCTGAACAAATCACGAACGGCGTTTGCCGGTCAATACGCGCCCGTGTCGCAGCGCATCACGTCTTGCCCAGCAGTTTGTGATTTTCCCTACGGCCCCTCGCGACTATGTTCCGCTTTCCGTCTAAAACGCAATTGCACAAGAAGTTCGACAGGGATGATTCGGATGTATCACGTCGCTAAAATCTGTTCGGCCGCCGCGCTGTCTTTGGTGACGCTGGCTCCGCTCGCCGAGGCCGATGAGTACAAGCTCAGCCACAACCAGCGGATTTCGTGCAGCCGCGGCCTTGCCCCGGGCAAGCTGAACACCGCGACCTGCAAGTCCTACACCTATCTCTTCAATGCCAAGACCTCGGAATATTTCCGCTGCCAGGTCCAGTTGGCGATGACCCGCGACAACAAGGAAGTCATCAATGTGCAGACCGACGGCGGCTGCACCAAGAAGCCGCGCATCTTCGAGACCGACGGCAATTATGATTTCGACGCCACCGAGACCGAGCCGCCGAACACCAATTCGTTCTTCGGCCCGGGTGGCTATTCGGTGTGGGCCGCCGACGTGACGACGCAGAAGATCCGCGGCTGCATCATCATCTCGTCCGGCCTCGGCTCCGACATCTCCAAGTGCATGGACATGACGTTCCAATGAGACCGCACGACGGGTGCGGCTGCGCCAGGACGCCGCACCTGTAGGGTTCCCTCGGACTCCGCCTGAAGGGCTGCTTCCCGCAGCCCTGTTTTGTCTTTTGGATGGGTTGACCCGGCTTCCCCGTCCGGCCAATTTCGCCGGCGTTTCTGGGGAGATACCAACATCATGACATCGAAATGGATCGGCGCCGTCGCCGCGATCGCTCTGCTCGCGTCGGCGCCGGTGGCGAATGCGCAATCGTTCATCAACGTGCTGACCGGGGGCACCTCCGGCGTCTACTACCCGCTCGGCGTCGCCATCGGGAAGATCTACAGCGACAAGATTCCGAACGTGAAGACACAGGTGCAGGCCACCAAGGCGTCGGTGGAAAATCTCATCCTGCTGCAGCAGGGCCGCGGCGAGCTCGCCTTCACGCTCGGCGATTCCCTCAAGGCGGCCTGGGATGGCGAGGAGGAGGCCGGCTTCAAGAACAAGCTCGACAAGCTCCGGACCATCGCCGCGATCTATCCGAACTACATCCAGATCGTCGCCACCGCCGACAGCGGCATCAAGACGCTCGCCGATCTCAAGGGCAAGAGCCTGTCGGTCGGCGCGCCGAAGTCCGGCACCGAGCTCAACTCGCGCGCGATCCTCACCGCCGCCGGCATGAGCTACAAGGATCTCGGCAAGGTCGAGTATCTGCCGTTCGCCGAATCCGTCGACCTCATGAAGAACCGCCAGCTCAACGCGACGCTGCAGTCGGCCGGCCTCGGCGTCGCCTCGTTGAAGGATCTCTCGACCTCGAGCCCGATCACGGTGGTCGCCGTGCCGAAGGAGACCGTCGACAAGATCGGCCCGCCCTTCATCGCGGCCGTGATCCCCGCCAACACCTATACCGGACAGGACAAGGACGTTCCGACCGCGGCGGTCGTGAACTACCTCGTCACGAGCTCGGCCGTGTCCGACGATCTCGCCTATCAGATGACAAAACTGATCTTCGAGTCGCTGCCGGAGCTTGCCAACGCCCACGTCGCCGGCAAGGAGATCAAGCTGGAGACGGCCGCGAATGGCAGCCCGGTTCCCCTGCACCCCGGCGCGATCCGCTTCTACAAGGAAAAGGGGCTGATCAAGTAAGGGACGCTTGCTCCGCGACGTCATGCCCGGGCAGAAGCGCGAAGCGCGTCTTCGCGCAAGATGTCCCGGGCATCCATGTTCTTGGAGGCACCGGAAGACGTGGATGGCCGGGACAAGCCCGGCCATGGCGTGTGTGGCGATAATAGCCAATGCTATAACGAGCTCGGGCTGAGCGGGGGACGGGTTGAATGCTGGAGAAGGCTGCGGGCACGGAAGCGCCCATCAAGGTCGAGTTCGACAATTTCGAGCATGGCTTTCCGGAAGGCTTTGGTCCGGGTTGGTGGGGCCATCTCGCCTATTGGATCGGCATCGCGTTTGCGACCTTCCAGCTCTATGTCGCGGCCTTCAACTATCTGCCGAGCCAGGTGGTGCGCGGCGTCCATGTCGGCTTCCTGGTGCTGCTGACGTTCGGTCTGATCGGCAATTTTACCGCCAAGAGCAATCTGGGCCGCGCCATTGGCTGGCTGATCGGCGGCGCCGGTTTTCTCACCGGGCTCTATCAGTGGATCTTCTATGCCGATCTGATCGCGCGTGACGGCGATCCGACGCGTGTCGATCTCGTCGTCGGCACGCTGCTTGCGGTCCTGATCTTCGAAGGCACGCGGCGCTTGATGGGCGCGGCGCTGCCGCTGATGTGCGGCGCGTGCCTCGTTTACTGGTTCATCGGGCAGTATCTGCCGTCGCCGCTCAACCATCGCGGCTATGACTTCGACCAGATCGTCACGCATCTCTCCTTCGGCACCGAAGGCTTTTACGGCGTGCCGATCTACGTGTCGGCGACCTACATCTTCCTGTTCATCCTGTTCGGCTCGTTCCTGGAGCGCGCCGGAATGATCCAGCTCTTCACCGACGTTTCTCTTGGGTTATTCGGCAGGACCCGCGGCGGCCCGGCGAAGGTTGCGGTGTTCGCCTCGGGCATGATGGGCACGATCTCCGGCTCCGGCGTCGCCAACGTCGTCACCGTCGGCCAGTTCACGATTCCGCTGATGATCAGGTTCGGCTACCGCCGTGCCTTTGCCGCCGGCGTCGAGGCCACGGCGTCGATGGGCGGACAGATCATGCCGCCGGTGATGGGCGCGGTCGCCTTCATCATGGCGGAGACGCTCGGCGTTCAGTATTCGGAGATCGTGAAGGCCGCCGTGATCCCGGCGGTCCTCTATTTCGCCTCCGCCTTCTGGATGGTGCATCTCGAAGCCGGCAAGCATGGCCTCGTCGGCATGAAGCGCTCGGAGATTCCGAGCGCCTGGAAGGCGCTGGTCACGCGCTGGTACCTGGTGCTGCCGCTCGCCGCGCTCATCTACATGCTGTTCGAGGGCTTTACGCCACTCTACGCCGGCAGCATGGGGCTCGCGCTCACCGTGGCGCTGATCTTAGGGGCCAGCATAACTGCGGGCGTGTCCGCAACCGCGGTGCGCTACATCTTCTGGATCGGGCTTGCGCTCGTCGTCGGCGCGGTCTCGCGCAACGGCCTGGAGATCATTCCGGTTGCAAGCGTGGTCGCGGGCCTGATCCTGATCACCGCAGTGACCCGCGGCGGCCTCGCCACCTTGCGCGCCTGCCGCGACTCGCTGGCGGAGAGCGCGAAGTCGGCGATCACGGTCGGCATGGCCTGCGCCATCGTCGGCGTCATCATCGGCATGATGTCGCAGACCGGCGTCGGCACCATTTTTGGCGGCTGGGTGATCGGGCTCGGCGAGAAGAGCCTGTTCCTCGCGCTGATCCTGACGATGGTGCTGTCGATCCTGCTTGGCACCGGAATTCCGACCATTCCGACCTACATCATCACCGCGGCACTCGCCGCGCCCGCGCTGGCAAAACTCGGCGTGCCCCTGATCGCAAGCCACATGTTCGCGTTCTACTACGGCATCATGGCCGATCTCTCGCCGCCGGTCGCGCTCGCCGCGCTTGCGGCAGCTCCGATCGCCAAGGAGAACCCGGACAAGATCGGCTGGGAAGCGATGCGCATCGCGCTTGCCGGTTACGTCATCCCCTTCATCTTCGTCTATTCGCCGGCGTTGATGCTGCAGGCCGGCGATCCCATGGCCGCAAAGCTCGGTTTTTACGGCGCGGTGGCGCTGGCGACGGTGAAGGCGCTGGTGGCGATCGGCCTGTTCGGCATGGTCGCGATCGGTTTTCTGTTCACGCGGCTGACGGCGCTCGAGCGCGTGATCGCGCTCGGCGCCGCGCTCTGCCTGCTCGGCGATTTCGCATTCAGCGACACCATCGGCTTCGTGCTGTCGGTCGCTGTCGTGCTGTGGCAATGGCGGCAGCGGCCGCCGGCGCCGGTCGAGGCGGCGTGAGCCTCTGCCTCGCTTCGGCCGGAAGCGTGAAGGCGCTGTCGCTCGCGGCGTTCACGCTGGTGTGGACGCATTCGATCGAGAAGGTCGATTGGCAGGAGGATTGGCGCGTCACGCCATCCGGCCTGCAACTGGTGCAGGCGCGCGTCAAAGGCACCGGCGCCGGCATGGAGCCGCCGCCCGAGGCGCGGCTCATCGATGGCTGGTTTCAGTGGACGCCCGCGCGGGGTCCCATGCATGAAGTGATGCTCGGCAATTCGGATGCTGCCGGTGAATGGCGGTTGTGCACGGGCGGAAAATGCCGGACGTTGTCGGAGATTTTGGGTCATCCGGTCGGCGCCAATGTCACCACGATGAGCGTCTGCGAAGAACAACAGAAATAAGGGAGAGAACGCGATGGATCGGCTCAAGGGCAAGGTTGCGATGGTGGTCGGCGCCGGCTCGATCGGCCCGGGCTGGGGCAACGGCAAGGCGACCGCGGTGACCTTTGCGCGCGAGGGCGCCTCGGTGTTTTGCGTCGACCGCAATGCGGCCGCGGCGGAAGAGACCGCGAAGATCATCACCGGCGAGGGCGGCAAGGCTGTGGCCTTTACCGCTGATGTCGCGCGCGCAAGCGACATCGAGGCGATGGTCGCGGCCTGCCTGAAGGCCTACGGCCGCATCGACGTGCTCGACAACAATGTCGGCATCGCCGAGATGGGCAGCGTGGTCGAGGTCGGCGAGGAAAGCTGGGACCGCGTCTTCACCGTCAACCTCAAGAGCGCATACCTCGCCATGAAGCACGTCATTCCCGTCATGGTGAAGCAGGGCGGCGGCTCGGTCATCAACATCTCCTCGATCGCCTCGATCCGCCACATGGGCATTTCCTACGTCACCTATGGCACGTCGAAAGCGGCGATGAACATGATGACACGCACCACGGCCGTCGAGTTCGCGCGGCATCATGTCCGGGTGAACGCAATCCTGCCCGGCCTGATGAAGACACCGATGGTCGAGCATTCCGCAGGGTTAGCGGCGAGCTACGCCAAGGGTGACGTGGAAGCGATGTGGCGCGCGCGCGACGCGCAGGTGCCGATGGGCCATATGGGCGAGGCCTGGGACGTCGCCAACGCCGCACTGTTTCTGGCGTCGGATGAGTCGAAATATGTGACGGGGATCGAGCTGGTGGTGGACGGCGGGATCACGTGCAAGGCGGGGGCGTGATCCGCATTCGCTAGACCCGTCATCCTGAGGCGCGAGCCATGGGGCGCAACGCGCTCCATGGGGAGCCTCGAAGGATGAACGGCCGAGATGCAGCCGGGCCGTTGCCCTTCGAGGCCTCCGCTACGCTCCGGCACCTCAGGGTGACGGAGCTCGGTTTGTGCTTGGGGTTACAATTCAGAAGGGCTACTGCGCCATTGCCAGAATTCCACCCGCGAACCAGTGCCATGCGGCGGTCTCGCTGACCGGCCAGTTCAGCACCTTCACGGCGATCAGCGCGATCGTGCCGAAGATGTAGACCGGATGCACGCGGCCTTCGACGCGCTTGTCTCTGACCATGGCGACGACGAGCAGCAGCGAGGCGACCAGCGCCGGCGCGATCGTCACCGGCACCGGCGGCGGGCCGGGCGGTCCGGGAGGCGCGAGGAAGACGATGAACCAGCGCGCGACCGCGGCATCGAGGATCGAGACGGCGGCAAGCAGCATCAGCCGCTTGTGAATCTCCGGCCGCCGCGTGTTGGTGATGGCGAGAATGAAAACCACCGCGAAGAAGCCGATGCCGCTCATAGGCACGATCGCGAAGGACACGCCGGCATAGGCCTGCCCGAGTGCAGCCGAGTGGGTCATCGAATGGACCGAGGCGAGGAAGCCAAGGATCACCATCGCGGTCGCGATCGATACGCCGACGATGCCGAACGCGCGGTGATTGACGACGCGGCCGGAGGCCGCGAGCCAGGTCTGGAATACGAAATAGAGCGTCCAGGTGAAGAACAACAAGCCGTGGAAATGGATCACCGGGCTTGCGGAAAAAGTCCGGTGAGCGAGCGGCAGCCGATAGGTCGGTGCGAAGCCGAGGAAAGCGGTGGCCGCGCAGGCCAGCGCCATGTGGAGATAAAATTGCCGTGCGGGCGACGCATCTCGCGCGCGGACACGACGGTCGTCAGTCAACGTTGTCATCAAAGTTGAGTCCTTGATGACGTCACCAGGTTCATGCAGGTTCATGCCTGCGAGACGGCAGTGTGACCTGGCGCACGTTCGTCAACCGCCGGCGCTCAATTCTGCGCGATCGAGCTCTTCCTCGAGCAGGTGGAAGGCGTCGTCGCCGATCACCTCCGTCGCGCGGAGATCGAAGATGGCCTTGCGCGCGGCGTCGATGGCGCGGCGGCGCAAGGGATCGGAGGGCAACTCGCCGTCGGTGACGCCGCCGTGCGGGTCGTCGTCCGTCCTCATCAGCATCGCGCGATATTCCAGTCGCAGGATTTCCGCCTCCTCGGACGGGTCGTCCTCGATCGCATCGAGCGCCGCACGATAGACCACCGCACGTGCCTTCGCGACCTCGGTGCCGACGGGGTCATCGTCCTTCAGGTCGAGTAGCAGGATCAGCGGCCGCAGGGTGAGGCCCTGGATCACCAGCGATCCCAGCACCACCGCGAAGGCCATGAACTGGATGAAGTCGCGATAGGGAAAATGCTCGGGCAGCGCGTAGGCGGTCGCGAGCGTCACCAGGCCGCGCATGCCACACCAGGCGACGACGAGGCCGCCCTTTCCGGTCGACACCACCTTGGGATCGGCCGGGTGGTAGATCCCGCGCACGATGAGCGCGCGCAGCGTCGTGCCGTAGAACATGATCCAGGTAAGCCGCACCAGGATCACCGTGAGCAGGATCCAGGCGGCTGCCGTGCAATATTCCCAGCGCACCGCCTCGTCGAGCCGCGTCCAGATCGGGCCGACCTGCAATCCGATCAGGATGAAGGCGAGCACGTTGAGCACGAACACCATCGTCTCCCGCACCGCATAGGACGGCACGCGCAAGCGCGCCGGGATGCGTGCCGGTGCGGTGCGGGCGACGGTGATGGCGTAGACCACGATGGTCAGGATGCCCGAGAGGCCGAAATGTTCGGCCCCGATCCAGACCATGAAGGTGGTGGCGAACTGCATGATGATCGCGCTCGGCGCCTCGGTGATCCGCATCAGGAAGAACGGCATGATTCGCGCCGCGGCGTAGCCCGCGACGACGCTGCCGATCAGCGCCAGCACGATGGTCGGCGCGAACTCGCTCCATTTGAGATGCTCGGTGGCGATTGCCAGCACCGCGATGCGATAGATCAGCAACGCGCTCGCGTCGTTGAGCAGGCTCTCGCCTTCGAGGATTTTGACGATGCGATGGGGCAGTTTGACCGTGCTCAGGATCGCGACCGCGGCCGCTGCGTCCGGCGGTGCCACGATGGCGCCGAGCGCCACCGCCGCGGCCCACGGCATGTCCGGGATCAGCCAATGCGCCACGGCTGCGACGGCCACCGTGGTGAGGCCGACCGCGGCGACGACCAGCGTCGAGACCGGCACCCAGTTGCGGCGCAGGTCGCGCAGCGAGGTGTCATAGGCGGCGTCGAGCAGCACCGGTGCGACGAAAAGCGCCAGCGCCAGGTCCGGCTCGAGCGTCCACGATGGGCTCGACGGCACGAAGGCGAGCAAGGCGCCGCCGATGGCTAGAAAAGTGGGATAGGGAATCTTGATTCGCCGCGCCAGCGCCGATAAGGCAACGGCGCCGAGCAGCAGCGCGATGATCCATTCGAACGTCGACAATGAAGGTCCCCAAAACACGCTTGCATCCGGGCGGATAGCCTAGCATCAATTCGGCTGTATGATGGCACCGATCATCCGCCCCCGCGCTTTACAGGGAATTTGCGACTGCAACAACGATGCGTCTGTCCGTCCTGATCAAGACTATCGCCTCCGCGATGGCGCTGTCTGTGCCGCTGGCGATCGCCCATGCCGCGACCGGCGGCGAGCCCGTCGCGGCCGAGCAGGTCGACGTCGCGCCGTGCCTTGCGGCTGCCTCCGTCGATGACGACGACAAGGTCGACGCGCATTGTCCCGCTGTCATCGACAGCGAGAAGACGGTGAAGACCGATCGTCTCAAGGCGCTGATCGCCCGTGGCGATCACTATGTGCGGCGCGGGATGACCGACCGTGCGATTGCCGACTACAGCCAGGCTTTGCTGCTCGATCCTTCGTTGGCCGACATCTTCAACGCGCGCGGCGAACTCTGGCTCAGGAAATACGACCGGCCCAAGGCGGTGCAGGACTTTGGCGCGGCGCTCAAGCTCAATCCGAACCACGAGAAGGCCAAGGCCAACCACAAGGCGCTGGCGCAGGAGCTCGAGCGCATCGGCGCGCGGATGGCGATTGCCGGCAAGCCGAGCTTCAACTGCGCCCGCGCCAGGCGGGCGGTGGAGAAGGCGATCTGCGCCGATCTCGATCTCGCTGAGCTCGACAGCGACGTGCAAGGCTCCTATGTCAGGGCGGTTCGCGAAGCCTCGAACCCGCGCGATAAAAAACTCCTCCAGCGCGAGCAGGACGCGTACATCGCCCGCCGCAACGCCGAATTCGGCCGTCCCGGCTATGACCTGAAGAAGGCCATGCTGGAGAGGCTGCAGCAGATCAACGGGATCGACGGGTATTGACGCTGTGCGTTGACCTCTCCCCGCAAGCGGGGCGAGGGAGTGCGACGGCTCGCTTGATCTCGCCAACGCGCTTTTGAACCTGATCCAAAACCCCCGCGACAACGGAGAAAGCCGTTGCCACGGAGCCCCAGCCATGTGCGGCAGTCCTCATTCCGCGCAATCCCTCTGGTCTGCCAGGATCTCACTCCACGCCGGCGGGCTCGGCCTCATGCTTGGCCTTGTCCTTGCGCTAAGTCCCGCCGCGGCCGGCGGCACATCCGTCGATTGCGTGCTCGGCAGCAAGGAAGCGCCGGCCGCGCTGATCGCCGCCTGCACGGCCATCATCGACCAGTCCGCCAATTCGGCCGCCGAGCGGTCGTCCGCGCTGGTCGCGCGCGCCGATGCCAATGCCAGAACCTCGGACGGCCTGTCGGATGCCCTGAAAGACCTCGACCGCGCCATCGCGCTCGACGGCAAGAATGCAAAGGCCTACCGGCTGCGCGGCGATCTCATGCGCGAGGCGGGCGGCGACCTCAGCCGCGCCGCGGCCGATCTCACCAAGGCGATCGAGCTCGACCCGCAGGATGCCGAGTCTTACGAGCTGCGCGGCGTGGTCTACACCAACCAGCGCCGGCTCGACCGCGCGCTTGCCGATTACGACCAGGCGATCAAGCTGAAGCCGGACTATGCGCAAGCGTGGTCCGACCGCGGCACGACCTATTACCTCCGCGGCGACCACGAGAAGGCGATCCAGGATCTCAGTGAAGCACTGCGGCTCGATCCGGACCACGCGCGCGGCTACACCAACCGCGGCGCCGCCTATAAGAAGCTCGGGCAGCTCGACAAGGCCATTGCCGACGATAGCGAGGCGATCCGGCTCGATCCCAAGGTCGCCGAATATTGGGACAATCGCGGCCTGTCCTATGCCGCAATGGCCGAATACGACAAGGCGATCGCCGATTACGACCAGGCGATCCGCATCGAGCAGCGGCCGAACTTCTTGACCAACCGCGGCGATTCCTACCAGTTCAAGGGCGAGCTCGGCGCGGCGCTCAGCGACTACGACGCCGCGCTGCGCCTCAATCCGAATTTCGCGCTCACCTACAACAACCGCGCCGTGCTCTACAAGAAGATGGGCGAGCGCAAGAAGGCGCTGGCCGATTATGAGGCCGCGCTGCGGCTCGATCCCGGCAACGAGAACGCCGCCAGCGGCCGCCGCATCATGATATCAGAGATCGCGAAATTCGGCGTCGAGCCGTCGCGGCCGCTGCAGGCGAATTCCGGCAACGGACCGTCCTTCGATTGCGCGACCGCCAGGCGCGAGGTCGAGAAGATGATCTGCGCCGATCCGCAGCTCGGGGTCCTCGACCGCCAGATCGCCGACGCCTATGCGCGCGTGCTCAAGAGCGCGAGCGGCCGTTCCGCGAGCGACCTGCGCAAGACCCAGCGCGATTTCCTCGCCACCCGCAACACCGCCTTCGGCCGCCTCGGCTACGACCTCAAGAAGGCGATGCAGGAGCGTTTGCAGCGGCTGAGTGCGCTGGAGGGCTGGACGTCTTCGCCTCTCCCCGCTTGCGGCAGGGGAATCGCATATGGGTTTTCGCTAGCTATTGCATTGTAAGGCAAGACGGATTCTGAAGACGACTCCCGGGT
>NZ_JAFCJM010000113.1 GCF_018130955.1 Bradyrhizobium liaoningense
GCCCATGCCGGGCAGGCGGCCGAGAGATCGCGAGCCCAAATTTTCAGATCTCTGCCCCGGCTGAGAGCGTCGATCCTACCGACTTCTGCAACAAAATCGGCCCATCAGTGAACTGGCGACGCCTCTGACCGAGGTCTGCTTATTGGGTCGGAGCGGACTAGATTTGCTCAGGCTGAGTTCTTCGCACTTTGACCCGAACTGGAAGTCGGTATCTGGGCCACGACGCGGCCGGCGTCGACCACTTTCCGACAGATCGTTCACCGCTGCCAGAGGTCGACATCATCCGGCGGATCGGATGCCTCGCGGGTCGGTATCTCGGTTCGAGGCGACGTAGTCGATCTCGCCCCGCGTAATCCCGATATCCATTAGCTCCTGATCACTTAGGCTGCAAAGATCGCCTCTTAGCCGCTCCCATTTCCGCCATTCTTGAAACGCGCCCCATAAATTCTTGAAGGCGTTGAAATTGCGTCGCTGCGATACGGCCGGGGCTAGGCCCGTACGGTAGATCTTGCTCATTGCAGCATCCCTGGGTACGTCGTTTCCACCCAGGCAAGGTGCCAAGACCCCAGCGAGCACGCTTAACGTGCTGCTTACATTTTCCTTATCGGCAGCTTATTCTTTGTGTTCCGAGTGTTGCTAGGCCCCCATGACTAGAGACCGCCTAACGGAATTGGCAGCTTGCGCTATCTTTTCGGGATGTACGTATTCGACACCGACCGGCGCGAGTTGCATCGCGGAGCGGACGTTGTGTCCGTCGCGCCTCAGGTGTTTGACCTGATCGACTACCTGATCCGCAACAGGGAGCGAGTTGTCAGCAAGAACGACCTCATCAAGGCCATTTGGAATGGGCGAAGCGTATCGGACGCGGCGCTGACAACCCGCCTGAATGCCGCCCGGACTGCAATTGGCGACACCGGGGCGGAGCAACGCCTCATCAAGACGTTGCCGCGGAAGGGCTTCCGTTTTATCGTACCAGTGCGGGAAGAAGGGCGTAGAAGTGCGGCCCTCCCCGACGACAGGGTAGAACCGGAAATACTCACCCTTGCGCTACCAGACAAACCCTCCATCTCTGTGCTGCCGTTCCAGAACATGTCCGGCGATCCCGAACAAGAATACTTCGCGGACGGAATGGTTGAGGAGATCATCACCGCGCTATCCCGCTTTAAATGGTTGTTCGTGATCGCTCGCAATTCGAGTTTCACCTTCAAGGGCGGAGCGGTGGATATCATGGAGGTCGGACGCAGGCTTGGCGTGCGCTATGTCCTCGAGGGGGCTGTGCGCAGGGCGGCGGGGAAAGTCCGCATCACGGCGCAGTTGATTGATGCGGTGACGGGTGCGCACATCTGGGCGGACAGGTTCGAGCGTGACCTGACAGACGTTTTCGCTCTTCAGGACGAAGTGACAGTCGCCGTTGTCTCGGCCATCGAGCCAAAATTGCGTCAGACAGAAATTGCGATGGCAGCGCGGCGGCAACCGGAGAACCTCACTGCCTATGAGTTCTTTCTCCGCGCCATCCAGCAGTTTTGCTTATCGACCCGCGAAGGTGTGGCCGAGACGGTGAGGCTCGCGCATCACGCCTTAGCACTGGACCCGCGGTTCGGCCGTGCCGCTGCTCTGGCAGGTATCGGTCACATGCAAAACGTCCTTTTTGGCCATGCGATCGACCCTCAATTCGAGCGCACAGAAGCAGTTCGGCTTGCTCGCATGGCCGTGAGCCTCGACGATGGTGATCCAGACATATTAGCAATGGCTGCCCAAGTATCGGCGTTTATGGTCGGCGATAGTCAACGCGAGATCGAAATGGCTGACCGGGCGGTCGCGCTCAACCCCAATTCGTTTCACGCCTGGCACTGCAGAGGTAATGTCTATCGAATTGCGGGGCTGCCCGAGGAAGCGGTTCGGAGCTATGAACGTGCCGTTCGCATGAGCCCGGTCGACCCGCAGCTACACTTCACGTTTTATGGGATGAGCATGGCCTTTATCGAGCTTGGTCGGTTTGAGGAGGCCATCGTCGCGGGGAAGAAAGCCCTTCGTAAGACCCCTTCCTTTCCGCCAACGGATCGCTGTCTCGTGTCCGCTTTCGCTCATCTCGGGCGGCATGCGGAGGCGCGTGAGGCGGTGGCACGTGTGCTCGAGATTGATCCCGCCTTTACAATATCCAAATATATCGCTCGGGGCGGACAATCAAACGTGACATTGTATATTGAGGGTCTTCGGAAAGCGGGGTTGCCCGAATGAATTGTGCCCGCGGGCATCCGGGTGATCGAATAGAGCGTCCTTTTTCTGCGGTGCATGAGTCAGCAATTGGCCCGAAGGCGAAGATCGCGACGGCGTCCGGCGTGTCAGCAGTCGAGGCCAGACCGGATATGGCTGATACGCGGCCAGATAGACGCGAATGACCCGCAAGAGACATCAGCGAGCGTGCGGTGCACCTATCGGATGGTTGTCTGAGCCGATAGGATATTGGCTCCGAGCCGGGGGCGGACATGAAGCGACGAGACTTCATTGCGGCAATCGGCGGCGCGGTAGCTGTATGGCCGTTCGCAGTGCGCGCGCAACGGCCGGCTATGCCAGTGATCGGCTACCTCGGTATCGGCTCGTCCGACACGGAGGTGTCTCTGGCCGCGTTCCGTCAGGGACTGAGCGAAGCCGGTTACGCCGAGGGCCAGAGCGTGACGATCCATTATCGCTGGGCGGAGGGTAACCCCGAGCGGTTCCCCGCGCTCGCGGCCGAACTGGTTATGCTCAAGGTCCATGTCATCTTGACCGCTGGAGGCACACTCGCCGCCATAGCCGCCAAGCGGGCGACGGCGACTATCCCCATCGTCTTCACTCTGTTGGTGATCCGGTAGAAGAGGGCCTCGTCGCGAACTTGGCGCGGCCTGGCGGCAACGTCACAGGGTTTTCTGTCACCCTTCCCGACCTTATCGGCAAGTTCCTGGAGTTGATCAAGGAAGCCGTGCCGGGGGCCAGTCGGGTCGCCCTTCTCTTGAAACCAGACGCCATGCCCGCCCTTGTCAGAGAGGCTAGACCGAAGGAGGCCGATGCCTCGGCGCGGGCGCTCGGGGTGAAGCTTCAAGTTTTTGAGGCGCGGCGGCGGGATGACTTCGACGAGGTCTTCTCGAATATGTCTATGGCGGGCGCGGATGCACTGGTCGTGTGGCCAACACCCGTGTTCCAACTTGAGCGACGACGCCTCGTTGACCTTGCGGCAGAGCATCGACTGCCAGCGGTCTTCCCCTTCAGGAACTATGTCGAGGCTGGCGGCCTTATGTCCTACGGACCGAACCCGTCCGACCTGACTCGGCGCGCCGCGATTTACGTAGGCAAGATTCTCAAGGGAACGAAACCGTCCGACCTGCCGGTCGAGCAGCCGACCAAATTCGAGCTAGTGATCAATCTCAAGACTGCCAAGGCGCTTGGGATCGCTGTCCCGGCCTCACTACTCGCCCGCGCGGACGAGGTGATCGATTGACGCGGGCCGACTTCCGGTTCTGGCCTCTAGCTGAACAAGGTTGAGGCCATTGTGATGTCGGCCATCGGGGGTAGACCGGACGCGGGCCGCGCTTGCCCCGACCGCCGCTTGTGACCCAAAGCGGTCCTCATCCACGTCGGCGCATCCCCGTGCGCGGATGCGGACCAATAGACTGGTCGATCTCCGCACTCGGCTGATCCGATTGCGATAAGCGCTCACTCGAAATGGACGGCGAGCCAGACCGTTGGCCGTTGCGGCTCCGTCCACTCGACGCGATGGCGTTTCCTTGCAGGGATGAAGACGTAATCCCCCACGCCCAGCGATCGCGCGGCAAGCTCATGTTCGAACTGCAATGTGGCGCGCCCTTTCAGCACGATCACCCACTCGTTCCACGCCTGATCATACCAGAAGCCCGGCGGACTAGTTTGCCCCTGCGATATAATGCGCTCGATCTTCAAGCCAGGCCGCGCGAGGATCTCGCTGAACGCCTCTTCCCCTATGTTGGCGGCCGAAACATCCGCCACATCCGCGAATAGATTGCCTGGCTGGATTGTCATCGATATTCCCACGCCTTTCCAGAGCCGAATTACCTACAAGCCCACGTAGCGCCCCATTCAGGTCTGTTCAACGGAGCATAGCGGACTGGATCTGCTCACGTTGAGTTCTTCGCATTTTGACCCCGAGCAGACGTTCAATTCTGTCCAAGAGGCTACAGCCGTCCGGCTGACCTGCCGGTATTTCTATCCGCAGCTCTTGGGTGCCGCTTTGCTGATCGGCAGCTCGTTGATAGGATAGCTGACAAGCACAGTTTTTCCGGGACCGGTCGGGGTTGACCCTACCTCCATAGTTGTCAAACGTCGATGACGGTGCAGTCGTGCGATGCTCGCTTTTGATCCGCTGTTCTTAATTCGACTCGAGACACATTGCAGGCTCCTCACCGTGAGTTAGTACTGCAAGGACGCCGCCATGCCATTGCAATAAGCGGACTATGTTCTCGGATATACAAGCGTCGAGCAACAGCGGCTGATCCGCCAAGCTCGTGTGTTGGCTCCATTGACTGAACGCTTCTTGCGCGATGCAGGCATTTCCTCGGGGATGCGTGTGCTCGATATCGGCTGCGGCATGGGCGATGTCACCATGATTGCTGCTCAACTGGTAGGGTCCACCGGCCAGGTCGCATCCATTGATCTCGATTAGGCCTCAATTGAAACTGCGCAAAGACGCGCCGCATCGTTTGGCTTCGAAAACATGTCTTTCTATCGTGCCGACATTGCTGAATACGTGCCCCCCGATTTGTTCGACGCTATCATTGGGAGGTTTATTCTGCAGTTTGTTCCTGATCCGATAGCGATCATAAGGCGCCTTTATGGAATGCTGCGTCCGGGCGGCCTCTTGGCGCTGCAGGAACCAACATGGAAATTGTGGCTGACTTATACAGCCCACCTACCTTTGCGCCTGTCCGTGACAGAAGCAGCGCGTGATGCCATGCAGGCTGGCGGTGCCAGCACCGAAATGGAGCAGCAACTCTATCAAGGCTTTATTGCTGCTGGACTGCAGGCGCCGCAGTTGCGCGTCGAATTGCCGGTAGGGAATAGCCCCGAGTTCAGGAGTCTACTACCCGACTTCTTGGCAGCACTGATGCCCAACATCACTTCGAAGGGTATACCCATCGATCATCTAGGCGACTTGAATACCTTGAGGGATCGACTCGATCAGGAGCTCGACAGCCGAAACTCCTTTGCCTCCTATGTTGCCCTGATTGGAGCATTTGGGCATAGGTAAACCCGCAACATCCGCAACATCATTGTGCAGGATCGCTCGCGGCGACTTCCGGTTTTGGCCCTTCGCGACATATTGCAGCGCCGCGCAATCTCGGTCGCTAACGGGGCACAGCGGAAGTTGACGGTCAGCCGCCTATTGCAGGGGACGACGCTCGCGACCCAAGGCAGACTTCTTGCCGTAGCGGGAAACGCAGGATTTGCATAAGATTGAGCCTTGTCGTGGCCCGCCCGAGGGGAGCGAAATGCGACAACGTGGTGGAAGCGAGAAACCGGTTAAGGGTCGGCGCGCGAATAGGCCCAAGGCTCGCGCGATGGTGGCCCCTTCCGCTGCCGATTTGCAAAAGCAGGTCAGCATCCTCTCCCGCGAGTTGAAAGAGACGCGGGAGCAGCAGAGCGCCACCGCCGAAGTGCTCAAGGTCATCAGCCGTTCCACGGTCGAACTTGGGTCCGTGCTCCACACCCTGGTGCGAACAGTGGCGCGCCTCTGCCGGGCAGACCAGGTGTATATGTTCCATCTGCGCCATGATCTCTGGCATCTGGTCGCAGATTGCGGTCTTTCGGCAGAGGCAAGAGATTTCTTCCACAACAATCCCTTCATTCCCGGTCGCGGCTCGACGTCCGGTCGGGCCGCGTTGGAGCGTCGAGCCGTCCTCATTCCCGACGTCTTGCAAGATCCGGAATACACTCTCAGTGAAGGGCAGGAAATCGCAGGCTACCGCACGACTCTCGGCATTCCGTTGCTTCGAGAGGATACGCTGATAGGCGTGTATAGCATTGCGCGGACGCGCGTCGGGTCCTTCACGGATAAGGAGATCGAACTCGCGACGACCTTTGCTGACCAAGCCGTGATAGCGATTGAGAATGCGCGCCTGTTTGAGGAGCTGCGCGAGCGCCAGGCAGAGCTGCGCGTCACCTTCGACAATATGGGCGACGGCGTGGTCATGTTCGACGCTGCGGCGCGACTTACGGCGCGGAACCGCAATTTCCAGAAGATGCTCGATCTGCCCGACGCCTTTCTTGCGGAACGGCCGAGCTTTGTCGAGTTCTTCCGCTATCTTGCCGATCGCGGCGAGTACGTTTCTGCTGATCTCGAAGTTCAACTGAGCCGCACCGTCGAAGCCCCGCGGCGGGAGCTGCGCTTTGAGCGCACGCGGCCAGATGGCCGCGTGATCGAGGTGCGCCGCAATCCGGTGCCTGGCGGTGGCTTCGTGCTCATTTACAGCGATATCACAGAGCGCAAGCGGGCCGAGGAGGCGATTCGTACGGCGCGAGACGCCGCCGAAACGGCGTTGCACCAGTTGCAGATGGCGCAAGCGAGCCTGGTCATGCACAGAAGATGGCGGCACTCGGGCAGCTGACCGCCGGCATTGCGCACGAAATCAAGAACCCGCTCAATTTAGTGAACAATTTTGCCGCAGTCTCATCCGAGTTGACGGACGAGTTGAACGAGGTACTCAAGCCAGTCGCACTGCCTGGCAAGGTCCGCGAGGAAGTCAAAGAGCTGACCGGCACGTTGAAGGACAACCTCGGGAGGGTCGTGCAGCACGGTCAACGCGCCGACTCCATCGTCAAGAACATGCTGCTGCATTCTCGCGAGGGCTCGGGTGAGCATCGGCCAGTCGAGATCAACGCGATCATCGACGAGAGCCTCAACCTCGCCTACCATGGAGCCCGGGCAAAGAAACAGGGTTTCAACATCACGCTGGAGCGCGATTTCGATCCGGCGGTCGGGGTTGCCGACGTCTACGCGCAGGAGGTCACCCGGGCGCTTTTGAACCTGATCTCGAACGGGTTTTACGCCGCAACCCAGCGCGCAGGGGCGGCCGACAACGGCTTTGAACCGAGGTTGAAGGCGGTAACACGAAATCTGGGCGACAGGGTCGAAGTGCGTATCCGCGACAATGGTATGGGCATCCCGCTCGACATCCAGGAGAAGATTTTCGACCCGTTCTTCACGACAAAACCGGCCGGTGAAGGTACCGGGCTCGGGCTGTCCATGAGCCACGACATCGTGGTGAAACAGCACGGAGGTACAATTGAAGTTGTGACTGAACCCGGTTCATTTACAGAATTCATCATTACGTTGCCGCGTGTCATAGCGACCAGAAGCCGGGGCAGAGAGATTGAGCACCTATATCCTTGTGGTCGATGACGAACCCGACGTGGAACACTTGTTTCGCCAGCAATTCCGTCGCGACATTCGCTCCGGACATTTTGTCATGGAGTTTGCGGCGTCAGCGCCCGAGGCGCTCGAGCACGCGAAGACGATCGCCGATCCCTTACTGATCCTGTCGGACATCAACATGCCGGGCATGAGCGGGCTTGAAATGCTGCCGAAGGTGAAGGCGGCGCGGCCGAACGCGTCCGTGATCATGATCACGGCCTACGGCGATGAAGCGACAATGAAGAAAGCTGCCGAACTCGGGGCTGCTGGGCTGCTGACCAAGCCGATCGACTTCGGGCTGTTGCGCGAGGAAATCGATGAGTTGCACCGGGCGGCGTAGTCCGCTTGTGGGCCCATCAGGGAAGTGGCGAACCGTCTCATTAAGGTCCGCTTCGTGGGTGGCAGCGGACTAGTTTTGCTCAGGCCGAGTTCTTCGCATTTTGACCCCGAGCAGACATCCCGTTCCATCGTGATCCAGGAACCTTCTGTGCAGCGCGTCTTTCTAACTGCGGCTCGCTATTCGAGCGGCATGAAGGGAGCTCCGCCTCGATTGCCACGAACGTGGACGACAATGGCATATTTCCGCTTTTCGGAGCGCGTTTTGGGTGTCACCATGCTCGTGAAAGGACGGGAGGGCCGCCATGCGCTGGTGTGTCTCGGTCGGGGCGGCGCTTGTTGCGGGGACGCTAGTTGGAGGTGACGTTGCTGGCATTGCCGCGCCGAACCCGAAATCTCGATTCGCCGACACCAAACACAATGTATCATCCGTCAATGTCGAGCTCGTTATCGCCGTCGACGTCTCCTATTCGATGGATATGGACGAACTTGCCATTCAGCGCGAAGGCTATGCACAGGCCATCGTGTCGAAAGACTTCCTGCAGGCGCTCAGTGCCGTTCCGGGCAGCAAGGTGGCCGTGACCTATTTCGAGTGGTCGATGTCGGGCGACGACAAGATCATCATTCCCTGGCGCGTGATCGACAGCCCGGAATCAGCCGATGCCGTGGCCGCCGAGATCATGAAAACGCCGGTTCGCCGAGGTTCGAGTACCTCAATTTCCGGTGCGATTAATTTCGCACTGCAGCTGTTCGAAGAGAATCCGTATCGCGGGTTGCGGCGCGTCATCGACATTTCCGGCGACGGGCCGAACAACGACGGAGCCCCCGTAACCGGCGCGCGAGACGCTGCCCTCGAGAAAGGCATCATCATCAACGGCCTCCCGATCATGGTGAAGGAGCCATCCCTCTCGACGACCGATATCGAGAATCTCGATCTCTATTACGAGGACTGCGTGATCGGAGGGCCGGGCGCCTTCATCATGACGATCAAAGATCGCGAAAAATTCCAGGAAGCGATCCGGACCAAGCTTGTTCGCGAGGTTGCGGGCCTCACGCCAGAGAGCGGGATCGTCCCAGCCGCCGAGAAAGAGCCCCGGGTGCCCTGTCTGATCGGCGAAAGAAAATCGCAGGAGCGTACCCGGCGGTGAGTGTCGAGACAATCATTCAGAGCCGCCGGACGAACAGACTTTAGACGGCAGTTTATCACAGTTGCAGCCCCACGCGCCGGGACATTGGAACTGCTAACGTCCGTTCGTGGTCAACCGACGAAATCCCGCGCTCGTCCCAATGGCGGCTGTTAAGGGGCGACCGGAATTGGCTAACGTATGGCCAAAACGACGCGACTGGCGGGCAGGCGTTGGAAACTGTGCCCCAGCAGGCGCTCGTCAGCCTATATTTGGGCGCAAGGAGGTGCGATATGGCGACAGCAGCTACCCAAGTCGTTCTTGATACGCCGGCGCCGGTGTTCCAGCTTCCGGCCACCGACGGCAAGACTTACGCACTGGACGACGTTGCGGGTGAAAAAGGCACGGTCGTCGTCTTCATCTGCAACCATTGTCCCTATGTTAAAGCGGTGATCGACCGCATGGTTTCGGACGCCCGCGTGCTGATGTCGGAGAGCATAGGCTTTGCGGCGATTTGCTCGAACGATGCGGCGAGCTATCCCGAAGACTCATTTGAGAATATGAAACGTTTCGCGAAGGCTCATGAGTTCCCGTTTCCATATCTCCACGACGAGACCCAGACAGTCGCTCGGGCATACGGGGCGGTCTGTACGCCGGACTTCTTCGGTTACAATGCCGACCGCAAGCTCAAGTATCGCGGCCGGCTCGACGAAGGGCGTACAACTCCGCCGCGCGCGGGGGGGCCCCGAGAGCTTGTCGAGGCCATGCGCGCGATTGCGACCACCGGTCTGGCGCCGGCTGACCAAAAGGCGTCTATCGGCTGCTCGATCAAATGGAAGGACGAATGAAGCCGATGCCTGTCAACAGGCTTCGTATCTGAGACCGCCGCGTGCGGCAGCATTTGCTGCACCTGTGCGATTTGACTAGCGGAATCACGAGGACCTTGCGGCTGCTGTCGCGTTCGCCCCTTCTCCTTCAAGTCTGCTTCCGGGGCAACACGAGGCTTCGGCTCCCGCGATCCGATCCGTCAGTGCTGCGTCGCTTTTGCGACACCGATCGACTCCTCGGCCGCCTCGATGTCTGCTCTCGAGCGCTCGGACGAGATTTTCTCACCCTGAGTTCTTCCGGTGTTGGCCCGTTTGGGACATGCCGACCGACCCGGAAACTGTCCGCTTATCGAGGGGAGACCGGAAGTGGCTCGCCCGCGGTCAAAATGGCGTATTGACTCCAATCGGACGTTGCGCGCCCCAAGACAGGAACTGTGGTATCCTCCGTCGAACGCGATGGGATGGTTCAATGAAAGCGGCTGCCCCTCGAATGCCACTTGCTGCGCGTCCTCGTGTCCTCGCCGGGCTCCGGGACGGCATAAAATGGCCTGGCATCCCCACCTCTTAGGCGCCTGCTCAGCCCGCGCCAACGAGGTGATCGAATGAGTGCGCTAGGCAAGATGGTGCAATCCAGCCGGCGGAAGACCGGTCCGAGTAAGGGGTAGCGCTCTCCCGGGTCTCGAGGAGGACCAGCGTCGTGAAGCGGGACTTCGACCTCATCGTCTATGGCGCGACGGGTTACACCGGCCGTCTCAT
>NZ_JAFCJM010000114.1 GCF_018130955.1 Bradyrhizobium liaoningense
GCCCATGCCGGGCAGGCGGCCGAGAGATCGCGAGCCCAAATTTTCAGATCTCTGCCCCGGCTGAGAGCGTCGATCCTACCGACTTCTGCAACAAAATCGGCCAATTCCGGAAGTGACAAGCCTTATTCAATCACCTCGTCCGCGCGCGCGAGAAGGGACGCCGGGATTTCGATACCGAGCGATTTCGCCGTCTTGAGATTAACGACAAGCAGGTATTTGGTGGGTTGCTCGATAGGAAGCTCGGCCGTTTTGGCGCCCCTCAGAATTCGGTCCACATAGTGAGCCCCAATTCGAGCCAAGGCAGGAAAGTCCGGCCCGTAGGAAATCAATCCGCCCGCTCGCGCAAAGCCGGCGTCGAAGGAGATCGATGGTAAACCGGCCTGTACCGCGAGATCGGCCACACGGTTCGGCGGAAAGACTGGGTCACTAAATATGTCCAAGGCCTCCGCTCCCCGGGTTTTTGCGGCGGCAACAGCGCGAGGCACTTCCCCCACTTCGTGCACATCGATTACGTCGAGCTGAAAGCCGAGCTTGGCGGCCGCAGTTGGCGTCTCCGGAAACACCAGCCGATGCATCTCGTTTGAGGTGTTGAGGAAAACTGCCACGCGTTTGGCCTGTGGCAAAACCTCTCGAAGAATACCAAGAAACTTCCCACCAAAATCGGTCCTATCCATCGTAGCGACGCCCGTAAGATTTCCGCCAGGATGGGCAAGACTTGACGCAAGTCCCATACCGACCGGATCGGCGACCAGAACTATTACAATTGGTATGTCGGAGGTGGCGTTCTTCGCAGCGCGGGCAGCAAAAGGAGAGAACGCAACGATGAGATCGGGTCTCGACCGCACGAGGTCGGCCGCGAGCGTCGGAAGCTGGTCAAGGTGATGATCCGGATCTTTCCGCTCAGTCGCAATGGTCGTGCCCTCGACCCAGCCAATTTTTTGAAGCTCGTCCGAAAACGCCTCAATATAGGGAACCTTGCAAGCAGGGACGCAAAGCATGCCGATCCGCGCTACTCTTCGCACCGATTGAGCTGTGGCTGCCGACGCGAAGAACAGCAGCACAACCAGAAGCGCGGACACTGTAACGGCAAATCGTCTCACGCGATCACCGTATCGCTGCACGGAAGGCGTTCGGTCTTACAGGTCGAGCGTCTTGTCCAGCAAGTCAAGGTAATAGCAGCTTCGAGACGTTCCGAGCGATCACAAATGAACGCTATGGCTCAAACCCGGAAGTCAGGGCGCGCAACCGGGAAGTCCGCTTTCCCTTCAAGAACCGACATCGTCAGGCGGGGCGTCAGGTCCGAAAGGTGCCAATTTCGACCTGCATCCCGTCGTCGACAGGACGATCGAGCTGCTGGCGCAGGCGGCTTCGCCGGCGGCGCTGATCGCGCGCGGCATCGGACAGAGCGTTCAAAAATTTGTCTGGCCGATCGGCCGTCGGTCAACGAACGGGGCGCTTCGGCAGTTTCGGCAATTTGCTCGGATCGAATTTGGGTGGCTCATGCGGCTCGGAAGCCTGCGCCTGCTGCTCGTTGAAGATGAGCCTCCCCTCGAGCAGCACGCCGGGGAACTCATCGGCGAAGCCGACGTAGGTGGCGACCTTTCCAAAACTCGTGCCGGTCAGCTTGAGCTTCAATTCGACGTCATTGCCGAAAACGGTTGTCAGCCCTTCGGTATGCTTCTTCGTCACGACGACCGCCGTGAAGCGATCGCCGTCGCGTTCAAGCGATCCCTTGTACGTCATGACGCCATCACGGCCCCAGATCTG
Source organism: Bradyrhizobium liaoningense (assembly GCF_018130955.1). GTDB lineage: Bacteria > Pseudomonadota > Alphaproteobacteria > Rhizobiales > Xanthobacteraceae > Bradyrhizobium > Bradyrhizobium liaoningense_C. Next base: position 1,768 of record NZ_JAFCJM010000114.1, read on the forward strand.
GCCGTCGGCGACGTGGACGATGCCAGTGCCCTCGCCCTGCGGCGTCTTGAACCAGGCCGCGTATGTGCCGTCCCTGAGCATGGAAGAGAAACCTCTTCCCAAAAGTGTTCACGAGCAGTCCATCTCGCCATCACCACAGCTAACATCAGGTTAATCGCGATGTCCGCAAGACTCCGGAATGCGTGCCATTTCGATCGATGAAGTGAATGGCCGCCAGCACACCCCAAGCCAGCGGCGCCTGATGTTCGCTCCTCATGCCTCTGCCGCCACAAGCGGGGGCGGCGGGCTGCTCGCGGCGATGCCGACCGGCGCGAACGCGCACATCTTTGCGGTGCAGTATCAGCGGCGGGCGAACCCGGTGTCGGGAGCGGTGGTGCTGGGAACGCTGCTGGCGGCGACGCTGCCGATGGTAATGATGATCGTGGCGGGGTACAGTAGCTCCGTGAGCGCATGACAGCTGCGACTCACCTGTGAAGTAACATCATTTTACCCATCTCGGCCCGTAAGATTCGGCAAGTTTTGAGCTTTGCCGCTGTAGAATTGCGGGCGGACTTGCTGCCGGACTGCTCTCACGCGAAATTACTCGTCCTATCGAAAACACCTTTGGGGGAGGGTGCGAATTGGTCGATAAGCGCAAACTTGAGGACGTTAGTCGCCACATTGGAGAGGCTGTTTTAGATCCTCAGCGGTGGTCGACGCTGATGGAGGAAATTTGCAAAGCCGTCGGCGCAACGGGCGCCGCGATGCTTCAGAGCGACATCCGAACCGAAGATATTCCGCGGACCGCGTCCGTGGCGGAATTTTTCGATAAGGGCTATTTTCAGAACAATCTGCACGTGGGTGACGTCCGCGCAAAACGAGGCGTGCCGCTGCTGCTGACCAGGACAAATGTCGTCACGGACGCGGACCTGTTCAGATCCGAAAACGAAATGCTGCGGGACCCTCTTTACGCCGCGCTTGGCGAATGGGGGCTGAAATGGTTTGCGGCGGTTGGTTTCCGCGCAGGCCCTGCTCTCTGGGGTCTCACGATCCAGAGAACCCCTCAACAAGGTATGTTCGACGGCGATGAAGTCGCCATCCTGTCACAGCTTTCGGCGCGACTGACCGAGGCTGCGACGCTCTCGACCGCCGTTGGTCGAACGGCCATTTCGAGTCTTACGAACGCGCTCGATTTGATGGAGCGGCCGGCGCTTGCAATCGACCGCCGCGGCGGCCTGCTTGGGATCAACAGCAAGGCTGAAACCTATCTCAGCCGTGAATTCGTCGTTCGCGGCGGCCGGCTCTCGCTGACCGACAAGGATGCCAATGCCGAGCTGATCCGACTGACAGATCAACTCCGGCTCATGTCGGATCTGCAAGCCGCACGTCTTTCGCCCTTGGTGATCAATCGTGCGACACGAAGGCCGCTGGTGCTGCAGCTCCTGCCCGTCCCGCCGGCCGCGCGGAGCCCGTTTCTGGGCGCGCGCGCTATTCTCGTTCTCAAGGAGCTGGACAGGGCCGCCACGTTCAGCCAGGACCTGATCGTCAAGCTCTTCAACCTCACCCCGGCACAAGCCAGGCTCGGCATCAGTGTCGCCAATGGCGCCTCGCTGGAAGAGGCTGCAGCCGAATTGGGAGTGGCTTTGGAGACCGCGCGAAATCACTTGAAAGCCATTTTCGCGAAGACCGACACCCACCGACAGGGAGAGTTGATCGCCCTCCTCAACAAGATCGCAAAGTAGGCCAGCGCATTCAGCGACGCGAGCAAATGCGCCGGATTGGGTTCGCACCCATACGGAAGGAGCGGATCGGAGGCTCAGCTAGATAGTTGAATTTATTGGTACAGTTGGGTGGGCTCGAACCACCGACCTCCTGTTCCACAGACAGGCGCTCTAACCAACTGAGCTACAACTGCATCCTGGCGAGCCGCCGCTTGGGGCCGGAAACGGCCGGGGCCAAAGGGGGCTGGACGGGGCGGAAACTAGGTGCAACGGCCCTGTTTGGCAAGGCCGCAAAGCTCCTGTTTCAGACGCAAAAACACGAACTTCAGAACAAAAACCCGGGCCTCGCAGCCCGGGCTTCTAAATATTGGTTTAACGCGTTTTCTTGACGCGAACCGGTACCCACTTCGCTCGAAAACGCTTTGGATCGAAACGGACCAATCGATCAGGCGGCGGGCTTGTAGAACCTGGCCGCGCTGGCCTTGATCGGCTCGGCGGTCGCATTCGCGACCCGCTGGCCGATCTCGACGAGCTCCTTGGCCTGGGACTGGAAGGTCTCGAGCTGCTTCTTGCTGTGGGAGGTCCACAGCTCCAGCGCTTCCGACGGCGACTTGATGCCGATCAGCTCCTGGGCGAAGTCCAGGTGCGAGGAGGTGTTGGCCTTCATGAATTCCATCAGCTTGGCGGTGTACTCGCTGGCACCCTTGCTCGCGGTGGTGAACACCGCCTCAATGGTGCCGTTCTGGCTTTCCGCGGCATCCTTGAACTTGGCGTAGCTCTCGCGGGCCTGCGAAACGCCCTTTTCGGCGAACGCACGCATCTGTTCGGGTACCTCGAACGGGATGATCGAGGCGGAGAATGGATCTGTCGCACCTGTCATGGCAGTTGTCCCTCGCAATGTTGAAAACCGAGTGAGCCGTCCGGCGCGCCCGCCGACCCGGCGGCGGGTACGTGAGCTGAAACGCAACAACGAGATGGCTCGCCCAGCGTTCAGCATTCAACACGAATATCATGTCAACATTGTGCATTGCAATGCAATCTGAGGTGCAGTGCCGCATTGACGTCGCGTTGAGGATGAAGTTCCTAGGATGGGGAACTGGGGGTTGAGGCGTTCCGAACCGCGACTTCAGTACCCGATTTTCGTCATTCCGGGGCGCGCGTAGCGCGAGCCCGGAATCCATTCATCCGCATACTCTGCGGCTTGATGGATTCCGGGCTCCCTCGCTCCGCTCGGGCCCCGGAATGACACTTCCCCTAATGCCTGACCCTCGTCGCGTCGATCGCGGCGCGGCTGACGGCCTGGCCGATCTCGCTCGCCTGCTCGCTCAGTGCGCGCATCTGGGCCTGCACATAGGCGCTGTGCAGCCGCATCACCTCGGACACGTCCTTGGCGTGCACAAGCTGCTCCACGTGATCGAGCGAGGCCTGCACGTTGGCCTCGGCATAGCCAAACGCTTTGGCGCCGATATCCCTGGCGCCGGCGCGCATGGTTTCGCTGCGTTCCTCCATGGAGCCTGCCGCCGCCTCGGCCGTGCTGAGCCATTTTTCGAACGCCTCGCGGGCCTGCCTGAAGCCCGATTCCGCCATGGATCGCATCCCGGATTGCAACTCTTGGGGGATCTCGAAACGATCGTTCGCCAGTTGAGTCATGCTGTCACTCCTGTTGATTTTGCGGCGCGAGGCCGTCTTGCTGATCAGCACCGTCAGGCTAGCGAGTTAAGGCTTAGCCGGTGTGACGGGCCTGCCGCGAACCCCGTAGTTTTCCGCAGTCCCCATGCACAGCTGCAACGCGCTAACCGCTTGCGGGTTCATCCGAATTAAGGTTATCGCGGCTTATGGTCGCCCGTGGCGTGGACCTGCCCCCCTGCGCGGGCGATACTAACCCTTTCTTAAGGCTGTCCTTCGGCAGTCCTGAAATCTTTGGCCTTCAAGAGTTGCGTGACCTGAGAAGCAAGCCGGTTGGATGAGTAGTTCGGATTTCCAGTTGCGCAGTGTGAGTGATCCGCGGCTGGCCGTGCATGCGACCTCTCCTTTGCCGGCGTGGCTGTGGTCGCTCGACGGCGCGCGCGTGCTGTGGGCCAATCCGGTCGGCGCAAAACTGTTTGGCGCTGATAACAGCGCCGCGCTCGCAACCAAGAAATTCGGTCCCGCCGATCAGCATCGCCGCCAGGTCGCGCGCCTCGCGCGCGAGCTGCCGGCGGGCGGCGCGGTCAGGATGGAGCGGCTGCGCGGCTTTGGCGCCTCGCTCGGCGTGCTCATGACCTGCGCCTGCCTGCGGCTGCAATTTGCCGACGGCAGCCAGGGCGTGCTGGTCACCGCCATGACTGCGCCGGCCCGCGCGATGCCGCTCAACGAACGCCTGCAGCGGCTGGTCGAAGGCGCTGTGACCCCGATGGCTGCGTTTTCGACCGACGGATCGTTCATCGGCGCCAGCGAAGCCGCGCGCCCCTTGCGCGCCTGCCGCAATCTCGAAGAGGCCGGCCTCGAACATGCGCGCAGCGATGCGCTGACCAAGGGCCGCGCTGAAATGCCCATCGGCAACGGCCATGTCGTCCTGCAACGCGTCGGCCTGGGTGCCGATGTCGGGCTGATCGCCATGGTCGAGCCGGCCGCGCCCGAGCCGCAGCCTGTCGCGCCCGCGAGCGTCGCGGAAGCGGCACAAGAGCCGCCGGTTCAACGCGTGCAGGACACCCGCATCAGGCCCGCGGTGCCCGACTATGAGCAGCCGGCGCTATCGAATGAGGCGCCGTCCGAATTCATGCTGTTCGACGCCTTTGCCGAACCGCTGGACGCGCCGGCGCCTACGACGGTTTTGGAGCCGCCCGCACCGGCCGAACGGGCCTTGCCCGAGCCAACGACGGTCGAAGTCTTATCCAGCGAAGACTTGCCGCGCCAAACGCCTGTTGAAGACTCCCTTGAGGCCATTGTGCCGCCCCAAGTCGAGCCGATCACTGCGGAGATGGTCGAGTCGCCACCAGATGCGGTGCAGCCGGCGACGCCGCGCAGCCACCCCTTGCGCTTCCTGTGGCAGATGGATGCCGAAGGCCGCTTCGTGCTCGGCTCGGACGAGTTCATCCGCCTGATGGGCGCGCACAGCGCGGCCGGGTTTGGCCGGCCCTGGGCGGAAATCGCAGAGGTCTTCGGGCTCGATCCGGAGGGGCGCGTGGCAAAGGCGATCGCCAGCCGCGACACCTGGGCCGGCGTGTCCGTGAAATGGCCGGTCGATGGCGGCGAGCCGCTCACCGTCGAGCTCGCGGGCCTGCCGGTCTACGACCGCGCGCGCAACTTTGCGGGCTTCAAGGGGTTTGGCGTGTGCCGCGATCTCGACGGCCTCAACAAGCTCGATGCGCTCAGGCGGTTCGAGCTGTTCACCGAGCCGCCGGTCACGCACCGCCCTGCCGACATCGCTGAGCCCATCGTCGTTGAACCCGACGATGTCGCGGAGGCCATCGATATCGTGGAGCCCACCGACATCGCAGAGGGCGATGTCGTGCAGGACCCGCCACCTTCACCGACCGAGCCTGACGTCCCCGAAGCACTCGCAGAACTGTCCGAACAAGCCGTCGAAGCAAAACTGCCCGAACAGACAATCCAAGCGAATTCACAACAAACCGATTTGGATCAAGCCGTGGAAACGCCTCCCAACGTCGTGCCGTTCCGCCCATTAGGCGAAACCAAGGCACCGGCGCTCACCCCCGTCGAGAACAGCGCCTTCAACGAGCTCGCCCGGCAATTGTCGGAGCGTCTCGAGCGCGAGCAGGACATCCTCCTCGCACCGACCGAACCACAGCAAATGATGCAGGCCGCCGCCGAGCCGCCTGCGCCCGAGCCGCCGCCGCCTTCGTTGGCGGAATGGCTGACCGAGCCAAAGCCCGCGCCTCGCGGCGACAGCGCGCGCGACCGCATGCTGCTCGACCTGTTGCCGTCAGGCATCTTGATCTACCGCCTCGACCGCCTGCTCTACGCCAACCCGGCGTTCCTTGCGCGCACGGGTTTTGCCAGCCTGCAAGCGCTGGAGAACGCCGGCGGACTCGATGCTCTCTATGTCGCGCCCGGCGTCTCGTCGGCGAGCAGCACGTCGGAGGCCGGCACGCCGGTGACGATTTCGGCGAACGATGCGCCGGCCGATGGCGCCACCGAGGCGCACCTGCACACCATCTCCTGGGACGGCGAGTCAGCGCATGCGCTGATCTGTGGCCTGCCGCAGGCAGCGCCTGTCGTCACTGAGGCAGCAGTCGCGCCGGCGGAGGAGATCGACGAGGTCGAGCCGGACGCCGAGGCCGGCCAGGCCAATGCGGAGGATCTCGCCGCGATCCTCGACACCACGGCCGAAGGCATCATCATGTTCGATGCCGAGGGCAACATCCACGCCTGCAACCGCAGCGCGGAGGCGCTGTTCGGCTATGACGGCGAGCAGCTCTTGCAGCAGAATCTCGCCACCCTGTTCGCGCCGGAAAGCCAGCGCGTGGTCGCCGACTATCTCCACAGCCTGAGGAGCCACGACATCGCGAGCCTGCTCGACTACGGCCGCGAGGTGCTGGGCCGCGAAAGCAAGGGCGGGCTCATCCCGCTCGCCATGATCATGGGCCGCACCCGGCCTGATGGTCCGAACTTCTTCGCCGTGTTCCGCGATCTCTCCCAAACGAAGAAGGGCGAGAGCGAGATGCGCGAGGCGCAGCTTCTCACCGACCGCGCCGCCAACGCCAAGGCCGACATGCTGGCGCGCATCAGCCACGAGATCCGCACGCCGCTCAACGCCATCATCGGCTTTGCCGAGGTGATGATCTCGGAGCGTTTTGGCGCGCTCGGCAACGAGCGCTACGGCGAATACATGAAGGACATCCGCGCCTCCGGCGAGCGCGTGATCTCGATCATCGACGATCTCCTGGAGCTGACGCGGATCGAGACCGGCAAGCTCGATCTCTCCTTTGCCAATCTCAACCTCAACGATCTCGTCGAGGCCTGTGTCACGGTCATGCAGCCGCAGGCCAACCGCGAGCGCATCATCATCCGCACTTCGCTCGCGCATGCGCTGCCGGTCGTGATGGCGGACGCCCGCGCGATGCGGCAGATCGCGATGAACCTGATCGGCAACTCGATCCGGCTCGCCAGCGCCGGCGGCCAGGTCATCGTCTCCACCGCCTTCACCGATCGCGGCGAAGTCGCCTTGCGCATCCGCGACACCGGCCTCGGCCTGAGCGAACGGGAGGTGGCGGCCGCGATGGAGCCGTTCCGCACCCCGCCGCCGTCGGACGCTGCGGACAATTCGGCGCTCAGCCTGTCCTTGACCAAGGCACTGGTCGAAGCCAACCGCGCAAAATTCCACATCAAGAGCGCGGCGAATTCCGGCACGCTGATCGAAGTGGTGTTTTCGCAAGCGCTGGCGCGGGCGTAGGAGTTCTCTCGCCACTGCACGCTGCCCTTCCCTTCTCCCCTTGTGGGAGAAGGTGCCTTGCCGAAGGCAAGGCGGATGAGGGGTTTGCATCCGCGGACTCAACTCGAGAGAGATGCACCCGCGGATAGAGACCCCTCACCCGGCTTCGCTATCGCGAAGCCACCCTCTCCCACACGGGGCTAAGGGATGCCCGAAAGTGATTCCCGAGAATTTGGGAATGTGATTCAAGGCCTTTCGACCTGTTTGGGACGGGAGGCATGGGATGTCTTTTGGCGATATTCGGGTTGCTGAGC
>NZ_JAFCJM010000115.1 GCF_018130955.1 Bradyrhizobium liaoningense
GCCCATGCCGGGCAGGCGGCCGAGAGATCGCGAGCCCAAATTTTCAGATCTCTGCCCCGGCTGAGAGCGTCGATCCTACCGACTTCTGCAACAAAATCGGCCAGAAGCCGACATGTCGAAAGCGATCGTCGGAGGCGCAACGCGAGCATGGCAAACCTCATCGCCGGACGTTCAAGTCAGGGGCAGACTGATATGAAACACGGCTCCACCTGTCGTTTGGTTGTCCGCCCATATGCGACCGCCGTGGGCCTCGATGATAGTTCGTGCAATCGACAACCCAATCCCCATGCCCTGCGCCTTGGTCGTGAAAAACGGTTCAAACACCTGCTTTGCCTTCTCTGGCGGAATGCCGGGACCGGTATCGGAAACAGCGACGTCAGCAAATCGGTCAATGCGCGTGGTCCGAATAGCGATCTTGCGCTCGGATTTCGGCATGTCGGCCATTGCATCCATGGCGTTTACAATCAGGTTCAAAATGACCTGCTGTAACTGAATACGGTCGGCCCTGATAGGCAGAGGCATTGGAGCGATGGAACTACTTAACTCCACTTGCCGCGAAACCGCGAGTCCAGAAAGAAAGTCTTCGGTCTCGCGAACAAGTTCATTCAAGTCGATATCGCTCAATTCAAACGGCGCTCTCCGCAACATGCTTCGCAGGCGACGAATGACTTCGCTGGCGCGCTCTTGATCACGCCGGATATCGGCCGTGATCTCTTTGATCTCATCGATGTCTGGCGACGGAGATCGGAGCAGCAATTCCATTGTCTCGGCGTTCGTCTGAATAGCACCGAGTGGCTGATTGATTTCGTGGGCGATTGATGCAGTCAATTCCCCCGCTGTTGAAAAGCGATTGATACGCGCAAGCTCCGACATGCGTTGACGTGACTGCACTTCGGCGTATCGACGGCGTCGTTGCTCGTAGAGGAGGCGAGAAATTAGTCCGGCCTGCACCACGATGACTCCGAAGATTAGGGCCATCTGCCAAGCGTAGGTTTGCCACAGAGTGAGTTCACGGAAGTCGATCTCCGCATCAGGTGGCAAACTGTGTTCGCTGATGCCCCAACGCTGCATCTGCCGCCAATCGAACATGACTTTGTTGCTCGGAACTTCCGAGACGGCCTGAGAGGGCGCGTCGCCAGACAGAACCCGCAAAACCAGCTTGGCAGTGTCCGCGCCATGCGACACGAAGCTGTAGAGGCTCCCCCCTACAATTCCACGTCCAAGATATTGATCAGCAAAGCCATAGACTGGCACGCTTGCTGCGGTGGAAATACGCTCGACGACTTCGTGCGGAATGAAGGGCTTGCCCGCGCCGTCTTGAAAAAATGTCGTAAAAAGGACGATGCTATCGGAGGGCAAGCGCGAAAGCATGGGGAGCAATGATTGGAAAGGTAAATCATAGAGGTATGTAAACGCTACCCGGCTCTCATACGCCCGAAACTCATTCTGTGCTTGGGCGAAAATTGTATCGTCAAATTCTGATGTGCCCGCAACGACTACAATCTCTCTAGTCTTGGGATGGATACGAAGTACTATGTCAAGTGTCGGCGCAAATTCTCGTTTTACGAGAACGCCATACCAGTCGGGCGGTAGAGGCCGATCTCTGAGTTGTTTTCTATCCAGCCCGCAGAACACAACCGGTGTTCCAGGAAAAATCAGCTTGCCAAAATTTGACAGGAATTCGAACGCAGGGACCATCACTGCGACCGCAACTTCGATCTTCTTGTCTGCATATTTGGTACGAAGGAAATCTCGCAGCGCCGACTTGTAGGTATCTGAGCCGAATCGAGACAAATCCATGGATTCGCGATAAACCTCAATCGGATCGACGGAGTTAGCTTGCAATGTGCGGGCGAACTCCGCGTCGAGCAACGACAAACCCGGCAATTCTACCCGTTCGTCAAAAAGCAAAACCACTCTTCGCGTTTCGGCAGACACCGATGGCCCCGCTATCGTCAATGCAAGGCTTGCGCACACAATCAAAAATGGGATCCGCAGCGACATGACTCGGGCCAGCAGGAACCACTCACGCCATCTAAGCTACCCCAAAATTAGGTCTAGGTGCCACGTCCCGTCAGGTCGGCTTTGGGTCAACAGCGGCGTCGGGAGGTGCGGCCACTAGCTTCCGGTCTATCCCGTTGAGCCGACAATCTCGGAGCTGGCCCGCACTTCGCATTGGGGCCAACAGGCGGCATCACACGTTTCGCCCAAAAGAAAGAGGCCGCCAACTTAGGGCGGCCCCGCTTGATTGATGCTTCGTCACTCACAGTCTTGAACAGCAAGTTCCCCTTGCCATTGCAACAGCCCCATACGCGCTAATTAGTGGTTTTATCGGCCATGAATTGATCGCCTGAGGTTGTAATTTTTTTGTAGGACTCTGGGGAATTCCCTGTCGACGCCGCTACTCGCTATTTTTGTGATGCGACAGGTAGGCTTGAGTGCTAAGTTTATCTCTTAGGCGTCCATTGAGGCCGCTCAGGCGGTCTCGCGCAAGCAGTGCTCACAGTCCGGCTCGAGGCTGTGCGATGCCCAAGATTTTATTGATCGAAGACAACGAGATGAACCGCGACATGCTCTCGCGGCGTCTCGCGCGTGGCGGCTACGAGGTCGCCATGGCCGAGGATGGGGCGCGGGGCGTCGCAATGGCGGCGAGCGACAGGCCCGATCTCATCTTGATGGACATGAGCCTGCCGGGGATCGACGGTTGGGAGGCGACCCGCCGGATAAAGGCCACGCCTGAGCTGCGCAAGATCCCCATCATCGCGCTTACGGCGCACGCCATGGCGACCGACCGGGAAAAGGCGCTCGAGGCCGGCTGCGACGACTATGACACCAAGCCGATCGAGCTGCAGAGGCTACTGGGCAAGATCGAGACGCTGCTCGCGGCTGCTGGACAGTAGACGACCTACAAGTTCCGGACAGGTGACGAGAGGAAACAACCCATGAAAACGGCTCAGTACAAATGGTCCAAGAGTGACGGGTGGCGGCCGAATTTGCCTGCCGGCGAAGTCGGACGACAAAGTGTCGTGTTCGTTTTCGGCGCCAGATCACTGATGCAGGCAGGTGACCTCGTGGGCGAACTGCGCGACCACTTCAAAGGGGCCGCCATGCTTGGTTGCTCGACTTCCGGCGAGATTCTCGGCGACACGGTCGTCGACGACTCGGTGATTGCCACCATTGTCGACTTCGACCATACGCGACTCCGCTCCGCCTCTGCTACGATTGGTGAGGCCAAGGCGAGCTACGACGTCGGCAAGCAGCTCGCGCAGCAGTTGAACGACGCCTCATTGCGCCATGTGTTCGTGCTTTCGGACGGCTTGCACGTCAATGGCTCCGACCTGGCGCACGGTCTCGCGGGCGGCGTCTCGGCAGGCGTGTCGATCACCGGCGGTCTTTCCGGAGACGGAACCAATTTTGCCGAGACCTGGGTCATTGCCGACGGCGGCGCGGGTCCCCAGCGCGTGGCAGCGGTTGGTCTGTATGGCGACGACTTGCGTATTGGCTACGGATCGATGGGCGGCTGGCAGCCATTTGGGCCGCTGCGCACCATCACCCGGGCCGAGGGAAACATCCTCTATGAGCTGGATGGGGGGTCAGCGCTCGATCTCTATAAATCGTACCTTGGCCCTCACGCCGACCAGTTGCCAAGCTCAGCCTTGCTCTTTCCAATCCTGGTTACCGAGGCAAAGGGCGGCCAGGGTGTCGTCCGGACAGTCCTGTCCGTGGACGAGCACAGCAAGTCGATGACGTTCGCAGGCGACATCCCACAGGGCGGAACGGCACAGTTGATGAAGACCAACGTCGACGATCTGGTCGACGGCGCAACGGCCGCCGCCAAGGCCAGCCTCAGCGGGTTGGCCGACAGGCGACCAGATCTGGCAATTCTGGTGAGCTGTGTCGGTCGTAAGCTTGTGATGAAGCAGCGCACCGAAGAAGAAATCGAGGCGATCCGAGATGTCTTCGGAAGGGATACGAAGATTTCCGGCTTCTACTCGTACGGCGAGCTTTCCCCCTTCATGCACGGTGGCGAGTGCCGCCTGCACAATCAAACCATGACCATCACAACTTTCGCCGAGGACTGAACGGTCACAGGTCACCGATGCACAGGCTGCTACGACGCCAGCTCAGAAAGCACCTCGGTGTCGAGGGAGAAGTTCCGGCTGCGTTGCAGTCGTTCGTAGCAGCCGTCGATGCCGCATACACCGATTTCGACAGCGATCGGGCGATGGTCGAGCGCTCGCAGGAGCTGAGCTCGAAGGAGCTGTCGGAGGCGCACGACAGGGCTGCGCAGGCCCAGACTCGGCTGACCGACGCGATCGAGAGCATCTCGGAAGGCTTTTTCCTCTTCGATGCCAGTGATCGCATGGTGCTGTGCAACTCGCGCTATCGCGAGCTCTACCCGGGGCTGGCCGATCTTATGCGGCTAGGGTTGGAGTTCGAGCATTTGATCAAGACCGTGGTCGAGCGTGGAATCGTGCCCGACGCGGCTGCACGACCTCAAGAATGGATCGAGCAAAGACTTGCTCGACATCGCAACCCCGGAGGGCCGTTTCTCCATCACCAATGGGACGGTCGCTGGATCCAGATCAGCGAGCGCAAGACGCAGGATGGCGGCACTGTAGGCGTTTTCACGGACGTGACTGAAATCAAACGGCGAGAGGGGGAGTTGGCTGCTGCGCGCGACAAGGCAACGGAGGCACAGCGCCGACTGATCGACGCGATCGAGAGTATCTCAGAGGGTTTCTCGCTTTACGATGCCGACGACAAGCTGGTGATATACAACCGGCGGTACCGGGACATGCACGGCACCGGCAGCATCGATGTCGTGAAACAAGGCGTATCGTTCGAAGCGATCCTCCGCAATGCGACCGCGAGCGGCGAGATCCCCGACGCGGTGGGACGCGTCGAGGCTTGGATCACCGAACGTCTGGACCGGCATCGCGATCCCAAGGGCACGCATATACAACACCGCTCTGACGGGCGCTGGATTCAGATCAACGAGCGCAAAACCGACGACGGCGGCACGGTCGCGACTTACACCGATATCACCGACGTGAAGCAGGCCGAACAGGCGATCCAGGAGAGCGAGCAGCGGCTGCGTGTCATTGCCGAGGCCGCGCCGATGGCGGTAGCGATCGTCACCTTCGATGATGGGATCATCCGGTATGCCAATCAACGCTTCAGCGAAATGTTCGAGCTCGAAGGTTCGTCCGCCCTGGGCATGCAAGCGAAAACCTTCTACGCAGACCCGCAGCATCGCGAGCGCTTCATCAACGCGCTCACCGAGCACGGCCATGTGGAGAGCATGGAGATGCTGCTCAAGCGGGCTGGAGGTGAGGAGTTCTGGGCGCTCATAGCGTCGCAGCGCGTCCAGTTCGAAGGGCGCCCGGCGATGATCAACGGCCTCGCCGATATCAGTGACCGCAAGCGCATGGAGGGCGAGCTGCACAAGGCGATCTGGGCGAGCGAGCAGGCGACCCGCGCGAAGTCGAACTTCGTCGCCAGCATGAGCCATGAGCTGCGCACGCCCTTGAATGCGATCATCGGCTACAGCGAGATCCTGTTCGAGGACGCCCAGAGCGCCGGGCGCGAATCGGAAATGGCGGACCTGCGCAAGATCCAGGATGCCGGCAAGCATCTGCTCGGCCTGATCGACAACATCCTCGATCTTTCCAAGATCGAGGCCGGCAAGATGACGCTCTATCTCGAGACCTTCGAGTTGCGGCCGATGATTGATAGCGTCGCGGCGACCATCACTCCGCTGGCCAAGAAGAACGGCAACGCGCTTGTGGTGAACTGCGCCGACGAGGTCGGCACGATGCACAGCGATCTGACCAAGGTGCGGCAGGCCCTGTTCAACCTCCTGAGCAATGCCTGCAAGTTCACACAGAACGGGACGATTACGCTCACCGTGCTCCGTGACATGGACGAAACCGTCGACTGGGTCGAGTTCCAGGTGCGCGATACCGGTATCGGCATGACGCCAGATCAGCAGGCCAAGGTGTTCGAGGCCTTCACTCAGGCCGATGCCTCCACCACCCGCGCCTACGGCGGCACCGGGTTGGGCCTCGCCATCACCAAGAGCTTCTGCCGGCTGATGGGCGGCGATGTGACACTGATCAGCGAGGCCGGCAAGGGGACGACCTTCGTCGTTCGCCTGCCGGCGGTGACGCGCGCTGCATCGGACGCAGCGAGCTTGGCGGCAGAGAAGCGTTCCGAGCGTCCGCAGGTAGCCGAGCCCGAGCATGCGCCGATCGTTCTCGTGGTCGACGATGATCCCAACGCGCGGGAGTTGCTGCGCCGACACCTGCAACGCGGCGGTTACGCCGTTCGCCTGGCTGCCAGTGGCGAAGAGGCGATGCAGCTCGCCCGCACGCTGCGGCCCGATGTCGTCACGCTCGACGCTCTCATGCCGCACATGGATGGCTGGGCCGTACTCAGCGCCATGAAGGAAGATGCCGGACTCGCCGAAATTCCCGTGATCATGGTTACGATCGTAGATAACCAGGGCATTGGCTTCTCGCTCGGTGCCGCCGACTACCTGGTCAAGCCGATCGATCGCGACAGACTGGTTCGTGCAGTGGACAAGTGTTGCCCAAAAGGTGCACCACGGCACGTGTTGATCGTTGAGGATGATGCTCCGACCAGTGAGCTGATAGGGCGCGCCTTGCGGCAGATCGATTGCAGGGTCACGCAAGCAGAGAATGGTCGGGTTGGTCTTGAGCGTTTGAACGAGGCTTTACCGGACGCAATTCTGCTCGATCTGATGATGCCCGAGATGGACGGGTTCGAGTTCATCGCACGGGTGCGCGCCGAATCCCGCTGGCGGCGCATCCCGATCATCGTCGTCACCGCCAAGACACTGACCGCCGATGATCGCGCGCGGCTCAACGGCCAGGTACAGCATTTGGTGCATAAGGGCGAATATAGCGGCAAGGCCGTGCTGGCGGCGCTCGACGAGCTGGTACCCCAGCACGTCCGGCGCGCGAGTCCGGATCGGCCATGAGCATCATTGGCACCGACAGCGCGCGCGCCGGGCGCATTCGGCTGGCTCAGCTTCGCCAGGAACTGTTGTCCCCGGTCAACGCCTTGCTCGGCTATGCAGAGATCGTACACGAGGAGGCGTCCCGGAAGGGGAGCCCGGACATCCTCCCCGATCTGAACCGTATCCTCGGCGCTGCGCGCGATCTCGCCGGCAAGGTCGACCGGCTGGTGGAGGGCGATCGCGCCAAGAGCTCGCCGGGCTCAGCCGCCGCCACGCAAGAGCAGGAGCTGCGTCACGAGTTGCGCACGCCCCTCAACGCGATCAAGGGTTATGGCGAGATGCTGCGCGAGGATGTAGCCCATTCCTCAAGCGACTCGCTGCGGGCAGATCTCGACCGCCTCTTGGTGGCGGCCGCTGACCTGCTGCTGCGTCTCGATCGCATCGTGCGATTCTCGGTCGATGTCGAAGAGACGCGTTTGGCCCCCGATCAGACCGGTGCGGTCATTGTTAGCGACTTGATGCGCAGCCTCGGGCCAGTCCGGCATGAGCCGAATACTGTCAGCGAAACCGGCTCCATTCTCGTCGTGGATGACATCGAGGCCAACCGCGATCTCCTGTCGCGCCGACTGACCCGCGACGGCCATCGCGTCGCTTCTGTGCCCGGCGGTCAACAGGCGCTGCAGGCGCTCGCCGACGATGAGTTCGACCTCGTCCTGCTCGATTTGATGATGCCCGATATCAACGGGTTTGACGTGCTGGTGCGTATGAAGGCGGACGAGCGGCTGCGCCGCATCCCGGTGATCATGATCACGGCCCTGGCGGAGACCGAGAGCGCCATCCGCTGCATCGAGGCCGGGGCCGAGGACTATTTGCCGAAGCCGTTCGATCCGATCCTGCTGCGCGCGCGGATCAATGCTTGCTTGCACAAGAAGCGCTGGCGCGACCGCGAGCAGAAGTATCTTCGCCGCATCGAGGAGGAGACCGCCAAGTTCGAGCGGCTGCTATTGACCATCCTGCCAAGGCAGGTGATTGGCCGCCTGAACCAAGGCGAAGCCATGATCGCTGACCGCTTCGAGGGCGTGAGCGTTCTGTTCGCCGATCTGGTGGGCTTCACCCAACACTCGGCACGGGTCACGCCTGCAGCGATGGTCGAGTATTTGAACCGGCTGTTCTCGGAATTCGACGCACTTGCCCGCGAGCTTGGTGTCGAGAAGATCAAGACCATCGGCGATGCCTACATGGCCGTCGCCGGCGTGCCCGATCCGAATCCCGATCCGTTCGCAGCGATCGCGAACATGGCGCTTGGCATGATCGATCGGCTGAGCCGCGTCAACGACTATTTCGGCTGGTCCCTGCAAATCCGGATCGGCATCCATTCCGGTCCCGTGGTCGCAGGGATCATCGGCACCCACCGCTTCGTCTACGACGTGTGGGGCGATACTGTAAATGTCGCCAACCGGCTCGAAGCCTATTCTCTGCCCAATCGAATCCATGTGTCCCAGGATACTGCCCGCCAGCTCGTCGGCCCCTTCGTGCTGGAGCCACGCCGCAGCATTGACGTGAAGGGCAAAGGCAAGCTTGAGACGTTTTTCTTGAGTCGGATTTAAAGCATGATCCGGAAAAGTGCGCAGCGGTTTTCCGAAAAGATCATGCTTAAACAAGGAGCTCAAGCGCGATGACGATTCAACCTAAAGCCATCGCGCTCTAGGCGCGCCCCCCGTGGTGGCTCAATTGGAAGGGTCATTTGAAGCTTTTTTTGCCCCCTCGGATAGGCGAGCGACTTCCGAGTTGGGTCAAAGGCAGCGGTCGAGGCAAGCTCCGAGCAGAGTCCGGACCACCTCAAACAGCCGACGTCATGACGGCTGGTGCGCGGTTCGGCACAGGGCCACGAGCAGAAGCGAACCGATGCGCGGGTCAGCTTGAGGTCGGTCGTGCAACCTCCGAAGATACGGCCGTCGTTGACGAAACTCAATTCGTCATTTCCTGCACTTTGAACTCGTGTATATAGCTGGACCTATGGGGCCTCCGTCGGGGAGGAAGCGATGGCGATCGAGAGTTCCCGCAATCCCGGCGCCTTTCGTGAATTCGAACATGATGGTTGGGAGACCGTCAGTGTTGGGTATGAGCGGCACTTTGCGCGACTTAC
>NZ_JAFCJM010000116.1 GCF_018130955.1 Bradyrhizobium liaoningense
CTCATCTATGCCAACACCGTCGTGCAACGCGGAACGCCGTGGACTGAAAAACTCCTCGGCGTTTAATGGTTGCTACGATTCCGTGTGTGCTCACCCCAGCGCCACATATCTGAACGCATCCCCGTCGCGTCTGATGTGGCCGCCGGAAAAATGCCCGCCGATCACCAGCGTCGCCGTGTCGGCAAAGCGCGAGAACAGCGTGCGCCGGCTCTCGGCCGCCTGCCCTGGATCGGCGTCGACGGTCGAGGACCAGTCGAGACGGGCCATCTGGCAGGGATGGTGCGCGGCATCGCCGGTGAGGAGGGCTTGCTCGCCGTCGGACCGGATCAGCACGCTCATGTGTCCGGGGCTGTGGCCGGGCGACGGGATCAGGCTGATCTCGTCGCAGAGCTGATGGTCGCTCCGGATCAGTTCGGCGCGGTCGGCGTCGACAATGGGTTTGACCGAATCCGCGAACACCGCGGCCTTGTCCGGCTCGCTCGAATTGTCGCGCCAGTATTCGTATTCGGTCCGGCCGAACACGTAGCTCGCCCTGGGGAAGGCGGGCTGCCACTTGCCATCGACGAGCTTTGTGTTCCAGCCGACATGGTCGACATGGAGATGCGTGCACAGCACGGTGTCAAAACTGTCGGGCGCAAAGCCTGCCGCAGTCATCGTCTCCAGGAACGGCGTATCGCGGTTGTTCCAGGTCGGGACGTTGCGGCCCTGCTTGTCGTTGCCGAGGCCGGTATCGACAAGAATGCGGCGCGTCGGCGTTTCCACCGCCAGCGAGTGGATCGCCATTTTCAGCCGACCTTCCTCGGTGGCGAAATGCGGAATCAGCCAGGGCATCTTCTGGATTTCGTCGCTGGTCGCGGCGGGAAGGATGAAACGGGTCGAGCCCACCGTCTCCATTTCCACGAACCTGGTGATTTTCACCTTGCCGACCGTCCACGACATTCCTGCGTTTCCCTTGTTCTTGCTGGCGGGGAAAGATGCGGGTTTCCGCCCGTTCGCGCAATGGATCATCCGGTGCGATGCGGCGTTATCGCGGCAACCGAGGAGGGAGCCATGCCAGAGCTCGCTATATCCGTCGACAAGGTCGCGTTCCTGATCGAGAAGGCGCGCGAATACGACGTCAAGGAAGGCAATGCGGACCCGGATTCCGGCTCGAATCCCACGGACGATGACAATCTCGACGTGCTCACGGACGATGGCTCAGATCCCGTCGGCCGCGAGCTCTCGGCCTTCATCGGCGACCTGAACGAGGATGAGCAGGTCGACCTGGTGACGCTGGTGTGGATCGGGCGCGGGGACGGTGGGGTCGACGACTGGAACGATCTTCGCGCCCGCGCTGTCGAGGCGCGCGCCGAATATCGCAATCCGCGCCGCGAGACGGCGCAATATCTTCTCGGCGAGCCGATGCTGGGAGACCTGCTCGCCGATGGTCTCGACGCCTTTGGCATGGACTGGACCGACGAGCGCACCACGGCAGATTCCTCCAGCCTCGGTGAACGCAACGAGAATGAGCCGACGAAGCGGCGCTAGCGCGCGCAGTCGACGATCACCGTTCCCACCTTGTCGCCCTTCTCGACCGCCATGTGGGCCTGCGCGGTCTCCGAGAGCAGAAACTGGCCGGCGATGTTGTGGATGCGTGTCCCTGCAGCCAGCCATTTCGAGATGTCGGCTTGCGCGGCAGTGAGCAGCGCCGGCGGTAGTGCGAACAGCACCAGCGAGCGCAGATTGATGCATTTTTCCATGAGATCGCGCATCGGCACCGTGGGCGTGCGGTTGCCGTTGGTGGCATAGACCGCGATCGTCGAATTCACCGCCATGAGCTTGAGCGTGGTGGCGATATTGCCGCCAAAGTCGACGTCGACGACATGGTCGACGCCGCGCCCGCTCGTGAACGCCATCGCCTTCGCGATGACGTCGTCCTCTCGGTAATTGATCACGAGATCGGCGCCCGCGCGCCGCGCCTGCTCGGCCTTGGCGGCCGAGCTCACGGTCGCGATCACTTCCGCGCCGCCCCATTTGGCGAGCTGCACGGCGTAGTGGCCGACCGCGCCGGCGCCACCGGTGACCAGCACCGTCTTGCCGACGATGGGGCCGTCCGCGAACAGGGCGCACCACGCCGTCATGGCGGGAATGCCGAGCGTTGCGCCTTCGGCAAACGACAGGTTTTTCGGCAGTGGCGTCACCAGCCGCTCGGCAAGCGCGATGTATTCCGCGGCCGTGCCAAAGGCGCGGCCGTTGCGCTGGCCGTTGAACAGCCAGACACGGTCGCCGATCTTGAACCGTGTCACGCCGTCGCCGATCTGGTCGATGAAGCCGGCGCCGTCGCTGTTCGGGATGACGCGCGGATACTCCATCGCCCGATAGCTGCCGCCGCGCCGGCCGACATCGGCCGGATTGACGCCTGATGCCTCCAGGCGAATGCGCACCTCGCCTGAAACAGCGACCGGCGTCGGCATCTCACCATAGGTGAGGACGTCCGTCGCCGGTCCCGTCTGCTCGTACCAAATCGCCTTCATCAGCTTTTCGTTCTCCGAAGCGAGGTCAAGTTGAACTGGTGCGGCATCGGGAATTCACCTCTCCCTTGGGAGAGGTCGGATTGCGGAGCAATCCGGGTGAGGGGTTACGCTCTCATGTGGTGCGGCACCCCCTCACTCGATTTGCTGGCGCAAATCGACCTCTCCCCGCTGGGGAGAGGTGAACCGAGCCCTCCGACGACCGATCCGACAAGGCGCCATCGCTCGTCACAGCGTTCCCGGGAAGGCGCCGCCGTCGAGCAAAATGTTCTGGCCGGTGATGAAGCCGGCCTTGGCGCCGCACAGGAACGCGCAGGCATAGCCGAACTCGTCGGGTTGACCGAAGCGGCCGGCGGGATTCTGCTTGGCGCGATCAGCCAGAATCTGTTCCGGCGTGACGCCGCGCTTGGCGGCTTCGGCCTTGGCCGTGCCGGTCAGACGGTCCGTCTCGAACGGGCCCGGCAACAGGCCGTTGATGGTGACGTTGTTGATCACGGTCTTGCGCGACAGGCCGGCGATGAAGCCGGTGAGGCCGGCGCGCGCGCCGTTGGAAAGGCCGAGGATGTCGATCGGCGCCTTCACCGCGGCCGAGGTGATGTTGACGATGCGGCCGAATTTTCGCGCCATCATGCCGTCCACCGTCGCCTTGATCAGCTCAATGGGCGTGAGCATGTTGGCGTCGATTGCCTTGATCCAGTCGTCGCGGGTCCAGTTGCGGAAATCGCCGGGCGGCGGGCCGCCGGCATTGTTGATGAGGATGTCCGGATCGGGGCAGGCCTTCAGCACCGCCTCGCGGCCCGCAGGCGTTGTGATGTCGCCGACGATCTCGGTCACGGTGACGTCCGGATAGGCCTTCCGGATCTCGTCGGCCGTCTTCTTCAGGGCATCTGCACCGCGCGCGGTCAGCGTGACGTGAACGCCTGCTTCGGCAAGCGCGATGGCGCAGGCGCGGCCGAGGCCTTTGCTGGATGCGCAGACGATGGCGCGGCGACCCTTGATCCCAAGATCCACTGTTTCACTCCCGTAATGTCGGATGGTTTGGACGCGGCACTCTAGCCAACATCAGCGCCGCTGATAAGGGATGCGTCCGTGTCAAAACGCATGGCGCGCCCGCGTGCCATGAAATCGGAGAGCGTTTTCAAGCGAAGTGGACACCGGTTCGCGTCAAGAAGGCGCGTTAAAGGAAGAGGCTAGATTCGCTGCTCCTTCTTGATGCGGTCGATGGCGGCCGCGGCCTCCGGCGGCAGCGACTTGAAACCCATCTGTCCCGCCGCCGAGAACAGCGGGCGGAGCTGCGAGCCGACAAGGAACGGCGGCTGCCGGTTGGCCGGCACGAGCTGGTCGAACACCAGCACCAGCGTAACAGCGACGAGGCCGACCCTGATGGCCCCGAGCGCGGCGCCGCCCACGCGATCCGGCAGGCCCGCTGCCGCGGCGGTGTCGTTGAGCGCGCGGCGGCCGAGACGGCCGAGCGCCATGCCCACCAACAGGAATATGACGAAGAACCACATCCAGTTCTGCAGCCACGTCGCTGCCAGATCGCGCGTGAGCTGCGGCGCGATGACAGGCATCAGCCAGACGGCGATCGGAGCGGCCAGCAGATAGGCCAAAATCGTCATCGCGCTACGCAGCAGTCCGGTCCGGAAACCGAAGCCGACCGCGATCGCCAGCGCCGAAGAGACCGCGAGATCGAAACTGTTCATGGCAACACCCTGCCTGCCCTGAATCAGAAACGGCGAAGCGATCAATCCGGTTTCAGATCGCTAAAATCGTCTGTAATGATGGGGCAGCAACGCCTTTCGGGAACCCAGCCAATGTCAGATATTTTCGATGTCAGCACCGAAACGATCCTCGTCACCGGCGCGAGCCAGGGTCTGGGCCGGCAATTCGCGCGCGTTCTCGCCGCCCATGGTGCCGCGGTCGTGCTCGCCGCGCGGCAGACGAACAAGCTGAAGACAATCGAAGACGAGATCCGCGCCAGAGGCGGCCGTGCCGCGGCCATCGCGCTCGACGTCACCGACACTGCATCGATCGCCAAGGCCGTGGATGCTGCGGAAGCCGCGCTCGGGCCGATCACCGTGCTGATCAACAATGCCGGCATCGCGATCGAAAAGCTCGCGACCGATCAGACCGAGGCGGACTGGGATGCCGTGATCGGCGCCAACCTCAAGGGCGCCTATTTTTTGGCAACGGAGCTCGCGCGGCGCATGATCGCGCGCAAGCAGGAGGGCAACATCGTCAACATCGCCTCGGTGCTCGGCACCGGCGTGTTGAAGGCGGTCTCTCCTTACGCGATCTCCAAGGCGGGCATGATCCAGGCGACGAAGGCGATGGCGCTGGAGCTCGCCGGGCAGAACATCCGCGTCAACGCGCTCGCGCCCGGCTATATCGACACCGAGATGAACCACGATTTCTGGGCAACGCCCGCCGGCGAGCGGCTCACCAAACGCATCCCGCAACGCCGCGTCGGCGCGGAAAGCGATCTCGACGGCGCGATTCTGCTGCTGGCGTCAAAAGCGTCGCGCTACATGACGGGGAGCGTGGTGACGGTGGATGGCGGGTTTTTGTTGGGGTGATCACCGCCGTCGTCCCGGGGCGCGACGAAGTCGCGAGCCCGGGACCCATACCCACAGGGAGAAGTTTGGCGTAGACTCGTGGTCGCCAGCTGCGCACCACAACCACTCCCTGGGGTTATGGGTTCCGGCCTGCGCCGGGACGACACCGTGAGTGAGGCGACAGCTTCGCGCCACCAGCGTGACGCTAACTCCCCCGCATCTCCGCCCTGATCATATCCGCGGCCTTCTCCCCGATCATGATGGTCGGCGCGTTGGTGTTGCCGCCGATCAGCGTCGGCATGATCGAGGCGTCGACGACGCGAAGACCTTCCATCCCATGCACGCGAAGTTTCGGATCGACCACGGCCATCGCATCGGTCCCCATCTTGCAGGTGCCGACGGGGTGATAGACGGTGTCGACGCGGTTGCGCAGGATGGCGCGGATGTCGTCGTCCGTCTTCACGTCAGCCGTGAACATGTCCTTCTTCTGCAACGCGCGCATCGCAGGCGTTTCCATCAGCCGCCGCGTGGTCTTGAAGCCCGCGACCATCGTCTCGACATCTTCCTCCTCGCCCAAGAAATTCGGATCGATCATCGGCGCGGAGAGCGGATCGGCGCTTTTCAGCCATACGCTGCCGCGGCTCTTCGGCCTGAGCAGGCAGACGTGGCATGAGAAGCCTGCTTCCTTGTGCTTCTTGCGGCCATGGTCGTCGAGCATCGCGATGATGAAGTGGAGCTGAATGTCTGGCACGTCGAGATCGGGCCGGGTCTTCAGGAAGCCGCCGCACTCGGCGAAGTTGGTGGTGATCAGGCCGCGCCGCTCGCGGCGGTACTGCTGAATGGCGCGGAGCAGGGATGGCAATCGGCCGAGCGACGCGTGAACGAAATGCGGATAGTCGGAGGCGTAGACGAACACGAAATCCGGATGGTCCTGCAGATTGCGCCCGACGCCCGGCAGATGATGCGCGAGGCCAATACCATGCTTGCCAAGCGCCTCGCCATCGCCGACGCCCGACAGCATCAAAAGCTGCGGTGACTGGAAGGCGCCCGAGGCGAGGATCACCTCGCGGCGGGCACGGAGCTGTTTCCTTTGCTTGCCCTGCACATATTCGATGCCGACCGCGCGCCCACCCTCGAACAGGATTTTCGTTGCCTGCGCCCCTGTCTCGACGCGCAGATTCGCGCGCTTGTCCATGTGGGGCTGCACATAGGCGCGCGCCGCGCTCCAACGCTCGCCATTTTGCTGCGTCACCTGGTAGCTGCCGAGCCCTTCGTGGTCCTCGGCATTGAAGTCCTCGCGGATGCGGAACTGCGCCTCGCGTGCGGCCTGATGGAAGATGTCATGGATCGGATTGTCCGAGCGCAGCTTATTGACATGCAACGGGCCGCCCTTGCCGTGATACTCGCCGTCGAAATCGGCGTTGTTCTCCGAGCGCTTGAAATAGGGCAGCACGTCCGCATACGACCAGCCGGCATTGCCGAGCGAAGCCCAGTGGTCGTAATCCCATTTGTTGCCGCGAATGTAGACCATGGCGTTGATCGCCGAGGAGCCGCCAAGACCCTTGCCGCGCGGTTGATAGCCGACACGGCCGTTCAATCCCTTCTGCGGCACCGTGTCGAAGGCCCAGTTGGCCGCGCTGTACGGCAAAGCGAGCCCGAACGGGGTGGTGATCCGCCAATTGTCGTTCTTCCCGCCGGCATCGAGCAGCGCCACGGACGTCGCCGCATCCTCCGACAGCCGTCCCGCCACCGCGCAACCGCCGGAGCCCGCGCCCACCACGACGAAATCGAATGTGTCAGTCACTTCTCACTTCCCCTATTGCATTTTCTTCTCGTCATTCCGGGGCGCGACGAAGTCGCGAGCCCGGAATCCATTTCGCCGCGTGTGATGCCGCTGGATGGATTCCGGGCTCGACGCTTCGCGTCGCCCCGGAATGACGGATAACTACGACATGAACCGCATCATCTTCTCCAGCCGCGCGATCTTGCCGCCATAGGGCGGGTAGAGATCCGCGAGCCGGTTGAGCCGTGAGCGATAGAACACCGGCTTCAGCTTGCTGAACGTGCGAAACCCCCATTCGCCGTGATAGGCCCCGGTGCCGGACGTGCCGACGCCGCCCATCGGCTGGTTGATTTGCGTGAAGTGGAACAGGCAGTCGTTGACTGTGACGCCGCCGGACACGGTGCGCATCAGCACCTCGTCGCGCGCGGTGCGGTCGTTGCCGAACCAGTACAGCGCGAGCGGCCGGTCGCGGCCGTTGATGAAGGCAATCGGCTCGGCCGCGTCGCGATAGCCCATCACGGGAAGGACGGGGCCAAAAATCTCTTCCTGCATGATCGCCATCTCGGGCGTTGCGCCGACCACCAGCGTCGGCGGGAATTTCCGCCGCGCCTTCCAGTTGGGATCATCGGCCTTGGCCGGTTGCAGGATTTTTGCCCCGCGCTGCGCGGCGTCAGCCACGAGCCGCTCCAGCCGCGCATAATGGCTGATCGAGATGATCGAGGTGTAATCCTTGTTGTTCGGATCGGTCCCGAACATGCGCTTGATATGCGCGCGCACCTTTTCCGCAAAGGCCTGGAGCGAGCCCTCCGGCACCAGCACGTAATCGGGCGCGATGCAGGTCTGCCCGGCATTGAGCAGTTTTCCGTAGGCGATGCGCTCGGCGGCCTCTTCGAGATCGGCGGACGGGTCGATGATCGCAGGCGATTTGCCGCCGAGCTCGAGCGTCACGGGCGTAAGGTTGCGCCCCGCCGCTTCCGCGACGATGCGGCCGACCCGGGTCGAGCCGGTGAACACAAGATGATCGAAGGGCAGGGTGGGGAACGCCTTTGCGACCTCGTCCTCGATGCCGGTGACGAGCATCTCGGTGGCGTCGAATTTTTGCGCCACCAGCTCCTTCAGCAGCGCGGAGAAATGCGGCACGAGCTCGCTCGGCTTGATGATGATTCGGTTGCCGGCCGCGATCGCGCCGATCGCGGGCGCCAGCGTGAGCTGCAGCGGATAATTCCAGGGCGCGATGATGCCGACGACGCCGAGCGGCTGCGGGATGAGCCGGTTGCGCGCCGGCAAGAACTGCAGCGCAGTGGCGATGCGCTGCGGCGCCATCCACTTTTTCAGATGTTTTGTGGCGTGGCGGATTTCGGAGAACACCAAAAGCGTCTCGGCGATGGTGGTCTCGACCGCCGAGCGGTGGCCGAAATCGGCCGAGATCGCCTGGCGGAAGCGCTCCTCATTGTCGGCGACGACGGCCCGCAGCCGCGCCAGCCGGTCGAGCCGCTCGTGCAGATCAGGAGCCGGCCTGGTGCGCGACTGCTCGACCATGGCATGGAAGGCATCGTCCAGCGCGCGCAGGGGCGCGCTCTTCAGCGGCTGGTCCAAGGCGCTCTCCCCAAAAATGGCGTTTCCTGAGTTAATGTTGTTGCCGCAAGCTGGCCCTTTGCGGAACTTATGGCAAGGGCTGGCTTTTTTGCCCCCAAGGACCTCGGGCAAGCGGCACCATTTCACCTGTCATAAAGTCGAAAAAAACGCGTCGCTGGCCTTTCCAAAGCCAGCTCGGGTTGATAGATAACCCCCGCGCCCGACGGCCTCAGCGCCATCAGGGTTGCCTTCCAAGGAAGCCTTTGGACACGGGAACCACGCGACAAGCGCTGGTCCCTCGCCTGTCCCCAGGTTTTACGAAGGCGTGCAACGGTTTAACGCGGGGTGGAGCAGCCCGGTAGCTCGTCAGGCTCATAACCTGAAGGTCATAGGTTCAAATCCTATCCCCGCAACCAAGTTCGGACTTCACCGGTTCCGATGACACCAAATGGCCCGCTTCGCGCGGGCCATTTTTGTGTGTGCCGAGCATGATCGACAGCTTGGAGGTGGAAGTCTTCTATCCAGCCTGATGGCGGCGAAGGATTAGCAAAGCGC
>NZ_JAFCJM010000117.1 GCF_018130955.1 Bradyrhizobium liaoningense
TATAAGCCACCAGGACCAAAGACCATGCGAGACGGCTGGAGCCGCCTCGCCGCCACGCTCGAGGGCTATGCTCTTGCACCCAAGAACAAAATCCGGGAATCCCCTAGCCCACACGGGGAGAGGGTGCACTGAGCAGGCGGAGAGATTTAGCGCGCAGCGGCTGCGGGGCGCGGCGTCGCGAGCGCGCGGCGGCGCAGGCCGAGCAGCAGCGGGCCGAAGGCGAGTGCGAAGCCGAGATAGGCTACGACCCAGGCAAAGGCTGCGATGTGCAGCAGCGCATCGCCATGCCATGGCGCGACCGCCGCGCAGACGCGCGTCAGCGCCGCGATAATGATCGCGCCATAGATTACGTGCGTCGCGACTGATGCGGTCAACGCCTGCCCGGTGTGGCCGAGGCTTGCGCGCGTCATCACCGCGAGCGTCATGATGCCGGCGGCGCCCGCCATCCAGGCGTGAATGCCGGCGCTCGGCGGCAGCACGCCGAAGGCGGCCGCCGCATGCAGCAGAAAACCGAACGGCACGAAGACATAGCCGACATGCAGGATCAGCAGCAGCCGCTCGCGCGACGTGCGGTCGCCGGCCCAGCGCGCGAGCCGCACCAGATGCAACAAGCCCACGAACGCCATCGCGACGCCGGTCGCCACGCTCAGCGGACTTATGACCCAGGCCAACAGCGTCAGCGCGCTCAAGGCGATCACGATGCCGTCGAAGCGGCCGAACGGCACCGGCAGGCGGCCGGGATTCATCTTCACCAGCCAGTTGCGGGTGAAGCTCGGGATGATGCGGCCGCCGATCAGCGACAGCAGCAGCACGACCACGGCGATGCCGAGGCGGATGCTATAATCGGCGCTGCCTGCGAGATGCGCTTCGAGATGGAAGGCGACATTGCCTGACAGCAGCAGCGTGACCATCAACACGACCGGCAGATTGCGCCAGTTCTTGCCCGCCACGATCTCGCGCGCCGCGGCTGCGACGACCAGCGCCAGGAACGCCGCGTCGACCACGAGCGCAAACAGCCAGCCGGTCTCGGCCGACAGCGTCACCGCGATGCGCCCCGCAAGCCAGACGATCACCAG
Source organism: Bradyrhizobium liaoningense (assembly GCF_018130955.1). GTDB lineage: Bacteria > Pseudomonadota > Alphaproteobacteria > Rhizobiales > Xanthobacteraceae > Bradyrhizobium > Bradyrhizobium liaoningense_C. The sequence goes on from NZ_JAFCJM010000117.1 coordinate 1,077, forward strand.
CCCGGCCAGCGACGTGCCCTGGATCGGCAGCCGGCCGGTCCAGTTCGGGATCGCCGTGAACAGGAAGCCGGTAATGACCGCGGGCAGGAAGCCGTAGAGCATCTCGTGGACGTGCCAGTCGCGCGGGGCGAAGGCCGAGGTCAGCGATATCTCGCCATAGAAGGCCGGTAGCCAGACCAGGATCGAGAGGGCCGCCTGGATCGCCGCCAGCAGGAAGAACGGCCGAAAACTGTTGGCCAGCAGCGGCCAGCCTTGAAAGGTGCGGGAACGGCTGGCCATGGCGGTCAAACTCCGGTGAAATCGGCTCTGGTGAGATCGGTTCTGGTGAGATCGGTTCTCAAGAGCAAAAATACCGCCGCCCCGCCGGTCCGTTTTGCGCTATCGCAAATTGCCGGACGATCGAAGGTGCCATGACACAGTCGAAACTGGAGGCACAATGGCCAAGGTCGACACGTCGCTGGTTGCGAATTTGCCGCTGTTTGCGGGCTTCAAGCCGGAGGAACTCGACGAGATCCTGCGCGAGGCCCGCTCGGCGCGCTTTCCGAAGAACAGCGCCGTCTTCGAGCAGGGCGAGGATGCGCATTCCTTCTTCCTGCTGCTGCACGGCCATGTCCGCGCCGCCAAGACCACGCCGACCGGCGAGCAGATCGTGGTGCGCTATGTCGCCCCCGGCGAGACATTTGGGCTCGCGATGGCGATCGGGCTGACGCAATACCCGGCCACCGCCACCGCGGTCGACGACAGCGTCGTGCTGGCTTGGCCGACCGGCACCTGGCCGCGGCTGGTGCAAAAATTCCCGGCGCTTGCCACCAACACGTTGCAGACCGTCGGCACCCGCCTCCAGGAAACCCACACCCGCGTGCTCGAGATGTCGACCCAGCAGGTCGAGCAGCGCGTCGCGCATGCGCTGCTGCGGCTCGCAAAACAGTCCGGCAAGAAGCTCGACCACGGCATCGAGATCGACTTCCCGATCAGCCGCCAGGACATCGCGCAGATGACCGGCACCACGCTGCACACCGTGAGCCGCATCCTGTCCGGCTGGGAGCAGCTCGGCCTGATCGAAGGCGGCCGCCAGCGCATCATCCTGCGCGAGCCGCACAAGATCTTTGTGCTCGCCGAACAGAGCGCGGGCGGCGGGCCGGCTTGATCCTCTCCCTCTCCCCGTTCTTACGGGGAGAGGGTTGGGGTGAGGGGCTCTCTCCGCAAACACGGTAGACATCGAACGCGCGGAAGCTCCCCCTCACCCGATCGCTTCGCGATCGACCTCTCCCCGCGAGCGGGGCGAGGTGAAGAAGCTACACCGCGCGGCTGTGCAACTGCTTGGCGCTGTCGAGATGGGCGTCGAAGGCAGCCGCAACGCTGCGCAAGAGGAAGCGGGAATCCCTGGTGACCGCGAGCTGGTCGCCCGCGAGCTCGACCACACCGTCCGAGATCAGGTTCTTCAGCCGCGGTGCCGACTTCAACATTGCATCCGACGCTGTGCCGTGGCGGGCGCAGACCGCGCCGAGATCGACGCCGAAATCACACATGATGCGCTCGATGATGTCGGCGCGCAGCCGGTCGTCGTCGGTGAGCGCATAGCCCTTGACGGTCGCAAGACTGCCGGCGCCGATGGCCTGCGAATAGGCATCGGTCCGCACGTCGTTCTGGACGTAGCCCTGCGGCAGGTGCCCGATGGCGCTGGCACCGAGGCCGATCAGGACCTCGCTGGCATCGGTCGTGTAGCCCTGGAAATTGCGGCGCAGCCGGTGCTCTCTGAAGGCTGTCGCCATCGGATCGTCGGGCAGCGCGAAATGATCGAGCCCGATCTGAACGTAGCCGGCTTCCTTCAGCGCATTGGCGATCGCGCAGGACTGGTCGTGACGCGCGAGAGTATCGGGCAGGCGGGCCTCGTCGATCTTGCGCTGGTGCTTCTTGAAGCTCGGGACATGCGCATAGCCGAACACCGAGAAGCGGTCGGGACGCAGCTCCAGGCAGCGCTTCACCGTATCGATGCAGGATGCGACGGTCTGGAACGGCAAGCCGTAGATCAGGTCGAAATTGACGCCCTTGATGCCGGCCCGCCGCAAATCCTCGGTGACCTTCTTGGTCTGCGCAAAGCTCTGCACGCGGTTGATCGCGACCTGAACGGCGGGATCAAAGCTCTGCACGCCGAGGCTTGCGCGATTGATGCCGGCGAGCGCCAGCGCGTCGGTCATCTCTGGCGTCAGCGTGCGCGGATCGATCTCGATGGCGATCTCCGCCTGCGGCAGCACGAAGAAGGCGCGGCGGATCGCCGCCATCAGCTCGGTGAAGGCTTCAGGCGCCATGATCGTCGGCGTGCCGCCGCCGAAATGGATGTGCTCGATCTTGATGCGGCGGCCGATGGCTTCGGCTACCAGGCCGACCTCGCGCAACAGGATCGCCTGGTAGGCCGCGACCGGATCCTCGCGGCGGGCGACCTGGGTGTGGCAGCCGCAGTACCAGCACATCTTCCGGCAGAACGGCACGTGCAGATAGAGCGAGGCGCTGACATTGGTCGGAATTTCAGCCAGCCATCTGGCGTAGACGTCGGGGCCGACCGCGGGCGAGAAATGCGGCGCAGTCGGATAGCTGGTATAGCGCGGCAGGCGTTCCTCGCCGTAGGCCGCCGCAAGATCGGTTCTCATTCCAAAATCCTCGCAATCTGCCGACCGCACGGCCGTCTTTGATGGTCTTCCTCTACCGCGGATGGGAGCGCGCGACCTTGCGCTCGCTCAAAGTCGGGAGCGGGACAAGCTTGCGCTTGCGCAAAGCGGAGGCAGCGGATTTCGGCCATGGTTCGGCCTGATCACGCAACCTATGCGGAGTTTTGACCATGGGACTGCTCGCCCTCGATATCGTGCTGTGGCTCATTCGCGGTCACATTCCGCGGTTCGACGACTTCCAGCCCCTGCCGGTGGCGCCGGTATCGGCCTCCGGCCGCCTGGTCCGCGCCCTCGCCGCCACGGTCGCGGTCTTCGCCGCGCTGTCGCTCGCGGTCTGGGCGACGGTCTGGCTCGCCATGGCCCTGTTCTAACCGACGAAAGACATCATCATGATTATCTCCCGACGTGCACTGGCCTGCGCGGCCGCCTTGTCGTGCCTCGTGTCGCAACCTGCCCACGCCGGCGATGCCAGTCTCGGCGATCTCGTCATCACCCGCGCCTGGAGCCGGGCAACGCCGGGCGGCGCAAAAGTCGCCGGCGGCTATCTCACTATCGAGAACAAGGGCAAGACGCCGGAGCGCCTCAAGGCCGCCGCAACCGCCCTCGCCGCAAAGACCGAGATCCACGAGATGGCCGTCACTGATGGCGTCATGACCATGCGGCCCATCGAAGGCGGCATTGTCATCGCGCCCGGCGGCTCCGTGCAGTTGATGCCGGGCAGCGGACATCTGATGCTGGTCGGGCTCAACGCAGCCCTGCGCCAGGGCGACCAGGTGCCGGTGACGCTGTCGTTCGAACGCGCCGGGGACGTCAAGGTCACGCTCGACGTGCAGGCGGTCGGCGCACAAGCGCCGGAATTTTCGCCGCGCGCCGAGGCTGCGAAGCCAGAGACGATTGCCGCGGCCGCTGAGGATGACGAAAGCTTCTTCACCCATCTGCATGCCGAACGCGCGATGGCCAATGTCACTGTTACGCCCGGCCGCGCCGGCCCGGTCGAAATCGCGATCCAGCTCGAAGATGCCAATGAGTTACCGCTGTCGGCAAACTCCGTCGCCGTCACGCTCGGCAATCCCGAGCACGGCGTGGCGCCGATCACCGCGCGCGCGGAGCGCATCGGTCACGATCAGTGGCGGGTGAAGATGGCGGCGCCGCTGTCGGGCCGCTGGTCGCTCGGACTCGCGATCGGTCTTGGTACATCAGACCTTGGCGCATCCGACACGGTTAACGTCGTGTCGCCGATCCTGCTCAGGTAACTCACATAAGGAGTGTTGCGGAGGCAAATCGGGCGGATGTTTGTCGCAGCGCAAACCTTGTTGCCGAGATCGGCGCAAAGTGATGGCCGTGATCAAAACGTTTCAGACGAATGAAGGATGCTTCCGATGTTCACCCGCAGAGCCGCACTGATCAGCGCCGCCGTGACCTCTCTTATGCTGGCCGTTCCCGCGCTTGCCGCCGACGATCTCAAACTGCCGCGGCAGAAGGTCGAGCTGGTCGCGCCGCCCTTCGTGCACGCGCACGAGCAGGCGACCAAGCAGGGTCCGAAGATCATGGAGTTCAAGCTCACGATCGAGGAGAAGAAAGTCGTCATCGACGACAAGGGCACCACCTTCCAGGCGATGACCTTCAACGGCTCGATGCCGGGCCCGCTGATGGTCGTGCACGAGGGCGACTATGTCGAGCTGACGCTGGTCAATCCGTCGACCAACACCATGCCGCACAATATCGACTTCCACTCCGCAACCGGCGCGCTCGGCGGCGGCGAGCTCACGCTGGTCAATCCCGGCGAGCAGGTCGTGCTGCGCTGGAAGGCGACCCGCACCGGCGTGTTCGTCTATCACTGCGCACCGGGCGGCCCGATGATTCCCTGGCACGTCGTCTCCGGCATGAACGGCGCCGTGATGGTGCTGCCGCGCGACGGGCTGAACGACGGCAAGGGCCACGCGCTGAAATACGACAAGGTCTACTACATCGGCGAGCAGGACATGTATGTGCCGCGCGACGAGAAGGGCAACTTCAAGTCCTATGACTCGCCGGGCGAAGCCTACACCGACACCGAAGAGGTGATGAGGAAGCTGATCCCGACGCATGTTGTCTTCAACGGAAAAGCTGGCGCGCTGACCGGCAAGAACGCACTGACCGCCAATGTCGGAGAGAACGTGCTGATCGTGCACTCGCAGGCCAATCGCGACAGCCGTCCGCACCTGATCGGCGGCCATGGCGACTATGTCTGGGAGACCGGCAAATTCTCCAACGCGCCGGAGACCGGGCTCGAGACCTGGTTCATCCGTGGCGGTTCGGCGGGAGCTGCACTCTACAAGTTCCTGCAACCGGGCATTTATGCGTATGTCACGCATAATCTGATCGAGGCCGCCAACCTCGGCGCCACCGCGCACTTCAAGGTCGAAGGCAAGTGGAACGACGATTTGATGACCCAGGTGAAGGCGCCTGCCGACATCCCCGGCCCCAAGACCAACTGACGACGACAAAGGGGCCGGCTCATCACCGGCCCCTTCTTCTTTTTTGGGGGAAATACCATGTGGATCGCGTTCAAGCTGAAGGTGGCGCTGGCGTGTGCCGCCGGTCTCGCGGGGCCGCTCGCCGTAGGACCTCTGGTCTCGGAGGCGACGATGCGCGGCGGAGCCGGAGATCCCGCGATTGTCGAGATCGCGCCCGGCGAATTCTCCTATCGCGCGGCCGGCGACTTCACCCGCGCCGGCAAGCAGGCCGAGGCGCCACTGCTCTCGGTGCGTTTTACCAGGCCCGTTGCGATCATGCGCCATCAGGTTTCCTCCGCCGACTACCAGGCCTGCGTGCAGGACGGCGCCTGCCGCGCGCTCGACCGCGACGTCGCCGTTGCCCTCGACCGACCCGCGGTGCAGGTGAGCTGGCACGATGCGGACGCCTATGCGAACTGGCTGTCGCGCAGGACCGGCGAGCGCTATCGCCTGCCGACCGACGAGGAATGGGCCTATGCGGCCGGCAGCAGGTTCAAGGACGACGGCCTGCCGGTCGACGCCAGCGATCCGTCAAAGCGCTGGATCAGCAAATATGAGCGCGAATCCGATCGCGCGTTCACCGACAATACGCCCGATCCATTCGGCAAGGTCGGCGCCAACGAGCATGGCGTATCGGACATGGCGGGCAATGTCTGGGAGTGGACCTCGAGCTGCTTCGTGCGCTCGCGGCAGGACGAGAACGGCAATGCCGCGCGCTCGACCATCAATTGCGGCGTGCGCATCGCCGAGGGCGCGCATCGCGCCTACGTCACCGACTTCATCCGCGACGCCCGTGCCGGCGGCTGCGCGCAGGGCGTGCCGCCCGCCAATCTCGGCTTTCGCCTGGTGCGCGAGAATGTTTCGTGGGTGGCGAGCGTGTCGGGGCGGTTGGGCAAGGTGTGGTCGGCGAGGTCGTAGGCTCAGACGTGTAGCCCGGGTGAGCGAAGCGACACCCGGGAAAAAGAGTCCCCGCATATCGCTGCGCTCATGCGGGCTACGACGCCTGGTCAGCCGGCGGACGCGTGCACCGATTGCCGGAATGCCATGTAGTCGTTCGCGCAGCGATCGACCGCCTCCATCTGCGGCACATGCCCGATCTGCTCCATGAGGATCGCCCGCGCGCCCGGGATCAGTCGCTTGAAGGTCTGCAATGCGGACGGCGGCACCAGCCGGTCGGAATCGCCCCAGACCAGCAGCGTCGGCGCGGCAATGCCGGGAAGCCGCCTCTCCAGATCGTAGCCCGCAACATCATCCGCGATCGTCTTGAAGATGCGCTTGTGGAGCTCATAATTGGCCGCCGCCCGGCGCCCCAACGCCTCCCAGAGGAAATGCGGCAATCGCGGCACCTTCACCATCGCGAGCTGCATGATGCCAGGCAGGTCCGACGGCGTGCGGCAGCAAAGGACGTACTCGCCGCGTCGAAACGCTTCCATCGCAATCCCGTGCTCGAGGTCGGCGGTCCCCGCCGCCGCGATCAGCCAGAGCGTGGACACCATGTCGGGATGGGTTGCTGCAAAGCCGGCACTGATCCAGCCTCCCATGGAATGGCCGGCGAGATGCACCCGCCGCAGATCGAGGGCGTGGATGAATTGCCGCAGATTTTCCACCTGGGCCTCGATGCCGTAGTCGGCATTCTCCGGCTTGTCGCTGTCGCCGAACCCCGGCAGATCCGGCAGGATCACGCGAAATTTCTGCTTCAGCTTCTCGGCGACATCCAGCATCGTGCCGCGGTCGACGCCCATGCCGTGAACCAGCACCAGCGGCTCGCCGTGACCCGCCTCCCAATAGGCGATGTTGAATCCGGGTATGGAAATGCGCTTGTCCGCAAATCCGCCCGCCCTCAGCCGAAGCGCCAGCAGCCGTCCGGCCGTGAACTCCGGAAAGACATAGTTGAGACAAACGAGCCCAATCAGGACGGCCGCGCCCGCGACCCCGAGATATGTCAGCCACATGCTTACCACGTCCCCAAACAATCCGCAGAAAGGCGGCTTTGACGCAATGTCGCTCAGGCCCGTAGATGGGGTAACGGGCCCCCTCGGCCTTCCAACCAAGCCGCGCTAGCTACGGCGCGATTTGGTGGCGCGCGTCGC
>NZ_JAFCJM010000118.1 GCF_018130955.1 Bradyrhizobium liaoningense
ACCGAACCGCCGTATACGGACCCGTACGTACGGTGGTGTGGGAGGGGCGGAGCTGAGAGGCTCCCCCCTATCCCGATTGCCCCGTAGTTCGTAGCCCGGACAGGCCTTCATTTCTTCAAATTGCGTCGCAATTGATGTATCCAGATAAGCCGATGGTCACGCTGTGGCTGCAAAACCTGCGCGGCCCATATTTGGAGATTTTTCGATGTCGCTCGATTCGGACATCATCGTCGATCGCCGACGAATCCGCCGCAAGCTGACCTTCTGGCGCGTCGCCGCCGCGCTGGTTGCGATCGTTGCGATCGCAGGTATTGCGCTGGTGGCCGCGCCCGGTACGCGCGGGACGTTCACCTCGGCCGGCGCGATCGCGCGCGTCAAGATCGACGGCCTGATCCGCAGCGATTCTGAACGCGTCGAGGCGCTGGAGCGGCTGGAGAATTCGCGCGCCGCCGCCGTGATCGTTCACATCAATTCGCCCGGAGGCACCACGGCCGGCTCCGAGCAGCTCTACGACTCGCTGGTGCGGCTGAAAGCGAAGAAGCCGCTCGTGGTCGTCGTCGAAGGCCTCGCCGCCTCCGGCGGCTATATCAGCGCAATCGCGAGCGACCACATCATCGCCCAGCAGAGCTCGCTGGTCGGTTCGATCGGCGTCTTGTTCCAGTATCCGAACGTTGCCGAGCTTCTGAAGACCATCGGCGTCAAGGTCGAGGAGGTGAAATCCTCGCCGCTGAAGGCCGCGCCGAACGGTTTTGAGCCGACCAGCCCCGAAGCGCGCGCCGCGCTCGATGCGCTGGTGAAGGACTCCTTCGCCTGGTTCAAGGGTCTGGTGAAGGAAAGGCGTGGCATGGATGACACGCAGCTGGAAAAAGTGGCCGACGGCCGGGTCTTCACCGGGCGGCAGGCGGTCGACCTGAAGCTGATCGATCAGCTGGGTGACGAGAAGACGGCCGTGACCTGGCTCGTCGAGCAGAAGGGCGTCAAGAAGGGCCTGCCGGTACGCGACTACAAGCTTCAATCGCGCCTCGGCGACCTGTCATTCCTGCGGGCTGCCGCCGCAATGACGCTGGAAGCGCTCGGTTTGAGCTCGATTGCGCATCAGATCGAGCAGAGCGGCGTGGCTCGGGCGGTCGATCGGCTCGGACTGGACGGGATGCTGGCACTGTGGCAACCGGCCGCATCGAATTGAAGCGGAACCGGGCGAGGGCGGGAAGGTTTTCCCGTCCGGCGGGTACTGTGACAGGCCCGTCTTTCGACCTTTGTCACGCAAATTCCCGTCACCCAATCTTGATTTAGCGTCTTGACAGTTCAAGGCATTTTCACGGAAATGGTCATCCGCACGCTCCCGGGTCCTATCTCTCGATGATCAAATCCGAACTTGTTCAGCGTATCGCCGAGCACAACCCGCACCTCTACCAGCGGGATGTCGAGAACATTGTGAATGCGATTCTCGAAGAGATCGTCGCGGCCCTGGCCCGCGGTGATCGCGTCGAGCTGCGCGGCTTCGGCGCCTTCTCAGTGAAGCATCGCCCGGCGCGCGCCGGCCGCAATCCACGCACCGGCGCCCATGTGCCCGTCGACCAGAAGAGCGTTCCGTTCTTCAAGACTGGCAAGGAAATGCGCGAGCGGCTGAACCGCGACCATCCGGATCCCGGCGGAGAATAGGCCGACATCCGGGCTTTCCAGCGTGGCCGCATGATGCGGCCACAGGCTTGATTCCAAGGCGAGCGAAGCGTCATGCGAAAATTCCTGACCGCGCTGATCCTGATTCCGCTGGGCCTGATCCTCATCGTCTTTGCGGTCGCCAACCATCATGTCGTCACGGTCTCCTTCGACCCCTTCATGGCGAACGACCCGGCCTTGTCGATTGCACTGCCGCTATTCCTGCTTCTGATCCTCGTGGCCGCGCTCGGGGTCCTTGCGGGCGGCTGTGCCGTATGGTTCGGGCAGCGGCGCTGGCGTCGCGCCGCCCGCCGGCATGAGGCGGATGCGCGCACCGTGCGGACCGAACTGGCCGGCCTGCGGGCCTCTGAGGCCGCGGCCAGGCTGGACCAGCGGCAGGATCAAAGCTACCAGCCGCAGCGCCTGCCGGCTCCCTCGGGCGCCGGCCTTTACGGCCCGGTCGGGCGAGACAAGCAGCGCGCGACGTTGTAGAAGCGGCCGCACCGAAAACCCGTTTTCCCGCCGCCGGCCGGCGGCCTCCACGCTGTTTGAGACCATGTCCCTGCTCGTCAAAATCTGTGGCCTGTCCACGCGCGAGACGCTCGAAGTGGCGCTCGACGCGGGCGCCGACATGGTGGGTTTCGTGTTCTTTCCGCCGTCCCCGCGGCACCTGTCGTTGGAGGTGGGCCGCGACCTCGGCCGCCAGGTCGGGAAGCGCGCGCTGAAGGTGGCGCTCACGGTCGACGCCGACGACGCGACGCTCGACAACATCATGGACGCGCTGTCGCCCGATATCCTGCAGCTCCACGGCAAGGAGAGCGTCGCCCGGCTGCGCGACATCAAGCAGAAATTCGGCCGTCCGGTGATGAAGGCGGTGCCGGTCGAGACCGCGGCCGATCTCGCCGTGCTGCCCGGCTATGCCGCGGTCGCCGACCGGATCCTGTTCGATGCGCGCGCGCCGAAGGATGCGACACGGCCCGGCGGGCTTGGCGCGCCCTTCGACTGGCACCTGCTCGAAAATCTCGATCTGCACGTGCCCTATATGGTCTCGGGCGGCCTGCATGCAGAGAACGTCGCGGAAGCCCTGCGCGTCACCCGCGCGGGCGGCGTCGACGTGTCCTCCGGTGTCGAGAGCGCCCCGGGCGTGAAGGATCCGGAGATGATCAAAGCCTTCATTCGCGCAAGCCGCGCCACCCAAGAGTTGAGCGTACGATGAACATCGCCAAACCAAACTCCTACCGCAGCGGCCCCGACGAGGCCGGCCATTTCGGCATTTTTGGCGGACGTTTCGTCGCCGAAACGCTGATGCCGCTGATCCTCGATCTGGAGAAGGCCTACGCCGTGGCCAAGGCCGATCCGGCCTTCCAGGCCGAGATGAACGGCTATCTCAAGAACTATGTCGGGCGTCCCTCGCCGCTCTATTTCGCCGAGCGTCTCACCGAGCATCTTGGCGGTGCAAAAATCTATTTCAAGCGCGAGGAGCTGAACCACACCGGCTCGCACAAGGTGAACAATGTGCTCGGCCAGATCATGCTGGCGCGCCGCATGGGCAAGAAGCGCATCATCGCCGAGACCGGCGCCGGTCAGCACGGCGTTGCGACCGCCACGCTGTGCGCGCGCTTCGGGCTCGAATGCGTGGTCTATATGGGCGCGGTCGACGTCGAGCGGCAGCAGCCCAATGTCATCCGCATGGAGATGCTGGGCGCAAAGGTGTTTCCGGTGCAGTCGGGCACGCGCACGCTGAAGGACGCGATGAACGAGGCGCTGCGCGACTGGGTCACCAACGTGCACAACACCTTCTATTGCATCGGCACGGTCGCAGGCCCGCATCCCTATCCGACGCTGGTGCGCGACTTCCAGTCGGTGATCGGCAACGAGACCAGGGTGCAGATGCAGGAGGTCGAGGGTCGCCTGCCGGACTCGCTCGTAGCCTGCATCGGCGGCGGCTCCAATGCCATGGGCCTGTTCCATCCCTTCCTCGACGATCCCTCGGTCGAAATTTTCGGTGTCGAGGCGGCGGGCCATGGGCTGACGCAGCTGCACGCGGCGTCGATCGCCGGCGGTCGTCCCGGCGTGCTGCACGGCAATCGCACCTATCTGCTGATGAACGAGGACGGCCAGATCCAGGACGCGCATTCGATCTCGGCCGGCCTCGACTATCCCGGCATCGGCCCGGAGCATTCCTGGCTGCATGAGATCGGCCGCGTGAAATATCTCTCGGCAACCGACGACGAGGCGCTCGAAGCATTCCAGCTCCTGTCGCGGCTCGAAGGCATCATCCCCGCGCTCGAGCCTGCGCATGCGATTGCCAAGGTGATGGAGCTCGCGCCCAAGCGGGCAAAAGATCACCTGATGGTCGTCAATCTCTCCGGCCGCGGCGACAAGGACGTCCCGCAGGTCGGCGACATCCTGAAGGGCAAGAAGAAGTGAGACGCGTGTCGCACTCTCTTCACCTCTCCCCGTCGGGGAGAGGTCGGCTGCGAAGCAGCCGGGTGAGGGGTCTATCCGCTCACTCGAACCGCAATGAGGTTTCGATCATCTCGAGCACGCCCTCGATGTTCTCGTACACGTCGGTATTCGTGACCCGAACAACAAGAAAGCCGCAGGCTTCAAGAGCCTCGGTCCGGACCTTGTCGCGCTCGATCTCCACCGGGGTGGAGTGCGTCCCGCCATCGACCTCGACGATGAGCTTTCCATCGAGCGTTACAAAATCGACGACATATCGGTCGATCGGATGCTGGCGACGAAACTTCCAGCGGGCGAGCCGCCGGTTGCGCAGCGCCTGCCAAAGCTTCGCCTCCGCACTCGTTTGCGACTCGCGAAGCCTTCGGGCCCTGGACTTGAACCTCTCCATCCCCCTCACCCGGCTGCTTCGCAGCCGACCTCTCCCCGGAGGGGAGAGGTATAGCACGGCGACTGCAGAAACATGACCACGCGTATCGACACCCGCTTTGCCGAGCTGAAGAAGCAGGGCCGCTCGGCCTTCGTCACCTTCCTGATGGCCGGCGATCCCGATCCCGCAACCTCGCTCGAGATCATCAAGGCGCTGCCGAAGGCCGGCGCCGACGTGATCGAGATCGGCATGCCCTTCACCGATCCGATGGCGGACGGCCCGTCGATCCAGGCCGCGGGCCTGCGCGCGCTCAACGGCGGCATGACGCTGAAGAAGACGCTGGAGCTGGTGCGCGGCTTCCGCAAGGGCGATGACGCGACGCCGATCGTGCTGATGGGCTACTACAATCCGATCTACATCTACGGCGTCGACAAGTTTCTCTCCGACGCCAAGACGGCCGGCGTCGACGGACTCATCATCGTCGACCTGCCGCCGGAAGAGGACGAGGAGCTTTGCAAGCCGGCGCTGAAGGCCGGTCTCAACTTCATCCGCCTGGCGACGCCGACGACCGACGACAAGCGCTTGCCGGCCGTGCTCGCGAATACGTCGGGCTTCGTCTACTACGTCTCGATCACCGGCATCACCGGTGCGGCGGCCGCCGACACCAAGGCCGTGAGCGAGGCGGTCGCCCGCATCAAGCGCCATACCAGGCTGCCGGTCTGCGTCGGCTTCGGCATCCGCACGCCGGATACGGCGCGCGCCATTGCCTCGCATGCCGACGGCGCGGTGGTGGGCACGGCGCTGGTCGATGCCCTGAAAGCGAGCCTCGATTCGCAGGGGCGTGCCACCGCCAAAACCGTTAACGCCGTTGCCGATCTGGTGGCCTCCCTGGCGCAGGGCGTCCGGGGCGCGCAGCAGGCGGCGGAATAGCCATAATTCCGCTGCCAAGACGGACCAAATGGCGGCGGACCAAACGGCGGCTTGCCGGGGGACGCCCCGGCCGCCATATATCCCTCGGGCGATCGGCAGGACCTATCGCTAAGACCGATCGCTAATCGGAGCAAACCATGAACTGGCTCACCAATGTGGTCCGGCCAAAAATCCGCAACATGCTGCGGCGGGAGACGCCGGAGAATTTGTGGATCAAGTGTCCGGATTCCGGGCAGCTCGTGTTCTACAAGGATGTCGAGGCCAACCAGTTCGTCATCCCCGGCTCGAACTATCACATGCGCATGGGCTCGGTCGCGCGGTTGAAGTCGATCTTCGACAACGAGACCTGGTTCGACGTTGCGCTGCCGGAGGTCACGGCCGATCCGCTCAAATTCCGTGACGAGAAGAAATATGTCGACCGCGTCAAGGATGCCCGCGCGCGCACCAACCTCAACGACGCGATCAAGGTCGGCTACGGCAAGCTGGAAGGCGCGGCCGTCGTGGTCGCGGTGCAGGATTTCGACTTCATGGGCGGCTCGCTCGGCATGGCCGCGGGCGAGGCGATCGTGCGCGGGCTCGAGCTCGCGGTGGAGAAGAAGTCGCCGTTCATCGTGTTTGCCGCGTCCGGTGGCGCGCGCATGCAGGAAGGCATTTTGTCGCTGATGCAGATGCCGCGCACGACGGTTGCGGTCCAGATGCTCCGCGAGGCAAAGCTGCCCTACATCGTCGTGCTCACCAACCCGACCACCGGCGGCGTCACCGCGTCCTATGCGATGCTTGGCGACGTGCAAATTGCCGAGCCCGGCGCGCTGATCGGCTTTGCCGGCGCGCGCGTGATCGAGCAGACCATCCGCGAGAAGCTGCCGGAAGGTTTTCAACGCGCCGAATATCTGAAGGAGCACGGCATGGTCGACATGGTCGTGCATCGTCACGATCTGCGTCCGACGCTGGCCCGGCTCTGCCGCATCCTGACCAAGTCGCCTGCGCTCGAAGGCGCGCCGAAATCCGCGCCGCAGGTCACCAACGCGGCGCAGATCGTGGCGGCCTCCGAGGTGGCGCCGGCCGCGCCGCACGCGTGACGCTGCCCGCCAACAGCGAAAAACCGTCGCTCGATGAATTGATCGGGCGGCTGTCGGCCCTGCATCAGAAGCGCATCGACCTTGGCCTCGAGCGGATGCACCGTCTGCTCGAGCGTCTCGGCCATCCCGAGCGCAAGGTGCCGCCGGTGATCCACATCGCCGGCACCAACGGCAAGGGCTCGACGCTCGCCTATCTCCGCGCGACGCTGGAGGCAGCAGGCCTCCGTGTCCACGCCTACACCTCGCCCTATCTGGTGCGGATCAACGAATGCTTCCGCCTCGGCCGCGCCGGTGGCGGCGTGCTGGTCGGCGACGACGAGCTGCGCGCGGCGCTGGAAGAGGTCGAGCGCGTCAATGCCGGCGAGCCCGCGACCGTGTTCGAGCTGAAGACCGCGGCCGCATTCCACCTGTTCGCGCAAAACCCGGCCGACGTGCTGCTGCTGGAGGTCGGCCTCGGCGGGCGCCTCGATTCGACCAATGTGGTCGAGACGCCGCTTGCGAGCGTCATCACGCCGATCAGCATGGATCACATGGATTTCCTCGGCGATAGCTTGACGTCGATCGCCGGCGAGAAGGCGGCGATCATCAAGCGCGGCGTGCCAGTGATCTCGGCCGAGCAGGCGCCGGAAGCGATGGCCGTGATCGAGGCGCAGGCCAGGCGCATGCGCGCGCCGCTGTTTGCGTCAGGCGAAAGCTGGCACGTGAGCGTCGAGCATGGGCGCCTGGTCTATCAGGACGATCGCGGCCTGATGGACCTCACGGCCCCGCGCCTGTTCGGTCGTCACCAGTTCGACAATGCGGGCCTCGCGATCGCGACGCTGCGCGCGATCCCCGCGTTCAAGATCAACCATGCTGCCTACGAGGCCGGCATCGTCGGCGCCGAATGGCCGGCACGGATGCAGCGCATGACCTCGGGCGCACTGCTCGGCTGGGGACCGCAGGCCTCCGAAATCTGGCTCGATGGCGGGCACAATGCCGAGGGCGGCCGCGTGGCGGCCGCAGCGCTTGGCGATCTCGAGGAGCGGGTGTCGCGACCGCTGGTGGTGATCGCGGGCATGATGGCTAACAAGGACGCGCAGGCGTTTCTCGCCAATTTCGCCGGCCTCACCCGCCACATCATCGCGGTGCCGATCCCGGCCATGGAAAATGCGATGCCGGCCGACCGGCTCGCGGATGCCGCGCGCAGCCTCGGCATGCGCGTCGAGATCATGCCCGGCATCGAAGCCGCGCTGCGCGCATTGTCGCGGCTCGCCTACGAAGTCCCGCCGCGCATCCTGATCACGGGCTCGCTCTATCTCGCCGGCCACGTGCTCGCGCTCAACGGCACGCCTCCTGCATAGCGGTTGCGTAGATGGGGTAACGGGCCCCCTCGGCCTTCCAACCAAGCCGCGCTAGCTACGGCGCGATTTGGTGGCGCGCGTCGC
>NZ_JAFCJM010000119.1 GCF_018130955.1 Bradyrhizobium liaoningense
ACCGAACCGCCGTATACGGACCCGTACGTACGGTGGTGTGGGAGGGGCGGAGCTGAGAGGCTCCCCCCTATCCCGATTGCGCAGTCTCGATGCCTAGAACACCGCCAAATATTTCAGCAGCGAGACGATGCCGATGATGATGACGATGACGCGCGCGATCTGCTTGGCGCGGCCGTCCATCGGCAGCATGTTGATGAGATAAAGAACCAGGATGACGACGAGAAATGTGACGAGTACGCCGACCAGCATCGCAGGGCCCCCTTCAGGCATTTGTTAATGAGAGACTAACGCGGGGCGCGGCATTTCGGTTCCCGTGCATGCAACCCATTACAACTTCTGGGAAATACGGACTTCTGCGGCGAAGCCGCTATCTCAGGTAATCGACAAGCTGAAGATCGAACCCCAGGACGCGACCGCAACGCCGGCGCGGCGGCCCGCCAGAAGGCGATCGAGGCCTATGTCGGCGAGTTCGAGGGTGTGGTCCGCAAGACGCTCGACGAGCTCTCCGACGTCTCGGGCGAAATGCGCAAAACGTCCGGCGATCTCGTGCTCGACAGGAGCAAGCAAACCGACGGTAACGATCCCTTAACCTCTCCCCTCCGCGCACCCGCCGCGCGTTACAACTCTGTTTATCCCTTTTTGCGAAAAATGCGCCGGGTTCGGGGGGAATTCCAACATGCTGAAACGTCTGACCGTTTCGACGCTGCTTCAGTCCGTCATCGCTCTGCTGGCCGTTTGCGTGGTGGCGCTCCTGGTGACGACGGCGTGGCAATCCTGGGGGCGGTTGCGCTCGACCGGCCACATCTCGGCGGTCGCGGACGCCTCCACCAACGCCTTCAAGGCGATGCACAATCTGCGCACCGACCGGTCGTCGACGCCGCGCATGTTGAATGCCGAGGCCGCGGTCTCGCCCGAGATCGACAAATTCCTCCACGGCATCCAGGGCGCCGAGATGCCCGCGATCCGATCCACCGCCACGCTGCTGCCCTCGATCCCGTTCGCCGAGCAGGCCACGCTGGTGGGCACGTTGAACCAGCAGGTCGAAAAACTCGCCACGCTGCAGGCGGAAGCCTGGGACGAGATGCGCAAGCCGAAGAAGGCGCGCCGCGCGGCCCTTTCGAAGGAATACACTGATCTCACCGGCGCCCTGCTCGCGACGCTCGAGAGGATCACCGCGAATCTCGCAGCCTCGGTCAATCACACCGATCCGCTGATCGACCAGTTGCTGTCGATCAGGCAGGCGGCCTGGCTGCTGCGCAATACCGCAGGCGAAGCGTCCGATCTGGTTGCGACCGGGCTCGTCGCCACCGGCAGCCTCCCGATGGAGGCGCAGCAGACCTATACCAAGACCGTCGGCGCGATCGAAAATGCCTGGAGCGCGCTGGAATCCTCGACGCTCGGCATGCAGCTCTCGCCGCAGCTCGCCAAGGCGATGGGCACCGCCCAAACAGCCTATTTCAACCCGGACTATCTGGCGCTCCGCGACAAGCTGATCGACCAGATCATGGTCGGCTCGAAGACCGACATGACCGCCGACCAATGGACGCCGGAGACGGCGCAGCGCATGGGCACCGCGGTGGCGGTCGCCGAGCGCGCGCTCGACGAGGCGCGCGACTACGCCGCCGAGCAATACGCCTCCGCCGGCCGCGCGCTGGCGGTTCAGATCGCGATGCTGACCTTCGCAATCCTGCTGACGGTCGGCGCCATGATCGCGGTGACGCGCCGGGTCATCCGTCCGCTGCACAACATTCGCGACGCCATGCTGAAGGTCGCCGGCGGCGACCTCTCGGTCGACAGCGGCTATCTCGACCGCAATGACGAGATCGGTGCGCTGGCCGGCGCGCTCGAAACCTTCAAGCAGCAGGCGAGCGAAAAACTCGCGATCGAGGCCCATGAGCGCGAACGCAATGCCGGCGCTACCGCGCGCCAGCGTGCGATCGAGAGCTATGTCGGCGAGTTCGAAGGCGCGGTGCGCAAGACGCTCGACGAGCTCTCCGAGGCGTCCGGCGCGATGCGCAAGACCTCGGGCGATCTCTCTGCCGTGTCGCGCCAGACCAACGACCGTGTCCAGGTTGCAGGCAAGGCCTCGAACGACGCGTCGATGAGCGTGGACAGCGTCGCCTCGGCAGCGGAAGAGCTGAGCGCCTCGATCAACGATATCAGCCAGCAGGCCGCGCATGCCGCGGGCATTGCCAGCCGCGCCGTCAGCCAGACCCGCGACACCGACGGCACGGTGCAGGGCCTTGCGAAGTCGGCGAGCCGGATCGGCGAGGTCGTCGGCCTGATCAACACCATCGCCGCGCAGACCAATCTGCTCGCGCTCAACGCCACCATCGAAGCCGCGCGGGCCGGTGACGCCGGCCGTGGCTTTGCGGTGGTCGCTTCCGAAGTCAAATCGCTGGCGACCCAGACAGCGAAGGCGACCGACGAAATCTCAGAACAGATCGCTGACATCCAGAAAGTCGCCGGCGACGCCATCAGCGCCATCCAAGCGATCGGCGGCATCATCGGCGAGGTGAACGAGGTTGCGACCGCAATCGCCGCCGCGGTGCAGGAACAGGGCGCCGCGACCCAGGAAATCACCCGCAGCACGCAATATGCGGCGCAGGGCACCAGGAACGTTTCCGAGAACATCACGGGCGTGAAAGCGGATGCCGATGCCGCAGCCGCGGCTTCCGACAACGTCAAGCACGCCTCGGAGGTGCTGGAAACGCAAAGCCGCCAGCTCGGCCATCAGGTGACCGACTTCTTGGGGAAGATCAGGGCAGCGTAGCCCCCGCACGCGTCTCTCAGCGGCGACCACACACTTGGTGTCGTCCCGGCGAAGGCCGGGACGGCAGTTATCCCTACTCCTTCGCCACCACTGGCACGTGACGCAAGCGCGCCTTCACCGAATCCGGCAACGGCGAAAAATTCACGGCAGCGCCGCGCCTGTCGCTGCGGTTGGCCATCACGAGTCCCCCGGCACTTGCGACGATGTCGCCCTTGCGCAGCGTCGGATCGTTCTCGACCTTGACCTGCGCCAGACCAACCGGATCCTTGCCGTTGCAGGTGCAGCCCGCGACGAGTTCGTTGCGGAAGCGGAAGGCGTTCGGGAGGTCGGAATAGGACATGCCGTTCTCGGTCGCCGCATCCTCGATACTGCTGCCATAGACCAGCGTCGTTTCGCTCGACGGGCAAAAACTCTTGCAGGACTGCGCCTTGCTTTCGCCATCGGCTCCCTGCGCCGGGAAGTAGCGGCCGTCGCAGCCGCGCACGCAATAGGCCTGGCCGCCGCCATAGCGCAGCCGTGGCGCCTCGCTGCGCAGCATGTCGTCGTCCGGAAACGGAACGCGGATTTGCGGCGGCGGCCGCCGTCCGAACGCGCCGAAGAGAGCAGAGAAGAAGTCTTCTGCATGGGCTGGCGGCACCAGTGCCACGCTCAGCGACGCGGCAACCAGAACCGCGGCAACGCCGCCTGCCAGTCTCACGATCGAACACTTCACCATGCCACCTCGCTCAGTTCACTGACGGCGTCGAGATGTTGAGGGCCTGGCGGCCTGACGGCAGCGTCATCGCGGCCGGCCGCTTGCGCACGGGCTCGCCGCCGCGTGCCATCAGCGGCGCGTTCTTCGGCAGGACAACCACCTTGGTGCCGATATTGACCCGGCCGAACAGGTCGATGACGTCCTCGTTGGTCATGCGGATGCAGCCGGACGAAACGAACTTGCCGATCGTGGTGGGGTCGTTGGTGCCGTGGATGCGGTATTCGCTGGCGCCGAGATACATCGCCCGCGCGCCGAGCGGATTGCCGGGACCGCCGGCCACGAAGCGCGGCAGGTAGGGCTGGCGCGCGACCATCTCTGCCGGCGGATGCCAGTCCGGCCATTCCGCCTTGCGGCTGACCGTCTGCACGCCGGCCCAGGTAAAGCCCTCCCGGCCGACGCCGACGCCGTAGCGGATCGCGCGGCCCTGACCCAGCACATAATAGAGCGACGTATTGGCGGTATCGATGATGATCGTACCGGCCGCCTCGCTGGAGGGGAAGCTGACGATGGCGCGGCGCAGCCGTTCGGGCAGCACCGCGTCGTCAGAGGCTTGCGGCGGCTGCGTCGCATCATCCTGCGTCGCGTAGCCTTGAGTCGTGTAACCTTGGGTCGCGTAGCCACGGGCCGTGTAGCCCGGAGTAAAGGCCTGCGGCTGCATCGGCGTATAGAACAGCGTCTGCGCGCTCGCGGCAGTGACCGGTACCGTCAGCAGTGTTGTCGTGAAGGCAAGTATGATGAGAGCGCGCGGCGAACGCCGGCGGAGGGATACAGATAACTCGGTCATGTGCTGCCCCGTTTGAATCTGAGTGCATCAGGGTGATGCGTTGCCCCAACAAACGCGGTAGCAACGACTCAAGTTCCGCGCCCGCACGCGGCTGTGACGTCACAGTCAAGCGAACCCGATTTCACGAATCCGCGATGGAACCGCTTGAGGCTGTCCGTGTTGACCGAGATATCGACCGCGCGGGCAAATGGGCTTTCGTGCGGGGAGAACCATTGTGCGCGTCCTTCCCAGTGAACGTCTGATCTCCGGCAACGACGAGGGCACGCCCCTACCCGACAGCAGAAGCGAATTACCGCCGGTGATCCGGCGCACCGAGTTCGTTGCCTTCGCGCTGGCTGGCCTGCTCGTGATCTGTGTCGTCGCCGTGCTCTATGTCGGCAAGCCATTCTTCCTTCCGGTCGTGATGGCATTCGTGACCGGCACCATGCTGTCGCCGGCCGCGACCTTCCTGGAGAAGCGGAAAGTGCCGCGCTCGCTCGGAGCCGTACTGATCGTGGCCGCGGTCACGGCTGTCGTCGTCTTCGTCGTCGGCCTGATCGCGTCACCGGTGATGGAATGGAGCTCGCGCCTGCCGGAATTGGCGGCGCAGCTCAAGGACAAGCTGCATGTCTTCGACCGGCCGCTCGCGCTGTGGCAGGAGCTGCAGTCCATGCTCGGCGGCTCCGAAGGCCTGCCCAGCCTTCAGATGCCAAAATTCGAATGGGTGCAGCCGACGCTGGAGTTCTTGTCGCCGACCTTCACCGAATTTCTCCTGTTCTTCGCCACCCTGATCCTGTTCATCGCGAGCTGGCGGGACCTGCGGCGCGCCCTGATCATGACGTTCGGCGATCGCGACGCGCGGCTGCGCACGCTGCGGATCCTCAACGAGATCGAGGTCCATCTCGGCAACTACCTGCTCACGGTGACCCTCATCAATATCGGGGTCGGTATTGCCACCGGCATCGTCTGCGCGCTGACCGGCATGCCCAATCCGGCCGGCCTCGGCGCGCTCGCGGCAACCCTCAACTTCATCCCCATCATCGGACCGGTCGCGATGTTCGCCGTGCTCGTCGTGGTGGGTCTCGTCGCGTTTCCCACGATCGGCGGCGGGTTGATGGCCGCGCTCGCCTTCGGCGGCCTCACCTTCCTGGAGGGACATTTCATCACGCCGACGATCATCGGCCGGCGACTGGCGCTGAACGCGCTCGCCGTCTTCCTTGCGCTCGCCTTCTGGACCTGGCTGTGGGGGCCGATGGGCGCGTTCCTGTCCTCGCCACTGCTGATCGTCGGGCTGATCCTGAAGGAGCATCTCTTGCCGTCGGACGCGCCGCAATTGCCCGGCGATTGACGCCGTTTCCGCATGCGGAACTTCCCCAACGGGGAAACGTTTTCCGGCTATCGCACCGCCAACAGTTCGGAGCTTTTGATGTCAATGAGCAGCGAAACCGGAATGAGAGACTGGACCGACAAGTCCACCAGAGAACGCCTCGAGAAGGATGTAGCAGCCGTGAAAAGCGATATCGCCGCCCTCACCGACCAGATCACCGACGCACTCAACACGTTCGCGAATTCGGCGGGCAAGCAGGCCCGGCGCGGCTACAAGCAGGCGCGCGAGAACATGGACTCGACGCTCGACGACATGTCGGAGCGCGGCAGTGCCATGATGGGTGCGGCGCAAGACGCGGCCTCCTCGCTCGAGGAGACGCTGGAAGAGGCGATCACGCAGCGGCCGCTCGCGACCGTCGGAATTGCACTCGGCATCGGTTTCCTGATCGGCCTGGCCTGGCGCCGGTAGGCGCCGAAACAAATCCTGACGAGGCGGCGCAGCTCATACCGCTTTTGGCTGAGGGAGATGAGAGGCGACAATGTTTCAGCGTATCATGGACGGCATTCGCGCATCGACCGGCACGACCATGCGCCTGACATCGCTTGCGCTTGCCGTGGCCATCGCGCTGTTCGTGACGACCTCGTTCCTGTGCGCGGCGGCTTTCATTGCCGTACTCCAGGCCTATGGGCCCGTGCAGGCCTGCCTCGCCGGCGCCGGCATATTCTTCCTGCTCACGCTGGTCGCCGCCATCAGCTACATCGCGTACAAGAAGGATGCCGAGAAGCGGGCGGCAAGGGCGGCAAAAGCCTCGGCGCAAAGCATGCTTGCCGATCCCGTGCTGATCGCCACCGGCCTGCAGGTCATCCGTGCCCTCGGCGTCAAGCGGCTCTTGCCGATTCTCGCGATCGGCGGCCTTGCGCTGGGGATTTTGGCGAGCCGCGCGGGCGCGGCTGACGATAGATCGGCTGAAGCGGCCGAATAAGAACTTCGGCTGAGACGTCGTGCCGGTCAGGTCACGCAGCGTCCGGGCTGCAGCAACTTGGCGACTTCCGTCAGCGCGCTGACCACGGGCTCACAGGCGATCGTCGGCTTGCGGTTCTTCTGGAGCAGCGAGGGCAATTTGGCGGCATTGCCGGTCTCGATCACGGCGGGAACCCGCAACAACACTGACGTATCCTTGAGATCGTTGAGGCGCATCGACACCGTGCGCGTGGGAACCGCCGACGGTTTCGGTTCAGCGATGCGGTCGGCCTTCCCGGCACGGTTGACGTTGTGGCTCGGCTTGTCCGCGACGGCCTGCCAGCGGTCGGCGAGATCATGGCCCGAGGCCAGTTGCACGGCGCCGAGTGTCAGCGTGATCGCGACGGCACCGAAAAAAGCTCTGCGAATCTGTGACATGGCTGTTCGTCCCTCGCCCCATGGCGATCAACGGAACAACGCTGCCGAAACATCGCGGGTTCGGGGCGCCACGATCACTTAACCGTGTGCAAAATATTTTGAGGAGCCACGGAACGACTCCCGCAACCGGGAGTCATCCTTGCAGCCGGTTATTCCCCCCTGCCCCATAAACCGGCGATGTAGGGCGCGACTGTGGTGATGCCAGTCGCGCCTTACTTTTTTCTGCGGAAACCGCAGCCTTTTTAGCCAATTACCAACATTGTTACCAACATCGGCGAGTTACTGGAGGCCCTCATTGGGCAGGGAAGTCACGGATGATCGAAGGGACGCGGATGCGGCCGATTGTCCTACGCCGCCCAGCACGGGCGTCCTCCAGCGCCTTAAGCGCGCTAGCAGGCGTCCTCATCTTGTCGCCGCCCTTAGCAACGAGCTGCACAAACAGCGCTGTAAGTGCGTCCCGAAACTCAGTCTCACGTTCACACATCGTATCAAACTCCAATTTGCTCACCGTCCCGAAAACGGAGCTATCTGGGCAAAGAGGATTTGTCATTACGCAGCCGTTGCGCATCTAGATGCGAAAAGATCAGCGGCAGGCTGTTTTGAAAAACAGCGGACGGTTAGAGATGTCTGCAAGCCGAGGTCCGCGTCGTTGGAAGAGCACGTCACGCCAGTTGCGAATCTAAAAAGAGAGCGCCTGTTTTGAAAAACGGCCTAGTTGAGGGTGTGGTTAAAATCAGCGCGGCCGACTACCCCGAATAGGTATTGAACCTGACCTTGCCCCCAAGTTTTATCCAATCCTGAGTTCGCTCCGGCTGTTGGATTTGCCCGGTTGGGCGGTGGTAGCGA
>NZ_JAFCJM010000012.1 GCF_018130955.1 Bradyrhizobium liaoningense
GCTCAGCAACCCGAATATCGCCAAAAGACATCCCATGCCTCCCGTCCCAAACAGGTCGAAAGGCCTTGAATCACATTCCCAAATTCTCGGGAATCACTTTCGGGCATCCCTTAGCCCCTTGTGAGAGAGGGTGGCTTCGATGCGTAGCATCGAAGTCGGGTGAGGGGTCTCTCTCCGCGCTTAGATTTGTCGCGTCATAATTCGCAGAAGCACCCCCTCATCCGGCGCTCCGCGCCACCTTCTCCCACAAGGGGGGAAGGAAAGAAGACCTATCACTCCCCGATCAGCTTCAGCCACTCGTCTTCGGTCAGCACCTTGACGCCGTGCTTGTTGGCTTCCGCGAGCTTCGAGCCCGCGCCGGGGCCGGCGACGACGAGATCGGTCTTCTTCGACACCGAGCCGGAGACTTTTGCGCCAAGCCGTTCGGCAGTGGCCTTGGCCTCGTCGCGCGTCATGCGCTCCAACGCGCCCGTGAACACGACCGTCTTGCCGGCGACCGCCGAATTGCTCTTCGGCTTCTCGGCGTCGACGATCTCGACCTCCTTGGTCAGCCGCTCGACGATGCCGCGGTTGTGGCTCTCGCCAAAATAGTCGGCGATGCTCTTGATCACGGTGTCGCCGATCTGGTCGAGCGCGTCCATCTCCGCGCTTGCCTCCTCGTCGCCCTTGGCCACCTTGAGGCAGGCATCGTGGAAGGCGTCCCAGGAGCCGTAACCGCGCGCAAGCGCCAGCGCCGTCGTCTCTCCGACATGGCGCATGCCGAGCGCGTAGACGAAACGTTCGAGCGCGATTCTGCGACGGCTCTCGATCGCAGCAAACAGATTGCGCACCGAGGTTTCGCCATAACCCTCGATCTCTTCCAGCTTCAGCTTGTTGTTGCGCTGCTGGAGCGTGAAGATGTCGGCGGGCTCCTTCACAAAGCCTTCGTCGAAGAAATACTGGAGCTGCTTCTCGCCGAGACCGTCGATGTCGAACGCGCGGCGCGACACGAACAGTTTCAGGTGCTCGATCTTCTGATAGGGACAAGCGAACTCGCCGGTGCAGCGGGCGCGCGAGCCCTCCTCGCCGGCAGCCGTCTCCTCGCGCACCACGTCGGTGTGCAGCGGGCACGGGCACTTCTTCGGGAAGTGGAACTCCTTGGCGCCCTTCGGCCGCTTGTCGAGGACGACGTCGACCACCTGCGGAATGACGTCGCCGGCGCGCTGGATCACGACGGTGTCGCCGATCCTGATGTCGCGGCCCTCGCGCAGCTCCTCACCCTTGTTGCCGATGCCGCGGATGTAGTCCTCGTTGTGCAGCGTGACGTTCTGCACGATCACGCCGCCGACGCCGACCGGCTCGAGCTTGCCGACCGGCGTGAACGAGCCGGTGCGGCCGACCTGGATCTCGATGTCGCGCAAGACCGTCATGGCCCGCTCGGCGGGAAATTTGTGCGCGATGCCCCAGCGCGGCGTGCGCGTGACGAAGCCGAGCCGCTCCTGCCAGTCGATGCGGTCGACCTTGTAGACGACGCCGTCGATGTCGTAGTCGAGCGTGGCGCGCTGTTCTTCGATCTTGTGGTGGAACGCGAGCAGCTCTTCGATCGAGTGACAGAGCTTCGTGAGCGGATTGGTGGTGAAGCCGCAACGCTCGAACCAACCGATCATGCCGCTCTGCGTGTCCTCCGGCATCGCGCTCATCTCGCCCCAGGCATAGGCGAAGAAGCCGAGCGGGCGCGAGGCGGTGATGGTCGGGTCCTTCTGGCGCAACGAGCCCGCAGCCGAATTGCGCGGATTGGCGAAGATGGTGCTGCCTTCGGCCTTCTGCCGCTCGTTGAGCGCGAGGAACGCCTTCTTGGTCATGTAGACCTCGCCGCGCACCTCGCAGACATCAGGGACGTTGCGGCCCTTCAGCTTCTGCGGCACGTCGTGCAGCGTGCGGATATTGGCGGTGACGTCCTCGCCTTCCGCGCCGTCGCCGCGGGTCGCGGCCGTGACCAGCTCGCCGCCCTCGTAGCGCAGCGACATCGACAGGCCGTCGATCTTCGGCTCGGCCGAGAAATTGATCCTGTCGTCGTCGAGCTTCAGGAAGCGCACGATGCGGCCGACGAAATCCCGCACGTCCTCTTCGGCAAAGGCGTTGTCGAGCGACAGCATCGGAATGGCATGCCGGACTTTCTTGAAGCGGCCGGACGGCGCGGCACCGACCTTCTGCGATGGCGACTCAGCACTGACGAATTCGGGAAAGCGCTTTTCGATCGCGTTGAAGCGCTGGCGCAGCGCGTCATACTCCGCATCGGAAACGGTCGGAGCGTCGTCCTGGTAGTAGCGCTTGTCGTGGCCTTCAAGTTCCAGCGCGAGCCGCATGTGCTCGACCTTGGCCTGGGCCTTGGTGAGGCCGGCGACATCAGGAAGCGGTTTGGATTTTGCTGCTCTTGCCATGGCCGATCAATATTGCAGACGCGGCGTGAGAGCAAAAGCGGACGCCCTGCTCCGGTGTGTTGAAAACTAAGCCGTCGCCGCCCTGAGCAACCGCTCCGCCGCGGCCCGCGCCTCCGCCGTGATCTCCGCGCCTGCCAGCATCCGCGCGATCTCTTCGCGGCGGTGGTCGGCGGCGAGTGCGTTGACGCGGGTGGCGACGCGCTTGCCCTTGTCGAGGGCGTCCTTGGAGATCAGCAGATGCTGGTCGGCGCGGGCGGCGACCTGCGGCGCATGGGTCACGGCCATCACCTGGACCTTGCCGGCGAGGCGCGCCAGCCGTCCACCGATGGCATCCGCCACCGCGCCGCCCACGCCGGTGTCGATTTCGTCGAACACCAGCGTCGGCGCGGAGCCGCGGTCGGACAGCACGACCTTCAGCGCCAGCAGGAAACGCGACAGCTCGCCGCCGGAGGCGACCTTCATCATCGGACCCGGCTTGGTGCCGGGGTTGGTCTGGACCCAGAACTCGACGCGATCAAAGCCCTGCGGTCCCGGCGCGGTCTCGTCGGTGTCGACCTGCGTCATGAATTTCGCGCGCTCGAGCTTGAGCGGGGCAAGCTCGGCATTGACCGCCTTGTTGAGCTTCTCCGCCGATTTCTGCCGCCCCGCCGACAGCTTCTTCGCGGCAGCGCCGTAGCGCGCATCCGCCTCGATGGCGGCCCGCTCCAGCTTCTTCAACTGCTCGGCCCCGGCATCGATCAGCCGGACATCGGCGACGTATTTGGCGGCGAGCGCAGCGAGGCCATCGACCGGCGTCGAATATTTGCGGGAGGCCGCGCGTAACGCGAACAGGCGCTCCTCGATGCGTTCGAGCTCGGCGGGATCGAAATCGGTCGCGGCAAGTGCGGCCTGGAGATGCTGGTCGGCCTCCTCCAGCGCGTTGATCGCGGCATCGATCGCCTTCACCGCGGGCTCGACGAGGGCCGGCGCATTGACGCCGCGGCGCTCCAGCCGGCGCACGGCTGCGGAGAGGTTCGCGACCGGCGAATGGTGGCCGCCGACGGCCTCCTGCGCCTCGCGCAAATCAGAGGCGATCTTCTCGCCCTGCATCATGGTGGTGCGGCGCGAGGCGAGCGCGGTCTCCTCGCCGTCCTTTGGCGCAAGCTGCTTCAGCTCGTCGGAGGCGTGGCGCAGATAGTCGGCCTCGCGCGCGGCGCGCTCCATGCTGGCGCGATGCTCGTCGAGCGCGGTATTCGCGGTGCGGCGCGCCTCCCAGAGGTCCTCGACCGCGGCGACGTCCCTTTCGAGGCCCGCAAAGGCGTCGAGCAGGCGGCGGTGGGTGGAGGCATCGACTAGCGCGCGTTCGTCATGCTGGCCGTGGATCTCGACCAGCGCCGTCCCGACCGCCTTCAGCGTCTGCACGCTGATCGACTGGTCGTTGATGAAGGCGCGGGTGCGGCCGTCGGCGAGCTGCACCCGGCGCAGAATCAGCTCGCAAGAATCTTCTGAACTCGTATCGTCCAGCCCGTTCTCGGCGAGGATCTTCATCGCCGGATGGCCCTTGGGCACATCGAAGACGGCGGTGACCTGCCCCTGCTCCACGCCGTGGCGCACGAGACCGGCGTCGCCGCGGCCGCCGAGCGCCAGCGCAAAGGCATCGAGCAGGATGGATTTTCCCGCGCCGGTCTCGCCGGTCAGAACCGCAAGCCCGCGGGCGAATTCGATATCGAGCCGTTCGATCAGGACGATGTCACGGATCGACAGACGCGCCAGCATGGAACCAAATTTCCTAGCCGAGACCTATAGGCCTATCTTCTTGAAGGCCCTGCTCATCCAGGAACCCTGATTCTCGCTCGGCTCGAGACCGCCGGATTTTACAAGATTATAGGCGTCCTTGTACCAGCGGCTGTCGGGAAAATTGTGCCCAAGCACGGCTGCCGCCGTCTGGGCCTCGCCGACGATGCCGATCGTCATATAGGCCTCAGTGAGCCGGAACAGCGCCTCCTCGACATGGCGCGTGGTCTGGTACTGGGTGACGACGGCCTTGTAGCGGTTGATGGCGGCCGTGTAGTCGCGCTTCTGCATGTAGTAGCGGCCGACATTCATCTCGCGGCCGGCGAGCTGGTCGCGCGCACCCTCGATCTTGGCCTTGGCGGAGGTGGCATATTCCGAGTTCGGATATTTGCGCACCACTTCCTCGAGCGAGGCGATCGCCTTCTCGGTCCGGCCCTGGTCGCGGCTGATGTCCGGGATCTGGTCGTAATGGGAGGCTGCGATCAGGTACTGCGCGTAAGAGGCGTCCGGGCTGCCCGGGTGCAGCGTCACGTAGCGCGTCGCAGCGCCGATGCAGCCATCGTAGTCGCCACTCTGGTAGGACGCATAGGCGGACATCAGAAGCGATTTGCGGGCCCAGTCCGAATAGGGGTGCTGACGATCGACCTCTTCGAACTTCTTGTTGGCCGCCTTCATGTCCTTCTTTTCGTTCATGAGGTACAAGCCCTGATTGTAGAGCTTGTCGGCGGGTTCCTCGACGAAAGTGTCGTCCTTGGCGGTGAACTTGTCCCAAAGCTCGCCGGTACCGCAGCCGGCCAGCGGCAACGCGAACACGAACAGCGCAGCCGCCTGCAACAGCCGCCGAGCCGAAGCCTTGGATGGCTCCCTGGATAGTTCGCGCGTCATACGCTGTGCCGACATGAGTTTAAGACCTGACGCCCTGTGATGCGGTACCCGCCCCTTATGACTCCGGTCATGGACGCGAGAATGCCCCGTGCAAAATCACCGAGCCGCGGCACGCTGCCATGCGACGAGGCCGGTGTATCGGAAAAACAATCGTTAACCAGTGGGATAGGCAGGCATTTCGCCCGGATTAAGGCGGCAGCGGACAGATGCTAGCCAATCATGGTTACCAAGAGTTTCGCTTGTGGCCAAGCAGGCCCGAAACGGCCTGCGGCAACAGGTCCTCAGGACACGTCCGGGCCGTAGGCGGCGGCGATCCGGCCGCCGACGATACCGCTGCCGACCTCGACCACGGGCCGCGCGGGCCGGCGGACCGCCTCGCCCTCGACCACCCGCCAGGCAGTGCGGTCGGCGAGCAGCGCGGTCAGGACGGCGTGGTTGAGCTTGTGGCCGCCGCGAACCGAGCGATAGGTGCCGAGCAGCGGCAGTCCGGCCAGCGCCAGATCACCCACCGCGTCCAGCACCTTGTGGCGCACGCATTCGTCGGCGAAGCGCAGGCCTTCGGGATTGAGCAGCCGCTCGTCGTCGAACACCGCGGTGTTCTCGAACGAGGCGCCGAGCGCAAAGCCCGCGCCCCACAGGCGCGCCACGTCGGCCATCAGGCCGAAGGTGCGGGCGCGGGAGACCTCGCGGCGGAAGCGCTCCGGGCTCAGCTCGAACGCATAGCTCTGCTTGCCGATGACGGGATTGGCGAAGTCGATCTCGACCTCGGCGCGGAAGCCGCTGGCGTTGGGCCTGATCTCGCCGAAGGAGTCGCCGATCGCAACCGAGATCGGCTTCAAAACCTGGATGAACCGGCGCTGCGCCGACTGGCTGACGATGCCGGCCTGCTCGATCGCTGCGACAAAGGCCGCCGCGCTGCCGTCCATGATCGGCACTTCGGGACCGTCGATTTCGATGGTGGCGTTGTCCACGCCCATGCCGCGCAATGCTGCCAGCACGTGCTCCGCGGTAGAGACCAGCGGGCCTTCGGCATCGCCCAGCACCGTCGCGAATTCGGTCGAGATCACCTGATCGGCGGTCGCCTGCACTTCGCGATCACAGCCGTCGAGACCGGTGCGGACGAAAATAAAACCCGCATCGATCGGGGCAGGCCCCAAGGTCAGAGTGACGGGGAGACCGGAATGAACGCCGACGCCAGCCACACTGGCATGCGCACGAAGCGTTGTTTGCCGGCTGAATTTCATCAGGAACTGCCCCACTACGACTTATACAGGACTCAACTAACCGACCGAGATCGCCCGTTCGAATCTCTGTATCCCCAAGTCACGGCAGACCATAATCACAGCCCCAAACAGCGCCAACTCACGCTTTTTTACCAATTGTTACCCCAACTCTGCCGCATTCGCGCCAAGGCTTAACCAAATTACGGCGCGGCGGGGCCTGTTTTTGGCAACCATATTTCACCACCGAATACATAATTAATCATTTAGAATCAGCTGGTTGGATGAACAACCCGGGATGCTACGGGGCAAAAGCAAAGGTCCCGGCGACCGTCTCGCCGGGACCTTTTCCACAACCGCGATGTAACAATTTCTCAGGTTGCCTGCCGCCGCAGGAAGGCTGGGATATCAAGATGGTCGTCACCCTGTGGCGTCGGCGCAACAGGTGCGGGGCGTCCATGGGCATCCAAACCTTGCGGCGCGGGCCGGCGAGCATACTCGGATACCGGCTCGTGCGACGCGATCTGCTGGGCAACGGAGCGCTGCGGCTTGCGTTCGGGCAGCGGCGGCATCGCGGGACCCGCGCTGCGGGCCGCGATCGGCGCCTCGGTCTCCTCGTCGCGACGGCCGAGGCCGACATTGGCGAGCCGCTGGAGCAGCGACAGGCGCTTCTGCGGGGTCTCCTCCTCCATCTCGCCGCGGGCCTGGCGAATCTCGGCCTGGGCCGGCTTCGGCAGGTCCTCGAAGTTCGGCATCCGCGGTGTCCGCACCGGCCCCCGCTCGGCCTGCGGCGGGATGAAGGTCTCGGGCATCATCGGCTCGTTCATCGCCACCGGTACTGCCTCCGGCTCCGGGAACAGCGTGGGCTTCTGGGCGATCGGACGCACGGTGACGTCGCCATAGGAGGCCGGCTGCATCGGCGCGGGCGCCTGCGGCACGTCGGGAGCAACGGCCGCGGCAATCGCCGCGAGCGCGGCGCGCTCGACGTTCGAGCGCGGCGGCGCAACCGGGGCGGCAGCGACCGGCGCGTGAGCGACAGGAGCCGCCTGCGTTTCCAGCTTCTGGGCGCGTTCGGCGAGGCGCTGATTGTCGGCGCGCAGGCGTGCGGTGAGATCGGCAAGGCGGCTTTCCGCGACAGCCGCAGGTGCCTGCGGAGCAGCGACGGCGGCCACCGGCGCGCTGGTCGCCTGGCTGTTGCGGGCGATCGCATCCTTCTCGATGCCGGTCGCCACGACCGAGACGCGGATCAGGCCGTCGAGCGCTTCGTCGAAGGTCGCGCCGACGATGATATTGGCGTCCTGGTCGACTTCCTCGCGGATGCGGGTCGCGGCCTCGTCGACCTCGAACAGGGTGAGGTCCTTGCCGCCGGTGATCGAGATCAGCAGGCCCTTGGCGCCCTTCATCGACGAATCGTCGATCAGCGGGTTGGCGATCGCGGCTTCCGCGGCGGTCAGCGCGCGCTTGTCGCCGGAGGCTTCGCCGGTGCCCATCATCGCCTTGCCCATTTCCCTCATCACCGCTCTCACGTCGGCGAAGTCGAGGTTGATGAGGCCTTCCTTGACCATCAGGTCGGTGATGCAGGCGACGCCCGAATAGAGAACCTGGTCGGCCATCGCGAAGGCGTCGGCGAAGGTGGTCTTCTCGTTGGCGACCCGGAACAGGTTCTGGTTCGGGATGATCAGCAGCGTGTCCACCACCTTGTGCAGCTCGGCGATGCCGGCTTCGGCGGTGCGCATGCGGCGGCCGCCCTCGAAGTGGAACGGCTTGGTCACGACGCCGACGGTGAGGATGCCCATCTCGCGCGCGGTCTTGGCGATGACAGGAGCAGCACCGGTGCCGGTGCCGCCGCCCATGCCGGCGGTGACGAACACCATGTTGGCGCCCGAGAGATGGTCGCGCAGCTCGTCGAGCACTTCCTCAGCCGCCGCTGCGCCGACGTTCGGCTGCGAGCCGGCGCCGAGGCCTTGCGTCACCGCCGTGCCCATCTGCACGATGCGCTGCGCCTTCGACATCGTCAGCGCCTGCGCGTCGGTGTTGGCGACCACGAAGTCGACGCCCTGGAGGCCCGCCGTGATCATGTTGTTGACGGCGTTGCCGCCGGCGCCGCCGACGCCGAACACGGTGATCCGCGGCTTCAATTCGTGAATATCAGGAACATTGATGCTGATGGTCATGGTTGCCTCTCGATCACACGCGCGTGGTTTCGCCCCGGCCGGCGGCCGCGGGAGTTGGTGAAATTCGGGGATTGCGGAAATGTGTCATTAAAAGCCCTCGCGAAGCCATCGTCCGACCTTTCCGAAATAGCCGCCGGTCCCTGTCTTGACCTGCCGCGTATGCCGCGGTTCGACATGCTCGAGGTGAACATATTGCGGGTAGACAAGAAGTCCGGCGGGCACCGCGAAGGCGGCGTTCTTCGCCTCGTTGGGTAAGCGGCCAAAGCCGAGCGGACGTCCGATCCGCACGGGCCGGCCGAGAATTTGCGTTCCGAGCTCGACGAGCCCGGTGAGCTGCGAGGCGCCGCCGGTCAGGACGACGCGCCCCTTGGGCTCGGCCGCAAAGGGCGAGTCCTTCAGGCGATCGCGCACCATCTCGAAGATTTCCTCGGCACGGTGCTTGACGATGTTGGCGATGGTGGCGCGCGACACGATCTGCGGCAGATCCTGCTCGTCGCCGGCGGTCGGCACCGACATCAGCTCGCGCGTATCAGAGCCGCCGGTGATCACCGTCCCGTACAGGGTCTTGATGCGCTCGGCGTCGGCAATGGTGGCGGACAGGCCGCGCGCGAGATCCATCGTGATGTGCTGGCCGCCGACGGCAAAGCCGGAGGCGTGGACGAAACGGCCGGCGGAGTAGATCGCCATCGTCGTGGTGCCCGCGCCCATCTCGACGACGGCGGCGCCGAGATCGGCTTCGTCGTCGGTGAGCACCGAGAGACCCGCGACATAGGCGCTGGCGGCCATTGCTTCGACGTTGAGGTGGCAGCGCTCGACCGCCAGCATCAGATTGCGCGCGACCGTCGCATCGCAGGTGACGACATTCATGTCGACGCCGAACTGGCGCGCGACCATGCCGCGGGGATCGCGGATGCCCTTGACGCCGTCGAGCGTGTAGCCGACCGGGAGCGCATGCAGCACGGTGCGGCCTTCCCCGGTGGCATGGTGCATGCCGGTGGAGGTGACGCGGGTAACGTCGGCCGGCGTCACGGCGCCGCCGCGGATGTCGGCCGCGGCCTCGACGAGCTGGCCCGCAAGCCGGCCGCCGGAGACCGACAGCAGCACGGACTCGACGCGGACCTTGGCCATCTTCTCGGCGAGACCAACGGCCTGGCGCACCGCCTGCTCGCATTGCGCGAGATCGATCACCGCGCCGGCCTTCATGCCGCGCGACTGGATCTGGCTGTAGCCGATCAATTCGACCGCATGGGTCCGGCCCTGCAAGGCCTCGCTCGGCTGCGACGGTTTCAGCCGCGCGATCATGCAGGCGATCTTGCTGGTGCCGATGTCGAGACACGCGACGAGACCGCCGCGCTTGTGCGGCATCTGGCGCGTCTTCGGGGTCTGATTGCGATCGAGGCCGGTCATGCGGGTTCACCGGACTTCTTCTTGGGCTTCTTGTCCTTGAACAGCTCTTCGCGGGCCTTGGCCGCATCGTCGGACAGTTGCACCACCAGACGATCCGGCAGGCGCATGTCGACCGCGACGATGTCGCGGGAGAACAGCTTTTCGTCCTTGTCGAGCTTGGAGAGCGCAGCGAGCGCGTTGCCGACGTCCTGCTCGGGCAGGCGGACGTCGAGCCCGTCCTTCAGCCGCAAATTCCAGCGCCGCTCGCCGATCAGGATCGCGGCCTTGGTCACCTGCTGAACCTGCGGATAGCGCGACAGCAGCGCCAGGAAGTCGCGCGCGCGGGTATCGGCGCCCTTGCCGACCACGAGCGGCAGCGTCAGGAAGCGCCGCGATACGTAGGGTTCGAGCACGGCGCCATCGTCCGCGATGACGGAGAGCCGGCCGGCCGCCTGCCACAGCGCGAACGCCTTGCGCTCGGTGATGTCGATCTGGAGCTGGCCCGGATAGAGCTTCAGCACGGTCGCGTCCGCAATCCACGGATTGGCCTTGAGACGATCGCGAACGCCTTCGGCATCGAGGAACAGGAGCGAGGAGCGGCCGCTGACGCCGCCGATAGCGAGGATCTCATCCTGGGTCAGCTGCTTGCGGCCGTTGATCGCAACCGTGGTGATGCGGAAGCCAGCCGAATTGGCAAGCGCGTTGCGGGCGTCGCTGACGGCAACGATGAAATCCTGGAGATGACCGCCCTTGACGACGCCGAAACCGGCGCTGGCGACGAGCAGGAGCAGCGTCATGCTGATGCCGACGCGGCGCGGCAGATAGCGCTCGGCCAGCGCGACGACACGCGGCGGCGGTTCGCGCTCCGGAACGGCCTTGATCTTGGCTTTGGCGCGAGCGCGTTTCTCGTCACGCTTCTGTTCGAACCACTCGCGCAGAAGCACGACCGCTCCGATAGCGGCCGCCTTCAGGTCAGCTTGGGGCCTCAGCGATCGCTGTGCCGATCGAACGAGGCTGCCTTCACCATCCATTGCACGAGCTCGTCAACAGTTTGCCCGCGAAATCGCGCGGGGTCTGGCGCCCATGACGTCTCGGACTTGCCGGGTCGGGTCCTGGTCTTCAGCAGAAGAAGCCTCTCCCCTTCAACGGGCGTAGGGCTGGCCGCTGGAACATCCGCGACAGCTCACGCGCCGGCAGCCAAAACGCCAAATGCGCCGCCAGCGTTAACCTTCGGGCTTCCTGGTAAACAAAAGGTAAACTTCGTTAACGGCCGGCGCTTTTTGCCCCGTGCTGTGAGGTATTTATGCCGCAATCCCCGGCATTTTACCGGTTTTGGGTTCCAAACCGGGCCGTTTCGCCCGTCCGGCCATTAACCACCGCTAACTATTTCCCGGCCCGCCGCCCCGCCAGCACGATCAGGTCGCGCAGGAAGTCGACGAATTCGATGCCTTCCGCCTTCAGCGCCTTGGGGTAGAGCGAGGATTTCGTCAGTCCGGGCAAGGTGTTGGTCTCGAGGTAGACGAGGCCCTTGGCGGAGACGATGAAGTCCGAGCGCGAATAGCCGGTGCAGGACATCGCCCGATGCGCGCGCATCGCCTGCTCCTTCAGCGCCGCCGTGATCTCCGGCGAAAAGCGGCCGGGGCAAATCTCTTGCGTCGACTTCAAAAGATATTTCGCGGCGTAGTCAAAGTTGCCTTCGCCAGGAATGATCTCGATCGGCGGCAGCGACATCATCGATCCGTCGGACCGTTCCAGCACACCGCAGGTCGCCTCCACGCCCGCGACGTAGGGCTCGATGACATACTCTTCGAGCTTCGCGGCATTGCGGACGGCAACGAGATCCTGCCTGGCGTTGACGAAGATGAGGCCGCAGCTCGACCCGTCGCGCGCCGGCTTTGCAATCAGACGGCCGTATTCGGCGAAGGCGTCGTCGATATCCGCGAGCGCGATGTTTTCCGGCGGCGTCACGCCGCCGAGCGCGGCAAAACGTTTCGCGGCGATCTTGTCGAAGGCGAGGTGCGAGGATGCGGAGCCGGAGCCGGTGAAGGGAACGCCGCGCGATTCGCACATCACCTGCAATTCGCCGTTCTCGGCGCTGCCGCCATGCAGTCCGAGCACCAGCACGCGGTCCTCGTCCCTGGCCTGGTCGAGCGCCTGCGCGAGCGGTTTGCCGCGCGTGCCGGGCTTGAACTCGTCCTCGAACGGCCGCCCGTGCTCGAGGAGCTGTTTTGACTGGACGACATGGACGTTGTCCTCGACGTCCCAGAACCAGAGATCGGCCTCGGGCAGTGCCTGATGCAGCGCCTGGGCGGTTGCGACCGAGACCAGACGCTCCTTGTTGGAGCCGCCGAAGAGAATGGTGATGCGCATGCTGCGTTGCCTCGCCTTCCGTCATTCCGGGATGGTCCGAAGGACCAGACCCCAGATGCGCAATTGCGCATCGGGGAATCTCGAGATTCCGGGTTCGATGCTTCGCATCGCCCCGGAATGACAATTAGATGGGAATCCCGATCCGCTTGATTTCCCAGTGTAGCTCAATTCCGGAATTGGCCTTCACCCGCTCACGCACCGTCTCGCCAAGGGTCTCGATGTCGTGGCCGGTGGCATCGCCGGTGTTGATCAAAAAGTTGCAGTGCATCTCCGAGACCTGCGCGCCGCCGACGCGCAGGCCACGGCAGCCGGCAGCGTCGATCAGCTTCCAGGCGCTGGTGCCGGGCGGGTTCTTGAAGGTCGAGCCGCCGGTCTTCTCGCGGATCGGCTGCGCGGTCTCGCGATGGGCCTGCACCTCGGCCATCCGCGCGCGGATTGCCTCTGCGTCCCTGATCTCGCCGCGGAAGCGTGCTGACGTGAAGATGATGGAGGGGTCGACGCCGCTGTTGCGGTAGACGAACTTCATGTCGGCATTGGAGAAGACGTGCTTGTTGCCGTCGCGGCCGATTCCGGTGGCCTCGATCAGCACGTCCTTGGTCTCGCCGCCATTGGCGCCGACATTCATGCGCAACGCGCCGCCGATCGTGCCGGGGATGCCGAAGAAGAATTCAAGTCCGCCGATATTGGCGCTCGCCGCCACTTCCGCCACGCGCTTGTCGAGCGCGGCGGCACCCGCCGTCACGACGTCAGTGCTCGCGCTCGCATCGCCAAAGGCGCGCGGCGACAGGCGGATCACCACGCCCGCAATGCCGCCATCGCGCACGATGAGATTGGAGCCGACACCGACGACATAGACCGGGATCTCGGGCGCAAGATGCGCGAGGAAGTAGGCGAGATCATCTTCATCCGCGGGCGTGAACAGCACCTGCGCCGGCCCGCCGACGCGAAACCAGGTCAGCTCCGCCAGCGACTGGTTCGCGAGCAGCCGCCCGCGCAGGTCAGGCATCGCGGCCTTCAGCTCCGGCGTGATGTCGGGAAAGCTCACCGCCCTCATCCCAGCGCCTTCAATTCGCCGGGCAGCGCGTAGGCCCATTGCGTGATGTTGCCGGCCCCCAGGCACACGACGAGGTCGCCGGATTTCGCGAGGCCCTTGACTATGCCGGCAAGCTCCGAGGATTGCGGCAGCGGGATCACCTCACGATGGCCGTGCGCACGCAGGCCCGCGACGAAATGATCGCGATCGATGCCTTCGATCGGCGTTTCGCCGGCGGCATAGACTTCCGCGACGATCACCGCATCCGCGTCGTTAAAACAGGTGCAAAACTCCTCGAACAGCGATTGCAGGCGGGTGAAGCGATGCGGCTGCACGACGGCAATGATCTTGCCGTTGGTGGATTCCCGCGCCGCCTTCAGCACGGCTGCGATCTCGACGGGGTGATGGCCGTAATCGTCGATCACAGTGACGCCGTTCCACTCGCCGGTCTTGGTGAAGCGGCGCTTGACGCCGCCAAAGCTTGCGAGCGATTTTCGGATCGCGTCGTCGGAGACACCGAGCTCATGCGCGACCGCAATCGCCGCCGTCGCATTCGACGCGTTGTGACGTCCCGGCATCGGCAGCATGAGGTCCGCGATCTCGTGCGTCCGGCCGGTCTTGCGATCGCGGATCGCGACCTTGAATTTCGATCCGCCGCCCATCGGCGTGAGATCGAGCAGCCGTGCATCGGCCTGCGGATTCTCGCCATAGGTGATGATGCGGCGGTCCTCGATCTTGCCGACCAGGCTCTGCACGGTCGGATGATCGATGCACATCACGGCAAAGCCGTAGAATGGCAGGTTCTCCACGAACAGGCGGAACGCGTCCTGCACGGCTTCGAAAGTCTTGAAGTGGTCGAGATGCTCGGGGTCGACATTGGTGACGATCGCGACATCCGTCGGCAGCTTCAAAAACGTGCCGTCGCTTTCGTCGGCTTCCACCACCATCCATTCGCCGGTGCCCAGCCGCGCATTGGAGCCATAGGCGTTGATGATGCCGCCGTTGATCACGGTCGGATCGAGGCCGCCGGCATCGAGCAGGGTTGCGACCATCGTCGTCGTGGTGGTCTTGCCATGGGTGCCGGCAATGGCGACGCAGCTCTTGAGCCGCATCAGCTCGGCCAGCATCTCGGCGCGGCGCACCACCGGAATGCGCTGCGCGCGTGCCGCCATCAGTTCCGGATTGTCGCGCTTGATCGCGGAGGACACCACGACGACGTCGGCGCCGTCGACATTCTCCGCCTTGTGGCCGACCGAGACCTTTGCGCCCTTCTTGCGCAGGCGATCGAGGTTGTAATTGTCTGACGCGTCCGAGCCTTGCACGGTGTAGCCGAGATTGGCCAGCACCTCTGCGATGCCGCTCATGCCGATCCCGCCGATCCCGACGAAGTGGATGGGTCCGATCTCGCGCGGCAGTCTCATGGCGTATCCCGTGTTCCCGTCGTCATGCCCGGGCTTGTCCCGGGCATCCACGAATCCCAGCGTCCTTCTTGCAAGACGTGGATGCATAGGCACTCGGTATACCGAGTGCCGTCACTTTTTAAAGAACCAAGTCGGATAAATCCGACTTGGTGGGACAAGCCCGGCCATGACGGTAAAACTATGGAAATTCCGCGTTTCGCGTCAGATTCCCGCGACTTTGACCACCAGATCGGCCAGGCGTTCGGCGGCATCGAGCCGGCCGGCGCCGCGGGCGGCCTCGGCCATGGCGGCGAGGCGCGCCGGCTCGGCGGCCAATGCGGAAATCTCGGCGGCCAGCCGGTCGGAGGTGAACTCGGTCTGCGGTATCCGTAGCGCGCCGCCCACCTGCGACAACACGCCGGCATTGGCGAACTGGTCCTGGTCGATCGCGCCCGGCAAGGGCACCAGGATGGAGGGCCGGCCGATGGCGGCGAGCTCGGCCACAGTGCCGGCACCGGAGCGCGACACCACCAGATGGTTCGAAGCGAGCCGCGCCGGCAGATCGGTGAAGAACGGCGCAAGCTCGGCATTGATCTTGAGCCTGTCGTAGACCGCGCGGACGCGCGTCATGTCCTCCTCGCGCACCTGCTGGGTCAGCGCCAGCCGACTCCACAGCACCGGCTCGAGGCGCTCGATGGCGCCCGGCACGATATCGGCCATGATGCGCGCGCCCTGGCTGCCGCCGACGACAAGCAGGCGCAACGGCCCGCCAGTCTCGGGCGCTACATATTTCACCGCGGCCGCCGCAAGGATCGCGGGCCGCATCGGCGTGCCGACGGTCGCGGTCTTGCCGGCCAGTGCAGGATCGCGATCGAGCACGCCCGGCAAGGATGTCGCGATGGCGCGCACATGGCGCGACAGGAAGCGATTGGCGCGGCCAAGCACCGCGTTCGCATCGTGGATGATGCCGGGCACGCCGGCGAGCCGCGCCGCGATCAGCGGCGGCAGGGTCGGATAGCCGCCAAAACCGATCACCGCTGCGGGCTTCAGGCGGCGCATCAGGTTGAAGGCGGACAAAGTGCCGGTGGCGAGCGTGATGGCAGCATGGGCGAGCTGCAGCGGATTGCGGCCGCGCGCCGTCTCGCTTGCCACCACATCGATCATGTCCTTGGTGAAGAGACCGCTGTATTTGAGCGCGCGCTCGTCCGTCACCAGCCGCACGCGAAAGCCGCGGCGGATCAATTCGACGCCGAGCGCCTCGGCCGGAAACAGATGGCCGCCGGTGCCGCCCGCGGCGAGCAGAATCAAGGGGGGTGTGTCCATGGCGGGGCCCCTTTTACAGGGACTTTTCCGTCATTGCGAGCCGCGCCCGCGCGGCCGAATTACGCGTAGCTGCGCATGGCGTCGGCGCGGCCGCTTGCCTCGACCTCGGTGCGCGGACGGAGCCGCGTCAGCGCCAGCATCATGCCGACGCCGTAGGCGAGCGACACGATGGAGGAGCCGCCGTAGGAGATGAAAGGCAGCGTCATGCCCTTGGCCGGGATGAGCTGGAGGTTGACCGACATGTTGATCGCGGCCTGCACGCCGAACAGGATCGCAAGGCCGGAGGCCGCAAAGCGCGAGAACATGTCTTCATTGGCATAGGCGCGCGACAGCGTGCGGATCACGACGAAGGCAAACAGCGCCAGCATGGCGAGGCACAGCACGATGCCGAACTCTTCGGCGGCAACCGCAAACACGAAGTCGGTGTGACTGTCCGGCAGGCTGCGCTTGGCGATGCCCTCGCCCGGCCCAAGCCCGAGCCAGCCACCGTTGTAAAAAGCTTCCATCGCGGTATCGACCTGGAACGTGTCGCCAGAGGCCGGGTTCATGAAGCGCTTGATACGGCCCGCGACATGCGGAACGAAGAGATAGGCACTGAACAGGCCGGCGGCCGCCGCGCCCGCCAGGCCCGCCACCCAGATCATGCGCATGCCCGCGATGAAGAACAGCGCGCCCCACACCATCAGGATCAGCATGGTCTGGCCGAAGTCCGGCTCCATCACCAGCAGCGAGACCAGCATCAACAGCAGCACCATCGCCATCGAGGTCGCCGGCATCTCCGGCCGCTTGGTCGATTCCGCGAACAGCCAGGCCGCGATGACGACGAAGGATGGCTTTGCCGCTTCAGAGGCCTGGATGTTGACGCCGAGCAGCGTGATCCAGCGCCGCGAGCCCTTCACTTCAGG
Source organism: Bradyrhizobium liaoningense (assembly GCF_018130955.1). Taxonomy (GTDB): domain Bacteria; phylum Pseudomonadota; class Alphaproteobacteria; order Rhizobiales; family Xanthobacteraceae; genus Bradyrhizobium; species Bradyrhizobium liaoningense_C. The sequence continues at coordinate 16,890 of NZ_JAFCJM010000012.1, forward strand.
ACCGATGGCCAGCGTCAGCACGATCAGGACAATGCTGACCGCGAAAATGATGAGCGCAGAGCGCCGGATCGCGCGCGGCGACAGGAAGGAGACGCCGATCAGCACCATGAAGGACGGAGCCAGGAACATCACGTGCCGGCTGAAGAAGTGGAAGGGATCGAGCCCGATGCGTGTCGCCACCGGCGGGCTCGCCGCCAGCGACAGGATGACCCCGCACAGCATCAGCGCCATGATGGCGCCGAGCAGCGGCTTGTCGACGGTCCACCACCACTCGGAAAATGGGGTGCGTTCTTCGCGGGAGAGCATGGGCGGCCGGCCTTCGGACAGAGGTCAGACCATTGGTCGCCGAGGTTGGTTACCGGGAGGTTAATGGGATCGATAACTTTGGAGATAGCGCACGGAGCTACCACAAACGAGCGTCATACCCCGCGAGAGCGGGGTATCCAGTACGCCGCGGCTTCTCGGCTCAAGCACGGTCTCTGGAATACTGGGGTCGCCCGGTCAAGCCGGGCGACGACAGCGGAGAATGAGGAACAAGCGCCCCTCACACCACCGGCTTCACGCCCGGCAGTGCCTGGACCAGTTCTCGAAACTTCGCGCCGCGGATCTCGAAATTGCGGTACTGGTCGAACGACGCACAGGCCGGCGACAGCAGCACCACCGCGTCCTGCAGGCCGGACGCCTCCGCATCGCGCGCGGCATTCGCGACCGCGACATCGAGCGTCTGGCTGATCTCGTGCGGCACTTGCGTGCCCAGCGTGCCCGAAAACTCCTGCGCGGCCTCGCCGATCAGATAGGCTTTTCGGATGCGCGGGAAGAAACCGGTCAGGCTGGTGATGCCGCCCATCTTCGGCTTGCCGCCGGCGATCCAGAAAATGTCGGCAAAGGACGACAGCGCGTGCGCGGCGGCATCCGCGTTGGTGCCCTTGGAGTCGTTGACGAACAGCACATTGTCGCGACGGCCGACCTGCTCCATGCGGTGTGCGAGGCCGGGGAAGCCGCGCAAGCCGTTTTGCAAGGTCTCAAGATCGATGCCCATCGCGAGTGCTGCGGCCGCAGCACAGGCTGCGTTCTGCGCATTGTGCAGGCCGCGCAGCGAGCCGATCCCGCCGAGTCTTGCGACCTCGCTCTTGGCGCCGCTCGCAGCGCGCACGATCGTTCCGTGCTCGACATAGATGCCTGATGCCACCGGGTTCTTGACGGAGATCCGCACCACGTTCTTGCCGCCGCGGTCCAGCCGGTCGGCGATGTCGCGGCAAAAACCGTCGTCGACGCCGACGATCGCGGTGCCCTTCGCCTGAACGCCGGCGACGAGACGCTCCTTCACCGCGGCGTAGTGCGCGATCGTGCCGTGGCGATCGATGTGGTCCTCGCTGACATTGAGCAAAATGCCGACGGACGGATCGAGCGAGGGTGTAAGGTCGATCTGATAGGACGACATCTCGATGACGTGGACGCGGCCCATGCGCGGCGGCTCGAGCGACAGGATCGCGGTGCCGATATTGCCGCCCATCTGGGTGTCGTAGCCGGCGACTTTCGTTAAGTGCGCGATCAACGCCGTCGTGGTCGACTTGCCGTTGGTGCCGGTGATGGCGACGAACGGTGCATCCGGCGCATGGCGCCGCCGCTCGCGGCAGAACAGCTCGATGTCGCCGATCACCTCGACGCCGGCCTCGCGCGCCTTCAAGACGCTCCAATGCGGCGCCGGGTGGGTGAGCGGCACGCCCGGCGCGAGCACGAGCGCTGAAAAGTTCGCCCACGACACGCTGCGCAAGTCCGCGGTGATGAAGCCCGCCTGCGCGGCCTTGGCAACGTTGTCAGCACTGTCATCGCCCGCAATCACTTCGGCACCGCCCGCCTTCAGCGCGTGGCAGGAGGCGAGCCCCGAGCCGCCGAGGCCGAAGACGGCGACGGTCTTGCCCGCGAAGGACGTGACGGGGATCATCGAGGGATCACCGCAGCTTCAGCGTGGAGAGGCCGGCGAGCGCCAGCATCACCGAGATGATCCAGAAACGGATCACGATCTGCGGCTCGGTCCAGCCCAGTTGCTCGAAATGATGATGGATCGGCGCCATCTTGAAGATGCGTTTGCCCGTGAGCTTGAACGAAACGACCTGCACGATGACGGAGACGGCCTCCAGCACGAACAGGCCGCCGATGACCGCGAGCACGATTTCGTGCTTCACCGCGACCGCGATCGCACCCAGCATGCCGCCGAGCGCAAGCGAGCCGGTGTCCCCCATGAAGATCGAGGCCGGCGGCGCGTTGAACCAGAGGAAGCCGAGACCCGCGCCCAATAGCGCTCCGCACAGCACGGCGAGCTCGCCGGTGCCGGCGACATATTTGATCTGGAGATAGTCGGCGAACACGGCGTTGCCGGCGAGATAGGCGATCATCGCAAAGCTGGCGGTCGCGATCATGACCGGCACGATGGCGAGACCGTCGAGACCGTCGGTGAGGTTCACTGCATTGCCGGCGCCGACGATGACGAAGGCGCCGAAGACGACAAAGAACCAGCCGAAATGCAGCACGGTGTCTTTCAGGAAGGGAATCGTCAGCGCGGTGGACGCGGGATCGCGGTTCAGCCGCACGAGGGCGTAGCAGGCCACCAGCGCGATGATGGCCTCGATGCCGAGGCGGAGCTTGCCGCCAAAACCGCTCGACGTCTGCTTGGTCACCTTCAGGTAATCGTCATAGAAGCCGACGAAGCCGAAACCGAGCGTCACCGCGAGAACGATCCAGACGTAAGGGTTGAGCGGGTTGGCCCACAGCACGGTGCCGACGGTGAGACCCGACAGGATCATCAACCCGCCCATGGTGGGCGTACCCCTCTTGGCCAGATGCGATTGCGGGCCGTCGGTGCGGATCGGCTGGCCCTTGCCCTGGCGGATGCGCAAATGGTCGATGATCCAGGGACCGAACAGGAACACGAACAGGGCACCGGTGACGACGGCACCGCCGGTGCGGAAGGTGATGTAGCGGAAGACGTTCAGGAGGGCGCGAAACGCACCAAAGCCCGGAACCGTATTGGAAAGCTCGATCAACCAGTAAAACATTCAGACAGTCCCATGCCGCTCCTGCTAGCGGCTATTTCGGAGGCGCCTCGCGACGCATCGCCCAATTCGTCTGGCGGTCAGGCGACCCCAATAAACCGAACGCGTCGCACGGTGCGTGGCGGGAAGCTGGATCAGGCGGCGACGCAACAAGCAGTTTACGCCTTTGCCTGCAACGCGGCCACTAGGGCGGGCACAAACTTGTTGACCCAGAACATCTTCTTGCTGCCCTTGACAACCACGACATCGCCTGCCTTCAGCAGCACTGCTACGGCCTGGGGCTTGAGTGTCGCAGGGTCGTCATGCCAGCCGAGGTTTTGGTCCGCCGGCAGCAGGCCATGGAGGTGGTGCATCAGCGGACCGACGCAGTAGACGCCGTCGATCCCGGCAAGATATTTGGCGAGATCCTTGTGATAGGCCGGAGCATCGCTGCCGAGTTCAAGCATGTCGCCGAGCACCGCGATGCGGCGGCCACCGCTCACCGGGCGCGCCTTGAGGCTTTCCAGCGCCGCCGCCATGCTGGCGGGATTGCCATTGAAGCTGTCGTCGATCACGGTGACGCCGCCGACGGTCTGCTCGACGCCGCGCCCGGTCATGATGCCGACGCCATCGAGCCGCGCTGCAAGTGCTGATGCATCGAGGCTCGCGGCATGGATCGAAGCAAGCGCGGCGAGCGCGTTCTGGACGCGATGCGGCGCGCCGGGCGTGAGGCCGAAGTCGATCGTCTTGCCTGCAACGTCGGCGCTGACCCGCCAGCTCTCGCCCTGCGGCGTGTGTTTCAGCTCGCGCACCTCGGTGTTCTCGCCGAAGCGCACGACCTTGCCGCTCCATTCGGGCGCTGCGATCTCCGCCGGCAGCACCAGCACGCCGTCTTTCGGCAGGCCTTGCGCGATTGACACCTTCTCGCGCCGGATGGCTTCGAGCGAGCCGAGCTTTTCCAGATGCACTGGCTGCACATTAACGACCAGAGCGACGGTCGGCCGCGTCAATTCACTGAGCCGCGCGATCTCGCCGGTCTGGTTCATGCCCATCTCGACGACCCAGAGGCTGGCGTCCGGCTTCGCATTCACCAGCGTCAGCGGCACGCCCCAAAAATTGTTGAAGCTCGACGGGCTCGCATAGGCATTCGGATAGGCCGCGAGATATTCCTTTGTGCTGGTCTTGCCGGCGCTGCCGGTCAGCCCGATCACCTCGCCCTTGAAGCGCGCACGGGCGGCGCGCGCGAGGCCCCAGAGGCCGTCGATCAGCGTGTCCTTGACGACAAGCTGGGGAATGCGCAGGCCCGCGATCTCGTGCGGCACGATGATCGCTGCGGCACCAGCGGCTTGCGCCTTGTCGGCAAACTCCCAGCCGTCGCGCGCACTGGCGAAGCTGGAGATGAAGCCGCCGCTCGGCGTGCCGCTGAGCGCGACGAACAGGCTGCCCGGCTTCACCAGGCGGCTGTCCTGCGTAATGAAATCGATCGGCGTGTCCGGAAAAGATCCCGTCAGCCCCAGCGCACGCGCGACCTCGGCAACCGTCCACAATGGCGCGCTCATGCACCCCTCGTCGTTAGTGCGGCGGCGACCGCCTCGTGATCGCTGAACGGCAGCACGCGGTCGCCGACGATCTGCCCGCTCTCGTGGCCCTTGCCGGCGATCAACAACGCATCGCCCGGCTGGAGATCATCGATCGCGGCGCGGATCGCGGCGGCGCGGTCGCCGATTTCCTTCGCGCCCTTTACTTCCGCGAGGATCGCGGCGCGAATGGCTTCCGGCTTCTCGCTGCGCGGATTGTCGTCGGTGATGATGACGCCGTCGGCATGTTCGGCCGCGATCGCGCCCATGATCGGGCGCTTGCCAACATCGCGATCGCCGCCGGCGCCGAACACGACGATCAACTTCCGCTTGGCATAGGGTCGGAGAGCCTGAAGTGCCTTGACCAACGCATCCGGCTTGTGCGCGTAGTCGACGAAGATCGGCGCGCCGTTACGCTCGCCGACGAGTTCGAGCCGACCCTTCGCGCCTTCGAGATGTTCGAGGCTCGCAAAGACATTGGCCGCATCGCTCCCGGTGCCGATCGCAAGGCCGGCCGACACCAACGCGTTCTCGATCTGGAATTCGCCGACCAGCGGCAACCGGATCGAACAACGCCTGCCGCGATGCTCAACAGCAAGTTTTTGCGTAAAGCCGTCGACCTCAGCATCGACGAGGCGAATGCCCTCGCCTGCCCCGTCGCCGTTGCGACCGACCGCCATCACACGCAAGCCCTTCGTGCGCGCTGCTTCAATTGCTTCCGCCGAGCAATCATGATCGGCTGATATCACGGCGGCGCCACCCGGCGGAATGAGATCGCGAAACAGCCGCAGCTTGGCAGCGAGGTAATGCGCAACGGTTGGATGATAGTCCATATGGTCGCGCGTGAGGTTTGTGAAGCCGCCGGCGGACACGCGCACGCCGTCGAGACGATACTGGTCGAGCCCGTGCGAGGACGCTTCAAAGGCCAGATGCGTGACGCCGTCGCGCGCGATCTCGTCGAGCTGCCGGTGCAACTCGATCGGGTCCGGCGTCGTCAGCGAGCCATAGACCGTACGTTTTGGCGACACGAGGCCGATGGTGCCGATGCTCGCGGAATTGTGCCCGAGCCGCTCCCAGATCTGCCGCGTGAACGCGGCGACCGAGGTCTTGCCGCTGGTACCGGTCACCGCCGCAATCGTCGCCGGCTGGAGCGGGAAGAATTTTGCCGCCGCCAGCGCCAGCGCGCGGCGCGGATTGGCGACAACGATGAAGGGGACCTTGCAGCCGTTCTGCGGCGGATGATCGCCGGCCACCGCAACGGCGCCGGCGGCAATCGCAGCCTCGATGAAGCGTGCGCCGTCGGTCTTGCTGCCGGCCAGCGCGAAGAACAGGTCGCCCGGCTTGACCACGCGGCTGTCGAACGCAAGCCCCGTCACATCGAGCGCCGCGGCAGCAGGCTCGATTGCGGCATCATTGCCCAGAAATTCCTGACCTAGGAGGTCGCGCAGTTTCATGGTCTTCCAGTCCAGGCGCCGAGCCGAAAACCCCGTGAAAAACGACTCAGGGCAGCACCGGTACGGCTTACTGGGTTGTCCTGGATGTCGCAAGAATAAGGCGGTCGGACGGCGGCAGATTGAAGCGGGGCTCGATCCCGAGCAGCGGCGCGATCCGGGCGATCACCTTGCCGCCCGTCGGCACCGCGTTCCAGCCCGAGGTGATGAAACCCATGGTTTCCGGAATCGCCTTCGGCTCGTCCAGCATGACCAGGAGCTGGAATTGCGGATTATCCGCCGGCAGGATCGCGGTGAAGGAGTTGAGCACCTGCTTCTTGGAATAGCGGCCGCCGACCACCTTCTCGGACGTGCCGGTCTTGCCGCCGATATAGTAGCCGGCGACGTCGGCCTTCTTGGCGGTTCCGACCTCGGCGTTGAGCCGCATCAGATAGCGGATCTTCTCCGACGTTTCGGGGCGGATCACCTTCTTGGCCACCGCCTTGGCGTCTTCCTCGGAGCGCTTGAGGAAGGTCGGCGGGATCAGATAGCCGCCATTGACCATCGCATTGATGCCCATCACGGCCTGCAGCGGCGCCACCGCGATACCGTGGCCGAACGCGATGGTAATGGTGTTGAGCTCGCCCCAACGCTTCGGCACGATCGGCGAGGCGCTCTCCGGCAATTCCGTGCGGAGACGGTCGAGCTGCCCGACCTTCTTCAGAAACGCGCGATGCGCCTCGACGCCCTGGCTCAGCGCAACGCGCGCCGCGCCGACGTTGGACGAGAAGGTGAAGACTTCCGAAAGCGAGATCGAGCGTCCGAGCGGATGCGTGTCGTGGATCGCGAACTTGCCGTAATGCAGCGCACCGCGCGCATCATAGAGCGTGTTGAGCGAGGCCTTGCCGGAGTCCAGAGCCATCGCCAGCGTGAGCGTCTTGAAGGTCGAGCCCATCTCGAACACGCCTGTTGTAAGGCGGTTGATGCGATCGGGATCGTGCGCCTCCTTCGGGTTGTTCGGATCGAAGTCGGGCAGCGACACCAGCGCGACGATCTCGCCGGTCTTGACGTTGGAGACGAGGCCGGAAGCCGCCTTGGCCTTATACTTTTCCTTGGCCTTCAGAAGCTCGTCGCGCAGCGCGTGCTCGACGCGCAAATCGACCGACAATTCGATCGGCTTCTGCAAGCGGTCGGTGGCAAAGCCGGCGCGGTGGAGATCGGCGAGCCCGTTGCTGTCGAGCCACTTCTCCATGCCGGCGATGCCCTGGTTGTCGATATTGACGAGACCGATGAGGTGGGCGACCTCGTTGCCGGTCGGATAGACGCGCTTGTTCTCGCGCAGGAAGCCGATGCCGGGAATGCCGAGCTTGTGGATGTCCTGCTGCTGCTTCGGCGTGATCTCGCGCTTCAGCCACACGAAGCCCTTTCGCGACGACAGCCGCTCGCGCACCTCGCCGGTGTCGAGATCGGGCACGGTCGCGGTCAGGAGCTCGATGGCCTCGTCCTTGTCGATGATGCGGCGCGGCTCGCCGAACAGGCTCGGCGCCTTGACGTCGGTTGCGAGCACTTCGCCGTTGCGGTCGACGATGTCGGGGCGCGCGGTCGCGATCACGTCCTGCGAGGCGGCACGGCGCGCACCGTGGGCGTCGGCGCCGATCGCGAACATCACGAGGCGGCCGCCGATCACCGAATAGATCGCAGCAAAGGCGAGGATGGCAAAGCCGACGCGCGCGCGCGCCTTCGCGGCGCGATCGACGTTGCGCCCGTAGAGCAGGCTGCGGATCAGCCGCTGGCGCCAGGGTTCGGCCGGCTTGTTGTTTGGTTTGGCCGGATTGTCAGCGCTCATCGCTTGTTCCCCGGCTGAGGTACGGAGCCCGTCACGGTATCGGAACCGGCCACGGCTTCGATGGTGTTGATCATGGCGCCGATCGGATCGGGCTCGCCGGGCTTCACCAGCCGCGGCGGACGCTCCGGCAGGTTCTTGAGCTGATCGTATTGCGTGCCAGTGAGCGGCTTAAGCGGCAGGTGCCGCTCGGCCAGCCCCTGCAGCCGCAGCGGCGCATCGAGTTTTGCCCACTCGGAGCGCAACGCCGCGATCGCGTCGCGCTGCTCGCGGATTTCCGCATGCAGCCGCAGCACGCGTTCGGTGCGGGCGGTGGATTCCATCTTGATCCGGTAGACATAGGCCGCGGCAAAAATCAGCGCGCCGATGACCAGGAGGTGGATGATGCGCATGCGCTAGCCACCCCTCATGACGGAGGACAAGCTTGGCCAGGACGACTCCTCGTCGCCGGGATGCGCGGAAGCGGCGGTCCGCTCGGCGGCGCGCAGCTTTGCCGACCGCGCGCGCGGATTGTGCGTGACCTCCTCTTCGCCGGCGACGACCGGCCGCCGCGTCAGCAGTTGGAAGCTCGGCGGGACTTGTGCGACCTCCGGCAGATGCCGCGAGCCGCCACCGGTCCTGGCGCGTGCGTTGAGGAAGTTCTTGACGATGCGGTCTTCCAGCGAATGGAACGACACCACCACGAGGCGGCCGCCGGGCCTGAGCACACGCTCGGCGCCGGCAAGTGCGGTCTCGAGCTCATCGAGCTCTTCATTGACGAGGATACGCAGCCCCTGGAACGTCCGCGTCGCCGGGTGGATGTCGCCGGGCTTGGCGCGCACCACGCGCGCGACGATGTCGGCCAGCGCCCGCGTGGTCGTGATCGGCGCGTCCTTGCGGGCGGCGACGATGGCGCGGGCCACTTTCCGCGAGTGCCGCTCTTCGCCGAGAAGATAGATGACGTCGGCGAGATCGCCTTCGGACGCGGTCGCAACCACATCGGCCGCCGTCGGCCCGGCCTGCCCCATGCGCATGTCAAGCGGACCGTCGAGGCGGAAGGAGAAGCCGCGTCCGGCCTGGTCGAGCTGCATCGAGGAGACGCCGACATCCATGACGACGCCGTCGACGGCGTCGAGCCCTTGCGCGGCGCAGATTTCGGCCAGATTCGAAAAACGATCCTCGACCAGCGTCAGCCGCCCCTCGGAGCTGTCGACCAGATCGAATCCGCCCATGATCGCCGTGCGGTCGCGGTCAATGCCGATGACGCGGGTTCCCGGCACATCGAGAATGGCGCGGCTGTAGCCGCCGCCGCCGAAAGTCGCGTCGACGTAAACGCCGCCCGCGCGCGGCGCGAGATGCTCGATCGCCTCGCGCCCGAGAACGGGAATATGGGCAGCCGAAGTCATGCGCCGCGCCCGATCGACACGGAGCCGATGGCGGACGAGCCCATAACGCCCAAGATAGTTCCGCGTCGCGGCGGTTCCACGGCTCAACCCCTGCACAGCGCGCTTGCAAGGCCCTGATATCCCAGGCCGCAAACCCTGTTTTCCCAGCGGAATTTGTCGGGCAGCCATGGGATTTCGAGCACAAAAGCGCCTTGGCCGCCTCCGGACACGGGTCGGCTCTTCACCACTCAGTAACGGCCCTTAGCGTTAAGAAAGCGTTGATGACTTGGTTACATGTCGAAAAGGCGGCCGGGTGGTGATGCGTCATCCACACAGTCGGGCCAAAATGCACCCGTTAGCCACGTTGCGCGATTGCGCGGCAGCAAGGGTAAAGGAATAGTAAAGTTAAGGGCGTGAAGGGCCCTCCGTCCTCTAGTCCCGAGCTACCTTATGTCGTCCGGTTCGCCCGCGTCACCTGGATCTGATTCGAAGCGCCAACGCGTCCTCCCGGTTCCGAAGACCGCGGCGAGCATGCGGACGTTCGACCCCGATTCCTCGATCGCCTCCGACATCATCCCGTCACCGAACTACGGCGAGCGCAGCAAGGGCCGGCTGCCGGACATGATCGTCCTGCACTACACCGGCATGCCCGACGTGGAGGGCGCGCTGGCGCGGCTGTGCACTGCCGGCACCGAGGTGTCAGCGCACTATGTCGTGCTGGAGGACGGGCGCATCGTGCAATGCGTGCAGGAAGCCAAGCGCGCCTGGCACGCCGGTGTCTCCTCCTGGGCCGGCGAAGACGACGTCAATTCCTGCTCGATCGGCATCGAGATCGTCAACCGCGGCCATGACTGGGGCTATCCGGAGTTTCCGCTGCGCCAGATCGCAGCCGTCATCGCGCTGTGCCGCGGCATCATGCTTCGCCGAAAAGTGCCGCCGCATCGCGTGCTCGCGCATTCCGACGTCGCGCCCGCGCGCAAGAAGGATCCCGGCGAAAAGTTTCCGTGGCATTCGCTGGCGAATTCCGGCGTCGGCCACTGGGTGACGCCGGCGCCGGTCGTGCGCGGCGAGAGCCTGATGCTCGGCACCATCAGCGACGAAGTGCTGAGCCTGCAACAGGCGCTCGCCAAATATGGCTACGGCGTGCCGCTCACCGGCAAATACGATGCCGCGACCATGGAAGTCGTCACCGCCTTCCAGCGCCATTTTCGTCCCGCGCGGCTCGACGGCGTCGCGGATCATTCGACACTGTCTACATTGCAGGCGCTGCTGGCGAGCCTGCCGCAAGAGCCGACCGCGGTGGCTTCGAAATAGACCCGCCCGAATCCTCTTGCTCCGTCATGCCCGGGCTTGTCCCGGGCATCCACGTCTTGGCTGCAACGAAAAGGAAGTGCGTGGATGGCCGGGACAAGCCCGGCCATGACGAACCTAGTTTTCGAGCTCTTTCATCCGCCGGGCATAGAGCCGCCGCAATGGCTCGAGCTGCGTCGCCGCTGTTGCCTCGACATAGGCCGCGCGCGCTTCGTCCTTCCGGCCCAGCCTTCGCAACAGATCGGCCCGCACCGCAGGCAGCAGCTCATAACCATCGAGCCCGCCGCGTGCGGCAATGGCGTTGACGAGATCGAGCGCGCGCGCGGGACCGTCGACCATCGACACCGCGGCGGCATGGTTGAGGTCGATCACCGGCGACGGGCTGATGCGCAACAGCACCTGGTAGAGGCCGGCGATCTGCGGCCAATCCGTCGCCTCATAGTTTTGCGCGCGCGCATGCAACGCGGCGATCGCGGCCTGCACGGCATAGGATTCCGGACGCCCCGGCGCGCGGAGCGCCGCTTCGACCAGCATCAATCCCTCTTCGATCTGCGCGCCATCCCAGAGCGTACGGTCCTGCTCCTCCAGCAGCACGATGTCGCCGGCTGCGGTTTCGCGGCCCGCGCGGCGCGCATCGTGCAGCAGCATCAGGGCGAGCAATCCCTTGACCTCGCCGCGATCCGGCATCAGGCGATCGAGCAGCCGGCAGAGCCTGATCGCCTCGACCGCGAGGTCGGGCCGCATCAAATCCACGCCTGATGTTGCGACATAGCCTTCGGTGAAGACGAGATAGATCACGGCAAGCACGCCGCGCAGCCGTGGCTCCAGCGCGTCGCGCTCGGGCACCTCATAGGGAATGCCGGCCAGCCTGATCTTCTGCTTGGCGCGGACGAGCCGCTGCGCCATCGCCTCCTCGCCGATGAGAAAGGCCCGTGCGATCTGCGCGGTGGTGAGACCGCACACCGTGCGCAGCGTGAGCGCGACCTGAGCATCAGTCGCAAACGACGGATGGCAGCAGGTGAAGATCAGCCGCAGCATGTCGTCGTCGAGTACCGCGCTCGGCTCGTCCGGCGCCTGCGCGTTCAGCTCGAGCTCATGCGCGAGTTGCCGCTGCTTGCCGCGGAAGGTGGCCTGCCGGCGGATGCGGTCGATCGCCTTGTTGCGCCCGACGTTGACGAGCCAGGCGCGCGGATTGTCGGGCACCTCGCGCGCCGACCAGCGCTCCAGCGCGACGGCGAACGCGTCCTGCAGCGCGTCCTCGGCGAGATCGAAGTCGCCGACGAGGCGGATCAGCGTAGCCAGCGCCCGCCCCGCCTCGTCGCGGAAGATGTTTTCGATCTCGACCGGGGTCATGCGGCGGCCGCGCGCGTTGCCATCACTTGTCGTAGACCCAGATCGGCCGCACCTCGATCGAACCGACGCGCGCGCTCGGGATCCGCGCCGCGATCTCGATCGCCGCATTGAGATCCTTGGCCTCGATCAGATAGTAGCCGCCGAGCTGCTCGCGCGTTTCGGCAAACGGGCCGTCGGTCGTAAGCGTCTTGCCATCGCGCACGCGCACCGTGGTCGCGGTCGTGGTCGGCCGCAGCCGGTCGCCAGCCTTGAAATTGCCGTTCTGGATGATGGATTTTGTGAAGGCCTCATACTCCGCCGACATCTTCGTGGTCGTCCCCGTGTCAATCTTCGCGTACTCGGCCTCGTTCTGGTAGATCATCAGCAAATATTGCATCGCTCACTCCTGTTGCTTTGGCTTGATCGCCGACATCCAGTCGAACGGGGCCCGCACCAAACGACATCTTCAGGATAAATCATTCTCCCGGTTCCTGCGGAGGCCATATCGCCTTGACGAAAGCGCCATAAATGGCCCATGCGTAGGGCGTCAGTCGGCCGGACGGCCGCCCCTGCAAGTGCCGAAAGGCCGCCGGGGAGGAAAGTCCGGGCTCCCTTGACATGCGGTGCCGGATAACGTCCGGCGAGGGTGACCTTAGGGAAAGTGCCACAGAGAACGAACCGCCCGCCGTCGCCCCTTCGGGGCTTTGGCGAGGTAAGGGTGAAAAGGTGCGGTAAGAGCGCACCGCGATTCCGGCAACGGAGCCGGCATGGCAAACCCCACCGGGAGCAAAACCGAATAGGGACGGCTTAAGCGGGCAGTTCGCGCAAGCGATAACGCCGCGGGGCGATGTCAGGCCCGCCGTCCGGGTAGGTTGCTCGAGGCCATGTGCAAACATGGCCCCAGAGGAATGGCCGTCACGTATCATCAGCGCAAGCGGGTGGTGCCCTACAGAACCCGGCTTACAGGCCGGCTGATGTCTACCAACGAGGGGTTCGATGCTAACGCATCGGACCCCTCACCATTTGGCACGATCTCAAACCGCGCGCGGCGTCGTCCCAATCTCGACCGGCGCAAGCTGCTCGGCGTCCCGCCGATGCTTGCTGTCCTCAAAACCGTGCATGCCGAGCTGCCATTGCAATCCGACGATGGCGCCCTTGGTCGGCTGTAGCAGCGCGAGCGAGCCAAACAGCGTGACCGGCAGCCACACCGCCAATTGCAGCCAGACCGGCGGCGCGTAGGCGGTCTCGACTGCGAGGATCGCCGGCACCACGAGATGGCCGACCACGACCATCACGAGATAGGCCGGAAAATCATCGGCGCGCTGGTGAAACAGCTCCTCGCCACAGTGATTGCAACTATCGGCGACCTTCAGGAAGCGGCCGAACATGTGCCCTTCACCGCAGTTCGGACACTTGCCCCTAAAACCCCGCCACATCGCCTTTGCCAGAGAGACTGAGCCGGTCGTCATGACCACACCTCTTCCTTTTCGACGATCCATACAATAATATCCTGCATCCATACATTCAAAGGACATTGGCCCTAATTGCATGGATTGGACCCCTACAATCGCGGAGCTCTCGGGCCCCCGCTATCAGCGCATCGTCGATGCCATGGAGGCCGACATCGCCGCAGGGAGGCTGGTGCGCGGCCAGCAATTGCCGACGCAGCGCGCGCTCGCCAAGGCGCTCGGGATCGATCTCACCACGGTGACGCGCGCCTACAGCGAGGCGCGGCGCCGCGGGATTCTGGAGGCTCGGGTCGGCCAGGGCTCGTTCGTTTCGGAGACATCAGCGCGGCGCGCCGTCGACCTGCCGCATCCGGTCGCAATCGACCTGTCGATGAACGTACCGCCGCATCCGCTTGAAGCCCAGCTCGACGAGCGCATCCTCACAGGGATGGAAGCCCTGCGCCAGCAATCCGGACTGACGGCATTTTTGAACTATCAGCCGCCCGGCGGCAGCGCGCGCGAGCTGGAGATCGCCGCCAAATGGATGCGCGGCCGCGTTCCGCATGTTCGCCCCGACCGTCTCGTGATCTTTCCGGGCACGCAGGCGATCCTGTTCAATCTCCTCGCCTATGTCGCGCAGCCCGGTGACGTCGTGCTGACGGAGACGCTCACATTCCCCGGCATCAAGGCCGTCGCCACGAGGCTCGGCGTCAGGCTAATCGGCGTCGCCATGGATGAGGGCGGTATTTTGCCGGACGCGCTGGCAAAGGCCTGCCGCGAGCACAGGCCGAAGGCCGTCTATCTCATTCCGACGCTGCACAATCCGACCACCGCGACGCTCTCAGCCGAGCGGCGCGGCGCCATCGCAAAGATCGTGCGCGACGCCGACACCACCCTGATCGAAGACGACGCCTATGGCTTGCTCGATCGCGCGGCCTCGCCGATCGCGAACCTCATTCCGGAGCGGACATATCTGGCGACCACGCTGTCGAAATGCATCGCGCCGGCGCTGCGCGTCGCCTATCTCGTGACGCCCGACGGCGCCGCGCAACAGCAGATGCGGACCTATCTCCAGGCGACGGTGCAGATGCCCGCGCCGCTGATGGTCGCGCTGGTGACGCATTGGCTCGAGACCGGCATTGCCGATCGCATCATCACTGCGATTCGCAACGAAGCGGTCGGGCGGCAGCAACTCGCGCAACGCATCCTGAAAGAATTTCAGTTCCTGGCAAAGCCTGCCGCGCACCATCTGTGGCTGCGTCTGCCGGAGAGCTGGGGCAGGCAGGAGCTCTCCGCGCATCTCTTGCAAAACGGCCTTGCCGTCATCGCGAGCGATGCGTTCGTCGTCGATGGAAAATCGCCCCACGCCGCGCGTCTGTCACTCGGCGCCGCCCGCAATCGCGCCGAGCTCACGCAGGCGCTTCAGATTCTGGTCGGCGCGCTGCAAAGGCCTGCCGACACCAGGCAGATCGTCTAGAGCGAGATGAGATTAGGTTGTACTGGTGCGGCATCGGGAATTCACCTATCCCCGCTGGGGAGGGGTGAACTGCGCCCGTGGACAAACCGGTTCAACCAAACGCCATCATGCTCTAGGCACAGATCACGCTCTCATGCGACGGGCCATTGACCTCCATTGCCGCGCCTGTGCTATGCCGTCCGCGGCGATCGGGATTTCGGGATCGCACGGTGCCACGCCGAGAAATACAAGGAAGAATTGGTGGAAATACTCACCTACGCGCTGCTGCTTTTTGGCGCGCTGGCCGGCGGCTTCGTTTCGGGCCTCGCCGGGTTCGGCACGGCGCTGATGGCGCTCGGCATCTGGCTCTATGTCCTGCCGCCCTCGCTCGCGGTGCCGCTGGTCCTGATCTGCTCGGTGATCGCGCAGACCTCGACGCTGCCCACAATGTGGAAGAGTTTTGATCTCACGCTGGTGTGGCCGTTCCTGATCGGCGGCCTCCTCGGCGTGCCGCTCGGCACCATGATGATCGCTTCGGCGGATCCAAAAGTGTTCAAGCTCAGCGTGGGCGTCCTGATCCTGATCTTCTCGACCGCGCTCTATCTCAACAAGCGGCCGCTCGCCGTCACCTTCGGCGGCAAGTTCGCCGATGGCGCAATCGGATTCGCCGGCGGCATTTTGGGCGGCTTGGCCGGCCTGTCGGGCCCGCTGCCGATCCTGTGGGCCAACATCCGCGGCTGGAACAAGCATGAACGGCGCGGTATCTTCCAGCTCTTCAATTTCACGGTGCTCGCGGCCGCACTGGCGTTGCAGACGGCCTCGGGCCTGGTCGAGAGCAAGGTGATCTGGCTGGCGCTGGTCGCCTTCCCGGGAACGCTGGTCGGCGCCTGGGCGGGCGCGCGTGTCTATCACGCACTCAGCGACAAGCATTTTGGCGACGTCGTGCTCGGCCTGTTGTTCCTGTCCGGCTGCGGCCTCGTCTGGAACAGTTTTGGCGCGAACTAGTCTAGCGAACCCATAAATCTGCCGGGCGGACAGCTCGTGCGAGTCCGCAATTCTCCGATAGCGACCAAATTCCGCAGTTCAGCGAAGCGACGCGATGGGTCATTTCCGACGGATCTGATGTCTGCTCCGGCCCGAAAGCGATCGAAGCGCAGCATCGCCGCGATGTGGCGCGAGGGACCAGAGGCGATTATTCCGGCTCCATACCAGAAGTCGCGAGCCTGTCGCGTGGCAATGTAATGATGACCTCGGTAAATTCACCGAGCTTGGTTTCGACATCGATTCTTGCGCCATGCTGCTTCACGATGATGTCGTGGGTCATCGAGAGGCCGAGCCCTGTCCCTTCCCCGGTTGGCTTGGTCGTGAAAAAGGGATTGAACATCTTCTCTCTGACTTCGGGCGGGATACCGGTCCCGTTGTCTCGAATTCTGATTTCGACCGTCTTGCCGAGGTTTCTGGTGGCGGCGCTTACGACAGGCTCAAAGGCCTCGTCGCCTGCTT
This sequence comes from Bradyrhizobium liaoningense, assembly GCF_018130955.1. Classification (GTDB taxonomy): domain Bacteria; phylum Pseudomonadota; class Alphaproteobacteria; order Rhizobiales; family Xanthobacteraceae; genus Bradyrhizobium; species Bradyrhizobium liaoningense_C. Next base: position 33,186 of record NZ_JAFCJM010000012.1, read on the forward strand.
CTATCTTGCGCTTGTTCGCGGCGTAGAAGCCGTTGGAAACCAGGTTCAGGAGCGCCCGGATCATCTCCTGCGGATAGAGGTTGAGCGCGCCCGCATTGGGGTCGAGCTCGTGCTTCAGGGTGATGCTGAAGTCGGCCTTCTCCGCCCGGGCACCATGATACGCGAGATTGAGACTCTCCTGGACCAGCGCATTGATGTCGGCGGACCGACGTTCGCCCGAACTCTCGCGCGAATGCAACAGCATGCTCTTGACGATAGAGTCAGCGCGCTTCCCGTGCTGCGCGACTTTTTCGAGATTCTCCTTCAACAGGCGCGTCAACTCGTCCACTTCCTCGCGGCCTTCGGGGGAGAGCCTCTCCTTGATCAGCACGTTATTGAGTTCGTCGGTCAGCTCTGATGAAAGAGCGGAGAAATTATTGACGAAATTGAGCGGGTTCTTGATCTCGTGCGCGATACCGGCGGTGAGTTGGCCAAGGGAAGCAAGTTTCTGCGTCTGGACGAGGCGGTCCTGTGTGGTGCGCAAATCTTCCAGCGAGGCAGTCAATTCGCGCGTACGGGCCTCCACGCTTTCAAAGAGCCGGGCATTCTGGATCGCCAGGACCGATTGCCCCGCGAAGGTCTGCAGCAGTTCAATGATGCTCTTGGGAAACTCTCCTGGCTGCTTGCGGCGGACGACGAGCGCACCAACGATACGGTCGACACTGAGAAGCGGCACGACAAGCAGCGCGCGGAAGCCGGCACGGACGATAATATCTACTGCGGCCGATGGATCGTCCTGAAGGTTCGGAATTTGGATTGGCGCGCGCCGTTTCACGGCATCACTAATCGCCAGCGGTCTACGGAGACCGAGATGACTACGCTTGAGTTGGGCAACCACCGCATCATCCAGTCCATAGGTCGCCCGCAGCCGAAATTCCTGTTTCGCGTCGTCGAACACATAAATGGCACCGGCTTCCGTGCTGGAGAGCTGGGCCGCCTTGACTGCGATCGTGGTCAGGACGGTTTCAAGGTCGACCGTCGAATTCACCGCCTGAGTCACCTCGCCGAGCGCGCGCAATTCCTCGACCGATCGCGCGAGCTCGCGCGTGCGCGTCTGGACTTCGTCAAACAAGCGCACGTTCTCGATCGCGATCGCCGCCTGATCGGCGAAGGTCTTGAGCAGCGCAATCTGTCCCTCAGGGAACTTGCCTGCCTCGGCCCGCTGGATAACGATTATCCCGATCGGAATGGCGTTACGCAGCACGGGGGCGGCAACCATGCTGCGCCACCCGCCCAGCACCGCCACCTTCTGTTGATATTCCGGGTCGCTGAGCGTGTCCGCGATCTCAACCACGGCGGCGCTCATGATTGCCCGGCCCGCCGCATGCATGCGGCTTGGTCTCATTGGGTAGAGGCGCCGCAACATTTCGAGAAGTTCACCAGGCAGGTTGTGGTGGGCGACCAGATGCAGGAGCTCACCATCGAATCGGTAGAGCACGCAATGGTTCGCGCCGCACAGGCGAGGTGCAAACTTCACGATCGTGTCAAAGACCGGTTGAAGGTTGGTTGGCGAATTTGAGATCACGCGCAGCACCTCGGAAGTGGCGCGATATTGCTCCAGCGCCTCGTCGCGCTCGCGCACCAGCCGCTCAAGTTGCGCTTCAAGATTGGCTGTGGATGCGCCTATGTTTGACGCCCTGCGAGCCCTGGACTCAGGTGTGCGCCGCCTCTTCGTACGCTGTTGGCTCGGATCGTGTGGCGTCATGACGCTGTGTTCTCCGGCGTTTGACGGCGAGCTCATCATATGCAGATTTTAGTCTTCACGCCACGGCGGAGGTGAACAATGCGGGCCTCGGCGGAGGGGGGCGATCCCGCAGGTCCGGACCCCCGCACCATTCAAAAAATGGGAGAAGGCGGCGGTGCCTTTACAGTCTCCACTGCGACGGGTGGCGGCCTATCAACTTCCGCTTTGCTCCGTTGGCGACTGAAATCGTGTGGCGGCGCAATATGTCGCGACGGGCCAGAAGCGGACGTCGCTCAAGGGTAATAGGATCGCGGTCCGGCGCGGACCAAATGCCGCTCCAACGCGCGGTCGTGCGTCGAGGGTACCCGGAGAGGTTTAGTGAGCGCGGCGGGAATTTCGATCTCGCAACGATCGGGGCCGTCGTGATAGACGAGTGCTCCTCGCGAAATCCGCAACACGACATTCGAGTCGGGCCGTGGTTTATCGGACCATCGGTCCAGAGCCGCAATGCTGTCCGGCATCGCAATCCCTTGGAGCGCTTTGATCCCGTTAATGAGCCAAATGGCTTGCCGCGTCTTGTATTGTATGGAACCGGCAAGGACTTCGTCCAAGAAGTGACTTATGTCTGGCAGTGCTTGGAGTCGATCGATCATTCGCTGAAGTTCGAGCGTACGATTTCGAACGCTGCGGCGAACATTCGGGGGCCACGGAGAAAAGAGCAGATGTCCCGGCAGCCTGTAGCGCAGGTTCCCGGAGTTTGTTCGTTGCCATGGCCACGGGCAACCCTCGCCGACGTTAGGTGATCGAAGGAGCAGCACGCCTTTTGTTCGGCGGATCACGGGCCAGAAGTTTTTCGCCGGCGAGCGACGAATTGCTTCGTGAAGCTCGGCTATCGCAAGAGTAACTGGAGCTGCCTGGGCCAACTCCTCGATAGCCACCACTACGTGCTGAATATTCTCGCGAGCGTAGTCTTCCGCCAGCCGGCGGTTCAATCCGCGGAGATGGTCGCGATAGGCCCACATTTGCGCATCGTATGCGTCGGTCGCGTGCTGAGGCATTGACCATCCATCTTTTGCATCACGCAAAGCACCAAATCGCCCGGTTTCCCCCAGCCGCCCCCTGGGGTTCCGGATCCTATTGTCATTTTGTTAACAGGAGCTAGACGGCAACTGGGCCGCAGCGATGTCGGCGGCAGGTCTGCTTGGGGTCATTCATGACCAGGGCGAGCCGTTAGCAAGTCCGGCCAAGTCCGCCATGCCGCCGAGAGCGGAATTGAATTCAGAACATTGTCGGCGTATCGCGACTCGCTATAGCAGCGCGCTGCCAACTATCTGGCATTCGCCAAACTCGCATCATCCGAATCTGGCTGCGTGCTCATGAGGCCGCGCCCTGGCGCTGTGGCCGTCTCGCCAGCGTCATCCCGCCGGCGACGCCGACGCCGAGCACGTAGAGCCAGCCCTCGCTGAAGTCGAACAGATGCGAGTTGAACAGCGAGGACAAGACGTTCTGCACCACGACCAATAGGCCCACCCAATTCGCCAGCCCCTCGCCGCGAAACATCAGGAGATGCGCAAGCCACATCGCGTAGAGGATGACGACACCGAGCGCGCCCCACTGCACGGCGACGTTGAGGGGCTGGTTGTGGGGATCGCCGACGATTTGCGCGCGCAGTCCGCTCTCGCCGGCGGCGGCGCGCTCGAACAGGCCGCGGGTGGAGCCCGTGCCATGGCCAATGAGCGGTGCATCAGCAATGAAGCGCAGCGACTTCCGCCAGAATTCCAGCCGCGCGCCCATGCCGCTGACCTCGTTCTGGACCATGCTGAGCTCGTAGTCGCCGGTGAACTTGCCGACCGTGTTGCGCAAAGACGGTGAAACGTTCCACGCGACCGCCACGAGCGCGGCCATCGCGGCAACGGCGAGCAGCGCCGTCCGCCACCTCAGATGCAGCAGGGCGAACACCGCGAGCAGGATGGGCAGCGTCACCAGCGTGGTGCGCGAGACCACGACGAAGGTCATGTTGGCGAGGAAGCCGAGCGTCAATAGCGCCAGCAGCGCGGCAAGGCGAATCCTGCCGGCGCGAAACAGCGCCGCGATCGGCAGGGCGAGCGCGATGGCGCAGAGCGCAAACTCCTGGCTCTGGTCGATATAGTTGCGCACCGCGATCCCGCTCTCGACCTTGTACGGCCCGCGCGAGAGGTAGAGCTTCAGCGACAGGCTGGGCTCGAGCGCGACGGCAAAGGACACCACCATCAAGAGCGTGCACGAGGCCAGGAATGCCACGAAGATCCAGACGCCTCGCGGCGAGCGCTCGAAGTGGTAGAAGAGAAGCGGCAGCAGCAACAGCTTTGCCGCCGGCCCGACGCCGTGCAGGCGCGCGGGCCAGGCCGCCTCCGACCAGAGCGTGCCGATCAGGGCCAGCACGAACAGCGCGACCGGCAGCAGCGAGATCGGGCGCGAGAGCGATTGCGGCAGCGCGCGCAGGTCGGTGAACAGCAGCGCAACGACGAACATCCCGATTGCGATCGTCGTGCCGGTGGTCGACCACGGCAGCAGGATCGCGACCAGGGCCGCGCACAGATCGACATTGAAGATGCGGGCAGCCGGGTCATGCCGCGCCGAAGCGATGACCGAGAGCCAGGACTTGCCTGGCGGCTTGCTCAAACTCTCAATCATTCCGGCCCCACGACTCCGGCAACTTAGCCGGAGCCGCGGGTGAGGGACAAGCGGGCGGCCGCCTATTCCGCCGCCGTGGTGGCGACGGGTGCGCGCGGGGACGGCGCGACCGGCTCGGACCCGGCCTGCTCCGACGTCACGGGCGCCGCCAAGCGTTTCCTGAACTCGCGGCGCAGCAGCCACAAGCTTAAGGCGGCCTGCAGCGTGGTCGCTGCGATCGACAGGTACCAGACGTACTCCATCCTGAAACCCGGCCACGTCGACAGCCAGATCGCCGGCAGCGAATAGGTAAACACGCGCGTCGCCGAACTGAGCAGCACCGGCTTGGTATTGCCGAGGCCCTGGAACATGCTGGAGCAGGTGAAGATCAGACCCTGCGCCACCATGTTGAGCGAGATGATCCGCAAGAACAGGAAGGCGATAGCCATGGTCTCCTGGTCGTTCGAGAACCCGGCGAGCAGAAGCTCCGGCTTGAACTGCGCAAGGATCATGAAGCCGATCGACACCAAAGTGGTGATCAGCACCGCCTTGACGAAGGTTTCCTTGACGCGCGCACCCTTCGCAGCGCCGAAATTCTGACCGGCGATCGGCCCGGCTGCGAGCGCGATGCTGAGCGCCGGCATCTGGATCAGGCCGAGCACGCGCTGCCCGATCCCGAAGCCTGCCTGTGCTGCCGCCCCGAAATCGCGCAGGACGAAATAGACCACGCCCATGAAGATGAACATCATCATGAATTCGCCGCCGGCGGGCAGACCGACATTGAGGATGCGCTTCAAGTGGCGCGGCTGCGGATGCCATTGCGCCGCATCGAAGGCGACATAGCGCTCGACCCTGCGGAAATACGCGAACAGAATCAGGACGCCGAGCGCAACCGCGATCGAGCTCGCCAGCCCCGCGCCGGCGACGCCGAACGCGTGGCCGGTTCCCCAGCCGACGATCAGCACCGGCGCCAGCGCGATATTGATGGCGACCGCAAGCACCTGCACCATCATGACGGGACGCACGATGCCGGTGGCGCGCAGCGCCGACCCCATCACCTGGGTCGCGAACTGCAACGCGAGCGCCGGCATGAACCACAACAGATAGGTGGTCCCCTCCCCGATCGTGGCTTGATCGGCTGCGATCGACCGCATGTAGGGACGCGAGAGCGCAGCGCCTGCAGCCAGGGTCAGCAGGCCAAACAGCACCGACAGCGCGACCGACTGGTTGAAGATCAGATTGGCGTCTGCCCGATCCTTGCGCCCCACGGCATGCGCGATCAGCGCGACCGTGCCGACGCCGAGCACCTGCATCAGCGCGTTGACGAGGAAGCCGGCATTGCCGGCCGCGGCCACGCCGGCCACCGCGGCATCGCCCAGTTCCGACACGAAGTACAGATCGACGAGCTGGCAGATCATGATCGTGACCATGCCGACCATGATCGGCGGCGACATGGCCAGGATGTGTCTCACGATGGAGCCGTGTGTCAGGTCTTTCATATCATTCCATCCCTGGCGGCGTGGCTGTCCGGATTTTGCGTCCGTCAGCCACGCGCCCTTGCTCATCCCGCCGCGGCGCTGTGATCGAACTCGATCACCTGACGCTCGAACAGGCCGCGATAGATGCCGCCCGGCCGCGCCGTCAACGCCTTGTGGGTGCCCTGCTCGACGATCTCGCCGCGGTCGAACACCAGGATTCGATCGAGGCTGCGCACCGTCGACAGCCGGTGCGCGATCACGATCGAGGTGCGTCCCTTCATCAGCCGCTCCATCGCCTGCTGGATCAGCGCCTCGGACTCCGAGTCGAGGCTCGATGTCGCCTCGTCCAGGATCAGCACCGGCGCGTCCGCCAGGAAGGCCCGCGCCAGCGCCACGCGCTGCCGTTCGCCGCCCGACAGTTTTACGCCGCGCTCGCCGACCAGCGTGCCGTAGCCCTTGGGCAGCCGCAGGATGAAGTCGTGCGCATTCGCCAACCGCGCCGCCTGCTCGATCGCCTCCAGGCTCGCGCCGGGCCGCCCATAGGCGATGTTCTCGGCGAGCGAGCGGTGGAACAGGATCGGATCCTGCTGCACGATCGCGATCTGGCTGCGCAGCGATTGCTGCGTCGCCTCGGCGATGTCCTGGCCGTCGATCAGGATGCGGCCATCAGAGACGTCGTAGAGCCGCTGCACCAGCTTGACGAAGGTCGTCTTGCCGGAGCCGGAGCGGCCGACCAGGCCGACCCGTTCACCGGCGCGGATGTCGATCGACAAACCGTCATACAGCGGCGCGCGATGGCCGCCATAGTGGAACGTCACGTTGTCGAATTCGATCCGTCCGCCCTCGATCATGATCGGCCGCGCATCGGGTGCATCCGCAATCCCGATCGGCTCGTCATGGATCGCTACCAGCTCCTCCATGTCGTTCACCGAACGCTGCAGGTTGTTGATGTGCATGCCGACGTCCCGCAAGTAGGCGTGGATGATGTAGTAGCTCGTCAGCACATAGGTGACGTCGCCCGGCGAGGCGCGCCCCGCCATCCAAAGCAGCACCGAGCCGCCGATCACGGACGAGCGCAGGCACAGCAGCACGGCGAACTGCGTCGCGGCCGTCGCGTTGTAGCGCAGCCAGGTCCGCCGTACCCGCACGCGCCAGCGATTGACGACACGCGCCAGCCGCGCATCCTCGCGCACTTCCGCGCCGAACGATTTCACGACCGCGTTGCATGTCAGCGCATCCGCCAGCGTGCCGCCGACCTTGGTGTCCCAGGCATTGGAGACACGCGCGGCCGGCGCGATGTAGCGCGTGGAGAACACCACCATCATCGCGACATAGAGGATCGCGCCGAACGCGATCACCGCGCCCAGCGACACCCAGTGCACGGCAAGCAGGATGGTCGAGCCGACCAGCACCACCAGCGACGGCAGCAGCGCCAGCAGGATCGTGTCATTCAACAGGTCAAGCGCCCACATGCCGCGCGTGATCTTGCGGACGGTGGAGCCGGCGAAGGAGTTGGCGTGCCAGTCGGTCGAGAAGCGCTGCACGCGCATGAACGCGTCCTGCGCGACGTCGGACATGACCTTCAGCGTGAACGGCACGATCGCCTGGAGCCCGATCATCCGCATCACCACCGAGGCTGCGCCCAGCGCGACGATCGCGCCGAAAGCGATCAGCGCCGCACGCCGCGCAGCCGGATCGGACGGACCGAGCGTCAGCGCATCGATCAGGTGGCCGGAGTAAACAGGCATGAACAGGTCGGCGACGGTCGCGCCCAAAAGGCCGCCCACGACGGTGAGGCCCCGCGCCGGCTGGTTCAGCCAGTGGCGGAAGACGAAAGGCAGCACCACGCGGATCGCGGCGGGCTTTTTTGATAGTGCGGTCATGGCGTTATCCGGCCACGCCTCGGGCGCGGTCCGACTCCATCGATGGACGCACGCCGGCCAAAAGAGCCGAAAGCAGCGTCGTTAAAACTGATCTTGACTTGGGAAGCGAAGCGACCGGGACATCAGGCCCGGGCGGAGCCGGCGACAGGGGACCCTAGCGGGTCGAGCACACGTCGAGCTTGAACATCGAACGCGAGCGCGCGATTTGCGAAAGCGACCAAATCATGCAAATCCCTCCCGGTTCGAGCAATGAAGGCGCGCTTTATAGATGTATCGCCTTCGATTTGCAACACACCCTGCGCAGATCACGCGCAAGTGTTGCAAATTAGTGCGCGTCGCCGCCGCCGGCCAGCGAGGCCGGCTTGTTCAGCAGCATGACCAGCAGGCTCAGACCCAAATAGAACACCGTCAGCATGAAGAAGGCGTCGCCATAGCCCATGACCACGGCCTGGCGGTGGACGATCTGCGAGAGCTGCTTCATCGCCATCAGCGCGGCATCGCCCATGCCCTGGAATTTCTGCATGAACATATTGAGCGTCTCTGTCGCCGTTGCGTTAGCCCAGTTCACGCGCTCCTGCAGGCGCGTGATGTGCAGGTCGGTGCGCTGGTTGAGCACGGTGTTGATGACCGCGAGTCCGACCGCGCCGCCAAGATTGCGCATCAGGTTGAACAGGCCCGAGGCGTTCTTCACCCTGTCAGGCGCCAGCGTGCCGAGCGCGATGTTGTTGGTCGGCACCATCGCAAACATCATGCCGATGCCGCGCAGGACCTGCGGCACGAGCAGCTCGTAGAAATCGTAGTCGCGGGTGATCCAGGTCATCTGGTACGAGCCGATCGCGAACACGATCAGCCCGAACGCGATGAGGTAGCGCATGTCGTACTTGAGCATGAGCCGGCCGACCAGCGGCGCGATCAGGAACATGGTGGCGCCGGAGACGAACATGGTCTCGCCGATCATCAGCGCGCTGTAGCCGCGCACCTCCGCGAGATAGCGCGGATAGATGTAGGTCAGGCCATAGAGGCCGATGCCGATGCAGAACTGCAGCACGCATCCGACCGCGAAGTTGCGATTGCTGAAGGTACGGAGGTTGACGATCGGCTCGGCCGCGGTGAACACGCGCCAGAAAAAGGCGATCCCCGAGATGCCGCAGACCCAGGCGAAGATCGCGACAGAGGTGTCCTGAAGCCATTCATATTGCGGACCTTCCTCCAGCACATATTCGAGCGAGCCGAGGAAGCCCGCCATGAACAGGAGGCCCCACCAGTCGAAGCGGTCGAGCAGTTCGAAATGCGGCTCGTCGAAATCGACCAGCGCCAGCACGCCGATGGTGATGCCGATGCCGGGCACGATGTTGATGAAGAACAGCCAATGCCACGACGTCGCGTCCGTGATGTAGCCGCCGACCGTGGGCCCGATGGTCGGCGCCAGCGTCGCCACGAGGCCGATGATCGGGCCGACGATGTGGAATTTGGTGCGCGGAAACACGGTGTAGGCCGAGGCGAACACCGTCGGGATCATGCCGGCGCCCAAAAATCCCTGGAACGCGCGCCAGAGGATCATCTCCTCGATCGAGGAGGCGAAGCCGCACAGGAAGCTCGAGATGGTGAAGCCGGCGGCCGAGATCGCGAACAGCAGCCGCGTGCCGAGCGCACGCGACAGGAATCCCGACAGCGGGATCGCGATCACCTCGGCGATCAGATAGGAGGTCTGGACCCAGGAGACTTCGCTCTGGCTTGCCGAGAGCCCCGCCTGGATCTCGCTCAGCGAGGCCGAGACGATCTGGATGTCCAGGATGGACATGAACATCCCGAACACCATGATGATGAACGCGGCGAGCCGCTTCGGCGCGATGCGTTCATCGGCCGGGTTCGCCAACATGGCAGGGGATGCGGTCGTCGCGTTCGCCATCGTCTGATCCCGGGCGCGCGAGGCCGCTTATTTCGGGTGGATCATGGTGGGGTCGTCGAGGTCGATATCGCTATCGGCGTTCTCCGCACCCCTGTTGGTGTCGACGGTGGCGTAGACCGACATGCCCGCGCGCAACAGGTTCTGCTTGGCGACCGATTTCGGCACGCGGATGCGGACCGGCACGCGCTGCACGATCTTGGTAAAATTGCCGGTCGCATTGTCCGGCGGCAGCAGCGTGAACACCGAGCCCGCGCCCGCCGCGATGCTGTCGACGACGCCTGCGAATTTGCGCATGCCGTAGGCATCGACCTTGATCGTCACCGGTTGGCCGGGACGGATCCGCTTGAGCTGGGTTTCCTTGAAGTTGGCGTCGATGAAGACCTCGTCGAGCGGCACGATGTTGCCGAGCCGCTGGCCGACCGTGACGAAGTCGCCGGTGTTGACGAGACGGTTGGAGAAGATGCCGTCGACCGGCGCACGCACCGAGGTGAAGTTGAGGTCACGCTCGGCCTTGGCGAGTGCGGTCTTCAGCTCGGCCAATTGCGCCTGCGCTTCGGCCTGCTGCGCCTTGGCGACGTCGACATTGCTCACGGCCGCATCATAGGCGGCCTGCGCGGCCTTGACGGCTGCCGCGCCCTGGTCGCGTCCGGCTTCCGACACTTCGAAGGTGGCGCGCGAGGCAAAACCCTTGGTGTTGAGCGCCTGTTGGCGCTCGAAATCGAGATCGGCGCGCTTCAATCCGGCTTCGGCGGAGGCGAGCTGCGCCTTGGATTGCCCGACCTGGCTTTCCAGCGCTGCGACCTGGCGGCCGATGCGATCGATGGTCGCCTGCTGGGTCGCGATCTTCGTGCTGGCGGCGTCGACCGCGATCTTGTAGTCGCCGTCGTCGACGCGGAAGACAATGTCGCCCGCGCGCACGACCGTATTGTCGCCGGCGAGGATCGAGGAGATGTGGCCCGCGACGCGCGCGCCGAGCATGGTGTTGTTGGCGCGCACATAGGCGTCCTCGGTGGACACGTAGAAGCGGCCGACCAGCGTGTAGTAGCCGGCATAGCTTGCCGCGGCGAGCGCGAGCAGCGCGACGACACCCATCATGACGAATTTGCGCTTGCCGGATTTTGCTGCGCCGGCAGCGGCGGGCGGCACACCGGGCGCGGGCTTGTCGGTCACGGGCTTGTCCGGCGCCTCGCTGGTGCGGCGCTTGGTCTCTTCAGCGACGTGCGAACGAAGCTGCTCGCCCAAAGCTGCGTTGTCGCTCGCGCCTTCCGCGTCGGATGACTCGCGAAGGACGCGCGCAGCCTGGTCTCTCGATACGGCCATTACGGCCTCCCGCTCAAAAACTCGCGAACCGAAGCGGGCCGCCTGACGGCCCCTCCCCTCGCTGTCCCCACAAGTATCATTGACCGAACGGTTCGGTCAATATATCTTGCGCCCCAAGCGGACCCTAGGGGCCCGATTCCTTTCTTTGGGTTTCCACTCCTGAAAACCTCTCGAAAACCTAAACCAATGGTTGCAGCAGATCGTCACACCCTTCACGTCGTCTCGGAAGAGGACAGCTCGAAGCGCCGCCAGATCATGGATGGCGCCCGCAAGGTCTTCATGGACCTGGGCTTCGACGGCGCCAGCATGGGCGAGATCGCACGCGCGGCCGCCGTCTCCAAGGGCACGCTCTACGTCTACTTCGCCGACAAATGCGCCCTGTTCGAAGCCATCCTCGAGGAGGAGGCGCTCCAGTACGGCCAGGTCGTGTTCACCTTCGATCCCGAACGCGACGCCGAGACAACGCTGAAGGAGTTCGGCCGCGCCTACATCCAGCTGCTCTGCCGGCCCGGCGGCGGATCGGCGATCCGCACCGTGATGGCGATCGCCGAACGGATGCCGGAGGTCGGCCGGCGCTACTACGAGCGCGTGCTGGAGAAGAGCATCAACCGCCTCGCCGACTATCTCAGCGCGCAAGTCGGCGCCGGCAATCTCGCCATCGACGACTGCCCGCTTGCCGCCGCCCAGTTCATGGAAGTGTGCAAGGCCTCGCTGTTCCTGCCCTTCGTCTTCCAGGCCGCGCCTGTGCCGTCGGAAGAGCGCATCGCAAAAGTGATCGACAGCGCAACGCGGATGTTCCTGGCGGCGTATCGCGCGAAATAGCGGCAGCGCCGGAACAGGCTCCACGCGTTGCGAAGGCGCACCGCGTGACATTATATTCGCGGAATGTCCCGTGACCTGCGCCCGCCCGTCGACATCCTCCACTACGAGATCGTCCAGGAACAGGCCTCTGCGCTTGGGCGGATGGGTGGCGCGCTCGAAGAGGCGCTTGCGCGTTTGCGCGAGTTCGATGCTGCTCATGCAGCATCCGAGACGCCGGCTTCAAAACAGCCGGGCAGGCGCAAGCTGGTGCTGGAGGCAGGCCAAGCGCTCTGGATGTTCGTGGTTCAGCGCGAGGCGAGCGGCCTGCGCGACACCCGGCACATCATGCGCACCTACAACGTCCCAGGCGAGGTGCAACTGTGCATGGGGCTCGCCCCCTCGCCGTCGAAGCGGACCGCGACGTGACGCGTTGAGTTCGGGGCGTGCTCTTAATCGTCCGCGAACTCGTCTTCCTCGTTCACCTTGTCGCGCTTGTGGCGCGTGTTGCGGCCGAGCGAGCCGGTGACGTAGGACTCGCGCGAGGCGTAAGGGTTGCGCGAGCTGGCGCGCGCGGCAACCTCTTCGCCGGAGACGGCGGCCGGCTGGCAGATCAGGCGGCGGCTGGCGCGGCGCATCAGATCGACGTGGATGTGATCGTAATGATAGACGTTGGAGCCCGGCGCGAGCACGGTGGTGAAATGCGCGCAGGCACCGGCCTGGATGTCGCGCAAGAATCCCTGCTCTTCCGGCATGCCGCGCCAGCCGTCCTTGACGGTGACGCGACGGCCGTCGGCGAGCGTGAAGGCGGCGATGTCGAGAGCGTTGCCGAACGCGTGCTCGGAGATGTGGGCGTGCGGATTGCCGTTCATGCCGCGGCAGGAATAGGCGGAGATCTGCTTGATCTCGACCACGCGCTGGCCAAGCCATCGCATCGCCGACGGTTGCACCGTGTCGGCCAGCCAGCGATCGAGTTCCGAGACGATCGGACAGGCCAGCGTTGCCGCAGGCTTCATCGCGACGGGACCGACCGCACTGACGGTTGAGCCCTGCGCAGGGCCGGGACCGAGGCGCGGCAAGGGCTGCTGCTCCGGACGCTGCGAATAGGAAGGCGGCGACGAGGCGGCCGGACGCGTCGGATAGCTCGGCGCGTTCATGTAGCGCGCGGCGCCCGCAGCATCGGTGCCGTCGGCCGGCAGGTCGATCTCGTCCTCCTGCGGGGCGACGCCGGGCGCGCTGAGCGAGATCGGGCCGGACGTACCGCCATAGCCGGACGGCGGGCGCACCGCGGCTTCGGGATAGTTCGACGTGCGCGGGTAGGCGGATTGCGGCTGCGACGTCGGCCAGCGCGGCTGATTGCCGATCGCGCCCGGCGGACGCAAGGTCTCGTCGGCAAAACCAAAGCTGCCACTGGCTTCGCCGAGCGCTGCAACCTTGAAGGGATAGTCCGCGCCGCACATGCCGGGCCCGGAGATCGGGTCGATGCGGACGATGTCGGCGCTCTCTTTCACCGCGCCCGATTTCAGGCAAGCGGCTTCCGCCTCGCCCCGCCACGGCTCGCGCTCGGCCTGGAAGAGGCCGCGTCCACAACCCGCTAACGATACAAGGACGATGGAGCCGACGAGATACAAACGAACTCCGCGCGTCATGCGCGCACGTTCGGCGAATTTATTTAAGGACTCTTCAACGCGTTGATTTCACGCTTCTTTAACCACGTTTGCTGCGCCGCAGCGGAACCCGCGACAGCAACACTGGCTTTTTGGGACAGAGACTCTCTGTTAACCATTGGAACTGCGCGAAAGCAGCGCAACAGAGGGAGCCTTGCATGACGTTCGTCCCCAGACTGAGCGTTGTTACCGCCTACCTCGCAATGGCCTTTGTCGGAGCAATCGTGCTCGGCGTGATCTAGCCAATTTGTCATCAACGGATTTGTGGATCGCCCGGCTGTACCGCTCGTCGGCCGTCGGGCGTTTCGTTTGACCTCTCCTATGCGCTAGAAATTCGAGCACGACGACCCGGTGATGCCGCCGATCTTGAAATCGTGGCACACGAGACCGGGATTGTCGGAATCGGGATAGCCGTCATCCTTTTCATGAACTGTGCGGCTGAAGCGCCAGCCGCGCGCCCGCATGCAGCGCTTGTAGGCGCTCGATGTCGCGGCTCCATTCTGCGGCTTGCCGAGTTGCGCGTCGCAGACGGCACTGTCCATGTGCAGCGCGTCGTCGCCGCGCGGCTGCTTCAGCATGTTGGTCCAGATGTCAGTGTCGGCATGCGCCGCGACGGTGCCGCCGATAAGCAGCGCGGCGATCAGGCTGAGACGTTGCATCAATCGTTCTCCTCTTGCGAGCGCCCTTGTTGATCGGTCGCAGGCAAGGAAGAGAACGGTTCGGTGAATGACGATTACAAATTGGACAGCCTTCTTCCTTCTCCCCTTGTGGGAGCCTTATCATGCGAAAAAACATAACGAAATTAATTAGATAGGTTTTTTGTGTCCCCCGTTGTGTCCCGAAAGGCTTCTGGAATGCCCGACAGGCTCTGGAGCGGGCCTGCCGATGTACTGGCGCGGCCCCCTATGTCCCTTATAGCCTGCCGCCCGGCGCGCTGTAGGGCCTTCCTGCGGCGTCTGACGTTCGCCGTCGCCTGTGGACCGGCGCGGGGACTGCGCGACGGCACTTATTGAGGACATCTGGTGCGAGAAAATCCACGGTTGCAGTTACAGGGAACGCGGCGTGTCCTGCTTAACAACCGCAATGCCCTGCAGCGGTCCACCACTCATTCGGGCAACCCTGCTTTCCGAAGGCCCTCAATCAACAGCTTTGCGTTTGATTGGCCGCCCCGGGCGATATACGCGGATATTGTAAAGGCGGGATCGGTCTCAAGCAGACGCGCCACGGCCTCACGTACCTCCGCATCGCGTCCGAGGTGGGCGAAAGCGGACGCGAGACAGCGGTATGCTGACGCATAGGAGGGGTTCTGACGTCGAGCTTTCTTCCCTCCGACGATTGCTTCGTCAAAGCGACCAAGCTCAATCAGGGCATACCCCATCCCAGTAAGCGGCCGGTATAGCTGCGGATCTATCGGGCTCACGCGAATGGCGCGTTCAAAGCTCTGGATCGCCTCCTCCGGCAGCCCTGCAACTCTATAGACCCAGCCTCTGCTGTTCCATGCGTAAAATGAATTGGGGTTGAGCGCGACCGCGCGGTCGGCCATTTCGATTTCGCTTTCACTATCGCCGACCATGTAAGCCGAGATAAAGGCAGCCCACGCTAACGTTTCCGGATCACTATCGTCGATGCGCAATGCCAAGCGACTAAGCCGAATTGCTTCCTTGCGGTCAAATTGAGGATCGACACCATAGGCCCAAAGGACGTTGAGCGCGTGACAGCTACCTGCCAGAGCAGCGGCAAGTCCGAACCGAGGGTCAAGCTCCAAGGCGCGATAGGCAAGCCTCATCGCCTCGGCCACCGCTTCGCGGGTCGCCAGGTAAAGCTGCGGCAGCGCACGGAGGTAAAAATCATAGGCGGTGAGGTTCTCCGGTCGCCGCCGCGCCGCCAGTGCAATTTCTGTTTGAAGCAACTTTGGCTGAATGGCTGAGACCACAGCGACCGTCACTTCGTCCTGCAGGGTGAAAACATCTGTCAGGTCACGTTCGAACCTGTCCGCCCAAATGTGTGCGCCCGTAATCGCATCGATCAATTGCCCGGTGATGCGAACTTTCCCGGCTGCCTTGCGTACAGCCCCCTCAAGGACATAGCGCACGCCGAGCCTGCGTCCGACCTCCTTTACGTCGACGGCTCGACCTTTGAAGGTGAAGCTCGAATTGCGAGCGACTACGAACAACGATTTGAACCGCGAGAGTGCGGTGATGATCTCCTCAACCATTCCGTCCGCGAAGTATTCCTGCTCGGGATCGCCACTCATGTTCTCGAACGGCAGCACAGCGATGGAGGGCTTGTCCGGCAGTGGCGGGGCCACACCCAGCCTATCGCTCTGCGCGCTAAACGATCCCTCGCGCACCGCAAAAGCGCGGACCGGCTTGGCAATGTTCTTCAGCTGCTGTTCGCCCCGGTCCTCGAAGCCAGCGTCCAGCTTGCCCTCGACCTCGCTGTACACCTTTTCGGAAATCAAGATGCCGCCCGGATCGGCGACCCCCTCCAGCCGGACCGCAATGTTGATCCCGTCGCCAAAAAGATCGCCGTCAGCCGCGACGATAACCTCCCCGAGATTGACCCCAATACGCAGCTTAAGGGAGCTTCGGCCTGATGCGATGCCTTCCTGTATCTCGACCGCGCATCGCACCGCCGCCGACGGACTTGCGAACTCGGCCAACGCGCCGTCACCCGTGGTCTTGATCAGTCGCCCGTCGTGGCAGGAGAGGCTCGGCTCGATTATTTCGCGCTTCAGCCGCTCGAACTCGGCGTAGGTGGCTTCCTCAGCGCGTTGCATCAACGCGGAGTAGCCGACCACGTCAGCGGCCAAGATCGCCGCCAGTCGCCTTTGAACCCGCTGCTCCGCCACAGCGCCCTCCGGCCCACCGGACAAACCACGCCCGGGAAAAGGGACCCTAGCACTTTGTGGCGCACCTGTGAGCCGTAATAGCAGGAGCCCGATTGCCTCAAGGGGGCATTTTGCCGGGCCCGCAGCCATGGCGTGCAAAGGAAAATCAAAAAACGAAAATTGCAAATATGCTGAAGTGACGCGGTCCCGCGTTCCCCGCGTTTGGCCCGGCCCCAGGGGACCCGAAAACTAACTAGGGCCTCTGGTGCCCGCGCGGCAACGCGCTGTGCTCGCTGATCCCGCGCCCAGTCGCGCCGAGATCGGGTCGCTCGTGGTTTTTCCACAGCCACGACCGACAGTGGGCTCACGCCGCTCCGACCCGCGAGGGATTGATAATTTGGCAGACCGCCCGCGGACCGCTTTGATCGCGGCATGGGACAGTGTCGATACACGAAATGGGCTGGTCACTACCCGCCAGGAAGCCCTGCCGATTGGGTCGCCGGAGGGCACGTCACCTGCAACATTCAGTGCCGTGGCGGCGCCTGCAATCGCAAGGTCGATGTCAGGCTGGATAGCCTACCCCAAGACCGGCCTTGGTCGCGCGTCGGCTGGTGCCTAGTCTGCAAGGAATGCGGCGCGGCGGGCTCGGTGAACATCGTACCGAACTGGCATGACATGACCAGCCACGCTGTCCCGTTCTCGACCGGCTGGAAGGGGCGATCGTAGAGCCTAAATTTGCACGCCATCTAACAACGGGCTAGACGTACGAGTTGCGCGATTGGAAAAACTCGCGTTATAAATGAGGGATTGTTTGTGGCCTTTACCTTGACTGATCTAGAAGCGGAGTTGAATGCACTAGCGCCAGGTACAGCCTGTTGCATTCACCACGACACATTTGCCGATCTTTTTCCGCCCGGTGAACCTGACGACAGCGCAAGGAAGGCGGCGTACGACTTCGCGAAGGCGAATGGCTGCGTGATTGACAATCGCCCAGCTGAGCAGACTTTGTGCTTCGTCAAGCCGATATAGATTTGACGATACCAGCCGGTTGGGTCATTTCATGACGAACGGGGAAGCAAGGGATGCGCATGCCCTCGCGATCGGTAAGATCGCCATGGCATGGAACGAGTATCACGAACTGCTGGGAAACTTGTTCGCAAGCCTCTTTACGAAATCTCACTTCACTACAACACTCGCGATTTGGCATTGTCTGGATAACGACAGAACACAGAGGCGACTGCTTCGTGCCGCTGCTGAGACCTACCTTCACCACGATAAGAAGGGCTTAGAAGAACTCTTGTGGTTGCTGAACAAGACGGACACTCTTCTCGCGCAGCAAAGAAACGTTGGCATACATGCGCCGTTGAACGCCCTGTTTGAGATCGACGGAAAGCACAAACTGCTATCCGTGCCGGGTCCAGGTAATCGCAATGCCAAACATCTCGATGGGCGAGATGTCCTTGCGGAATACGCTCATTACGAGCAGCAGATTAAGAAAATGCGCGAATTTGCCTTTGCATTAAGGTTTAAACTCACGGTGGGTAAGCACACGGATGCCCCCTGGCCGACACGGCCAAAACTGTCAGTCCGCCCCGGCTAACCTGAAATGTAATCAAATTCTGGATCGTCCAGCATTGGTAAGTTGAGGTTTAGCGGAATGCCATTTTTCGCCTGCACGATGATGCTCAATCAGGGCTCGATAGTACGCCCGGGCAATTGGGGCAGAATTGTCCGGCTGATTGGCCCCGCTCATCGTGACTGGCAGCGCGAGATAATCTTGGAGGATATTCGAAAGACCGAATTCCCGATCCTGCCTTCACGGCTCGAAAGTGCGTTCGTTATAGATGAGTTGGATGAGGCACAGTACTATACTGCGAACTTTGCCAAACTCTCCCTCCTTTACGAAGTAGCGCTGATTGACGATGGCGCCCCGACGCACGAGGCCGATTGGAAAGGTACAGGGCCCTACGACAATACAAACGAGTGGGCCCGGCGATATTGGCGAGGGGATGTGGTGCCTCACCCTGAAACGACTTTGAAGCTTCGAGAACGGCTTACACTCTCCCGCCTGCGGATCGAAAGGCAGGTGGTCTGATCCGCATGTGCAATCTCTACAGCATCACGACCAACCAAGCTGCCATCGTTGCACTCTCCCGCGTGGTCCGACCGCCGCCCCCGAACCGAACCCGGAGACCAAGAATAATCGCCATGCCCCGAACCGTAGTACTTCTTATTTTTCTAATGATGCCGTCACATGCCTTCGCGCAGATGGTTGGTGATCAGCGGTGCAAAGATCAACAATTCACCTCTGTGCAGGTTGACGGGATAATTAAGAGCATCCGTTGGGTGATCAACTCTGTTGAGGCGGTCCCACCGGATGAGGCTGAATACATGCGCACCGAAGCACGTACTGCTCTCGAACTACGAAATCGAGCACGCTTTAACGCCGTTGCCAGCCGGCGCTATTATCCGGCGCTGCAATTCCACGATGATGCGAAGGTCGTGATGGACAACGTGACTACGGCGCGGTCTGCCGCTGGGCGCGACCTAGCGCGACTTCTCGTGGTGGTTCTCGGGCGATTGGTAGACATGAACCACCGGATGCACGAATACATTGATGCGGACGGAAAGCGCAATGCGCCCGTCCTTACGCAGAAGAACCGCGATACCATGTACTTCAATCTCCCAGTCGCCAAAGATCAAACGGTCAGTCTTTTGCAATGTGTGATCAGCGTTCTCTAGTGCGTTCGCCGCTGACACTCGACCGATACAGGCGCACAGTCGCATCCTGCGCGGCAGGCGGGACTGATCTTGGCGACTGGCTTGTGCGCAAGGGGCGCGCGTTGGACTGGCCGCGATACAGTCGTGGACACTATGCGGCGGCTCAGGATCAGGCTCGGCGGGGTGAACGCGGCTTGTGGTCTGGCAGCTTTATCGAGCCGCGGCGGTATCGCGAGTGCGTCCGACTTGGCGGACGGATCGCATCTTGCTGGGATCCAATGAGCGGAGGAAATGGGGTCGTGAGCATAAAGCAGAGCATTGTCGTCGGGATCGTCGCCGCTGTGATGATCGGTGGATCGCATGCTGAGCCGAATGAGGTGCTTTATCGACTGCAAGAGCGTTGTGGCAAACAGACATCGGAAACTTTTCAAAAGGAGTGGGGCGGCAACGTCGTAAACACAAAGGACGGTCAGACGCTCGCGAATTTTGAAAATCACTATAACGCGCGGCTCAACAAGTGCTTGTACTTGGAGAGCACCACCATGCTTCATGCGAAGGAGAAAAAGGCGAACAAGAGCCTTCGGCTGTTTGACCTTCACGAAAACAGGGAAATCGGCAGTTTCTTTTCCCTCGATGGTCGGACCATGATGTGCAACGTGCGCGACGCTTCCTGCAAGACAGAGGACGAATGGCGCGCGCTGGCGAAGCCGTTGATGGAAGAGTGACCTGAACCAATGAAGATGACGCACTGGGCAGGCTCATCCCACCGCAACCGCATCGCCTCGCCATGATCGTGCGGCATTCGTCTGGCTTCATCGCACCGTGCCTGCCGTCGAAGGTCGCGCTGCCGCCCTCCGGGCCGCTATGGGTTCACGAAATAAAGTTCGACGGCTATCGGCTCATGGTTCGCCGGAATGGCGCGCGGGTCCGCTGCTTCACGCGCAATGGCCATGACTGGACCGGCCGCTTCCCGGCTATGACAGCGCAGACACGCGCCACGGGACGTCCCTCAGGCGCTCAGGATCGCGATGCGCGACGATGACAAGGAAGACGAGGCGGAGGCATGAAATTCACCAACGAGCGTCCCTTGGCTGATCCTGACCAAGCTGCGCGGGCTCGGACTTTGGCGGCGGTGATGCTCATCGGGTTCTTACCGCCGCGCAGAACTGTTCTGTGACCGCCGCCGTTTCCTCGGTGACGTTCCAGCCGTTCGTCTCGGCGTTTTCCTTGGCCAACTTTTGCTCGTTCTGAAGCATCTTTTTGATGTGCGCGTACGGTTTCCAGTCGGCCTTGGACAGCTTGACGGGGGGCGCACCGCAGACGTTGTGGGCAATCGCTTTCTGCACACTAGTGCTGACATCGCTCATGTGGTCCTCGACCACGGCGCTGAAGCGCGCCTTGGCGTATTGGCTGTTGGCTGCGATGAAGTCCCTGCAGAACGCGACCCGTTGACCTCCGTCGCGGGCCTTGATGTAGGCCGTCTGCGCTTCGTAATGGACGCGGTAAGCGAGTTTGTCGGCGTTCGGGTCGGATTTCACCGCTTCGAGCATGGTACGGTGGTCACCCAAGGTGGAGTCATTGATGCTGATGTCACATACTTTGGCGAGGGAGACGACCGGAACGTAGGCCCGCACCTTGGCTTCCAAGGCATCGTTGGCCTTCGCGACTGATGCGAACAGGCTGGCGGCGATTGCGAAAGCAGCGAGACAGCGTTTCATTGGTGACATGCTCCAGGTCACCGAACAGCAAGCGGCGGCGGCGTGGGGTTCGCGGTGGCCGACCGCACACACCAGCGAGGCGACCCAGCCGCGAAGCGTCCAGCCCAGAGAACGGGTTGAGCAACTTACTGCGCGAATTTCTTGGGCGGCTGTCGAGCGCCCATCTTGATCTGGATCATGGTTCCGCTCCGTGACCGAGACTGCAGGCCGCGAAGCCGGTCTCGGCAGTCAAGGATGGCGACGACACCTGCAGAGCGTCCGCCATCATCGCCTTGGCAGAACGCCGTTCACGAGTTTAAGCGCGGCAGGGGCAAAGGCCAGGCGCAACGCCTAGTCGGCGCGGGGCGCATCCTCCGGATTGAGCACCCCGAGCCGCTCGGCAATGGTGACGAGTTGAGGCACCGTTTGAACCAGAAGTGCACGCCGGTTCATGAGCTGGAGCGCTACATGCGCTGCAAGGATTGCTCGGCGGTGCGCGGCTATCCATACAAACGCAGCCATCTGGTGGCGCTGCGCGCGACCAAGATCAGCGCGAGCGATCCGCCGTCAACTTGGTGGCCGGGAGAAAGATAAACAATGCAGGTGACCGTCTCTCAACTCATCCAAACGGCCTTCGCGATGGCAGATGCCAATTATCCATCGTTGGCTATTCAGTGGACCGCTGCGTCGTACAGGGTCGAAAGCGCGATGATCGGCACGATGGTCTCGAAGAAAGTGCATGACATGGGGCGCATTGACATTCTTTCGCGAGCACTCGAAGATGAGGAGCGAGAACGTCTTCGAGTGGCAAGCCCGATTTGCATGCCAACAATTTAGCAGTGCTATCTGCGGCTTCGTCGGCGGAATGTACGCAGTGGTCCGCGCCCTGCGTGATCGCGAACAGCGGAATTCGCAAGGTAATATCGCAAGGGTCTTCGCCGCGCCCGACCTCGATCAACTCCTGCACGATCTGGAGTTGGTTCGCGTTCCCCTCGAAAAGTTCGAGCTTCAGCGGGATCGCAAGCTGGAAGCGCCTCTACAGATGTTCACCCTGCCTTACGCCGACGGCATCATCGATGTCTCGACGTATGATCGATCCGACCCCAACAGGGCGTTGATCCTGCCGACCGGCTTCAGCACTGTGAGAGGCTCATATGGATGGTTCACCAGCGATTGGCAGCACGGAGGCCCGAAGTGGCTTTATCGACGCGATCTCGCGGAGACCTTCCTCAAGCTTGCACTCGCTGAACCTTCTGCAGAATTGAAGTGATTGACGCCTGTGTACAATCTCTACTCGATCACCACGAACCAAGCCGCGATCATCAACCTGGTTCGGGTGATCAATCGCCATGTCGGCGACCTGCCGCCAATGCCGGGCGTGTTTACCCATTACGCATGGCCAAGGAGCAAACCCGCGTTAACGAGTTGTGAACTTCTATTGATCAATTTGACGATTAAGCCCTTTGTCGATAGGAGCGCTGAAAATGACGCGCCGCGTGCGTAAAGAGCTAGAACACAAACTTGCGCAAACCCGAAGGCTGGCACTGGAACCGACCGATCCGTTGACCTGCGAACGGTTAGCGCAGCTTATTGAAGATCTAGCAGGCTGTTGAAGAAGTCGGTAGCGAAGCGTTTCGTATCGTGATTCTCTTGGGCCAGGATTTGGCTTGGGGAGCACGATGCGGGGGAGTGACGAACGGTCCGGCTCGCTTTTCAGTTATGTGGACCTGGAGGCTCGAGTTCGCGTCGACCATCCGCTACGGGTGATCCGAGACTTGGCGAATGCAGCGCTGGGCGACCTTTCTGGGGAGTTCGGCAAGCTCTATACGGACTTCGGTCGCCCCTCGATCGCACCGGAGAAGTTGCTTCGAGCAATGCTCCTCCAGGCGTTTTATGGGGTTCGCTCGGAACGGCATCTAATGGAACGGATAGAGTTCGATCTTCTGTTCCGCTGGTTCGTTGGGCTTGGGGTGGACGATGCGGTTTGGGACCATTCGACCTTCTCGAAGAACCGCGACCGGCTGCTCGAGGGCGAGATTGCGGCCAAGTTCCTGAACGCGCTTTTGGCGCAGCCAAGGGTCAAGCGTCTGCTGTCGAGCGATCACTTCTCGGTGGATGGGACGCTGATTGAAGCCTGGGCTTCGATCAAGAGCTTCCGGAAAAAGGATGGCAGCGACAAAGACGAGGATGGTCCGGGACGCAACGCCGAGCGCAGCTTCCACAAGGAGAAGCGATCCAACGAGACCCATGCGAGCACGACCGATCCTGAGGCGCGGCTCTACAAGAAGGGTGACGGCCAACCGGCCAAGCTGAGCTATATGGGCCATGCTCTGATGGAAAACCGCAATGGTTTAGCGGTTTTGGGTGGGGTGAGCCAAGCGACGGGCACTGCCGAACGGGAGATTGCGCTTGCCATGATCGACAGGCGGGGAGCCGCGAAGCGGATCACTCTGGGGGCGGATAAGGCCTATGATGTCACGCAGTTCGTGCACGACCTGAGAGATCGATCGGTTACCCCGCATATCGCGATTGATGGACATCTGAGTAAGACCGGCAAGCGGCGCAAGACAGCGATCGACGCGCGTACCACGCGTCACAGCGGCTACGACGTCAGCCAACGCTGCCGCAAACGCATCGAAGAAGTCTTCGGCTGGATCAAGAGTTCCGCTGGCTTGGCCAAGGTCAAGCTGCGAGGCCGCGACCGCGTGGATGCCGTCTTCGTCCTGGCGCTTGCAGCCTACAATCTGATCCGGCTTCCCAAGCTTCTGGCGGCACCGGCATGAGCATTCGGGGCAGATGGCAGGTCGTCGAGACGCCGGGCTACGACATGGCCTTGGCGGACGCCTACATCCTGTTCGATGAGGCCCGCGGCGAATTCGCCTTCGATTGCCTCACTGGCTCCATTTGTGGAGCCAGCCACGGCGATGCCGTCGAGTTCGGCTGGCAAGGAAACGACGAAATGGACCCAGCCGAAGGTGACGGTTGGGCCGAACTAAAGGATGACGGCTCACTCGAAGGCGAGATCTGCCTTCTCAACGGCGACAACATCCCATTCATCGCACGCCGTTCACAGACTTCTTCAACAGCCTGCTAGACGCCAAGGCCGCGCGCGAGCAGTGTGACCAGAAGCGTCAGCACGGCGCCCCAGATCAGGCTGAGCGTCACCGTTAAAATGGTCGTGGTGACGACCTGCTCGAGATTTGCCTTCGCGAGCTTCATGTCAGTTGCCTCGACGCGCAACGACGCGCATGCCGAACAGCAACGCGGCCATCAGGCCGATCATGA
The DNA here is from genome assembly GCF_018130955.1 of Bradyrhizobium liaoningense. Classification (GTDB taxonomy): domain Bacteria; phylum Pseudomonadota; class Alphaproteobacteria; order Rhizobiales; family Xanthobacteraceae; genus Bradyrhizobium; species Bradyrhizobium liaoningense_C. The sequence goes on from NZ_JAFCJM010000012.1 coordinate 57,149, forward strand.
GGATGATCTTCAGCTCGATCATGTCCGGGAGCCCTGCTCGTCAAGAAGCCGCGTGACGCGGTGCCGGTCGCCACATTGCGGCGCTGCGCCATAGGAATGCGAGAGGGCCGGTGCCGGCTTCATATAGGAAAGTCATAAAGACGGTTCCGCGGGCGTGGCCGATCAGGAGTGGAAACGCCAGAGATAGACGGCGGTCCTCAGCGCAATCAGGAGGGTGAGCACGCTGCCCATCGAGAGGATCGCCAGCGCGAGCAGTAGCAGAGCGCCGAGGTCGGGCGCGTGGTCGGCCGAATGAATCGACCGTTCGAGGCGATGCGTGAGCATCGACATGGTGTTGTCCTTCCCGGGTGTGTGGGCTAACTAGCCGAAATGATCGCAGGCCACCGCCTCGTAGAGCGGGTCTATGGCCGGCCTCACCGAGGGCACGCTCGGGCGGCTCGCTGCCGCCGCCAGCGCCTGGGCCTCTGCGAAGGCCGAGAGCAGGGCGATCGCGAGATCCGGATGCCGGGCCTCGATCGCACTGTCGAGCCAGTCCGGCAGCTCGCGTTCCCGCGACAGCGCGCAGTGCCATTCGCCGTCGTCATAGGCGATGCGGCGGACCTGCCACAGCGGCAGCTCCAGCGCCATCAGCGCCAGCGCCGCGTCGGCCCAGGCTTCGGCGTCGATCAGGCGTGCGAGGCGCGCGAACTGTTCGCTCTGTCCGAGTGAGGGAATGCGCCGGCAGGCGCTGTCGATGACGGCGAGCATCAGCGGCCGCGTCATGACCGGCGCGTTGCGCAGCCGGGCGCCGAGCGAGGCGGGATCGTAGTGTTGGGTCGTCGTGGACATGGCAGTGTCCCATAGCCGTGTGGGCCACGCGAGGTGGCCTTCGCTGCCAAAGATGGGCCGGGACAGCATTTGAAAACGAGGGGAGGGCGGGGGGAGAGATATAAGGATTTCATAAGTGGGGAATTGGGCGCGCGTGAGGGGCGCAAGCGTTTGCCAAATCCCCAACTGTCGTCCCGGCGAAGGCCAGGACCCATAACCCCAGGGAGAAGTTGTGGGCTTAAGGCCGCGCTTGTCCGGGACGACGGTGCTTTGTGTGGCCGCAGCGCGGGCCCATCGTCCCCGCCTTTATGAGATTCCTATAACGTCGCCACAGGCCTCATCTCGAAAACCTATGCCTCGGGTGGCACTTGTCGACCCGATCGCTCGGCATTCCGATTCTTCGCCGCGCCTTGCCGTACAGGGACATCCATGTTCGACATCATCATGCTGGCTATGGGCTTCGGCTTCTTTGCCCTTGCCGCCGGCTACACCTCCGCCTGCGAGCGGCTGTGACGGGAGAGCGGTCATGATCTTCGACTATTCGCTCGCCGGTGCCGTCTCGCTCGGCCTCCTCATCTATCTCACCTACGCGCTGCTGCGGCCTGAGCGGTTCTGAGCCGTGCTCCTGCTCCTCAAGCTGCTCGTGGCGGACGCCGTGCTCGTCGCGCTGCTGCTGGCGATGGTCGCGGCCCTCCTGCGCACGCGTCACGCTTTGAAAGGTTGAACTACCATGACTGTCATCGGTTGGCTCCAGATCATTCTCTTTTGCGCCATCATCGTCGCGCTTGCAAAACCGCTCGGCTGGTACATGACGCTCGTCTTCAACGGCGAGCGCACCTTCCTGTCGCCGGTGCTGCGACCGGTTGAATCCGGCCTCTACCTGATGTCCGGCGTCGATGAGACGCGCGAGCAGCACTGGCTGACCTACACGGTCGCCATGCTGCTGTTTCACGTCGGCGGCTTCCTCATCATCTACGGCTTGATGCGGATGCAGGGCGTGCTGCCGTTCAATCCGGCCGGGCAGGGCGCGGTTGCGGAAGACCTCTCCTTCAACACCGCGATCTCCTTCATCACCAACACCAACTGGCAGAACTACGGCGGCGAGAGCACGCTGTCCTATCTGGTCCAGATGCTTGGCCTGACCCACCAGAATTTCCTGTCAGCGGCAACCGGCATCGTGTTGGCGGTGGCGCTGATCCGCGGCTTTTCGCGGGCGTCGATGCGCACCGTCGGCAATTTCTGGGTCGACGTGACGCGATGCACCCTTTACGTGCTGCTGCCTATCTGCATCGTCTACACCCTGTTCCTGGTCTGGGACGGCATCCCGCAGACGCTCGGTGACTATGTCGAGGCGACGACGCTGGAAGGCGCCAAGCAGACCATCGCGGTCGGCCCGGTCGCCTCACAGGTCGCGATCAAGATGCTCGGCACCAATGGCGGCGGCTTCTTCAACGCCAATGCCGCCCATCCCTTCGAGAACCCGACGGCGCTCTGCAACTTCGTGCAGATGATCTCGATCTTCGCGCTTGGCGCTGCGCTCACCAACGTGTTCGGCCGCATGGTCGGCAACCAGCGTCAGGGCTGGGCGATCCTCTCCGTGATGGGCGTGCTGTTCCTCGCCGGCGTCGCCGTGACCTATTGGGCCGAGGCCAGCGGTACGACGACGCTTCAGGCACTTGGGCTCACGGGCGGCAACATGGAGGGCAAGGAGGTCCGCTTCGGCATCGTCGCTTCCTCATTGTTCGCCGTGGTCACCACGGCAGCCTCCTGCGGCGCCGTCAACGCCATGCATGACAGTTTTACCGCGCTCGGCGGCATGATCCCGCTGATCAACATCGAGCTCGGCGAGATCATCGTCGGCGGCGTCGGTGCCGGCCTATACGGCATGCTGCTGTTCGTCATCCTGGCGATCTTCGTCGCGGGGCTCATGGTCGGCCGCACGCCGGAATATGTCGGCAAGAAGATAGAGGCGCGCGAGGTCAAGATGGCGATGCTCGCGATCCTCGTGCTGCCGCTGATGATCCTGGGCTGGACCGCGGTTGCGGTGGTGCTGCCGTCGGCGGTGGCCTCGATGGCGAATGCCGGCCCGCACGGCTTCACCGAGGTGCTCTATGCTTACACCTCGCAGACCGGCAACAACGGCTCGGCCTTTGCGGGCCTCACCGGCAACACGCCGTTCTACAACATCACCGGCGGCCTTTCGATGTTCGTCGGCCGCTTCTTCATGATCGTGCCGGCGATGGCGATCGCAGGCTCGCTCGCCGAGAAGAAGTCGATCCCGCCGTCGATGGGCACGTTCCCAACCACGGGCGGCCTGTTCGTCGGCCTGGTCGTCGGCGTGATCCTGATCATGGGCGGCCTGACCTTCTTCCCGGCGCTCGCGCTCGGCCCCATCGTCGAGCATCTCGCGATGAATGCCGGCCAAATCTTCTGATCGAACTTTTTCGGAGTGACCTCCATGGACACCATGAAACTGCAAAAGCGCGCCTCCGTCTCGGCGATGCTCGACCCCAAGGTCGTGGTCCCCGCGATCCGCGCCTCCTTCGTCAAGCTCGATCCGCGGGCGATGATCAGGAACCCCGTGATGTTCGTGGTCGAGATCGTGGCGGCGCTCACGTCAGTGATCTTCTTGCGCGATCTCGTCACCGGCGGTGGCGGGCTCGGCTTCACCTTTCAGATCATCCTCTGGCTCTGGTTCACCGTGCTGTTCGCCAATTTCGCCGAGGCGGTTGCCGAAGGCCGCGGCAAGGCGCAGGCCGATTCGCTGCGCAAGACCCGGACCGAGAGCCAGGCCAAGCTCGTCACCGGATCGGACAAGATCTTCAAGCAGGTCGCGGGGACCAGCCTGAAGGTCGGTGATATCGTGCTGGTCGAAGCCGGCGACACCATTCCTTCCGACGGCGAGGTGATCGAGGGCGTCGCCTCCGTCAACGAAGCCGCCATCACCGGCGAGTCCGCGCCGGTGATCCGCGAATCCGGCGGCGACCGCTCGGCGGTAACCGGCGGCACGCAGGTGCTGTCCGACTGGATCCGGGTGCGCATCACGGCCGCCCAGGGCTCGACCTTCATCGATCGCATGATCAAGCTAGTCGAGGGCGCCGAGCGGCAGAAGACGCCGAACGAGATCGCGCTCAACATCCTGCTCGCCGGCCTCACCATCATCTTCGTATTCGCCACCGTCACCATTCCGAGCTACGCCGCCTATGCCGGCGGCTCGATCTCGGTGATCGTGCTGGTCGCGCTGTTCGTGACGCTGATCCCGACCACGATCGGCGCGCTGCTCTCGGCGATCGGAATCGCCGGCATGGACCGCCTGGTGCGCTTCAACGTGCTGGCGATGTCCGGCCGCGCGGTCGAAGCCGCTGGCGACGTCGACACGCTGCTGCTCGACAAGACCGGCACCATCACGCTCGGTAACCGCCAGGCCACCGCCTTCCGCCCCGTGCGCGGCGTGACCGAGCAAGAGCTAGCGGATGCAGCCCAACTCGCCTCGCTCGCCGACGAGACCCCGGAGGGCCGCTCCATCGTCGTGCTCGCCAAGGAAAAGTACGGCATCCGCGGCCGCGACATGGCCGAGCTGGGCGCCACCTTCATCCCGTTCACGGCGCAGACCCGCATGAGCGGCGTCGACGCCGGGGGTTCGTCGGTGCGCAAGGGCGCGGTCGACGCCATGCTCAACTATATCGGCGGCGCACCGCTCATGGTCGCCTCGGGCAATACGGCGCGCGCCATGCAGCCCGCGGCACTGTCCGACGTCGGCCGGGAAGTCCAGCTCATCGCCGACGAGGTGTCGAAATCCGGCGGAACGCCGCTCGCCGTGGCAAAAGACGGCCGTCTGCTCGGCATCGTCCAGCTCAAGGACATCGTCAAGGGCGGTATCCGCGAGCGCTTTGCGGAGCTGCGCCGCATGGGCATCCGCACCATCATGATCACCGGCGACAACCCGATGACGGCAGCCGCGATCGCCGCCGAAGCCGGCGTCGACGACTTTTTGGCGCAGGCAACGCCCGAGGACAAACTAAAACTCATCCGCGACGAGCAGGCCAAGGGCAAGCTGGTCGCGATGTGCGGCGACGGCACCAACGACGCGCCAGCGCTGGCGCAGGCCGACGTCGGTGTCGCCATGAACACCGGCACGCAGGCCGCGCGTGAAGCCGGCAACATGGTCGACCTCGACTCCAACCCGACCAAGCTGATCGAGGTGGTCGAGATCGGCAAGCAGCTGTTGATGACGCGCGGTGCGCTGACCACGTTCTCGATCGCCAACGACGTTGCAAAATATTTTGCGATCATCCCGGCGATGTTTCTGGCGTTCTACCCGCAGCTTGGCGTGATCAACGTCATGAGCCTGTCGAGCCCGCAGAGCGCCATTTTGTCGGCGATCATCTTCAACGCGCTGATCATCATCGGGCTGATTCCGCTGGCGCTGAAGGGCGTGGCCTATCGTGCCGTCGGCGCGGGCGCGCTGCTGCGTCGGAACTTGCTGGTCTACGGCCTCGGCGGCATCGTCATTCCCTTCATCGGCATCAAGGCGATCGACCTCGTCGTCACCGCCTTGCATTTGGCCTAGTCGTCATTCCGGGTTCGATGCTGCGCATCGCCCTGGAATGACGGAGAAAGAAATAGGAGACAAGAATGCTCAGAGAAATCCGCCCCGCCATTGTCCTGCTGCTTGCGCTCACCGCGATCACGGGACTGGCCTATCCGCTGGCGATGACCGGCATTGCCGGCGTGCTGTTTCCGACGCAGGCGCAAGGCAGCCTGATCGAGAAGGACGGCAAGGTCATCGGCTCCACCCTGATCGGGCAGGAGTTCGAGGATGACAAATACTTTCACGGTCGTCCCTCGGCGACGCTGGCACCGGACCCGGCTGATTCGACCAAGACGGTGTCCGCGCCCTACAATGCTGCCAATTCGGGCGGCTCCAATCTTGGCCCGACCAGCAAGGCGCTGGCCGACCGGCTCAAGGAAGACGTGGACAGGCTGAAGGCGGAGAACCCGAACGTCGCGGTGCCGGTCGACCTCGTCACGACCTCCGGCAGCGGTCTCGATCCGCACATCTCGCCGGAGGCCGCGCAATTCCAGGTGCCGCGGGTGGCGAAGGTCCGCAGCATGTCAGAGGAGTCGGTCCGGCAAATCGTGGCCGCCAACACCGAGGGCCGCCTGCTCGGCCTGATCGGCGAGCCGCGCGTCAACGTATTGGCGCTAAACCTCGTGCTCGACAAGGCCGCGAAGTAGCGGCCTAGGCTGACCACGTACGGATGATTATAATGGGCTGATGGTTCAACAGCGCCGCGATCCCGAACAACGTCCCTCGCCGGAGGCGCTGCTGGAGGCCGCCCGCCGCGAGGAGAGCGCGCGCGGAAAACTCAAGATATTCGTCGGCGCCGCCCCCGGCGTCGGCAAGACCTATGAGATGCTGCAGAGCGCCCATGCCAGGCGCAAGGCCGGCGTCGACGTCGTGGTCGGCTACATAGAGACCCATGGCCGTGCCGAGACCGAGGCGCTCTTGCACGGGCTCGAGGTGATCCCGCGCAAGGGCCTCGACTATCGCGGCCAGATGCTGGAGGAGATGGACCTCGACGCGGTCATCGCGCGCCGCCCGCAGATCGCGCTCGTCGACGAGCTCGCCCACACCAATGCGGCGGGCAGCCGCCACCCAAAACGCTATCTCGACGTCGAAGAGCTGCTGTCGCATGGCATCGACGTTTACACCGCCGTTAACATTCAGCACATCGAGAGCCTGAACGACGTTGTCGCCCAGATCACCCATGTGCGGGTGCGCGAGACCGTGCCGGACTCCGTGTTCGACCGCGCCGACGCGATCGAGCTGATCGACCTCACGCCCGACGATCTGATCCAGCGGCTGAAGGAGGGCAAGGTCTATGTGCCGCGGCAGGCCGAGCGCGCGCTGGAGCATTATTTTTCGCCGGGCAATCTCACGGCCTTGCGCGAGCTGGCGCTGCGGCGCACCGCCGAGCGGGTCGACGAGCAATTGCTCACCCACATGCAGGCCAATGCGATTGCCGGCCCCTGGGCCGCGGGCGAGCGCATTCTGGTTTGCGTCAGTGAGGACCCGCGCGCGGCGGGGTTAGTGCGCTACACCAAGCGGCTGGCCGACCGGCTGCATGCGCCGTTCACGGCGATCTCGATCGAGACGCGGCGCTCGCTGCAGCTCTCGGACACCGAGCGCGACCGGCTTGCCGATACGCTGCGGCTTGCCGAATCGCTCGGCGGCGAGGCGCTGACGATCCCTGCCGTCGGCCGCCGCATCGCCGACGACGTCGTCAACTTTGCGCAAGGCAACAACGTCACCCAGATCGTGATCGGCAAGTCGAGCCGCTCGCGCTGGTTCGAGATGACGCGCGGCTCGGTCGTGCACGATCTGGTCCGCCGCTCCGGCAACATCACGGTGCATGTGATTGCCGGCGACGAGCTTCCCGTTGAAGCGGCGCCGAAGAGCACGGTGCAGACCGCCGCGCGTGCCGAGCCGTTCGATCCGCTGCCCTATCTGAAGGCGCTCGGCATCGTACTGGTCAGCCTCGGCGCGGCCAGAATGCTTCAGCCCTATTTCGGCATCGAGAACGTCGATCTCGTGCTGTTGACGGGGTTGGTCGCGGTCGCTGTGCGCTACGGCCTGTGGCCGTCGTTGCTGGCAACGGTCGCGGCCTCGCTGTCCTACAATTTCTTCTTCCTGCCGCCGGTCTACACCTTCACGATCACCGATCCGACCAATGTCGCCGCCTTCGTTCTGTTCATGGTGGTGGCGCTGCTGGTCTCCAATGTTGCCGCGCGCGTGCGCATCCAGGCCGACACGGCGATCGGCCGGATCAGGATGACCGAGCAGCTTTATGCGTTCAGCCGCAAGCTCGCTGGCACCGCGACGCTCGACGACGTGTTGTGGGCGACGGCCTACCAGATCGCGCTGATGCTGAAGGTGCGCGTGGTGCTGCTGTTGCCCGAGGACGGCGTTCTCACGGTGAAGTCGGGTTATCCGCCGGAGGACGACCTTGACCAGGCGGATCTTGCCGCCGCCAACTGGGCCTGGAGCAACGATCGTTCCGCAGGCCGCGGCTCGGACACGCTGCCGGGCGCAAAACGCCTGTTCCTGCCGATGCGCACCGGGCGCGGACCGATCGGTGTCATCGGCATCGACAACGACCGCACCGGTCCGTTGCTGACGCCGGACCAGCGCCGGCTGCTCGACGCGCTGGTCGACCAGGGCGCGCTGGCGATCGAACGCGTGCTGCTGGTCGAGGACATGGATCGCGTCAAGCGCACGGTGGAATCCGAGCGCCTGCGCTCGGCGCTCCTGACCTCGATCTCGCACGATCTGAAGACACCGCTCGCTTCCGTGCTGGGTGCGGCCTCGACCATGCGCGATCTCGCCGGCGCCTTGTCCGACACCGAGAAGCGCGATCTGCTCGCCACCGTGATCGACGAGTCCGAGCGGCTCAACCGCTTCATCGCCAATCTGCTCGACATGACCAAGCTGGAGTCGGGCGCAATCGTGCCGAAGACTGCGCTGCACGACCTCGGCGAGATCGTCGGCAGCGCGCTCCGCCGTGCGAGCAAGATCCTGACGGGCCATAAGGTCACCCTCGAGCTCGCGGCCGACCTCCCGATGCTCGAGCTCGATGCGGTGCTGTTCGAGCAGGTGCTTTTCAATCTGCTGGATAACGCCGCAAAATATTCGCCTGATAACACCACGATCTCGATCCGCAGCCAGCGCGACAGGGACCATGTCGTCCTGACGATCGCGGATGAGGGCGACGGCATTCCGCCCGGCGAGCTCGAAAGCGTGTTCGACAAGTTCTATCGCGTGCAGAAGGGCGACCACGTCCGCCCGGGCACGGGCCTCGGGCTCGCGATCTCCCGCGGTTTTGTCGAGGCGATGCGCGGCACGATCTCGGCCGCCAACAGAGCCGACCGAAGCGGGGCGGTGCTGGCCATACGCCTGCCCATTCCGGCACAGACCCACGCATTGGATACCGCCGCATGAGCGCTGCCCCGATCAAGGTGTTGATCATCGATGACGAGCCGCCGATCCGCAAATTGCTGCGGATGGGATTGTCGACGCAGGGCTACGACATCCTGGAAGCCTCGAACGGCAAGATCGCGCTGGAGAAGCTCACTGAAGGTCCTGCGCTGATCATTCTCGATCTCGGGCTTCCAGACATCGGCGGGCATGAGCTGCTGCAGACGATCCGCGCGCGGAACGAGAGCGTGCCGATCGTGGTGCTGTCGAGCCGCGGCGACGAGGCCGGCAAGGTGCAGGCGCTCGATCTCGGCGCCGACGACTATCTGACGAAGCCGTTCGGCATGGACGAGCTGCTGGCGCGCATGCGCGCGGCGCTGCGGCACCAGTTGCAGGTGAAGGGCGAACGGCCGGTGTTCCGCACCGGCGATCTCTCCGTCGATCTGGTCCGCCGCATCGTCAAGGTCGGCGAGAAGGATATCAAGCTGTCGCCGAAGGAGTACGACCTCTTGCGCGTGCTGGTGCAACATGCCGGCAAGGTGCTCACCCATCGCTTCCTGCTGAAGGAGCTGTGGGACGAACTGACCGACGCGCAATACTTGCGCGTCTATGTGCGCCAGCTCCGGCAGAAGATCGAGGCCGATCCGGAGCGTCCGCAATATGTCCTGACCGAGACGGGGATCGGGTACCGGTTGAAGGCGGGGGATTAGGCTCGCTGCGCCTCCGTCATGGCCGGGCTTGTCCCGGCCATCCACGAGCCACCGCACGCGACGCCAGACGTGGATGCCGGGACAAGCCCGGGCTTGACGACTGAGTATGTGGGGCGAACCTGCATCAACATCGTCATTGCGAGCGCAGCGAAGCAATCCAGATCCGATCCACGGAGGCAGTCTGGATCGCTTCGTCGCAAGGGCTCCTCGCAATGACGGAGTGCGCTAACTCGCCTTGCGATGCCGTGTCGTCGACCGACGCGCCTTCCGCGCGCTGCGCTGCCGTCCGGTCGCGCGGCGGGCGTGAGACCTGGCGGATCGCGATGCCTTGCCACGCCCCTTCAGACTCTGCTTCAGGGCGTCCATCAGGCTGACGACGTTGCTCGGCCGCTCTTCCGGCTCGGCCAGCTCGATTGTCTTGCCGTTCGCCTTCCGCTTCACCAGGGCCTTCAACGCATTCTCGTATTCGTCCTTGAACTTTGACGGATCGAAATGCGACGCCTTCTTGTGCAGGATATGGCCGGCGAGCTCGACCATGTCCTTGGTGATCTTCGGGGTCTTGATGTCGTCGAAGAACTGGCCTTCGTCGCGCAGCTCATAATCAAAGCGCAGCGTGGTGCCGAGCAGCCCCTTTCCGAGCGGCTCGATCGCCATGACGTGCTCGCGGTTGGTGAGCACGATCTTGGCAAGCGCCACGCGCTCCTCGTCCTTCATGGCGTCGCGGATGACCGCGAAGGCATCGATCGCGGCCTTGCCGTCGGGCGCGATGTAATAGGGATGATTGAGGTAACGCCGGTCGATTTCGTCCCGCGGCACGAAACTGTCGATGTCGATGGTGTGGTTGCTCTCGATCTGGACGGCCTCGAGCTCCTCAGGTTCGATCTCGACATATTTGCCCTTGCGAAGCTCGTAGCCGCGACCCTTCTGATTGCTCTCGACGACGTCGCCGGTCTCGACATCGATCATCTGCTGCTTCAGCCGGTTGCCGGTCTCCCGGTTGATCATGTGAAACCGGGTCTTCTCTGCGGCTGTCGTGGCGGGGTAGAGCAGGACGGGGCAACTGACCAGCGACAGCTTCAACATTCCCTTCCAATAGGCGCGCGGGGCCATTCCATTCTCCAGCGATTTCAATACGATTTGGAACCCCAACCCATGTTGGGGGTTTTGGTTCCGGGAGGGAGTCTTGGCGTGATAGGCTTGAATTCGCGCGCGAAAATGCAGGGTCAGACGTGCTGAGAAACCTCTCCACCTATCGCAGGAAGCGGGATTTTGAGAAGACCCCCGAGCCGTCCGGCGAGGCCAGGGTCGCGCCGTCGAAGGCGCGGCGCTTCGTGATCCAGAAGCATGACGCAACACGGCTGCACTACGACTTCAGGCTCGAATTCGACGGTGTCTTCAAGTCCTGGGCGGTGACGCGCGGGCCCTCGCTCGATCCGCATGACAAGCGCCTCGCGGTCGAGGTAGAGGATCATCCGCTCGACTATGGCGACTTCGAGGGCACCATTCCCGAGGGACAGTATGGCGGCGGCACCGTGATGCTGTGGGATCGCGGCACCTGGGAATCCGACGACCCTGAGCGCGGCTTCAAGAAAGGCGATCTGAAATTCACCCTGCACGGCGAAAAGCTGCATGGCAGCTGGGTGCTGGTCCGCATGCGCAACGACCGCAACGGCGGCAAGCGCACCAACTGGCTCCTGATCAAGCATCGCGATGAATACGCCAGCGAGGGCGAGGATATCCTGAAGGAGGACAAGTCGGTCGCTTCCGGCCGGGCGATGCAGCAGATCGCTGGAGGCAAGGGGCGCGCGCCAAAACCGTTCATGCTGGCGAAGGGTGCCAAGGGCAAGGCGGACGCGGTCTGGCAGTCCAATCGCGCGGAGGAGTCGGCGACACGCACCATCAAGCCGGCGCCGCGTGCGGCGCTGAAGAAGGGCAAGGCGACGACGGCCACGAACGCCACGAAGGTGTCCGAGATGCTGGACTTCGTCGCGCCGCAGCTCTGCACGCCGGTGGAGCGGCCGCCGTCCGGCGATGGCTGGTGCCACGAGATCAAGTTCGATGGCTATCGCGTTCAGCTTCGGGTCGAAGGCGGCAAGGCAACGCTGAAGACCCGCAAAGGGCTCGACTGGACCGACAAGTTTACCGCCATCGCCAAGGAAGGGACCGGCTTGCCCGATGTGATGATCGACGGCGAGATCGTCGCGCTCGATCACGATGGCGCCCCGAATTTTTCGTCGCTCCAGGCGGCATTGTCCGATGGCAAGACCGACGCGCTCACCTTCTTCGCCTTCGACGTGCTGTTCGCCGATGGACTCGACTTGCGGAGATTGTCGCTCGGCGAGCGAAAGGAACGGCTCAAGGAATTGCTGGAGGCGCGCAAGGGCAAGTCGCACCAGATCCGCTATGTCGAGCATTTTGAGAGTGGCGGCGATGCGGTGTTGCAATCTGCCTGCAAGCTCGAGCTCGAAGGCGTGGTGTCGAAGAAGCTCGATGGTCCCTACCGCTCCGGCCGCACCGAGGGCTGGACCAAGGCAAAATGCCGCGCGGGCCATGAGGTCGTGATCGGCGGCTACAAGACCACCAACGGCAAATTCCGTTCGCTGATGGCCGGCGTGCACCGTGGCGATGACCTCGCCTTTGTCGGTATGGTCGGTACAGGGTTCGGTGCCGACAAGGTCAAGCGCATCATGCCGCTGTTGAAGGCGGCGGAAGCTGATGAGAGCCCCTTCGGCGGCAAGAACGCGCCCAAGAAGACCCGCGACGTGCACTGGCTGAAGCCGGAGCTCGTTGCCGAGATCGAGTTCGCCGGCTTCACCGCCGATGGCAATATCCGCCAGGCCGGGTTCAAGGGATTGCGGCAGGACAAGCCGGCCGAGGAGGTGGAGGCGGAAACGCCCAGGAAGACCGTGCTCGCCAAGCCGGTCGCACGCAAGGGTGCGGCCAAGAGTGTGGCTAAGTCCGGAAAGCGGTTGAAGCAGACCGGGGCAGCCGAAGTGATGGGCGTCGTCATCTCCAAGCCCGACAAGGAGCTGTGGCCGGACGGCGGCGACGGCGAGGGCGTGACCAAGCTCGACCTTGCGCGCTATTTCGAGGCGGTCGGCGACTGGATGATCGCGCATCTGAAGGGGCGGCCGTGCTCGATCATCCGGGCGCCCGACGGCATCGGCGGCGAAAAATTCTTCCAGCGCCACGCCATGCAGGGCACCTCGAGCCTGCTGCAGCTGGTAAAAGCCTCCGGCGAACGAAAACCCTATTTGCAGATCGACCGGGTCGAGGGGCTCGCGGCGGTCGCGCAGATCGGTGGTGTCGAGCTGCATCCCTGGAATTGCGCGCCTTATGCCTACGATACGCCGGGCCGGCTGGTATTCGATCTCGATCCCGCGCCGGATGTGGCGTTTGCCGATGTGGTGGAGGCTGCCAAGGAGATGCGCCAGCGCCTGGCTGATGTCGGCATGGAGAGCTTTTGCAAGACCACCGGCGGCAAGGGCCTGCATGTCGTGGTGCCGCTGCTGCACGGCGCCAGGGACAAGGTGAGCTGGAAGGAGGCAAAGGGCTTTGCCCAAAGTGTCTGCCAGTGGATGGCCAACGACGAGCCCGAGCGCTATCTGCTCAACATGTCCAAGAAGCTGCGCGACGGAAAGATCTTTCTCGACTATCTGCGCAACGATCGCCTGGCAACGGCGGTCGCGCCGCTATCGCCGCGCGCGCGCGACGGTGCGACGGTGTCGATGCCGGTCACCTGGGCGCAGGTGAAGGGCGATCTCGACCCGAAGCGCTACACGATGCGGACGGTGCCGGGACTGTTGGCGCGCTCGAAGGCGTGGGATGGCTACGAGGATGCGGCGTCGTCGATCAAGGCGGCGATGAAGAAGCTGGTGGGGAAGGTGAGGTAGCTACGCGGCTCGCCGCAAATGTTGACGTTGTAGGGTGGGCAAAGCGAAGCGTGCCCACCATCTTTCAGCTTCTCGGCAGAAGAGGTGGGCACGGCGCGATGCGCCTTTGCCCACCCTACGCACCGAGCGCTCGGCTAGATCCGCCCCAGCAGCAGCAAGATCAGCAGGATGACGATGATCAGCCCCAGGCCGCCGCCGCCGTAGTAGCCGGTGCCGTAGAACGGGCCGCCGCCGATGCCGCTGAAGCCGCCAAGTAGCGCAATGACCAGAATGATCAGAATGATGGTACCGATTGTCATGCGAGTCTCCTCCAGCCCTCTGACAAGGGTTGCTTTGTGAATCCTGATTTCGCCGGGGCAACTTGCCGCACAAATGAAAGTTCCTGTGATGCAACACCATAAGAAGGCCGCGGCTGCTGGAACTATTGCGGGGATTTCGCGCCTGATTATGTGAGGACGGATCATTGGAGGCTGGGCCATGTCAGCACCGCTCGTCGTTTCAATCCCGCATCGCCTGGGCCGCGAGGAAGCGGCGCGGCGTCTCAAGACCGGTCTCGGCCGGGCCGCCGCCAGCATCCCCGTGATGCAGGTCGAGGAGGAGCGCTGGGAGGGCGACCGCATGAACTTTCGCATCCGCGCGCTCGGGCAGATCGCGACCGGCAATGTCGACGTCGCCGAGGATCACGTGCGGGTCGAGGTGGTGCTGCCCTGGTTGCTGCAGCGCTTTGCCGAGATGGCGCAGGCGACCATTCGCAAGCGCGGACAATTGCTGCTGACCAAGGGCGACGGCAAATAGTGCTCAGGCGCGTGCGCGCCGGCGCACCGGTTTCGATGCGGTCGCGGTCCGCGCGCGCAAGACGGCCGCCGGAAGATCGCGGAACGCCTGCGATGTCGGCAATTCATGGCCATCGACGCCGTCGATCGCATAGCCCTTCACATTCACCGCTGCGTCGAGAGTTTTGGCGTCCGGCCATTCCCGGCCGCCTTGCGTGAGCGGTCCGAACAGCCGGCCGGCGACGATGATCGCAGCGTCGCGTCCGTGCCGGCGGGCGAAGGCGATGACGTGGTCGCTATGCGGCCCGCTCACTTCGAGCGGCTGATAGTCGCCGAGCGCAAAGACATCGCCCAGGTTCGCGCGCAGCGCGAGCAAATGCCTTGTCCAGGCAAGTTTCAGCCGTCCGTCCGGCGCGTTCCGGATCAGATCGTTCCAGTCCGGACGCTCGAGCGCCCCGAGCATTTTGCCTCGCGCGGCAAAATCCACGGGCCGGCGGTTGTCAGGGTCGACCAACGACAGATCCCAGAACTCCGTACCCTGATAAAAGTCCGGGACACCGGGTAGGGTCGCCTTCAGCGTCACCTGGCTCAGCGAGTTCAGCGCGCCGAGGCGCGCGAGGCGCTGGGCCAGAAGTTGCAGCGAATCCAGGAATTCGGCCGAGACAGCGGGATCGAGGATCCCAGCGATGAAGTCGCGCACGCCGGCCTCGTAAGCTTGGTGCGGATTGAGCCAGCTCGTTTCCTCCTTGCCCTCGCGCGCGGCCTTGAGGGCGTAGGCCTGGATGCGTTTAATGAGGCCGGCATCTGGCGCAGTGAGCGGCCAAACGCCGAGCAGGGTCTGATAGAGCATGTATTCGAACGTTGCCGATGGCGCGCGCATGTTGCCATCGGTCGTGATGTGCGGCGCGTTCAATACCTTCCAGCGCGCAACCGCGCTGGTCCACTCGCCGGGGATCTCGCTGAGCGCGGCGAGCCGGGTGCGGGCATCCTCGCCGCGCTTGGTGTCGTGCGTGGCGGTGGCCGTCATGCCATGCGGCCATTCCTTCGCCCGCGCCTGCATCACCTGATGAAAGGCCGGGACCGACACCCCATGGGCGGACGGATCGCCGCCGACCTCGTTCAGCGCCAGCAGGCGGTGGTAGCGATAGAAGGCGGTATCCTCCAGCGATTTTGCCATCATTGGCCCGGTGAATTGCTGCACCTTCAGCGCAAAGCGACGCACGCGCGGCGCGCTGTGCGGAGGGCGGCCGGGCTTGAGCAGGTCCATGGTGAGGGCATCGCGCAGAAAATCGAAAATGCCTTCATCGGCGGAAAACCATTCGGCGCGCGCACGCGCGATGGTCTCGTCGATCAGTTTGCGATCATGCGCGGTCGGGCCGGCAGCCGTGATATAGGTGCGGTAGACCGGAAAATGCAGCACGTAGAGCTCGAGCGCCTGCCGCAGGCTGTCGGTGGAAAAATCGCGCGTCGAATAATGTCCGCTCGCAATGCGCGCCAGCAGCCGCGTCAACACGGTGAATTCGCTCGTCAGCAGCGTCTCCAGCACCCGCCGCTTGGCTTCCATCACGTAGGGCGCGAGCCGCGGTGCCCGGTTGCTGATCTGGCGCCAGGTTTCATCAAGCGCGTCCAGTCCCTTGGCGTCGACCAGGATGTGGGTAATGACGTTCATCCACTCATAGCCGGTGGTGCCCTGGATTCCGGCGAAATGGGGCAGGCGCTCGTGTTCGCACAAAATCTTTTCGATCACGGTGTAGAAGGGTTTTGTCGCGCCTTGCGCGCTGCTGACCAAGCGGCGCAGCCGCTGGCAATATTGCGCGGGATCGCGCAGCCCGTCGATGTGGTCGAGGCGGATGCCTTGCAGCCTGCCGTCGGCGATCAACTGCTTGACGAGCCTGTGCGTGGCCTCGAACGTGCCGGGATCTTCGACCCTGAGGCCCGCGAGGCCGTTGACG
Source organism: Bradyrhizobium liaoningense (assembly GCF_018130955.1). Taxonomy (GTDB): domain Bacteria; phylum Pseudomonadota; class Alphaproteobacteria; order Rhizobiales; family Xanthobacteraceae; genus Bradyrhizobium; species Bradyrhizobium liaoningense_C. Next base: position 73,262 of record NZ_JAFCJM010000012.1, read on the forward strand.
TCGAAGAAGCGGCGATAGTTGATGTCGCTGGAGGCGAGCCGCCAGTGGCCGAGCTTGTAGTGCTGGCGCTCCAGCAGATGATGCAGCGCCAAAGTCCGCGATGGGCGATCTCTTGCCGCGCGATAGGCGCCAAGCCCGCGCGCGATGATGTCAGTGGCGCCAATCTCTTTCAGTTCGGCCTTGAAGGCCGGTGCCTCCTTGCGGTTCGGATGACGCAATCCCTTGTAACGCTCGGCAAGTGCGAGCAGGCGCGTGCCGGCCTGGCTCGTTTCCGCACCGGCCTCCCTCACGATCATCCGGAGCATCTCGCCATAGCGCTCCGGCGCGATCGGCAGGCGATGCTCAAAATACCAGGCCGAAAAACTGCCTTCGTCGGCATCGTAGCGCAGCTCGATCTCGCCGCGCTCCAGCGCGTCGCCATATGACGCGCCGAGGATCGGCAGCAGCACGCCGCCGCGGGCGCGATAGGGCAGTAGTTCCCAGTCGATGTCGAGCGAGACGGCATGCGGCGAGGCCGGGCCCCATTCCAGCACGTCGAGCCAGAACGGATTGTCGGCAAAATGCACGCCGACATGGTTCGGCACGAAGTCGATGATCAGGCCGATGTCGTGCTCCCTCAGCGCGTCGCTCAGGCGCGCAAAGCCGGCTTCGCCGCCGAGCTCGGGGCTGAGCCGGCTGTGGTCCACGGTGTCGTAGCCGTGGGTCGAACCCTTGCGCGCCTTCATCACCGGCGAGGTATAGAGATGCGTGATGCCGAGCGCCTTCAGGTAAGGCACGATCGCGGTCGCGGCCTCGAAATCAAAATCGGCCGTCAGTTGCAGGCGGTAGGTGGCAAGCGGGATGGCGGGAGGCATGTCATCCTCCGATGCGCCAAAATACCGACCAGGGCGAGAGTCGGTCACCGGTGTCGCCGCCCCAGATCGGCGCGCCGGTGATGGTGTCTGTTACAGCGATGTCCTGATCCGACAGATTGGCGGTCAGGCGCAGCGTCGTGCCGTCGGCCATGCGCCAATGCGCGGAGAGCAGGCCATTGTCGGCCACATTGGCATCGCCGAACGCGACGTTGCCGAGCCGCGGCATGATCTCCTTGTGCCTGACGGCAAGCAGGTTTCGCACCAGCACCAGCCGTGCATCTTCCTCGGGTGTGCGGTGCTCCCAATCGAGCACGGCCGATTGCGGCGTGGCGGGATCGAGCGGGTCTGGGACCTCGTGGCCGTATTTCGCATAGGCCCAGGCATATTCCTGGCGCCGGCCCTTGCGGACGGCGGTGGCGAGGTCACCATGGAGATCGCAGAAGAACGGGAAGGGCGCTTTTGAGCCCCATTCCTCGCCCATGAACAGCATCGGCACCTGAGGCGCGAGCAGCAGGATAGCGAGCGCGGCCTCGATCGCCTTCGGCGATGCGATGCTTTCGAGGCGATCGCCGAGCGCGCGGTTGCCGATCTGGTCGTGGTTTTGCAGGAAGTTGACGAAGGTCACAGGCGACAGCGCCCCGCTCGGCTCGCCGCGAGGCTTGTTGCCCCAGAAGGCCGACGTCTCGCCCTGGTAGACGAAGCCTGAGGCCAGCGCACGGGCGAGATCGATGCGCCACGTCCCCTGATAGTCGCCGTAGTAGCCGGCAGATTCGCCCGTCAGCATCACGTGCCAGACGTGGTGGTAGTCGTCGTTCCACTGGGCGCGATACTTGCCGTTCGGCGGCTCCTGCGCGGGATCGAGCAGGCTCGCGCGATTGTCGCCATTCTCCAGCACGAGATGGATGTGCCGGCCGGTCGCCGCGGCAAGCTGGCCGGCTGCGACGCTGAGCTCATGGAGCAGCGACTGTTCACCCGGGATCGCCATGATGTGGTTGGCGGCGTCCAGGCGCAGGCCGTCAAAACGGTAGTCGCTGAGCCAGGACAGCGCGTTCTCGATCGCGAAGGCGCGCACCTGCGGCACGCGATAGTCGATCGCGCTGCCCCAGGGCGTGTGCGCGTCGGTGAAGAAGCTTGGCGCGTAGCGGCCGAGATAATTCCCCTCGGGGCCGAAATGATTGTAGACGACGTCGAGGAACACCGTGAGGCCGCGCAGATGCGCCTCGTCGATCAGCGTCTTCAGGTCTTCGGGGTGGCCATAGGCGCTGTCCGGCGCATACCAGAGCACGCCGTCATAGCCCCAGCCGCGCTTGCCTGCGAAATCCGCCAGCGGCATCAGCTCGAGTGCAGTGATGCCGGTCGCGACGAGATGATCCAGTTTTTCGATCATCGCGCGATAGCTGCCTTGCGGCGTGAAGGTACCGACGTGGGCCTCCAGCAGCACCGTCTCGTGCCAGGGACGGCCGCGCCAGTCCTTTGCGCGCCACTCGAAGCTCGTGTGATCGATCACCTCGCCCGGACCGAACACGTCGTCCGGCTGAAATGCGGAGGCGGGATCGGGCACGTCGAGCTCGTCGTCGATCCGGAACTTATAGCGGGCGCCGGCCGTCAGGCCGAAAATCTCGGCCACGTACCAGCCGTCGTCGCGCCGCTGCATGGCGTAGGGCTTGTCGAGCACGAGATCGACGCGTCGGGCCGCCGGCGCCCAAAGGCGGAACGAGACGCCCTCCCTGGTCAGCCTCGCCCCGAAGGATGGCCTCATAGCGCGCCCGCAAACGCCAGCACCGAGCGCGGCGCCGCCTTGCTGTCGGCGCCGGGCGGGAAGTCGACGCTGTTCAGCCTGGCCTCGGTCGTGTTCAGGATCTGCTGCCAGCTCTTGTATTCGGTCATTCTTGGCAATTTGAATGCGATCTCTTCGGGTGCGGCGTTCAGGACGATAAAGATCGCGGAGCCGCCGGGTTCCAGCGACCCCATCACATAGGAGAGGAACCTGCCTTCCGGAAAATTCCAGTCGCTCTCCTTCATCTCCTCGCCGGCGGGCGTCAGCCAGAGCACGCCGTAGGAGCCATCGGCGCGCCGGCCGTCGAGCCAGCGATGGCTGCGGAGCTGCGAGAAGCGCCGGCGGATGTCGGCAAGATGGGCGACGAAGTCGACCATGTCCTCGCCCTCCTTGCCGAGATTGTCCCACAACACCCAGCCGGTCTCGTTGTCCTGGCAATAGGCGTTGTTGTTGCCGTTCTGGGTGTTGCCGACCTCGTCGCCGGCGAGCAGCAGCGGCGTGCCCTGTGCGAGCATCAGGCAGGCCAGCACGTTCTTGCGGAGCTGCCGGCGCAAGGCGAGGATGTTTGGATCGTCGGTCGGGCCCTCGATGCCGCAATTGTTGCTGTGGTTGTCGTTGGAGCCGTCGCGATTGTCCTCGCCGTTGGCCTCGTTGTGTTTCTGGTTATAGCCGAAGAGGTCGGCGAGCGTGAACCCGTCATGGACGGTGATGTGGTTGATCGAGGCGCGCGGCCGCCGTCCGTCATGGTTGAACAGATCGGACGACGCCGTCATGCGCGAGGAAATGTCGCCGATCAGGCTGCCTTCGCCGCTCCAGTAGCGCCGCATGGCGCTGCGATACCGATCGTTCCATTCGGACCATTGCGAGGGAAACGCGCCGACCTGGTAGCCGCCCATGCCGAGATCCCAGGGTTCGGCGACGAGCTTGACGTTGGCGAGCACCGGGTCCTGGCGCACGGCGGTCAGGAACGAGGCGCCGCGGTCATAGCCGTTGGGCCCGCGCGCAAGCGTGGTGGCGAGATCGAAGCGGAAGCCGTCGACATGGCAGACCTCGACCCAGTAGCGCAGCGAGTCCATCACCATCTGCAGCACGCGTGGATGGGTGAGGTTCACCGATGAGCCGCAGCCGGTAAAATCGTCGTAGAAGCGCGGGTTCTCGCGGTTCAGCCAGTAGTAGGACGCGTTGTCGATGCCACGGAAGCACAGCGTGGGCCCCAAATGGTTGCCTTCGGCGGTGTGGTTGTAGACGACGTCGAGCATCACCTCGATGCCAGCATCGTGCAGCCGCGCCACGGTGGTGCGGAAGGAATCGAGCGTATTGTCCTGGGCGTAGCGCGGCTCCGGCGCGAAGAAGGACAGCGTGTTGTAGCCCCAATAATTGACGAGCTTCTTCTCCACGAGCACGCGGTCGTCGACAAAACCGTGGATCGGCAGCAGCTCGACGGTGGTGACGCCCAGGCGCTTGAGGTGCTCGATCATCGCGGGCGAGGAAAGTCCGCCATAGGTGCCGCGCAAATTCGGCGGCACGTCCTCGCGCTTCTGGGTCAGGCCCTTGATGTGGGCCTCGTAGATCACGGTGTCCTCCCAGGGCACGTTGGGACGGATCTCGCGCCGGCCCCAGTTGAAGGTCTCGTCGACCACGACGGCCTTGATCATGCCGCGCGCATTGTCGCGCCGGTCGAAGGAGAGGTCTTCGCGCGGGCTGCCGGTGCGATAGGCGAAATGGGCATCGCTCCACACCAGGCGGCCGGCGAGGCGCTTGGCGTAGGGATCGAGCAACAGCTTGTTGGCATTGAAGCGGTGGCCGTGCTCCGGCTCGTACGGCCCGTGCACGCGGTAGCCGTAGAGCTGGCCCGGCGAGACGTCGTTGAGATAGCCGTGCCAGACGTCCTCGGTGCGCTCCGGCAGCTCGATGCGTTCGAGCTCGCGCCGGCCCTGGCTGTCGAACAGGCACAGCTCGACCTTTTGCGCATTCGCCGAGAACAGCGCAAAGTTGGTACCTCTTCCGTCCCAGCTTGCGCCGAGGCGAGCAGGCGATCCGGCGGTCAATCGCATGGGTCAGCTTTCCGGAACGAGGAAGATCGCGGCCAGCGGCGGAAGGGTCAGGCTGAGCTCGGGCGTCTTGCCGCCTTGGGTGTGCACCTCGCCGATATTACCGACATTGCTGCCGCCGTAGTGCGCGGAGTCGGAGTTGAACACCTCGTGCCATTTGCCGGCGAACGGCACGCGCACGCGATAGTTGCGATAGACGTTCGGGGAGAAATTCACCACCACGAGACAGCGCGCGCGGTCTTCAAATCCCTTGCGGACCCAGGCGAACACGTTGTTGTTGGCATCGTCGGTGATGACCCATTCGAACCCCGCCTGCTCGCAGTCCATCTGGTGCAGCGCGGGCACCGCGCGATAGAGCCGGTTGAGGTCGCGGATCAGGGACTGGATGCCGGAATGGGTCTTGTGCTGGAGCAGGTGCCAGTCGAGCGACTGGTCGTGATTCCATTCGCGGCTCTGCGCGATCTCGCCGCCCATGAACAGCAGCTTCTTGCCGGGATGGCCGAACATGAAGCTGTAATAGGCGCGCAAATTGGCAAAGCGCTGCCATTCGTCGCCCGGCATGCGCCCGAGGATCGAGCGTTTGCCGTGCACGACTTCGTCATGGGACAGCGGCAAAATGAAGTTTTCCGAGAAGGCGTAGTGCAGGCCGAACAGGATGTCGCCGTGATGGTATTTGCGATGGATCGGATCCTTGCTGATGTAGCTCAGCGTGTCGTGCATCCAGCCCATGTTCCATTTGTAGCCGAAGCCGAGCCCGCCGAATTCGACCGGACGCGACACCTGCGGCCAGGCGGTGGATTCTTCCGCCGCCGTCGTCGCCTGCGGGAAGCGCGCGAACAGTTCGCTGTTGAAGCGGCGCAGGAAGGCGATGGCCTCCAGGTTCTCGCGTCCGCCATGCTGGTTGGGAATCCAGCCGCCGGGCGGACGGCTGTAATCGAGATAGAGCATCGAGGCCACCGCATCGACGCGCAGCCCGTCGATGGCGTATCGTTCGAGCCAGAACAGCGCGTTCGACACCAGAAAGTTCGTCACTTCGGTGCGGCCGTAATTGTAGATTAGCGTGCCCCAGTCGAGATGCCGGCCCTGCAAGGGGTTGGCGTGCTCATAGAGCGCGGTGCCGTCGAAATGGCCGAGCCCGTGTGGATCATCGGGGAAGTGTCCGGGCACCCAGTCGAGCAGCACGCCGATGCCTTCGCGATGGCAGGCATCGACCAGTGCTGCAAAATCCTCCGGCGAGCCGAAGCGGCTGGTCGGCGCGTAGAGGCCGGTCGGCTGGTAGCCCCAGGATCCGTCGAAGGGATGCTCGCTCACGGGGAGGAATTCGACGTGGGTAAAGCCCATGTCGCGGGCGTAGGCGGGAAGCTGCTCCGCGAGCTCGCGATAGGTCAGCCACTCGTTGTCATCCTTGCGCCGCCATGAGCCGAGATGGACCTCGTAGATCGACATCGGCGCCGACAGCGCGTTGATGCCGTCGGGTGCCGGCCGCGGCCGCGGCAAATGCGCCTCGTCGAACACGATCGACGCCGTTTTCGGCCGCACCTCGGTCGCAAACGCAAACGGATCGGATTTCAGCGCCAGATTATGGCCGTGGGGCCCGACGATATCGAACTTGTAGTGATCGCCGGCCTTGGCGTGCGGGATGAACAGCTCCCAATAGCCGACGCCGCGCACGCGCATCGGATGGCGCCGCGCATCCCAGAAATTGAAATCGCCGACCACGCTGACGCGCCGCGCGTTCGGCGCCAGCACCACGAAGCCAATGCCGTCGACGCCATCGAGCGTCATCGGATGTGCTCCGAGCTTGTCGTAAAGCCGCTGATGCGTGCCTTCGCCGAGCAGATAGAGATCGAAATCGGTCAGGATCGGCGGGAAGCGGTAGGGGTCCTCGAGCTCGACGACATTGTCCCCGAATTTTGCGCGCAACTGGTAGCGCTTGGCGCCGTTGGGCAGGCTGCCTGCGAACAAGCCGGATTCGTGGATGCGGTCGAGCTTTGCCACTTCGCCATGCTCGCCGACCGCTTCGACATTGGACGCCTCGGGCAGGAACGCGCGCACCACGCTCTTGTCGCCCTCGGGATGCAGGCCGAGATAGTGGAAGGGGTCGGAATGGCGCCCCTCGATGATTGCATAGGCCTCGGCAGACAATTTAGGCATGAGCTTCGCTCTCGGCATTGGACAGAATGCGAAGCAGCCCGGTCAGCGGCACGGAGAGCCCGTTTGACCGGTGGGACAGTTCGTACTCCACCTCATCGAACGCTTTATCAAGCAGGAAGAAGTTGACGAGACCTTCCTGCGAGGCCTGATCGGCCGGCCACAGACGGCTGTTGGTCATGGCCTCGCGATAGGCAGTGAAGAAGGTCGCGGCGGCGCGCTCGCGCCATTCGCCGAGCGCAGTCGTGAGCCGGCCCTGTTCGTCCGGCGCGCCCTTGAGCGCGCGGCCCAGAGCGGCATTCACCGCCAGGTCGATCGACCGGATCAGGCCGGCGACGTCGCGCGCCGCGGGCGCCTTGCGCCGCCGCTCGGCGAGCGGACGACGCAGATCGCCGTCGAAATCGATGATGAAGATATCGTCCTTCACGATCAGAACCTGCCCGAGGCGGAAATCGCCATGATGACGGATGTTCAACCCGCCGATGTCAGATGGCAAGTGCGCCGTCAGCCGGTCGGCGAGGCCCTGGCGCGCGGCCTGTAGCCGGTCGATCAGCGAACGGTCGGCCTCCTTCAGGCCGTCGCGGCGCTCGCTTAGCAATTCGCAGATCCGATCGGCGCGCGCTTCGAGTTCGCCGGTCCAGAGCCTGATCTGGCTGGGGTCGATCGGTTCGGGCACGAAATCGGCGGACTCGGCGGCCGCCAGTGCCAGATGCAGCTCGGCGAGGCGCTTGCCCGTCTGGGCGAGGTAATGCAGATAGGGCGCCTGCTCCTGGATCTCGCGCGGCGTCTCGCTGATCGGCAGCAGTCGCTGCTCGTCGATATAGCGGTCGATATAGCCCGCGGTGACGGCCCAGCCGTCGCCCTGGTTCGCCACATAGGCATGCACGACGCCGATCGCGCTGCGCTGGTTGCCTTCGACCAGCTCCGCGGTCCCGAGTAGCGCCGGCACATTGGCAAAGCGCGCGACCTCGGTGAGGTATTGGCCGATCTCGATCTCGGGATTGGTGCCGACGTCGAGTTGCCGGTAGATCTTGGTCACGTAGAGATTGTCGACCAGCGCGGTGCTGTTGGCCTGCTCGACCGCGCGGATCTGCTCCGGCTGCTTGACCGCGTATTCAGCAAAGCGGCTGGTCGGCCTGAAGTCGAGCCGCAAATCGTTTTCCTCGACGACCAGCGATTGACTGAGATTCCTCAAGAACAGGCCGATAAAGATCTGGTCGGTCGCAACGTCGAGCAGCGTGCCTTCGCGCGCGCCCTGGCGTACGGCGGCAAGCGCCTTCGGGTTGAAGCGCTCGCGATCGAAGCGCACCCACTCGATCTGCATCGGCATGACGTAGCGCGCGCTGGTGCCGTGCTGCGTCGCCTCGAAGAAGGCGAGCCATGGCCGGTTGTCGCCGATGTCGCAGAACGGCACCGCCGAGGTCAGCTTGGGCTGGATCTGCTTGGCGCTGCGTTCCGGATACCAGCGCATGCGCGACAGGAAGTCCGGCAGGACGTCGCGCTCGAACACGCTGCGCTCGCGCGCCAGCGACACCCAGGTCGAGTTGACGGGCACCACCAGCGTTTCGAATTCCGGCACCGCCCGCGGCGTCACCGGCTCGGACTTGTCGCGCTCCTGAAGCTGGAACCAGTAGAAGCTGTAGGGCCCGAGCGTGATCATGTAGGGCAGCTCGCCGATCGCGGGGAAGCGCGTGCGTCCGAGCATCTCCAGCGGAATCCGGTCCTTCCACGGCGACAGATCGAGCTCGGTCGCCTGCGCGGCGCGCGACAGATTGGCGACGCAGAGGATGATCTCGTCGCGATACTGCCTGATATAGGCGAGCACGGAGCGGTTGGCCGGGCGGATGAAGGTCATGGTGCCGCGGCCGAAGGCGAGCGTCGATTTGCGCACCGAGATCAGCCGTTTGGTGGCTGACAGCAGCGAGGACAGGCTGCGCGACTGCGCCTCGACGTTGACAGCCTCGTAGCCGTAGACGGGGTCCATGATCAGCGGCGCGTAGAGACGTGCCGGATCGGCGCGCGAGAAGCCGCCATTGCGGTCCGGGCTCCATTGCATCGGCGTGCGCACGCCGTTGCGGTCGCCGAGATAGATGTTGTCGCCCATGCCGATCTCGTCGCCGTAATAGACGATCGGTGTGCCGGGGAAGGACAATAGCAGCGAGTTCATCAGCTCGATCTTGCGCCGGTCGTTGTCCATCAGCGGCGCGAGGCGCCGGCGGATGCCGACATTGATGCGGGCGCGCGGATCGTTGGCATAGGTCGACCACAGATAGTCGCGCTCGACGTCGGTCACCATCTCCAGCGTCAGCTCGTCATGGTTGCGCAAAAACAGCGCCCATTGGCAGCTCGCCGGGATATCCGGCGTCTGGCGCAAAATGTCGGTGATCGGGAAGCGGTCCTCCTGCGCGATCGCCATGTAGATGCGCGGCATCAGCGGGAAGTGGTAGGCCATGTGGCACTCGTCGCCGCGGCCAAAATATTCCTGCACGTCCTCCGGCCATTGATTGGCTTCGGCCAGCAGCAGCTTGCCCTTGGAGTAGGAATCGAGCTCCTGGCGCAGCCGCTTGATGATGGCATGCGTCTCCGGAAGGTTCTCGTTGGAGGTGCCCTCGCGCTCGCAGAGATAGGGGATGGCGTCGAGGCGGAAGCCGTCCACGCCGGCGTCCAGCCAGCGCTTCATCACCTGGATGAGGGCGCTGACGACGCGCGGATTGTCGAAGTTGAGATCAGGCTGGTGCGAGAAGAAGCGGTGCCAGTAGAACGCGCCGGCCTCCGGATCCCAGGTCCAGTTCGATTTCTCGGTATCGGTGAAGATGATCCGCGTGCCCTGATATTTCTGGTCGGTGTCACTCCAGACATACCAGTTGCGGGCGCTGGTGCCCGGCGGGCTGCGGCGCGCGCGCTTGAACCAGCGGTGCTGGTCGGAGGTGTGGTTGACGACGAGCTCGGTGATGACCCGCAAGCCGCGCCGCTGCGCCTCCTGGATGAAGCGCTTGAAGTCCTTCATCGTCCCGAAATCGGGATTGACCGAACCGTAGTCGGCGATGTCGTAGCCGTCGTCGCGGCCGGGCGAGGGGTAGAACGGCAACAGCCACAGCGCGGTGACGCCGAGATCCTGCAGATAGGGCAGCTTCTCCGTCAATCCGACGAAGTCGCCGATGCCGTCATTGTTGCTGTCGGCAAAGGCCTTGACGTGGAGCTGGTAGATGATCGCGTCCTTGTACCAAAGCTCGTCCGCGACATTGGCCGCCTGCGCCTTCTTGGCATCGACAGAGGAGAGAACGTTCATGGCGCGCTCCTCAAGCCAGGCAGCGGAAGATCAGGGCGGGATCGTGATACGGGTCGATCCGCAGGCGGATGCCGCCCCATTCGATTGAAGTTTGCTCGCCGGTCACGAGGTTTTCCACCGCCGAGACATGGCGGCGATCGCCATCGACATCGCGTGTGATATCGCCGAGCGGTAACCAGAATTCATGCACGTTACGTGACAGCGCAATTGCAATCAGTACCATGTTGCCCCGATCGGGAGCCTCCTTCACAAAGGCGATCACTCCGCCGTCTTCGACACCGACGAAGCGCAGGTTCGCCGTTTGTTGAAGCGCGCCGTTCTCGCTACGGATACGATTGAGCGCGCTGATATACGACTTGATGTTTCCGGCGTGGTCCCAGTCGCGAACCCTGATCTCGTATTTCTCCGAGTTGAGGTACTCTTCGCGGCCGGGCACGGCCTCGTGCTCGAGCAGCTCGAATCCGCTGTAGATGCCGTAATTGCCGGACAGCGTTGCCGCCAGCGCCACGCGCGATTTGAACATCCAGGGCTCGCCGCCCTGCAAATGATAGGGCAGGACGTCAGGCGTGTTGACGAACAGGTTCGGCCGATAGAACTCGCGCTCGGGATGGCGCGTCAGCTCGCGCAGATGCTGCTCCAGCTCCCATGCCTGGGTGCACCAGGGGAAATAACTGAAGGACTGCGCGAAGCCGAGCTTGGCGAGGGCCTTCATCAACTTCGGCCGGGCAAAGGTCTTCGAGAACAGGATCACGTCGGGATGCCGGCGGCGGATGTCAGCGATCAGCCATTCCCAGAAGGCGAGCGGCGCGGTGTCGTGGTTGTCGAGCGCAAAAATCGTCACGCCGTGATCGATCCAGAACAGCATGACGTCGCGCAACGCGTTCCACAGCGCGGCGCGGTCGACGCAGTCGAAGTCCGGCGTGACGATGTCCCGATACTTCCCCGACGGGCCTTCCGCGCGCATCGAGCCGTCCGGCCGCCATTTGAACCATTCGGGATGCTCGCGCAGCCAGGGATGGTCGGGCGAGCAGTGCACCGCAAAGTCGAGCGCGAGCTCGAGGCCATATTCCATGCAGGTCGCGACCAGCGCGCGAAAATCCTCGATGGTGCCGAGCTCGGGATGCAGCGCGTCGTGTCCGCCCTCGGCGGAGCCGATGGCATAGGGGCTGCCGGGGTCGCTAGCTGCCGCGGCCGGTGAATTGTTGCGGCCCTTGCGGTAGGTGCGGCCGATGGGGTGGATCGGCGTGAAACAGAGCACGTCAAATCCCATTGCGGCGATGTCGGGCACCCGCGCGATACAATCGCGCAACGTGCCGTGCTGTCTCACCACCTCGCCTACGAACTTTCCCTGGCTGCGCGGCATCATCTGGTACCAGGCGCCAAAACCCGCCTTGTCGCGGTCGGCAACGAGCGGGAACAGGGGCGAGCGGGTCAGGTCCGGCCGCAACTGGCTCTCGGCCATGGCGTCCCTGAGCTCATGCGCAAGCAGCGGGGCGACGTCGCCCGATTCGAGATAGTCCTCGCACTGCCTGGCGATGACGGCCGCTGCCTCCTGCCGTGCGCCATAGGCCTTGGTCAAAAGGCCGGCTCCCTCGATCGCATCGAGCGTCACGTCGGCGCCGGCTTGCCGCCGCAGTTCCAGCTCGTGGCGCCAGGTCGCGAATTCGTCGGTCCAGGCTTCGATGGCATAGGTGTACTGGCCCGGCTCTGATGGCACGAACGACGCAAACCAGCGGTCATTGCCGTGGTGGGTCATAGGCGCGCGCTGCCAGTCCCGGTCCGGCTCGTGACGCCAGAGCAGATTGGCGCCGATCACGTCATCGCCACCGCGAAAGATGTCGGCCCAGACGTCCACGCGCTCGCCCGCGATCCGCTTGACCGGGAAGCGGCCGCCGTCGACCAGCGGATAGACGTCTTCAATAATCAAAGCGCCGCCGGTTGCGGCACTCTCGACAGTTTGAATTGTCTTGTTCACGGTGATGCCATTGACAAGAAAGCAGCGTCTCGTGTCCCCTGAAGGGGAACCGACCCTTGGTACCTATATAGAAAGCCGCTTGTGTGTCATTAGTTCCGCTCTGGAACGACGGCGGCGGTCAGTGAGTTAGAGCCGACTATCTTATTCCTCCGCCTCATGAAAACCGATGCCGCCCGATTGAAGGTGGCGTGCAAGCTGCGTGCCGAATGGAACTTCTAGCCCAAGCCAAAACTAAGGGAATCCAGGCCGAATTCATCGACGCCCTGGGAAAGCTCCGGGTCACCGCACCTGACGCGCTCCAATCGATCCTGGCCGCGCTGCCGGACAAGCATGCCTATCGCTTTGTCAGTGGCGCTGTCGTGGTTCGATCAGGCGTGGATGCCCTCACCGGGCTGACCGGGGCCGCGGCGCTTCCGCTGCGCTGGCGGATTCTCGATGGCGCCAAAATAGTCAGTGAGGGCGAGACACACGCGCGATCCATCGCCTGGCCCGCGGGCCTGCCGACCGGTTATTTTCGGCTGAGCTTGACCGATGCCAAAGGCGTGAAGGAAGAGGCGCCGCTGATCGTCGCGCCCGAGCGCGCCTTCACCGGCGATTTCGACCGAGGCTGGCTGCTCGCCGTGCAGCTCTACAGTATCAGCTCCGCGCGCAATTGGGGCATCGGCGATTTCACCGATCTCGCCGATCTCGTCCGGCTCGCAAACGAGCTCGGCGCCGACGGTGTCGGGCTCAACCCCCTGCACGTGCTGTTCGACGACCGTCCCTCGGATTGCAGCCCCTATTCGCCGAACAGCCGCCTGTTCCTCAACCCGCTCTATGTCGACATCGAGGCGATTCCGGATTTCTCTGCCGATCTGCTGCCCGATGCGCGCGCGGCCGCGAAGGCCTTGCGCGAAGGCGATCGCGTCAGATATCGCGACGTGGCGCCGCTGAAATGGCGCGGCTTGCGTGCCGCCTTCGATGCGTTCATGGCCAAGGCCAGCGCGGCGCGCCGGAAGGAGTTCGACGCCTTCCGCGCTGAACGCACGCCGCTGTTGCAGCGTTTTGCCTGTTTCGAGGTGCTGCGCCATCGCTTCACCGGACGTCCCTGGTGGGAATGGCCCGCGGAATGGCGACAGCCTGACGAGGCGAGATGTGCGGAGCTGCGCGCCGGTCCCGACAAGCGCGAGATCGAGTTCGTCGAATTCGTGCAATGGACTGCAGAGGCGCAGCTGCACGCGGCGAAAGACCTTGCCGGCCAGCTCGGCATGAAGGTCGGGCTCTATCTCGACGTCGCGGTCGGCGTGCAGTCCGACGGGTTCGATGCCTGGAACGAGCAGGGTGCGATCTCCCGCCACCTCGCGGTCGGCGCGCCGCCCGATGTGCTCAACACCGTTGGCCAGGACTGGGGCCTCGCCGGCTTCAACGCCGGCGGCCTGGAGGCGCAGTCCTTTGTGCCGTTTGCGGAGATGCTGAGCGCGTCGATGCGCCACTCCGGCGCCATCAGGCTCGACCATGTGCTTGGCCTGAAGCGGCTCTATCTCGTGCCCCGCGGCTTCAAGCCCGATAACGGCGCCTATGTGCACATGCCGTTCGATGCGCTGCTCGCCACCGTCGCGCGCGAGAGCGCCAGGCATCGCTGCATCGTCATCGGCGAGGACCTCGGCACCGTGCCGGAAGGTTTTCGCGAGACCATGCAGGACTGGGGAATCTGGTCGTACCTCGTGATGATGTTCGAGCGCGACGATGCCGGCCGCTTCCGCAATGTCGACCACTACCGGTCCAATGCGCTGGTCACGCTGAACACGCACGACCTCTCGACCTATGCCGGCTGGCGGACCTTCAGCGATCTCAAGATGAAGGTTTCGCTCGGGCTCGATCCCGGCGAGAATGACGAGGCGCGCTGGCACGCGCTCGGTATGCTCGACGAGATTTTGCGGCACAACGCCATCCACGCCAACGATCTCTATTCGGTGCTGCGCTTCCTGTCGCGCACGCCCTCGCGGTTGCTCGCCGTGTCGCTCGAGGATCTGCTCGGCGTGGTCGATCAGCCCAACATCCCCGGCACGATCGACGAGCATCCGAACTGGCGCCAGCGGTTGCCCGTGGCGCTGGAGAAGATTGCCGCGACGATCGATCTCGCAGCTTTGAAGGCGGCGACGCGGGAACGCTCGCGCGGTTAACGCTTTAAAGTCGACAATTTTGGTCACACGGAATTGTCACAGAAGATCGAAGATTATGCGCTGATCGGCGATTGCGAGACCGCGGCCCTTGTCGGCCGCGACGGCTCGATCGACTGGCTGTGCTGGCCGGCCTTCGATTCCGACGCCTGCTTTTCCGCCATTCTCGGCACCAACCGGAATGGCCGCTGGTTGATCGCGCCGAGCGGCGATGTCACCCGCATCTCGCGGCGCTATGTCGGCAACACGCTGATCCTCGAGACGCGCTTCGAGACGGCTGAGGGCAGCGTGGCGCTGATCGACTTCATGCCGCCGCGCGGCAAGGCCTCCGACATCGTGCGTCTCGTTCGCGGCCTCACGGGCCACGTGAAGCTCGAAATGGAGCTCGTGATCCGCTTCGGTTTTGGCGTCGACATTCCCTGGGTGCGCCGGACGGAAGACAATGCGCTGCTCGCGATCTGCGGGCAGGACATGACCGTGCTGCGGTCGCCGGTGGAGACCCGCGGCAAGGATCTGACCACGGTTGCCGCGTTTGAGGTGACGGCCGGCGAGACCGTGCCGTTCGTGCTGACCTACGGCCCCTCGCATATCGATCCGCCGGGGCCGATCGATCCGGACGCCGCCTTGCAGGAGACGGAGGCGTATTGGAAGGACTGGTGCAGTCGCTCCACGCGCGACGGACCGTATCGCGATCTCGTCATGCGCTCGCTGATCACGCTGAAGGCGCTGACCTTCGCACCGACCGGCGGCATCGTGGCCGCGCCGACCACGTCGCTGCCCGAAAAGCTCGGCGGCACCAGGAACTGGGATTATCGCTTCTGCTGGCTGCGCGATGCCACCTTCACGCTGCTGGCGCTGATGAACTCCGGCTATACCGAGGAGGCCTCGGCCTGGCACAGTTGGCTGCTGCGCGCTGCGGCCGGCGCGCCGTCCCGGATGCAGATCATGTACGGCATCTGGGGCCAGCGGCGGCTGCTCGAATGGGAGGCCGGCTGGCTCGACGGCTACGAGGGCGCGCAGCCGGTGCGCGTCGGCAATGCCGCGCATGCGCAATTGCAGCTCGACGTCTATGGCGAGCTGATCGATGCCTTCCACCAGTCGCGCATGGCAAAGCTGAAGCTCGACGACGAGAGTTGGGCGTTGGAATGCGCCGTACTCCAGCACCTGGCCGAGGTCTGGGATCACCCCGACCACGGCATCTGGGAGCGCCGAGGCGAGGCGAAGCATTACGTCTTCTCCAAGGTGATGACCTGGGTCGCCTTCGACCGCGGCATCAAGAGCGCCGAAACCTTCGGCTTCAAGGCGCCGCTGCTGCACTGGCGAACCCTGCGCGATGCGATTTGCCGCGACGTCTGCGAGAAGGGTTTTGATCCGGAGACGAACAGCTTCGTCGAGTCCTATGGCTCAAAACTGCTCGATGCCAGCGTGCTGCTGCTGCCTTCGGTCGGCTTCCTGCCGCCATCCGATCCGCGCGTGCGCGGAACGATCGCGGCGGTCGAGAGGGAGATGATGCGCGGCGGTTTTGTGCTGCGACACGATCCGCGCGAGGTCTCCGAGGAGAAACAGCCGGCTGAAGGCGCGTTCCTGGCCTGCAGCCTGTGGCTTGCGGATGCCCATGTGCTCGCCGGCGATCTCGACAAGGCGCAGGTGCTGTTCGACCGCGTCTGCGGTATCGCCAACGACGTCGGGTTGTTGGCCGAGGAGTACGATCCGGTTGCGCAGCGTCAGACCGGAAATTTTCCGCAGGCGCTGACCCACATCGCGCTGATCAACACCGCGCACAATCTCTCCACCGCGCGGAAGCGCAGCGAGAAGCCGGCCGTGCAGCGGTCGAAATAGCTGTCAGGAAATCCCGTTCCGCTTCAGGATCATGTCGACCGCATTGGCAAAGCCTTCCTGCTCGTTGGTCGAGGTCACGTAGCTCGCCTCTCGCTTGACGTTGTCGGCTGCGTTGCCCATCGCGATCGACAATCCGCTCGTGCGGAACATCGCGAGGTCATTCTGCATATCGCCGATGGTCGCGACCGCATCGGTGGAAAGGCCGAGCCGCCGTGCGATGGCCTGCACGAAGGTGCCCTTGTCGTGGCCGGGCGGGGTGATGTCGAGATAGTAGGTTTGCGAGCGGATCGCGGTCGCCTCGCGGCCGAGCGCTTGCTGCATCACCTTTTCGCAGGCCTCCAGATGCGGCGCGTCCGCGCTCGCGCCGACGATCTTGCAGGCGCTCGCCAGATAAGGCGCAAAGTCCGTCACGATGGTCGGATCGGCGCGGATCGCGCGCTTCTCATGCGGGACATAGTCGCCGTCGGGATTGCGCGTCAGCCATTTGTCGTTGGTGAAGAGCCAGATGTCTACGCCGAACTCGTTCAGGATTTGCAGGGACCGTTCGGCGGCCGCCGGCGGGATCAGGTGCTGCTCGATCGGATTGAGCCGGGGATCGACGATCGAGGAGCCGTTGAAGGCGCCGACCGGCAGCGTGATCGCAAGAGGTTCGATCAAGAACGTCATGCCGATCGTCGGGCGGCTCGAAGTGATGGTGAAGCCGATGCCGGCCTCGTGCAGCCGCCGCACCGACGCCTTGGCGCGGTCGGTCAGGGTCTTGTCCTTGGTGAGCAGGGTGCCGTCGACGTCGGATACGAGGAGCGAGATGGGAGTCATGAAGAGGTCCTGAGGTTCAGCTGCCGCAAGGCATCGTTCACGATAGCCTCGACCGGGGCATCGATAGAGACCGTGACGACGTGCTCGGCACTATCCGGCGGCTCCAGCGTCTTGAATTGGCTGGTCAGCAGGCCGGGCGGCATGAAATGTCCCTTGCGCCGGGCCAACCGTTCGGCGATCAGCTCCTGCGTACCCCTGAGGAAGACGAAGCGGACGTCGTCGCGGCCGCGCAAGAGCACGTCGCGATAGCTGTGCTTGAGCGCGGAGCAGGCGATGATGATGTGCGCGCCCGCCTTGCAGGTCCGCTCGATCTCATCGGCGATGGCGTTGAGCCAGGGCCAGCGGTCCTCGTCGGTGAGCGGATGGCCGGCGCTCATCTTCGCGACATTGGCGGCGGGATGAAACCTGTCGCCGTCCTCGAAGCGCCAGCCGAGACGTCGCGCCAGCGCGTCGGCGACCGTGCTCTTGCCTGAGCCCGATACGCCCATCACGATCAGCGCGCATGGTGCCTTAGCGCCCGCCACCAAAACCCTCCGGAAGCGCCGCTTCATCGACCAGCCAGACCGTCTCGCCGGTCGAACGCGCGCGCACCGCCGGCAGGTTCTCGCCATTGAGAAGGCGCGTCAAGATCGCGCGCTTTTCCGGCCCCGCCATCTCGAACAGCATTTCGCGGCAGGAGGCAAGCACGGGCAGGGTGAGCGTGACCCGCGGCACAAAGGGCGCGACATTGGCCTTTGGCACGCCGACGACCCAGCGTTCGGTTTCCTCAAGCGCGGGATAGTCAGGGAAGAGCGAGGCCGTATGACCGTCGGGTCCCGCGCCCATCAGCACGAGGTCGAACAGCGGCCGCGCCGGATCGAGATCCGCGCCGCCGTAGAAGGACTGCAGCTCGCGCGCATATGCTTCCGCGCTCGCGTCGGGACCTTCGGTCGTGGTCGGGATCGGATGGACGTTGGCCGGCGGAGCGTTGCGGTTCAGCAAGACCTCGCGCGCAACCGTCATGTTGTTGAGGGGATCGCTCTCGGCCACGAAGCGCTCGTCGCCGATGAACCAGTGTACCCGCTCCCACGGAATCTTGCCGCGATAGGCCTCGGAGCCGAGCAGCCGATACAGGAGCCTTGGGCTCGATCCGCCGGTGAGACAGATCGCAATACGGCCGGGGTTGGCGGCGATCTGCGCCATCACGCGCTCCGCCGCCATGCGTGCAAGCGTGTCGGCATCGGGCGCGACGATGAGCTGTGGCTTGTCCGTCGGCGCCATCAGGTGAACTTCCGCCAGCTTCGTCCGTCGCGACGCAAAAGTTCGTCGGCGCAGGCCGGACCGTCGCTGCCGGCCGGGTAGGTCTCGATGCCGTTGGGGCCGGCTTTCTTCCAGGCATCGAGGAACGGCTGAACCGCCTGCCAGCCCGCTTCCACGCCGTCGGCACGCTGAAACAGGATGTTGTCCCCGATCATGCAGTCGTAGATCAGCGTCTCATAGCCGGTGCTCGGGTCGGCTCTGAAATAGTCGCCGTAACGGAACTTCATCTCGACGCCGTCGATGGTGACGCTCGGTCCCGGAATTTTTGCGTTGAACTGGAGCTCGATGGTCTCGGTCGGCGCGATGCCGATGGTGAGAAAGTTTTGCGAGAGGCGTTCGATCGTGGTGCCGCTGAACATGGCGAGCGGCGCCTGCTTGAACTTGATCGCGACCTCGGTGCGCTTGTGCGCCAGCGCCTTGCCGGTGCGCAAGTAGAAGGGGACGCCGGCCCAGCGCCAATTGTCGATCATCAGCTTGAGCGCGACATAGGTCTCGGTGGTGCTGCCGGGCTTGACGTCCGCGGTCTTGCGATAGTCCTGAATCTCGTCGTCGCCGATGCGGCCGGCGAGATATTGCGCGCGAACCGAACTGTGCAGCGCTTCCGCTTCGCTCGGCTGCTGGATCGCGGAGAGCACATCGGCCTTTTCGGAGCGCACGGAATGGGCGTCGAAACGGGTCGGCGGCTCCATCGCAACCAGCGACATCAACTGGAACAGATGGTTCGGCACCATGTCGCGCAGCGCACCGGTCGCATCGTAGAAGCCGCCGCGATGGCCGACGCCGAGCCGCTCCTCCACGGTGATCTGGATGTGGTCGATGTGGTTGCGATTCCAGATCGGTTCGAACATGCCGTTGGCAAAGCGCAGCACCAAAATGTTCTGCACCGTCTCTTTTCCGAGATAGTGATCGATCCGGTAGATCTGGTGCTCCTCCATGATCTTCAAGAGCTCGGCATTCAGTGCCTTCGCCGAAGCCAGATCGGTGCCAAAAGGCTTTTCGACTACGAGCCGGCGCCAGGCGCCGTTGTCCTCCTTCAACAAGCCGGTGCGGCCGAGCTCGCGGGCGGTCGGCGCGAAGGCGGCCGGCGGCGTCGCCAGATAGAACAGGCGGTTGCCGCCGGTGCCGCGCGAGCATTCGAGCGCGTCGAGATGTTTTCGCAATTCGTCGAAGGAGGGAGGGTCCTTCGGGTCGGCCTCGACGAAGGTCACGCATTGCAGGAGCTGCTGGGCCACATCGTCGTCGACCGGACGGGTGGCGAACTGGCGCAGCCCCTTCATCAGGCTGTCCCGCAGCCCCTCGTTCGACATCGACTTGCGGGCGGCGCCGACGACGCAGAACTTTTCCGGCAGCAGTTTTTCCGCCGCGAGATTGTAGAGCGAGGGAATCACGAGCCGATGGGTAAGGTCGCCGCTGGCGCCGAAGATGACGAAGGCGCAGTTTTCAGGTCTTCGTTGCGGTTGCGGGTCTTTCACGAATTGCAGGCCTTCCGTTTCAAAGCGTTTTCGAGCGAAGTGGATGCCGGTTCGCGTCGGGAAAACGCGTCAAATTAAGAATCTAGGGCTTCTTCGGCTCCTTGTGGCCGCCAAAGCCTGCGCGCATCGCCGAGAGAATCTTTTCGGCAAAGGTGTGTACCTTGCGCGAGCGGAAGCGGGCGAACAGCGCCGCGGTCAGCACCTCCGCCGGCACCGCTTCGTCGATCGCAGCATTCACGGTCCACCGGCCTTCGCCGGAATCCTCGACGAAACCGGAATATTCCGACAGCGCCGGACTGTCGGCGAACGCGGTAGAGGTGAGGTCGAGCAGCCAGGACGGAATCACGCTGCCGCGACGCCAGACCTCGGCGATGTCGGCGAGATCGAAATCGAAACGGTGATCCGGCGGCAGCGCCTCGAGATTGGCATTCTTCAGGATGTCAAAGCCCTCGGCATAGGCCTGCATCAGGCCATATTCGATGCCGTTATGGATCATCTTGACGAAATGCCCGGCACCGACCGGGCCGGCATGGATGTAGCCCTGCTCGATGCGGGGATCGCGGCCCTCGCGGCCCGGCGTGCGCGGAATGTCGCCAATGCCGGGCGCGAGCGTCTTGAAAATCGGGTCGAGCCGATCGACGACGGCCTTGTCGCCGCCGATCATCATGCAATAGCCGCGCTCCAGCCCCCAGACGCCGCCTGATGTGCCGACGTCGACATAGGAAATGCCGCGCTCCTTCAGCGCCTTGCCGCGGCGGACGTCGTCCTGCCAGAACGCGTTGCCGCCATCGATGATGACGTCGCCGGCCTCCATCAGCTTCGCAAGCGTGTCGATCGTCGTCTCGGTGATGTGGCCCGCGGGCAGCATCACCCAGGCCGTGCGCGGCTTTTCCAGTTTGGCGACGAATTCTTCGAGCGTGGTCGCGCCGGCCGCACCATCGGCCGCAAGGCCGGCGATGGCCTTGGCGTCCTTGTCATAGACCACGGCCGAATGGCCGTGGCGCATCAGCCGGCGGACGATGTTGCCGCCCATCCGGCCGAGGCCGATCATCCCGAGTTGCATGCCGGCGTTCCCTTCAGTTCAGCGCGTCGGAGATCGCCGCGTTCAGGGCCGCGAGGCCCTTCTTCAGCCCGCCCTTCAGGTGCACGCGGAGCGCACGGCGCCCGCGCTCAGTGAGCACGTCAAAATCGCCGCGCGCCTGCGCTGCCTTGATGACGCCGAAGCTCGCCTTCTGGCCCGGCACCGGCAGATCCTTGGCGTCGTCGGCGGTAATCTGGAGGAACACGCCGCTGTCGGGCCCGCCCTTGTAGGCCTGGCCGGTCGAATGCAGGAAGCGCGGCCCGAATTCGGCGGCGGTCGCCACATGGCGCTTTTCGAGCACCGCGATCCTCATCTTCCGAAGCGCGCCGATGGTGGCGTTGTCGCGCTCGAAGTAGCCGAGCAGGGCGACATAGTCGCCGGCCTGCGAGCGCGACAGATGCGCCTTGATCCAGGAGCCGAGATCGCCGTTCGCACCGGCGGCGCGCAACGCGGCAGCGTTGGCCTCGTCGGTGTAGAGATCGGCGTCGGCCGTGCTGACGACGGGCCGTTCGGCCGGCAGCGCGCCGGTCTTCTCGAAGGCGGAGGTGAGCTCGCGCGTCTTGATCTTGGCAGCCTCCACGTCCGGCTGGTCGAACGGATTAATGCCGAGGACCGCGCCCGCAACCGCGGTGGCCATCTCGAAGCGGAAGAATTCCTGGCCGAGATGCTCGACCGACTTCATGAGGATGCGCACCACGGGATGGCCGGCCTTCTCGAGCGCGGAAAGCATCCCGTCATGGACGGTATCAGCTTCACCCTCAGTACGGATGTCGATGAAGAAACGGTCGTTGCCATAAACGCTGTAGTCGTTGAGCGGCTCGCCCTCGATCGGGATCAGGCCCTTGCCTTCCTTGCCGGTCGATTCGGCAATGAGCTGCTCGGCCCAGGCGCCGAAATCGGCAATCTTCTTCGATGAGAAGATCGTCACCTTGTCGCGGCCTTCGAGGCCTGCGAGGCCCATCGCGAGGCCGAACTGCACGCCCGGATTTTCATGCGGCGGCACGTCAGGCCCGCAGGAGCGGATCATCGTGAGCGCATGGCCGATGAAGCTGGAGACGTCGATGCCGGCGGTCGCGGCCGGCACGAGGCCGAAGGGCGACAGCACCGAATAGCGCCCGCCGATCGAGGGATCGCCGTGGAAGATACGCGCATAGTTGAGCTTCTTGGCGTCCTTCTCCAGCGAGGAGCCCGGATCGGTGACCGCAATGAAACGGTGGCCGGTCCGCACGGACGGGCCAACCGCCTTGGCGACGCGGTCGTAGAAATAGTCCTTCATCGCGTTCGGCTCGGTCGTGCCGCCGGACTTGCTGGAGACGATGAACACGGTGTTGGCGATGTCGATCTGCTGCTCCATCGCCCGCACCTGCGCGGGGTCGGTGGAGTCAAGGACGTGCAGTTTGGGGAAGCCCGGCTTCCTAGCAAAGGTCTCGCTAAGCACCTCCGGCCCGAGGCTCGAGCCGCCCATGCCGAGCACGACGGCATCGGAGAAATTCTGGCCCTTCACCCGGTTGGCATAGTCGGCGTAATCGGCGACGTCGGCCTTGGCCGCGCTGTCGAGCCAGCCGAGCCACTTGTCCTCGTCAGCGCCGGTCCAGACCGATTTGTCGCGCTGCCACAGCCGGCGGATCTTGGCGGATGCGCGCCACTCCTCGGTCGCTTTGGTCACGGCCTTGCCGAGCCCGTCACCGAGCCCGAGCTGCTGGCGATTGACGCCATTCCCAAGCACGGTCGCGCGCTTGGAGGCGACCGCGCCGTAGAGCTTGTCGGCGGCATCCGCAAACTGCTTCACGCCGTCCCTGACGAGATCCTCGGTGATCGCGTCGAGTGATATGCCGGATCGCGCCAGCTCGTCGAGAACGGTCCGGGCCTGGTCGACATTCTCTTCCAGACTGTCGCGCAACTTGCCATGGTCGCGGAACGCATCCAGCGTCGCCGGCGGCACGGTGTTGATGGTATTGGGGCCGATCAATTCCTCGACATAGAGGACGTCGCTGTAGTCCTTGTTCTTGGTGCCGGTTGACGCCCACAGCAGCCGCTGCGGCTTGGCGCCCTTTGCGGCGAGTTTTTCCCAGCGGGGACCCGCGTACAGGCGCTTGTAGTCCTGATAGGCGAGTTTTGCATTGGCGATCGCGACCTTGCCCTTGAGCGCGGCCAGCCGCTCCTTTTCGCTCGGGTCGTTGGCGCGGGCGATCTTCTCGTCGAGCTGCTTGTCGACCATGGTGTCGATCCGGCTGACGAAGAAGCTCGCAACGCTCGCCACATGCGACGGGTCGCCGCCGTCTGCGACGTATTTTTCGAGTCCCGCCAGATACGCCTCGGCCACCTCTCGATAGACCTGCTGCGCGAACAGCAGCGTGATATTGACGCTGATGCCTTCGCCGATCAGTTGCTCGATCGCCGGCAGGCCTTCCGGTGTGGCCGGGACCTTGATCATCAGGTTCTTGCGGTCGACGTCCTTCCAGAGGTGCCGGGCCTCGGCGACCGTGCCCTCGGTGTCGTTGGCGAGATAGGGCGATACCTCCAGGCTGACGAAGCCGTCCCGGCCCTTGAGGCGGTTGTAGACCGGGCGCAGCACATCGGCGGCGTTCCGGATGTCCTCGACGGCGAGTTTTTCGAACAGTTCGGCCACCGTCCGGTCGCCGCGCTTCAGCGCCTTGCCGACCGGTGCGTCATACTCGTCGGAGCTGCCGATCGCCTTTTCGAAGATCGCCGGATTGGAGGTGACGCCCTTGACGCCGTCGGTCTCGATCAACTGCTTCAGGTCGCCCTTGGCGATGAAGCCGCGGGCCAAAAAGTCCAGCCAGACCGCCTGTCCGTGCTTTTCCAGTTCTTTGACGGGATTCATGATCTCTGTTTCTCTCCAAGCCGGTACGCGAAGGGTTCCAGCGCCGGTCCTGACGCGTTATGCTCTGTTAACATGACCAGGGAAGGGAACCAATCAAGGGCACGTGGGTCATACTCTCGGCATAACTCCGGGGTGATCATAGCGATCCGGCTTGCCGGCCGTATTGTTGCGTGAAGGTTGTTTGGCCGGACAAATTTGGCCGGAGCTTGTTGCGTAACGTCGGCGGGCTGCTCAACGGAGTTGGGCTCGGCGGGCTCAAACCGGGTCCGCAGGGAATGTCGCGGTTCGTCGAACCGCGGCGCGGGGGACCGGGGGACTTGGCCGCACGTTCGGATGGCGTTGCCGATGGATTGGTCTTCGGGGTGTCGGCGGGTGTTCGCGAGCGGACACAAGGGTTGCCGAACCGGATGCATCTCAGGATCTCGAAATCGGCTATGCGACGTCCCGCCTCGGGGCGCTGATCGCCGTCGGCTTCGTCCCCTGCTCAGCGCAAGCCTTGCCTTCGGGTGGTGGACCGGGATCGGCGAACATCAGGCGACCGCGGGCATCGCCGGCGTCGTGCTGACGCTCACTCCGGCGCTCCAGCGACGGCGGTCTTGCATCAAGGCAGGTGCGCAGCGACTTCGCGACCCTGTCGCAAGCCTGCCGGACTTTGTCACGCGGCGAGCGATGCGCACGCCGCATTGCAGCAGAGGCACGATTGTGAGCACACAACGGCCTCACAAACGTCATAGGCGCGCTGTCGCCTGTCCGCTTTGCTGCAGTGCCGGAAAGCGAAAATCCCCGGTATCGCCCGGATGTTGCGTTAAGGATACATTAACTAAAAACTCGCCACCTTAAAAAGCGGATTCGTCGACATAGCTAAGAAAAGAGGCAGGTGCCTGTTTGTAATTCAATAAGTGCCTGCGTTGTGCGTTGCGCAGGCTGCCTCGCCCGGTGTCCAATGTCGCGTATGTGCTCACGCTGATTCGCGAAACATCCGAGGAACACTCCCGTAAGACGGATCGTTGCCTCGGCGGAGATAAGTGGAGAGGGATCATGTACAACGATTCTTTGTTCAACGCTTTCGCTCGGTCGTTCGAGGCCAGAAGCCAGAGCGACATGTCGATGGCGGAATATCTGGAATCGTGTCGAAGCGATCCGATGAAATACGCTAACGCAGCCGAACGACTACTAGCGGCGATCGGCGAGCCACAGACGATTGACACGGCCAAGGACCCACGCCTTGGCCGTATTTTTTTGAACCGCACCATCCGTACCTATCCTGCCTTCGCAGGCTTCTACGGCATGGAGGAAACGATCGAGCGCATCGTTGGTTTCTTCCGCCACGCAGCCCAGGGTCTCGAAGAACGCAAGCAGATCCTCTATCTCCTCGGCCCGGTCGGTGGCGGCAAATCATCGCTCGCCGAGCGGCTGAAGTCGCTGATGGAAGTGCAGCCGATCTACGTGCTCAAGGCCGGCGACGAGCTGAGCCCCGTGTTCGAAAGCCCGCTCAGCCTGTTCGACCCCGACCAGCTCGGGCCGATGCTGGAAGAGAAGTACGGCATTCCGCGCCGACGTCTCACCGGCCTGATGAGCCCGTGGTGCTTCAAGCGACTCGAGGCTTTCGGCGGCGATATCTCGCAATTCCGCGTCGCCAAGATCCAGCCGTCGCGGCTGCGCCAGATCGCGATCTCCAAGACCGAGCCGGGTGACGAGAACAACCAGGACATCTCCTCGCTGGTCGGCAAGGTCGACATCCGCAAGCTCGAGACCTACGCGCAGAACGACCCCGACGCCTACAGCTATTCGGGCGGCCTCAACCGCTCCAACCAGGGCATTCTCGAATTCGTCGAGATGTTCAAGGCGCCGATCAAGATGCTGCATCCGCTGCTCACGGCGACGCAGGAAGGCAATTACATCGGGACCGAGAATATCGGCGCGATTCCCTTCAGCGGCATCATCCTCGCGCACTCCAACGAGGCCGAGTGGGCGAGCTTCAAGGCCAACAAGAACAACGAGGCCTTCATCGACCGCATCTGCGTGATCAAGGTGCCTTACTGCCTGCGATACACCGAGGAGCAGAAGATCTACGAGAAACTGATCCAGGGCTCCGAGCTCGCCGCCGCGCCCTGTGCGCCGTCGACGCTGGAGACGCTGGCGCGCTTCTCGGTGATGTCGCGTCTGCGCAAGCACGAGAACTCGACGCTGTTTGCCAAGATGCGGGTCTATGACGGCGAGAGTCTGAAGGAATCCGATCCTAAGGCGCGCAGCGTCCAGGAGTACCGCGACGCTGCCGGCGTCGACGAGGGCATGGACGGCGTGTCCACGCGCTTTGCCTTCAAGATCCTGGCCGCGACCTTCAACCACGATCCGCAGGAGGTCGCCGCCGACGCGGTGCACCTGATGTACGCGCTGGAACAGTCGATCCGCCGCGAGCAGCTTCCTGAGGAGGTCGAGAAGCGCTACCTCGAATTCATCAAGGCGGAGCTCGCGCCGCGCTACGCCGAGTTCATCGGCAACGAGATCCAGAAGGCCTATCTGGAGTCCTATACCGATTACGGCCAGAACCTGTTCGATCGCTACGTCGACTATGCCGACGCCTGGATCGAGGACCAGGACTTCAAGGATCCCGACACCGGACAGCTGCTGGATCGCGAGCTCCTGAACCAGGAGCTCACCAAGATCGAGAAGCCGGCCGGCATCGCCAACCCGAAGGACTTCCGCAACGAGGTGGTCAAATTCTCGTTACGCGCCAGGGCACAGCATGGTGGCAAGAATCCGACCTGGACCTCCTACGAGAAGATTCGCGATGTGATCGAAAAGCGGATATTCTCTCAGGTCGAGGACCTGCTTCCGGTGATCTCCTTCGGGTCGAAGAAGGACGGCGAGACCGAAAAGAAGCATGGCGAATTCGTCGCACGCATGGTGGAGCGCGGCTACACCGAGCGTCAGGTTCGCCGGCTCGTCGAGTGGTACATGCGCGTGAAGCAGGCCGGTTGAGGCGGATGCGAAAGTGGCCATTCATATTATTGACAGGCGCCTGAATCCAGGCGGCAAGAGTCTTGAGAACCGGCAGCGGTTCTTGCGTCGGGCCAAGTCCCTGGTGCAGGGCGCCGTCAAGAAGACCTCGCAGGAACGCGACATC
Organism: Bradyrhizobium liaoningense; assembly: GCF_018130955.1. Classification (GTDB taxonomy): domain Bacteria; phylum Pseudomonadota; class Alphaproteobacteria; order Rhizobiales; family Xanthobacteraceae; genus Bradyrhizobium; species Bradyrhizobium liaoningense_C. The sequence continues at coordinate 99,997 of NZ_JAFCJM010000012.1, forward strand.
AAGGACGTCCTGGAGGGTGGAGAGGTCACTATCCCGCTGGACGGCATGCACGAGCCGCGCTTCCGCAGGGAAGGCGGCACGCGCGACATGGTGCTGCCCGGCAACAAGAAGTTCATCGAGGGCGATTATCTTCAGCGCCAGGGCCAGGGCAGCGCCAAGGACTCCGGTCCCGGCGAGGGCGACAGCGAAGACGCCTTCCGCTTCGTGCTGAGCCGCGACGAGTTTGTCGATCTCTTCCTCGACGACCTCGAGCTGCCCGATCTGGCCAAGCGCAAGATCGCGCAGACCGAAAGCGAAGGCGTCCAGCGCGCCGGCTATACCACGTCCGGCTCGCCCGCCAACATCTCCGTCAGCCGCACCGTGCAGCTCGCGCTGGCGCGGCGCATCGCGCTGCGACGTCCGCGCAAAGGCGAGATGGAGGAGCTGGAAGCCGAGATCGCCGAATGCACCGATGAGGAGACGCGCGCCGGACTGGTGGCCAAGCTCGAGAAGCTCAAGGCAAAGTCCAAACGCATTCCGTTCATCGATCCGATCGACATCCGCTACCGCCGCTTCGAGACAGTGCCGAAGCCGGTCGCGCAAGCCGTGATGTTCTGCCTGATGGACGTCTCCGGCTCGATGTCCGAGCACATGAAGGATCTCGCCAAGCGCTTCTACATGCTGCTCTATGTGTTCCTGAAGCGCCGCTACAAGCATGTCGAGATCGTCTTCATCCGCCACACCGACCGCGCCGAGGAGGTCGACGAGCAGACTTTCTTCTACGGCCCGGCCTCCGGCGGCACGCTGGTCTCGAGCGCGCTGCAGGCGATGAGCGACATCGTGCGCGAGCGCTTCAATCCCGCGGACTGGAACATCTATGCCGCCCAGGCCTCGGACGGCGACAATTCCTATTCCGACGGCGAACTCGCCGGCATGCTTCTGACCGATAAGATCCTGCCGGTCTGCCAGTTCTTCGCCTATCTCGAGGTCGGCGAATCCGGCGGCAGCGCCTTCGATCTTTCCGACTCCTCGCTCTGGACGCTCTATGAGCGTCTGCGCAATGGCGGCGCACCGCTCTCGATGCGCAAGGTCAGCGAGCGCAGCGAGATTTTCCCCGTATTCCACGATCTGTTCCAGCGCCGCGAAACTCAGGAGAAGGCCGCTCCATGACGGAAACGACCCGACGACTGTTCGAGGGCGCCGACTGGGACTTCCATACATTGCAGCGCATCCATGATGCCTGCGAGGCCGTCGCGACCAAACAGCTCGGGCTCGACGTCTATCCGAACCAGATCGAGGTCATCACCGCCGAGCAGATGCTGGATGCCTACTCATCGGTCGGCATGCCCTTGTTCTACAAGCACTGGTCGTTCGGCAAGCACTTTGCCTTTCACGAGGCGTCCTACCGCAAGGGCCTGATGGGCCTCGCCTATGAGATCGTGATCAACTCGTCGCCCTGCATCTCCTATTTGATGGAGGAGAACACCGCGACCATGCAGACGCTGGTGATCGCGCACGCCGCCTTCGGTCACAACCACTTCTTCAAGAACAACTATCTGTTCAAGCAGTGGACCGATGCCGACGGCATCCTCGACTATCTGGATTTTGCCAAGAATTACGTCGCACAGTGCGAGGAGCGCTACGGCCGTGCCGAGGTCGAGCGCACGCTGGACGCCGCGCACGCGCTGATGTCGCACGGCATCGATCGCTACCCCGGCAAGAAGAAGCTCGATCTGCGCGCCGAGGAAAAGCGGGCAGGGCGCCGCCGCCAGCATGAGGAAGAGGTCTTCAACGATCTCTGGCGTACCGTTCCGACCGGACCTCGCAAGAGCCGGACCGTGCTGAGCATCGAGCGCCGTCGCAAGCTGCTCGGCCTGCCGCAGGAGAACCTGCTCTACTTCCTCGAGAAGAGCGCGCCGCGGCTGGCGCCGTGGCAGCGCGAGCTTCTGCGCGTCGTCCGCCACATCGCGCAGTATTTCTATCCGCAGAGCCAGACCAAGGTGATGAACGAGGGGACGGCAACCTACGTCCACTATCGCATCATGAACGCGCTGCATCAGCAGGGTCGGATCTCGGACGGCAACTTCCTCGAATTCCTGCACTCGCACACCAGTGTGGTGTTCCAGCCCGAATTCGACGATCCGCGCTTCTCGGGCTTCAATCCCTATGCGCTCGGCTTTGCGATGATGCAGGACATCGAGCGCATCGTCACCAACCCAGAAGCCGAGGACCGCGAGTGGTTCCCGGATATCGCCGGCAAGGGCGACGTGATGGGCGTGCTGCGCGACGTCTGGGCGAACTATCGCGATGAGAGCTTCATCGGCCAGTTCCTGAGCCCGAAGCTGATGCGGCACTTGCGCATGTTCCATCTGCACGACGATCCTGAGGAGCGCGCCGGTATCCGGGTCGACGCCATCCACGACGAGCGCGGCTTCCGCCGCGTGCGCCGCGAGCTGGCGCGCCAGCACGATGTCGGCTTCATCGACGCCAATATCGAGGTAGTCGACGTCGATCTCTCCGGTGACCGCCGCCTGATCCTGCATCATCACGTGATCAAGGGCGCGCAGCTCAACGAGACCGACGCCAAGCGCGTGCTGCAACACCTCGCCGACCTCTGGACCTATGACGTGTCACTGATCGAGGTCGATGCCAACGACAAGGTCTTGCGGGAATACGTCGTGAGCCCGCGACCGATCCCGGCGGCGGCGTAACTATTCAAAGAGCGGTGCGTGTCCCCTCTCCCCTTGTGGGAGAGGGTGGCTCGCCGCGTAGCGGCGAGACGGGTGAGGGGTCTCTCTCCGAAGAGCGAGCCTCTCACGGCTTATTCGCGGCGAGAGACCCCTCATCCGGCGCTTCGCGCCACCTTCTCCCACAAGGGGAGAAGGGAAGAGAGTGCGGCGCTTGCCTCGATCTCCTCACGGCCGCAAATACAAATATCCCCGCGATTGCAGCTCCGCGAGGCGCACCACGCCGCCTTTTTCCGCGCTGACGAAGCCGGGCAAGAGATCCGTCAGCGTAACGTTCTGCGCCTTCATGGTGTTGCCGCAGGCGGCCAGCTCGACGCCGTCCTTGGCAAACTCGCCGACACGCTTGCTGATGTCGGGGTTGGCCTTCTCCGCGTGAAACGGCTTCAGCGCCGGGCCGTGGATCACCAGCGCGATCGTCACGTGCTCGGGGCCGCCGACGCCGTCGATGTGGTTCTGGATGTTGCCGAGCACGAAGTTGACCTTCTCGGCGTCGCTGAGGTGATAAACCACCTTCAGCCTGCCGGCCGGCGGGGATTCGGTTGCGGCGCTGGCGCGCGAGGCAGCGAAGGCGCCTCCCAAAGCGGAGAGTGCACTCCACAAGATGCTGCGTCGATTCATGCAGGGCTCCTTTTCAGCCCGAACCTATCATCTGCGGCGAAGCGCTGCGAGTTCCCCCTCGGGCGCTCACCGGCGACGCAGTCGAACGGTTGAGTTCCATGCCGGGCATTAGTCGCTCGCAGCATCGCGAAAGTTCAATAGAGTCGCCCCCTTTTGTCGATGAATCCGGATCGGGCCTCGGTCGCGCTTCACTTGTCCTGCCTCGTCGATGTGGTAGCCTTCACGACGCACGAGAGCATTTGAGGTCGAACGCGCACGCTGCCGATTGCAGTCCGTGGAGCCCAGCAATGGGTGAAATTCGCAACTTCAAATCCGGGAATCAGGGTGAGCCGCCGCAGGGCAATGCGATGCCGCGCCGTCTCGCTGCGATCATCGTTGGCGATATCGCATCCTACAGCCGGTTGATGCAGCATGACGAGGAAGGCACGCACAGCCGCGTCAAGCGGATCGAGCGCGATCTGATCGAGCCAAGCATAGCCGAACATCATGGAAGGCTGGTCAAGACGACCGGTGACGGCTTCATCGCCATCTTCGACAGTCCTGTCGAGGCCGTCCGGTGCAGCATCGTCATTCAGCAGAATATGGTCGGTCGCAACGCGTCGGTCTCGAAGGACTCACGCATCGCGTACCGTATCGGCGTTAATCTCGGCGACGTCATCGTGGAGCCGGACGACATCTACGGCGATGGTGTCAACATTGCCACGCGCATTGAGGGTATAGCCGAACCCGGCCAGGTCTACATTTCCGGTGCGATCTACGAGCAGATCAAGCACAAGCTGGTATGTGGCTACGAGTCGCTCGGCGATCGCAAGGTCAAGAACATCACCGATCCCGTGCGGATCTACCGTGTGCTGCCGGACGCCAGTGCGGTTGGCAGGACCCGCGGGCGGCGCGAAAGTATTCTGATCTTTCTCCTGAGCCTCGCGCTTCTCGTGATCGCGGCCGGTGTGCTCTGGTATCTGCTCTCGCAGACACGCGGGCCCGGTCAACTGGCCAAGGCACCAACCGCTGCACCAACCGCTGCTCCGACCGCTGCTCCATCCGCTTCGCCGCAGCCCGCGCCCGCTCCGAAGGAGCGGGCGACGCAGGCCGTGCCGCCGCAGCCTTTGCCTTCGGCGGCTCCATCGCCGGCAACAGCCCCGTCGCCCACACCCGCGCCGGCTCCATCGCCGGCAATGGCTCCGTCACCCACGCCCGCGCCGGCTCCGTCACCGGCAATGGCCCCGCCGCCGGCGCCCGCGCCAACCCCATCGACGGCATCGGTCCGGGAGCCCGAGATGGTGCCCATTCGCGGCGGTAGCTTTGCGATGGGAAGCAATGATGATCCGACCGAAAGGCCGCCCCACCAGGTGACGATCAAGCCGTTCGCCATCGGCAAATTTCCCGTCACCGTTCAGGAGTGGAATGAATGCGCGGCCGCAAAGGCATGCGGGTTCACGGCCATCGGACCGGATGATGCGCCCGTCACCAATGTGAGCTGGACGGACGCAAAGCAATATGTTGCCTGGCTCGCGCAGGCGACCAGGAAACCGTACAGGCTTCCGAGCGAGTCCGAATGGGAGTATGCGGCCCGCGGCGGAGCGCAGACGAAATATTGGTGGGGCGACAGGCTTCAGCCCGGCATGGCCGCCTGCAAGGATTGCGGCGACATCCGGACCGAGCAGCCGGTCAAGGTCGGAAGTTACAAGCCAAATCCATACGGGCTCTACGATATGGGCGGCAGTGTCGATCAGTGGGTCGAGGACTGCTGGCACAAGAATTATCAGGGCGCGCCTGCCGATGGTTCGGCGTGGATGAGCGGAGACTGCACTTCGCATGTGCTGCGCTCGGGGTCGTGGAAGAACGACGCCAGGTATGTGCGATCCGCCAACCGCGACAGTTACGATACGAATGTTCGCTATCCGACGCATGGACTCCGCGTGGCGCTCAGCCCTTAAGCAATGCTGGAGTAGCTTAGATGAAGATCGCTCGCTGGGTTGCGCTCTCGGTGGTGCTCGCACTGGTTCCGGGTTCGGCTTGCGCGCAAGGCAAGGCCGCGCCGAAGGACGCAAAGCTCTATTTCATCACGCCGCGCGACGGGCAGAAAATCAGAGGCGGGTTCTGGTGCCGGTTCGGGTTGCGCAACATGGGTGTGACCCATGCCGGCGACGATTATCAGAACGCCGGTCATCATCATTTGCTGGTCGACGTCGACGCCCCGATTGATCCGAAGGAGCCGATTCCGCAGGACAAGTCGCACCTGCATTTCGGAGCCGGGCAGACCGAGACCTATCTCGAGCTTCCGCCGGGGACCCACACGCTCCAACTCGTGTTGGGCGATGCGAAGCACTATCCGTTTGATCCCCTCGTGGTCTCCAGCAAGATCACGGTACGGGTGAGGTAGGGCCGTCCGCAACAAATGTTGCGACGGTCCCTGATGGGCTCCTTGCCCGAATCCATCATTTGTGGCGAAGCGCGGCGAGTTCCTTGCGGTCGGTCACGAGCGAGGCGCAATCGCTGTTGGGCGCGCGGTCGAGGCGGAACATCTTGTCGTCGGAGCCGGCGACGAGGGATTCGTCGCCCTCGTCATCCTGCTTGCCGCTCTGCCAGGCCCGCACACGTTCGAGGCGCACGATGGCCGATTTGTCGTCTTGCGACAGCGCCACGCCGATCCCGCCGCCGTCGCACTCGACGCCGCAGCCGAAACGCACCTCGTTGCCAGTGTCCTCGAACACGGCGTGGTGACACGAGCCGGCCGAGTCGAAATTCGCGGAGCGCTGGCGGTACTTGAACCCAAGGCGGAACGAATAGTGCAGCTCCTTGTCCTCCTTGTCGTATTCCGTCGACATCAGGAGCTTCATGGTGGCGACCTTCTGCTTCGGATGCTGCGCCAGGTGATCGGCATCGTAGCGGCGGACGAAGCAGGCAAAGCGCTTCTGCTCGGGCGGGCCGGAAAACACCCGGGCGCTGAAGGTCTCGGCCTCGGCCTTGGTGGCTTGGCGAATGTAGTTGTCATCCTCGGCGCGTGCAGCACCCGTGAGCACCGCTAGGGTGAGGGCAACGAGCAAGGGGAACTTCATGACCGCCTCGAACGCGTGAGCGACGGATGATCCCGTCACCGCTGGCGGGACGGGGCCGATGCTCCTTAGTCGCACCCCCGGCGCGACCCGTTCAAGCGGTGGCGCCTTACCGCAGGCTGGCGTTGATCTTGTCCAGCACGGCCGAGCCCGGACAGAGGGTATCAGCCTCCAGCGCGTTCAGCGGCGTCTCAACCGTGTTGAGGTGCTCGTGCATATCGTCGGCGTCGGGATCGACATAGAGCAGGCCTGTCACGATCTGGCCCTTGGCGGCGTGCTTCTGCAGGAAGGTCATCGCGCCCAGGCGATCATGCGGATCGTAGTCGGCGTCCAGCTTGCGCAGCGCGAGTCGGGTGCCGTCATGCTGCTCGACCACCTGCACCGTGCCGGGCGCGTAGTCGACCGCGATCGGGTCGCGCCCGACCAGCACGTCGAGCCGGTTCACGGCGTCGTTGTGCTCGCGGACATAGTCGAAGCTCTTGGTCGAGCCGGCATGATTGTTGAAGGCGATGCAGGGGCTGACGACGTCGATGAAGGACGCGCCCTTGTGGCGGATCGCGGCCGCGATCAGCGGCACGAGCTGGGTCTTGTCGCCGGAGAAGGAGCGCGCGACGAAGGTCGCCCCCAACTGCAAGGCGATCGCGACGAGGTCGATGGCGTTGTCGGTGTTGGTGACGCCCTTCTTCGACTTCGAGCCGCGGTCGGCGGTCGCCGAGAACTGGCCCTTGGTCAGGCCGTAGACGCCATTGTTCTCGACAATATAGGTCATGTTGACGCCGCGCCGGATCGAATGCGCGAACTGGCCGAAGCCGATCGAGGCGGAATCGCCGTCGCCGGACACGCCGAGATAGATCAGGTCGCGGTTGGCGAGGTTGGCACCAGTCAGTACCGACGGCATGCGCCCATGCACGGAGTTGAAACCGTGCGAATTGCCGAGGAAATAGTCCGGCGTCTTCGACGAGCAGCCGATGCCGGAGATCTTTGCCACCCGGTGCGGCTCGATCGAGAGCTCGTAGCAGGCCTCGATGATCGAGGCCGTGATCGAGTCGTGACCGCAGCCGGCGCACAGCGTCGAGATCTTGCCCTCGTAGTCGCGGTGCGTGTAGCCGAGCTCGTTCTTCTTCAGCCCGGGGTGATGGAATTTCGGCTTTGCAATGTAGGTCATGCGCGCACCTGCGGTCCCAGGCTCGTCATGGCCGGGCTTGTCCCGGCCATCCACGTCTTGGCCGGAGAGAAGGAAGGCGTGGATGCCTGGGCATAGGCGAGCGGAAGCGACGCCGTCCTTTGGACGGCTATGCCCGGGCATGACGGTGGAGAGAGCAAAGCGTAGGTCATGACACGGCCTTGCGGAGCGGGGTCACCTTGAGGTGATCCTGGTGGTCGCCAATGGCTTTTGCGATGAAGCGGGCGGTGATCGGTGAGCCGTCATAGTGCAGGATCGGCACGAGCCGCACCGGATCGATGCCGTTCTCGTTGACGATGAGCTGACGGAGCTGGCCGTCGCGGTTCTGCTCGACCACGTAGACGAAGTCGTGCTCGGCCAGGAAGCTCGCGACGCTGGAGTGGAACGGGAAGGCGCGGATGCGCAGGCGGTCGAGCTGATGCCCGCGCGCCTCCAACAGCCCGATCGCCTCGTCCATCGCCGGTGACGTCGAGCCAAAGTAGATCACGCCGTATTTGGTCGGCCGCTCCGCATTGGCCTGCAACGGACGCGGCACCAGATCCTGCGCGGTCTCGAACTTGCGCACGAGCCGCTGCATGTTGTCGGCATAGACGGGGCCTTCCTCGGAATAGCGCGCGTAACGGTCGCGCGACGTGCCGCGGGTGAAATAGGAGCCCTTGGTCGGATGCGTGCCGGGATAGGTGCGGTAGGGAATGCCGTCGCCGTCGACGTCGAGGTAGCGGCCGAAATCGCGGCCCTCTTCCAGCATCTCCGCGGTCATCACCTTGCCGCGGTCATATTGCCGAGCGTCGTCCCATTTCAGCGGGCGGCAGAGGCGGTGGTTCATGCCGATGTCGAGGTCGAGCATCAGGAAGATCGTGGTCTGCAGCCGCTCCGCGAGATCGAAGGAGGCGGCCGCGAACTCGAAGGCTTCGGCCGGATCTTCGGGGAAGAGCAGCACGTGCTTGGTGTCGCCATGCGAAGCATAGGCGCAGGCGATGATGTCGCATTGCTGGGTGCGCGTCGGCATGCCCGTCGACGGGCCGGCGCGCTGGATGTTCATGATGACGGCCGGAATCTCGGCGAAATAGGACAGGCCGATGAACTCCGTCATCAGCGAGATGCCGGGGCCGGAGGTCGCGGTGAAGGCGCGGGCGCCGTTCCAGCCGGCACCGATCACCATGCCGATCGAGGCCAGCTCGTCCTCGCCCTGGACGATGGCGTAGTTCGCCTTCCCGGTCGCGGGATCGTGACGATACTTCTTGCAGTGGGCCGTGAAGGCTTCCGCCACCGACGAGGATGGCGTGATCGGATACCAGGCGCAGACGGTGGCACCGCCATAGACGGCGCCGAGCGCGGCGGCGCTGTTGCCTTCGATGAAGATGCGGTCGCCGACCTTGTCGGACTTCTTCACCCGCAACCCGATCGGGCATTTCAGGTTCTGCAGCGCCCAGTCGCGTCCGAGATGCAGCGCGTGGACGTTGGAGGACAGAAGCTTTTCCTTGCCCTTGTACTGCTCGCCGATGAGCTGCTCGATCAGCTTAGGATCCATGTCGAGCAGCGCGGAGAGGCTGCCCAGATAGATGATGTTCTTGAACAGCTGGCGCTGGCGCGGATCGGTATAGGTGGAGTTGGTGATCGCGGTGAGGGGAACGCCGATCACGGTGATATCGTCGCGGAACTTCGTCGACGGCATCGGCTTGGTGGAATCGTAGAACAGATAGCCGCCCGGCTCGATGCCGGCGACGTCCTTGTCCCAGGTCTGCGGATTCATCGCCACCATCATGTCGACGCCGCCGCGGGCGCCGAGATGGCCGTCCTCGGTCACCCGCACCTCGTACCAGGTCGGTAGGCCCTGGATGTTGGACGGGAAGATGTTGCGGGGGGAGACGGGCACGCCATGGCGCAGGATCGAACGCGCGAACATCTCGTTCGCGGAAGCCGAGCCCGAGCCGTTGACGTTGGCGAAGCGGACGACGAAGTCGTTTACGCTGCTGATCGGCTTTTTGTCGGACATGATGATCCCGCGTGAGTCATTTCGATGAAATATTTCTGCATGTCCCAGGCGCCGGTGGGACAGCGTTCGGCGCACAGCCCGCAATGCAGGCAGACATCCTCGTCCTTGACCATCACGCGCCCGGTCTTCAGATCGCTGGAGACGTAGAGGTCCTGGTCGGGACGCGGCGAGGGCGCCTTCAGGCGCGTGCGCAGGTCGCTTTCCTCGCCATTGTCAGTAAAGGTGATGCAATCCATCGGGCAGATGTCGGCGCAGGCGTCGCACTCGATGCAGAGCGATGTCGAGAACACGGTCTGCACGTCGCAGTTCAGGCAGCGATGCGCTTCGCCGAGCGCGAGCTTGACATCATAGCCGAGCTCGACCTCGGCGCGGATGTCCTTCAGCGCGACGACCTTGTCCCGATGCGGCACCTTGAAGCGCTTGTCGTTGGAGATGTCGTTGTCGTAGCTCCACTCGTGGATGCCCATCTTCTGCGAGGAGATTTGCACATCCGGGAGCGGCCGCTCGTTGATATCCTCGCCGGACAGCAGTCGGTGGATCGACATTGCGGCGTCATGGCCGTGCGCGACCGCCCAGATGATGTTCTTCGGACCGAAGGCGGCGTCGCCACCGAAGAACACCTTTGGATTGGTCGAGGCGAAGGTCTTCTGATCGACCTTGGGCATGTTCCACTTGTCGAACTCGATGCCGCAATCGCGCTCGATCCAGGGGAAGGCGTTCTCCTGGCCGACCGCGACCAGCACGTCGTCGCAGGGAATGGTCTGATCGGGGTCGCCCGAAGGCACCAGGTTGCGGCGGCCTTTGGCGTCGTATTCGGCTTTGACGTGCTGGAAGGTGACGCCGATGAGCTTGCCGGCGACATGCTTGAATGCCACCGGCACCATGTAGTTGAGGATCGGAATATCCTCGTGGATCGCGTCTTCCTTCTCCCACGGCGAGGCCTTCATCTCCTCGAAGCCGGAACGCACGACCACCGTGACTTTCTCGCCGCCGAGCCGGCGCGCGGTGCGGCAGCAATCCATCGCGGTGTTGCCGCCGCCGAGCACGATGACGCGTTTGCCGATCTTGCCGACATGGCCGAACGACACGTTGGCCAGCCATTCGATTCCGATATGGATGTTGGCGGCGGCTTCCTTGCGGCCGGGAATGTCGAGCTCGCGGCCGCGCGGCGCGCCGGAGCCGACGAAGATCGCGTCGTATTTCTCCGCGAGCAGCGCCTTCATGCTCTCGATGCGGTGACCGCCTTTGAAGTCGACGCCGAGATTGAGGATGTAGCCGGTCTCCTCGTCGATGACAGAATTGGGCAGGCGGAACTTCGGGATCTGCGTGCGCATCATGCCGCCCGCTTCCGGATCGCCATCGAACACGGTGCAGTGATAGCCGAGCGGCGCGAGGTCGCGCGCCACGGTCAGCGAGGCCGGGCCGCCGCCGACCAGCGCGATGCGCTTGCCGTTCTTCGCTGCGGGGTGCGGCAGGCGCTGCTTGATGTCGTCCTTGAAGTCGGCGGCGACGCGCTTGAGGCGGCAGATCGCGACCGGCGTTTCCTCGACGCGGCCGCGGCGGCAGGCCGGCTCGCATGGACGGTCGCAGGTGCGTCCCAGAATTCCTGGGAACACATTCGATTTCCAATTGATCATGTAGGCGTCGCTGTAGCGGCCTTGCGCGATCAAACGGATGTATTCGGGAACAGGGGTGTGTGCAGGACAGGCCCACTGACAATCGACTACCTTGTGAAAGTAGTCGGGGGCCGCAATATCGGTCGGTTTCATTCCTACCCTGTCCGCACGGGCTCAAGGACCCCTGCGGCCTTCTTGAGCTTGCGAACGCCTAGGACGCGTCGATATGGTTTTTGAATTGGATCATAGGCTTACCTTATTAGAACCATTCCGAACCCCGCACAAAGGCAAATTTCGGCGATCTCCAGCTTTCATGGGAGCTGCGCGCGGACAGCATTAATGGCGCGGAAATTATGCGGCGGTGCAGCATCCCGCGCAGCGTGTGAGCGATGTCAGCCGCGTGCGATGTCGCGGTTGATGTCGCGGTTGATGTCGCTCTTGGCGAGGTCCCACATCAGGCAATACGTGCCGACGGAGACAGGCACTGATGAGGGCGAGGCCGCGGGCCCGGTGAAGCGCTCTGCGATCACGGACGAGACCGCGCTCACGCTCGTGCCGTCGATCAGGATGAACCAATCGCTCGCGCCGGGATTCTGCGCTGCCGGAATCTCGGCCGTCGGTCGCGAAAGGGCGGCGTCGCTCTCCAGCAGATGCATGGAAATGATTCCGTCGAGCCTTTCCGGGGTGAGTTTCTGCCGCAGCGCATCACGCAGATGTCGCGTGCCGTCGGTCGTGGGCCGCAGCCGCACCACGCCGAGCGCAACCCCGCGCCCGGTGCCGTGGCTGATCGTGATCCGCGCCACCACGCGCACCATGTTGTGAAAGCGCGCCATGGTCCGGCGCGACCAGTCGGTGGGGTTTTGCAGCCGCGCCCGATAGGCACGGCTGTCGAGAACGTCGATCGTCGCGGTGGAATACAGGAAGAGATACTTTGGATTGGCCGCGTGCGCGACATAGCGCCGCGCCTCCAGAAATCCGTCGATCGCGACGCGCTCCTCGAGATGCTCGCGGTCGTACCAGCGGTTGAAATCGGCTTCGTGCTCGGCGTCGATGTCCATCGACGTCAGCAGCATCCCCCTCCCGGCGAGCGGCATTTTGCGCTCCTGTCTATCGTGGTGTCCCGGAAGCGAGGTCGGCGATCGCGCGCATCACGGCGTCCCTCACGCCGGGATCATAGAGCGAATGGCCGGCTTCTTCCACGATGCGAATCTCGGAACCCGGCCAGACCTTCGCCAGCGCTTGCGATGTTTCGGGCGGGCACAACAGATCATAGCGGCCCTGGATGATGATGCCGTGAATGCCGGCGAGCCTGTCCGCGTTGCGCAGCAGTTGGTCCGGCGTCATGAAGCTGTCGTTGGAGAAGTAATACGCTTCCATGAACGGCGTCGCTGGCAGCGGCCGCGTCGAATTCAGCAAGGCCTGATCGATCCGCGTGCGCGCCGGCTTGTGCTCCGACAGCGTGCGCTCGGTGTCGTGCCAGGCCCGCGCGGCCGGACCGTGCACGGCCGGATCGGGATCGAGGATGCGGCGCCAATAGGCCTCGACCGGCCGGTTGCGCTCCTCCGGAGGGAGCAAGCTCAGAAAATCCTCGTTCAGTGCGGGGTAGAATTGCGGCAATCGCACGGTGAAGCCGGCCTCGACTTCCGCCCGTGTGCCGAGAAAGGTTGCGCGCAGCACGATGCCCGAGACGCGCTCGGGATGTGCCTCGGCGTAAGCCAGCGCCAATGTCGCGCCCCAGGAGCCGCCGACCACCAACCAGCGGTCGAAGCCGAACTTTTCGCGGACCGCTTCCATGTCGGCGATCAGATGCGGCAGCGTGTTGTGCTCGCGCGACCCCTTCGGCCGGCTGCGGCCGCAGCCGCGCTGGTCGAGCAGCACCGCGCAGAAGCGCTCGGGATCGAACAGCCGGCGATGATCGGGCTGGCATCCGCTGCCGGGACCGCCATGCAGATAGACCGCGGGAATGCCGTCGGGACGCCCGACGCTCTCGACATAAATCTCGTGGCCGTTGGTGACGGCGAGCATCTCGGAGGTCAGCGGCGCAAAGGGATCGGCGCGGTTCGCCGATCTCGCCGCATCGGCGTCAGGCGCCATTCTCGGATTCCAGGGTCCCGCCGGCAAAGTTGCGATAGAGGAAGCGGTTGGTCTCGCCTTCGGCCTCGCGCTCGGCCTGCTTGAAGATGGTCTCGTGCATCGGCGACAGCGCGCAGGCCGGATCGGTATTGGCGGCATCGCCCGTCAGCGCAAAGGCCTGGCAGCGGCAGCCGCCGAAATCGATCTCGCGGAACTCGCACGACTTGCACGGCTCCTTCATCCAGCCCGTGCCGCGATAGCGGTTGAAGGCCTCCGAGTTCTGCCAGATCCAGGCGATCGAATGGTTGGAGCGCACGGATTCGAATTCGAGGCCGGTGATGCTCTCGGCGGCGTGGCAGGGCAGCACCTTGCCGGCGGGCGAGATGTTGAAGAACTGCCGGCCCCAGCCCCCCATGCATTTCTTCGGCCGCAGCGCGTAATAGTCCGGTACGACGTAGTCGATGGTCAACCGGCCCTTCAGAGTTTCGCGGGCCTCCTCGACGAGGCGGGTACATTCATCGAGCTGCGCCACCGTCGGCATCAGCGCGGCGCGGTTCTTCAGCGCCCAGCCGTAATATTGCACATTGGCGACCTCCAGCCGGTCGGCGTCGAGATCGAGCGACATCTGGATGATGTCGGGGAGCTGGTGCAGGTTCTGGCGGTGCATCACCGCGTTTACGGTGAGCGGCAGGTCGAGCTCGCGCGTCCATTTCGCGACCTCGATCTTCTTGTGATGCGCGCCCTTGTAGCCGGCGACGCGGTCGGCAAGGCCGTCTTCGGTGCCCTGGAAACTGATCTGCACATGGCAGAGCCCGGCATCGGCGAGATCGCTGAGCTTGTCGCGCGTCAGCAGCACGGCCGAGGTGATCAGATTGGTGTAGAGGCCGACGTCGCTGGCGTGCTTGACCAGTTCGACCAGATCCTTGCGCGCGGTCGGCTCGCCGCCGGAGAAATGGATCTGCAGCACGCCGATCTCGGCGAGCTCGCTCAACACCTTCTTCCACTCGTCGGTGGTCAGCTCGCGGCCGGCGCGGTCGAGCTCGACGGGGTTGGAGCAATAGGGGCATTGCAGCGGGCAGCGATGCGTGATCTCGAGCAGCACGGCGAGCGGAATGCCAAAGGTTTCCGCCGTCGAGCGCTGCTTCTCCAGCACCGCGAGGCTGTCGCTTGCGGTGGGGGGAACGCTGCGATCGCTGAGCACGTCACTCATGGTGTCTTACTCATGGTGTCTTCTCGCGTGCCTCGGTGAGAAAGCCCTTGTCGGCGAGATCCTGGAGCATGGCGACCACGTCGGTCAAAATCGCCTCGCGCGGGGCAGCATACTTCTCCGCGAGCAGATCCGCCACGTTGCCGACATTGCGCGCACCGTCGCAAAGCTGCAAGACCTCGACGGCAATTTCGTCCGGCGCCAGCACCCGTTCCGGCGCCAGGATCACCCAGACCTTGCGGGTCTCGTCGTATTTCAGCTTGGCATGCCGCGGCAGCACCGGCCGGCTTGCCTCGCTGACGCTGATGTGACGCGGCGCTGCCATGATCTGTTCCTAGCCGTTCCTAATTTCCTTTGGGCACGAAGGCGCCCGGCGGGATGTGGCCTTCGACATAGGCGTGGTAGAGCGCATCGAGCTGCACCCACAACACGTTGGTCTTGAAGATCAGCGCGTTGCAGACCGATGCGCGCTCCTCCGGCGTTCTCGCATGTGTCTTGACATAGTCGAGCGCAAAATTGGCGTCGCGCGGCGCCTGGGTCAGGCGGCGCTTGAAGTAGCTCATGATGTCGGGGTTGACGAAATCATAGTGCTGCAACATGCCGGAGATGCGCTCTTCGTGCAGGTTCGGCGCGAACAGTTCCGTCAGCGAGGACGCGATCGCCTCCAGCGGGCTCTTCTCGCGGCAATAGTGCACATAGGCTTCGACGGCAAAGCGCGTCGCCGGCAAAATGCCTTCGGTCGATTCCACATAGGCCGTATCGAGCCCGAGGCCTTCGGTCAGCTTGATCCAGCGTTCGATGCCGCCTTCGCTGCCGATATCGCCGTCATGGTCTTCGATGCGGTGGCGCCATTCGACGCGGGTGGCACGGTCGCGGAAGCGCGAGATCACGACCGCGTCCTTGATCGGGATCGTGCTCTGGTAATAGTAGCGGTTGAGCGCCCAGGCCTGTACCTGGCCCTTGTTCAGCTTGCCGCCGTGCAACAGCTTATGGAAAGGATGCAGGCTGTGATAGCGCGTCGCGCCGATATGGCGCAGCGTCGCCTCGAGCTCCTCGGCCGAGTTGAGACGGATGTCCTTGCCGATCGAAAGTGCGGTCATCCCCGTCAGTGTCGTCGCATTCACAGCACGATCTCCGTTCCGTCGGCGGGTATCTGCCAGCCCGCATGTTCGGCCGCCTTGCGCTCGCTTGAGGCGGGCAGCAGCGCCGGGTTCGAGTTGTTGATATGCAGAAATATCTTCCTGTCGATATCGAGGCCGGCGAGCCGCGCGATGGCGCCGTCATCGCCGGACATCGCGACATGTCCCATGCTCTTGCCGGTCTTCTGGCCGAGCCCGGCCAAAATCATCTCGTCGTCGCGCCACACCGTACCGTCGAAGAACACGAGTGACGAGCCCGAAATTTCTTGCCGAAGTTCGTCGGTCACCTCGGCGCAGGCGGCGAGGAAGTAGAAGGTCTTGCCATCAGCCTTGTGCGTGATCTTCAGGCCGAGCGTATCGCCGTCGCCGCCGCTGCCGCCGGGATGAACCTTGCCTTCGAGATACCAGGCTGATTTGCCGGCAACGGCAAACGCCTTGACCTCGATGCCGGACGGCGATCCGTCGAGCAGGGTGGGCTCGAAGGCTTCACCGATGCCGATCGGCTGCCTTGCGACGGTCTTCTCGTTCAGCACGTTGAAGATGCTGTTCTCCCTCAGGATCGCCAGCACCTTGTCATGCGCATAGATCGTGAACGGCGAGCCCTCGCGCATCGAGAGCAGGCCGGCCACCGCATCGACCTCGCTGTTGGTCAGGATCACGCCCGCGATCGGCGTGTGGCGGAGCGCGCCCGGTTTCGGATGCAACTGCGGCGTCGCGTTCAATTGCTGTCGAAGGTCGGGGGAGGCGTTGATCAGGAACCAGTGCGCACCGTCGGCACTGAAGGCGACCGAGGCTTGCGTTCTCTGAAGCTCCCCGAGATCAGCGCGCGCTGCCCGGCATCCGGCGCAGCCGCAGTTCCACTGCGGGACCCCGCCGCCGGCGGCGGCGCCCAGGACGACGACGCGAAGCATGAATCCGTCTCCTGGAAACACGTGTCGCGGTGGATCTCAGACCGACGCAACTCCCCGTATTCGGGGAACGCATCGCGCCCGAAGGATCCACCTGCGCTCAACGCAAAATCGTCACCCTTACTTGCGGGTGGCGCTCACATACATGTTGATTTCCATGCCGCACGGCACTTCGACGATCTTCGGTGCTTTCCAGGCCATTGTGGCTCTCCTTTTCGCGAAACCGGACGTATCCGCCCCGGAGTTAAATTAGTGCGAGCGGAAAAGTTCGCCAGTGAAATCTTCCGGGACCTAGGTAGTAGTTTGCGGAATTGCTGCGATGCAAACTTGCAGGGGATTGCCGGGCGCACGAAAAAAACGACGATGGGTCGTGATCCCTGACCCGGATAAAGCAGTTGTGAGTGCAGGGGCGCTTTCAATCAGCTACAGGCGACACCATTGGATGAGGCATGCCCAGATACTTCTTCAACACCCGCATCGGCGATGAATTGATCGTGGATCCTGACGGCGAGGATCTGCGCAACCCCGATCGCGCCTGGGAAGTGGCGCGCCAGATGATTTTGGAAGTGCTGAAATCGGAAGGGACGCAGCCGGCGCTGCTCGAGGCCGTCATCGAGGTCACCGACACCGATGGCGAAATCGTGCTGGAGTTTCCCTTCACCGAGGCGCTGCTGGACATGCCCGATAAGTCCGCCACCAGGCACTGATTTCGCTTCCTTAGCCTCTGCGGAATCCGCATGGCTTTGACCGGTAACCGGGGTTAAAAGACCCCGGTCACACGGAGTTAGTCATGCAAGATCTCTGGCGCCTGTCGGCCGCCGACCTGGCCGCCCTCATCCGGTCCAAGAAAGTGTCGGCCAAGGAGGCCGCCGAAGCCGGGCTCGCCCGGCTCGATGCCGTCAATCCCCGGCTCAATGCCGTGATCGACCATCGTCCGGAGGATGTGCTCAGGCAGGCCGCAAGCGTCGACGCCGCGGTCGCACGGGGCGAAGACCCGGGTCTCCTGGCGGGCGTCCCCGTGACGGTGAAGGTCAATGTCGACCAGGAGGGCTTTGCCACCACCAACGGCCTGAAGCTCCAGCGCGACGTGATCGCCAAGGTCGACAATCCCGTGGTCGCGAATCTGCGCAAGGCCGGCGCCGTGATTCTCGGGCGGACCAATTGCCCGGCCTTCTCCTATCGCTGGTTCACCACCAACCTCATCCATGGCGACACCAAGAATCCGCGCGACGCCTCGCTGACCCCAGGCGGCTCGTCCGGCGGCGCCGGCTCCGCGGTCGCGGCCGGCATCGGCCACATCGCCCACGGCACCGACATCGCCGGCTCGATCCGCTATCCCGCCTATGCCTGCGGTGTGCACGGCCTGCGCCCGACCGTCGGCCGCATCCCCGCCTTCAACGCAGCGCTGCCGGAGCGTCCGATCGGGCCGCAGATCAGCGCCGTCTCCGGGCCGCTGGCGCGCACCATCAACGACATCAGGATCTCGCTCGCCGCGATGGCCGCGCGCGATCCGCGCGATCCCTGGTGGGTCCCGGCGCCTTTGGAAGGCCCTGCGGTGCCGAAGCGCGCCGCGCTCTGCCTCAACCCGGACGGCCTTGCGGCCGCGCCGGAGGTGAAGGCCGCGGTCAGCGACGCCGGCAAGCGTCTGGAGCGGGCAGGGTGGACTGTGGAGGTGATCGAGAACACCCCGCCGATGCGCGAGCCGGTCGAGTGGCAGACAAAACTCTGGCTCGGCGATGCCTATGAGGCGCAGCTCGAGGCCGCCGAGCGCGAGGGCGACCCCGGGGCGCTGGCGTGCCTGCGCGGCAACCGCGCCAAGGTCACGCCGTTCGATCAGGCGAACTATGCCAAGGCGCTGATCCGCCGCGCGACGCTCACGCGCGAATGGCTGTTGTTCTTCGAGAAATACGCGGTGCTGCTGACGCCGGTCTCCGGCGAGCTGCCGTTCCCCGATCATCTCGACCGCAAGGACGAGGCCTCGTTCAAGCGGGTCTGGGAAGCGCAATTGCCGCAGATCGCCATTCCTTTCATGGGCCTGCCGGGCCTGGCGGTCTCGACCGGCCTGGTCGGCAAGGCTCCGGTCGGCGTGCACGTCGTGTCCGGACGTTACCGTGAAGACCTCTGCCTGCTCGCGGGCGAGGCGATCGAGGCGGGCGGCGTGCCGCCGTCGCCGATCGATCCCGTGGTGTAGTGATGTCAGCGATCTACGACTTCAAGGCCAACTCGCTGCTCGGCGAGGAGGTGCCCATGCGCCGCTTCGAGGGTCAGGTGCTGCTCATCGTCAACACCGCGAGCAAATGCGGTTTCACGCCGCAATATCGCGGGCTCGAGGATCTCTATCGCGATTTGTCGCCGCGTGGTTTTTCCGTGCTCGGCTTTCCCTGCAACCAGTTCGGCGCGCAGGAGCCGGGCAAGGCGCGCGAGATCCAGGAGTTCTGCTCGACGCAGTACGACGTCACCTTTCCGCTGTTCGAGAAGATCGACGTCAATGGCAGCAATGCCCATCCACTGTATGAGTATCTGAAGCGCCAGCAATCCGGCCTGTTAGGTGCCTCCATCAAATGGAATTTCACAAAATTCCTGGTGGACCGCACAGGCAAGGTGATCGCGCGCTATGCGCCGACGGCGCGTCCTGAAGGGCTGCGCAACCAAATCGAAACACTGTTGTGAGCGAGACAATCATGAGCGACGAATTTCCGGACCGCCTGTCGGTCGACCCGAGCAGCCCGTACTACAACGCTGATATCCTGGCGCGCGACGTCGGTATCCGTTTCAAGGGCATCGAGAAGACCAATGTCGAGGAGTATTGCATCAGCGAGGGCTGGGTGCGCGTCACCGCTGGCAACGCCAAGGACCGCCACGGCAACCTGCTGACGATCAAGGTGCATGGGCCGGTCGAGCCGTATTTCAGGGATAAGAAATAGTTGGAGCGCGAGCGCGCACTTCACATTCCGGCGTCATGCCCGGGCTTGTCCCGGGCATCCACGTCTTCGAACTTGCTCTGTGGCAAAGGCGTGGATGGCCGGGACAAGCCCGGCCATGACGAGAGGTGAGAGCAGGCCGGGAAGAGAGAAAGCCATGTCCGTCCGCATCGTCGATGTCCGCGAGATCACGAAACCGATCTCCTCGCCGATCCGCAACGCCTATATCGACTTCACCAAGATGACGACGAGCCTGGTTGCCGTCGTCACCGACGTGATGCGCGAGGGGAAACGCGTCGTCGGCTACGGCTTCAACTCCAACGGCCGTTACGGGCAGGGCGGCCTGATCCGCGAGCGGTTTGCCTCGCGCATCCTCGAGGCCGAGCCGAAGTCGCTGCTCGATACGGCCGGCGACAATCTCGATCCGGACAAGGTCTGGGCCGCGATGATGACCAACGAAAAACCGGGCGGCCACGGCGAGCGCTCGGTCGCGGTCGGCACCATCGACATGGCGGTGTGGGACGCGGTGGCGAAGATCGCGGGCAAGCCGCTGTTTCGCCTGCTCGCCGAACGCCATGGCCTGACAGCCAACCCGCGCGTCTTCGTCTATGCCGCCGGCGGCTACTACTATCCCGGCAAGGATCTCGCGATGCTGCGCGGCGAGATGCGCGGCTATCTCGATCGCGGCTACAATGTCGTGAAGATGAAGATCGGCGGCGCGCCGATCACCGAAGATCGCGAGCGCATCGAGGCGGTGCTGAAGGAGATCGGCAGGGACGCCCAACTCGCGGTCGACGCCAACGGCCGCTTCGATCTCGAGACCGCGATCGCCTATGCCAAGATGCTGCGGGACTATCCGCTGTTCTGGTACGAGGAGGCCGGCGATCCCCTCGACTATGCGCTGCAGGCGGCGCTTGCCGAGTTCTATCCGGGGCCGATGGCGACCGGCGAAAATCTGTTCAGCCACCAGGACGCGCGCAACCTGATCCGCCATGGCGGCATGCGGCCTGATCGCGACTGGCTGCAATTCGATTGCGCGCTGTCCTACGGCCTCTGCGAATATCAGCGCACGTTGCAAGTGCTGAAGACCCATGGCTGGTCGCCGAGCCGCTGCATCCCCCATGGCGGGCACCAGATGTCGCTCAACATCGCCGCCGGCCTCGGCTTGGGGGGCAATGAGAGCTATCCCGACCTGTTCCAGCCCTATGGCGGCTTCCCCGACGGCGTGCGCGTCGAGAGCGGCCACATCACCATGCCGGATCTGCCCGGCATCGGGTTCGAAGGGAAATCGGATCTCTATAAGGAAATGAAGGCCTTAGCGGCGTAGCGGGCTCGGCCAGCCAGACCCTTCCGCCCCTTGCCGGGCGTGTTCACGACCTCTTGTGAGCGTTGCTCAAGATTTTATTGAGCGTTGCTCAAGTTTCGCTACACTAACCCGGTGGAATGAGCTTTGTCCTCCAGCGGGAGCGGCGGCGAGCCGCCACGCCCGACAGCACGGAAACGATAGTCACATGCAATATTCAGCCAGGGATCTACAGGGTGCGGCAAATGCCGGCGTGATCAGCGCGACTGATCTGGAGCGCTTGCTCGCCTTTCTGTCGAGCAGCGTCCGAGCACCGGAAAGCGGCGCAGGGCCGACGGCAAGATTCGATGCCGCGCATCTGCTCTGGTGCGCCGGTGCATTGATCGTGATCGGCGCCATGGGCCTGTTTTCGACCGTGGCGTTCTCGCAGATGGGGGGCGGGGCGCTCACGGCCTGCGCGATCGCCTATGGAATCGGATTTACGGCGGCAGGGCATCACCTCTGGCACCACAGGAATTTGCGCGTTCCCGGCGGATTGCTGGTCGCCGTCGCGGTCTCGATGGCGCCGCTCGCGGTGTTCGGCATCCAGGACATGTTCGGCGTGTGGGGCAAGTTCGGCAAGCCCGGCACGATGCACGACCTCTATGTCTGGATCAAAGGCAGTTGGGTCTTCATGGAAATCGCGACGATCGCGGCCGGTGTCATCGCGCAGCGCTTCTACCGCTTTCGCTTCATCGTCGCGCTGATCGCGTTCGCGCTCTGGTTCATGTCGATGGATCTCGCGCTATGGATTGCCGGCACCGGTCACGCCGATTTCGCGCTGCAGCGCAAGGTGTCGATCTGGTTCGGTCTTGCCGTCCTTGTTGTGGCCTGGACCGTGGACTGTCGCAGCCGCAATGCCGACTTTGCCTTCTGGCTGCACCTGTTCGGCCTCATGACTTTCTGGGGCGCAATCACGGCCTCCGATAGCGCGACCGAACTGGGCCGGGCTGTCTACTGCCTGTTCAATGCCGGCCTGCTCGCGCTCGCGGTGATCCTGATGCGTCGTGCCTATGCGGTGTTCGGTGCGTTCGGCGTGTGTCTCTATCTCGGACATCTCGCGGACGTCGTGTTCAAGGACTCGCTGCTGTTTCCCTTCGCGTTGTCCCTGATCGGCATCGCCGTGATCGCCGCCGGTCTGTTCTACCACCGCAAGGAGCGCGCCATCGCGGCCTGGCTCTCCGCGCATCTTCCCGCAGCGCTGTTGCGGCTGCGGCCCGAGTCCGCGTAAGAGCCTGGTCCCTCGTCATGCCGCATCTGGGCATGGCGAGGGCAGGTGCGGTGCCGATCGTGGGCGATATGAATTCCCGTTACGCCTCGGCGAACTTCTCGCCCGGCTACGACAGCCGCATATCCAGCAGCCGCCGTCCCTCGCCCTTCAAAAGCTTCTTCACCGCGCTCGAGGCGGCGATTTCGCCCTGATTGTAGTAGGCCTCGTGGTTCTTCTCGATATCGTCGAGGCGGTAGAGGTAGTTGACCATGATGCCGGCGGATTCGCGCAACCCCTTTGGCGAGAGGTCGCCTAACCAGTTGATGCGCTCGAGCCGCGCGCCGTTGCCGAGATGGAAGCGGGCGACGGAGTCGATCAGCCGGCCCTTCGGCGTGCGCGCCTTCAGGAAGTAGTGCGCGGCGAGCGGTTCCAGCACGCTGCGCAACTGCGTGGTCGTCTCCGCGTTCTCGAACCATTTTGGCTCGTCGAGATGCTTCAGCACCTCGCGATCCTCGTCCGAGAGCGGAAGGTCCTTGTCCTGCTGCAGCCATTGCATGAAGCCCGGCACCGGCGACAGCGTCACGAAGGTATCGAGTTTTGGCAGCTCACGGCGCAGCTCCTCGACCACCTGCTTGATCAGGAAGCTGCCGAAGGAAATGCCGCCAAGGCCGCGCTGGGTGTTGGAGATCGAATAGAACACGGCGGTGCGCGCGCGTTCGCTTGCCACCAACGGGCGGTCGACGGCGAGCAGCGGCGCGATTGCGCCGGGGATCGTCTCGGTCAGCGCGACCTCGACGAAGATCAGGGGCTCGTCCACCATCGCGGGATGGAAGAAGGCGTAGCAGCGGCGGTCGACCGGATCGATGCGGCGTCGCAGATCATCCCAGTCGCTGATCTCGTGCACGGCTTCGTAGCGGATGATCTTTTCGAGGATGTTGGCCGGTGTCGACCAGTCGATCCTGCGCAGCACGAGGAACCCCCTGTTGAACCACGAAGAAAGCAGATGCACGACGTCGCGATCGAGCGCGGCGAGATCGGTGTGCCCGTTCATCATGCCGAGCAGGTCGGCGCGCATGTTGACGAGATCGCCGGTGCCGCCGGGCGCGCGGTTGAGCCGGCGGATCAATTCCTGCCGGCGCGGCTCCGACGCAAAATGCAGGCTGCTCGCGTCCTCGTCGCTCGGCCGCGACCGCCATTTCTCGACCGCCTGCGCCAGTTTTTCGCGGTTGGGGCCGAAATCACGCACCAAGGCCTCGAAGAAGGCGCGGCGTTCCGCAGTATCGAGGTCCTGGTAGAGATCGAGCACCTCGCGGGCCATGGCCGTGCCGGAGGCTTCGCCCGCGCCCGAGAGCAGGGCATCGCACAGCGCGATCATGCCTCCCGCATCCTGTCTGGTGTCCGAGGCACCGGCGCGGCGGAGCAACGTGCGGCCGCGCTCGGAAATCGTGGTCAGGAGGTCGGAGAAGAAGGCGTTGGCCATTTGGTCTTTCTTGCGGTCTTTCGTATCCGGATCTGCGTGGTGCGGAAGATTACACAGGATTTGGGCGGAAGCCGATCACAATCAAGCGTAAGACTTTTGCATCTTTAGCTGTGCCATGCATCCAATGGCACGCTGTCATGCCCCGCGCAGGCGGGGCACCCAGTACGCCGCGGCCTATCGATTCAAGCCGCGCTGCCTCTGGAATACTGGATTGCCCGCCCCAGTGCGCAATTGCGCACAAGGCGGGCAATGACAGCGGAATGTGTGACTACACCTTCCTTGCAAATTCCGTCGGCGTCCGTCCGGTGACCTGGCGGAACGCGGCCGAAAACGCGGGAACGCTGGCATAGCCGAGCTGGGCTGCAAGCTGCTTCACCGAGACATTGGCATCCGTCGACAGCCGTTCGATCGCGGCGGCCACGCGGGCGCGCTGGCACCAGCTCTTGAACGTCAACTGCGTTTCCGCGGAGAACAGCCGCGACAGCGTGCGGACGGAGGTTCCCACCGCGCGCGCCAGCGTCTCGATCTCGTGGATGGCGGTGGGATCGTCGAGCACGATCATGGCCGCGCGCCGGCAACGCGGCTCGCGCGGCAGCGGAACGAAGGTCGCGGAATCCCCGGCCTGGTGCAATTCCAGCATCACGAGCCGCACCAGGAGCTCGGTGCGCTCCGGCGTGTTGCGGGAATCGAACAGCGCTAGGATCGCCTGGTGCAGGAGCGGCGATACCCGCACCACGAATTCCTTGGTCAGGCCCTCATCGCGCTGCTCGCGCTTCAGCCAGGGCAGGTCGAAATAGAGCGTGCGCATCTCGATGTCGGCGAGCACGTCGATGGCATGCTCGAGCCGCGACGGCACCCAGACCGCGCGGTCCGGCGGCACCAGCCAGCGGCCCTTGGGCGTCGTCACTTGCATCGTGCCCCTGGCCGCGTAGACGAGCTGCGCCTCGCGATGCATGTGCGGATCGAGCCTTGTGCCCTTGGCATAGTCGCGCGCGACCAGATGGACGCCGGCGGTCGAGCGGCGGTTTCCCAGAACTGCCTTGATTGGCGTTTCGACGATAGTCATTGGCGGCATCCCGTCATGGCTCCGACATATAACTCATTTCAGGGCAAAGATTCAGGCCCGTGAGGAAACGCCGTATGAACAGCCCCGGCCGGGTCATCAGCTTCGTCAACGCGGGGCACTTCATCGACCACTATTCGATGCTGATCTTTGCCGCCGCCGTCATCATCATGGGGCCGGCACTCGGCATGGCCTATTCGGAGCTCTTGCCCTACGCGACGCCCGGCTTCGTGGCGTTCGGCGCGGGATCGCTGCTCACCGGCTGGCTCGGGGACCGCTGGAGTCGCCGCCACATGATGCTGATCTTCTTCCTCGGCATCGGCGCTTCCATGGTCTCGGTCGGCCTGGTGCGGACGCCGGCCCAGCTCGGCGCAGCCCTGCTCGCGATCGGCATTTTCGCCTCGATCTACCATCCGGTCGGCACCGCGATGATCGTCTCCTATGCCGAAAAGCTCGGCCGCGAGATGGGGCTGAACGGCGTCTGGGGCAATCTCGGCGTTGCGTCCTCAGCGCTGGTCACCGGCGTGATCGGGCAATATCTCGGCTGGCGATACGCCTTCATCATCCCGGGCGTGGTTACGATGCTCATCGGTGTCGTCTTCGCACTCACCGTGGTGCACGAAGACCGCAAGGGGACGAAGCAGGCGGCGGCGCAGGCGCGCGTCGCAAAGCAGGACATGTGGCGCGTGATCCTTGCGTTGCTGATCGTGGTGATCGCGATCTCCACGACCTTCAACGCGGTGACCGTGGCGCTGCCAAAACTGTTTGCGGAGCGGCTCGCCGATCTCACCAGCAGCCCGGCGCTGCTGGGCGTGATCGCCGCCTGTGTCTATGTGTTCGGCGCGATGACGCAGTACACGATCGGCCGGCTGCTCGATCATTACTCGCTGAAGACGGTGGCGCTGCCGCTGTCCTTCATGCTGGCGCCGTTCCTGTACCTGGCGGCGAGCCTGCAGAACCTGCCCCTGATCCTGGTCTCGATCGGCATCGTCATGGGCGCGTTCGGGCAGGTGACGGTCAATGATGCCATGGTCGGCAAATACACCACCGAAGAGTGGCGCTCGCGCGCCTATGCGGTGCGCTATTTCGTCGGCTTCACCGCCGCCGGCGCGTCCGTAGGCCTGGTCGCATGGCTCTACGAGCAGGGCGGCTTCGTCACCATGCTGCATGCCTTTGCGGCGCTCTGCCTGCTCGCCATTGCGGCGGCGATGATTTTGCCGCGCGAGATCCGCAGTCCGGCTGCGCAGCCGGGTTGATCGGCGGCGGAGGAGCGTTACTCGAGGCCCACGAGACTCAGATGGATGATCTCGCCCGCGGCGTGCACCATCTGATCTTCAGTGACGGCCTTGGTAATCCTGTCCAGCTCTGCGTCAGCATGCCAATCTGACTGGTTCGCACCACCATATTTCACGGTGTGAATCACGGCGCCGGCGGGAAGATAGACATTGTGGCTGACCCGCGGCTCGGTCGTCAGCAATTGGCTCGGTCGATAGACTTGAAGCGTGACCTTCTGCTCTATTCGTTGAGCAAAGGCCATCCAGCCAGATTGGACGATATAGGTCTCTCTGACTGTCTCGTGAAAGTGGCTATTCTGCCAACCGCCTCGTTCGCCGCCGACGGTGCGACTATAGGCGGTACCGTCAGCGGCCGTGAGCCGAAAGCGGTATTCACCATTCTCCATCTGCTCGTGGCGCGTATGGACTCCCAGGGCTGCGGCGTCCTTGTCGCTGAGCAGTGGCATGTCATTCCTCACTCGCATTTTGATTCTCGAGCCAAATACCATCGAAATGGTCTCGAAACCAATAGGTGAAGGCGCCGCAAAGCGGAACTCCGTTCGACCCAAATGGGTTCTATTCCTGTCGCGATAGCGCGAAGAGAAGAGCCTCTCACATGCAGTTGAGCCTGCTCCGGCCGGTCGTCCTTGCGAGCCCGGTGCTTCTGGCCGCGACCATGGCAGCGGCCGCGGAGGGCCACAGGTCTACCGGACCCTCCGAGTTCCTGCTGATCGGGCAGATCGTGCTGCTGATCGCGGTTGGGCGCGGGCTCGGCGAGATCATGCAGCGGTTCGGCCAGCCCTCGGTCATGGGCGAACTGCTGGCCGGGATCATTCTCGGGCCGTCGCTGTTCGGCTGGATCTGGCCGGAGGCGCAAGCCGCGATCTTCCCCAGGACGCCCGAGCAGAAGGCGATGATCGACGGCATCGCCCAGTTCGGCATCCTGCTGCTTCTCTTGCTGACGGGCATGGAGACTGACCTCAGGCTGGTGCGCAAGGTCGGCAAGGCCGCGGTCGCGATTTCGATCGCGGGCATTGTCGTGCCCTTCGCCTGCGGTTTTGCGCTCGGCGAATTCCTTCCCGAAGCGCTTCTGCCCGATCCGCAGCAGCGGCTGGTATCGTCGCTGTTCATGGGCACCGCGCTGTCGATCTCGTCGGTGAAGATCGTCGCCGTGGTCGTACGCGAGATGAATTTCATGCGCCGCAATGTCGGCCAGATCATCGTGGCGACCGCCGTCATCGACGACACCATCGGCTGGATCATCATCGCGATCATCTTCAGCCTCGCGTCCCAGGGCACGCTGGAATTCGGTGCGATTGCGAAGGCCGTGCTGGGAACGCTGGCCTTCCTCGCCGTCAGTTTCACGGTCGGGCGCTGGCTGGTGTTTCAGCTCATCCGCTGGGCCAACGACAATCTGGTCAGCGCCGCACCGGTGATCACCGTGATCCTGCTCCTGATGGGCACCATGGCGCTGATCACACATCTGATCGGCGTGCACAGCGTGCTCGGCGCCTTCGTGGCCGGCATTCTGGTCGGCGAATCTCCGATCCTGACGCGTCAGATCGACGAGCGCCTGCGTGGCCTGATCTCGAGCTTCTTCATGCCGGTCTTCTTCGGCCTCGCCGGATTGAGCGCGGATCTGTCGGTGCTCGGCGATCCCAACCTGCTGCTGCTGACGGCGCTGCTCGTCGTAATCGCCAGCGTCGGCAAATTCGGCGGTGCCTTCGTCGGCGGCACGATGGGCGGTCTCAGCACGCGGGAATCGCTGGCGCTGGCAAGCGGCATGAACGCGCGCGGATCGACCGAGGTCATCATCGCGACCATCGGCCTGTCGATGGGCGTGCTCAGCCAAAACCTCTTCACGATGATCGTTACCATGGCGATCGTGACGACGATGGCGATGCCGCCGATGCTGCGCGCGGCGCTGACGCGGCTTCCCCTGAGCAAGGACGAGGAGGACCGGCTGGAGCGCGAGGAGTTCGAGAAGCGGGGCTTTGTCGCCAATCTCGAACGCATGCTGCTGGCGGTCGACGAAAGCGCCAACGCGACCTTCGCCGCGCATATCACGGGGCTTCTCGGCGGGGCGCGCGGGCTGCCGGTCACCGTGCTGCACATCGGGCGCCCGGCCAAGGAGCAGGAGCAGAATCGCGCCGGAGACGAGAGCCACGAGGCGGTGGTGAAGAAAGCCGCCGTGGCGGCCGGGGAAAGCACCGAGGAAGCGATCGGCCATGTCGATGTCACCACGCGGGCCCGCCAGGCCAGGCTGGGCGAAGCCATCCGCGAGGAAGCCAAAAAGGGTTTTGACCTCCTGCTCGTCGGTGTCGACAAGGTTATCTCCACCAGCGACCGCTTCGACCGGAACGTCGAAGATATCGCCGCCGGGTTTGAAGGACCGCTCGCGATCGTCGCCGGCAAGGGCAATCATCTGAAGGGCCCGATGCCCGGATCGTTCAACATCCTGGTTCCGGTGTCCGGCAGCGGCGTGTCGCGGCGGGGCGCCGAGGTGGCGGTTGCGCTGGCGCAGGCCGCGTCGGGATCGCTGCGCGTAATCTATGTTGCGACGACACGGGACAAGGGCGTGCGGCGTGCCGCCTCGCGAGCGCTGATCCAGAAGGAGGGCGTCCTGAAGGATGCCGCCGCGCTCGCGGCACGCTACGACGTCGACATCACCACGACCTTGCGCAGCAACACCGCGCCGGAAACCGCGATCCTCCGGGAAATCAAGGCTACCGGCGTCGATCTCGTCGTCATGGGCGTCGACCGCATCCAGGCCGAGCACTTGAGCTTTGGCAGCGTGGCCGACGCCATCATCCGGCAGTCCGGCGTGTCGGTGCTGCTGGTCTCCAGCGGCGAGATGCACCGGCAGCCCGACAAGGAGTCCTAGGGCGCGGTCCCATCAGGGCGGTTTTGGATGATTTAATTTGACTTCCCATTTGGCTCAAATTATATGATTTATTGATTTAATTTATATATTTAATTCGGGGCGCTCGCCCGCCGAGCTGTTGCGACATCATTTCGATCTGAGCGTGTTCTGATTGAGTGCCGAAATTATGCGAGCTGGCGGAGCAATCGCTCCATTGTACTCGCTATCGAAAAAGGCGTGATACATGCGCCGGCCAATTGATACTGCACCGAGGAACGGAGAAGACATCTGGATAGAAGGTGCGACCGGGGCTGTTGAGGTTGCCCACTGGTCGCCCGACGCGGGCAAATGGGTTTGGAAGGATGGCTCTCCAATCAATACTGCACCGACGTATTGGTATCCCGTAGCCACGGATGCCGATCCAGAGGACGAACAATCGGACGGTCCGCTCTCGGCGACCATGATCTTGATCCCTGTCGTCCTCGTTGGGGCGGCCCTGCTCGGTGTGTTCGACCCATTTAACACTCAAACGATTCCGGAAATGACGCGTCTCGGCGGCGGGAGCGCCCTGGGCCTCGATCAGCGACCGGAAATGATGCAGGTGCTGTCGGCAACCATCGTGCTACCTCGGCAGCAACTCGACGAAGACGCTCCGCGCAGTGACGCACTCGCCAGCGAGCCGGCCGGGCCCCGCGGCGAGCTTGGCGTACTGACGAGCAAGCCGGACAACGAAGCGAACCAGTTCAGGCTGGCGGCAACCAGGGAGCTGCAAGAGTCTCTCCCGCAGGAACGTTCGAAGTCCACCTCACTGACGAGCAAATTCGACGACGCCCGCGCGGGGCCGGAGACCACGGCAGCACTGCCGAGCAGGGCCCAGGACGACACGGTTCAGCGCATGCACGCGGCGGAATCTGCTGCGCAGGAGCTGCGGCAGTCTCTTCAGGAGGAGCAAGCCCGTAGCACCGCGCTGGTGAACGAACTTGCCGGAGCGCGCCGCGAGATCGACACGCGTCAAGCACAATCGCGCAACGCGGACGATGTGGCCGCGCAGCAGAGAGACGCGGCGGCGCGGGAGATCGCAGAACTGCAACAGTCTCTGCAGCAGGAGCGGGACAAGAGCGCCCTGCTCGCGAAGGAGGCGAAGGTCGCGCGGACAGCGACGGCAAGCGCCGAGCAACAACGCAACGAGGCGCAGTCACGCGCCGCGGCACTCGCGAGCGAACTGGCTGGAATACCCCGCGGCTCGCTCATGACGGACGATGCCGCGGCGGAGCAAAGCGAGGCGGCGGGACGAGAGATCGCGGAGCTGCGGCAGTCTCTGGAACAGGAGCGGCAAAAGAGCGTCGCCCTCGTTGCGGAGGTCAAGGCAGCGCAGGCGGCAACGACCAACGCCGAACAACAGCGCCGTGCTCTCGAAGAGGCGCAGGCGCGCGCCACGGCGCTGGCGAGCGAACTTGGCGAAATGCGCGGCGAGATCGAAACCCGGAACGTGCAATTGCGCGAGGTGGGCGACGCTGCCTCGCAGCAGAGACAGGCCGCGGACCGAGAAATCGCCGCGTTGCGGCAGTCGCTGCAACAGGAGCGGAACAGGACCGAGGCCGCTGCGAGAGAGCTTGCATCGGCGTCGCGCCCCGCTGACGAGCGCGCCACCGTGGAGCAGACAAATGAAGGCCCGAGCTCGCCGGCGAAGCGGAACGTGGAAGCGACCGTAGCGGAGCCGCCAATCGTCTCGAACCAAAATGAGGCGGAGGCCCGATTGATCCCGCGCGCCAGGGCGTTGCTCGATCAGGGGAATATTGGTGCAGCACGGATTGTGCTTGAGCTCGCGGCCGAGAAGGACATTGCGCAGGCCAGTTTCATGCTCGCGGAGACATATGATCCCGCGGTTTTATCCGCCTGGGGCACCTATGGAACGCGCGGCGAGGCGGCCAAGGCGCGAGAGCTCTACGCAAAGGCATACAGGGGCGGTATTCGCGGAGCGAAGGAGCGGCTGGATGCGTTGCTTCGCTGAGAATGGACTTATTGCATTCCGGCGGGACGAAAGGTTGCGTTGGATGATCCGGAAAGGAACGACATGAACAAGTTGCCAAGGTCAGCCTCGTCGCTCCTGCTCGCCGCGTTGGCAGCGGTCACCATGATGCTTCAGCCGGATTGCCTGCAAGCACAAACCGAGAAAAACGCCAAGGCCGATGCACAACTGGTCCGACGGCCCCTCCCGCAAGGGAACGAAAAAGACCGGATGAACGCCTGGACCGTTGGACTCGCCGGCGGCCTGCTCGAGGGCGCGCCGATCCGCCTCGCCGCGGAAATGGCTCGCGTCGTCGACGATGGAGCAGACCTGCATCTCCTGCCGATCGTCACCCGCGGCGCCACCGACAATCTGAATGCGCTGCTCTATTTGCGCGGTGTCGATACCGCCATCATCAATTCCGACGCGCTCGACGAGTACAAGGTTCAGGTACCGCAGATCCAAAGCCGCATCACTTACCTGCTCAATCTTTTCCCGTCGGAGCTGCACATATTCGTGCGCCCGGAGATCACGGGCCTGCAGGATCTTGCCGGCAAGAAAGTGAACTTCAATACCCAGGGCACCGCAGCCGCCTATTCTGGGCCGCTGATCTTCAGCCGTCTTGGCATCGACGTCGACAAGACGTTCATTCCGCATCAGGTTGCCCTGGAGCAGATGCGCAAAGGCGAGATGTCGGCCGTCGTGTTCATCACATCGAAACCCGTCGACGCCTTCGTGCGCGGTCGCTGGGAGGCGGGATTCAAGTTTCTCCCGGTCCAATACGATAGAAGGTTCGAGGACTATTACCTGCCCGCGAGCCTGGACGCGAAAGAGTATCCCAATCTGATCAAGCAGGGTGAGCGGGTCTCGACCATCGCGGTGCCGACAGCGCTCGTTGCGTTCAACTGGCCGACACGCTCGAATCGCTATCAACGCGTGGCGCGCTTTGTCGAGTACCTGTTCTCGCGAATTGACCGCCTGCAGGCACCAGGCTTTGATGCGAAATGGCAGTCGATCAATCTCGCCGCAAGCGTCCCCGGCCTCACCCGCTTCCAGGCCGCGCAGGAATGGCTGGATCGCAAGGCGCGCAGCGCACAGGCGCCGCCATGAAGACTGCCGCTCCTCCGCTCGCCGTCGCCTTCAACGTTGCCTGCGGTATAGCTCAGGCGCAGGGCACGGGCGATCCCATGGAAACACTTCGGGCTTGTTCGGCGATGGAGGAACCAGCCCGGTTGGAGTGTCTGCAGAATTTGTCGCGTAAGATTCCAGCGCCTGATCGGCGGGCGTCGGACGAAGGCTGGCTGGTCAGCGAGACCACCTCACCCGTCGACTATTCGCCGATCGCCACCGCCACCACGTCTTCAGTTGGCGGCTCGGATGGTGCCGCGATGCAACTCGCGATCCACTGCCGCAAGGGCCGCACCGAAGTCATGGTTGCAGGGCCGGCGGTGTCGCGCAGCGCCAACGAATACGCCATCTCCTATCGGCTCAATGCGGATCCGCCAGTGCAACTTGCGGCAGCCTCGCCGTCGTTCGGCTCCGGCGTCGCCTTCCGCGGCGACATGGTGCAGTTGCTGCAATCGTTGCCCGACGACGGCAGCATCGTTGTGCGTCTTTCCCCTCGCACTGGCGCGGCGCAGGAGGGACATTTCCTGCTCAGCGGCTTCAAGAACGTGCGCGAAAAAATGGCGGCTGCGTGTAAATGGCCACATACCGTCGCCAGACCAGGAAGGTGACGGTCATGAAACGGAGACACAAGATGATCAATCTGAAGTCGGCGATAGGAATCATTAGCGGCTTGGCGATGCTGCTCCTGGTCGGACCAACCGCGCGGGCAGAGCAGGGCAACCAGGTGATCCCGCAGGCGAGTGAGAAGAGCCAAGCGAGCAGTCAAAAGCAGCTGGTTCGACAGAAGCAGGCGAGAAAGCCGGAGCAGAACCAGACGAGCAAGCAAGTCCTCGCGGGCAAGACGAGCCTGGTTCTGGCGACAAAACCCGAAATCGCCAGGAAGCCGCATCAGCTGATATTGCAGGTCAATTCCAACGAACCGGCGATGATGAACCTCACGCTCAACAATGCGACCAACGTCGCGCAACACTACCGCGACCTCGGTGAGGCAGTGTCGATCGAGGTCATCACCTTTGGCCCTGGCCTTCACATGCTGCGCGAGGACACGTCGCCGGTAAAGGCGCGCATCGAGGTGCTCGCACTGAGCAATCCGGAAATCTCCTTCAAAGCCTGTGGCAACACCCAGGAAAATATGCGGAAGGCGGAGAACAAGGACATCAACCTGATTGCACAGGCGACGGTCGTTAAATCCGGTGTCGTCCGCGTCATGGAACTGCAGGAACAGGGGTGGAGCTACGTCAAACCGTGAGCGGTCGTCACGTCGGCTATCGCGGTACGCAAGACGTTGGGCCCCGGTCGCTTCCGCTGCTGGTTTTGACCCCGAGCGGAAGTATGGAGGTGTGCCTTCGTTAGATCCTGGGTCTAGAATAGCACGCGGTTTCTACACGTTCCGATTTCGTGCACTGCCCAGCACTGATAAGATGCGGCGGTCACAAGGCTAACCTGAGGGAGGGAATCATGACGAACTTGGCCCCCTCGACGAGCTTCGACGTCAGAGCCGAAATTACTGGGGCTTATGCCGCTTGGGATTCGGCGTTCAACAAAGCTGACTCTAAGGCGGTCGCCGCAGCCTATGTTTCGAACGCTAAAGTGCTACCACCAACGCACGAGGTCATATCGGGTCTGGATGAAATCGAAAAGTTCTTCGCTGGGCTGTTCTCAGGCGGATTCACTGACCACAAACTAACGATCATGGACGCGGGTGGAGACGAGAAGGTCGTCTACGGTACGGCAAAATGGACGGCCGACGGACCGGACGGGAGCCGCCAAAGCGTCGGCGGAATTGCTACTCACGTGTTCGAGCGTCAAGCGGACGGTTCACTGAAGCTGAGGTTACATACATTCAACTGAGTTCGCCGTCCAATCGCCTGGCGCCGCGCGAGGAGACTTCGCGTGGATATAGCGGAATGGCTTCGCGGTCTCGGGCTGGAGCGCTACACTCAGGCGTTCCAGGAAGCCGAAGTCACGCCTGATGTCGTGCAAGAGCTGACTGAAGCCGATCTGCGCGAACTTGGCTTGCCGCTCGGCCCGCGGAAGACCGTGCTGATGGCGATTCAAGCGCGCTCATCATCGATCGTTCCGGCCTCCATTGATGCTCACGAGCCAGCTGGACAGATAAGGCCGGCACTGCCGTCAGAGGCGGACCGTCGGCAGCTTACCGTCATGTTCGTCGACTTGGTCGGTTCGACCGCGCTCGCCTCAGGGCGCGACCCAGAGGAACTGCGTGACCTCATGCAGGCCTACCACAACACCGTAGCGGGCGAGATCGCCCGGTTCGAAGGCCACATAGCCAAGTTCCTGGGCGACGGCGTTCTCGCGTACTTCGGTTGGCCGCGGGCGCATGAGGATGAGGCGGAGCGTGCCGTCCGCGCCGGACTTCGAGCGACCAAGGCGGTCGCGTCCCTTACCGAGCCGGGCGGCGTAGCGCTTGCCGCTCGCGTCGGCATTGCAACTGGTCTGGTCGTGGTCGGCGAACTGATGGGCGAGGGAGAGGCTCGCGAGCGCGCGGTGATCGGTGAGACGCCGAACCTGGCCGCACGCCTGCAGGGTCTGGCCGAGCCCAGCGACGTCGTGATTGCCGAGTCAACGCGCCGGCTACTCGGCGAAGCTTTCATGTACCGCGATCTCGGCACGGTGCCTCTTAAGGGTTTTCCTGGACCGGTACAGGCCTGGCTCGTCACTGGTGAGGGCGCCGCCGAGAGTCGATTCGACGCCCAGCACGGCATGGCAACGACCGCGTTGGTCGGGCGGGACCAAGAATTTGCATTGCTCTTGGACCGATGGGAGCAGGCAAAAGAGCGAGAGGGACAGATAGTGCTGCTAGGTGGCGAAGCTGGGATTGGCAAGTCACGGCTCGTGCGGGCCCTGCGCGATCACCTCGCAGGTGCGCCGCACACGCCGCTGAGCCATTTCTGTTCGCCGTTCCACACCAATACCGCGTTGTATCCTATTATTGGCCTGCTTGAACGGGCAGCGGGAATACGACGGGAGGACGTTCCCGAAAAACAGCTCGACAAGCTCGAGGCTATGCTCGCTCTTGCTACAAACGACGTGCACGAAAGCGCGCCGGTTCTTGCTGACCTCTTGGCAATTCCAGGAGGTGGGCGATACCTGCCGCTTGCGCTTAGTCCACACCAGAAGAAGGAACGAACGTTCCAGGCCCTCCTGGAGCAGATACAAGGCTTGGCGGCAAGGCAGCCGGTGCTTGCCGTGTACGAGGATGTCCATTGGGCAGACCCCTCCACGCTTGAACTCCTCGACCGCGCAGTTGAGGAGGTGCAGCAACTCCCGATTCTGATGATTGTCACCTTCCGGCCGGAGTTCGTTCCGCGCTGGACAGGTCATGGACACGTGACAGCGCTCTCATTAAGCCGACTAGGCCGGAGGCAAGGGGCGGCTGTAGTAGACCGGATCACGGGCGGCAAAATACTTCCACAAGAGGTGCTTGAGCAGATTTTGGCTAAAACTGATGGCGTGCCGCTATTTGTCGAGGAACTCACCAAGGCCGTCGTTGAATCCGGACTGCTCAAAGACCAGGGCAACCGCTATGAGTTGATAGGCCCGTTGCCGCCGCTGGCGATCCCGACCACGCTGCAGGACTCATTGATGGCCCGCCTCGATCGGTTGGCGCCGGTCAAGGAAGTCGCCCAGATCGCTGCTTGCATTGGGCGCGAATTCGGACACGACCTTCTGCGATCAGTTACAGCGCTCGACGAACACGCGCTCAAGCGTGCTCTCAATGAGCTATTAACAGCCGAGCTCATATTCCGTCGTGGAGCACCTCCGGATATTGGCTACAGCTTCAAACACGCACTGGTCCAAGAGATCGCGCATGAGAGCCTCTTAAAGAACAAGCGGCAGCAGATACATGCCCGCATCGCTGCAGCTCTCGAAGAACAGTATCCTGCCCGTGCGGAGGCGGAGCCGGAGACGATAGCTTCGCACCTCACGCAGGGCGGGCTGGCGGGAAAGGCAGTCGGCTATTGGCTGCGTGCCGGCCGGATTGCAGCGGGACGTTCCGCCAATCTCGAAGCAATCACTCACCTTACAAAGGGATTGGAGGCACTCAAGTCCAATCCACAAGGACCGGAACGCGATCGACAGGAACTCGCGCTGCAAACGGCGATCGGAGGTCCGCTGATTGCCATTCACGGATACACGGCTCCGCAACTGGGCACAGCCTTCAGCAGGGCTCACGCGCTCTGTTATGAACTCGATGACACGGGTGCCTTGTTCGCTACTCTTAGCGGGAAGTTCATTTTCCACTTCGTGCGCGGCGACTTTGGTGCCATGCAGAGTCTTGTTGCCGAGGCGCAGCGCGCCGCCGAGCACACCGGCGACGCGGCACTTGAACTAGCTACACATCGGTTGGCGGGCCTCACCGCCATGCATGCCGGCGACTTTCTTACGGCCCGCTCGGAGCTCGAAACGATCTTGAGTCGTTATCAGCCGGACACGCACCGGCCGCCGCCAGTTCATTATGTACATGACCCGAAGGCCTCGGCGTTACCCTACTTGGCAATTGTGCTTTGGATCCTAGGTTACCCCGAACAGGCCCTGAGGACCAGCCGCGCGGCGTTTGAATACGCTGCGGAGTTAAATCAGACGAACCTTACCGCGCACGTGCAGGTCTATGGCGGAGCGGGGCCTGCGGAGCTGATGGGTGACATGGCGGCCGTGCATGCGCATGCCGAGGCCATCATCGATCTTGCCGATCAGCACAGCCTGAACTATTGGCGCTTGAGCGGCCTGATCTTGCGGGGTTGGGCAATGGCACGAGAAGGCAACGTGGAGGGCGGCCTAGCGCTCATGCGCCTCAGTCTGAACGAGCGGGACAAGCTCGGAGCCAGTTGGTACC
This sequence comes from Bradyrhizobium liaoningense, assembly GCF_018130955.1. Classification (GTDB taxonomy): domain Bacteria; phylum Pseudomonadota; class Alphaproteobacteria; order Rhizobiales; family Xanthobacteraceae; genus Bradyrhizobium; species Bradyrhizobium liaoningense_C. Next base: position 136,666 of record NZ_JAFCJM010000012.1, read on the forward strand.
AGGTCCGGTACTTGTCGATGCTCGCGTCGATGTACCACCAGTTGGGCGACGACGAAAACGGGCTGGCCACCCTGGCCGAAGCGAAGGCCATTGCTGCGCGCAACGAAGAACATATGTGGGAGGCGGAACTTGCATGCATTGATGGCGAACTGCACCGCGTTCGTGGGGCTCCAGCTGAGGAGATCGAGAGTTACTTGCAGGCCGCGCTCAAGCTGGCACAAAGCCAAAGCGCGAAATCCTTTGAATTACGTGCGGCCATGAGTCTGGCTCGGCTTTGGCGTGACCAGGGCCGGACGGCCGACGCGCGAGGCCTTCTTGGTTCCGTCTACGGCTGGTTTACGGAAGGCTTCGAAACAACAGACCTTCGTTCCGCCAAGGCACTCATGCAGGAACTTACTGAGGTTTAGTGGCTCCGTTCAGTGACGCATAGAGACACCTGCATGAAAGGCGTTGTCCTCGTCGGCTATTCCCGGACGTTGCGAATTGTTCGGGGTTCAGGACTCGCTTGCTTGGCGGATACTGACGCGTTTTCGGCGAGGAGAGCCTTCGTGCGCCGCAGATCGGGGGTGACGATCTTGCCGCCGGAGTTCGTGCTGAGCGGAACCAACAAAGCGCACACTTCCGATATCTTGCCCTGCGTACACCACAGCCCGGCAAGGGCATTCGAGGCGCGCAGTTGCCACAGGTGCGCTCCCTGCCGCGCGGCAACAGCTATCGCTCTTCCGTAACAGAGTTCTGCGGCCGCCGGAGCGCTTCCTCCCTTGAGCAGCAAGTCGCCCTTTAACCGATGAAGCTCGGCCTCGTACCAGCGTCCGCTTGTTCCGGCGACCGTCAGCAGGGTTTGGTCAACGAGCTTCATGGCATCGGCAAGTTGACCTGTTTTCGCGAAAGCCTGGGCCAGAAGATAGCGAGCGAACTGCACCCAGATCAGCGCACCCGTCGCTTCCAGCGCCTTTACACTCTTGCGAAGCTCCGGAAGACCCTCTTCGGCATTCCCGCGATCGCAACTGGCCCAACCGCGAAGCATCCGGCCACCGGCCAGCCAAAGCGGAAACGCGTATTCGGAGGCCAGCCGAACGGTTCGTTCGGCAACCGGATAGGCTGCCTCTGAGTCGCCGCACAGCACGTGTGCTCCAGCCAGAAACGCAAGCGAATTGCAGAGGCTGTGCGGATGCCGCTGCTGTTCGGCGACGCGTACCGCGTCCTGGCCAAACGCCAACCCGCGATCGATGTCTCCGAGCAGCGTAGACGCAAGCGTCAAATAGGTTTGCGAGACGATCGGGGTGAGCGGTGCGTGATGGGTCTCATCGTACAATCTGAGCGAGTTGATCAGGTGGTCACGCGCAGAAGGCAATTCGCCAATCAGAAACAACGTCTGGCCCAGAGCACGATGACCGATCAGCTTGGGCATCGGATTGTCCTGCTCCTGGGCTTGCGTCAATAGCTCTTCGGCCAATGTCCGAGACTGCTCGAAATCGCCTCGCGTGACATGGAAGGCAATTATCCCGTTGAGTGCCGCAAATCTCTGATCGGAGTTTTTGGCGGTGCTGCACAGGTCAAGCGCCCGTTTGTAAGCTTCAACGGTCTCCGGGACGGCGAACCCTTTTGACGCAGCAAAGGCGTTCCCCAACGATTGCTGCAACTGCAACTCGAGACTGTCGCGTTCTGTGCTTGGGGGAAGATCGCGCAGCCGCTTGAGGGCCATTTGAAGGTGAGTACTGGCTTCGACGAAAGCAGATCGTGAACTGGCTTGCCGAGCAGCCTTTATCCAATAGTCGATCGAGAGTTTGGCCCCGCCGGCTTCCGCATAGTGTTGGGCGACGATCTCGGGAGCTGCATGAGCAATCTGCGGGAAGTCTCTGCACAGGATTTCGGCGATTCGTCCGTGCAGCTTTCGGCGTTGATCATTAAGTATGCTCGCATAGGCCTCGTCTCGAAGGAGGGCGTGCTTGAAGGAGAAGCTCTGATCGCTTGGGTGGCCGCTCCGGAACACCAGACCAGATGCCAGCAAGCGATCGATTGCTGCCTGAACATCGCTTTCCGAGAAGGGGGCCGTCGCCTTCAACAGTTCGAAAGAGAAGTCACGGCCGATGACGGCCGCGATCTGGGCGACAGTTTTCGCTGGGGCCAGCAGGTCCAGGCGAGCCATCAGCGAATCATGCAGCGTGTCCGGCACCAGCAGCGGAGCGTGCGTGTCGGAACGTTCTTCGTGTGGTCCGCCACCTGCGCTTTCAAGGACCGCTTTTGTGATCTCCTCGACAAAGAGTGGAACGCCGTCCGTCTTGGCCAGAATTTGATCGATTGCCGTCCGCGGCAGGTCCTTGTCCTTGGTCAGGGATTGGAGCATCGACGAGACCTGCACCCGGTCCAGCCGGTTGACCGTCATCGAGGTCACGTGCGGCTGTTCGGCCCAGGGCAGAGTAAGATCCGGACGATGCAACAGGATGGCCAACATCCGCCAATTCTTCACGCTGTCGCGGATTCGCTCGAGCAGTTCCAGGGACGTTGGATCTGCCCAATGTACGTCCTCGAATACAAGGATCATCGGTTGTTGCTCGGCACTTGCCTGCAGCAGCGTGAGGAGGGCGCTGAAGGTTTGGACCTTCAGCTGCTCGGGCGTGAGTTCTCGTTGGGGGTAGCGATCCCCAGTCGGGATCGATAGCAACGAAGCCAAGGGCGGAACGATTGATTTGGTTTGTTCCGTCGTCCGGCGGACCAGGTCCTCCAGTTTGTTCAACCTGATCGCAGGTGAGGTATCGCGGACTATGTCCGCGGCCTGCTCCAGGTAGTGAATGACGGGATGCAGTGCGCTGCTCGTGTGATACGATGAACACTGAAATTGCAGGAAACCGTATCTCTCTCCGGCCAGCCGGTGTCGCAGGGCCTGGATAAGTCGAGACTTGCCAATTCCAGGTTCGCCGGAGATCAGGACTATCTGGCCCTTGCCGTGTTTCGCTTTGCTGTAGTGCTTGTGCAACAGGCGCACTTCGGCCTGCCGACCGATCAGTGGCGTCAAATGCAAGGACGTGCGCGCCTCAAATCGACTCGACAGCGAACCTGGCGCAACGACCCTCGACACCCGAACCGGTTGCTTGAATCCCTTCAGATCGTGATTGCCGAGATCGGCAAATTCAAACAGCCCGCCGAGCAGGAGCCGAGTGCGTGGAGCGACCAGGATCTGGCTGGGCTCGGCCAAGGCTTGCAGGCGAGACGCCAGGTTCGGTGCATCGCCGACAATCGCGAACTCGCGCGAAGGCCCCTCTCCAATCAGATCACCGACGACCACGAGGCCACTTGCAATGCCGATCCGGACTTCAAGCTTTCCGGCGATCGGCATGGCCAGCGCTGGGACTGATTCGACCATCTCCAGCGCGGCCTTGACCGCACGTTCGGCATCATCCTCGTGGGCTGATGGAAAGCCGAAATAGGCGAGAACTCCATCGCCCATGAGACGTGCTATGTGCCCGTCATAGCGACGAATGGCGTCATCGCAACAGTGCTGGAAATCAAAGAGGATCTTGCGCAACTCTTCGGGATCGAGCTGTGCAGACAACGACGTCGAGCCCACGAGATCACAGAACAGCACAGTAAGGTGGCGCCTCTCGGCACTCTGGGCTGATGTCGGCGGCGACCGGGGATCAACAGACGGGCCGGCGGCGTGCGACGAGCCGCAACGAGCCTGTATTGCCTTGACGAGCTTCTTACGATGTCCGAGGGAAACGCCGAGTTTTTCCAGGTCGCGCTCGGTCAGGTCAGGCAGTATCTCCCAATCAATGTCATTCGTAGCAAACAAGTCGGCATATTGCGCCAGTCCAATCTCTTCCAGCCAGTGCCGCAGATCGGTCATCGTGACACACAACCCGAACGCTTCTGGCGATCGCGCCAAATCCACTGACGGGGCGGCGAGACTGCGCGATTATCCTGCGCATGGATGTTCGTGGAGGCAAGCTGAAACTTCTGTTGCAATCGCAGGCCCATTCTCTCGCGTGACAAAGTAAGGGCTGCTGACGCTCTGGACGTGGGTGAAGTGAACTGGTGGAGTTTCCTTTCAGACCGACAAGAATGCGGACCTACTCCTCATCTCTCTTCACACACCCGTTTTCATCACGCAGAGGAGCAGCCAATGTGCTTTGCGGACCGCGGCTCTCTGCCAAAGCTCTCGCGATTCATTCAGTGCTCATTGGCGCCATTTGTCCTCAAGCGGCGCACCTCTCAGGGTCGGTCTGGAAGTCATTGAGGACTCCGGCCCATCGCGTCGCTTGATATGCACATTGTCTTCGCCTGCAATCGAATGAAGAAGCTCGACTTCAAGCGGCATTTCTGACCAAACTCGGACGTATCCGGCGTCGAATGACTGATTGCGACTACATGATCTGACCCCGTTCCCACACCGCGCTGTGCAGGGATGTGGTATCATTCAGTCCCATTGATGTGGTCCGAAACGTGGAAGGGCTGCATGAGACGGCGTGAGTTCCTCGCACTGCTCGCTGGCGCTGCCGCCATCCAGCCCTCGGCCAGCATGGCGCAGCGGCTGAAGGTGCCGACCATTGGCGTGCTCGTCGTCGGATCTCCCGCCTCGGAGCGCTTTTGGCGGCTCTTTCAGCAGGATATGCGCGAACTGGGCTACATCGAGGGAAGAAACGTTCAATACCAATTCAGATCGGACATGGGGCAGGCAGGCCGACTTCCTGCTTTGGCTGAAGAGCTGGTGCGGCTCCAGGTAGACCTGATTGTAGTGTGGTTCACACCGGCCGCTCTCGCCGCCAGGCAGGCAACGCATGAGATCCCGATCGTGATGGCGCTCGTCGGCAATCCGGTCGAGACGGGGCTCGTCGCGACCCTTGCCAAACCTGGCGGCAATGTTACCGGGATGGCGGCTATCGGTGCGGAACTGGCAGGCAAATTGGTCGATGTCATCCGGCAACTGATGCCGGGGGTGCGTCGCATCGCGGCGCTGGCCAATGTGACCGATCCTTTCTCAAAGCCGTTCTTGCGGGAGATCGAGAGTAACGGGGCAGCCGCCGGGCTTATGATCGATCCCGTCATGATCCCCAGCAGCACCGAGCTCGACGCTTCCTTTTCGGCATTGGATAAGGAGCCTCCCGACGCACTGATCATCCAGCCCAGTTTGCCGATCCGGCGGGTGGCCGAACTCGCGGTCCACTACCGACTGCCGGCGGTGTCCTTCGTTCGCGATTTCGCAGACCAGGGCGGCCTGCTGAGTTATGGGTCCGATGAGGCCGATGCGTACCGGAAGGCCGCGACGTATGTCGATGAGATTCTGAAAGGTGCCAAGGCCGCCAACCTGCCCGTGCAGCAGCCGACGAAGTTCCAGTTCGTAGTCAACCTCAGGACGGCGAAGGCACTCGGCCTAACCGTGCCGCAATCGATGCTCTCGCGCGCCGATGAGGTTATAGAATGAAGCATCGACTTCCGGATTGGCTCTCCGGACGGCGCGATATCCGACTTGAGTCCGAATGCGCACCCAAGCAGACGTCAGCAAATTTATGGGTTCACGCGCCAGGGCACGGAAGGATCAGGACCAGCTCGGTCGTCCGGTACCGTCGCCCGCCCACGTGCTGCGATGATGGCACTATGCCCCTGATTTGCCCGACGTGTCAAGTCGTTTTCGTAAAATACGAAGTGCGTCGGCCGGGGGCGCCGGCTACTGTGCATGGGGTTGTTTCGATGCTTTGTTGGACGGGGACGAAAGCCTCGACGCAGTTCAGGATTTCGCCTCCGCGGCCGGCTGCGCCGTCGATGCCGACTTCGCCGTCTTCTTTGACGCGCGCCAGTTCTCAAAACGTTGCACCACCACGAAGAAGGCGGGCACGAACAGCACCGCGAGGCAGGTCGAGGCCAGCATGCCCGAGAACACCGTGATGCCGATCGACTTGCGGGCGCTGGCGCCGGCGCCGGTCGCGAGCACCAGCGGCACCACGCCGAGGATGAAGGCGAACGACGTCATCAGGATCGGCCGGAAGCGGGCGCGTGCCGCCTCGATGGCCGATTCTAGGATTGGCTTGCCGTCGCGGACGTGCAACTCGAGGCCGACCTCGACGATCAGGATGGCGTTCTTGGCCGACAGCGCGATCAGAAGGATGAGGCCGATCTGGCAGTAGAGGTTGTTGTCGATCTTCAGGCCGTTGAGCACCAGCATCGGTCCGATCAGCGACAACGGCACCGCGAGGATCACCGAGATCGGCGCGTACCAGCTCTCGTACTGGCCGGCGAGTACGAGGTAGACCAAGAGCATCGCAAGCCCGAACACCCAGTAGATCTGGTTCGAGACCGCCTTCTCCTGGTAGGACATCGCGGTCCATTCATAGCCGGTGCCGGGCGGCAGCGTCTTGTCGCCGATCTGCTCCATCAGCTCCAGCGACTGGCCGGAGCTGTAACCTTGTGCCGGTAGACCGACGATGGTCGCCGACGGGTAGAGATTGTAGAGGCTGATCAGCGACGGGCCCGTGATCGGCGTGATTTTTGCGACGGTGCCGATCGGGATCATGTTGCCGCTCTGGTTGCGCACCATCATATTGGCTATGTCGCGCTCGGTGACGCGGAACGAGGAGTCCGCCTGCGTATAAACCTGGAACACGCGACCGAACTTGTTGAACTGGTTGACGTAGGACGAGCCGAGATAGGTGGAGAGGGCCGAGAACACCTCATCGGTCGTTACGCCCAGCGTCTGCGTCTTGATGCGGTCGATCTCGACGTTGAACTGCGGCACCGACGAGCGGAACGAGGAGGATACGCGCTGCAGCGCGCTCTGGCTCTGGGCGTTCGCAACCATCGCGCCGGTGATCGCCTGCAGCTTTGCGAAATCGCTGTTGCCGTCGCGCAACTCGACCTGCAGAGAGAAGCCGGCGGCGTTGCCGATGCCCTGGATCGGCGGCGGCGGCAGCACCAGTGTGCGCGCCTCCATGATGGTCGCAAGCTTGTCGTTTAGGCCGAACACCAGCGAGCGCAAATCCTCGCCGGGGCCTTTGCGGGCGTCCCAGTCCTTCAGGATGATGTAGGCGACGCCGGCATTGGCGAGGCTCGCGCTGTTGTCGAGCGCGGAGATGCCGGCGATGGTGATGACCTGGGCCACGCCCGGAGTGCTGCTGACGATCTCGGCGGCCTTGTCCAGCACCTTCTGGGTCCGTTCCAGCGCGGCGCCATCAGGCAATTGGATCGCGGCGATCAGATAACCCTGGTCCTCGATCGGCAAAAAGCCGGTCGGCACCCGCGACAGGCCGTAGCCGCCGACGCCGATCAGGACCAGCGCGACGGCGACCGACACGGTGGCGTGCCTGACCAGGAAGCTGATCAGCCGCGTGTAGCCGCGCTCGACGCGGTCATAGACGGCGTTGAAGCCGCGATAGAAGAAGTTGTGCTTTTCCGGTGGCACCGCCGGCCGCAGCCAGAGGGCGCATTGCGTCGGCTTGAGCGTCGCCGCATTGATGGCTGACAACAGCGCGGTCGCCGCGATCACGAGCGCGAATTGCGAGTAGATGCGGCCCGTAAGCCCGGCGAGGAATGAGGCCGGCAAAAACACCGAGATCAAGACCAGCGTGATGCCGACGATCGGCGCAAACAGCTGGTCCATCGCCCGGATCGCGGCGTCGTGGCCCGTCATGCCCTGCTCGATATTGTGCGCGGCGCCTTCGACCACGACGATCGCGTCGTCGACGACGATGCCGATCGCTAGCACGATGGCAAACAGTGTCGACATGTTGATGGTGAAGCCGAGCGCCGCCATCGCGGCGAAGGCGCCGATAATCGTCACGGGCACGGTCGTCGCCGGCACCAGCATCGCGCGCCAGTCCTGCAGGAAGACGAGGATCACGACCAGCACGAGCAGGCCGGCTTCGATCAGGGTCATGTAGACCTCGTGCACCGAAGCCTGCACGAATTTGGTGGTATCGAACGGCGTGTCGTATTTGATTCCCTGCGGGAAGGCCTTTGCGAGCTCCGCCATCTTCTTCTCGACGGCCTGCTCGACCTGGAGCGCGTTGGCGCCGGGCGACTGGAACACGCCGATGCCGGTGGCCGGCTGCTTGTTGAGCGAGAAGATCTGGCTGTAGGTCTGTGCGCCGAGCTCGACCCAGCCGACGTCGCGCACCCGCGTGACGTCGCCGGCGGTGCCGGTCTTGACGATGATGTTCTCGAACTGCGTCGTGTCGTCGAGCCGGCCGGAGACGTTGAGCGTGTACTGGAACGCCTGTCCCGGCGGCGTCGGCGGCGCGCCGACCTGGCCGGCCGCGACCTGCTGGCTCTGCTGCTGGATCGCCGTGATGACGTCCGACGGCATCAATCCGCGCACCTGCAATTTGTTGGGATCGAGCCAGATTCGCATCGAATACTGGCCGGCGCCGAACACGGTGACGTTGCCGACGCCGGGCAGGCGCGAAAGCTCGTCACGGATGTTGATGGTGGCGTAGTTGCTCAAATAGAGGCTGTCGTACTTCGCATCAGGCGAGGTCAGCGTCACGAACAGCAGGATCGAGGTCGATTTCTTCTGGACCGTGACGCCCTGGTTCTGCACGGCCTGCGGCAATTGTGCCAGCGCGCTGGAGACGCGGTTCTGCACCAGCACCTGCGCGAAGTTGAGATCGACGCCGATCTTGAATGTCACGGTCAGCGTGTAGGTGCCGTCGGAGCCGCTGTAGGACTGCATGTAGAGCATGTCCTCGACGCCGTTGACCTGCTGCTCGATCGGCAGCGCCACGGTGTCGATGACCGTCTTCGCGCTCGCGCCGGGATAGCGGGTGGTGACCTGCACGGTCGGCGGCACCACGTCCGGATATTGCGCGATCGCCAGGTTGAACAGCGCGACCCCGCCGATCAGGATCATCAGGAACGCGATGACGTTGGAAAGGACCGGCCGCTCGATGAAGAATTTTGAGATCATGGCCGGCTCCTACTTGGCCAACGCCTGCGGCGCCTCGATCTTCTGCGCCTGCGGATCGACCTTCTGGCCGGGAATCACCCGCAACAGGCCGGCGATCACGATGCGATCGTCCGCCTTCAGCCCGCTCTCGATCACCCGCAGGCCGTTGTCCAGCGGGCCGATCTGCACCTTGCGCTGCTCGACCGTGTTCTCGGAATTGACCACCAGCACGTAGCGGCCGCCCTGGTCGCTGCCGAGCGCGGTGTCGGGGACAAGCAACGCATCCTTCTGCTGGTCGACGGGCACGCGGACGCGGACGAAATAGCCGGGCAGCAGCACGCGCTTGTCGTTCGGGATCACGCCGCGCACCGGTAGCGTGCCGGTCGCCTGGTTGACGGTCGGCGCCGCGTAATCGAGCCGGCCCTCGTGCGGATAGCCGGTTTCGGTCTGCAAGCCCACTTCGACCGGCAACGATTTGAGGTCGGCCGGCGTCATGCCGCGCCGCTGCGCTTCGGCGCGGATGCGCAGCACGTCCTGTTCGTTGACGTTGAAGTTCACATAGATCGGATCCATCGCGACGATGGTCGCGAGCTGGGTCGGGGAGGATACGCCGACGAGCTCGCCGATCGAGACCAGATGGGTGCTGACGATGCCGTCGAACGGCGCCGTCACCTTGGTGTAGCCGTAGTTGACCTGGGCGAGCTTGGTGTTGACCTGGGCCTGCTGCAGATTGGCTTGGGCGTTGTCGCGTGTGGACGTGGAGGTCTCGAGCGTCGACTGCGAGACCACCTGACGCTGCACCAGGTCGGACTGGCGCTTGAAATCGGCCTCAGCCTGCTTGAGCGAGGCCTGTGCGCCGACTTCCGCAGCCTGCGCCTGTTCGAGCTTGAGCTTGTAGGTGTCGGGCTCGATCGTGAACAGCGTGGTGCCCTGCTTCACGAAGGTGCCGTCCTGATAGTCGATCGATTGGAGGAAACCCTGCACGCGCGCGACGAGATCGACGCTCTTGATCGGCGCGGTGTTGCCGGTGGCCTCGAGATAACGCGTGATCGTGCGCTGCACCGGCGTTGCGACATCCACCTTCGGCGGCGGCGGCGCCACATAGGTGTTCTTCTGATCGCAGGCGGTGAGCGCGATGACGGCCGCGACCGCGAGCAAGGCTTTGCCGGTTTGTCCTGAAAGTCCGTCGCCTCGTGCACGATTTGCGAAATTCGCGCGCTTCATCGCGGTGGCCCCCGTGTGTTGTATGCCTGCGGCAGGTCTCCAACGGATTTGATAGCAACAAACCGCAGGCCGTGGAACACCATAGCCATGGCGGCGTCCCGCCTTGCACTGCAAAGAACGGTGTGGCTGGTGACAGATTCGTCAATCGTTGTGACAAATCCGCTTTTCAGTCCGCGCACGATCGACCAGAATTGTGTCAAGGCTGCCAACAAACGGCTCAAGACGCGCCGTAGGGGAGGGAGTAGCCATGCCCGCTTCAATTCGGTCGGTCTGCGCCGGCCTCGTTCTCGCCATGGGGATCGCGATGACTGCAAGCGCCGACGGCCTGAAGGACGAGATTGCGCCGACCGGCAAGCTGCGGGTCGCCATCGCCATCAGCCCCGCCGGCGGCGCGTTCTGGTCGACCAAGACCGAGGCCGGCTATGCCGGCGTGCCGGTCGACCTCGGCAGGGCTATGGCGGCGCAGCTCGGCGTGCCCGTCGACTATGTCGTGCAGCAGAATTCCGGACAGATCACCGATGCCGCCGGCAAAGGTACCTGGGACGTCACCTTCCTGCCGAAGGACGCCGAGCGCGAGAGCAAGATGGCGTTCGGCCCGATCTACGAGGTCGCTGACGCCACCTACATCGTCAAGCCGGGCTCGACGGTGACGAATTTCGCAATGCTCGATCAACCCGGCACCAAGGTCGCCGCCGTCAACGCCACCACCACCATGCGCGGAGCGATCGCACATCTGAAGAATGCGAAGGTGACGGGCTATCAGACCTATGACGAGATTTTTGCCCTGCTGAAGAGCGGCGAGATCGACGCCTTCGCGCTGTCGCGCGACCAGCTCATCAAGATGGCGCAAAAGATCCCCGGCACGCGCGTGCTGGATGAGACCTTCAAGAAGACGGTGACCGCGGTTGCCGTGCCGCTCGGCCATCCCCGGGCGCTCAGCTTCGTCACGAAATTCATGACCGAGGCGGTCACCAACGGGACCTTGCGCAGGGCCTATGATGCGAACGGGCTCAAGGACGCGCCGATCCGGACGGAGTGACGGCGCCGCTGCCTAGTGCGGTGCGTGCGCCACGTGATGGCCCGCGGCCGTCGAACCGGGCACTGGCTCGTCCAACGCCGCCAGGCGTGCATCGATCGCCTCCACGACGCGGCGTGCGAACGGGCCGAGATGCGCATAGGCCGCGATCATGGCAACCGCGATGCGGGCCGACGACGAGTCACGCTTGGCGCAGGTGAGGAAGGTTTTCCAGAACGGAGCATGCGCTTCGGGAATCGCTGACGTGACGCGGTGCACGGTCTCGAGCGCGCGGACTTTTGCGCGGATGTCGCCCTCGGGGAGCTCCTGGCGTTGCCGGGAACGATCGAGCATCGTCATCAGCCGGTCGATGCGGCCGGCGTAGACCGCCGGGTCGTAGATCCGCGCCAGAACTTGCCTGTAGTCGAGGAGGATGTCGCGCAACGGGCGCGCCGGGTCGAAATTGATTCCGCCGGTGCACTGGTCGCCGCTGGTGGTCGAGGCCACGTCGTGATTCTCGTGCAGCCGGCCCTCGCGCGCCAGACGGCGCGTGAGCTGCGTGTTGGGCAGGGCGTAGAGCAGGCCGACCATGCAGACCGGAATCGCCGCATCCTCGATGAAGTCGATCATGGCGTCCGCCATCGCGACCTTTTCGGTGTCGAAGCCGACGATGAAGCCTGCGGTCACCAGCATCCCGGCGCCGTAGATCTTGTGAATGCTCTCCGCGATGTTGCGCCTCGTGTTCTGCTTCTTGCGCATCGCGACCAGGGTGGCCGGGTCCGGGCTTTCAATGCCGACGAACACGCCGAAGAAGTTGGCCGCAGCCATCATGTCCAGGAGTTCCGGATCGTCGGCCAGGTTGACGGACGCTTCGGTCGAGAACTCGAATGGATAGTCGTGGGCGCGCTGCCAGTCCGCGAGCACGGGCAGGAACAGCCGCAGCGACTTCTTGTTGCCGATGAAATTGTCGTCGACGAAGTCGAGATGGCCGCGATATCCCATCGCGTAGATCGCATCGAGTTCGGTGAGCATTTGCGGTGTCGTCTTGGTCCGCGGTACGCGCCCGTAGAGCTCGATGATGTCGCAGAACTCGCAGGTGAAGGGGCAGCCGCGGGAATACTGGACGCCGAGATAGAGATAGTCTTCGGCCCTCAAGAGGTCGAAGCGCGGCACCGGCGTCTTGGTGACGTCGGCCTGGAACTTTGGCGCGGTGAAGACGCCGGACCGCGCGCCGCTCTCCCAGGCTGCAACGAAGTCGTCGATGACGCTTTCGGCTTCGCCGAGCACCTGAAAATCGGCGCGGTCGTAGATGTGCGGACTCGACGTCGGGTCGGGGCCGCCGACAACAACAGGCGTGCCGCGCGCCAGGCAGAGCTCTATCAGTCGCAGCGTGTCGGCCTGTTGCGGCAACATGCCGCCGGTGAAGACGATATCGGCCCAGGCGAGATCGTCGTCACTAAGCTCCGCCGTGTTGCAGTCGATCAGGCGCACGGTCCAGCTACCGGGCAACATCGCGGCCACGGTGATCAGTCCGAGAGGCGCTGCGGGGCGGCGAACGCCTATCAATTTGCAGGATTCGCCAAAACTCCAGAACGAGTCGGCAGCAAACAGCGGATAGAGCATGAGTACGTTGCAAGGGCTCGTCACGTCTTGGGGCTCCGCTCAAGAATAGCCGGGAGTGTAACAAAGCCCGCCCGTCTTGCATCCCCGCAAACAGGGACATATTGACGGGGGACCGCGACGTCAGGTCGACAGCACGGTCAGGGACGCCGCGCATCGGGGTTTCGGCGCCAGACAGAGCTAACGGCTGTTAACCGAATCTCGGCAAGCCGATTTACCGGCATGAAAGCGGCGATCATTAGGCTGGCTTGGTGTTCCCTCAAGTGCAGACATCAACTGCAGAAATTTGCCGCATGGCCAACAGCTTATGGACGATCGAAGAGTTCACCTGCCCGCGCTGCGGGATGAACTACAGCGCGACGAAGGAGGAGCACTCCGAAAAGCACTCCGGCAGTTTCAGATGCAGCGTCTGCAAGGCCGAGGTCCATGCCTGGGCCGACAATCATCACTTCTTCGACTGGAAGGCCATCCAGTCGCGGCCGCCGGTGTTCGGCAGGCGATGGGGCGTATCGCAATGGTAGGCGGAGAAAATCTCGGCCCTCACGCCGCCGCCCGGTAGTCCGGCGCCGAAGCCAGATATCGCGCGTACGCGTCTGCGTCCGGCGGCAGGAAACGCTCCGCGAGCGGGTTGCGCGAGGTTTCCTTGGCGCCGATGTCGGCCATCAGCTCGTCGAAATGGCGATAGTGATAGGGCGCGACGCACAGGCCGCCATAAACGCCCGCCGCCGGCCGTTCGACGCGCTTGAAGTGCAGCATCATCTCGATGTTGTCGCGCATCGCTTGCGCCGTCGGCTGCCGCGCCAACTGTCCGTCGGCATAGCGCACCAGCCAGTTCGCGGCGAGGTCGGCGCAGAGCACGGTGCAGAACGACGAGTTGAAGCCGACAAAGCCCATGTCGGGCAAGTCAGGATTGGCGATCAGGCGGTACAGCCGATACTGCCCGTCGGCGTCGACGAGCTTTGACTGACAGGCCTCGGGCAGGAAGGGCACGCCGAGCTCGTAGCCGATTGCGAGCACGGCGACGTCGGCTTGCACGCGCTCGCCGCCGCTCATCACGATGGTGTTGCCTTCATAGTGGTCGAAGGTGCCGAGCACCGCCTTGATGCGGCCGTCGGCGACCATCGGGTAGAAGCCAGGCGTTGCGATCGGCACCGAACAGTTGACGCCGTCCTCGATCCGCTCCTTCGGCACCATGTTGCATTTCTTCAGCTTGAGCTGCGCCTTCAACAGGCTCTCAAGCCCGCGCCAGTTCGCCCAGACCAAAGGCGCTGTGACGCGGTGCGCGAGACGCGCCAGGGCACTCGCGCCCCAGCCCGGGAACATCTGCTCCTGCGCGCGGATGTAGAGGATGCGCTTGAAGTTCACGAGCCCGCCGATGAAGTAGGGAATGCGCCAGACCGGCTCGCGAAACACGATCGTGACCTCGCGCGCGCCCGACTTGACCGCATTGACCGCAATGTCGGTTGCCGATTTCGATCCGCCGAGCACGACGACGCGGCGGCCTTTTGCAAGCGACGGATCGCCGTATTTCGAGGAATGCAAGATCCGCCCGCCGGCGGCCGTGAACGTCGCTTCGCCCGGGCAGCGCAATTCCCGCGGCTCGTTGAACTGTCCGGTGCAGATGGCGACGAAGTCGAAATCCTCCTTCGTGGTGGCGCCGCTCTTGTCTGAGAGAGCGAGCGTCCAGCCCGGCTTGCCGTCGGCGCGCCGCTCCATGCCGGCGACGCCCGTGTTGAGCCGCAGCATGCGGTCGAGGCCGTGGCTCTTGGCGTAGTCGGCGAGGTAAACGTGGACCTGCGGACCGGTCGGCCATTCCGGATAGGCGTCCGGCATGGCGCGGTCGGTGTAGCGATAGAGATCCTTCGGGCTCTGGGTCTGCACCTCGGGATAGGAGCGCGCCGGCTCCCAGACGCCGCCGAGATCGGCGCTGCGTTCGACGATGGTGACCTTGTGGCCGCGGAGCGAGAAGGCTTTGGCGGCGGCGAGACCGGAGACGCCGGCGCCGATCACGCAGACATGCTTTGGGCTGACCATGGGTTTGCTCGCAAATTGGGGTTTCTTGGGCGCAGCAAATCCCGATCGGCCGCGAGATGCGGCCGCCGGACTTGCGCGCGATTGGACTCGGAGGCTTGTGGCCTAGTCGTTCGCCTCGGGCGGCAAAAAGTCCACCTCGTGCTGTGCCGAGATGCGCACGACCTCCGCAGGGTCGGTGAGGTTGTGCAGCATGTTGAACAGCGCCTCCAGCTTCTGCATCGGCGAGACCCAGAACATCGCGCGGGCCGGCTTGTCGGACTTGTTGAAATAGCCGTGGGGAATGCCGCGCGGCATGCGCACGAGATCGCCGGCCTTGGCCTTCACCCACACGCCGTCGAGCTTGAGGTCGAGGACGCCCTCCTGCACCAGGATGAATTCGTCCTGGGTCGGGTGGACGTGAACCGGCACGAACTGGCCGGGCTCGCTGTTGGTTTCGAACGCGAAGGTGGAGTCGCAGATGGCTTTGGGGAAGTAGAGCTGGCCCAAAATATTCCAGCTCTTGCCGCCGTAGCCTGTACCGTTTGCAGTGATGCCTTTTTCGAGTGCAGCCATGGCTCATCTCCATCTTGGATCCAGCGAGGAGGGAGGATCGGTCAGGCGCCAGGCACTGTCTATCCGCAAAACGAATCCATGCGTGGTGCTCTGCAACACGACGACGTTTTTGCGCCGCGGCTCTTTTCGCCGCCGTGGAACTATTATAGGCTTAAAGTAATTTGGAGCGCGCGACGTGTGGTCCATGATGTCCCCAACCGAGCTGGAGATGAGCGCGAAAAGCTCCGAAGCCGTCAGGCTTGCGGAGTTTGCCCGTGTCGCCACCGGTGACGTCGATGAAGCCGCCGAACAGATCGGCCGCATCTTCTGCCCCCACGATTTGCAGCCAACCCAGGCAAGGGCTCCCGGCTTC
Organism: Bradyrhizobium liaoningense; assembly: GCF_018130955.1. Classification (GTDB taxonomy): domain Bacteria; phylum Pseudomonadota; class Alphaproteobacteria; order Rhizobiales; family Xanthobacteraceae; genus Bradyrhizobium; species Bradyrhizobium liaoningense_C. The sequence goes on from NZ_JAFCJM010000012.1 coordinate 152,338, forward strand.
TACGCACGGCACAATTGCGCGGCTTTTGAGGGATTTTCGATCAACTACGTCGCCTATGGCGGGTCGGTGACGATCGATCCCGGCTGCCTCGATGGCTTCTTTTTGCTGCAAATTCCCTTACGGGGCGGCGCTCGCGTTCGTGCTGGCACGCGCGAGCTCATCACCGCGCCTGGATCGACGGCGTCGCTGTTGTCTCCGACAGTGCCGACCCGGATGGTCTGGGGCGACTGTGCCCAGCTCATCCTGCTGCTCGATCGCCGTCTGGCGGAGCAGCGCGCCGCCGCGCTCGCGGGCAAGCCGGCCGGCACCGTCGAATTCGAGCCGGTCGTCGATCTCGACGCGCCGGTCGCGCGCAGCCTGTCGGCAAAGCTTTGGGAATTGTTGGCGCTCGCCGAACGCCTCGGGCCCCGCAGCAAGCTGCCGGCAACCGCGGTGGCCGACTTGCGCGAGACGCTGCTCGATCATCTCCTCAATGGGCAGCGGCACGGCCTGTCCGATGCCATCCGCACCTTCTCAGGGCGGGCCGAGCGGCTGCCGCGCACCTTGCGCAGGGCGCGGGATTGTCTCGAAGCGGGAGCCGGCGAGCCGCTCGATCTCGTGCAACTCGCAACCTCCGCCGGCGTCGGCATCCGCGCGCTTCAGCTCGGCTTCCGCCGGCACTTTGGCCTGTCGATTTCTGAGATGCTGCTCGACATCCGTCTCGCCAATCTCCATGCGCGGCTGTCGCAGGCGACACCCGATGCGTCGATCACCGACATCGCCTTCGATCTCGGCTTCACGCATCTGAGCCGCATGGCCGGCGCCTACCGCGAAAAATTTGGCGAGACGCCGTCGGCGACGCTGCGGCGGCGCATGAGCTAAGCAGTGCGAGATGCCTTGCGGCTCATTCCGGCAAACCCGCTTTCCTGAACCCTTCGATCAACAGCTTCGCGTTTGCCTGGCCGCCGCGCGCGATATATCCGGATATTGTAAAGGCAGGATCGAGCTCCAGCATCTGTGCGGCCACGTCGCGGGCCTCCTTGTCACGTCCGAGATGGGCAAGCGCGCATAGGAGACAGCGGTGCCCGGCCGAATGGGTGGGGTTCTGACGAAGCGATCTTTTGGCCGCTTCGATGGCGTCGTCAAAACGTTCGAGCTCGATATACGCCATCGCCATCCCGATGGAGGACCGATGCAGCAGCGGGTCAACCGGGCTCAGGCGGTTGGCACGGGCAAAGCTCCGGAGCGCCTCTTCCGGCTGGCCCGCAATTCGGTACACCCAGCCCCTGTTGAGCCATCCGTCGAATGAGTTCGGGTTGAGGGCGACCGATCGGTCGGCCATTTCCATTTCGCCCTGGGGATCGCCGATCATGAACGCAGAGGCGACGGCGACGTTGGCCAGTATTCCGGGATCGCCGTCGTCGATGCTCAGCGCAAGGCGAATGAACCGAATGGCTTCCTTGCGGTCGAGATGCGGATCGCTCGAATAGCCCAGAGTGATGTTGAGCGAATGGCACAGGCTTCCAATGCTGGCGACGAAGCCGAGCCGGGGATCCAGTTCGAGAGCGCGATGTATGAGCCGTATGCCCTCAGCCAATCCTTCGCGGGTCGCACGGTAGAGGTGCGGCATGGCGCGCAGAAAAAGATCGTAGGCTCGCAGGTCGTCCGGCGGCCGCCGCGCTGCCATGCTGATTTCTTCCTGCAGCAGTCTTGGCTGAATGGCTGAGACGACGGCAATCGCGACCTCGTCCTGGAGCGCGAAGATATCCGTCAGGTCGCGCTCGAACGTGTCTGCCCAGATGTGTGTGTTCGTCGTCGCATCGATCAACTGCCCGGCGATGCGGACCTTGCCCGACGCCTTGCGCACGGAGCCTTCGAGCACATAGTGCACGCCAAGCTTGCGCCCGACCTCCTTGATGTCGACGGCCTGGCCCTTGAAGGTGAAACTCGAATTGCGGGCGATCACGAACAGCCATTTGAACCGCGAGAGCGCGATCGTGATCTCTTCGACCATCCCATCGGCGAAGTATTCCTGCTCCGGATCGCCGCTCATGTTCTGGAAGGGCAAGACCGCAATCGACGGCTTGTCCGGGAGCGCCAGTGCGGGGTTTGCCAAACCTGGGCGTTCGTCGAGGATGGTCGCCGTGCCGGCAGGGTGGTCGGCTTCGCGCACAGCGCCGACGAAGCGAAAACCCCTGCGGGGCAAGGTCTTGATCAGGCGTTGCACGTCTCCGGCATCGCCGATCGCGGTCCGGGCCGCATTCAGGCGCGTCGTGAGTGCTGCGTCGGACACGCTGCGCCCGCTCCAGATGGCATTGATGAGGTCGTCCTTGCTGACGACACGGTCCCTGTTGCTGATCAAATAGTCGAGGAGGTCGAAGACTTGCGGTGCAATGGAGACGACGTCCGGCCCGCGGCGCAGCTCGCGCAGGTCGGTATCGAGCGCGTACTCCTCAAATTGATATCGCAACCTGCCAACCCTCTGGCTGGCCTCCGATTCGTCGGAGGCGGTCGAATACCGCTTGCACCCCTAAAAGTAAGCCGCCGGTGAGGAAAATGTAAGCCGGACATCAAGCAGACCCGCTCGCTCCCGGGCATCGTGATCCTGGGCCATGGAGCCCAAGGAGATACGACGATGAGCGTGACCTATGACACGACGGGGCTGCGAGGCGGCCGGGTCCAGACATTCGGTATCACCGGGCTGTTCAGGACATGCTGGAGTGCGCTTGGGGAATGGCGCAAACGTCAGGCACTGCAAGCCACGCTGCATGGCCTGAGCGACGCCGAACTGATGGATATCGGGACGACGCGGGGCGAGATCGACTACGTCGCCGCGAACCGCTCGACCGATCCGCGCGGCAATCTATCCGCCCAATGAGTGTCCAAAATCTGCGGCGCGCTACTGCGCGCCGGAGCCGCCCTGCACGATCTTCTCGTTCAGCTTCTGGTCCACGGTCTCGACCGTGCGGTCGATTTCGGCCGAGGGCACGCCGAGCTGATGCGAGATCAGTTTCACCAGGAGGTCGACGCGCTCGATGAAGGGCGCGCCGGCAGCGACCGCGCGTGCGGCTGACGAGGGCTTGAGCAGGCTTTCCGCCGCCTTGGCATATTTCGCGAAGGGCACCTGATCCTGCGGATCGGCACCGAGACGCCGGGCAAGCGCGTCGACGTGGTCGTAGATTGCCTGCGAGCGCTTGAGGTCGCCATGCACGGCGTCGCGGATCGACTGCGGCTCGTGCGGCGTGATGCAGCGATAGTTGCCGGTGAGCAGCATCGACCACTTTGCCAGCGGCACGAACAGCGAGTCGAACACCTTCAGCTTCACCGGGACGTCCTGGCCGTCCAGCGTCACCGCGTCGATGTCCGCTTCCAGCTCGCGCAGCACCTTGTTGTGCGTCTCGTCCTCGAAGATCGCGGCCTTGAAGTTGGTGGGCAGGCCGACGTGGAGCACGTTCGCAGCTTCCTCCGGGGGACGGAAGGCCTGCGGATCGGGCGAGCACAGCGTCACCAGGCCCGGCTTGAAGCGCTCCCACACCTGCGCGTTGGTGTAAGCCTCCTCCAGGTCCATCTCCTTCAGCGCTGCGATGCGCTTGAGATAGGGCAGGGGCGGCATGTTCATGATGGACAGGCACGGCAGGCCGGCGGCCGCGATCTTCACCATCAGCACACGGACCGTGTGGTTGGTGTATTGCGGCTCCTGCATGGCGAGCGCCACCATGTCGTAGCGGGAGATGTCGACCTCGCCGGGCGTGGTCGCATCCAGCTTGCCGGGCAGGCCGCGCGAAAAAATCGCCCGGTGCACCGCCTCGTCGCGCAGCTTGATGCGTACCTCGGTGCCGTCGCGGTTGATGAGCTCGGCGGTCTTGGCACGGCAGACCAGGGTCACGTTGTGACCCGCCATCAAAAGCTTGGTCCCCAGCAAGGAGCCGTAGGAGGCCCCAAGGATCAGAATGTTGCGCGCCATGCTCTCTCTTTCGCTAGGTCTGACGGGGATTAGCCCGTGCGGCAGGGAGCGCCGTGTCTATCGCACTTCCTCTGGCATTACAAATACAAGGCAGTTTCGCATTTGTTCTCTCCCGGGCATGGCGAGAAGCCCCCGCCGTGCACGCGGGCGCAGGGCCCGAGAAGCCGTTCAGGAATTGACGTGCACGAAATCGCGCAGCAGCGGATAGATCTCGTTACTCCAGCGCTTGCCCGAGAACACGCCGTAATGGCCGACGCCGGCCTGCATGTGGTGCACCCTGCGATAGGCACGCACGCCGGTGCAGAGGTCTTGCGCTGCGAGCGTCTGGCCGATCGAGCAGATGTCGTCCTTCTCGCCCTCGACCGTCATCAGTCCCATGCGGCTGACGGCGCGGGTGTTCACCGGACGTCCGCGATGCATCAGCTTGCCCTGTGGCAAGAGATGCTCCTGGAACACGTCGCGCACGGTCTCGATGTAGAATTCTGCGGGCAGGTCCATCACCGCAAAATATTCGTCGTAGAAATTCTTGATGGTCGCGGCCTTCTCCTTCTCGCCCTTGGCGATGTGGTTGGCGAGATCGAGGTGCTGCTTGATGTGCCGCTCGAGGTTCATCGACACGAAGGCGGTGAGCTGCACGAAGCCCGGATACACCTTCCGGAACGCGCCGCGGCACTGCACCGGCACGTAGTTGATCAGATTGCGCTCGAACCATTCGATCGGCTTGCTCTTGGCGAAGTCGTTCACTTTTGTCGGCTGCACCCGCGTGTCGATCGGTCCCGCCATCAGCGTCAGCGTGGCGGGGCGCGAGGGATGGTTGTCCTCGCACATGATCGCGGCGGCGGCGAGCGCCGAGACTGACGGCTGGCAGATCGCGACCATGTGCGGGCGCGGTCCGAGCTGCCCGAGGAAGTCGATGAGGTGGTCGGTGTAGTCGTCGAGCCCGAAGCGGCCTTCGCTGCGCGGAATGTCGCGCGGATTGTGCCAGTCGGTGATGTAGACGTCGTGGTCCTGGAGCAGCGTCTTCACCGTGCCGCGCAAGAGCGTCGCGAAATGGCCGGACATCGGCGCGACCAGCAGCATGCGCGGCTGCTCGGCCGCGTCGTCCTTTTTGAAATGCAGCAGCGAGCCGAACGGCGTCGCGTAGGTGATCTCTTCCTTGACCGCGACTTCGCGGTTACCGACCCTGACGCTGTCGATGCCGTAGGCCGGGCGGTCATAGGTGATGGTGGAGCGCGAGATCAGCTCTAGCGCAGCCGACAGCCGCCCGACGAGAGCATGCGACGTCCCCTGGGGCACCAGATTGAGGTATCTGAGGGCAGACGAAGCCCCCGCCCGCCATGGCTCCGTCAGATCCATGTGGTTCTGAAAGGCCTGATAGTACATCGACATCATTACTGAAACGCCCACCCTGACCCCAGACCATCATGCAATATCGACGCCAGACTCGAGTCAATTCGCCCTGAAAACTGGCATGTCGCTTGCTGTGGAATACGGGGAAGCACGAACTTTGGGCACCGCGCATAACGGGACGGCGGCGTCAGGAATTCAGGCGCGAGGGAAAGGCCATATGGCGAAAGCGACACTGACCATCAGCAGCAAGAACTACTCGTCCTGGTCGCTGCGTGGCTGGCTGCTGACGAAGTTTTCCGGGCTCGAATTCGACGAGGTCGTGACCGCGCCGGACGACGCGTCCGCGCGCGCGGAAATCCTCCTGCTGTCGTCGTCGATCCTGGTGCCATGCTTACGGCACGACGGCGCGACGGTCTGGGATACGCTGGCGATCGCCGAATATCTCAACGAGGTGATGCCGGAGGCCGGCCTTCTGCCGACCGATCGCATCCAGCGCGCGCATTGTCGCTCGATCTGCGGCGAAATCCATTCCGGCTTCACCACGCTGCGCGCCTCGCTGCCGGTCAACCTCAGGGGTCACTTCCCCGGTTTCAAGATCTGGTCGCGCGCCCAGGCCGACATCGACCGGGTCTGGGCCATCTGGCGCGACTGCCTGGAAAAATCCGGCGGTCCCTTCCTGTTCGGCGCCCAGCGCACCATGGCGGATGCGATGTATGCGCCCGTCGTCACGCGCTTCGTGACTTATGACGTCAAGCTCGAGCCGCGGCTGAAGGCCTATGCCGACACCATCATGGGCATGGCCGAGATGCGCGAATGGATCGAGGCGGCCAAGGCGGAGCCTGCCGAGATCGAGGAGCTCGAGGTCGAATATTAGGCAGTGCTCGCAAGGGCCTGCCCGTTTCGGCGGCGAGGCCCGCGAGCAGCCTTTGCCCAACTCGCGGCCAGTCGCAACGCCGGAGCTGTGATCGCCTCCGTCTGCGCCGCGGCGATGATGCATCGCGCCATCGCGGGATTCCATCGTCATGTCAGCGGCTTCGCCGCCCATCTCGCGCGTGTTCGCTGCGTTGCAGCGCTATGGCGCGGTTCTCGCATTGCACAATTGGCTGCGAATGCGATGACGGACGCTGCCGAAAGTTTGGACGCCGACGCTCGCGGATCGCTGGAAGCTTAGGGAGCGGAGAACCGTCATGAACCAGCACGCTGACGTCCAAAATTGCTCCCACGTCGACATGCCGCCGGCGAGGTGAGGGCGGATATCCCCCCGGAAGAATTAACTTTTGTCGTCGGCCGCAGGCTGCGTCCGCTCGCCCTGTTCCTTGATATGGTACGCGCAATCCGCGCAATGCCGATATCTAGCCGTGAACAGGTGAGTACGGAGCCTCACCGCTGATTCGGACGCGATTCGTTCGAGCCGCGTTCCGAATCTTAAGAGCGCGTTTGTCGCCGTCGCATTTTGAGACAGGTCATGGGCCCTGTCAGGCTACGCCCTGCTTCACGCGCGGCAACCGCCAGCCGATCACGGTCGCCTCGACCGCAATGCCCGCTTCGCTGTTTTGCCAGCGGCCTGCGACATATCGGCAGGCAAACGGCAATTGATATGTCCCGCTGTGATCTTCGCAAAGCACCTCGACTGGCAGGCCGGGCGGTGGTTCTCCTTCGCCATTGAATTCCGCCAGACGTCTCTCGCGCGTTGCCATTCCAAAAGTCTCCCCTAAAAAATCGCGGCGAGTGCCCAATTCTCCGCGTCAAGTCTCAGATCATGGTCATCGTTCCCGTCCCAGGGAACACGCCGAGCACACCGCGAGAATGCGGTGTCAGTATGGTATCGTCGGTGCGATACGCGGCATCAGCGCAATTTGCCGTGATTGGTTGTCGAGGGAACCTGCATGCCGGGCCGGACCATTGCCGCCATTTGTTTCGCGACTTTTCTCACTGGAACTTTTTCAACCGCGCCGCTGCTCGCGCAGGACGTTCCCGGCATCGAGATCTGCATCGTCGAGAAGACCTGGGAGCGGCGCACAAGCTGCCTGCAGAGCAATGTCGACTTCCTCCAGAAGACGATCACCAAGCTCAGCATCGACCATCAGCAGAAGCTCGATGCGGCAAATCGCCAGATCGAGGCGTTGAAGGTGGCCGTGGCCGGATTGCAGAAGGTGGCCGCCGATCTCCAGGCGTCGCAAGCGAAGACGGCGGAGGATGTGAAGAAGAAGCAGGATGCGCCGCCGCCGCCGAAGGAACAGACGAAGTAGGACAAGTAGGGTGGGCAAAGGCACGAAGCGCCGTGCCCACCACCTTTGGGCATCGCAACGAAGTGGTGGGCACGCATCGCTTTGCCCACCCTACGCGTTCTCGGGGCACGAGACTGAACAGCAACGCCGATCAAGTGCGGCCTCGGACGATGGTCCATCATTGCCGCGCTTCGACATGAGAGCTCAAGACCTGAGACCAAGGAATCATGAATCCGGCCCAGAAAGCGCTCTGGTATATCGAAAGCCATCTCGCCGAGCCGATGACGCTCGACGAGATCGCCGAGATTGCCGGCGTCTCGCGCTTTCACATGGTGCGTGCTTTCGCCGCGGCGATCGGACTTCCTGTCATGCGCTACGTGCGCGCGCGGCGGCTGACTGAGTCGGCGCGCGCGCTCGCAGCCGGCGCGCCAGACATCCTCAAGTTGGCGCTGGATGCGGACTACGGCTCCCACGAAGCATTCACCCGCGCGTTCCGCGACCATTTCGGCATGACGCCCGAAGCGGTGAGGGCGGCAACGTGCGCCAGCAAACTCAAGCTTCAGGAGCCGATCCTCATGGACTCCACCACGACTGACGATCTTGCGGCACCGCGTTTCGAAACGGCGAAGGCTCTTCTCGTTGCAGGCCTCGGCGAGCGCATCTCCTGCGACAACGGCGCGGCTATTCCGGGTCTGTGGCAGCGCTTCCACCAGGAGGTCGCCGACATTCCCGCGCGCATCGGCGGTGTCGCCTACGGTGTCTGCTGTAACGGCGACGATGCCGGCAATTTCGACTACATCGCCGGCGTCGAGGTCGCCGACTATTCCGACCTGCCGCGCCGCTTCGCCCGCGTCCGCATCCCCGAGCAGCGCTATGCGGTGTTCACCCACTGCGACCACGTCGCCTCGATCCGCCGCACCGTCAGCACGATCTGGAATCACTGGCTGCCGGCCTCCGGTCTGAAGGCGGCGGACGCGCCCAACTTCGAGCGCTACGACGAAAAGTTTGATCCCCGGACCGGCAATGGCGGTTTCGAAATCTGGGTGCCGGTGAAGGAATAGCGCGCAACACAGCATTGCGCCCGTTTGCTTGGCAAGCGGGGCCTACTTTGCCATAACCAAACGCAAATCTTGCGTGCGGGGCCGGCGCCGGACTTCCCGTGCAAGGCATAACAAGCAGCCGGGAGGTCCAAATGTCCAACGTCCGCGTTCTCGCCACCGACCTCGAGTTTCCCGAAGGCCCCGTGGTGATGCCGGACGGCTCGGTCGTGCTGGTGGAAATCCGCGGCCAGCGCCTCACGCGCGTCCATCCCGACGGCCGCAAGGAAATTGTGGCCAAGGTGCCAGGTGGCCCGAACGGCGCGGCGCTCGGCCCCGACGGCAAGATGTATGTCTGCAACAATGGTGGATTTTCCTGGATCCCGACCGGCAAGATGATCATGCCGGGGCCGCAGCCCGACGATTACCTCGGCGGCTCGATCCAGCGCGTCGATCTGCAATCGGGCAAGATCGAGACCATCGTCACCAAATGCGGCGAGCATGCGCTGCGTGGCCCGAACGACCTGGTGTTCGACAAGCACGGCGGCCTCTGGTTCTCCGACCTCGGCAAGCGCCGTGCCCGCGAGATGGACGTGGGCGGCATCTACTATCTCAAGCCCGGCATGCAGGAGATCGTCGAAGTCGTGCACGGCGTGCTGCCGGCGAACGGCATCGGCCTGTCGCCGGACGAGTCCATCGTCTATGTCGGCGAGACGCCGACCGCGCGCCTGTGGGCCTACGAGCTCTCCGCGCCCGGCACGTTGAAGCCGCGCGAGGTGATCTATCGCGGTGAGCGGGGCAAACCGGTCGCGGGCCTCGGCGGCTACCAGATGTTCGACTCGCTCGCGGTCGAGGCAGGCGGCAATGTCTGCGTCGCCACCCTCGTCACCGGCTGCATCTCGGTGATCGCGCCTGACGGCACCCTGGTGGAGCAGGTGCCGACCGGCGACCGCGTCACCACCAATATCGCCTTCGGCGGCCCCGAGCTGAAGACCGCCTACATCACGCTGTCGGGCAAGGGTGAGCTGATCGCCATGGACTGGCCGCGCGGCGGATTGCCGTTGAACTTTTTGAACAAGTGACAATCGCGTAAAACGCGATTGTTATCCCGGGTCGATGCGAAGCATCGCACCCCAATTCGCAATTGCGAATTGCGGGATCTCGAGATTCCGGGTCTGGTGCTGTCGCACCGTCCCGGAATGACCAAAGGAGAGAATGTCGAATGCCCTGGCCCGATCCCGTCACCCTGCGGGGACAACATGCGCGTCTGGAGCCGCTGTCGCATCAGCATCTGAACGGGCTGATGGAGGCCGTGAGGGACGGCGAGCTTCACAAGCTCTGGTACACCGCCATCCCGACCGCCGAAAACATGCCGAAGGAGATCGACCGCCGTCTCGGCCTGCAGGCCGCAGGCTCCATGCTGCCCTTCACCGTGTTCGACGCCGACGGCAAGATCGCGGGCATGACCACCTACATGAATATCGACGCCGGCAACCGCCGGGTCGAGATCGGCTCGACCTGGTATGCGAAACGCGTGCAGCGCTCGCCGCTCAACACGCAGTGCAAGCTGCTCTTGCTCACGCACGCCTTCGAGACGCTGAATTGCATCGCGGTCGAATTCCGCACGCATTTCTTCAACCACCAGAGCCGCCGCGCGATCGAACGGTTAGGGGCGAAGCAGGACGGAATCTTGCGCAGCCACCAGGTCGCGCCGAACGGCTCGCTGCGTGATACCGTCGTCTACAGCATCACCGCGGCCGAATGGCCGACGGTGAAGGCGCATTTGACCTATCAGCTCAACGACAAGCCGCGTTGAGGGGGCTTGAGGCAAGATGGATAGATTTGACTACGTGATCGTCGGCGCCGGCTCGGCCGGCTGCGTGCTGACCTACCGGCTGAGCGAGGACCCGAATACGAGCGTCTGCGTGCTGGAAGCCGGTCCTAGCGACTGGCACCCCTACATCCATCTGCCGGCGGGGTTCATCAAGACCTTCCACATGAAGAGCATCAACTGGGCCTACCAGCAGGAGGTCGGGCCCTGGACCGGCGGACGCAGCATCTATGCGCCACGCGGCAAGACGCTCGGTGGATCGTCCTCGATCAACGGCCACATCTACAATCGCGGCCAGAATCTCGACTTCGACACCTGGGCGCAGATGGGCAATCGCGGCTGGAGCTATGCCGACGTGCTGCCCTACTTCAAACGGCTGGAGAGGCGGGTCGGCGAGGGCGAGGACACCTATCGCGGCCGCGACGGCAACCTCACCGTCACCACCATGGATTGGCGCGATCCGCTCTGCGAAGCTTTCATGGAAGGCGCGGTCTCGCTCGGCATTCCCCGCAACCCCGATTACAACGGCGCGAAGCAGGAGGGCGTCTCCTACTGCCAGCGCACCATCGAGAACGGCCTGCGCGTTTCCGGCGCGACCGCGTTCCTGCGGCCGGCCATGAAGCGGCCGAACGTGCATGTGCAGACGCATGCGCACGCGACCGAGATCATCTTCGAGGGCAAGCGCGCGGTCGGCGTGCGCTACATGAAGGGCGGCCGCAACGGCACGCCGGTCGAGGTGCGGGCCAACAAGGAAGTCATCCTGGCGGGCGGCACCTACAACTCGCCGCAACTCCTTCAGCTCTCCGGCGTCGGCTCGCCGGACCTGCTCCAGTCCCACGGTATCGCTGTGCGCCACGCGCTGCCGGTCGGCGAGGGCCTTCAGGACCATTATGCCCCGCGCACTGTGGGGCGGGTGAAGAACATCAAGACCATCAACGAGCTCAGGCGCGGCTTCTCGCTCTGGATCGAGGCGCTGAAATGGGCCACGCAGCGGCGCGGCCTGCTGTCGTTGTCGCCGACCATGGTCTATTGCTTCTGGTACTCCGGCGAGAGCCCCGATCGCTCCGACCTGCAGCTCACCTTCACACCGGCGAGCTACAAGGAGGGCGTGCAGGGCCAGCTCGAGGACGAGCCCGGCATGACGGTTGCCTCCTGGCAGCAGCGCCCCGAAAGCCGCGGCTATGTGCGCATCCGCTCCAAGGATCCGTTCGCAGCCCCGATCATCCAGACCAACTATCTCGACGCCGAACTCGACCGCCGCGTCGTCGTCGGCGGCATGAAGCTCGCGCGGCGGCTGCTCAAGTCGGCCCCGCTCAGCCCGTACTATGCCTACGAAGATTTCCCCGGCCCCGACGTTAACACCGACGACGAATTCCTGAAGGCCGTCACCGAGCGCGGCACCACCACCTTCCACCCCGGCTGCACCTGCCGCATGGGCCCGGCGGAGAGCACATGGGCGGTCGTCGACGACCAGCTCCGTGTCCATGGGATGGAAGGCTTGCGCGTCGTCGACGCCTCCGTCATGCCGCGCATGATCTCGGCGAACCTCAACGCGTCAGCGATGATGATCGCGGACCGCGCGTCGGATTTGATCCGGGGAAAGAAGCCGATGGAAGCCGCGAACGTTCCGGAAAGCGCGGTGGCGTAAGCGCCTCTTCGGAGGGTGGGTTCGCGCCGGCGTAACCCACCACTTCTCTCAAGGCTGAGACAGAAGAGGTGGGTTACGCCAAGCGGACTGCGCTTCGCGGAGCCGCGGCGCTAACCCACCCTACGATTTTACGGGATCGGCGTCATCGGATCGAATTTGGTCTTGATGTCGTCGATAACCGGCTCTGCCGTCTTGCCGGTTATCTGCGCCATGAGTTGCGGGAAGTACACGGTATATGAGTGGGACGTCTTGCCGGTCTTTTCGCTCGCGGCGTCGCTTTCACCGCGAACGACGTCCAGAATGCATGGACCCACGGCCTCTTTACCTGCCGATTTGAACTTATAGTTATAGAATGTGGTAGACACGCCGGTGCTGCCGTCCCCATAGACGCTTGAATGCGTGATGTTGTACTTGAGATCCGATCGACGATCGAACAGCCTTGGCATGCCTTCGACGTTGTACTTGACCTTTGAGGATTTGAGCTTGCCGGCGAAGGCCGATGTGGTCTCGGCCGATGCCAGGACGCCGGCAGTAAAATCCCCCTTGGCGACCAACTTGCCGTTCAGGGTCTTGATCCAGACGACGGAATTCCCCGATTGGTCCCTGTAGACTTGAGCGACAGACGAGTTGTCGCCGTCGTGATAGGTCAATTCCACTGGCGCCATCGTGGTCTCGATGGCGTTGCAGTCGACGGGCTCTGCGGCTGCAGCTGCGCTCGTGAGCAAAGCCAGGAGCAAAACGACAAAGCGCATCATGGACCTCTGGAAGTGAGAGACCTATCGAATTTGTCGTGCGATCCAGCGCGCCGGTTCATGGCAAGCATGGCCTGGATTGCTTCGCTACGCTCGCAATGACGGAGGGTGAGAAGGTGTGCCAATCCCCGAAGGTCGTCCTGGCTTTCGCCAGGACGACACCGTGGCTTAAACCTCGCGCCGGCTCAAGAACGCCAGCCGCTCGAACAGGTGCACGTCCTGCTCGTTCTTGAGCAGCGCGCCGTGCAGCGGCGGGATCAGTTTGCGCGGGTCGCGCTCGCGGAGCTGCTCCGGTGTCATCTCCTCGTTGAGCAGGAGTTTTAGCCAGTCGAGCAGTTCGGAGGTTGACGGTTTTTTCTTCAGGCCGGGCACCTCGCGCACCTCGAAGAAGATGCGCAGCGCCTCTTCCACCAGGCGCTTCTTGATGCCGGGAAAGTGGACGTCGACGATCCGGCCCATGGTGTCGGCGTCGGGAAATTTGATGTAGTGGAAGAAGCAGCGGCGCAGGAAGGCGTCCGGCAGCTCCTTCTCGTTGTTGGAGGTGATCATCATGATCGGGCGCTGCCTGGCCTTGATCGTCTCGCCGGTCTCGTAGACATGGAATTCCATGCGATCGAGCTCGAGCAGCAGGTCGTTCGGAAACTCGATGTCGGCCTTGTCGATCTCGTCGATCAGCAGCACCGGACGTTGATCCGAGGTGAAGGCGTCCCACAGCTTGCCGCGCTTGATGTAGTTCTTGATGTCGGACACGCGCGCGTCGCCGAGCTGGCTGTCGCGCAGGCGCGATACCGCGTCGTACTCGTAGAGGCCCTGTTGCGCCTTGGTGGTGGACTTGATGTGCCAGGTCAGGAGCGGGGCGTTCAGCGCCTTGGCGACTTCCTCGGCCAGCACCGTCTTGCCGGTGCCGGGCTCGCCCTTGATGAGGAGCGGGCGCTCCAGCACGATCGAGGCATTGACGGCGACCTTGAGGTCGTCGGTCGCAACGTAATCCTTGGTACCGGTAAACTTCATCGAACGTCCTTGTTGTTCATTGCTTGTTTTTTACTTGTTTTTTCCTTGGGCGAGGCGCGAGCGCCTCAGCCGAAACATGGAAACGGCCGCTCAAGCTGCGGCCGTCACAGGTCAGGTCCAGGCTGTTAGGCCCGTTTTATCAGCGAAAGTACGACCAGCACAATCACCGCGCCGATGGTCCCGTTGATGATGTCGCGGAATGTGCCGCTGCCGAGGCTGATGCCCAGTTGGGGCAGCAGCCAGCTCGCGACCAGCGCGCCGATGATGCCGATCACGATGTTGCCGATCAGGCCAAATCCCGCGCCGCGGACAATTTGTCCGGCAAGCCAGCCAGCGATCGCGCCGATGACGAGTGCTGCGATGATTCCCATTGAAACCCCCTCCAAAAACGGTACAGGCGGGCGCAATTCTAGAGGAAAAACCCTCCCGGTCTAGGGCTCGGCGAACGCCTCCGGGCCTTGACGTTCGCCGGCCGAAAGGCAATCTGTCACCCATGTTCCTGCAATTCTTCACCTCATTGCGCGATGCGCAGGTCCCCGTGACGCTGCGCGAATACCTCACGCTGATGGAGGCGCTCGACGCCGACCTCGCGGACTACACGGTCGAGAACTTCTACTATCTGTCGCGCGCCTCGCTCGTGAAGGACGAGCGCAACCTCGACAAGTTCGACCGTGTCTTCGGCTCGGTGTTCAAGGGGCTGGAAAGCCTGCTCGACGCGATGGAGAAGGCCGAGATCCCCGAGGAGTGGCTGAAGAAACTGGCCGAAAAATACCTCACCGAGGAAGAAAAGAAGCAGATCGAGGCCATGGGCTGGGACAAGCTTATGGAGACCTTGAAGAAGCGCCTCGAGGAGCAGAAGGGCCGGCACCAGGGCGGCTCGAAGTGGATCGGCACGGCGGGCACCTCGCCGTTCGGCGCCCACGGCTATAACCCGGAAGGCGTGCGCATCGGCCAGGAGAAGAACCGCAACAACCGCGCCGTAAAAGTCTGGGACAAGCGCGAGTTCAAGGATCTCGACGGCAATGTCGAGCTCGGCATCCGCAACATCAAGGTCGCGCTGCGCCGCCTGCGCAAGTTCGCGCGCACCGGTGCGCCCGACGAGCTCGATCTCGACAATACGATCCGCCAGACCGCCAACCACGGCTATCTCGACGTGGTCATGCGCCCCGAGCGGCGCAACGCGGTCAAGCTTCTGGTGTTCTTCGACATCGGCGGCTCGATGGATTCGCATATCGAGCAGGTCGAGGAATTGTTCTCGGCGGCGAAGAGCGAGTTCAAGCACATGGAGTATTTCTACTTCCACAACTGCCTCTACGAAGGCGTGTGGAAGCAGAACAAGCGGCGCTTCACCGATCGCACGCCGACCTGGGACGTGCTGCACAAATATCCGCACGACTACAAGGTCGTGTTCGTCGGCGACGCCTCGATGTCGCCCTACGAGATCATGGTGCCGGGTGGCTCGGTCGAGCACGTCAACGAGGAGCCGGGCTCGGTCTGGCTCGATCGCATCATTCGCACCTATCCGCATGCGGTGTGGCTCAATCCGGTGCAGCAGAAGCACTGGGATTATTCGGAATCGACCACGATCATCCGCCGCATCTTCGCCAACCGCATGTTCCCGATCACCATCGAGGGGCTGGAAGGCGCGATGAAGGAATTGACGCACTAGCTTCCCGTCATTCCGGGGCGCGCGAAGCGCGAACCCGGAATCCATCGGGCCGCAGTGTTTGTAGATAAATGGATTCCGGGCTCGATGCTGCGCATCGCCCCGGAATGACAACGAGAAGGGAGAAACAACATGCCCCAAAACATCACCCGCGGCATCAAGGCGCTGATCGACGAAGCCAATGCCGAGATCGAAACCCTGTCCGCTGCACAGGCGATCGAGATCGCCAAGAACGGCGACGTCGTCATCGTCGATATCCGCGATCCCAGAGAGATCGAGCGCGACGGCCGCATCCCCGGCGCGTTTGCCTGCACGCGCGGCATGCTCGAATTCTGGATCGATCCGCAGAGCCCCTACGCAAAGCCGATCTTCCAGGAAGACAAGAAGTTCGTCTTCCACTGCGCCGGCGGCTTGCGCTCCGCGCTTGCGGCAAAGACCGCGCAGGACATGGGTCTGAAGCCCGTGGCCCACATCGCTGGCGGCTACGCCGCCTGGCGCGATGCCGGCGGCGCGACCGAGAAGTGGGAGCCGAAGAAGGGGTGAGGTGGGCGACGAATGCACCACACACTCCGTCGTGCCCGGGCTTGACCCGGGCATCCACGTCGAGCCGCATCGGCGGAGGCGCGTGGATGGCCGGGACAAGCCCGGCCATGACGACCGTGACAATTGCCGGAGACTGCTTCCATGACTGAGACCCCCACCGATCCCCTCGTCTCCACCGAATGGCTCGCCGCGCACATCAACGACGCCAACGTGAAAGTCGTCGACGCCAGCTTCAAGCTGCCGGGCGTCTTGCCCTTGCCGAAGGACGACTATCTCGCCGCGCACCTGCCGGGCGCGGTGTTCTTCGACGTCGATGCCGTCTCGGATCACTCCAATCCGCTGCCGCATATGTTCCCCAGCGCCGAGCAGTTCGGGCGCGACGTCGGCAATCTCGGCATCTCCAATGCCGACACCGTCGTGCTCTATGACGCCGGCGGCTGGGTCGCTGCCCCGCGCGCCTGGTGGATGTTTTTGTCCTACGGCCACGGCAATGTGCGGATTCTCAATGGCGGCTTAAAGAAGTGGCGCGCCGAGGGACGCGCGGTCGAGAGCGGCGAGGTCAAGCCAAAACCTGCGGCCTTCAAGGCGAGCTATGATGCGAAGCGCGTGCGCAGCATCGAGCAGATGATTGCGAATGTCGGCACCAGAGCCGAGCAGGTGATCGACGCGCGCGCCGCCGAGCGCTTCGAGGGCCGTGCGCCCGAGCCGCGGCCGGGCATCCGTTCGGGTCACATTCCCGGCGCCCGCAACGTGCCCTACAATCTGCTGTTCGATGCCGCGACCGGCACGATGAAGCCGCTCGACGAGCTGCGCGCCGCCTTCACCGGTGCCGGCGTCAAACTCGATGCGCCGATCGTCACGAGTTGCGGCTCCGGCGTCTCGGCCGGCGTGCTGACGCTCGCGCTCTATCGGTTAGGCGTCACAGACTCCGCGCTCTATGACGGCTCGTGGTCGGAATGGGGGCAGGCGAGCGGTCCGCCGATCGCGACGGGACCCGCCTGATCGGACGCCTCAGCGCGTGCGCATGGTGGATGCGGTGGCCATCGGCTGCCGTCCGAAGGGATCGAAGGTCTGCTGAACCTGCGCTGGCGGAGGCGGTCGGAGCACGATCCGGCGCTTCTTGGCGCGATGCGCGCGCCGCTTGGTGGCCTTCTTCTCCGTCGCGCCGCTGTCCACCTTGATATTCGCCGCGGGCTCCTGCTCGGCCGTGACGGAGGGGGCGTTCAGCGCGGCCATCCTGGCGACGGCCATGTCGGCCTCGGACAGGGTGCTCGCGGGCGCCTCGAGCTGAGCGGGCTCGCTCGTCGCGGCGGACGAGGCAGCGGGGGCGGTCTCGGCGGTGACCTTGCTTTCTTCAGCCTTCGCTTCGGAGCCGTTGGGTTCGGAGTCTTTGCGTTCGGAGCCTTTGGATTCGGAGACCTGCCCGGTCGTCTCCGGCGTGGTCGGCTCGTCAGTCGGACTGGATGTGGTGGCCTCCGGCGGCGCGGGCTCGCTCGCTCGCGCCTCGACCGCGGGGAGGGCCGCCTCCGGCGCAAGTGCCGCGGTCTGTTCGGGCGCGGCGTCAGTCACGGGCAAGGCGATGGTCGGGATCTGGTCCCGCACCGAGGGCTCGGCCCCCGAGGCCATCGGCTCCACGCGCAGCGCCGCCAGCACCGGCCGGACCGGTTCGGAGGCCTGTGCAAAGACCTGCTCCTGCGGGCCGGAGCGCCACGAGGGATTGCTGACGAACTGCTCATGGGTCGCCCGCAACAGCGCGGCGGCGCCGAGGGCGAACACCAAAAGCGAGGTTGAGATCAGGATCGCCGCAAACAGGAAGCGAACGCCGGGAAGCATCTTGTGGCGCGAATTTCCGCCTTGGCAGGTGCCTGCCGAAGGCCCTTGAGCCATCTGAACGCGGTGACGGTACTGGTTGCCGCGTTCACCGCGCAGAAAAGAGCTCAAAGCGGCGGCGAATCAGGCCGATTCGAGGATACCGCAAGGCTCTCGCTCGCGTTTCGCAAAAATCGGGGTGTTGGTGACGGGTGATATCAGGCAGAATGCGATTTCTGCGCCGTGATGCTCCGGAGCAACGGTGATCGGCGGATCACAAATCGGCAAATCGGGCACAAATGGGCCTGAATTGTCTTGAATGCGCCGTGATCTTCGGTCATTTGCCGTTAACGGTCCGGTCGTGCCTGGGGTCTATACAAGAGCGATGATGATCAAGCATTTTCTGACGATTTGCGCTGCCGCGACAGCCGCTGCGGCGGGAACCTCGCTCGTGCAGGCTCAGCAAAGCTACCCGGTGCAGCAGGCGCCCGGCTATGCGACGCCGTATCCTCAGCAGCAGGGCTATCCGTCCGAATATCGTCCCGGCGATCGCGTGCCGAATTTCGACGCGCTTGACGACGATGACGACGCGATGCCGCCGCAACAGCAGCCGCGCAATTCCGCCGGGCTGCCGCCGCCCGGCCCAGGCGGCCCCATCATGTCGCCCGACGATCCGCGCTACGGCCGTCCGGCCGGCGCGCCGGTGTACTCCAACGCGCCGCAGGGCCCGGTGGTGTCGCCCGACGATCCCCGTTATGGCCGCCCCGCGGGCGCGCCGGTCTATTCCAATGCGCCGCAGGGTCCGGTGATGTCGCCGGACGACCCGCGCTATGGTCGTCCCGCTGGCCCGCCGGCTGTGATCTATGCCGACCGTCCGCAGCAGCAGCAGGGCGTCAACGACGGCCTGCGTCCGCCCGAGGCGATCGGCGGTCCGACCGCGACCGGCGCGGTGCCTCAGCAGCAGCAACAGCCCGCCGTCGGCGCCGACGGCAAGCCGATGTCGATCGCGGCGCTTCCGCCCGAGGAGCAGCCGGACGCTGCGCCCGTGCAGTTGCCGCCGAACCTGCGCCGCCAGGAAGTCGCGTTCCAGACCAAGGAGCCCGCCGGCACGCTCGTGGTCGATACGCCCAACACCTATCTCTATTACGTGCTCGGAGGCGGTCGCGCGATCCGCTACGGCGTGCGCGTCGGCCGCGACGGTTTCACCTGGACCGGCGTGCAGAAGATCACCCGCAAGGCGGAGTGGCCGGATTGGCATCCGCCCACGGAAATGATCGAGCGCCAGCCCTATCTGCCGCGCTTCATGGCCGGCGGTCCTGGCAATCCGCTCGGCGCGCGCGCGATGTATCTCGGCTCCACCGTCTACCGCATCCACGGCACCAACCAGCCCTCGACGATCGGCAAGTTCGTCTCGTCAGGCTGTATCGGCATGCTGAACGAGGACGTCTCGGACCTGTTCGACCGCGTAAAGGTCGGCACTCGCGTGGTGGTGATGCCGGGCGGCCCGCCGCCGGGAACGGCGACGGCTTCGGCGCAGCCCGCGCCCGGTGCGGCCCCTGCGCCGGTGGCGGCCCAAGCGTCGAACGGCCCGGTGCCCGGCACGCAGCCGACCGTGGTGCCGCCGCTGCCGGCCCCCGTCACGGTGCGCTAGGCGCCCGAACCGAATTCAGATTGCAAAGAGGGCGTGCCTGTGGCGCGCCCTTTTCGTTTGCGTTACGCCAGCCGTCGCGGCGGCTCGCCCTTGAACCAGGCGTCGATGGTGTCGACCATCTGGCCGTAATGGGTGCGCAAGCCATCCTCGGTGGCGTAGCCGAGATGCGGCGTCAGCACGAGATTGTCGAGCTTGCGGAACGGATGATCCGTCGGCAGCGGCTCGACCGAGAACACGTCGATGCCGGCGCCTGCGATCTTGCGCGCGCGCAAGGCTTCCAGCAGCGCCGCCTCGTCGACGATCGGGCCGCGCGCGGTGTTGACCAGATATGCCGAAGGCTTCATCCGCGCGAGATCGGCCGCGTCCACCAGCCCGCGCGAGCGGTCGCTCAGGACCACATGGATGGTGACGATATCGGCCGTGGCGAACAACTCCTCCTTGCTCGCATAGGTGACGCCGGCCTCCTTGCATTTCTCGGCCGTGAGGTTCGGGCTCCAGGCGATGACGTTCATGCCGAACGTCTTCGCAATGCCTGCCACCTTGCTGCCGAGCTTGCCGAGCCCGACGATGCCGAGCGTGCGGCCCTCGATCTCGATGCCGGCAAAGGCCTGCCAGGGCTCGCCCGCATGCATGCGCGCGTTCTCGCGGCCGATGCCGCGGGTCAATTCCAGGATCAGGCCCATGGTCAGGCCCGCGGTCGGATCGCGGCCATATTGCGTGCCGCAGACGACGACGTTGCGCGCTTTCGCGGCTTCCATGTCGATCGCGGCGTTGCGCATACCCGACGTGAGCAGCAGCTTCAGCTTGGGGAGCGCCGCAAACAGGCCGTTCGGAAACGCGGTGCGCTCGCGCATCGCGCAGACGATCTCGAAGTCGGCAAGCGCGCTGGCCGCGGCCTGCTCGGAGGCAAAGGGATGGCTGAACACCGTCACGTCGACGCGGTCAGCAATCTTCGACCAGTCGGCGACGTTGAGGGAGATGTTGAAATAGTCGTCGAGAATTGCACAGCGCAGCCGCGTCATCGGGAGGCGTCCATCCATGGCGAGAGGTAATGGCGGAAACGCCATCGTCGGAACAGGGCCATGGTTGCGCGCAATCGGCGGTCTGCGCAAGCCGCGGCCGTCCTCAAAACTTCGCCAGGGCAGGAGGCGTCAGAGGTCGCGAGGCTTGAGCCGGAATGGGGCGTCCATGCCGTGCTTGGCGCGCCAGGCGGGGCCGGGGCCGCGCATGTAATGCAGTTCCGGGCGGTAGGGGTTGAAGGCCGTCGCGAAGAACCGAGCCCAAAACTCCTTCAGCTCGTGAAAGAAGCCCGCGCGGCCGGCTTCTGCTGCGGCGGCGATGCTGGTGGTTTCGATCATAGCCATGACGCGGCCTCGCTGTTCTCCCCGCCGCTTCTGCCGCGGGTGACGCTTTTCCAGCGTCAGGACGAGCTTTCGCCTGATTTATTAAAAAATGGTTTCAATTGTCCGGATCGGGTGCCGACATGGTGTCCAACCCGTATTCATCCGTGGTGAACGGACGGAAAACATTGCCCTTTGAGGGCGGGATCGTTACATCGCAGCCAAGCAAATTTCCTCAAAATGAAGGTTTCAGGGGACCGATGGCGCGCCAGTTCGTCTACTTCATGCAAGGCCTGACCAAGAGCTACCCGACCCGCAAGGTGCTCGATAACATCCATCTGAGCTTCTACCCGGACGCCAAGATCGGCGTGCTCGGCGTCAACGGCTCGGGCAAGTCGACCCTGCTCAAGATCATGGCGGGGCTCGACAAGGAATATACCGGCGAGGCCTGGGTCGCCGAGGGCGCCCGCGTCGGCTATCTCGAGCAGGAGCCGCAGCTCGATCCTGCGCTCTCCGTCCGCGAAAACGTCATGCAGGGCGTCGCCAAGCAGAAGGCGATCCTCGATCGCTACAACGAACTGGCGATGAACTACTCGGAAGAGACCGCCGACGAGATGACCAAGCTGCAGGACGAGATCGAGGCCCAGGGCCTCTGGGATCTCGACAGCAAGGTCGACCAGGCGATGGACGCGCTGCGCTGCCCGGCTGACGATGCCGACGTCACAAAGCTCTCGGGCGGTGAGCGTCGCCGCGTCGCGCTGTGCCGCCTGCTGCTCGACCAGCCGGAACTGCTGCTGCTGGACGAACCGACCAACCATCTCGACGCCGAGTCCGTGAACTGGCTCGAAGGCCATCTGCGCAACTATCCCGGTGCGATCCTGATCGTCACTCACGACCGCTACTTCCTCGACAACGTCACCGGGTGGATCCTCGAGCTCGACCGCGGCCGCGGCATTCCCTACGAGGGCAACTACTCGTCCTGGCTGGTGCAGAAGCAGAAGCGGCTCGAGCAGGAAGGCCGCGAGGACGCTGCGCACCAGAAGACGCTTGCCCGCGAGCAGGAGTGGGTCGCGTCCTCACCGAAGGCGCGTCAGGCCAAATCCAAGGCGCGCTACCAGCGCTACGAGGAGCTGCTCAAGAAGGCGAGCGAGAAGACGACCCAGACCGCGCAGATCATCATTCCCGTCGCCGAGCGGCTCGGCGCCAACGTCGTCGATTTCGAAGGCCTCAGCAAAGGCTATGGCGATCGCCTGCTGATCGACGATCTCACCTTCAAGCTGCCGCCCGGCGGCATCGTCGGCGTGATCGGCGCCAACGGCGCCGGCAAGACCACGCTGTTCCGGATGATTACCAAGCAGGAAACGCCGGACAACGGCACGATCACGGTCGGCGAGACCGTGCACCTCGGCTATGTCGACCAGTCGCGCGATGCGCTCGACGGCAAGAAGACCGTGTGGGAGGAAATCTCCGGGGGCAACGAGCTGATCCTGCTCGGCAAGAAGGAAGTGAACTCGCGCGGCTACTGCTCGGCGTTCAACTTCAAGGGCGCGGACCAGCAGAAGAAGGTCGGTGCGCTGTCAGGCGGTGAGCGCAACCGCGTCCATCTCGCCAAGATGCTGAAATCCGGCGCCAACGTGCTGCTGCTCGACGAGCCGACCAACGACCTCGACGTCGACACGCTGCGCGCGCTGGAAGAGGCGCTGGAGGATTTTGCCGGCTGCGCCGTCATCATCAGCCACGATCGCTGGTTCCTCGACCGCATCGCGACCCATATCCTGGCCTTCGAGGGCGACAGCCATGTCGAATGGTTCGAGGGCAATTTCCAGGACTACGAGAAGGACAAGATGCGCCGGCTCGGACAGGACAGCATCATTCCGCACCGCGTGAAGTACAAGAAGTTGACGCGGTGATCTCGGCATGATGCGGCGGGCACTTATCGCTGCGGTGGTCGCTGTCACCTGTGGCTGGTCGCCCGCCCGCGCTGCCGACGCCGCCTTCAGCCAGTTCATCGCCTCGCTCGGGTCGGAGGCGCAGGCCGCGGGCGTGTCGCGCGCGACGTTCGATCGCGAGACCGCGGGGCTCGAGCCTGATTACAAGCTGCCTGATCTGATCTTGCCGGGAAGGCCAGCGACAGGTGCCGCAGCGCAAGCCGAGTTCGTGCAGGTGCCGGCTGACTACATCAAGGAAGCGTCCATCGCGCGGCTTGCGGGCGAAGGGCAGCGGCTGCTGCAAAAATATCGCGTGGCGCTCACGGAGATCGAGAAGAACTCCGGCGTGCCTGCCACCGTGATGCTCGCGATCTGGGGACGTGAGACCGACTATGGCCGCTACACGCTGCCTTACGATCTGGTGCGCGTGCTGGCGACCCAGGCCTATGTCGGCCGGCGCAAGGATCAGTACCGCAATGAATTCATCCTCGCCCTGAAAATCCTGGGCGAGGGCGCGGTGACGCGCAAGGAGATGCGCTCGTCCTGGGCCGGCGCCACCGGGCTCACGCAATTCTTGCCGTCGGAGTATTACAAGCACGGCGTCGATTTTGACGGTGACGGCCGCGTCGACATCTGGCACTCGGTGCCTGATGCGCTGGCCTCCGCTGCGCAGCAGCTCGTCAACAAGGGCTGGCAGAGCGGCGTGCGCTGGGCCTACGAGGTGCAGGCGCCGGCGAAAGTCGATTGCACCCTCGGTGTAGCAGAGGTGACGAAGCCGATCAGCCAGTGGCTGCGCGAAGGGTTCGTGCCGGTGCGCGGACAAAGATTGGGCGCGACGGAGCAGGCGCAGCCGGCGTCGCTGCTGCAGCCGGAAGGCATCTATGGGCCGTCATTCCTGACCACGAAGAACTACTTCGTCATCAAGGAATACAATTTCTCGGATCTCTACGTGCTGTTCGTCGGGCATCTCAGCGATCGCATGACGAGCCCGCAGGCGTTCGCGACGCCGTGGTCGGCGTCGAAGCAGTTGCGCACCAAGGACGTGGAGGCGATGCAGCGGGGGCTCACGCGCATCGGGCTCTACAAGGACAAGATCGACGGCAAGGCCGGCATGCTGACGCGCTCAGCGCTCGGCGCCTACCAGAAGTCGGCCGGCCTCAAGGTCGATTGCTGGCCGAGCGAAGAGGTGCTGCGCTCGATCCAGGCGGCGCGCTAGCCGCCCGTCATTCCCAAAAGAAAAAGCCCGGCCGATGGTCTCGGCCGGGCGTTGATCGCGGCGCCTCGAAGCGCCGATCAGATCAGCTCAGTAGCAGACGCGGACCGGGCGAACGACCCAGCCATAGCCGTCCCAATAGCGCTGGCGCTGCCAGTAGCAGGGCGGGGGCGGGGCGGGTTCGGCCACATAGACCGGACCGCCGTAAGCGGGACGGCTGGCTGCGATAGCGCCACCGACGATCGCACCGCCGATCAGGCCGGCAGCGATGCCGGCGCCAACGCCGTGTTCAGCCTTGGCGGGCGGCGTGGCGGTGACCAGCGAACCGGCGACCGTCGCAACCGTCAGGGCGGCAACAAAAGTCTTCTTCATAGTCTTGGCTCTCCTGGGAGAAGGCGCACCTCGAGGGAAACGCCTGGGTTTGGAAGTCTCACGCAAACTCTGTTGGAATTGGCCGTGCGGCTAGGAAGCGCGCAAATGGTCAATCCGCGGTAAACGCACACGGAGCTGTGACCGGAAAAAGCGGTCTTTTTCAGGCCTTTCCCTTACGGGAGCCTGTCAAAAACTTAGCCGTTCCGGCGCAATTTCGGTGGACGACGCGATCAGCCGCAAACCCGGACGCGGCGGACGCGCCAGGCATAGCCGTCCCAGAAGCGCTGCCGCTGCCAGACGCAGCCGCCATAATAGTCGTCGGCGACATAGCCCGGGCCCGGCGCGTAATAGCGGGGCGGGTAGTAGCCGGGGCCGTAGTAGCCATAACCGGGGCCGGGCCCGTAGTAATACGGGGAGGCGATAGCGCCCCCGACGATGGCGCCGCCGATGATGCCGGCTGCGACGCCCGCGGCGACGCCGCGCTGCGCATGGGCCGGTGCGGGCGCCACGGCCGATACCGCCAGGGTGGCTACGGCAGCAAGGGCCAGGAGCGATTTCTTCATGGCTTTGACCTTTCAACACAAACTGGACGCGGACGGAGTTCCACCGCCTTAGTTCCATATTTTGCTTCAGGGATCAATGAACGGGAGGGTGGCCGCAGGCGACGAATGGGCGTCATGGACGCCAGCGGATGAGGAGCAGCGCGATGATGAACGTTCTGATCGCCATCGGGATCACCGGGTTCATCGGCTATGCCCTGATGGCCCATCTGCAGAACCGCGGCCGGCGGCGGGCGCGCGCGGATAGCGGCTACGACGGCAGTAACTATTCGAGTTCGGACTACGGCAGCACGAGCAGCGGATTCTCGCTCGGAAGCTGGTTTTCCAGCGACCGTTCGGCCCTCGACAGTTCCGGCAACCCGGCTGATAGCGGCAGTTGCTCGGTCAGCAGCGATAATGGCAGCGGTAGCGATAGTGGTGGCGGCGGCGATTGCGGAGGTGGCGGGGACGGCGGCGGAGGCCGCGATTGAGCTGCCAGGCAGCGAAAATTGATCCAGCGCAAGATGGGATTTTAGACCCGTTCTAGGCTCTATCTGGGATCAGTTTGGAATTGCTTCAAACAGCGCTTTTTCCTTTTGCATCCGGCTGAGCCCTTAAATATCGATGATGGCGCATCACCGAAGGGCCTGCAGCTTTCCATGATCGTTTGTTCCTGCAACGTCATCAGCGACCACGATGTCCGAGCCGCCGTCGCTGACTCCGACGACGCTCTGCGTCATGCCAAGCAGGTCTATGGCTGCCTCGGCTGCAGTGCCGAATGCGGCCGCTGCGCCCGCACCATCAAGACGATCATCGAGGAAGCGCTCGGCCCCTGCGCCAAGTCCTGCTGCTCAGGCTGCCCGCACAGCGAGGTCGCGGCCAACGACGAAGACGTCGCTCCGGCCGAGTTCGCCCTCGCAGCCTGCTGAAAAAGTCAGCATCAGATCGGTTGTTTTTCCCCGCCTGCGCGCATGCGTCAGGTTGCCCTCGTTCCCAAACTGTTTTAGAAGCGTTCTAAATTCGGTTTCGATCCGAATTGGCCGCAAGAGCTGGAGTGAATCATGCAGGGCGACGCAAAAGTCATCGAATATCTCAACAAGGCGCTGCGTCACGAGCTAACGGCGATCAATCAATACTGGCTGCACTACCGCTTCCTCGACAATTGGGGCCTGCGCGACATGGCCAAGGTCTGGCGCAAGGAGTCCATCGAGGAGATGGAGCACGCGGACAAGCTCACCGAGCGCATCCTGTTCTTCGACGGCTTCCCGAACATGCAGGTGCTCGATCCCCTGCGCATCGGCCAGAACGTCAAGGAGATCATCGATTGCGATCTCGCCGCCGAGATGAGCGCGCGCGCGCTCTACCAGGAGGCCGCCACCTATTGTCACAGCGTGAAGGACTACGTTACGCGCGACCTGTTCGAGAAGCTGATGAGCGACGAGGAGCATCACATCGACTTCCTCGAAACCCAGCTCGATCTGATCGGCCGCATCGGCCTCGAGTTGTACACGCAGAAGCATGTCGGTGGGCTTGAGGGCGGGAGCTAGCCACTAGCGTCGCCTCGCACTCCTATGTCATCCCGGCTTCGCCGGGACGACACTGGGTTTGGCCTACAACTGCTCCTTGTAGCGCTCCACCACAATTTCCTGGGCATCGGGTTCGCCAAGGCCGGTTTGATCGTGGATGACCTCGGTGATGCTCGGCATCACCGAGCGCTTCACCTGCACGTCCGGCGTCCACAGCTTCGAGCGCATCAGCGCCTTGCCGCAATGGAAATAGACCTCGCTGACCGCGATGCTCAGCACCGCGCGCGGCGGCTTGCCGAACTCGACCATCGAGGCGAGCAGGTCCGGGTCGGCCGACACCTTGCCGGTGCCGCCGACGCGCAGCGTCTCGTCGATCCCCGGCACGAAGAACAACAGATGCACGAAGCCTGAGCCTTCGACGATGTTCTTGCAGCTGTCGATGCGGTTGTTGCCGGAACGGTCCGGCATCAGGAGCTGATTGGGGCTGGCGACGTGCACGAAGCCTGTACCGCCGCCGCGCGGCGAGGCATCGACGCTGCCGTCGGAGCCCGAGGTCGCGAGGACGCAGAACGGCGACATCTCGATGAATTTCCGCGCATGCGCATCGATTTCGGGACGTGCTTTTGCGATGACTCGTGGAGACGGCTTCGGATAGATGGCGGCCAGGTCTTCAGCGCTAAGGTCGGTCACCGGCGTGTCTCCGCAAAGAGTTCGGTGTCAGACTACCTGATCGAAGCGCCCTCAGCCAAGTCAATCCGGCCTAGAACCCCGCTAAACCGCGTCCGCCGGCACGAAGCAACTGATGATGATGGCGCCGCGATGGTGCACGTACCACACCACGGCCTGACCGATCGGGTTGCCCTGGTCGCGGATGACGGCGCGCTCCGGCACCTGCATCCAGCGCGGTGATGCGCCGCGAGATCAGCGCTTCGGTGTATCGTGCAAGGCGAGGAGCGATTTGGGCGCGACGTTGCGCCATGCCATCGCGAGCGCGCTTCGCAGCGTGACCTGATCGGCCTTCGCGAGCAGCACATTCGTGCTGCCGTTCTTGCCCCATGCGCCGGGCACCGGCTGAAACATGTCAGGTTCCGCGTCGACCAGCATCGTCTGCTGCTGAGGTGTCAGCTTGACCATGCCCCATTTGTCGTCGGGATAGCCCAGCGTCGCAAACACGCGCTTGCCGACGCGAAAGTCGGCCTTGCCGTGGTGCGAACCCTCGACGGCATTGGGCAGCGCGAGCGCAATTCGGCGGAAGCGACCGGAGCTCATTGCGCCCGCGCCGGATCACATCGTCCGCTGCGGCGCGGTTTGCAGCAATTGCCGGACCTGCTCCGTGTAGAATTTCGCGTTGCCGGTGGTGCCATGGCCGCGCGTCTCCTTGCTCGCGGGGATGAGGTACAGGCGGCCATTCTTGACGCGCTTCATGGCGGCGTCCGTGAGGCCGGTCTCCGGTGGATTGCGCTCGTCGTCGGCAGCGTTGATCAGGAGGAGCGGTGCTTCGATCCGTTTCAGCCCTTCCGAGGCGTTGTAGTCGTGCGAGGACTCCCACTGATAGATGAAGTCGTTGGTGTCAGTCGTCATCGGCGCGGCGAGCCGGTCGTCGACCATTTTGTCGGCCTTGGCCGCGGTTGGTGCCTGCGCCTGATAGGCCAGCGTCCCACCGATGCTGGCGATACCATAGGCGACGATGGCGTATTTCATCATCCGCGGCTGGCTGGTGTAGTTGCCGCCGTTGTAGTCGGGGTCGTTGCGGATCGTGTCGAGCATGATCCGCCGCATCATCCAGTTGCGCGACGCCATCTCTGTCGGCTGCGAAGCCATCGGCACCAGCGCATCCATCGCCTGCGGGTATTTTTCGCCCCACAGCCAGGTGTGCATGCCGCCCATCGAGTTGCCGATCACGAGCCGCAGATGCTTGACGCCGAGGCCTTCGGTCACCAGTCGATACTGCGCGTCGACCATGTCTTCGTAATTGTATTTGGGAAAGGCCGTCTTCATCCCGTCGGAGGGTTTTGACGATTTGCCGTGGCCGAGGCTGTCGGGGATGATGATGTAATATTTGGTGGCGTCGAGCGGCTGGCCGGCGCCGAACATCTCGCCGGCAAAGGCCGGCGTCAGCATGCCCGCGGCCGACTGCCCCGTTCCGTGCAGTACGAGCACCGGCTGGCCCGAGGGCTCGCCGATCGTGGTGTAGTGCATCCGCAGTTCCGGCATGGTCTCGCCGGTGTGGAACTTGAAATCCTTGGCGACCCAGTCGCCCTGCTTGGGCGCGGGATAATCGGCGGCCACCGCCGGCATCGAAATCGACAGCAGGATCGCCGCCAGCGCCGCGCATGAAGCTTTCATGTTGCTCTCCCCGATGCGGCCTCCTTCACCGAGCCGCTTTGCAAGCGATCTTACCAGCCGTCGCTTGGGGATCGAGACCGGACGTGCCGTTTGCCTCAGAAAACATTTTTGCAATGGTGCATCGCGCAACCGGAATATTGGCCGGTCTGACAGGACGTCGGATGCCATGTAGGATTTCGGTTTTGAGGATCGTCTTCCAGCGAGCCATCGCCGTCAGGAGAGAAGCATGTGCCGCAATATCAAGACCCTGTACAACTTCGAGCCGCCGGCTACGGAGGAGGAGATCCATGCCTCGGCCCTGCAGTTCGTGCGAAAACTCTCCGGCTTCAACAAGCCGTCGCAGGCCAATGAGGCGGTTTTCGATCGCGCGGTCGCCGAGGTCTCGGACGCCGCGCGGCGCCTGTTGGCCTCGCTGCATACGCACGCGCCGGCGCGCGATCGCGCGGTGGAGGCAGAGAAGGCGAAGGAGCGCTCGCGCCTGCGGTTCGGTTAGGGTTGCGTGACCTGGCTCACGGATTGCGTCACGCGATCGGGGGAATATGGCGCTTGGGTCTTGGAAGCCCGGAGCACAATCATGAACCGCCCCCTGATTTCCCTGAAAGTCGGCGCCATCATCTTCACGGTGCTGTGGACCGCCTGGATGATGTGGTGGAGCGGCACTTATAGCAGCGCCAATCTGGTGATCCTGACCGTGTGCGGCGCGATCGTCGGCTATGTCTGGTACCGCGCCATGCGCTGGCAGTTCGAGCGCATGGGCATGCTGCCGCGCAGCGACGACGCACAGGCGAAATAGCTATCTGCTATTTGCGCTTCTTCTTTTTCTTCTTTTTCCTGCGATCGTCGTCATCGCTCTCCTCGCTCATGTCGTCGACGATTGCGTCGCCGTCTTCCAGCACCGCCGCTTCCAGGGCCTGCTGTTCGAGAGCTTCCAGGTCGCGCTGGCGCCGCCGATCCTCCCAGGCGTCAAAAATCTGCTCCAGCCACGGGATGACCTGCTCGATCGAGGGCAGTTGACCCGGCGGGCCCGGTTCGCCGCGCGGACCTTGCGGGCCGGCCGGCCCCTGCGGCCCTACCTTGCCTTGCGGCCCGGCCTCGCCTTGCTTGCCCTGGGGCCCCGGCTTGCCGGCCGCGCCGGGCTTGCCCGCCGGACCAGGCTTGCCGCGTGTGCCGTCGGCTCCGCGCCGTCCGGGATGTCCCTGCGGGCCCGCCCGCCCGGGCTCGCCCTGCCGCCCACGCGGACCCGAAGGTCCCTGTCGTCCCTGCCGGCCCTGATCGTCTGCCACGCCATCGCTCCCGCTAAAGAACGCCTTTTCTTAGCGGCGTTTGGCGGCAGCAGCAATTGCGCGAGGCTGTGCTGCCCCGTGCGGTCAACATCAAAGACGGCGACGCGGCAGCGCGGTGTCACGCGCAAGAGCGTTTTCGAGCGAAGTGGATACCGGTTCGCGTGAAGAAAACGCGTCAATACAAGAATCTAGAGCCCCGTTCCGATTCTATCGGAACGGAAAGGGGCTCTAGTCATGATACGCCGGCACGTCGATGCCGTCGGCGACGTAGAGCCGGATCTTGTTGCGCAGCGTACGCACCGACAGGCCGAGCACGCGCGCGGCGCGCGTCCGGTTGCCGTCGCAGCGGGCGAGCGTCTGCACGACGAGTTCGCGCTCGACCTCGTCGACGGTCGAACCGATCAGCAGCGGAACGATCTGGTTGGGAGCAAGGGACCGCGCGAAATTGTCAGGCGCAGCAGCATGGACAGTGGTCATCGACAACCTCCCGATCAACGCCCGCTCCCAACGTTGGAAGCGGATCGAGAACAAACGACCCCCAAGCCGTAGATCTACGGTGCGCGAAGACGGTTAACGAGTGGTTAACGAAGGGCCACGCTCGCCAATTGACCTCGGGATAACCGCAAAGCAGCCGCGTTTGGCACTGAGTGCATATCGACCTGATGCCTATCAGACCGTCCTGTAGCCGCCGTCCACCATCACGATCGAGCCGGTGACGTAAGCCGACATATCCGACGCGAGGAAGATCGCGGGCCCCACGATGTCGTCTGCCTTGCCGGTGCGGCCGAGCGGGGTGTGATCGATGAAGGCCTGTACCAGCGCCGGATTGGTCGCGCGCACCTGCGCGTTGATATTGGTCTCGATGAAGCCGGGGCCGATCGCGTTGACGCGAACGCCTTCCTTGCCGAGTTCCGCGGCGAGCGCCTTGGTGAAGCCGAGCACGCCGTGCTTGGACGTGGTGTAGGCAGCCGAGCTCGGCGTACGCAGATGCACGAAGGACTGGATTGAGCCGATATTGACGATGCGCCCCTTGGTCGCGCGCAGCGGATCGAGGAACGCCTGCGTCATGTTGAACACGCCGTTGAGATTGAGCGCGATGATGTCCTGCCAGTCCTTTGCGACGGTGTCCTTCTCGGCGGTGAACGCGTTGCGCCGCGTGATGCCGGCATTGTTGACGAGGATCGAGACCTGTCCGACCTTGTCGGCAGCTTGTTTCGCCGCCGCAAAGCAGGCGTCGCGGTTGGTGACGTCGAGCGCAAAACTCTCCGCCTTGCCGCCGGCGCTGCGGATCGCATCCGCGGTTTCCGCCGCAGCGTTGCCATTGATGTCGTAGAGCACCACCTGCGCGCCCTCGCGCGCATAGCCCGTGGCGATTGCGCGCCCGATACCGGAGCCTGCGCCGGTGATGACTGCAATATGGTTGGCGAGCAGGGACATGGCGTTTCCTCGGGTTTTGTTTGATGTTGCCGACAAGCTAATTCAAGACCGAACCAACCGAAACGCCAAGCCGTGTTTGCGCGTTGCTGTCATTCACGTTTGGATGACGCGCATGGATCCGCACATCGCGCAGTGGAAGCTCGAGATCGAGCGCTGCTTGTCGGCGCCCGAGCCCGATTATGGCAAAGTGGCACAGATCGTCGCCGACATCTCAGGTACGAGCCACGACGAGCCGCTGCGGCGGGCCGCGTTGCAGGTGCTGCCGAGCCTGCGCCACGCGGCGGCGAAATCGGCCGGCCGGGCTACGCGCGAGATCGCCCGCCAGCGGCTGGGCATCGTCCAGGATGCCCTGCACGTGCTCTCCGCGCCGCGCTTCGGCAAGCGCAGCCATCACCAGTCGATCCGTCAGCATTGACGCATCACGACGGTCCGGAGACCATGGCGTGAATGGCGCGGCAATGGCGGACGATGTTGTCGTGTCCAACCACGAACCGTTTTAGCGGCGTGTCGATATCGTAGTAGTAGATATTGGCGATGAAGCCGTAGATCCCGGCATCGATGCTGGTCGGTGCCTGGTCATGCATGAAGCCGTTATCGGCGGGGATCAGCGCGGCGATCGCCGAGAGGTCGGCGAGGCCGCGTGCCATCGCGGCGTCCGGATCGAACCGGCCGATCCCCTGATAGTAGTAGCGCTGCTCGTTGAAGGCCTTTGCCTTGGCGAGGCCGTCCGCGGTGACGGTCGGGTGCTCCCGTAGCAGCGCGTCGCGGAAGGCGTGCCAGTAGCGTTCGTCCTTCCAACGTGAATAGGACATCACCCAGTAGAGATCGTCGAGCATGCGCGTGATCAGCAGGTTTTGCGTGCGCTGAAGCGGCGTCAGCGCGGCGTCGATCGCGAGCGCATATCTTTGCATGACGAACTGCAAAATCGTCTCGCTGTCGCCGACGACGTCGTCACCGTCGACGATGTAGGGCAACTGGCTGCGCGGCGCCTTCGAGGCATCGAAGATGTGCTCGTGGTGGAACGGCACGCCCGCGAGCTTCAGGAAGGCGAATACCTTGAGCCCGTAGCCGTTGTTGTCGGCAACGCCGAACAGCGTGGGATAGGAGTAGAGCGTGAGCATGCGCGGCGCTCCTGGGAAGAAACGGCAGGAAAGGTCTAATTTGGTCCCGGATTCATATCGAAATGTCGCGAAAGGCTAACCCGAAATTAAGACCTCTGAAACGCCGAACTTGGCATAGTCGCATCTGTTGCTAAGTGTGTCGGATATGATCGAGCGTATCGAGTCCTGGAAGCTGGCCTTGGAACGGCTGCGGACGGCCCATTCCATCGATTGGGACGAGGCCGGCCGGCTGGCCGCCGAGATCGCCCGCATGAGCCCGGAGGCGACGCTCCGCCAGGCCGCCGAGCAGGCGATCCCGATCTTGCGCCAGGCCGTTCAGAACGGCGAGGACCACGACATCGTCGTGGCCGCGCAGCGCCGTCTCGGCGTGGTCCTCGATGTCGTCCACGGGCTGACTGCGCCGCGCTTCGGCCGCCGTGGCGTGCTGCCGAAGAAGCTGAGCAAGGAGGAGAGCGCGCGCAAGACGCTCGGCCTGCCGCTCGCGGTGCAGCTCACCTGCGACGACATCAACCAGGCCTATCGCCGCCTCGCCAAGACCATGCATCCCGACCTCGGCGGCAGCGAGCAGGCCTTCCTCGACCTCTCCGCCGCGCGCGATATCCTGATCCATCCCGGCGCGCACAAGGACGCCTGAGCTCAGCTCTTGTTCACGCAGCTCGGATAGGGCGCCTTTTCGCCCGCGACGATCGGGCAGAGATCGATCGGGCGCAATTCGCGAAGGCGCGCCGTCCATTTCTCGTCGTCGACCTTCGCTTTGTCGCTCGCCGTGCCGCGCTCGGCCCACTGGATGGTGTAGTAGTCGGTTGCGCCCTTCACGGTGACGAGGAGCGCGGTCTCGCTGTGCTTGGCCGGGCCGCTGTCGACGCTGCCGCAGCCGATCACCGCGATGAATGCATCGAAGCTGCCGAGTTTGGTGGTGCCGAGCCCTTTTGCGCCAAAAGAGTCGGGGCAGGCCGCCCTGAAGCCGCCGGCGATGTTGCCGGCGAATTTTTCCGGTGTGAGGCCGGGGTTGCCGGCTACGCCCTTCTCGCCGGTCACCGTGATCATCTGCGTCCAGGCCTGCGCACTCTCGCCCCTCAGCACGGCCTCGCGGATGTAGTGGCCGCCCTTGGTATTCTCGAAAGCCGCGATGAAATTCGACGGCATCGAGAAGGTGACGAGCTGGCCGAAGATCGGCGAGATCACACGGAACGATTGCGGCGCTTGCGCCTGCGCGAGCGAGGCCAGCGCGCCCAGCGTCAATACGATGGCCGCTAGCCTTGTCATGATGCGCATCTCGTCGTCTCACGCCTCCTCTGGGCCGGACATGGAAGCGGGCAAGGACGACGGTGCGTCCTTGCCCGCTTCTCGATCCGCCGATCGAACTCTTACCAGGTGCAGTGACCGTTCTTCAGCGCGTGATCCTTCAGCGCCAACGCGTCGAGGAAGGTCGCGACCGTCTGGCTCGCGCGGTGGGAGCCGGCGGGCCACGGCGTGGTCGGAATGCTCTCGTCCCAGATCTGGCACAGGCCGCTATCCTGCCAGCGGATCAGGTGATAGCCGGCCTGGGCCGGGCTGGTGGCGACGAAGGCGGCAGCGGCAAGACCGACAGCAGCACACAGCTTGGAAAAACGACGCATGGATCAGCTCCTCAAATGAAAGTGTGATGCGCCTCCCGGCAATGCTCGGGGAGGGGTGGTGCGGGGTGCGTGGGAACATGCGCCCCGAACAACAGTTGAGTAGGCCGGCGGATGGAACAGGTTCAACGAAAATCAGGGGCGGATGACGTTTTCGGCCATCCGCCCCCGGTAGATTCAGGCCTCGGATCGGGCTCGGTCAGAGCGTGCAGCGGTGCTCGGCGCGATATTTGAGCTGCACGGCGTTGGCCGCGTCGAAGGTCGGGAACGGCTTGCTGACGACCTTGTAGGTCGACGGCCACTGCACCGGCTTGTAGTGCAGGTCCTCGTTCCAGATCTGGCAGATGCCGGTGTTGTCCCAGCGGATCACGTAATAGCCGACCTTCGCGAAGGCGGGGACGGGAAGGGCCGAGGCAGCGACGCCGGCAGCGGCACAGAGGGTGAGGACGCGACGCACAAGCATAAAATGTCTCCTGAAAGGCGTTTGACGCAAAACTGGTGCGGCAAACGCCTTTGCCTTGCAAGCCGGAGCCGCGATCGTTCACGCAGATGTCAGGCAGTGCGCAACAATCGGCAACGTTCACTTCGCCAGTGACGCCACCGCCTCGATCTCGATTAGCATTCTTGGATCGGGCAGCGCATGCACCACGCAGGTGGTGCGCGCCGGGTAGGGCGGCGGGCCGAACACGCCGGCATAGAGCGCGTTCATCGCCGGCACGTCGCTCGCGCGCGTCAAGAGCACGTTGACCTTGACGAGGTCGCGGAACGTGGCGCCCGCCTGGTCCAGGATGCGCTTGATGTTGACGACGACATTGCCGAACTGCGCGTCGAAGCCATCAGGCAGCGCGCCATTGGCGTCGAAGCCGGGAAGGCCCGACACGAACATGAGATCGCCGACGCGCGTGGCGAAGGACAGCGGCGGCGCCTTGACGTTCGGCGGCGGCGCAAAATGCTGGATCGGCATGGGTCACCTCGTCGCGGGAGTGCGGGGTGCACAGCCTAACCCCACGCCGCGGACTTGCAACCGCATGGGCGGGGCACCGGGACCGGCGCAGGCCCCGTTCCAACAAAGTGTCGAAAACAACCCCATGCAAAGTAGGACGCTCCCGGTGGTGGATGTGCCCGGCGATGCCGCGTAGTCGGTTGAGACGTCGAAGCAAATCGGCCGAACGGCGCAATTTTGGCGCCCGTGAGCGCGAGTCCGGGCTGCGATCGGCTTCGCCTCTCCCCGCACCGACGGTGCACCCTCTCCCCTTGTGGGCCCGCTTGTGGGAGAGGGTGGCTTCGCGCGCGAAGCCGGGTGAGGGGTCTGTCTCCGCACACGAATCTCTCGCGGTTCAATTCGCAAAGACAACCCCTCATCCGGCGCTTCGCGTGAGCAACCGGCGAGATGGGTAACAGTTCAAACCGACGACATGGGTAACACAATTCTTGTTTCGTTCAGGTCTGTTG
>NZ_JAFCJM010000120.1 GCF_018130955.1 Bradyrhizobium liaoningense
CACCCGCTCATGCCCTGTGCATTGCGTAGCGTAGGAGTTGCGTTGAGAGCGTCAGGGTCGGCGGATCAAAGCCGGTCAGCCTTACCAAATGGCCGAAAGACATCCGTCGGTTACAGCCGACTTTTGCAACAAAATCGGCCCTTCTCCGACGTGACGGAACGTCCCGTCTGAGTCCGTGATGCGCTGTAGAGCTGACATTGAGCGCGCCAATTTGGATGACGATCCCCGCTTTGACGGCCAACGCT
This sequence comes from Bradyrhizobium liaoningense, assembly GCF_018130955.1. GTDB lineage: Bacteria > Pseudomonadota > Alphaproteobacteria > Rhizobiales > Xanthobacteraceae > Bradyrhizobium > Bradyrhizobium liaoningense_C. Next base: position 246 of record NZ_JAFCJM010000120.1, read on the forward strand.
GAAAGCCCGATTGCCGGGGCCGGGGCGCGGTGCCCGTAGCGGCGCCTCCGCTGGAGGTAGGGTGAGGAAGGCTTCACCGGAAACGCGCTCAGCGGGCAGTTGCTCACCTTCGGAAGCCAATCGCAACCGGGGATACATATCCGGTAGTGGCGGACAAAGACCGACACAAGGCGCTCATTGCCGAACTGGAAGCATCGTTCAAAATAGTTGATACTGCTGACCTGTTGAGCGGCTAAGTCATGCTCCCCGGCATGAAGCACCGGATCGATATATCTCGATAGAAGTCATTGTAGATGGGCCAGACCATGGTGCGCCCGGCGCGGTTTGGCTCGGTGATGACTGCATCGTCTGGCACATCGACCCAGATCATATCTTTGGAACCCACGTCTTTCGGGAGTCGGACTCTGTAGTGGCCGTCCTTGGCCTCCCAGTCCACGTCTTCTACGGCGTGACCGTCTGCGTACGAGCAACAGAGGCCTTTATGGCTGGCCAGCTGCTCGAACCACTCGTGGAGCGGTGAACTCCTGAAGCGTCCATCGAGGTCACGCCCTTGCGCCGGAAATATTGTCAGCGCTACGATAGAACTGATCAACGGAATCCCGCGCTTCGACCACGCCATGCCACGCCGCCCCATAGTACCCTCCGGGCGAACTGCCAACGCTTATGCATGAGTCCGCACTCGCTCTGGAAGGTTCGGTGATTCAGAGTGGGGCCGAACGTCGCAGAATCCCGACGCGTTTGTGATCCAGTTCACGATAATCAAGGTTGCCAAGAGCCCGGGTTCGAACCCGGATAGAAGCCGCCGAGATCGACCACCAATATTAGCGCTTCGATCGCGGCCCGCCATCCCGGCGCAGACGCTCGCGCTTCAGCAGCTTCGTGATGAAGATGGCCGCGTCTTTGAGGATTAGGAACCTGGTTCTCCTCCCGAAAACCGCTGAGTGGCGCGTCTTGTCCTAGATCAATAGGGGCCCACCATCTTAGCCCAATGCTTTCAGGCAGCACGAGGCCGCAACGGTGTATACTCTTTTTAGTGGGAACCGTTTCGACATCTGTTAGAGGCCCGGATCATCCCACATCCGGGCCTCGTGGCTCTTCTTGGATCATTTGACGATCCTGTACGCCCTTTGCATGCTTCTTGCGCGGATTGGTAACCTGCTTGCGACGGTTGAGCGCCCGCAGCATGCCGATGCGGGCAAGCATTGTCGGGCCACCGAGATCGGCCACCAGCATCAGCGCCTCGATCGCCGCCTGCCATTCCGGCGCATCATGCTCGCGCTTCGGGAGCTTCGTGATGAAGGTGGCTGCATCTCTCAGGGTTTCGATCCTTCGGCTATCTGGCAGCTCGATGGGATCGAAAAATGGGCACGACCAATCCGCCATCTACGCGCGGCGCCACCTAATTGAAACAAAAAAGCCCCGCCGTGAGGCGGGGAGCGCAAAGGTGCCGCAAATGGGTGCAGTCGCGTCGGTCCGCGCGCTAGTGTGGTGCGAAGCCAACAGTGACTAGCTTCTGGTTCGCAGCCAATGCCTCAATATTTTTCGAGCGCGGGCTCAAGACCGCAATCTGATGGGGAGAGGCGGGCATGTCGCCGAACATCAGCGTTGGGACGGGCGAGGACTCTTGAATACCGGCCGATCCCACCACCGAAAATTGGTGGGCGGTGATCGGGAAGCCCATCAATTCATAAGTTGGAAGCTCCCCGGCAGTAGCTCCATCGGCTCCTATCAATATGACGACCGCGACGGCGGCAAATGGGAACAGACGTTTCATGACGCAACCCCTGTTTTGAGATGGATACAATATTCCCACCACACATTTCCGCAGTGACATTGGCCCCGGTTCTGACGCCAGATTGTGAGCCTGTTCACAGGCTGCGTCCAAATTCTTGGATCACAGGGACAGTAGAATTGACGCAAATCGAGCAGCCCGTGAAACCATTTCCCCGCCAAACGAAGTGCTCCCGAAACAGGAAGCTGTTCTCATCGTGACCTCGAAATTGGGTCCTGAACCCTCACTCGGCGGCCGCGCGGTTCTCATCACCGATATGATAATGAACACCAACCACAAGTCTGCTTACGTACTTCCCGTAAGATATAGACCGCGATGTCGCAGTTCGACAATCTCGACTGGGAGTGCAAGGGATCAGCTTTTTCATTGTTCGGCATAGCTTCAAAGAAGGTGTCGAAATGACAAATGAAACAATCAAAATCCTTCTCATGGTCATGCTTTTTGGCGGTCTTCGAACGGCGATGTTTGTGACCGACGTGATGCCAAAATGGTGGCCGTGGCTAGTGCAGCACCGACGGGCCTTCCTTCATTGGATGGCAGCTTTACTCTGGCAAGCTATGTTGCAGCCCGCCAAGCTCCGGCGCCCGCTACCGCAATAGCGCGCGTTGCTCATCGGGCGTGCCAGCGCAAATTATTGCACTTCATTGGGCCGCCATCCGCTAAGGGGCGTAAGTGTGTCCACGCAGTGGAGGTGGCTCCCGGCCGGATCATGGCCGTCGAAGCGTTTACCGGCCCGTTCGAACGTCGCCGCTGTGCCGGAGGTGCACTCGCCCGGGTTCGATCCGGGATAAAAGCCGCAGCGCCAGCACCACGGATCGGTGCTGACCGGGTTGCCGCTGCGCAGGCCGATCGTCCCGACGTTGACATCGCCGTAATAGATCGACCAAATCCTCAAACCCGGGGCGCCCATCACGGCGCGTCGAGCTTTGCTCCGGGTCAATAGCGTGTAGCGACGTAAAGGCCCTTGCCATGTGCAGGGGCTTGATCATCTAGCTCTTCGCCGGGTGACTGATGATCTGTTGGATGCTGTTGAACGGCGCCACGAGAGGCCTAGCTTTTGCGTGGTCCGTATGATCGCTCTCAGCGATGAAATCGCTCCCCACGGTGTAGGGCGGGTACATGGTGCATGCATTCTGTACGCCGAACACAATCGTCAAGGACTCGCAGTCCTCTACTAGCTTCGAGAGATGGCCGGCCAGGTGGTCGTGCGCCGTCAGTTAAGGCGGCAGCAGGTCGTGGCATTGTTCCAGAAGCTGCCGCCATGCCTAGTGGGCATCGAGGCTTGCGCCTCGTCGCACCATTGGTCGCGCGAGCTGCAAGCGTTGGGGCATACGGTGCGATTAATGCCTCCGGCCTATGTGAAGCCCTACGTCAAGCGACAGAAGAACGACAGCACGGACGCGGAGGCGATTTGCGAGGCGGTCACGAGACCTACCATGCGGTTTGTACCGACCAAGACGGTCGAGCAGCAGAGCTGCCTGATGCTTCACCGGGCGCGCCATCTCTTCATCCGCCAGCAGACTACCGTGATCAATTCAATCCGCGCCTATCTCGCCGAGTTCGGGATTGTCGCCCCTGTCGGGCGCAGGGGTGTCGAGCAACTGCTGGAGATCGTCGCCGATAGAGCCGACGACCGGCTCCCCCAGGTGGCCCGTGCTTGTCTTGCGGCTCTCGGCAGTCAATTGCGCGCACTGAAGGCCCAAATCCTGGAGTTCGACCGACGCATCATCGCCTTGGCATCGATCAAGCGTGACGAGCAAGCGGCTTGACGCGATCCCCGGCGTCGGGCCGGCGCTGACAACAGCTCTGGTCGCCAGCATTGCCGATCCCAAGGTTTTCCGATCGGGACGAGACTTCTCGGCCTGGGTTGGGCTCGTGCCGAAGCAGAACTCGAGCGGAGGCAAGGACAAGCTTGGCAGTATCAGCAAACAAGGCGATCGCTATTTGCGAAGCCTGTTCACGGCTGGCGCGCTCGCCGTGATCCGCTATGCCAAGATCCATGGCACGGGGCATCGGCCTTGGCTGACGGGACTGCTGATGCGCCGACCCACCAAGGTGGCTGCGATCGCGCTCGCCAACAAGATTGCTCGGATGGCGTGGGCTATGATGGCCAGGGTGAGCGCTACAGGGAGCCCGTCGCGCTCGCGGCGTAACCTATCGCGCCGGATATCCGGTGTGACGTAACGGTTGGGAGGGCGAACAGCACGTAATGCAGCGCCGGTCGATCCGGCGATCAGGACAACCCACTTGGGCCATGGCATCTTCGAATGCGTGCTTTTGACCGGGACCTGATCCGCGGAGGGCGTTATGGCCAGCGGTCACGTGAACCGCGCTAACAGGCCGAACACATGGCTGCTCCGACTACCGCCGCATGCGTAAAGAAAACCCTTGCCAGCCCGGAGCCGTCCACACATGGCCCTTCGCGACATTTCCCAGCGCTGCAAATTTAGATGCTTTCGGGGCATAGCGGACATGGCCTGAGTTGTTGCTGCCTCGACCCGGTCGCGAATGCCCCGGAGCGGACTTCGAGGCGCCGCGCCCATATGTCAGCCGGAACCCCCACGACGTTGCAGAGAACGATGTGCTTCATCACGTAAGCTTTTCTCAGTCGCCTTCAGCAAAAGTAAATCACACCATGCGTAACCTTCAGCAAACGAATCTCTTGGTTTGATGTGAAAAGGCGAAGCAGCAAATGATTTCGAATCGCCCTGCTCTAATCTTACAGATGATGCTTTATCTCGCGGCATTTTTGCTATTTGCCGCGTCGCTGTTTCTGCCCGTGGTCGTGACTGTCGAAACCAACCACGCTTCCCAATCAACGGGCGAATGGATCGGCTGGTGGTTTCTATTCTTTGGCCCCTTCGCTATCTCGAAGTGGCAGTTCGGGTGGTTCGCCAATCCATTGATGCTGCTTTCCGCCATGCCAATGCAGCCCCATTTCAAATTGATCGCTGCTGGCATTGCTGTAGCGCTGGCAGTCTCAACCATAAAAATACGTTCGATGCATGTCGCTGACGCTGAGTTGGTTGTAAAGAGTGCTGGGTTGGGATTCTATCTTTGGCTTGGTTGCCCATTTCTTCTGTTGTTCGGAGCACTTGTCGGACCAGACGGCAAGATCATTGGTACTAGCAGGGGGCAAGCCGCTTGATCGCAGACTACCCGCTGTTCGGCCCGGTCAGAGCTTCTTGAGTTCGAAGCCTGCTTCTGACCCGTATCCGACTTAGCTCGAAGAAATCGAACGGAGCCTTGGCTTGGTCCGGCTGTGGATTGGGCCTCCCGGCACATACCATCCGGCTTTCTTTCGCACGGTTGGATTTTCGTCACTTTGTTGGGCAGCGGAAATCGCCGCAGCGGCAAGCGCATTGGTGTGGACGAACTGTCCGACCACTTCAATTGCCATTGCGCGCACATGCGCATCGGGGTCGCGCTCAAGCAGTTTCATCGCCTTTGGCAGCACTTCGGCTTCCTCGGGCCTGCAGGTTCCTTCCTTGCATCGGTCGCACGCCAATGTGTGCAAGGCGGAGCATCTGACCCGCTCATCGCCATCGTTCAGCATACCGATCAAATCGGAGAGAGTATCGGGTGACAAATACCGGTCGAGAAACCTGCAACAATGCAAGCGGACATCAGGATTGTCGTGCCGCAGCCCGGCGCGCACTGCAGGAAGTGCCTGTATCCCAAGATCGACCAATGCCCGATAGGCGTTCGGCGCCTTGTACGGGAATGCGAGTTCTTCAATGATGTGATGATACTCAGCCAACATGTCGACGAACCCGCGAAGGTTGTTGAATGTCCCCAATGGTACCATGCCGCGGCGCTTCTTTTCAAATCCAGTGCTTCCGCTTATGGCCCGAAGGCGAAGTCCGAGCGGCTTCCGAGACGGTCCGCTTATCGGGGTAGACCGGAAGTGACTGGCCAGACTGGAAAGCGGCGTTTTTGACCCTTCGGCGCCTCGTCATCAGCTCTGATGTCCGCTTTGCGCCAGGTGCGTGCTAACATGAAGTGCTTAGTTGCTCGGCATTTTGACAACGAGCTGCGTCGCAATCAGGAACGATTCGTCGGTCTCAGTCGCAATCCGTTAGCCTTGTCTCAAAGGTGACTAGACGCTGTACATGAGTGTTCATCTGAAACACGGGGTTGAAAATGAAGACGATCTTGGTACCGATCCAAAACATTGCGGCCATGGCATCCGTGCTCGAGGCTGCCGTACGTCTCGCGCAACGTACCGGCGCCTACGTCGAAGGCTTTCCGCTCCGGTTCGGCATTCCTCAATATTTGGCTGCAGAACTGGCCACCGGATTCTCTTTAGATTCGTATTATGCGAAGAGCGAGGAAGAATTGGCAGAAATGCACCGTTCGTTCGAAGCGTTCATGCTAAAGCATGATATTGCCAAAGCCACTGCAGGTTCGAGCCGACCTTGCTTCGGTTGGTTGGAAACGGCGCCTGAGGGTGAAGAGTTTGTCGGAAGTTATGGGCGCGCTTTCGACGTCATTGCAATGACACGGTCCGACGTTGATGCTGCCGGTCCTCACCGGCGCGCCATTGAATCTGCACTGTTTGAGAGCGGCAGACCCATCCTACTGGTGCCATTAGACCCGCCGAAAAGCATCGCGACAAACATCATGATCCACTGGAACGGTAGTACCGAGCAGGCTCGGGCAAACGCATTTGCCATGCCGTTGCTTCGTCTGGCGGAAAGAGTAACGGTGCTGACCGTGATTGGCGGACAAGAGGTACCAGGCCCATCTACAGATCAGATAGTCCGGCAATTGCTGTACAACGACATTGCCGCCAAGCTAATGAGCGTCGTGCTGGACGATCGCGAGACTGGTGAGGCGGTCCTGGACGCCGCCAGAGCACAAGGCTGCGATCTGTTGATAAAAGGAGCCTTCACCCGCAACAGGTTGCGGCAAATGATATTCGGCGGCGCGACCAGCTATATCATGGAGCACGCGGATTTGCCCGTCCTAATGGCGCATTAGAACTGCGCGTACAATTCGCCTGCACATTTCGCGTCATCGCTCACTCGCAGTTGAGCATAGCCTAGCAGCTCCCGGAAAGGACGCCACCACGCCCTGAGCAGGCGCAGGGCGGTTCCAATGTTCGCGATCGAACATTCAGGCGTGCAAAGTTTCGCTAAGGCTGTATCGCGGCCAATCCAGTGCCAGCCCCCGGCGCACGAGCCAATCCGCAAGATCGACACCACCAGCCCCACATGAAGCGACAGTGCGCCCGTATCGGTGTAAGCACCCGGTGAGGGCCGCCTTCCTAGATCATGTTCGAACGTGAGATGCTTTGCTGATTAATTTGCCAGCAAAT